>FMXS01000003.1 GCA_900104495.1 Ruminococcaceae bacterium FB2012 | reverse complement strand
CGTCACATCACGCTAAGCCGTCCGCGACGCGGTGTCACGGTCACATAACGGACGGCACCCAAGCGCCCAAAGGGCGCGCAGCGTGAACTAAAAAAGAAAAACGGAAAGAGAAGGAGTTAAATCCAATAAATTATTGGATGTACAAGACCGTACACGCCACGGCTGCCTGCGAAGCCAAGTGAAGCGGCGTGCCTGATCCGTCACAGGCGCAAAGCGTTCTCTTTCCGTTTTATGCAGTTTTATACCGAAAGCGCCCCTCTTACTCTGTTTGCCACATAAGAGCGCGCGTTCCACCAACCCTGATGATCGTAGTAGAAGCGCAGATAAGGCGTGCCTTCATTGCGGCATTTGTATGCCAGCTTTTTCACATTGCTCTTTTCGCTCATCAGCTCCACGATCAGAACAATGCGTCCGCTGATGTTGGTGAAGGTGAACACCGTCGCGGGATGATACCTTCCTTCGACTTGAGCATGGGTTATCCCGAAATCCGGGAACTCCTCGCGGAATACCTTGTCAAAGTATTCAATGTAGCTCCCGCCGAAGGAATATTGGTTCTCTTCCTTGGGCATCAGAGGCCCCCAGGGCAGATTCCCGCGGACGACCTCGCCTTTCTTCGGCGGAGGCGGATTCGGACTGGACTTCTGCGATACCGGCTGAGGAGCATCGTCCTCCCGGAGATTGTCAAAATAGTGCTTTTCGTCACCGAACATACTCTCGGCGGCATCCTCAACGGCCTTGCCGAACAGCTTGGAAAACAGACCCATATTTATTCCTCCTTATCTCAGCGGGGATAAGTCCCCTTCGTTACAGTCAGTTGCTTCCCCGGGCGGCCTTCTTCCCTTCTTCCTTCGATGCCTTCGTCAGATTAAGGTGGAAGATCATCCGCTCGGTGTTATGTATGATAAATGCGATGAAACGCAGGAATGTGTCAGCCATGATGCCGAAATTCACGCACAGCAGGATGCTCTTGTAGGAAAGCTCCGATGTGCCGAAGGCCCAGCCCAGCAAGCGGAAGGCAAATATCAGCCCCGCCGAGCAAAGAAGGATGATAGCTATCTTGTAGGAACTCAGCGGCTTGCTTATCTGCCGCAGTACCATGATGCCCACCACCGAAAGCAGTATCGTCGATGATGTGTTTATCTCCGCCTGGGATACCTCGAATATCTGCCCGAAAATAACCATTGCCACCACCACGAAAACGTCCGTTATCGCGCCGGGTAAGGCTTTCAGCAGGATGTTCTTCATAAAGTGTCCGTTTATCAGATAATGATCCGGCACCTGCGAGAGCAGGAAGGCGGGTATGCCTATGGTGAACAGGCTTATCAGCGTGATCTGCGACGGCGTCAGCGGATATACCACGCCGAATATCAGCGTAACTATCGAAAGAATGATGGAGAAAATGTTCTTTACCAGGAACAGGCTTCCCGAACGTTCCATGTTGTTTACCACCTGACGGCCTTCCATTACCACGTCCGTCATGTGGGCGAAGTCGGAGTCAAGCAGAACAAGCTGTGCCGCCTGTACCGCCGCGTCGCTTCCCGAAGCCATGGCAATGGAGCAGTCCGCGTCTTTCAGCGCGAGGATGTCGTTGACTCCGTCTCCCGTCATTGCCACGACCTTCTCCTGGGACTGCAAAGCCTTGACGAACTTCCGCTTCTGATCCGGCGTTACACGCCCGAACACGGTGTAGTTCTTCATGGCGTCGTAGATCGCTTCGTCCGTGGTAAGGGTGGATGCGTCCACATACTTCTCCGCGTTGACGATGCCCGCCTGCTTTGCCACCTCCGAGACCGTAATGGGATTGTCTCCCGAAATGACCTTGACTTCAACGCCCTCCTGGTCGAAGAAACGGAAGGTCTGAGGAGCCGTCTTTCTCACGGGATTGGTTATCAGCACCAGAGCCAGAGGCTCGCATTCCGAGGTGAGGGCCTTGCCGTCGGGCTTGCCGGCATATTTTGCAAAGGCAAGTACACGGTAGCCCTTGCGGCTCTCAAATTCTATGTTCACCCGGTAGTCCTCGTACTTGTCCCTAAGCACCCATTCCGGCGCTCCGAGGACATAGGCCGAGTCTTCAAAGGTCACGCTGGAGTATTTGAACTCCGAGGAGAAATCCGTGTGGCCCACTATCTTTGCCCCGCTGGGCTCGGTGTAGTATTGCTTCAAGGCCGCCATTGTGATGTTGTCCGCAGACTGTTCGGCGGCAAAATCGCTTAACAGCGGGAAAAGCTCCTTCTCGGAAAGACCTCCCACCGCCTTCATCCCGGTGACCCGCATGGTGTTTTCGGTGATAGTTCCCGTCTTATCCACGCAAAGCACGTTAACTCGTGCAAGGGTCTCGATGCACTTCATATTGTGGACCAGTACCTTCTGCTGGGCAAGCCTCATGGCGCTGATGACCAGCGTAACGCTCGCCAGCAGGAAAAGCCCCTCCGGGATCATGCCTATGACCGAAGCCACCGTGGCCCGGATGCTCTCGGTATAATTTTCGCCTCTTACAACGTATGTAGCATAGAATTGAAGTCCGCCCAGCGGGATGATGATGAAGCCCGCGATCTTGACGATCCTGTTCAGCGAACGGATCATCTCCGACTGCTCGCCCTTCTTTACCTTCTTGGCCTGGAGAGTCAGCTGGGAGATGTAGGAATCCGCTCCCACCTTGGTGAGCCGCGCCTTGCAGCTTCCGGAAACGATGTAGCTTCCGCTCATCAGCTCGGCACCGTTCTCCTTGACGATCTCGTCAGCCTCACCGGTCAGCAGAGCTTCGTTGGCCGAGACCTTGCCTTCGATGACCACCGCGTCCGCGGGAATCTGATCTCCCGCCTTGAACACTACGATGTCATCCACTACCAGCTTGTCAGAGGCGATCTTCTGCTCCGTGCCGTCACGGATGACCAGCGCCGTGGGGGAGTTGAGCACCGTCAGCTTGTCGAGCAGCGACTTCGACCGCATTTCCTGCACGATACCGATGAGAGTATTGGTCACGATGACCGGCAGGAAGGTCAGATCCTTGTAGGTCCCGCCGATTATCAGCAGCACCGAGATCACCGCAAATATAAAGTTGAAGTAGGTGAAAACGTTGCTTGCGATTATCTGCCCCACGGATTTGGAAGGCGGCTTGACCGGCTTGTTGGTCATTCCCGCCTGTTCGCGTTCTCTGACCTGTTCCGCTGTAAGCCCCTTATCGGCAGCCGGAGAGATCCTCTTGATCTCCGCCGCCTGGGTGTTCTTTTTCATAACAAGGCTCCTTTTCGGATATATAAATTGATTAGACAAAATTATTATACCACTATTAATATATGATTTCAAGGGGTGACGACAAAAAATCACAAAAAATCGTTCACAAAATCAACACGGATGCTTTTCCCGCAAAAAAACAGGGAGACCGCTCCGTCTCCCTGTCTTCTGTATACTAATTGATGTCTCTCTTGTTGTAAAGCGTCGTGGTGAGGTACATTATCACCACAATGAATACTGCCGCTATTGCCAGCGCCGTCAGCACGCAGTCCTCGTTGAAAAGATCCGTCCGGTAAAGACTGTCGGGCATAAATTCGGAAAGCGCAAATTCCTTGATGTTAAACAGCTTGTTGATGCCCGCCGAGATGCCGGTGTAGGCAAGGCCCGTAAAGCCCGCTCCGCAAAGCACCGCCACGATCGTTCCCGCGATGTTGGACCCGATGCCCGTGGTCAGCAGCAGCACCAAAGCGCAAAGCCCCGAAAGCAGCAGCCACTTTATCGCAAATTCGCCGGCGGCCGCACCCATTGAGAATACCTTGTCGGGGTAGCCGTCATATCCCGCAAAGAACATATCGAACTTGATCTCTCTGCCTATGATGAACTGTCCCGCGGTATTGCCGATGATCGTTGCGGCGTAGAAGACCAGTATCGCAAACTGGATAGCGATAAACTTGGATACTATGGTGTGTCCGCGGCTGGGAAGCTGTCCCGCGATGTTCTTGATGTAGCCGTGCTGTATGTCAGCATAGCAGAACTTGACGATCACCAGCAGGAATACCGCTGTGCAGATGATACCCATTTGTCCCGCAATGATATTTCCGAAATGGAAGCTGTTGTTCCATTCGCCCAACTCCGCCAGCACTTCTTCGGAGTTCTCCGCGCTCTCGGCTATCTTTTTGGAAACATCGTAAATGATCTTTGTAAGGGGGCCCTCCGCAAGATTCATCACAAACACGATGATAAGACCTATCTTGAAGGAAAGCGCCCTGCGGAGCCTGTAAAGGTCCATTCTGATGACATTACCCATTGTGCGCACCTCCCGTAAGTCCAAGATAGTAGTCCTCAAGAGATACGGAATTGATGTATATCTCCTTCAGCGGAACGTTGGCTTTTACGATAGCTGCCGCCATTTTGTCGCTTTCCTCGAGCCTTTCCTTAACGCGCAGGATGCCGTTCTCGTCAACGGCGGTCTCAGTAATGCCGATGCCCGAAAGCGCCCTGACGGCACCCTCTCTGTCGGGAGTCTTTATAGCCACGAACTGTCCGCAGCGGGACATCAGTTCTTCATTGGTGAACTGCTCTATCAGCTTACCCTCGTGGATGATCCCGTAGGAATCCGCCAGCTTCGCCAGTTCTTCAAGGATGTGGCTGGAGATCATTATGGTGATCCCCTTCTCGTCCCGGAGATTTTCAAGGGTGTGTCTCACTTCAACGATACCCTGAGGATCAAGCCCGTTGATAGGCTCGTCAAGGATTATCATAGAGGGCTCTCCCACAAGTGCCAAAGCAATTCCGAGACGCTGTCTCATACCGAGAGAGAACTCCCCCGCCCGCTTTTTGTCGGGAACGTTCTCCAGCCCCACGATCTTCAGCAGCTTGTCAAGATAGCCGTCCTTTTTGTAGTCAACACCCATAGCAAGGCACTTGATCTTCAGATTCTCCTTAGCCGACATCTTCGGATAAAGCCCCGGATGCTCGATAAGCACTCCGACCTTGTTCATCATCTTTTTCATTTCCGGGCCTGTCTTGCCGAACAGCGAATATGTGCCGCCGGTGGGGTTTGACAGACCGCTTATCATTCTCATGATAGTTGTTTTGCCTGCGCCGTTTCGCCCGATAAGACCGTAGATCTCGCCTTCGCGGATATTGATGTTGATATCCTTGACGGCGTCCTTTTTGCCGTAGGTCTTGGTCAGATTCTGCGTCTGCATGATAAATGACAATGCATCCACCTCCGTTTGAACTTTGTTGGTTTTGTTCCACATCTGTAATTATACCATATCTTCCGTGATTTGTAAACCCATTTTGCGAAAACGTTCGGTTCCATACCGATACGGCAAAAAAACTCCCGCCGCGCTTATCGCAGCAGGAGTTTTCTGTCTCTTCAATACATCGGTCATTTGCCTTGCTTATTCTTCGTCATCGTCATCGGGTTCGGTATCCTCTTCGATGATCTCGCCGGATTCCTCTGCTTCGGCAGCAGCTTCCTCAGCCGCCAGCTCTTCCTCGGAGGGCTGCTCGATCTTTGCGATCTCCGCATCCTCGTCGTGCATAGCTCTCGTGAAGGTAACTACTCTGCTGTCCTCGCTTTGCAGCTTCATCATCCGCACACCCGTGGCGTATCTGCCCATGATGCGCACATCCGAGGCTCTCAGCCTTATGATGATGCCGTCAGACGAGATCATGATGATGTCGTCCTCGTCGTCCACTACCTTGATGCCGCAGACATAGCCCTTCTCCTCACTGACCTTGTAGTTCACCTTGCCGTAGCCTCCGCGGTTCTGCACCGCGTATGCGTCAAGAGCCGTTCTTCTGCCGAGTCCCTTTTCGGAAACTGTCAGTACGCTGGCGCCCTCGCGCACTCTCGCCATTGATACCACAAAGTCGCCCTCGCGCAGTCTTATAGCCTTTACGCCGTGGGCCGAGCGGGACATTGCCCTAATGTTTGTCTCCGCCACCCGGATAGCCATGCCCTTGTGGGTAGCGATCATCAGCTGATCCGAGCCGCCGGTCATCCGCACGCCCGCGATCTCGTCGCCCTCGTCCAGTCCGATAGCGATAAGCCCGTTCTTGCGCACGTTCTTGTATGCCGAAAGCGGGGTCCGCTTGATCTTGCCGTTCTTCGTCACCATGATGATGAACTTCTCGCCGCTGAAATCCTCGGTCTTTATCATCTGCGCGATCTTCTCGTTCTCCTTTAGAGGAAGCAGATTGATGATGTTGCTTCCGCGGGCGTTCTTTGCGCCCTCCGGCAGCTCGTAGCATTTCAGCCTGTACATGATGCCGAGATTGGAAATGAACAGTATATGGTCGTGTGTCGAACAGATATTCATCTCAGCGACGAAATCGTCCTCTCTCTGCTTAACGCCGGAAACTCCCCGCCCTCCGCGGTTCTGAGCCTTGTAAGCCGAAATGGGCGTCCGCTTGATGTAGCCGTTGTTGGTGTAGGTGACTACGCTTTCCTCCACAGGGATAAGATCTTCGATGTCAACTTCGCCGCTGACGTTCTCGATCATGGTCCGGCGCTCGTCTCCGAACTTCTTCTGTATCTCCTCCACCTCGGTTATGATGATGTCCAGCACCCTCTGATGATTTGCAAGTATATCCTCGTAATCGGCGATCTTCGCTTCGATCTCTGCCATTTCGTCCAGTATCTTCTGAGTTTCAAGACCTGTCAGACGGCCGAGGATCATATTGGCGATGTGGTCCGCCTGTATCTCCGAAAGCCCGAACCGTTCCTTCAGCCTGTCCTTGGCCTCGGGGATGTTCTTTGAGGACTTCATTATCGCAATGACTTCGTCGATGTTGTCCAAAGCGATCTTCAGGCCCCGCAGGATGTGATCCCTCTCCTTTGCTTTCCGCAGATCAAACCTTGTCCGCCTCTCAATTACCTCCACCTGGAAGTCGATGTACTGCTCCAGGCATTCCTTCAGAGTAAGTATCTTCGGTATACCGTTGACCAGCGCCAGCATGATGACGCCCACGGTGTCCTGTAACTGGGTGTAGGAAAACAGCTTGTTCAGCACCACGTCGGGGATAGCATCCTTTTTCAGCTCGATGACTATCCTCATGCCGTCTCTGTCGGACTCATCCCGCAGATCGTGGATACCCTCGACTCTCTTGTCCTTGACAAGATTCGCAATGGACTCCAGCAGTCTGCTCTTGATGACCATATAAGGTATCTCGCTGACGATTATGCAGTTGCGCCCGTGTATCTCTTCAATGGAAGTCTTTGACCTCAGAGTTATCTTGCCCCGTCCGGTGCCGTAGGCCGCTCTGATGCCGGCGCGTCCCATGATTATGCCGCCCGTAGGGAAATCCGGCCCCCTGACGCATTCCATAAGCTCGTCCAGAGTGCAGTCGGGATTCTTGACTATCAGCTTCATGCCCTCAATTATCTCATTGAGATTGTGGGGAGGGATGTTCGTCGCCATACCCACGGCAATGCCCACCGCACCGTTGCAAAGCAGATTCGGGAACCTTGAAGGCAGGACAACGGGCTCTTTCAGTCTGTCGTCGTAGTTCGGCTGGAAATCCACCGTTTCCTTGCCTATGTCCGACAGCATGAACATACTCATTTTCGACATTCTCGACTCCGTATAACGGTAAGCCGCCGGAGGGTCTCCGTCAATGGAACCGAAGTTTCCGTGACCGTCCACCATAGGATAGCGGAGCGAAAAATTCTGCGCCAGTCTAACCATAGCGTCGTATACCGAAGCGTCGCCGTGAGGATGATATTTACCCAGCACGTTACCCACCGTATCCGCGCACTTGCGGTACGGCTTGTCCGGATAGAGCCCGTTTTCGTACATGGTGTAAAGTATCCTTCTGTGAACGGGCTTTAACCCGTCTCTGACGTCCGGCAAAGCACGGGAAACTATTACAGCCATGGAATACTGCAAAAAGCTCTCCTGCATTATGCTGTTAACATCACTTTTTATGACCGTTGAATTTTCAGCAAACAAAACTGATGACCCCTTTCACAAGGAGCGCACATAGTGCGCAATTTTATGTTCCGCCGTCTTAGACGGCATCTTTATCCAAACTTAACCTTCGGCTGCTCTGAGGCTCTGAGCTTTTCCCGGACAGCCTTTGCCTGTTCATCGTTCATGCACCTTTTCGGCAGAACGTAGATAGTCGCCCGCTTTACGATGATAACGAACTTATCGTCTTTTTCCACCGCATCCAGCAGAGGATCGTCCAGCTCAAACTCCTGGGGAGGTATCTCCTCAAAGTCCTCCGCCGACCGTTCTTCTTCGGGAACGATAGTTTCGATCCTGAATCTATCCTCATACAGCGTGAAGATATATCTGTCATCCTCCAGCATTTTCAGCGCATCCATAAGCGAGCGCCTTATCTTCACATTGTTGTACCAGATCATAGCTATCGCCGCCGCACACACCGCGAACAGGATGTAGTTCATCACCTGTTCGGGATAGAAAAACGACGAGATCAGAAATCCTATCCCCAGTATGCCGAAGCCCACGCTTTTGATAACGTTCCTCTTGAAAACATATCTCTTCTGGAAGGTGCGGAAAGCGTCGTCCTCTTCCGGGATAGTCACATTGAATTCAAACCGGCAGAGCGAAGGCTCCTCGGCCGTTTCTGTCTCAGCCAATGCCGTTCCGGGCTTGTTCTCTTCGATCTCCAAAAGCAGATCACCTCGGTATTCTAAAAATTATTATTATACGTCCAGGTCCTTTGCATACTGCGCGTTCTTCTCGATGAATTCCCGCCTGGGCTGGACCTTGTCGCCCATAAGGATCGTGAAGATCTCATCCGCCTTGACGGCATCTTCCATTGTCACCTGTATCATGATCCGGGACTCGGGGTCCATGGTAGTCTCCCAAAGCTGTATCGGGTCCATTTCACCGAGACCTTTATATCTCTGAACGTCTACCTTTACGTCAGATCCGTTCTGTATCTCGGAAATATATCTGTCTCTTTCCTCGTCGGAGAAGGCATATCTCACCTGCTTGCCCCTTGATACCTTGAACAGCGGAGGCTGAGCAATGTAAACGTGTCCCTCGGAAATAAGCTCTCTCATATAGCGGAAGAAGAAGGTCAGAAGCAGAGTTCTGATATGAGAACCGTCCACATCGGCATCCGCCATGATGATGACCTTGTCGTATCTCAGCTTTGAAAGATCAAAGTCCTCGCCCATAGAGGTCCCCAAAGCCGTTACTACCGGCATCAGCTTGTCGTTGCCGTATACCTTGTCGATGCGCACCTTTTCAACGTTCAGCATCTTGCCCCAGAGAGGAAGGATAGCCTGGAAACGCCTGTCACGGCCCTCCTTGGCCGAGCCGCCCGCCGAATCTCCCTCGACGATGTATATCTCGGTGCTGGAAGGATCCTTCTCGGAGCAGTCCGCCAGCTTTCCGGGCAGAGATACATTGTCCAAAGCGCTCTTGCGCTTTCTTTCGTTGTCGCGGGCTTTCTTCGCCGCCTCACGGGCGCGCTTCGCCGCCACGGACTTTTCAAATATCGCCTGTGAAGTTTCGGGATTCTCTTCGAGATAATCCATAAACTTCTCGTATACTATCTTCTCAACAAAGGGCTTGACTTCGGGGTTTCCGAGACGTCCCTTCGTCTGGCCTTCAAATTCGCAGTTGGTCAGCTTAACGGATATGATAGCCGTAAGGCCCTCTCTGACATCCTCGCCCACCAATTTTTCGCCGTCTTTGAGCAGACCGAATTTCCTGCCGTATTCGTTCAGCACCTTTGTTATCATATTCCGGAACGCCGTCTCGTGCGTACCGCCGTCCGGCGTATGGATATTGTTGGCAAAGGAAAGGATAACGTCATTGTAGGTATCGTTGTACTGCAAAGCTATCTCGCAGAACATATCTCCCTGCATTCCCTGGAAGTAGATCACTCTGCCGGAGATAGGCTCAACGCCCCTCGTTTTGTGGATGTGCTCCACAAACTCTCTGATACCGCCCTCGTAGTAAAGGGTCTCTGAAACCAGTTTGTCTGCTTCTCTCAGATCGGAGAATACTATTTTTATACCCGCGTTCAAAAAGGCCTGCTCTCTCAGCCTTGTCAGCAGAGTATCATAATCAAAGACCGTGGATTCCGTGAAGATCTCCGGGTCCGGCTTGAAAGATACCGAAGTTCCCGTCTTATCGGTCTCGCCGATGACCTTCAAAGGCTCGGAATACTGTCCCCTGTCAAATCTCTGGAAGTGGACGTTTTTTCCGTCATATACTGTCAGCTCCAGCCATTCCGACAGAGCGTTTACCACCGACGCACCGACGCCGTGAAGTCCGCCGGCAACCTTGTATCCGCCGCCGCCGAACTTACCTCCGGCGTGGAGTACGGTGTAAACAACGGTAGCCGCCGAAATTTTCTCCGTGGGATGAATGCCCGTTGGGATGCCTCGGCCGTTATCTGTAACTCTGATAACATCTCCGGGCAGGATATCAACGGTTATTTCCGTACAGTAGCCCGCCAGAGCTTCGTCAATGGCGTTGTCAACGATCTCGTATACCAGATGATGCAGTCCCTTCGGCCCCGTGGAGCCGATATACATTCCGGGTCTGATACGCACAGCCTCCAGCCCTTCCAGCACCTGGATCTGGTTCTCGTCGTATTCCTCGCTCACCTTGGAGATCTCACTGACCTCCACCAGCTCTTCCTCTGCCCTTTTGATTTCTTCTGACATAAAAAATATCCTCCAATTGCAGAATAAATTTCCTGCACTTTAATACTGCTTATTTCAAATAAATATTTCTTCGCAAGATCAGCTGTCCATTATCATTTTTCCCGCTCTTTTTTTCAAAGTCGCACATGAAAGCTGCGAGATGTAGACCCTTTCCGTCAGTTCCTCGTCGAGGGTCACCACAAAGCTCTTGGGCATCTCCTCGGTGCAGTTGACCACTCGCTTATTCCTTGTGGCCTCCGCCAGAAAATCCCGGGTGAACTTCGACACCGAACTTTTCTCCAGGTCAAATATCCCGATGATATACTTTTCATTCACAATAAAGTCGTTTCCCAGATGAAGATACATATAAACACCGACCGCATTATAATTCTTTCAGCTTTCCCTTATCTGACTATCCTTCCGCCGAGAATGTGATACATCTTTCCCGTCTTGTTCTTTGGGATGCTGTCGTCGCAGCAGGTGATGAACACCTGCATATTGTCTATCTTTGAAAGGATGAACTCCTGCCGGGAGGGGTCAAGCTCGCTCAGCACATCGTCCAGCAGAAACACCGGCGCTTCATCGGTCTCGTCCAGCAGGATGTTAGCCTGCGCCAGCTTCAATACCAGCGCTATCGACCTGTGCTGTCCCTGGGAGGCAAAATCCCGGGCCGGCAGACCTCCTATAAAAGCGTTGAGCTCGTCCCTGTGAACTCCCTTTCCCGTATATCCCAGCCGGATATCCTCGTCACGGGTCCTGCGAAGGCATTCAAGATATTCCTCCGCTAAGTCGTTGCGGTAGTCCAGCCGTCCTTCGATGCTCTCAAACACCGTGGAGCAGTAAAGGAGTTTCAATTCTTCCTTCCCGCCCGAAAGCTCAGAGTAGAGCCTTGAAGCGTATTCTCCCAGCTTCTTTGAGTAGTTGTATCTCAGAAGGGTCATATAAGCGCCCATTTTCGCCAGCTGGATGTCCCAGACCTCCAGCTCGTCCTTTTCGGAGCGCCCGAAGGCGATATTTTTCAGCAGAGAATTTCTCTGCTCCAATATCTGTTCGTATTTCTCGCTGACGGACTTGTAGGAGTTCTTTATCTGCGCCGCCGAAAGGTCAAGAAACTGCCGTCTTTTTTCCGGGGAACCCTTTGAAAGCTCCAGGTCCTCCGGCGTGAAGATAACACAGCACAGCCCGCCGAACAGCTTTGAAGGAGTTTTTACCTTTACTCCGTTGAGAGTACAGTTCTTGTCTTTGACATAGGGCCTCGCCATGCGGTAGGTGACCGTCTGCTCTCTTTGAGAGTCCCGGAAACTCAGCTCTATGCTCATGACCTCGCCGCCTATGTCTATCATATCCTTGTCTTTGGTGTTTCTGAAACTTCTTACACCGCTGCAAAGCCAGACAGCTTCGATAAGATTGGTCTTTCCCTGGGCATTGTCCCCGAAGAAAATATTCAGTTTCGGATGCGGTTCAATTGCTATGCCTTTAAGGTTCTTGAACCCGTCCGCTTTCAGTTTTGTAATTATCATATCAGACAATAACAAGCTCGGTGCTTATCTCGTCGATCTGCACTCTGTCGCCTTTTCTGATCTTTTTTCCCCGCATCAGGCAGACCTCACCGTTGACCTTGATCCGCCCTTCGGCGATGATCTCCTTCCCGATGCCGCCCGTCTCGACGCAGCCTGCAAATTTCAGAAGCGAGTCCAGCTTGATAAACTCGGTATGAATTTTTATCTCTTCCTGTTTCATACTATAAACTTATCCCTTGAGGCCTCTCTGCTGCCTGTCCATATCCTCGACTACTATATCGTATATTTCCCCGAGAGTCCGGCAATACTCCAGTATGAGCCAGGGCTCGTTGGTATGATAGTGGAGCTTGATAAGCTCATCGTCGCCCACTACCAGCAGGCTGTCGCCTTTGAAATGCTCAACGATATAATCGTTGATCTCGTCCTCGTCAAGATCCTCGCCGTCGATAAGCAGCTGAGTATCATATCTGTATTCCAGTTCTTCCATTTCTCTCACCGTTTTCTGTATTATTTTTCAGTTCTCTTTGGAAAGCCTTACAGGCAGCACCAAAAATGTGAACTTGTCTCCCTCCATCGGAGAGATCTTCATGGGCAGAAGGCTGCCGTTCATCTGTAATCTTATCTTTTCATCGTCGATCTTCGTCAGCGGGTCAAGGAAATACTTGCACTTGAATCCTATCTCAATGACCGGGCCGGTTATATCCGCTTTGATCTCGTCCTGTATCTTTCCGAGTTCTGTTGAGCATTTTATCTTTATGTTCCCGTTTTCAAAATAGCATCTTACCGGGCTGGGAGTTCTTTCGCTGATAAGCAGCATAACTCTCTCCAGCGAGAGCAGCAGCTCTTTTCTGTCAACGATGACTTCCGTGTTGCAGCTCTTGGGCAGAGCGCTCCTGTAAGGGTGGAACTCTCCCTCGATAAGCCTTGAATATACAAGATAACCGTTTATCTCAAAGATGATATGCTTCATAGCCACGAAGATCTCGCAGCTGTCCTCGTCGTTGTCTCCCAGGAGCCTTGCGACTTCGGCCAGCGTTTTTGAAGGCACGATAAACTTCTTGTCCTCCTCCGACTTCACGGTCTCGGTCCTGACCGCCAGCCTGTAGCCGTCTATCGCCGCTAAGTTCAGCTTTCCTCTCTCAAATTCAAAAAGCTCACCCTTCAGCACGGGATTGATGTCCGATACCGCCGCTGCAAAGATAGTCTGATTTATCATGCTTTTGAGTATCGTCTGCGGGATGCTCAGCTTTTCGCAGTTTTTCTTATCCGGCAGCTCGGGATATTCATCCGCTGCCTTTGCCATCATGTTATACACTACCGAGCAGCCCGAGATAGTCACCTGCATATTCTCGTTGACCTCTATAAGAATCTCGTCTGCATCCATTTTCTTTATCATTTCGCTGAACAGCTTCGCGTCTATAAGAAAGCTTCCCCTGTCGTCGGACCTTACCGCCACCGTTGTTCTGATGCCGATCTCCAGATCGTAGCCTGTCAGTTCCAGCAGAGAATCCGCCAGCTTAACTTTCATGGATTCCAGCGAAGGCAGAGAGCTCCTGTCCGAGATAGCTTTGGCGGTATTGATGACCGCTTCATATATCCTTAATTTATTGCAGACGAATTTCAACTTGATTACTTCCTTTCACCGATAAAATTTTTGTTTCATAATAAATAGATATTTTAATTTTTATTCTTAGTATTAGTGTCTCTTAAAAAGTTGAATTCTGATTTTTTCCCGAAAAATACGGAAAATTCTTCCTTTGATTTTTTCACTTCGGATGTTGAGAATTATTTGAAAGCTTTGAAACTTTTCCTTCGGTTGATTTCTCTTGAAAAATTTCCAAACATTTTGAAATCCTGTTGATTATTTCGTTGAATACGGAAATTTTTCAACACACACTTTTAAACACTCCGACAGAATAGTTTTGAAAAACTTCTCTCACCGCCGTATTTGCTGTAAACGGTCAATGCTTTAAAAGTTTAAAGTCATATTGAAAGTCTTTTGTGAAGCTCCGGGGTCGTTGCTGACGCGCCGAATGAGGCTCTGCCCCCGATTTTTCTGAGCTTGCGAAGAAAAATTGTCCCGCCAGGGCTACCGCGCCCTGGACTGCGGAACTCGCTTCGCGTTTGGAATTTTCACTTTGTTCAGCCCCGCCGCATCACAAAACTTGTTTTCTGCACTATGTTGCTTGCGGCGGAAATGCGCCGCCCGCGCTAGGGCCAGGGGCACGCCCCTGCCGCCGCCCGCGCTCGGGCCTGCTCAATTGTTTTTCAGATTTTTCTCAAGGTCCTCGACGATGTGCTTGAATTCCTTGTTTTTGTTGATCTCATCAACTATGCTCTGATAATGTATTGTCATCGTGGAGTGATTCTTTCCAAGCTCTTTTCCTATGTCAAGATATGTCATACCCTTGACTTCCTTCAGAAGATAGATAACTACCTTCCTTGCCCGGGAGATGTTCTTGCTCCGGTTAGTCCCGCGGATGTCCTCGGGATTGACCTTGAATACCATTGCGACCTCGTTGATTATCCTGTCAACAGTGATCTCCTGCGGGTGGTTCTCGATCATTATCTCCTTGACCACCTTCTGAGCCATTGCCATTGAAGGCGTTTCATTGGTAAATTCCGTAAGACCCTTCATCTTGTTGACGGTGCCTTCCAGCTGACGGATGTTGGTCTTTATCTTCTCCGCGATAAGTCTGCATATGTTGTCGCTGAGCTGTAAACCCAGAAGTTCCGCCTTGCGCTTGACGATAGCCATTCTCGTTTCAAAATCCGGCGGCTGGATGTCAACCTGTACGCCCAGCGCGAATCTCGACCTTATCCTTTCCTCCAGCAGAGTCAGCTTTGAAGGAGCGATATCAGCTGTCAGTACGATCTGCTTTCTGGCATTGTAAAGATCGTTGAAGGTGTGGAAAAATTCCTGCTGGAGCGCTTCCCTCTTGGAAATGAACTGGATGTCGTCGATAAGCAGAAAATCCGCGTTGCGGTATTTGTTGTGGAATTCTTCCATGTCCTTTATTTTGATAGCCTCAACGAACTCGTTGAGAAAATTCTCACTGGTGGTGTAGATTATCTTGATAGACGGGTTCTTCTTTCTGACTTCATTTTCGATAGCCTTCATCAGATGTGTCTTGCCCAGTCCCGAATCACCGTAGATAAACAGCGGGTTGAAAGTCTGATTGGAGTTTATCCCTCCGCTCATTTCGCTGTTGCCTGCCACCGCCATGGAGAAAGCATAAGCCAGCTCGTTGGATTTGCCCTTTACGAAATTCTCAAAGGTCAGCTCTCCGAACTGGTCCGGCGCCGCCTTCGGAACGGCTTTTTCTTCCGGCTCCGAAACGCTCTTTATCAGAAGCTCCGCCTTTACCGGAAAGCCCAGCACGTTAAGGAAACCTTCCTCGATAAGCTCCTTGTAGTGGGTGAGAATGATATTTTTGCTGAAGTCGTTCTCCGTCAGCAGATAGACCGTACTGCCTTCAAATTTGTAAGGGATAAGATTCATTATCCACTTTTCCAGTGCGATAGAACTTATCCTGTCGTTCTGAGTTTCAAGGTACTTTATGACCTGTTCAAACGCCTGTTCAAGCGAGTCCATATCCGATATTTCCTTCCTTTACTGTTTAATTTACTGATAATTGATTTTAATCCCAAATCTGAAAAATGGGCACAATATTCAATTTTATTACATACTACATTATAACATATTTCAATTCAAATTTCAAGTAAAATCCTTGCTAAATCTTATATAATTATAATAGTATCTCAAACCGCGCAGATACGTTTGGGGTATACCGTATATTGATTTTTTAATATCAGATTTATCAATATATAGTCCGGATATAGTCCGGCATTTCTTATTGTAATAAAAAGTTTAGATTTTATCGTTCAAATTTCCGCCCGGGCGCATTGATACGGGCTTAAATATATTTAAACAATTTGTGAACGGTATTGACAAACAGCGCTGTGATAGGTTATAATAGATTATTGCAAGGGTAAAGTAAGGGCAAAGTGTGCCCCTTTGAATACAGTACCCGTTTTCATCCGTGCCCGTTTTTGTGTAACGGGCAGATACCGAAGGAGGGAAAATGAAATGAAGAGAACATATCAGCCTAAAAAGCTCCAGAGAAAAAAGGTCCACGGATTCATGCAGAGAATGTCCACCAGAAACGGCAGAAAGGTTTTGGCCCGCAGACGTGCTAAGGGCAGAGCAAGACTCAGCCACTGATCTCGTGACTATAGACCATATACCATTCAGCCTCAGCTGCTTGGTATAGGGTCTTTTGTCTTTTTTGGCCTATGGGGATTGTATGAAATGCTGTTTACGGAAATAATCAAGGATAACAAAATATTTCTCCGCTGCTTCCGTTCGGGAAAATTCGTCAGCTGCGGGTTTCTCACCGTTTATTTTATACCGAACAAGCTGCCCGTCAGCAGGTTCGGCATCTCCGTCGGAAAAAAACAGGGCGGCGCAGTGCAGAGAAACCGCATCAAACGGATATTCCGGGCGGGATATAGGCTCTGTGAAAAGGAACTGCCGATAGGCTATGATCTTGTCTTTGCCGCAAGAAATGATGCCTGTGAAAAGTCATCGGATGACGTGGTGAAATTTATCCGCAGAAGAGTCATCCCTGCTATAAACGTGCAGGAAAACGGCAAGAGTAAAAAGAATACGAAAAAATGAAGATATTAAGGATTTTCAGATATCCCTTTATGCTTCCGATAATCTTTTATCGGAAATGTATCAGTCCTCTGTTCCCCGCAAGATGCAAGTATTATCCCACCTGCTCTTCTTATTGCCTTGAGGCTTTCAGCCGTCACGGAGTGATAAAGGGCAGCATCCTCTCGGGCTGGCGGCTGCTCAGATGCAATCCCTGGAGCCTCGGGGGAGTTGATAAGGTCCCCGAAAAGCTCAGTTATAAGGATATCGTCACCGGAAATATGCGAAAGAAAAAAGATCCCGTCAACGGGAAAAGTAAGGAATGATCGAGTAAAATGTTTAGTTTGTTCGCAACGCCCCTCGGCTTGCTGATGAAGGGCTGTTATAAGCTGATCGGCAACTACGGCATAGCTCTGCTGATCTTCACTCTCGTAACAAGACTGCTTATGCTCCCTCTGAGCATCAAGCAACAGAAAAGCACCGCCAGAATGGCAATGATCCAGCCGGAACTGGAAAAGATCAAAAAGAAATACGGAAAAAACCAGGAGAAGCTCAACGAGGAGACAATGGCTCTCTATCATAAGCATGGTGTAAACCCCATGGCAAGCTGCCTTCCCATGCTTATCTCAATGCTTATCCTGTTCTCAATGATCCCCGTTATCTACGGGCCTATGACTTATATCTCCGACGTAAGCAAGGATGATATAACCAAGACGAATAATACCATTTCCATGGTGGCAGCCGTTTCTCAGGAGATGAAGGCTCAGGACACCACTATGGAAAAGCTCCTGGAAGATAACGGCGGCTCCTATGACAAGGTCAAGGAGAAGATTGTCGTTGACGATAAGCCTTACAAGAATACCTTTAAGCTCTTCGGTTACGAAAGCGACGCCGATTCCGAGGAAAAGTCCGATAAGGATAAGCTTTGGAAGGATTTTGTTGATATTTTCACAAAGTATCCCAAGATAGATACCTTTATTACAGACCCCGAGATCGTTTCTCAGAACCTTGTGGTATCGCGTCCCGAGCTGGCGGTGTTCGACCTTGTGGAAAAGACAAAGGACGGCATCAGCTATGCCGAGGTACTTCCCGAAAGCGTGAGAGACTGGGCTAAGGACTTCAAATACGAGTTCTTCGGGCTCTCTCTCGGCGCTATTCCTTCCTTCAACAGCTGGCTGGCGATTATCCCCATTCTTTCTTTCCTGCTCCAGCTGGCAGCAACTCTTATCTCCAACTACTATACCAAGAAGAACAATCCCGCTCAGAAAATGGGCATGGGCATGAAGGTGATTATCTTCGTTCTGCCTCTGTTCTCTCTGTGGATCGCGTTTGAGTACCCCGCAGGACTCGGTCTTTACTGGATCTACTCTTCGCTGTTTGCAGTTATCCAGACTCTGTTCCTCAACAAGATCTATACTCCCGCGAAGATCAGAGCTTCTGTTGAGGAAGAAATGGAGCGCAACAAGGAGAAGAGAAAGAACGGCAAAAAATCGTTTATGGAAAGAGCTATCGAAATGCAGCAGGAACAGCGCGGTGAAAAGCCCGCCTCCGATGACGACAGCGATGACAGCGACGACGATGATGACGACGAAGACAGAAAGCTCTCCAAGCAGGAGCTTAAAGAGCTTCAGAGAAAGAAGCTCAACGAAGCAAGAAAAAGAATGGCGGAAAAATACGGCGACGAGTATACGGAAGATTAAAATGATTCTTTCCGCCTGAAATAGAAAGGAATGGTTCAAAGTGAAAAAAATCTTTACCGCTGCCACCGTTGAAGAAGCAAAACAGGCAGCAGCAGCCGAGTTCGGAGCGGCTGAGAGCGAGATCACGTTTGAAGTGATCGAAGAGCCGAAAAAGGGCCTTTTCGGCAAGGTCAAGGGCGAAGCAAAGGTCGAGGCCGAGTACGAGCCTCCCGTAGTTGTAACTAAGGCAGATGTAGCAAAGAAGTATATGCTTGACGTTATCGCGGCAATGGGTATAGAAAATGCCGAGATCACCGTCAGCGACACCGAAAACGGTGCATTGTTCGAGATCAAGTCTGAGGAAATCGAGGAGCTTATCGGCAAGAAGGGCGAGCTTCTGGACGCATTCCAGTATCTTTCCTCCCTCGTGTGCAATAAGCTGGACAGAGATTATTTCCGCATCTCCACCGACTGCGCAGGCTTCCGCGCCCGCAGAAAGGTGCAGCTTGAAGAGCTGGCAAAGAAAATCTCCGCCAACGTCAAGAGGACCGGCAGAACTTCCGCTCTGGAACCCATGAATCCTTATGAGAGAAGAATCATCCACGCTGCGGTCTCTGAAATCGAAGGCGTGACTTCCCGCTCCACAGGTGAGGAGCCTTACAGAAAGGTGCTTATCAGCTCCACCGAGAAGAAGCCAAGAAATGACTTCCGCGGAGGCAAGGGCGGCAGAAAGGGCGGCGGACGCCGCGGCGACAGAAAGCCGAGAGCCCACTACGATATCACAACTTCCTTTGAGAAGGATTACAAGCGTCCCAAACCGGAGGACAACCTCAACACCGGCCTTTACGGCAAGATCGAATTCTGATAAAAGCCCCGCTTTATGCGGGGTTTTTTGTTGCCTTCAAGCAGGCGTATCAGTTGTTTAACGTTTTAAACCAAAACGGACTCCCCTGCCGGATTTTCAAAATGTTCCACGTGGAACATTTTTATTTTTTTTGCAAAAAGGCTTTTCAAATTCAAAAAAGTATAGTATAATAGAAAATAAAGAAAATCTGAAAAACAGGAGAATTATTATGGGAAAAATTATAGCAGTTTCAAATCAGAAAGGCGGAGTCGGAAAATCCACGACTGTTGTGAATCTGGCGGCCGTTTTCGGACATAAGGGTAAAAAGGTGCTGATCGTGGATTTTGACCCTCAGGGCAATACCACCACCAGCTACGGCATTAAGAAGAAAAGCATCCGCAATACGATCTACGAGGTGCTTATGGATGAATGTACCGTTTTTGAGGCGGCAGTGGCTACCGAATTCCGCGGAGTATCCGTTGTCCCGACGACACAGCAGCTTTCGGGCGCGGCCGTTGAGCTTGTGAGCATGAAGGACCGAGCCAAAAAGCTCCGGGAGCGTCTTGAGCCCGCCAAGGATTTCTACGACTACATCCTTATCGACTGCCCGCCTACTTTGGATATGCTCACGATAAACGCACTTGTTGCCGCGGACAGCGTCATCATTCCGATACAGTGCGAGTTCCTTTCGCTGGAGGGTCTCGTCGAGCTTAATCAGACTATCGACCGGGTCCGCAAGGCCTGGAACCCCGGTTTGAAGATCGAAGGCATCCTTTTTACGATGTACGTCGAGCGTTATAAGGTCACGGGACAGATCGCGGATGAAGTCAAGAAATACTTCCCGAAGGAGGTTTTCAAGACCTTCATTCCGAGAAACGTTGCCCTCTCCGAGGCTCCCAGCTTCGGCAAGCCGGCGCTGTACTACGATGCGAAATCCAAGGGCTCCAAGGCATACGAGGACCTTGCAAAGGAGATCGCCAAGAAAAAATAATGTTCCACGTGGAACATTTTACGGGGTGAGAGTATGCTGCTTGAAGAATTTGACAAGGATAAAAGTGCGGTCATCGACCCGCAGATGCTGATACAAAAGATAGATTATTTTCCCGAGGTGACGGTGGCCTGTTTTTCAAGGCAGCTGTTTGAGAGTGTGCTTGAAATGTTTGAACCTAAGCTGATCGTCGAACTTCACTCTGCGATAGCGGCGAAGCCGGTTTACGAGGTGGTCTACAAGGGCAGGAGGTTTGCTTTCTATCAGGCTTTTGTAGGTGAGCCCATGGCCGTCGGTGAATACGAGGAGCTTATCGCCTACGGCAGCAAGCGGCTCATTCTGTTCGGAAACTGCGGAGTGCTTGACAGCGGTATTGAGGACTGCGGGATCATTATCCCGACGGCGGCTATAAGGGACGAGGGGTGCAGCTATCACTACGCGCCGCCTTCCGATACGATCGAAGTCAACAAAAAATACCGGGAGCTTTTCTGTGAACTGCTGGAAGAATGCGGGATAAAATACGTCACCGGCACCACCTGGACCACCGATGCGATCTACCGCGAGACCCGGAGCAAGGTGGAAAAAAGGCGTGCGCAGGGCGCGGTCTGTGTGGAAATGGAATGTGCGGGAATGCAGGCGGTGAACGATTTCCGCGGGACGGAATTCTTCCAGTTTCTTTACGCGGGGGATGATCTGAGCGGTGAAAACTGGGACCCGCGAAGCATTTTCGGCGATGTAAAGCTCAACGACAAATGCCGCATCGCGCTGCTTGCCTTTGAGTTTGGCGTGAGGATAATTGAAGAAAATGAAGCAGATAAGTAACGCGGAACTTTTGAAATTCGGACCCCTTGCGGAGGGTGTCCGTTTCGGCGGGGTCTATGTCCGGGCGGTGACGGAGGGCTTGCAGTCGGGAGATATTTTTTCCGACGGAAGGGCGGCACTGGTCTGGCATCGCTGCGGGTTCGCCCGGATCTTGGGCGAGTGCGGCGAAGAATTTCTGAACGAGATCGTCCGCCTTCGGACGGACGGCAGACGCCGTCTCGTGCTGTTCACCGAGGACGCCGAAGTAAGTGGATATTTTGAAAAGCGGGGAGCCTCCGTCGGGAGGCGGCTGTTTTTTGAGCATCGCGGCGGGAGCCGTGAGGCTCCGCTTTGCGAGGGCTATACCGCCCGTGAGATCGGCTCGGAGCTTTTCGGTCGGCTTGAGGGCCGGGTAGTGCCGAAGCTGTTTTGGTCGGATGCCGGGGAATTTTCCCGGAGCGGGTCGGGCTTCTGCATAATGTGCGGCAAGGAGCCTGCGGCCTGGGCATTCGTCGCCGCATCGGACGGCAGGGAAGCCGATATCGGTGTGGAGGCATCGCCCGCTCACCACGGCAAAGGACTGGCATTTGCGGCTGCGGTGATGACTCTGAAGGGCGTCGTCGCCTCCGGGAGAAAGCCTGTTTGGGCCTGCGATGAGCAGAATACCGCGTCCCAAGGGCTGGCGCGGAAGCTGGGCTTTGAGAAAGCAGGGGAGTGCCGGGTCATAAAATCCGAAAACACTTAACTGTATATCACATTTTGTTATAGCAACGGTTCTGACCTTATTGGAGGAATATGCAATGGTCATCTGTCCCTACTGCGAACAAGGCAGGATAATAAAAGCCAGACTAAAGGCGGATATCAGCGGTTGCTCCGACAGTCAGATCATCCGATACTGTGACGAATGTGACACGGTCTGGAGAGAGGACGAGCCTGTTTCGGACAGGACGGGTTCGAGTTTTTATCTTATGGCGGAAAAGCTGTCCGTGTCGGAGAAAACGCTGTGGGATCAAATGGAGATACTCGGGTAAAAAAAGGTACGGTGACGTAAAATGAAAAGAGAACTGGGAATAGCGCGGTGCGGACTGGCCTGCTGTTTGTGCAGCGAGAACGTAAAATGCTCGGGATGCAATTCGGGAGAATGTCCCGATAAGGAATGGTGTGTCAACCGTAAATGCTCCGTTGAAAAGGGCATCGGCTACTGCTATGAATGCGGAGAGGATTGCAGGAAGGGTCTGCTGGGAAAGGTAAAGCCGTATGCTTTCACGCTGTTTATAAAAAGGTACGGCGAGGAGGCCTTGCTTGATTGCCTTGAACGGAACGAATCGGCGGGAGTCGTTTATCACCGCGAGGGGATAGTCGGAGACTATGACGGCTTCGAGGATGCCGAAGAGCTGATAGAATTTATCTTAAAAGGAAAGAAATAAAGACTTATGAAGATCAGAAAATACGAAGAAAAAGATCTCGGGAGAATGACTGAGATATGGAACGAAATAGTTAACGAAGGTACAGCTTTCCCCCAGGAGGAGCCGCTGGACCTGTCCTCGGGGGCGGGATTCTTTGCTTCGCAGAGCTGCTGCGGAGTGGCAGAGGATGAAAGCGGCGAGATCACGGGGCTGTATATCCTTCATCCGAACAACGTGGGGAGATGCGGGCATATCTGCAATGCCAGCTATGCGGTCGCGTCCTCCTGCCGGGGACGGCACATCGGAGAAGCTCTTGTGCTGGACTGCATAAAGACCGCAAAGAAGCTGGGTTTCCGCATATTGCAGTTCAACGCGGTGGTGGAAACGAACATCCACGCAAGGCATCTTTACGAGCGGATAGGTTTCAGACAGCTGGGAGTGATACCCGGGGGCTTTCGGATGAAGGACGGGCAGTATGAAAATATCTGTCCCTACTATATTGAATTATAGGGAGTGTCGGAATGATCTATTCTGCTATGGTCAACAAGGCGATAAAGGTGATGTTTGAAGCCCACAAGGACCAAAGGGACAAGAGCGGTCTGCCTTATGTGTTTCATCCGTTCCATCTGGCGGAGCAGATGAAGGACGAGGTAACGACAGCGGCGGCCCTTCTCCACGACATTATCGAGGACACGGATATGACGGCGGACGGTCTGCGGGAGCTGGGCTTCCCCGAGAAGGTCGTGAGGATCGTGGAGCTTCTCACCCACAAAGACGGGGAGAGCTACGAGGACTACATCGAAAGGATAAAGACCGATCCCGGCGCAAGGGCGGTGAAGGTGGCTGATCTGCGGCACAACAGCGATATGACAAGGCTGGAGACGGTGACTCAGGGGGACATTGACCGCGCGGAGAAATACCGTCGGGCGATCAAAGTGCTGAGCGGTGAGGATGCGGAGAACGGAAACCGCGGCAGCGAGATTCTTGAAGCCATAAGCAGAAGGAGAAGCTACCGCGGGAAATACAAGTCAAGGGCGGTGCCGAGGGATGATCTTCGGAAGATCATGCAGGCGGGGCTGGATGCTCCTTCGGGGTGCAACAAACAGACGGTGAGCCTTATCGCGGTGGATGACAGTGAAATACTGGCGCGTCTGAAAGCGGTGATCGACCCTCCCGTGGCGGAGACGGCTCCGGCGGCAATATGTGTGCTGACAAATCGGGAGACCGCCTACCGTGACAAATGCTTCGCAGTGCAGGACTACGCGGCGGCAATCGAGAATATGCTCCTTGCGATCGAAGCGCTGGGATACCGGAGCTGCTGGTATGAGGGGCACATCACGGACGATGATGACATCGCCGGGAAAATGGCAAAGATACTGGAAGTCCCGGAGGGATACGAGATAGTTTGCTTTCTGCCGGTGGGCATAGCGGAGGAGGAGCCCGTAATGCCGAAGAAAAAGGAGTTCGGAGAGAGAGTCCTACCGCGGACGGCGGCAGGGGCGTGGTCCTAGCGCGGACGGCGCAATTCCGCCGCAAGTAACATAGTGCGGAAGGAAAATTTGTGATGCGGCGGGGTCGAACAAAAGCGGAAAACCCACAAACAAACGCAGTTAAGAACCAAACGAACCAACGTTGTTAAAAATCAAACGAACTAACGCAGTTAAGAATCAAACAAGCCAACGTTGTTAAAAATCAAACGAACAAAAGCAGTTAAGAATTAAACAAGTCAAAATTGTTAAAAATCAAACGCACCAACGTCGCTAAGAATCAAACGAACTAACGTGTCAAGAATGCGAGAGCCCAAGTTACATAACGAAAAGCCGTAAGCGACGCGGTGTCACGGTCACAGCACGAAACAAACCCGAGCGCCCAAAGGGCGCGCAGCGTGAACTAAAAAACGCGCAGCGTGAACTAAAAAAAGGAGTATTGTTATGAAAGAGGTTAAAAAAGTTTTGAATGGGACAGATATCAAATATAATATCCTTCGGTGCGGAAAAGAATACGATGCTGCTGTTTGACGGAAAGGGAGCAAAGAAATTCCCGTGGACGGAAAAGTCTGCGGACAGCGCGTCGCCCGTGTTCAGAAATATCCGCGGGAACGAAGTATTTGTGGACAGAAACAATGATGTGACGGCAAAGGGCCCAGACGGCCGAACCTTGATGATAAGCAGGACTGAGGGAGCAGGCTGTGAGTCATCTTTCAAGGCACCGGAGGGCGGCACGGCTGTTCTGCGGGTGGAATTGACGGAGGACGGAACATTTGAGCCTTTGGGAGAATTTGCGGAGATCGTTGATCTTACGAGCGGGAAGATCTATTGGATAAAGCTGTAAATACGATACGGTATACAGCGCGGATCAAAAAGGAGAGAGTTATGCCGAGTACGTTTGGAGCGGTGCATCTGGCGCATGAGTTTTTGGCGCTGAATGTCCGCGAGGGAGATATTTGCATCGACTGTACGGCGGGGCGCGGGAAGGATACCGCGTTCCTGTGCGGGCTGGTGGGCGAAAGCGGCCGTGTGGCGGCGCTGGACATCCAGCCGGAGGCCGTGGAAAGCACAAAAGCGCTTATCGCGGAGAGCGGTTATAACGACAGGTGCGAGGTATACCTCGACAGTCACGAGAACGTGGATAAATACGCGGAAGAGGGCACCGTTTCGGCGGTGGTATTCAACTTCGGCTGGCTCCCCGGAGGAGACCACAACAAGCACACTCAGACGGAAAGCAGCATAACGGCTTTGGAGAAATGTCTCAAGCTGCTGAAATTCGGCGGGGTGATGAGCCTTTCCATTTACTACGGCAGGGAAACGGGCTTCGAGGAGAAAGACGCTATCCTGAAGTTTATTTCCGGCCTGCCGGTGGGGGAGTTTGCGGTGATCGTCAGCGAGTTCGTGAACAGACCGAACTGCCCGCCCATAAGCGTGAGGATATACAGGACGAACCTTTGATAAGCTGAGGTATCAGCAGGAAAGGAGACCGGGATGATACACATAAGAGAAGCAAATTTTGACGATATAGAAGCGGAGTGGAGGCTGGTAAAGTCCATTCCCGCCGACGAGAACGGATATATCAATCCCTGGTACAACGTGGAAAAGGAGAATTTCTTTTCCGCGCTTTACGAAATGCTTGAAGCCGCGGACGGCATCGGTCTGCCGGAGGGCTATGTGCCGGAGACCACGCTGTTCATCTGGAAGGACTTTGAGCTTATCGGACAGGCGAAGGTGAGGCATTATCTGACCGAAGCGCTCCGGCACGGGTCGGGGCATATCGGCTATTGGATAGCTCCGCAGTACCGCGGGAAGGGCTTCGGCACCGAGGCTCTGAGGCTGGTGCTGGAGTATGCGGAGAACATCGTCCCCGAGGATGAATTCTATCTCCGTGCGGACAAGGGCAACGCTGCGTCGGTGAGGATAATGGAGAAAAACGGCGGGCGCATCGTCGGCGAGGACGGCGGAAAGGTCTTTGTGCGGATAAAGAAGCCGGATTGGAGCATATTGAATAATGACGGAGCAAGGACCGTAAGGTTTTCCGATACGGACGCCGAAACGGACAAAAGCTCCATGGAGGCTTTCACAAAGCACTACGCAAGGATGCTGACCGAGAACGGTGAAGCATCGGAAGGGGAGAGCCTTGCGGTATCTCGGGAGCGTCTGACCGCCCTTCGGAACAACGGCGAGGAAAACATCCTCCGGGTGATAGAGGACGGAGCAAGCGGTGAGACCGTGGGATATATATGGTACAAGTTCGTCAGCGAGGAAGCGCGGAAGTTTGCCTACACGGTGTATATCTACATCCTTGAAGGCAGACGTGATCTCGGTTACGGAACGGCGGCCTTAAAGGCTTTGGAAACTCTCGCGCTGGAAAAGGGCTTTAACGAAATGCGGCTCTGCGTATGGGAAAGCAACTCTTCGGCGGAGAAGCTGTATAAGCGGCTGGGATATGAAGTATATGACACAGAAGGAAAGAAAAGGTATCTGCGTCTGAATATAAAGTGAACGTATGAAAGGGAAAAAGACTTACAAGGAGGAAAATGTATAATGGCTAAGAAGGATAAGGAAAGAATGAAAAGGGGACTGGATTCTCTGTTCGGAGACAACGAGATCACCGAGGCAGTAATGGCGGACGATGAGGAAAAAGCCGGAGGCGCGGCATCTGCGTCGGAGAGCGGGTCGGGCGAGGGAAGGCTTCTGAGCATGAGGATCTCGCTGATAGAGCCGGACAGGGAACAGCCGAGAAAGAAATTCGACGAGGAAAGCCTTTCCGAATTGGCGGACAACATCGCGCAGGTAGGCGTTTTGCAGCCGCTTCTGGTGCGTCCTGCGGAGGCAGCGGGGAGATATACTATCGTAGCCGGCGAAAGACGCTGGCGGGCGGCGAGAATGGCGGGACTGTCGGAGGTCCCCGTTATCGTAAAGGAGCTGACAAGCTCCCAGGCGGCGCAGGTGGCGCTTATCGAAAATCTTCAGAGAGAGGACCTGGACCCCGTTGAAGAGGCGAGGGCCTTCAAGCGTCTGAAGACCGCCTTCGGCATGACCCAGGACCGCATCGCGGCGGCGGTGGGAAAAAGCCGTTCGGCGATAGCCAACTCGCTGAGACTGCTTGACCTGGAGCCGGAATGCCTGGAGGCGCTGGAACAGGGCGTCATCACGGCAGGCCACGCAAAGGCGCTCCTCGGGGTCCGTGACAGGGAAGGACAGCTCGGTCTTTTGAAGCTCACAAAAGAGCGCGAGCTGACCGTGCGCGAGCTGGAAAAGCTGGCGCAGTCCGCGGGCCGGGGTCAAGGGACGGATGATACTGCTCCGGCGAAAAAGGCAAAGCTGATGAACGGCCGGGAGAAAGTCCTGGAGGAATACAGGCTCTCGATGCGGGAGACCTTCGGCGTGGACGCAAGATTCAAGCAGGGCTCCGGCGGGAAAGTGACCATGAAGGTGAGCTTCGCGGACGAGAGCGAAGTAAAAGAGTTTCTCAAAAGGCTGATGGATAAATGATAAGTGAAGTAAACGGAGTGCGGAACTATTCGGCATCGAAGGCGGCGATGAAGACTTTGTACTGGGCCGTTGGGGGAGTTGCACTTCTGAGGCTTTTCCTGACGGCGACGAGGGTGGTCTTCGGTGACGGTGTCAGCACGGTGGCTTTGCTGATATTCGTCATGGTCATAGGACTGCTGGCGGGGGTAGCGATACCGGGCTATTTCGGGCGGAGCCATCTGAGCGTCAGCGGGAAGGACATCGTCTGCATCAAGGGGATGGTCTCGGACAGGAAGGTCTATCTGCCGGTGGAGGCGGTGAAGTCGGTGACCATGGTAGTGACGCCCTTCGGGAGCCGGACGGGACTGAACTTCATCGTATTCAACGCTATGGGAGCGCGTCTGATCGTATGGTTTCTTGACAAAGACGATTGCATAGACATCTATGGCTTTATGAACGAGGTAATCGGAAGCAGGTCCTAATGGCGGGCAGGGGCGTGCCCCTGGTCCGAGCGCGGACGGCGCGATTCCGCCGCAAGCAGCGGAGTGCATGAAACAAAATAGTGATGCGGCGGGGCCGAACAAAGCCGTAAACCCGCCAACGAACCAACGCAGTTAAGAATCAAACGAATCAACGCAGTTAAGAATCAAACAAACCAACGTTGTTAAGCATCAAATGAACCAACGTGTCAAGAATGCGAGAGCCCCACGTTACATAACGCCAAGCCGTCCGCGACGCGGCACTAACATCACATCACGAAACAAACCCAAGCGCCCAAAGGGCGCGCAGCGTGAACTAAAAAAAGCGCGCAGCGTGAACTAAAAAAAGCGCGCAGCGTGAATAAAAAAAGGGGTTTACAAAATAAGGGGAGTATGGTATAATGATATGAGTATGCTGTCGGGGGGCGATGTGATGAACGGGATATTTGATTCCCATACACACTATAACAGCCCCGAGTTTGACGGGCGGCGGGATGAACTGCTGAACAGGATGCTTGCGGAGGGTTCGCCGGTCTGCGGGGTGATACACGCCGCCACGGACGAGGAGTCGATGCGCTTCGGAATCGAGTACGCGGGGAGGTATCCTAACTTCTATACAAGCGTCGGATTCCACCCGGAATATGCCGGCAGTCTGCCGGAGGACCCGGAGGCAGCGCTGGAAGAAATGCTCACCAAGTCGGATAAGATCCGTGCGGTGGGAGAGGTCGGCCTCGACTATCACTATGAAGGCTATGACCGGGATGTGCAGATAAAGCTCCTGCGGATGCAGATAGAGCTGGCGGACCGACACGGGCTCCCGCTGATCTTCCACTGCCGTGACGCGACGGAAGATTTTATGCAGATCATGCGCGAATACAGGCCGAAGGGCGTGGTACACTGCTTTTCGGGGTCCGCGGAAACGGCGAGGGAGCTTGTGGAAATGGGGCTTTACCTCGGCTTCGGCGGAGTGCTGACCTTCAGGAACTCAAAGCGCGTGAAAAAGGCGTTTGCCTATGTGCCGGAGGACAGGTTCCTGTTTGAGACGGACTGTCCGTACATGGCGCCGGAGCCGCACCGCGGGGAAGTATGCGACAGCTATATGATCCGCTATACCGCGGAATGCGGAGCGGAGATAAAGGGAACAGAAGCGGAAAAGCTTATCACGCTGGCGCGGGAGAACGCGGAACGACTGTTCGGGATAAGACTAATATAAATCTCAGACAAAAAGGTGAAAAAAATGGAGACGCTATGGTTTGTGATCCCTTGCTATAACGAGGAGGAAATGCTCCCGCTGACGGCAAGGGCTCTGATAGAAAAAATGGATACGCTTATCAAGGACGAGCGCATCGCGCCGGACAGCAAGGTGCTGTTCGTGGACGACGGCTCAAAGGATAAGACCTGGGAGCTGATCGAAAAGCTTCATAAGTCGGTGCCGATGTTCACCGGCATCAAGCTCTCGCGGAACCGCGGACATCAGAACGCGCTGCTGGCGGGAATGATGACCGCCAAGGAGTATGCGGACATCATCGTTTCCATGGACGCGGACCTTCAGGACGACATCAACGCCGTGGACGGCTTCCTCGACAAGCGGGCCGAGGGCTGCGACATCGTCTACGGGGTAAGATCCTCACGGGAAAAGGACACCCGATTCAAGCGCTGGACAGCCCGGACCTATTACAAACTTCTGGCGAAGCTGGGAGTGGATATAGTCTACGACCACGCTGACTATCGGCTTATGAGCCGCCGTGCGGTGGAGGCGCTGGAGCATTTCAGCGAGGTCAACCTGTTCCTGCGGGGACTGGTCCCCATGCTGGGCTTCAAGAGCGATACGGTAAGCTACGTCAGAAACGAGCGCCAGGCAGGGGAATCCAAGTATCCGCTGAAAAAGATGCTGTCCTTTGCCATAGAGGGGATAACCTCGCTTTCGGTGAAGCCTATCAGACTGATAACCTCCCTGGGACTGATAGTTTTCCTGATCTCGCTTATCATGCTGATCTACTTTTTCGTGCTTTGGTGTATGGATAAAACCGTACCAGGCTGGACGACCACTGTCGTTTCGGTATGGGCGCTGGGCGGCTTGCAGCTTTTAGCTATCGGCGTCATAGGCGAGTATATCGGGAAGATATATCTTGAAACAAAGCACCGTCCCAGTTTTCTGATAGATGTGGACCTTGAAAAAGAGGACGCAAGGTCGGCGGCTAAAAACGCGGATAAAGAATAGTCTATAATCATAAATCAAATATAAAGGAGAAATAACCATGGCAAACAATATCAATCTCACTATGCAGAAGGGCGAAGCTGCAAATATCGACAACTCTGCGCTGATCCAGGCTATCAAGGATATGAGAGCGGACTTCACGCCCGAGACTCAGAACAAGGTGATCCAGCTGGCGCTGAGAGCCACATTTTTCGTACCTGCGATCCTGGACAAGAAAACAGAGCTTGTGGAGGGAAAGGACAAGAGGGTAACCTTTGAGGATAAGCCCACGGCCAGGTTCCTGCTGATCTCCAATCCCGAAAGAGGAACGTTTTTCCCGGCCTACACCGACAGAGAACTGCTCAAGGATTTCAAGACCGATCAGCCCTATCAAGGCTTTGCGATGAGATTCGCTGACCTTGCCAGTCTGACGGAGCAGACCCCCACGGTGAACGGCTTCCTTATCAATCCCGATTCCGAGAAGCTGCCCTTCACCAAGGAGATACTTGCAAACATCAAGCAGACCCTGAAGGCCGCCCGTGACAGGGCTGAGGCCAAAAAGGCTGCCGAGACTTCGGAAGGACCGAACATCACAGTCTCCACCAACGAGAATCCCGAGGAATAAAACCTAAGATATGAAGCTGCCCCTCCGGGCGCCGTTATCGGCGTACAGAGGGGCGTTTTTTTTAAAATATTCGGCAGAAAATGCATTTCTGTGTCCTTTCCGATTCGCAGTCAGACGGCGAGGAAATTATAGCAGCACAGAAACGAAATGGGAGTTTCTTAAAAAGGGGCGGGAAGTCACGGACCTCAGTTCTCGATCTGCTTTCCGAGGAACATAGCCGCCGCCTTAGCAAGCATAAGATTTTTTTCGTCGGCTTTCGGCTCGCCTGCCGCACTGATGAGCGCCACCGCACCGATGACATCTCCGGCGGAGATTATCGGCACCGCCGCCAAAGCGGGCTTGTCCAGCCCTTCGATGGGAAAGAGCCGGGGAGTCCCGGGACGGTCATAGGCATAGCTTTTCCGCTGCTCGATCAGCTCCTCCAGCGCCGGAGAGATGCGCCTTTCGGCGTATTCGGTCTTTCTCGCACCCGACACCGCCACCACATGGTCGCGGTCAAAGACGATAGCCGCCTGTCCCGCCAGCTTGGCAATGACCTCCGCCGCCTGGGACGTTCCCGAATCCAGCTCACCCACCGGCGAAAACTTTCTGAACACGACCTCCCCGTCACTGCTGGTGTATATTTCGAGGGGGTCGCCCTCGCGGATCCTCATGGTCCGGCGTATCTCCTTGGGTATGACCACGCGCCCGAGGTCGTCGATGCGGCGGACTATTCCTGTTGCTTTCATGTTTTTACCTCCGTTTGGTTTCGTTGGGAATAGTTTGCGCGGATGCCGGGAAATTATTCATAATTCGACGGAACGCGGGAAGGTTTTGAAAGAATAAGCTAAACGGGCCTCCGATTTTCATGCATGATTCGGAAACGAATAAAATTTTTTCACTTTTTTTGAAAAATCCCCGTTTTTTTCAGTTGTTGTCCTGTTCGGTGTGGTATAAAGCGCCCGTGCAAAAGTGCGGGCGCTTTTTTGCTTTTCTTATTATTCTTTCAGCTTTCCCGCGGTCATTGCAAGCACGCTGTCGGCGTAGTCGGCGGCGAGGCTTTCGTGGGTCACCACAAGCACCGCCGCGCCTTCTTTTGCGGCGTTTTGCAGGAAACCGAATACCGCAGCGGTGTTTTCGTCATCGAGGTCGCCGGTGGGCTCGTCTGCGAAGATGACTTCGGGACGGCGTATCAGAGCGCGGGCGATTGACATACGGCGAAGCTCTCCGCCGGAAAGCTTCGCGGGGCGTATCTCCGACAGTCCCGCGATGTCCAGCCGCTCCATAAGCTCCTTGGCGCGGGCCTCGTCGGAGCTGTCCGGGGAGCCGTAAAGGGTGCAGGGCAGCAGGATGTTCTCCTTTACCGTCAGGCTGTGTATCGCCGTCTGTCCCTGGGGGATGATGCCGAAGCGCTGATTGCGGAGCATGGAGAGCCGTTTGTCATCCAGGGAATAGATATCCTCGCTGTCCAGCAGGACCTTGCCCCTTGTGGGCGGGAGCAGTCCGCAGAGCATATTGAGAAGCGTGGTCTTTCCGCTGCCCGAGCGCCCGTTCAGAACGGTGAGCTTTCCCGCTTCAAGGATGATGTCGGTGTCGGACACGGCGGTGAAACGGTTGGAGCCTCTGCTCTCGCGTATGAATTCCTTGGTTATGCCTTCTCCTTTGAGAATCATCAGTTATCACCTCTCAGTATCACGCCGGTGTCCATTCTGCTTATCCTGTATGCCGATACCGCCGCGGCGAGAACGCCGGTGAGTATTGAAGCCCCTGCCGCTCCCGCCGCCAGGACGGCGATCTTTCCCGCATCCGGGAGCAGATAAGGCATAGCCAGCAGTTCCTCTATCGCGCCGGCAAAGGGCAGCATTATCAGCAGCCCGAGACCGATGCCGATAAGACTTCCGAGAACACCCACGGCCAAAGACTCGGCCATTACCGTCCGGGCCAGCTTTCCCCGGGAGGCCCCGATGACCCGCAGCACCGCAAATTCCTTCTTCCGCTCGTTCACGCTCATAGTGAAGGCCAGCAGGAGTATCACGCCGCCCAGCAGCCACACCGCCGCGATAAGTATCCCGACTATCCGCGAAACTCCGCCGAGGCTGTCCGAAACGCCGGAGATCATCTCCTTGGTGCGGACTGCCTTGACTTTTTTGTTGTGGATGTTTATATCGTTGAGTACTTCGTCCGCCGACCGCTCGTCGGAGGTGTTGATGAGGATGCAGGAGACCACCTTCTCGGGATCAATGTTTTTGAAGCTGTTGAGCCCCTTGTCCAAAGAAGCCCGAGTCATCCGCTTAACCGTGTCCATATTGGCAAAGACCGTGGTGTCGAAGCTGGTGCCGGTCTTGTCCAGCTTTGCCGCCACGCGGCATTCTACCCCGTAGAATTGCAGAGAGTCGCCCACAAAGGCGTTGAGGTCGTTGCCGACGACTATATCCCCGTCGCCCAGGGGCTCGTCAAAGCTGCGCCTTATCCAGGGCTGGACCGTGAAATCCGTGTCGGGGTCAAAGCCGATGATCTGAACGGGTATGGAACAGCATCCTGCGCTGGTGGAGGCAAGATAGAACTGTGAGGAGCATTGTCCGATGCCTTCGGCGGAGCAAACCTTATCCGCAAGCTGTTTGTCCATATAGAAATAGCCCGTGCTGCCCTGGAGGACGATGTTCTCGAAGCTCTTTTTTGTGGTGGCTTCATAGGGGACGACTATTATCTCCGCGCCGAGGCGGTTTTCAAGAGAGGCCAGCCCCGAGCGCAGACTGCTGACGGTAAGCGTTCCCGCCAGGAACGTCAGCGCCAGCAGGGCAGTCAGCGTAACGAGAACGGCAGTCCGCAGAGGCTTGCCCCGCAGATTTTTAAAAGGAAGACTTCTGAACATTTACGCTTTCTCCTTTGACTTCAGACCCGAAAAAGCCGTTATCCCCGCGCAGACGGCTATCGCTCCGCAGATGAGCATCACCGCAGGGCGCATCACCGTATGGCAGCGCATATCCGTTTTCATACAGAGGTTTATCAAGACATTGGGTATCAGCATCGCGGAGACGGCAGCCGGTATCATTCCTAAAGCAAGCCCCGCTCTGACCTTTCCGCTGCGGATGATAACGGTCATCAAAGAGGCGCAGCAGAGAGTGATGCCGATAGCGAACAACGCCTGCTCCGCCCAGTGGCAGCTCATCCACATTCCCGACTCGGACTTGTGGTCGCAGGCGCAGAAGACGGTCTTAACGCCCGCCGTAATCAGTGCGGAAAGCGCCGTGAGTATTATCCCGAAAACAGTTGTCAGCTTTTTCATAGGTGTTTCCTCCGTTTTTTTCAAATTTCATAATTTTCCTCCGCCGGCGGATATTTTTCTTTGAAGCCGTCGGTGAGATATTTTTCATCCTTTTTGCGGTCGGGGAGGTCGGCGGCGCTTTTGAGAAAGCAGGACTCGTCCCCCCGCTGAGCGTCCCAGGTCACGTCCAGCTCGTAAAACCTGCCGTCTATCCCCACAAGGTTCCAGGCGTGGTATTCCTCGCTGCCGTCCTCATGTGTGACGGTGCCTGTGACCACCCGCGCCGCTATCCCGCATTCCCGCAGCAGACGGTAGGCCGTCACGGCATAGCCCTGGCAGACGGCGCGGTGCTGTATCAGCGCCGCGTAGGCGGTGGCTTTGAGGGTGTTCGTCCCGCTTTTGGCGGCGGCCTTGTCGTAGGTGACGTTTTCTTTCAGATATTCGTACACCGCCCGGACCCGCTGATACTCGCTGCCGCTTATGTCCTTTACGGCCTCTCTGACAGCCTCGTCAACTGTCTTTTCCTGCTTGGAAGTGGTGTAGTATACGGGAGTGAATTCAAGGAAGTATTCGTACCCGCCGCTGTCGGAGGTGTAGCCGTAGTTCAGGTCATAGCCGCCGTACTGATGCCGGAGATAATCCCCTTCGGCGGGGTCGCCGGTCTCGTCAAGGGCGTATTCCATAAGCTCCGATGCAAGAGTCTGTATATCGTCCATGTTGTCCCCGTGGGCGCGGTATTCGACATATATCCGCTTCCAGCGCTCCCGCAGAGCGCGGCGTATGTTCAGGATGACCTCGTCTGCGTTGACGAAGTATATGCTCAGGTCATCCCGCAGTTCGTAGGTCTGCGTCGGGGAGCAGCCCGTCAGCAGGAGAAGGGCCGCCGTCAGCACCGCCAGGAGCGCCTTCACTTTTTACCGCTCCCGAAGCGGCGTTTCCAAAGGGCGGCAGCGTTGGAATTTGCCAGCAGCCTGTCGGCATCTATCCCGGCGGGGCAGATGTTACGGCAGGCAAGGGACTTTCCGCAGCCGTTGTAGACGTGCTTTCTGTACTGCGCGGAAAGCTCTCCGCGCTCGGCAGAGTCCGCCGCCGCCAGCAGACGGGTCATGGGCACCGCCGCCGACATCCCGAAGAAATCTCCCCCCGCCCAGAAGTTGGGGCAGACCTCCAGACAGCAGCCGCATTGCAGGCATCGGGAGGCCTCAAAGGCAATATCCGTATTCTCCGCCGGGACGCTCCCGCTGTTTTCAAGCCAGAGCCTTGCCTCGGCAAGAGCCTTGAATACGGGCTCACGGTCAACGATAAGGTCAGCCACCGGGGGGAACTTTTTCAGCGGAGCGACGGTTATTTTTCCGCGCTTTGCCACCGCTTCAAGTTTGGCGTCGCAGGCAAGCATTGGGCGTCCGCTTATGACCATAGCGCAGGCCCCGCATTTCTTTTGAAGGCAGCTGCACTCCCAGCGTATGGGCTCGAAAGGGGCGCCGTTTATATCCCGGCGGGAACTGTCGGCGTTGAGCTCCGTGAGCGCAAGGGCCACGGTGGCGGAGCCGTCCCCTTCGTATACGGCGGTGAGGGTGTAAGGCTTGTCGGCGGCACTGCGGCGCCGCTCTATTTCAAGAATGAACTGCATCCTGCCCTCTCCTTTCGGGGATAGGTCTGAACCCGATCTTCGGTTCGCCGTTTTCCGAGACGGTCACCGTCTGCCTGCGGAGGCTCTCGTCGGTGTCGGGGAAGTCCTCACGGTAATGGGCCCCTCTGCTTTCGCGGCGCTCCTTTGCGGACATCAGCATCGCAAGACCGAGAGCAAGCCTGTTTTTCTCCCGCGGACACTTTGCTTCAAGAGCCCGGGCTTTTCTTATCGCCCCGTCAAGCTCCTTTTCGCTGCGGACTATCCCGAGGCCTTCGGAAAGTATCTCCGCCAGCGCTTCATTGAATTCGGGACGGGCTTCTATTATCTCTTCATCGGGCGGGGAGAAGCGGATTTCTTCACTGCCTGCGGGGACATAACTCTCCGCCGCAGTTACGGCGGCGGTATGCCCGCCGTAGATCGCCCCCAGCATTGAATTGCCGCCGAGACGGTTGGCCCCGTGATAGAGGCAGCAGCATTCTCCTGCCGCGAACAGCCCGGGGATGTTGGTGCGGTGCTTTTCGTCGGTGTCGATGCCGCCCATAAAATAGTGTATGCCCTCGCGTACCGCCGCAGGCTCACGGCGGAGGTCAATGCCCAGCTGAGATGCGATATTCTCCCGCAGGTCGGAGAGGCGGGTCTTCCACACCTCGTCGGGGAGAGCGGTCATATCCAGCATTACCTCGCCCTCGGTGTCCTCACGCCGCCGGACGAAGAACATCTCCCGCGCCACAACGTCCCGGGGCATAAGGTTCCCCAGCTCGGGATATTTTTCTTCCATAAAGTACCAGGGGGAGCCTTTTCGTTTTATCCACAGCCTGCCGCCCTCCCCCCGGGCGGCTTCGGTTATCAGCAGGCGCTTGCCCGGGATGCCCACGGTGGTGGGGTGATACTGTATCATCTCTAAATTGCCGAAGTGTACGCCCCGGGAGAACAGTTCCGCGGCGGCATCGGCGGTGTTCTGCGTGGTGCCCGTGGTCCGGGAGGGGAACAGGCCGTTCAGTCCGCCGCAGGCGAGTATCACTTCTCCCGGGAACTCCGCGCACAGCCCGGTATAGCAGTCCCGGACGTAAGCGCCTTGGCATCTGCCCTCTCTGATGATGAGCCGTATAAGCTCGTGGTGAGGGGCTCTGTTTACAAGCCCCCTGCTTTCGTATTTCCGCACCTCGTCGATAAGCGCGGACATCAGTATCTTGCCGGTGCTGCTTTTGGCGTAGGCGGTGCGCTTCTTTTTCTGACCGCCGAAGTTCCGCAGCAGGATGCCTTTTTCGTTCAGTCCGAAGGGGACACCGAGAGCCTGCAAACGCCGAAGCACTCCCGGAGCGCCGTATGTCAGCCCCGCCACGGCGTTGGGGTCGGCGAGGAAGCATCCGCCGCGCATTGTGTCGGCAAAATGCTCCTCCGGGGAGTCGTGCTCGTTCATGGTGTCGAGGGCAGCGTTTATGCCCCCCTCTGCCAGCACCGACTGCGCCCGCTCCGAGCGCTGGACGGATACCAGCCGGCAGGGGATGCCTCTTTCAGCCAGCTCCAGGGCCGCCGAAAGTCCCGCAAGTCCTGCGCCGATTATGTTTATCACAGTCCTGCCACCCCCTTACAGCCATCTGATAAAGTACACGGCAAAGCCTGCCCCCGAGAACAGCAGTATCACCGAAGTGATGAACAGCCCGTCCAGCATAAGCTCCTTGCAGCTTTTCAGCCCGAGGGAGATCATCAGCGGGCGCAGGTCCGTGAGTATGTGGAGAGCCAGCGTCGCGCCGAGAAGTATCTGCGTTATCAGCTGAGCCGTTCCGAAGAATCCCAGCCTTACCGGCTCGCCGTTTCGGAAGAATATCAGCAGGTGGGAAAGGATGAAGAACATCAGCGCGATGCCGCTTATCCGCCTTATCCAGAACAGCTTGTTCTCCCGGAAATAGCAGGCTCCCGAACGGCGCAGGGCGATAAAGGTATCGGCGGTGAGCTTTATGCTTATCAGCATATGCACGCCTACAAGGCCCAGCATTATCCAGGCTAAGGCCTTCCTCACGGGGCTGCTGCCGAGAACTCCCATGAGCTGAAAGCCTCCCAGGGCCGCGTGTACCGCAAAAAGCGCAGCGATAAGCACCGTAACGGCGGAATTAAGCCTTCTCATCCTGCGCTCCTTTTACTCTGAGGACCTGTACGCCGGGCCTCTTTGCCGCGCTTTCCGCGCCGTACTTCTCCGCCGCCTCCGAGGACATGACTATCACGTCAAAGCGGCCGCTGTCCGCCTTTGACAGCAGCAGTACGGGGTCGGACGGTATCAGCTTCATCTGATTTTCCGGCAGCCGTGACTGATAGCTCCTTGCCATTTCAAGGCCGCCCGTATCGCCCGCAAGGGTCCCGCATTCTATGTCCTCAAAGATAAAGCCGATCTCCCTGCCTTCAAAGAAATCGTGCCACACCGAAAGGTTCTCCGCATTCGGGTGACGCTCGCTGTTTATCAGGACCACATAGTCCCCCGAAGGGGCGTCAAGGACCGTTGTAGCACTCGTCACCGCGTCCGGGTCGGAGCTTATCAGCCGACGGAAGCTGTCGGAGCAGAGAAAGGGAACTCCCAGCAGCAGCGCAAGAGCCCCGGAACAGACGGCAATATGCCTTGCCGCTCCCACCTTTATTTCTCCGCCTCCGAAAGCGCCACCGCCACGGCCTGCTTGAACTGGTCGAAGTTTATGGTAGCGCCGCTTACGGCGTCGATCTCATCGGTGTTTCCTTTGTTTACAAGCTCCGCGGCGTAGTAGGCTCTGGCGGCGTTGGCCTTCTGAGCCTTGTTGTAGTAGTCGCGGTTCTTGATCTCGCCGCCCTCCTTGCCGTAGTCCTCGCCCTTGGGGGTGCCGTCAAGCTCGAAGGTCTCGAATTTGCATTCGGTGACTTTGCCGTCCTTGATCGTCAGGGTGACTTCGCCGTAGCCGCTGCCGCCGCCCTCCTGATCCTCGGAAAACTCGGCGCTCTTGCCGGTATAGGTGCCGTCCTTGTAGGTCTTGCTGCCGCAGGATGCAAAGGATACTGCGCACAGAGCGGCAAGGACCGAAACGATGATCTTTTTCATAAGCTGTTCCTCCTGTCAGTCGGTGAATCTTATCTTGCCCGTGAAATGGTCGTTGACGACTTCCTTTGAGATCCTGCCGTTTCGCAGCACAAGCTGACGCTGCGCTACCTCCGCCACTTCGGGGTCGTGGGTCACGACGATAAGGGTGGTGCCCTCGTCGTGGAGCTTGTGGAAAAGGTCCACCACCGTTTCCTCGTTGGCTTCGTCAAGGTTGCCCGTGGGCTCGTCGGCAAGGATTATCTCGGGATAGTTGATAAGCGCTCTCGCCACGCAGACTCTCTGCTGCTCGCCGCCGGAAAGCTGGCTGGGCAGATGCTTTGCCCTGTCCGCAAGGCCGACTCTTTCAAGGGCTTCAAGAGCTTCTTTTTCGTCGGGGATGCTGTGATAGTACTGCGCCAGCATCACGTTCTCCACCGCCGTCAGATAATTTACCAGGTGGAACTGCTGGAAGATCAGCCCTATCTTGTCACGGCGGATAGTCGTCAGATTCTTTGAGCTTTCCTTGGAGATGTCCACGCCGTCGATAAGCACCTGTCCCTTGGTGGGCTTATCCATACAGCCGATAATGTTCATCATGGTGCTTTTACCGGAGCCCGAAGGCCCCATTATGGAGATCCACTCGCCCTTCTCCACCTTTAGGTTAACGTCGTTCAAAGCGTGAAGCTCGCCGTATATCTTGTAAACATTTTTAAGCTCTAACAGACTCATTGTCATTCTCCTTTCAGCACCAGCGCGGGATCAACTTCGGTGGCGCTTCTTATGGGCATAAGGCTTGAAAGCCCGGTGACGGCTATGGAAACGGTTATGGTTATGGGCACCAGCAGCGGCCGGAAGGAAATGGAGCTTGAAAAAACTCTTATGCTCACCTGCTGGGCGAAGACATAGCCCAGCACCGAGCCGGCTATCCCGCCCAACAGTCCGAGAAGCATACTCTCGCCCATAAATTCTTTGATGATGCTGGAATCGGATGCGCCTATGGCCTTGCGCAGACCGATCTCCTTGCGGCGTTCCGCTACCACCGCCGTCATGGTGGTGGCGACGCAGATCATAGTCAGCGCCAGCACAACTACCGTCACCAGCAGCACCAGCGCCTGCAATTTGGAAAGCACCGTAGTCTCCGAAGCGGTGACTCTCTTTACAAGGCTCGCGTGTACCTCGGGAACGGCGGAGTTGATGTCGGCGGTGTACTGCTTCAGCTTATCCGACACCGCCGAAACGCTCAGCTCGGCCACGTCGATCCTGTCGGCGGTGCCTGTGAGGGCTTCAAGGTCGTCCATGTTCATGTAGACGTATTCTTCCTCGGTGCCGCCGGTCTTTAGTATGCCGGATATGGTGAACTCCCGGACGTTGTCTTCGGGGGCTTGGTTGTCGGCGGCCTTCTCCTGCTGATCTTCGGGGGTGAAGCTGACTTCGATCTTGTCTCCCGCTTTGAGTCGGAAGCTCTCGGCAACTTTGGCGCCCATAAGCAATTCGCCGCTGTTTCTGAACCACTCTCCGCTGTCGATGAGCCAGTATGGACTGGCGGCCTTGGCTTCGTCGGGATCTGTCCCCGCCGCCACCACGGGCTTTTCGCGGATCCTGACGTTCTCGTATCTGTAAGGCGCCGCGCCCACAATATCCGCCGCCGGGATGACGCTTTTGCCTATATTGAATTCGGCGTAGGTAAAGCCGCCGTCACTGCCCGTGAGTATCATATTCGCGCCGTAGTTTCTGAACTCGGCTCCCAGCTGTCTCGGGACGTCATAGTAGATCGAAACGAGCCCCGAAAGAATGGTAGCTCCGATCGCTATGGAAAGCAGCGCCACGATCATACGGGAGCGCCTTCTCATAAGCGAGGCGGTTATCATTCTGAAAAACATTCTTCTTTTCTTCATTGCATCCCGCCCCCTTTACTTTCCGTGAAGGACTTCTGTGGGCCTCAGACCCAGCAGCATCCTTATGGCGGGTATGCAGCCTATCATCGTTACGATGAACACCAGCACCGCCACTATGGGGATGACCATAGGCCGCAGGGCTATTGCAGAACCGAATACCGAGTGACCGATTATCTGCGCGAAGCCGAAGCCCGCGAAGAAGCCCACGGCTCCGCCGAAAACGGCGGTTATGAACACTTCCGTCAGCACCAGCAGCGAGACCTGCCCGTTATAGGCGCCGATAGCCTTCATCAGCCCTATCTCCTGGCTGCGCTCCATAACGCTGGCCGTAACAAGGTTGCATATTCCCAGCGCCGCGCCTATCAGGCTGAGTATCGTAATAAGTATCATCAGCAGCTGGGTCTTGTTGAGTATCTCGCCCTCGGAATCCGCTACCTGCCGCACCGGTGAAGCCACGCAGTCGGTTATGGCCTCCTGTATCTGCCAGCAGATAGACGAGGCGTAGGCCGTGCAGTACCAAAGCTCGTACTGAGCTACCGTCAGAGATTTGGGGTCCTTCGCCGCACGCTCGGCAAGCTCGTTGTCGGGAGTGGTCAAAGCGCTCACGTCTATGGAATCCACCTTGCCCTCCAGGCCGTCAAGAGCCTGGGCGGTATTCAGCTGAACGAATATCTGTCCGTTCTCTTCGCCGCCCGCATCGAATATCCCGCGGACGGTGTAGGTGTCGTCCGTCTTGCTGCCGGTGACGTGGATGCTGCTCCCCACGGAGAGCCCCAGCTTCTCAGCAAGCTCGATGCCTACCATTGCGCCTTTGGAGCCGCTGCCGTCCTGCTCGTTGAGCCAGGAGCCGCTTTCGATGTCCCACCAGCTCCGCAGGCTCCGGATGCCCGCGTCCAGCTCTTCACCCGTAGGCAGAGCCATATGGTGATCGAACCAGCTGCCCACCACCTTGACGCTGTCGCCCTGATCCAGCTTTGCGTCAACGGTGACGAAGGGGGCGTAGTCCACGATGTTGAAGGTCCAGAAGATAGTCTTGATCTTGCCGAGTTCATCCTCCCGGAGATAGGCGCCGGTCTGATCGTCCTCCATTTCGTAGAGCCCGCTCAGCACCGAGGAAGCCTTGGGCACCACTCTGATATTGGCGCCGTAGGTCTTCAGCTCCTGATTGACCTTGTCCCCCACATCCAGCATTACGCTGAGCATAGCCGAAGCAAGAGAAGCTCCGAGGGCTATGGTGAAGGCTATCATCAGCATTTTCTTCCATTGTCTGAACAGTGTTCCGCGTATCATTCTGCCGAACATAAATATCCTCCTTTGTCAGGACTTAAATACGCTTTCATGGTTTATCATTTCCTCGATAGGCACCCATATCGCGCCGTCCTTGACGGTGTAGTTTATCACTATCGGGTTGCAGCCCCCGGGGAAGCCTATGGTGTTGATGTTCATTACCACGTCGCAGAGCTTGCAGACCACCTGTCCGTCTCGCTCGAAATAGCCTGTCTCGCCGCAGATGTCGCAGGCGTCAAGACCGATGCCGTAGCCCGAAGATCCGGGCTTTTTTATCACTATGAACCGTGTGTGTTTGCCGTTGGGAGTAACATATCCGAAGCGGTGAAGATGTCCGTCCGCCACCGCTTCAAAGGGGACGTAAAGACAGTTGTCGGTGATCTCCACGTCCTCAACTGGAGAAAGCTCCACGGGCTTGTTGGCGTAGGGCTCCATCACAAGGATGCTCAGCATCATCATGCCCGCGCAGAACACGCCAAGGTCCGCCCAGCGGCGGCTGACCCTCCACTTCTTGATGATCTTCCGCTTCTCGGCGGGATTTGTGTAGGGCTCCTTCTGACGAAGGCTCATGACCCATATAACGACCGCCATTGCCGCTGTGACTCCCAGCATCGCATAGACGAATACGTTTCCGTTGTTGCTTATGAATTTCGTGATGTTGAAATATGTCTTGTAGTTCGGGTTGTTGGGCAGGATGTAGCTCTTGTTGAGCATTACCTTGATAAGCAGGCCTCCCAGTCTGAGGCCGTATATGCCGAGACCCAGGAAAAGAACGATATACTTCGCCGCGCCCCTCAGCCGCAGAAAGCCGCGGAATACCGCCATTTCGATCAGCAGCATCAGCACCAGTCCGAGAGCCGTACCTATCATCTTGAAAAGGTAGGAGGTGGAGAGGGCGGTCTGCTCGGTGAGCAGCAGAGTGTAAGGATAAGCCAGCACGTCGGGCAGGGCGTAGAATGTGGCAAGAGCCGCCTCCGCGCCGATGACCGCCGAGGATACCGCCGCAGCGGGAGTCTTGAGCTTCCCCTTGAACACCGGCACCGTCATCCGAAGGATCCCTATCAGGAGCATCGCCCCCAGCAGCACCAGCGACACCACAAAGATGCGGTAGTTCCAAAGGGAGGTGTCAATTTTCTTGGTGGCGTTTTTCATATACGCCATAACACCCGCCCCGATGAAGCCAGCCCCGCAGAAGACGGCGGTGATCATGCTGCCGAGCCTTCCGGCGGCGGCTTTGGCATAGCCCCGGAGCAGCCCCACGGCTATTGCGGCGATTATCACCGCGTTTACTGTCATTGTAAAGTATTTAAGCATATCGTTCTCTCTCCCGGAATTTCAAATTGATCCTGCCCGGCTGCACTATATATTGTTAGTAAAGACTAACGGAATACCGTATACAGCATCGGCACTGTCAACTCAAAAACGCACAAATGCGCCGCGTGTGATCGCAGCGCATTGCGTATTCTTTTGGTTTTTACCACTCGTGAGGAGCGTAGTCCCAGCCCTCGTGAACGATCTTGAGGTTGCCGTCCTTGAAATAGTCGTCCCAGGTTCCTCCCGGGCCGGTCTCTGCATCGGTGTGGAGCAGATAGTTCTTCTCGGCAGGGCTGTGGATCTGGAATTCAACGGTGTAGGTGTCAGCCTCTTTGAGCTTGATGTTAGCACCGTAGTGCGGGCCGTCGGATGCGCTCATGGGCATCATGGTGCCCTCGGCGGCAACGTCGCCCTTGGAGTTGGTCAGCTTGTAGTCAACGGTCAGATAAGGTACCCAGTCGCCGACGCCGTAGCCGTACTTGTTCTCGTTGGCGGAGATGTCAGCCTCGATGTGCATATCATAGTCCTCGATGGGGTTGCCGTCGGTCATGGGAACGGGCTGGAAGTAAACAGCCGAAACGTTCATGAAGCCCACGGTCTGATCCTCGAAAATGGGATACTCCTGGAAGCCTGCGTCGTCACCGGGAGCTGCAGCGTTTGCGGTGCTGTCGGTAACGGCAGCGGAAGCAGTCTCTGTCTTGGAAGCCGCTTCGGCCTTGGAGGCCTCATCCGCCTTGGAAGCAGCGGCACTGTCCGCAGCCTTGGAAGCCGCATCGGACTTGCTGCTGGAATCGGAACTGCCGCAGGCAGCCATGCTCATAGCCATAGCAGCCGCAAGAGCGATCCCTACGATCTTCTTGTTTGTCATAATTGATTTCCTCCTTACTGAAATCTTACAATACTTATGTGTCATGCTCGCGCATGGCTCTATTCACCGGACTTACCGGGGAAAGACTTGTTTATGCTTTTGCCTTTGCTTTTTCTTTTTTGCTCTTGGGAGCCTTGGGCCTGGGCCTTTGCTCCTCCTCGTATTCCTCCTGGCTCTCTATGATATAGTGAGCGCCTTCGAGGAAGCCTATCACCGTGGGGATGCCCGTCCAGCAGAACAGAACGTAAAGCATACCCTTGCCGTACTTGCCGTTGTAGAACTTGTGAAGTCCGAGAGTTCCCAGCAGGATAGCTACCACGCCGCATTCGATGTGGTTGTTCCTCTTCCACTTCTGGATAACGAAGATCGCCACCGTCAGAGTCACAAGTATCAGCTGGGGGATAAGGGTCTCGTAGCAGGGATAAATTCCCAGTACGTCGAAGAACTCGTTGGAGGGGATAAGGTTCGTAAGAGTGTCCGAAGTTGTCATTGTGATGACGTCGCCTTCGATAAGCTCCTTGATGCCCGATCCCAGGAAGGATACCGACATAATGAACATCAGTATGCTGGTCCCCAGGAAGAAGGGTCTCAGCGGCAGCTTGACGCTGAGGAATCTGATAGCCAGGAACACCACTGCCAGCACCGCAACGCCGACTCCGAAGCCGCCCCACATCATTTTCATGCTCTCGTCGTCGTTAATCAGCGGCTGATAGAAAAGGATTACCTCCGCACCCTCGCGGTACACCGCAAGGAAGGCAGTAAAGCCCAGAGTGAACACGCTGCCGGTTTCCGCTGAGGTGCTTATCTGCCCCTCGATGTACTTGTTCCAGGCTTCTGCTTCGGCCTTGGATACCATCCAGTTGCTGACATAGAACAGAACTACCACCGCGATAAGCGCCGTAACGCCTTCGATTATCTCCTGGTTGGCGCTGTTTGCCAGCTTGAGCTGCTCCAGCAGCCAGGCGCTGAAGAAGCTGGCGCCTATCGCCAGCAGACAGCCCATATACACGAACTTCAGCTTGCTGCGGTGGCCCTTCTTCACAAGGTAAGCGATTATCGCGCCCACAACAAGTATCGCTTCGAGCCCCTCCCGAAGGATGATGCCGAAGCAGGCCGCGAAGGTGCCCCAGCCGCCGCCGGTGCCGCCTACCGAGACCGCATTCTCTCCGACAGCGGCGGCTTTGCTGCTGTCATCGGAGGTCTCTGCTTGGCTTTCGGTAGCGCTTGTGTCCGATTCGGACTCGGCGGTGCCGCCGCCCATAAGGGCTTCAAGACGCTTGGCGGTGACGCCTGCGTCCTCGGCGGGGTCGTCCTTGCTTGTGATGCCGTCAAGAACGTTGGCATCCCGCCGTACCATTCCCATAAGGGTCACAAGCTCGGTTTTCAGCTCGTCGAGGGTGCCGTCCTTCTTGGTGACGGTCTTGGCCTTCGAGAACTGCAGCTCGACTTCCGTTTTTCTGCTCCCGGCGATGTGTCCCATTGCCGTTCTTTCAAAACCCGTGACCTCGTAGTAGTTGTAATAGGCCGCGTTTATCGCCTTGTAGGCGGCGTCCTTGTCCCCCGATTCGTAGAGGGAGGCCGCTGCGGAAAAGCATTGGTCCATAGCGTCCGAAACGTCGTTCCAGGCGGCAGCGGGCTTTCCGGCAGCCTTCCAGGCGTTCCAGGATTCGATATAGTCGGCGGAGGCAAAGGCCGTTATGCTTGATGATAACAGTATCAGCACCGCCAGGACAGCCGCCGCAAGCATCATCGGCAGCCGGTTTTTCTTCAATAGGTAAGACATCTGTAACCCCCCCGATATTTCAGCTCTCGCAGATATAACCTTTTGTTTTTCAGCCGCGCCGGCAACAAAGGCAATACCGTACGACCTGTGGCTGACGCCTCTGCACGACATCTGCTTGCACGCATCTGACGCACAGGGGCTGTGCGGTATAGCTTTTAGGAGGAAACACCGGAAAAGTTAGCTAAGGCTAACCGCACGGCTGAAAAACAGGCTCGTTTTACGAGCCGTCGGATCTGCGGAATCATCATAGGGCGGAGACGGAGAACGTCCCGGTTACCCTATGCTAATTCACAGTAATTATATTATCACAGCGCTGAACAAAAGTCAAGCAGGCGGTCATGATTTTGTAGGCAGATACAAAATTTCACGTCAAAAGCAGGCTCCGTTATTCATGATTACCATATGCTAACTTCCCGCCGGACCCATGTCTTCGGCGGGGATAGGCAAGCAGACAGTCCGTGACACCGCAGATGATATGCCCGATCAGTGCGGCGATAAGCGCAAGCTTCATATTCAGCACCTCTGTTTCATTGTGATCGGCAATAGCTGATCTTTTGGCATTACCTCACAAAGAAGCCTGCCCGTCAACTGCTTATGCCTTGCTTTCGAGGAACATATCCCTTATCCTCACAAAGGCCTTGTAGCTTTCGTCGCTGACGCAATGCTCAAGAGCGCAGGCGTCGCGGTCGGCGGTGGCGTCATCCACGCCCAGACGGGTAAGAATGGTCTTGAAGGTGCGGTGCCGTTCAAGGGTGGAGAGCGCTATCTCCCTGCCCGCATCCGTCAGCAGGATGCCGTTTTCACGGTCAAGGGTTATGCAGCCGTCCTCTTCAAGCTGATGCAGAGCGTTGGTAACAGTGGGCTTGGAGATAGACAGCGTCTTCGCCAGGTCGATGTTCCTGACCTTGCCTTTTTTCTCCGCGAGATCCGCAATGGTCTTCAGATAGTTTTCCTGTGTTTCTCTGTGCATTTGATATTTTTCCTCCCCCGTTATTTTATCAGCATACATATCCCTGCGGCCGCCGCGGAGACTATGGGGAACACCGCCAGCTTTATCAGCTGCGAGCGCAGATTGAAGCCGAATTTCCGATAGCTCTCACAGCCCTCGGTCTCGGGATAATAGTGCTGAAAGAAGTGTGACTTCGTCAGCAGCAGCCAGTCGAAGCAGACCATATCGAAGGCCTTGTAGCAGTAAAGTATTATCAGGAACCTTGCGAAGAACTGCCAGAATGTGAAGCCGTTTTTCACGCCGTCCCACACGGCGATGACCGCCGCGCAGATTATCATCAGCAGGGACAGGAATATCAGCTTCCAGCCGATGAGATGCTGTCCCTTGAAGCGCTCGGGCTTGGGCTGTACCGCGGCCTGGACGTCCTTGGGCGCGGTGGAAAACAGCCGCTTGTCCTGGACTAAAGCCACCGCCGAAAAGAGCATCAGCATCACCGCTGCGATAACGGCAAGGGCAAGAAGGAAGGTAACGAGCATTCATATCACCGCCTTCTTTTTTCGGGCTTTCTTGCCACCGCGTGAAGGCGGCAGAAGTCCCGCTTTTCAAAGACCTCCAGATGCAGACCCGCATTTCTGCAAAGGCGGCGCACATCCTCTCTGCCGTAGATGCGGACATCTCCGTGACCCACAAGATGCGCCAAAGGCATCTCGATGTGATTGCAGAACCACCTCACCGCTCCCGATTTCATGGTCATATCCCGCAGGACGAGCCGCCCGCCGGGACGCAGCACGCGGCAAACGCTGTCGAAGAAATCCTGCACGTTGGGATAGTGGTGAAAGCTCTGACAGCATATCACCGCGTCGAAAGAGTTCTCCGCGAAGGGGAGATTTTCGCAGTCTCCCACCACAAGTTCCACTCCTTCCATATTCTTCGCTTTCGCCGCTTCTATCATTTTCGGAGTGAGGTCAATGCCCGTGTAGTGCTTTTCGGGATATTTCTCGTGGAGCAGAGTGAGCATCGGCGCGGTGCCGCAGCCGCAGTCGAGAAGGTCGGTGAAGGGTTCCTTTTCCAGCTCCGCCAGCACATCGGGATAGTCCTTTTTGCACATATTGTAGACTCCCGCGTGATCTGTCTCGTAGATCGCGGCGGCCTTGGTGAACTCCTTTACGGATAAGTCCTTGTACTCCTTGGATGTCATTTTTCCGTCTCCTTTCCGGCGGGACTTGTGAAGTGCTTTTTGATGCGCCGCATTATCTCATTGTACGCGGGCTTGCATCCGGGGATGAAGTATTGCAGCGCGTAGCAGTGGTGCATCCCCTTGCCGACGTGGATAACGCATTCGGCTCCCGCTTTGCGGAAGCTCTCGGCATAGCTCGGTGCGAAGGCATAAAGCGCCTCGGCGCTGCCGTAGTAGAAATGGGTGATCGGAGCATTCCTGAAATCACCGTGAGCCGTGGCGAGATATTTTTCGGGGACATCTCTGCCGCAGCACATGATCTCACGTGCGGTATACATATATTCCTCGGGTATCATTATATCCCGTTCGGCAAGCCGGTGAAGAGCCTTCTTTTCCTCATCGGTGACGGGCACGCTCCCGGGGGAAACGGGTATCATCAGCCCGGGCATGGGGATGTTCTCCCCGCCGTCATTCAGTTCGTTGATGTAGGTGATAAGGTCGAGTATCAGCGCCGCCCCCGAGGAAAATCCCAGCAGGACGATACGCTCGGGAGCGTAAAATCTCAGCATCTTCGCATAGCACTCAAATATCATCCGCACGTTTTCGAGCATATCGTGCTTGTGGCACAGGGGATAGTAGGGGAACCACACATCCGCGCCCACGGTTTCTGCGATCTTCCGCGAGAGCCCCACGTCCGCCTTGTCCGAGCCGAGGATCATCCCTCCGCCGAACACGAACAGCACCGCGTTTTTGCTGCGGGTCTTTGCGGTATCGACTTCAAGGCAGTGATACCTTCCCTGTATCAGATGATCGGTGTAATGCGCCTTGCTGTCCGTGGGCATCACGAAACGGCGCTTGCGGTTCATCTTAGCGGCCCTGGCGAGGACTTCCTCTCTCGTTCCCCTCATGCTCCTTTTCAGGTCGGCTTTGCTCACTATCGCCTTTGTCAGCCTGTAAGCTCTGCTGTTCAGAGCATCGGGGGCCTTGACGACCCTGTCCTGTTCGCTGAATCTCATAACAAACATCTCCTTATCATTCAATGCCTTTCAGCACGCCCACCATATCTATCCGCTTGATGCGGCGCGAGAACATAAAGCCTACCAGTATCGACACGCCCATAACGAAGGCTGCCGAGATGAAATAGGCCAGCGGGCTCACATAGCAGGGCCAGTCGATGACGTCGCCGTTGGAGTCCATCATGGCCTGTAAAGCCATGCGTCCGAAGGGGAGCCCCAGAAACACTCCGATGACCGACAGCCACAGATTCTGCGTGGAGATAAGCCGCCTTATGGCTCCGCTCTTGAAGCCCATGACCTTCAGCGTGGCGAACTCCTTTTCGCGCTCGTTGAAGGAAAGGTTCCCCGAATTGTAAAGCACCACGATTATCAGCAGCGCCGCAAAGAATATCATAAAGTACACCAGCAGGTCCATGACTTCCATGCTCTTGTCAAAGGCGGCGCGGATGTCTGCCATATCGTGAACAGCCGACACGCAGTTATAGCTCTTTGCCTTGGAGCAGTCGTTTTTGGAGACGAGCATCGTCGGCTTGAATTCAAAGCCCTGTTTCTCGTAATCGCTGCGGAGCATCGAGATACCGATGACCGACGGGTGACGGGAAATGAAGCCTATCTTGTTTTCGTTCCACTCGTTCCCCGAGGCCGATTTCCAGTAGACCGTGTCGCCCTTTTTGAGACCCAGCTTATCCGCCTGCTTCATGGTGATGGCAACGGTGCCTTCTTCCAAAGGCGTGACCTCAAGCTCACGGTCGGAAACGCGGAACAGCCCCTTTCCCTCGGTAACGGTCAGCTTGCAGCTCACGATCTCGTCGGAGGTGGGGTGTCTGCTCGCCGCCACGGAGATCATATCCCCGCCGATGAGCTCGCCGCCGATAAGGGCTTCCAGCTCCTCGGCCTCGGAGAGGGTGCAGCTGTCCTTGAAGAGCACCTGCTGTTCGTAGTTCTGTATGTCCTCAAAGTACCATTTCTTGACGTAGTCAACGGTGTCGTATGCACCCATGCCGAGGGACATTATCAGCATACCCAGCATCGTTCCCGCGCAGCCCATTACCGCCCGCAGCTTGGAGCGGGAGATGTCCCGCAGGTTGTATCTCGCGTTGAAGCCCAGCCTGTTCCAAAAGGGCAGACGCTCGAAGATACAGGGATTTGCGGTCTTTGCAGCCGCAGGACGCAGAGCCTCCGAGGGGTGTATCTTCAAGATCTGACGGCAGCTGAGGAAAGCCGCTCCCGCGCAGACCGCCACTATCACCGCCGAGAGGATGATGCTCTTGAAGTCGTACCCCGCTTTCCATGCGGGGACGGTGTAGAACTGGCTGAACATATTCACCATCATTTTTCCAAAGGTGAAGATGCCGAGGACGATGCCCGCCCCGCAGCCCAGCGCCGAAAGCAGCACGCTGAAGCTGAGATAGTGGGTCATTATCCTGCCGTTTTTCATTCCGAGGGCGTTGAGGGTGCCTATCTGCGTGCGCTGCTGTGCGACCATACGCTTCATCGTGGTGGTGATGACCAGCACCGCTATCGCCACGAACACGCCCGAGAAAATGTAGGAAAAGCTGTCGTGCTGAGCAAGCTCGTCGGTAAGGCGGTTGTAGCCGTCAAGGCTCTTGCGGTCCGCAAGATAGGCGTACTCGCCGTTAAGGGCTTTGGAAATATCGCTTTCCAGTTTCAGCGGGTCCCCCTCGCAGGTGAACACCAGCTCGTTGAACTGACGAAGCTCCTCCGGCAGCGAATCTATCGACATATACGCCATGCCGATGTTGTGGAAATCCGTGTCCGCATCCGTGGAGGCGCAGGCGAATTCGTATTCGGGTGTGGTGACGAAGCCTTTTATTTCCTTGTCGATGTCCTGCCCGAGAACGTGAGCCGTGAAGCGGTCACCGATATTCAGCTTCCAGGCATCCGCAAACTTGAAAAACAGCCACACGCCCTCCTTGTCGGCGGGGTTGTAATCAGCGCCCTTTATTGTATAAGGCTTGGTGACTTTCTGCTCCGACTGGAAGTAGCAGTAAAGCTCAGCGGAGTTGTATTTCTCGTCCGCCTTGCCCAGCATTTCAATGCGCTGCTGAACGTCCTTGATACCCGATACCGAGGCGAGCTTTTCTGCTTTGCTGTCGTTCATATCCGCGCCGTAGAGCCAGCCGTCCGAAAAGTTCGATTTTTCATCGAACGCCTCACGCGCTTGTGTGCCGCCGAGGACATTTGCCTGAAACCCAGTATAGCACCACAGCGCAACTGCCGAGAGAATGAATATCGAAAAGAACTGCGCGAAGTTATTTTTGAGGTCCCGCAGCATTTTGCGTTTAAGCATACCGAACACCGCCCCCCGTCACCACTCGATGTCGTGGACCGACAGCGGCTTGTCGTTGGTCTTTATCGACTTGATCTTGCCGTTTCGCATATGTATCACGCGGTTGGCGCACTTGGCGATGTCGGCGTTGTGCGTCACAAGTATGACCGTCTGTCCGTCCTCGGTGGAGAGCTTTTGCAGCATATCGAGGACGATAAGCCCCGTCTCGGAATCAAGGGCTCCCGTGGGTTCGTCACCGAGGATGATCTTCGGCTTTTTGGCGAGAGCGCGGGCTATGGAAACTCTTTGCTGCTGACCGCCGGACATCTGCGCGGGGAACTTGTTTTTCTGATTCGAGAGACCGACCTTGTCGAGCATCTCTCCTGCGTCGAGAGCATCTTTCTTTATGTCCTTGACGAGAGCGACATTTTCAAAGGCTGTCAGCCCGGGTATCAGATTGTAGAACTGGAAAATAAAGCCTATGGTATCGGCGCGGTACTCCGAGAGCTGCTTGTCGCTCATAGCGGAGACTTCCTCGCCCCCGACGGTGATGGTCCCTTCGGTGGGCTTATCCATACCGCCCAGCATATTCAGCACCGTGGATTTGCCCGCTCCCGAGCGCCCGAGTATCACCACGAACTCACCCTCGTTTATCGTAAAGCTGACGTGGTCCACCGCCGTCTGCAAGCCGTCGCCCTTGCCGTAGGTCTTGACTACATCCTTGAATTCAACTGCTGTTTTTTCCATTTTTCATACTCCGTTCTTTCATCCTAAAGTGCAGTCCAGGGTCATCATCACCGCGAAGCCGAAGGCGAAGGCCACGGTCCCGAGGTTTGAATGCTCTCCCGAGGACATTTCGGGGATAAGCTCCTCCACCACCACATAGAGCATAGCTCCCGCCGCAAAGCTGAGGAGGTAGGGCATCAGCGGCACCACGAATCCCGCCGCAAGTATGGTCAGCGCCGTACCGGCGGGCTCCACGGCTCCCGAAAGGGTGCCGAAGATGAAAGCCTTGGTCCTGCTCATCCCTTCCGCCCGAAGGGGCATGGAGATTATCGCTCCCTCGGGGAAATTCTGTATGGCAATGCCCACCGCAAGGGCCAGCGCTCCCGCGGAGGTTAGGCCTCCGCTTTCGTAGATGAACCCCGCATAGACCACTCCCACCGCCATTCCCTCGGGGATGTTGTGGAGAGTCACCGCAAGGAGCATCATGGCGTTTTTGGGAAGTCTGCGGGTCTTTATGCCCTCGGGAGAGTCGCTGTCGAGGTGCAGGTGAGGTATCAGCCTGTCCAGCAGAAGCAGGAAAAATATCCCCGCAAGAAAGCCTGTCACCGCGGGGATGAATTTCATCCTCCCCATTTTTTCCTCCGACTGCTCCAGCGCGGGGATAAGCAGGCTCCATACGCTTGCCGCCACCATGACTCCCGCCGCGAACCCGGTAAGCACACGCTCCGCGGAACGTCCCAGCCGTTCCTTCATAAAGAACACGCAGGCCGAGCCGGCAGTCGTCCCCGCAAAAGGAATGAGCAGCCCGGCTGCGATCCGCATCGAACTGCTCATACTGTCATCTCCTTTTTTAGTTCACGCTGCGCGTCTTTTTAGTTCACGCTGCGCGCCCTTTGGGCGCTTGGGTTTGTTTCGTGATGTGACTTGGACACCGCGTCGCGGACGGCTTTTCGTTATGTAACGGATTATTCCGGCGAACAACGTTTGAATTCTTATCGACTTGTGATTGCCGGAATAATCCGGCACTCGCATTCTTGCGACGGTGGTTCGTTTGATTCTTAACTGCGTTTGTGCGTTTTGTTCTTTTCTACGTTGGTTCGCTTGAGGGTTTACAACGTTTGTGCGTTTTGTTCTTTTCTACGTTGGTTCGCTTGAGGGTTTACAACGTTTGTGCGTTTTGTTCTTTTCTTCGTTGGTTCGTTTGAGGGTTTACAACGTTGGTGTGTTTTGTTCTTTTCTACGTTGGTTCGTTGGTGGGTTTACCACTTTTGTTTGTGGGTTTACCTCTTTTGTTCGACCCCGCCGTTCATCAAACCCTGCCGCCCGCACACATTGTAAATAGGCGGAGTAGGGTGCAGGGGCACGCCCCTGCTTTTTTTTCAGTTAGCTAACGCTTTTCCCAGTTCAGCGCACTTTGCAAGCCCGTCGGCGTCGGGAGTTTCGTTAATGATAAGTCCCTCGCCGCCGATGATCTCGGCACCGTCGGTCTTGGCGCGTTCGGCCCAGTTGCGCATCCATTCGCCGTCGCCCCAGCCGTAGGAACCGAAGAGGGCTATCTTCTTGCCCGAAAGCTCGCCCTCCACCGAGGCGAAGAAGGGCTCGAACTCGCTGTCGTCAAGCTCCTCGGCGCCCATGGCGCTGCACCCGAAGGCCACCCTGTCATAGTCGGAGATCTTTCCGCTGAACTCCGACACCGCGAACAGCTCGGCTCCCGCCGCTTCGGCAATGGCCTTTGCCATAGCCTCGGTGTTGCCTGTACTGCTCCAATAGATAACTGCTGTTTTCATGTTATTCCTCCAAATCTATGCAAAACCTTTACGCGACACACGCGCACAGTCTTTTGCCTTTTTCAAGCTGACCGCACAGCTCTGCGCGGCAGCAGCGGAAGCGCTCGAATTTCCGCTTTGCGCTCTCAACGTCTCCGTAGACCTTCCACATCCCGCAGAACTTGCAGCCCTGTCCGCAGTTTCGGATGAAGCCCTCCACGTCCTCCAGCGGATAGTCAAGGAAAATGCCTATCTCGTGAGGGAAGCTGTCGGCGCGGAGCCTCTCGCAGAGGCGGTCCAGCAGCTCCTCGGTGCCGTCAGTGACGGAGTATCCGCAGCCCGCAAGAAAACGCCTTACCGCTTTGCATTGCAGACGCTTTTCAAGCAGCTCCTGCGAGTAGACGTACACCAGCGAACGCCCGCATTTCTTGGGAATGATACGCATACGCAGCCCCCGGGAGCGCATCTGCCCGAGGAAAAGTTCGGCGTTGCCTGCTATGTCGAATTCCTCCTCGGAAAGCGAAAGCAGGCTGCCGCATTTCTCGCCCATAAGCGTCGGGGCGGCGTGGTATGCAAGGGCCATTTCAAACCGACGGTTCTCGTTAACGGACATATTCATGCTCCTTTGTAGCTTGTAAGCAGATTTTTAAGGGCGCTGGCGCTGGAACTGTGCAGATGCTTCACCGGCGTTCCCAAACGTTCGCTGTGCTTCTTGACGCTTCCCAGCATCTTGTGCGAACAGGTCCCCGTGAAGACGATCACCAGATCGGGGGAGCCGATCTTGTTCTCGAAGTCCGCAGGCATCTGCGTGAACACCTTTGACTTGCAGCCCTTCTCCGTACAGATATCCTTGTATCTTGCTGCCATGCGGTCGTTGCCGCCTACTATAACTACGCTCATTGTTCACTCCGTTCCTATGTTAGCCATCGCTAACCGCTGTGCATCATTACAGGTTAGCATTCGCTAACCTGCTAAAAGAATATCATATACGGAACACAATGTCAATACTGACGGGGCATTTTCGGAAATATGCACAAACAATTAGCCTATGCTAACTGATAATTTTGTAATAATACTGACAGCGCCCGGATATGAAGCAAGCCGGCGGGACGCTGGCCCCGACCGGCTTGTTGTATGTGTTTGTATTAACGGCTCCGCATCCGCGTCAGGAGGCGCTGTCCTGCCGCATTTTGTATTTTTCCGCATAGGTCTTGCAAAGCTGTGAGGCGGCCTCGTCGGCGGTGGCTTTATTGAAAAGCACAAGGTCGCAGGCGTCGATGAAGGTCTCGTAAAGCGCGGAGTCCTCGATGACGGAGTTCATCGGTCTGATGAGCTTGTTGTTTTCCATGACTTGTGAGGCTTCGTACTGAAGCCCGCTGAGCTTGCCGGTCTCGTCCAGATATTTTCTCACCGAAGCGCTGAGGGGAATACCCTTTTCCACGCCCTGGAGCTCGGCCCATTCGGTGCTGTTGAGCATGAAGTCCAGGAGCATAGCGGCCTCCTTGGGATGCTCGGTATTTCTGCTGAGGGCATAGAGGGTGGCGGGCTTGGCGTACCAGCCGGAGCCTGCCTTTGAGGGGTCATCGGCGGTATAGCCGGCGGCGATTATCTCGGAGCCCTTCTCGATGACGCCCTTGTAGTAATTGAGGGCATCGCTGACCCAGGCGACGACTCCTGCGTAGGCGCCGTTGTCGATGTTGAACCGCTGGAAGTCCTCCACCTTGGGGATGACCTTCTCCTTGACGAGGCGGTCATAGAACTCTATCATGACCTTGAACTCCCCGGCGGAGAAATTTATCTCGCCGTTGTCAGTGAAGAAGGTCTTGCCCGTCTGCTGTTCGGCGTAGGCGATGCAGTAGAGCCAGATGGACTTTGAAGCTCCCGCAAGGGCGAAGATGCCGTGCTTTCTGAACACATCAGCGGCGCGGAAGAGATCGTCCCAGGTCTGGGGAACGGAGACCCCGAAGCTGTCGTATACGGACTTGTTGATATAGACCGTTTCGGCGTTCATTGCTATGGGTATGGCGTTGAGGACGCCGTTTCTTCTGCCGTAGTCCAGCATCTCGGAGGAGAAGTTGGAGAGATCCACGGTGTCGGCGAGCTTTTCCAGATCGTAGTAGCCGTTCCCGTCGGGGGAATACTTTGCGAGCCAGCCCACGTTTATCTGCATAACGTCGGCCTCGGTGCCGGAGATCATCTGCACCTGGCTTCTTGCCTCATAGCCGGACCACTCCGAGTAACTGCACTTGACCTTTATCTCGGGGTGGAGCTTTTCAAAGCGCTGTACGGCGGCTATGGTATACTCGTTTCTTGAATCGTTGCCCCACCAGGAGAGAGTTATCTGCACCTGATTGGTCTGCTTGCGGACGACGGGATCCTCCGTACAGCCGGAGAGCAGGAGCATCACTGCGGAAAGGGCGAGGGCGATGAGTTTGGAAAACCTATTCATTTTCTGTCCCCTCGCTTTCCGTATTCGCATCATAGAAGGTGAAGGTGTCGCGCCCGCTCTTTTTGGAGCGGTAAAGGGCGCTGTCGCAGGCGGAATACATTTCCTCGAAGGACCTGCCGTTATCCGGCCAGAGGGCAACGCCCATACTGGCGGAGATCTTGTAATCGCCGTCCCGTCCGCTGTAATATTCGTGATAAGCGGAGGAAAGCTCCTTGCACTTCTCGAGGAGGAAGGCGTCGAACTTATCACTGCTGTCAAAGCGTGTGTTGACGAGGATGCAGAACTCGTCGCCGCCGATACGGCCCAGATAGTCGTCATCGGAGAAGGTGGAGCGGAGTATCTCGCCTGTCTTTTCCAGCACCTTATCGCCGTAGGCGTGGCCCAAAGTATCGTTGACGCCCTTGAAGTTGTCTATGTCGAGGATGATAAGTGCGTGACGCTCGGACTCCAGGGAATTTGCAAGGCAGTTTCCGGCGTACTCCTCAAAGGAGCGCTTGTTGAGTATGCCCGTGAGCAGGTCGATGCGGGCCTTGTCGTCCAGGGAGGAAACGGTCTTTCTGATAGGACTGATGATGCGGTAGGAGAGCAGCAGAGCCACCAGCACCGCCAGAAACGCGGCGACGCCCGCGGTGAAATAGATATAGGTGGTCATCTCATTCTTTTCGTTCAGGATGATAGGCGTGGGGATAGAGCAGACTACGAACCAGCCTCCGCAGCTGTCCAGGGAGACGAGGTATTCGTTATCCAGGACGGAGGCGGAGATCTTGCCTTCTATCCTGCTGCTTATCTCCGTGGGAAGGGGAGAGCCCAGTTCCTCGGTGTTTTTGGAGTAGATGATGTTCTTGTCCTGGTTGACAAGACGGATATCCATATCGCTGAGAGTCTCGGGGTTATCAAAGACCGCATCCAGCTCGGAGGCATAGAAGGAAATGAACAGCACCGCATTCTCGTGGACCTTTTTGACGTAATATATCCGCTTGAAGTTGTTTCCGTAGCCCGTGGACCAGCCGTCGTTGGTACGGGGGCGGGAGATCATCGAACTTAACTCGGAGAATATCTTATCGCCGAAGAGGGTGGAGGTGCCGTTGGAGATCTTTCCCACGGTGCGGTTGTTGCGGTAGACGATGCCGTAATCCACGAAGTTCTCCATTATACAAAGGCTGAAAAGCCGCTCGGAGATCTTCTTCTCGGTATTGATAGCCTCGTACTCGTCGTTGTTCGGGTCGGTGGCGTCGTAGGTGTAAGCCTCGCTTTCACCGAAGGCAAGGGTGGCGATAGTCTCCATACGCGAAAGATAGGAGTCCATATTGAGCTTCATCTGAACGTTAAGGGAGGAGGTCAGAGAAATGACCTTGTTCTTCAGAACTTCATCGGTCTTGCGTATAGCAAGGGAGGAGACGAGTATAACGGCGGCGACCACGATAAAACCGAAGCCGAGTATCATAAGCACCTGGGCCTTGCTGATATTCCGCAGGCTGGCGCGGCTGTTTTTTTTGCCGGACATGATCTCACTCCCTTCGGTTAATAATCGGACATTGACATTATTATAATAACACATCCTCAGGGGAATTTCAATAGGCGGAACAATATTTTTCCATAAGGGTATACTGCGTTGGGAAAAAAGTTCACAAAATCCGTAACAATATTTCTACATATTGTTAATTGAAAAGAGGTTACGCATTTGATATAATTATTATGTGATATTGTAAGTATATATAGTGCATAATATACAATTATTGGGGAATTTGCTATAATTATGAAACAGGGAGATCGTTATGGATCAGAAGGATATTGAATACCATTTGGCTTTTGAAGATCTGATAAAAAAAGTCAACACCATGCGCACTGTTGATATTGAGGCTCTGCGTCCCGAAACGGCCAGGATCTGCAAAGTGCTGAGAGTCGCAAAGCTCACTTCCACCAGCTATGCCAATGCGCGGCTGGAGGCTATGGACCGGGGCGAGAAGATCATCGCCTATGACAGCGGCAAGCCCTGCGTGGAGATCATCAACGAGCGCACCATAACGGAAATGATGACTATCATCAGCTGCCGTATTTACATTGAAGCAGGGGCTCCCCCCTGGACCGAGACCGAACGTCGGAGGATACGGCTGTTCAACGAGACCGTAGGCGCTTATGTCAGCCGAGGCAGAGTCATCGCGGCGGCGGAGCGATTTGCCTTCTACGACGACGACGGCTACCGCAATCTGAGATATTTCATCAAGCAGCTGCAAAAGAACGGACCTATCGGGAAACTGTGCGGCAAGGCGGCGATGAACTTCAACCTCAAGCACTTCTCGCTGGTGAATCAGCAGGTGGGAAGGCACGCGGGGAACTTTGTTATGCAGGGCTTTTTCCACCAGGCGGAGGAGATCATCGGAGAAAACGGCTTCATCGGAAGAATGGGCGGCGACAACTTCGTGGCGATCTGCCCGAAGGACAGGCTGGAGGAGCTTCTGAACTTTTTAAGCGGCACGGGCATCGTCTATGACGAGAACACCGGGGACCGCATCAGAGTTTCGGCCTCGGCGGGCATCTTCATGATCCCGGAGGATTTTGAATACAGCGATGTGGGAGACATTTTTGACAAGATAATCAGCGCGCTGGCGGCGGCCAAATCCAACGGTCAGTCGGACGTGGTATACTTCAACGACGAGATGAACGCCCGCAAGCAGAAGGCGAGCCGTTTGCAGAGGATGTTCCCGGAGTCGCTGAAAAACGAGGAATTCAAGGTCTACTATCAGCCGAAGATCGACATCGCCACCGGCGAGCTTATCGGCGCGGAGGCGCTCTGCCGCTGGTATCATGAAGGGCGGATCATCCAGCCCGGGGAATTCATCCCGCTGCTGGAACAGGGAATAGACATCTGCCGTCTGGACTTTTATATGCTGGACCACGTCTGCCGGGATGTCAGACGGTGGCTTGACGAAGGCCGGAAGGTAGTGCGGGTCTCGGTGAACCTCTCGCGTAAGCATATGCTGGACGAAGACCTGCTGAAGCACATCCTTGAGATCGTGGACAGGAACAACGTGCCTCACGAATACCTTGAAATGGAGCTGACCGAGACCACGACGGATGTGGAATTCCGCTATCTGAAGAGCGTGGTAAGCGGGCTCCAGGAGGCGGGGATAAGCACCTCGGTGGACGATTTCGGCATGGGGTACTCGTCGCTGAACCTTATCAAAGAAGTGCCCTGGAACGTTTTGAAGATAGACCGCAGTTTCCTGCCGGTGGACGAAGACGACGAAAAGAGCACCCGCAGTGTGATGTTCAAATACGTTGTGGCAATGGCTAAGGAGTTAGGGCTGGAGTGCATAGCCGAAGGAGTTGAGACTCAGCAGCAGGTGAACATCCTGCGGGAGAATCACTGCGAGCTGGCACAGGGATTTTTCTTTGACAGGCCCCTGCCGGTAGAAGATTTTGAGAAGCGTCTTGACGCGCACAGCTATGCGGGTGCGCAGCTCTCCTGAGAGGAATTACGCCCGGAAATAATGAATAATGAATGATGAATATTGAATAATGAATAATAAAGGAGTCCGCTCCGCGGACGGATTTTTCGTCGCCGAAGGCGATACCTTAATTTTTCATTTTTCATTTTTCATTATTCACTATTCATTCTTCATTATTTCCGGGCGTGAGCCTATGTTGGGATCCTTCTCCACCGTAAAGGGCGTACCCGAAGGGGCTCGGGGGCGATCGGAAAGCCCCCGAATTGGGGCGGGAGCCTATGTTGGAAATCTTCTCCCTCGTTTGGAGCGTAGCAGACTGCCGACCCATACAACGTTTCAGTCACAATAGCTATGAACAGATCGTACAGAACGAACATCTCGGCATTAGCTCAAAACCGCAGTGACAGCAGTCGTTCGCTGCTTGGTGCGGCCCCGCCGCGCTAATAATTTCGGAGGTGCATCTGATGTTTCCAAAACTGATTTCTGCTCTTGCAGCGGCCGCTTTGGCCCTTTGTTCCGTTCTCCCTGCCGGCGCGGAAGCGCCCCGGCGGAATGTCCTCAAAGGCGTGTCGCTGTCGCTGAACGGCGAGATCGGCGTGAATTTTTACCTCGACCTTCAGAATACTTCAGCCTTCGACAGCTTTTCGGTCACAGGCCCCAACGGCGAGACCGTCCTGCCGCTGACTGAGGTCACGGCGGAGGATTCCGGCGAGAATGCCGGGCTTTACAAGGTGAGCTGCCCCGTGGACCCCACTCAGCTGGACACCCCCGTTTCCCTGCGGCTGAAAAAGGGAGACTCGGTGGTGCGGTTCTTTGACGGCGAAGGCTGTGTGTTCGGTGAGAAAGGCGCATCGGTCACCGTAAGAGAGTACATCGGTACGGTGAAAGCAGGCGGTCACGGCTCCGGGCTGGAAGCCCTGGCAGGAGCCCTTGACGTTTACGGAAAATATGCCGAAGCCGTGTTCTCCGGGGCGGAAGACCCCGGGCTGGAGGATATCCTTCCGGCGGCGGACGGGCTGAACAAGTACAGATTCTCCTCGGAGGGCGACCTTCCCTCGGGAGTGAAACTGCTGGGAACGGCCCTGCTGATAGACTCCGATACCAGCTGCCGCATCTATTTTGACAAGCATCCCGGAGAGGTGTCTGTTGACGGCGCTCCGGCTTCGGTGGGATCGAAGGACGGGAAATACTATATTGAGGTGCGGGACATCCCGGCGGCTGAGCTTGACCGGGTACACACCGCCAAAGCCGGCGGGTGCAGTATGGAATTCTGCGCTTTGTCCTACGCTTGCAGTGTGCTGAACGGCGAGGACCCTCCCGCAGAGCTGGCGGGGCTGTCAAGGGCCCTTTACGCTTACAGCTTCGCGGCGGATATGTATTTTAAAGCCTCCGGCGGAGAGGAAACTCCCACGGTATCGGCTTCGGAGCTTTCCCTTGCTCCTGCCGGAGAGAGCGGTTACACCTTCTCCTACGGCGGCGAGGAATTTACGGCAGTATATTCATCGGGCGGCGGAGGAAGCTGGAAGATAGTAGACTCCTACAGGATAACAAACAAGGCGGACATGACCGTCATCTGCGAGGCTCTGCTTCGGGAGCATAAGGTCAGAGGGTGCATCACGGAATACCGCACAGCCGCAGACATGGCAGAGGAATGGGAGATCCATAACCGGGGTTACGGCTATGTGAAGGACCTGCCGATGTTTGCAGGCGCGGCGGCGCGTCTTAAAGACGTTGACCTTGACCGAAAGGATCAGGGAAAGAGCTTCGAGGACTTCGCGGCGGAGTATTTCGGATAAGGCAAACGGGATTTTTTACAGTTCGGGACGGAGGATCGTAATATGAATACGGTGTTGATAAAGGTAATGCTGGTCATGTCGCTGGCTTTTTTCGGTGTGTTTATTATCAGAGCGGCGATGACTTTTCTCAGATTTTTAAAAAGGATAATCTTCGGGAACAGCGGTGCCGAAGGGGTCAGATACCGTTCTTTCAGATCTAAACTGCTGATCGCATCCTTCCTGCTGATCTTTGCGGTGTGGTGCCTGCGGTTTGCCGTGGGATATTACGCAGTCTACAACGAAGTGGAAGGCGTGTCCTCACTGAAGCCCTCGGAGGCGATATTCAACAGCCTGGTACACACTCTCCAGACCATAAGCCTTGACGAGGACTACACCGTTTACATCACCGCCGGGAAAAACATGATATCCAAAGTGATCGGAAGCAACTCCGGCTGGATAGGATTCTACGGGGTATATGCCGCAGTGCTGAACATTCTTGTCCCCGTGATCTGCGGTGCGATACTGGTGGAACTGCTCAGTGAATTTTCCCCGAAGCTCCGGCTTTTTTGGGCCAACATCTGTTTCAGAACGGAAAAGTTCTATTTCAGCGAGCTCAATAACAATTCCATAACTCTGGCGAAAAGCATCCTCGATTACAGCGGCAGGAACATCAACATAATTTTCACCGACGCATACGCGGATACCGATGAAGAAAACAGCACGGAGCTTATGGCAAAGGCAAGAACGGTAGGAGCTATCTGCGTAAAGGACGATCTGCTCCATATCGACATACACGGCAGGCATTCAAAGATATTCCTTATCGACTCGGACGAGAACAGCAATATCCAGGCGCTTACCGCTCTGCTCGATTCCGATTCGGAAAAGGTAAAGGGCGCGGAGATATATGTTTTTTCCTCTGACAGCATATATTCTCACCTTGACGAAGAAACGGCCTTTGTGGTCAACAAGAAGATGATGATCTTAGGCAGGGAATATGACAAGCTGTACGGCGGAAGTGATGAAGATAAGAAAAACGAATATATCCTGCGGAACATCCCGGCGGTCATTCCCATTAACGGCGTCCGGAACATGGTGACGAACCAGTTTTCCGACCTGCCCCTGTTTGAACCGCTTATCGGCAAAGAGCCGGCCAGCGACGGAAACAGGGACCTTAATGTTACCATTCTCGGAAGCGGAGTTATCGGCACGGAAGTCTTTCTCACCGCCTACTGGTGCGGACAGATGCTCGGATGCAGGCTGAATATCACGGTAGTATCAAAAGAGCGGAGAAACAAGGAGAGCAGTTTCAGCGGAGAAGGGGATTTTGAAGGACGCATCAACTATATCAACCCGGACATTTTCAAGACCGCGGATCCCGGCACCGGGATACTGAACTTCTCGGACAGCGAACGATCGGAGCCTTACTTCTCCTTTAACTATAAGGAGTCGGACGTTATGTCAGATGATTTTGTGGAAATGATAGAAAGATCCGAACTGCTGGATACCGATTACTTTGTGGTAGCCCTCGGCTCTGACGAGGAGAACTTTGCAGTGGCGGACAGGCTTCGTCAGATAGTCGGGAAACACCACCTGTTCAGCTCCGTGCCCGGCAGGACAGTCATAAGCTACGTTGTCTACAATTCCGATCTGGCCCGGGCGCTGAACAAGGAAAACAAGCACTATTACTCTTCAGACCCGAAGACTGCGGACATAATCATGTGCGCTTTCGGTTCGCTGGAGAGCGTGTACAGCGTAAAGAACATTTTCTTTGAAGGAAAGTCCGGGTCCGCTTCCGAAGTCGAAGACCGCTATAACAGGAAAAAGAACGGTACTGACGACGAGACTGCAAAGGACAACAAGAAAAAAAGGATCAAAAATCTCAAGGATATATATTCTTACTATTCGAGTCTGGCTAAGGTGGCACATAGAAAATACAGAGAGTTTTCCGTGGGGTTCCACAAGGTCTCGCTTTTTGAAACGGATGACCCGGCGAAGGACTGCAATCAAGTGCCGGAGAGCGAATATCTGAGATTTATCGTCTGCGCGAAAAAAGACGAGCAGACAGACGGGAAGAAAAAGAGCCGGTGGCTGGACGAGCTGGCCTGGCTGGAGCATCGCCGGTGGTGCGCGTACATGAGAGTAAAAGGGTTCCGTGTCCCCGAAAGCGAAGGCCGGAGCTTCAAGGACTACTACAGCTATTCGCTTCCCGAACACAAAGCGGGGGACCACAAGTTCATAGTGCTGAAACTGCATCCTTGCCTTGTTGAATGCGGAAAGGCAGGCATCCACGGGGAGTTTGACGAATACGGTTTTCTTCTGAAAGAAAAACCTTTTTCCGAAAGTGAAGCCAACGACTTCCTTGATGAATTCACTCTGACGAGGAAAAAACTGAATCCCGACAGTGAGGATGCCAAAAAGTGGGATTACCCGGAATTTGAGCTCTCCGGAAAAGAATTGGAAGAATACAAAAAAGAGCGCTGATGCGCTCCCGAAAAAAGAAGAAAGAACAGGGAATAAAACGGAGCGGACGCTGTATCCTCGCTCTAAGGCGATGCTCCGGATATTATTTCCCTGTTCTTTCTTTTTCACTTTATAAACGGACCTGCCGGCTGATCATCTGCTCCAGCTTCTTTGCCACGCCGTCACCGTCGTTGGAGGCTATCACTTCGTCCGCCAGCCTTTTCAGACGCTCGTCCGCGTTGGCGACTGCATATTTTTCGTCTGCGGTCTCAAACAGCGCGATGTCATTCACCGAATCTCCGAAGGCCGCTATGCGTCCGCAGCCCAGCATATCCCGCAGCTTCACCGCCGCGCTTGCTTTCGTCGCCCCCGCAGGCATCAGTTCCAGCCAGCGCTCCCCGCTGTAGATGTCGTCGTAGTAAAGCACCCCGAACCTATCTTTGAGACGTTCGTATGCTCCCCTCAGGGCGGGCTCTTCGCCTATGCAGTTGAAGTAGAAAGGCTCCCCGGAGAGGATGTCATCCCCGTGGGAAAGCGGGTCCTTGCGGGGGTCCTTGCCCCGGGACTCAATGAAATCCATAGTCTGACGGCTGACCCTTCCGGGATAGTAGGAAAACTTCTCCCGCCCGTTTACCAGCCTGTAAACGATGGGCGAGAGCCCGAAGCTCACCATACAGCCGTATATCTCCCTTGCTTCATCGGGGGTGAAGGTCTGCTTGCTAAGGATGTCCCCGCTTTTGGTATCGACGATAAAGACCCCGTTGTAGGCGATGATAGGCAGCGGGACCTCCAGCCCCGCCGTTACTTTGAGGGCGGTGGTGCGGGAGCGGGCCGTAGCGAAAGCGAAAGGCACGCCCATGCTCACGGCCTTTGAGATCACCGAGCAGGTGTATTCCGAAAGGGTCAGATCGGAGCGCAGCAGAGTGCCGTCCAGGTCGGAAAGATAAAGGGTCCTCATTTCAGCAGCAGTCCCACGGGACAGTGGTCGCTGCCCTCCACATCGGTATAGATGACCGAATCCTCCACCCGTGAGGCAAAGCGGTCTGAGACGATGAAATAGTCGATGCGCCAGCCCGCGTTGTTTTTCCGGGCGTTGAAGCGGTAGCTCCACCAGGAATATACCCCCGCAAGGTCCGGGTAGAGCATCCGGAAGGTGTCGGTGAAGCCGGCGGCGAGAAGCTCTGTCATCTTGCCCCGCTCCTGATCGGAGAACCCCGCATTCCCCACGTTGGACTTGGGATTTTTAAGGTCGATCTCGTTGTGGGCGACGTTTAAGTCCCCGGTGTAGACCACGGGCTTGAGCTTATCCAGCCCGCAGAGATATCCCCGCATATCGTCCTCGAACTCCATACGGTAGCCGATGCGTTTAAGGCCCTCCTGGGCGTTGGGGACGTAGGCGCAGACGAAGAAGAACTCCTCGAACTCGCAGGTGATGACCCTTCCCTCGTCGTTATATTTCCCGCCGATGCCGTAGGTGACGGACAGCGGCTCTGTGCGGGAATAGACGGCGGTGCCGGAGTAGCCTTTTTTCTCGGCGCTGCTGAAATACTTATGATAGCCCTCCGGGGAGAAATCCGCCTGATCGGGCTGCATTTTGGTCTCCTGCAAGCAGAAAACATCGGCGTCGGCGGCCTTGAAGAAGTCCTCAAAGCCCTTTTTCAGACAGGCCCGAAAACCGTTGACGTTCCACGAGATCAGTTTTTTCATTACAAAACACCACTCTCTTTAATGTATAGTAGATAATGATATTTATATTCGGAATTATAATAAACCTTCCCTCTCCTGCATATACATTACCAAACAACGGACGCGCCTCTGCGCGTCGGAAAAGAGGGAGACTATGTTTATCAGATCAGTAAAGCTCAAACGTCCGAGGCTGTGGCTCGGAGCTGCCGCAGCCGTCGTCATCGCGCTGGTGGTGTGGGCCGTTATCGGCGCCGCGGGGAAGCATCCCAAGGTCTATACCCTGAAGACCGAGGCCGACCGTCAGCAGTTCATCCGCGAAATGGGCTGGGAGACCTCCAAGGAGTATTCCGGGTGCCGCAGCGTTGACCTCCCCGCCGAATGGAGCGAGGTCTATGAGCAGTACAACAAGCTCCAGAAGCAGCAGGGCTTCGACCTGGAGCCCTTCAAGGGCCGCACCGTAGAGGTCTATACCTACCCCGTCTACAATTACGAGGGCCACACCGACAAGGACTGTATGCAGCTGACCCTTATGGTCTGCGACGACAAGCTCATAGGCGGCGACGTCTGCTGCACCGAGCTGGGCGGGTTTATGCAGGGCTTGAAGAAATAGCCCCTTGCATTTTTCTCCGACCTGTTGTATAATAAGAAACGGATCACGGGCGGGCCTTGGTGTCCGTCCGTTTTCCTATCACCGTAAAAACGGAGGTCGTAACATGGATATCCGCTCTTCACCGAAGCTAAGTGAGCTTGAAGCCCTTTTCGCCGCCCGGGACCCCGCCGCCGGAGAGGTGCTTTCCAAGCTGGCAGACAGCCTTGATCTTTCCCTCTGTCTTCTGGCCGAGGATAAGGGCCGCCCCATAGGTGCGCTGGTGATCGTCCCCGCGGGATCGGAAGGAGTTCCCTGCGCCTTCTGCGCCTGCTCCGTCTACAACGAGGAGCATACTCTGTCGCAGCTTTGGTTCCGGGCCTTTGAGGTGCTGCGGGAGCGTGGGATATCCTATGTCTTTGTCAACTTTAAGGACAGCGAAAAGACCGCCTACTACGACCACTTCAAATGGGAGTGGATGGTCACCCTCGGTTTCGTGCCACCGGTGCTGGACGAGTCTGCGCTGAACTGGGCAGGCAGGCGCCTCAACGAAAAAGCAAGCCCCTCCTTCCGACCGATCCTGCTGCCGGAGGTCCTCGGCATACCGGAGCCGGAGGCCTTGTTCTACGGTGAGAATATCGTGTCGGAGGAAGAGTTTGCCAAAGAAACATATACTGCCCGCGAGCGCCGCCGTCTTGCGGAACGCGCCGCGCTGATCGTTTTCATCATCGCGGTCTGCGTCGTGGGCATCATCCGGGGAGGGAAGCTGCTGCTTCTGAGGATACTCCCGCCCATCGTCATCGGGATGTATCTGCTTTTCCTGAATATCTTCCGCCCGAAAAGGGTGGTAAGAGAGGTCCTTGAAAAAAGGCGGGAAAAAGGTCTCAGCGGCACCGATGAACGTTATTTCTTCGGACGGGAGCGTTTCATCTTCTTCGACCGCGGCCGGGGTACGGGGATATACGCCTACAACAGCCTTATCGCGGTCTACGACAAGCCGGAGTTCCTTTTCCTCTGTTCAAGATCGGAGGCCGGCAGTGCAAGAGGCTGGTTCGTGCGGACCTCTTCCCTGTCGGACAAGCAGGCCTTTCTCGACCTTATCCGAAAGGAGTCCCCGAATGCGGCTTTCAGGAAGTAGTGCCGTAATCCGAGACCTCCGCGAGCCTGCGGCAGAAGCGGGAGTATTTCCCCTCCGCGGGACGGTCGGTGGTGATGCCGAGGGCGGCGATCCGTGCGATCAGCCCTGCGGGATATTCCCCGGTGTATTCGGCCTCCAGCTCGTAATCCACGGTGCCGAGGTACTCGTTGCGGTCAAGGGCCAGCTCCACATTTTCAAAATCATAGCAGAGCATACGCTTGGTGGTAAGGGCGCCGATAAACAAGGCGTCATCCTCAACTCCGCAGACCTCTTTCATCAGCTCCGCGGGGATGATATGCGGCACGCTGTCAAGCTCGCGCTCGATCTCCTCACGCACCATAAGAGAGCCCTCCTCGGCGGGAGCATCCTCCCTGCTGACGGGCTTTTTTATCTGGAGCAGTTTTTTCCCGGTGACCTCTCTTATCCGGACGGAGATCCTTTTCTCCGCGCAGACGGCGCTGCGGTAATAATTATTCTTCTGCACGACCTCCGAGGAAAAATCGAAGGACCTTTCGAGCAGCAGATACTCCTCTTCGGTGAGCAGGAGCTTAACTTCTTTTTCAAGCACGGATATATTCACCTCACTCTGAATCAATAGAAAATTTCCGCCGGATCCGGCGGAAGAAAACGAAAGCGTTATCTGTTGTTTACCTCTTCGGGGTAAAGGTCGTGGTGGGTAAGGCGGTCCCAGGCCACCTGTTCCCATTTGGTGCCGGGGGCGCCGTAGTTACAGTAGGGGTCAATGGAGATGCCTCCCCGGGGGAGGAATTTCCCCCAGACCTCGATATATTTGGGCTCCATGAGTTTTATAAGGTCGTTCATGATGATATTCACGCAGTCCTCGTGGAAATCGCCGTGGTTGCGGAAACTGAACAGATAGAGTTTCAGCGACTTGCTTTCCACCATTTTTTCGGCGGGGACGTAGGAGATATAAATAGACGCGAAATCCGGCTGTCCGGTGATAGGGCAAAGGCTGGTGAATTCGGGGCAGTTGAACTTCACGAAGTAGTCCCGGTCGGGGTGTTTATTTGGGAAAGTTTCCAGCACCTCGGGTGCATAGTCGGTGGAATACACGGTTTTATTTCCCAGCAGCGTGATGCTGCCTTTTTCATTTTCGGTCCTGCCGTTCATGGGGATGCTCCTTTCAGATCTTTCTCGGATTAAAGTACAAGGCAACAAATCAAACCGCGAAGCGGACGAGCGTCTTTCCGTCCCTCGACGTGCTTAGTTGGGTTCCGGGTCTGCTGAACCGCATTTGAGCAAAGCTGTTCGTTTGCTTACGAAAAATACACCTCATGCCAAACCAGGAAGGTGAATACCGTCCATATCTTTCTCGACCAGTCGTAGCTCCCCGAACGGTGTACGTCCAGCAGCTTTACCAACTCCTTGGTGTTGAAGTATTTCTCCGCCGTCTCTGAGGTGAAGTATTTCTTCACATAATTGTAGTACTTGTCCTCTTTCAGCCATACGCGGATAGGTACGGGGAAGCCCAGCTTGTCCTTCTTCGCCGTCCGGGGAGGACAGGCCGCCAGCGCCGCGATGCGCATGGCGTACTTCGTTTCGTCCTTGGTCACACGGTAACGGGTGGGTATCTTCTCCGCCAGCGCCATGACTTCTTTGTCAAGGAAGGGCACCCGAAGCTCCAGCGAGTGAGCCATGCTCATCTTGTCGGCTTTCAGCAGGATGTCTCCCGTCATCCAAAGGTGGAGATCAAGATACTGCATCTGCGTGACTTCGTCGTTATTGCGGCACTTGTCGTAAAAAGGCTTGGTGATCGCCGAGGGCGCGGGAGCATTGGTCTTTATTTTCAGTATCGCCTTGCGCTCTTTTTCCGTGAAGATGTAGGCGTTGCCGATGAAGCGCTCCTGGAGGCTCTGCGAGCCCCGGATAAGGAAGTTTACGCCGTGCTTTTTCGGCAGCTTCTGCGCTATGGCTCCCAGAGCCTTGCGTATGGGCTTCGGGACTTTGTTGTATTTTGCCATGTCGGCGGGGTTGTGGTAGATGTTGTAGCCGCCGAAGATCTCGTCGGCGCCCTCTCCGCTGAGGACCACCTTTACCTGCTCGGCTGCCAGTCGGCAGACGAAAAACAGTGCCGCCGCCGCAGGGTCCGCAAGGGGTTCGTCCATGTGGTACTGTATCTTTGCAAAGCTGCCCCAGAATTCCTCCGGGGTGATGACGTGAGAGAAATTCTCCTTGCCGATGTACTTGGAGAACTCCTTCGCGTAGCCGATCTCGTTGTATTTTTCATCCTCGCCGAATCCCACGGTGAAGGTCTTGTCCACGTTGGCAACAGCGGCGGCGAAGCTGGAATCCACTCCCGAAGAAAGGAAGGAGCCCACCTCAACGTCCGCGATCTTGTGCGCCCGAACGGAGTCCTTGAAGGTGTCGGAGATGCTGTTGACCCACTGCTCCAGGTCCGGGCCCTCGTCGGAATCGAATTTTATCTCCCACCAGCGCTCGACGGTCATTTTGCCGTCTTTGAAGGTGAAGCAGTGCGCCGCGGGAAGCCTGAACACATTCTTGAAAAAGGTCTCCTCCGTCACGGAATACTGGAAGGAAAGATAGCTCTCCAATGCGTCGGTGTTCAGCTCCTTCTTGAAATGGGGGTGGTCAAGAAAGCTCTTGATCTCGCTGCCCCACATCAGAGTGCTGCCCATTTTTGCGTAATAAAGCGGCTTGATGCCGAAGAAATCCCGCGCTCCGAAAACGGTGCGGGTGTTTTTGTCCCAGATGACAAAGGCGAACATCCCCCGGAGCTTTACGAGCATATCCCTGCCCCACTGCTCCCAGCCGTGGACCAGCACTTCGGTGTCGGTGCCGGAGGAGAAAGTATGCCCCGCCGCGATAAGCTCCTCTTTGAGCTCGCGGTAGTTGTAGATCTCGCCGTTGAATGTGATGACCACGGAGCCGTCCTCGTTGAAGATAGGCTGGCTGCCCTTTTCCGACAGGTCGATGATGGACAGTCTGCGGAAGCCCATGGCGATGCTGTCATCCACATAAGAGCCCTCCGAATCGGGCCCCCGGTGGACGATGCGGTCCGTCATTTTTTTGACTACGGACTCAGGGTCCGTTACGTTCCGAGTGTTTGTGAAGCCGACAATGCCGCACATAAAAATTACCTCCCATGCAGGATGAGCCTGCACAAAATTCATAAAAGCGACCCCATTGCCGACTTTACATACATATTATACAACCTTGACGGAGTTTTTTCAATAGTGATATTTTAGATTTTGGAAAAAGGTGAAGGATTTTTCAATGCATTATGCACAATTTATTCCCACTTCTTCCAGACCTCCGGCTGATAGCCCACTGTTGCCTGCTGTCCGTTGCGGACGATGGGCTGTCGCAGCACCGTGGGGGTTTCCAGCACCTTTGCGAACCTGTCCCCCTCGGAGAGATACTTTATCAGCAGCAGAGCGTCCTGATCCCGGCATTTTTCGTCCAGCAGCGTATCCAGCGGACCCGCCGCCCGTATCACCGATTCAAGCTCCCGCCTGCTGAGGCCTTTTTCCGCTAAGTCCACCGACTGGAACTTTATCCCGCGCTCCTTGAAAAACCGCTCGGCCTTTTTTGTGTCCTGGCTTTTTTTCGTGCCGAAGATCTGTATGTTCATACTGTCAGTCCTTTCGCTTTGGCTTTCATACATTATAGCACATCCGGGCGGCAGACGTCAAGGGAAAAAAAGGGACCCCCGCCCTTTCGGACGGAGGCTCCCTTCCTGCGCTCAGTTGCATCCGCAGTTGTTGTTGCCGCAGCCGCAGCCGAAGCATCCGCAGTTGTTGTCGTTGCAGCCGCAGCCGCAGCCGCCGCACATAACCAGGATAAGAATAAGGATGATGATCCACCAGTAACCGTTATTCATTGCACGTTCTCCTTTGCTTCGGATTTAAGACGCCCTCGCGGCCGCCTTATACTACAATCTATGCCCGACAGGGCAAAAGGGTTACTTGGCAATGGACAGTTGACAAATAAGGCGTATCCGGATCTGCAATAAAACTCTTTACATTTCTCCGAAAACGTGGTATAATATAAGATAACGATCATCGCCCTTTGCGGGCTTGCGAGAAGGAGCTGCCATGGATTTTCTGAAACGTACCTGGGCCGAGATACACCTTGAGAGACTCGGCATAAATATCGCCAATTACTGCGCCTGCCTTCAGGGCGAGACCAAGCTGCTATGCGTCGTCAAAGCCTCCTGCTACGGCCACGCCGACCTGGCTATCTGTCCCTACCTCGAAAAAGAGCTGGGCGTGAAGTGGTTCGCCGTGTCCAATTCCGACGAGGCCCTCCGCCTGCGGAATATGGGCATCAGCGGGGAGATACTCATCCTCGGCTACACCCCCCCGGAGAACGCTCCGGAGCTGGCCGAGCATAATATCATCCAGGCTATAACCGACGAGAGCTACGCCATAGAACTGAACGACTATCTTGCCGGAAGCGGCAAGCCTCTGCGCTGTCACGCCGCCGTTGATACCGGCATGACCCGCATCGGTCTCCGGGGCACCCCCGAAGAGATCGCAGAGGCCCTTTACCGGATCTACGACCTCGACGATCTGATCCTTGACGGCATCTTCACCCACTATGCCGTGGCCGACAGCGCCGATCCCGGCGACAAAGCCTATACCGCCGCTCAGACAGAAAAGTTTTTTGCCGTCCGGGACGAGGCCGAAAAGCTGGGAGTAAGGCTGGCTCAGTGCCACTGCCTCAACTCCGCCGCCGGTGTTTACGAGCCCGACCCCCGCTCCACCCTGGGAAGGCTGGGCATCATCCTCTACGGGATGTATCCCGACCCTGCGACACCTCTGCCCTTTGAGCCGGAGCCGGTCATGGAGCTGAGATCGATGGTCTCCCAGGTGAAGCGCATCGAAGCGGGGGAATCCGTCAGCTACGGCAGGACCTTCACCGCGGAGCGTCCCACCCTCCTTGCCACCGTCACCTGCGGCTATGCCGACGGCTGGCCGAGAGCCCTGTCCAACAAGGGCGAGGTGCTTATCCGGGGCAAGCGGGCAAAGATCGTGGGAAGAGTCTGTATGGACCAGTTCATGATCGACGTCACCGACATTCCCGAGGCAGCGCCGCACGATGTGGTGACGCTCATAGGCCGTGACGGGGAAGAAGTCATCACCGCCGACGAAGTGGCGGCTTTGGCGGGGACCATAGGCTACGAACTCACCTGCGGGATCTCGGCCCGCGTCCCGAGGGTCGCCTACAAGAACGGGGTGCAGATGGGAGTTTACCGCGTATAAAAAGACAAAATATACAGGAGAGATTAAACATGAAAGAAGTCAAAAAGGTCATCAATTCCACGGACATCAAATACAACATCTTAACCTGCGGGGCAGGGCTGCCTATCCCTGCTGATACTGCCGTTGAGGTTGTCTGCGGCGGGAAGACCTACAGCTGCAAGACTCACAGCAAGACCAAGGGCAGGCTCGGCGGAGTTAAGCAGCTCTTTGCCGACAACGGTTTCAAGGAGGGTGACGAGCTCACCGTCACCTGGGACGGCGGCAGCAGAGTGACCGTTTCTGCGGGCGGAGCAGGCGGAGTGCCGGAGGATGATGTTTTAGTCGGATATGCCGCCGATCTTTTGGCTGAGGATGATGAGCCCGAGCCGCAGATAAGCAGCACCGAGCGTGAGTGGTTCGAGCCCGAAAAGCAAAAGGTCGATCTGCAGGGGGTACGCTTTTTCGGAGGGGTAAGCTGTGATCAGTGCCCCGGCGACCCGTTCAAAGTCACGGCGGCCGCCGGCGCGAACGGGATGCAGGTCGTTTTTATCAGTAAAGAGAAAGGTGAACTCATAGTTTTCAACACATTGTTATTATTGGGAGATAAGAATTGCGAAAAATATACCCGTATCCCACTCTGCTATGACGGCTGCAAAGCCCCCGAAAAATATGACTTTATGCTCAGCGGTGCGCTGAGCTCATCCGGCACCTTTGTCTGGTGTGCGGGCAGCAAGGTCTATATGACGGATATCACAAGCGGTCATACAAGGCTTGTTTACAAGAAAGCAAACGGTCTCGGTGCGGTTTATCTGATAACGGAAAATGTATACGGCAGCACGGATGACGGCTGTGATTATCCCATCTTTGCAGTTGAGATAAATGGGTCTGATAACAGCAAAGGCTTTGCTGTTAACATCAAAGGCTTTGCTGTCATCGGGTATGACTATACCGTGTCCGAGCGGATGCTTCCTCCGAGGTCGGGCATTAAAGAAGTCGCGGCGGCAGGAGACCGCAAGCTCGTGCTGAAGGGCGAAAAAGGCATTTATATTTTTGATACCCGTTCGGGAGAGCTGACCGACGCCTTTGAATTTGTCTTTGACCCGTGGATGGATAAGATCAAAAAGACAAAGGATCGGGAGCAGAAGCTGCGGAAAGAATTTGAACAGAACTTTATCGCTGCAAGCATTACCGAGGGGAAAACGGTCTTTTCGGTATGGATGATGCAAAGCCTTTTCGGAAAGAACTGGAAGGCCGATACGGTCACACTGTTTGACGGCAAAGGCGTAAAGTCGCGTCACTGCGTCAAAAAAAGCATTGACAGCTACTGTAACGCATATTTGTACCGGAACATTTACGGCGGTGAGATCGATGTCGACAGGGGTTATTCCCTTACGGTCAAGGGCGAAGGTGAGCCTGTAAGTGTGATCCGCACCAACGGCCCGGGTGTGCCCCAAAGTTTCAGAGTTTTATATGACGGCCTTGCAGTCTGGATCGAGAGCGGTTGGAATCTTAGGAATCTGAAGATCGCCGATCTGATCCACGGTGTTGTTTATACCATACCTGTTTGACGCTCTCTCAAAATTTACTGAAAAGGACTGATCTCTTCGATGGACAAGCTCGGGGTGTTAAAGGAATATTTCGGCCACGCCTCCTTCCGGGAGGGACAGGCCGAGATCATCGACGCCGTGCTTTCCGGGCGGGATGTTTTCGGCATCATGCCTACCAGCGCGGGGAAGTCCGTCTGCTATCAGATACCCGCCGTTATGTCCGAAGGCGTCGCGCTGGTGGTCTCGCCCCTTATCTCGCTGATGAAGGATCAGGTCAACTCGCTGATACAGTCGGGGGTGCGGGCGGCTTATCTGAACAGCTCCCTCACTCCGCAGCAGTACGACACCGCGCTGTCCTATGCCGCGAGAGGGGCTTACAAGCTGATCTACGTCGCCCCGGAACGTCTCGGGAACCCGGCATTTCTCAGCTTTGCCGCGGGCGCCCGCATTTCTCTTGTGGCAGTGGACGAGGCACACTGCGTTTCTCAGTGGGGACAGGATTTCCGTCCCTCTTATTTACTGATACGGGAGTTCGTTTCACGGCTGCCCGTCCGTCCGCCGGTAGCCGCCTTTACCGCTACCGCCACCCCCGAGGTCAGAGCCGATATCCGCGCTATGCTGGGGCTTGCGGACCCTCTTGAGATAACCACCGGCTTTGACCGCGCTAATCTGCGGTTCTCGGTGGTGAAGCCAAAGGATAAATTCTCCGAAACGCTGAACGTCATCAAGCGCAATCCGGGGCGAAGCGGGATAATCTACTGCTCCACCCGGAAAACGGTGGAGGAGGTCTGCGCCAAGCTGACCGAAAAGGGTTATTCCTGCGGACGGTATCACGCCGGGCTCCCCGACGAGGAGCGCCGCCGCACCCAGGACGATTTCATTTTTGACCGAATACAGTACATCACCGCCACCAATGCCTTCGGCATGGGGATAGATAAATCCAACGTGGGTTTTGTGCTTCACTACAATTGCCCCAAGGACATAGAAAGCTACTACCAGGAGGCGGGCCGCGCCGGACGCGACGGCGAAAAGGCCGAGTGCGTCCTGCTTTACAGTCCCCGGGACATCCGAACGGCGGAGTTCCTTATCGACCAGCCTTCGGAATACGCCGAATTCGACGAAGAGACCGCCGAGGCCGTCCGGCAGAGAAATCACGAGCGCCTGCGGCAGATGACGGCCTACTGCAATACCACAGGCTGCCTTCGGGAATACATACTCCGATACTTCGGAGAGAAGCACGACCCCTTCTGCGGAAACTGCTCCAACTGCCTTACGGGCTTTGAGGACACGGACGTCACCGACGAGGCCCGCAAGATACTATCCTGCGTCTACCGCGCCAGGGAACACCGCGCCGCCGTGGGGGCCGCTATGATAACCGAGATACTTCGGGGTTCCAAGTCGGAGAGAGTTACCTCACGGGGCTACGATAAGATCTCAACCTACGGCCTGCTGGCCGATGTCCCTGCTCAGAGGATAAGACAGATCACCGACCGTCTTATCAGCGACGGCTGCGTCCGCGTGGACGGAGAATATAAAGTGCTGGTGCTGACCGTCAAAGCAAAGGGACTGCTTTCAGGCGGCGAAAAGCTGATAATGAAGCTGCCCAAGACCGTCAAGCGCCGCCGGGAAAAGGCGGGCAGCGGCATCTATTCTCTGGATTCCGCCCTCTTCGGCAGGCTCAAGACCCTTCGGTCAAGGCTGGCTGCCGAGGCCCACGTCCCCGCTTATATCATCTTCACGGATTCCTCTCTGCGGGATATCTGCCTGAAATGCCCCGTCACCGAGGAGGAGCTTCTTGACTGCTCCGGCATCGGACGCGCCAAGGCCCAGCGCTACGGCAGCCGCATAATTGAGACCGTGAAGCAGTACACCGAGGAAAACGGTTTCCCGGAGAAGGATTCTCTGCTTGATAATATGCAGAAGGCGCATTCCGCCGGGGACGGGTCCATGCTTTTCAAACTTATACGCTTCAACAGCTCCAAGCTGACTCCCGCAGAGGAGCCTTTGCCGCTGTCCCGGTTCTGCGACAGGATACTTGAGCAGCTGGGGATCTCCGCCGACAAGAGCCGCATCCGGCAGGCTGTTGACGGCTGGCTGCTGGACAACGACTATCTTTCCCGGGGGCCGGAGGGCAAGGGCTTCGCTCTGACGATACTTTCCCCCGAGGCGGGTCTGACGGAGCTTACGAGGCTCGCCGCCGGTGGGCGGGAGTATAAGCAGATAGTCCTCTCTCCCGAGGGGCAGGAATATATCATCCGGAACACCGACGAGATCTTTTCCGACCGAGGTGACAAGAAGTGAGCAATGAAACAAATCCCCATGCGGGACACCGTCAGCGCATGAGAGAGCGCTTTTCCGCGGATCCTCTGCTTACCGGCTTTTCCGAGCATGAGATACTGGAGATGCTGCTGTATTACTCTGTCCCGAGGGCGGACACCAACGAAACGGCTCATTCGCTGATCTCAAAGTACGGCTCCCTTGACGCGGTGCTTTCCACGCCTCTGAGCGAGCTTGGGAAATGCGGTCTGATCGGCGGGAACACTGCCCGGTCCCTTGCCTTCATAGGCTCGGTATGCGGCTATCTCCGACGGGGTCTTGTGAGAAGGTACGTCTCCGTAAACTCTCTGAAGGATGTCAAGGATCATGTATACGCCGCTTTCAAGGACGAAAGGCAAGAGCTGCTGCTGATCTACGGTGTGAATCAGAACAAGAATGTCGTTTTTACGAAGGTCCTCGGCAGCGGGAACGACAGCAAGATCCTGTACGATCACGATGCTCTGCTCAAAGAGGTCATGTCCGTGGGCTTCAGGGACATCATCCTTGCGCACAATCATCCCTTTGCCGGATCTTCTCCCTCGCTGCAGGATGTTGAAGCCACCAACAAGCTGATGATAAGCCTGAAAGATCTGAACATCACATTACTCGATCATCTTATCGCCGGCGACACGGACGTATACTCCTTCCGTGAAAACGGGAGACTGTTCGATCTGTTTTAAGAACACGGACAAAAATCTACATAAAGGAGAAATGTCAAATGCCATTCATCAACGTAAAGACCAACGCTTCTGTCCCCGAGGAGAAAATGACGAACATCAAGTCCAAGCTGGGGCAGGCTATCACCGCTATCCCCGGAAAGAGCGAGAACTGGCTCATGGTAGGCATCGAGCCCGGCTATGCGCTTTGGTTCAAAGGCAGGCCCGACCCCGCCGCAATGGTGGAGGTGAGCATCTTCGGCTCTCCCTCATCCTCGGCACTTTCCGACCTCACCGGGAAGATCACCTCTATCTTGAACGCCGAATTGGGCATCCCCGCGGCATCGGTCTACGTCAAATACGACTGCACCGACGACTGGGGCTGGAACGGCTCGAATTTCTGATACCACTACAATAAAGAGACGGCATATCTTTCGCGTTGGAAGATATGCCGGTGTTTTTTTCTTGATCTCTCTATAAGAGGTGCATCCGAAGGGGTTCGGGGGCGATCGGAAAGCCCCCGAACCCCTTCGGGTGCATCTCTACCGAGTGTTCCTACGGACGGAAAGACGCTTGTCCGCTTCGCGTCCTCGCTGTTTCCTGCGAGTGCAGGTGGACACTTTTTCCGGCGCTGCATATAGTTTGTCCACGAAAAAAGAGTAGGAAAACGGCTTCGTTTCCCTACTCTTTTCTTGTGCAGCGCCGGGGTCGTCGCTTCGCGCCGAACGAGGCTCTGCCTCGAGCTCCGCAAGGGCTCTGCCCTTGACCCGCAAGCCTTTGGAAAAGGCTTGACCGAAACTTTTAACGCGCTTCGCGTTTGGGTTTACAGCTTTGTTCAGTCCCGCCGCAAATCTATCTTGTTTCCTGCACTCCGCTGCTTGCGGCGGAATTGCGCCGCCCGCGCCAGGGCCAGGGGCACGCCCCTGCTCAGTTCTTTATCTGCGTCGCCACAAGGCTCTCGCCGCAGTAGATCTTCCTCAGCTTCGGCTTCTCGATCTTGCCCGTGGGATTCCTCGGTACATCCGCAAATATGATCTTGTGCGGCCTCTTGTACCTCGGCAGCTTTAAGCAGAAATCATTCACATCCTGCTCCGTCAGGGTCATGCCTTCCTTCACGGAAATGATCGCCGCCGCGATCTCACCCAGCCTCTTGTGAGGCAGGCCGATAACAGCTACGTCTTTTATCGCAGGATTGGAACGCAGGAAATCTTCGATCTGTACCGGATAAAGATTTTCTCCGCCGCTGATGATAACGTCCTTCTTGCGGTCTACAAGGAAAATGAAGCCGTCTTCGTCCTCCTGAGCCATGTCGCCCGTGAAGAGCCAGCCGTCTTTCAGAGTCTCTGCCGTAGCCTTTTCGTCACGGTAGTAGCAGGTCATCACTCCGGGACCCTTGACGCAAAGCTCGCCTACACCGCCCTTGGGAACAGTCTCGCCGTTTTCGTCCACGATCTTGACCTCCCAGCCGAAGCCCGCTTTGCCGATAGCTCCGACTTTGTGGATGTTCTCAACTCCCAGATGTACGCAGCCCGGACCGATGGACTCGCTGAGGCCGTAGTTGGTGTCGTACTGATGATTCGGGAAGATTTTCTTCCAGCGGTTGATAAGCGACGGCGGAACAGGCTGTGCGCCGATGTGCATAAGTCTCCACTGGGAAAGCTCGTACTGCGAAAGGTCTATGTCTCCGCGGTCGATAGCGTCAAGGATGTCCTGCGCCCAGGGAACCAGCAGCCAAACAATGGTGCAGTGCTCGTTGGAGACCGTCTCGATGATAGAGCGGGGCTTGACGCCTTTGAGCAGCACCGCCTTGGATCCCGCGTAAAGCGAACCGAACCAGTGCATTTTGGCGCCGGTGTGGTAAAGGGGCGGGATGCAGAGGAAGTTGTCCTTCCTTGTCTGTCCGTGATGCGCCTGCTCGGTCTTGGCCGAGTGAACAAGGCTCATATGCTTGTGAAGTATCGCCTTGGGGAAGCCGGTGGTGCCGGAGGAGAAGTATATGGCGGCGTAATCCTCGTCGGTGATCTTGATGTCGGGAGCCGTGGAGGGGAAATTCGCCACCTGGGAGTCATAGTGCTCCGCAAAGGAAGGACAGCCCTCGCCCACATAGAACAGCAGGCGGTTGTGGCTGATGTCGTCGGCGATCTCCTCGATCCTGCCGATGAATTCCGGGCCGAACATCAGAATGTCCACCTCGGCTAAGTCAAGGCAGTATTTGATCTCGTCGGGGGCGTAGCGGAAATTCAGCGGAACAGCCAAAGCGCCTGTCTTGAGGATGCCGAAGTAAATGGGCAGCCATTCAAGGCAGTTCATCAGCAGTATGCCGATCTTGTCGCCCTTCTTGACTCCCCTGGAGAGGAGCATATTGGCGAAGCGGTTGGCCTTCTCGTCAAATACCCGCCAGGTGATCTCCCGGCGGTAGTGGGCTATGGGATTGGTCTCGATGAGTTCGTACTCTCTCCAGGTGACCTTGCGGGTATCCGTGATCTCGGGATTGACCTCTACCAGTGCGATCTCGTCGCCGTAGAGCTCTGCGTTTCTTTCCAAGAGTTCGGTTATTGGCATTTTTATCGTCCTTTCGGTTTATATGATTTAGCGGATAAAAGCATAAATACTTAAAAGCGCTGAACACATATATTATTGTATCACATAATATGACGATTGTAAAGGGGGGGGAAGGAAAAATTTTCGGCAGTCCGGGGCCGAAAAAGAAAAACTGCGCCCGTGAGTTTTTCGCACAGGCGCGGTATCATTCTTGGTTATCCGTTGATGAGCTTCGCCGCTTTGAGTATCGCCAGCTGAGTCTTTGCGTCGGGGTATCTGCCCTCGTAGACGCCCCGGAGAGCCTCCTCAAAGGGGATCTTCACCACGTCGATGAACTCGTCCTGATCAAGATGACGGTCCCCGAAGCTCAGGTCACGGGCCAGATACATATGGATGATCTCCGTGTCGTAGGCCACGGTGGGATAAAGGCATCCGAGATAGTCGAACCTTCCCGGCACCGCGCCGATCTCCTCTTTCAGTTCCCGGAGGCCGCAGGTGCGGTGGTCCTCGCCGTATTCCAGCTTGCCGGCGGGTATCTCCGTCAGCACCTCGGAGAAGGGATAGCGGAACTGCTTCACCATATAGATCTCGCCCTTGTCGTTCACGGGCACGACGCACACCCCGCCGGGATGCTTTATCAGCTCCCGGACGGCGTTCCTGCCGTCCTCCAGCTCCACCTGATCCACAAACAGCTTGACCACGATGCCGTCGAACTTCTGCTCGCTCGATAAGGTCTTTTCTTCAAGATGCATAATTATTCTCCTGTCTTGATCTGATTCCAAATGGGGGCACAGCCCCCATACCCCCGCGAACCTCGGGGGGAAGGTTTGGCTTAGTTTTCGCTTAATAGTCGCTTAGTTTTCGCTCTTCTTTTTGCCGATGAACCTTGACACGATAGGGATCTTCGGGTCCTCGCCCCGCTTTTTGCGGCGCTCGTAGTCCACTACCCAATAGATGATCAGCACTGCGGCGGCTCCCGCCGATGCCACCCGTCCGAGGGTGAGGCCCTGAGCCTTGAACTTGAAGGTTATGGTGCTGTCCCCAGCAGGAACGGCCACCGCCATAAAGCCGTAGCTTACCTTTTCGATGTCCGCCGCATTGCCGTTGACCTCGGCGCTCCAGCCGTTCTCAAAGGGCACCGAGAAGAACACCAGCCTCGGAGCATCCAGCTTGATCTTGGCTTCAAAGCCCTGGGAATCGTAATTGAAGGAATAACAGCTGTGAGCCCGCTTTTCCTCGCAGGCCTTGTTATACATGACCCTTGATACCGTTGCCGACTTCGTATCGAACTTGGTAATAAGATTGCCGTACTTTGCCGCCTGTTTATCCGTCATCACCATGGAATTCATCAGCATGACGGGCTTTTCGGTCTCGCCCAGCTTCTTGACGTCCTCGTCCGTGACGTAGGTGTCGTAGGCGAAGCCCATAGGCACGAAGTTCTTGTTCTTGTAGACGTAGAACTTGTTCTGGTCACCCACATATTCAAACTCGGGCATATCGGAAATGACCTCGGAAGCGTGAGGCTCTGACTCGCCTTTAAGCTCCTTGTCGGAGTATTCCTTGAAATAATACTTGACCGAGAGCAGTCCTCTCAGCGCGTAGAGCTTGGTCTCCATTCGGGAGGCCACATCTCGGGTCTGACCTATGGAGGTGTAGAAATCCATGATAGAGGTAGGCACCACGCTGTGGAAGGTCCGCATGGAGCTGAGGCCCCAGTACATACACCAGTTGTCCACGCTTTCGGAGGTGTCTATCCGGTAGAAGGTGTTTTCCAGCCCGGAGGTGTCCCCGTCGTAGCCCGAGAGGTCCACCTTCTCACGGCCGTTTATGGCACGTTCGATATAGTCGGTGTTGTCGTCGCCCTGCACCGCACCGTAGATGACGGAACTCATCATACATACAGCGCAGGCGGCGGAGGTCATTACGCAGAGGGCGAAATGCCGTTTCCTGCGGTCAACAGCGATCTTATACACCGCAACAAAGAGCATTATCGTCATCACGATAGTAACTATCGCCTGGATGTAATACAGCTCGGGATATTTCGGCACCTGCCCGTAGACGGTCTTGCCGTCCTTCTGCTTCGGGAGCAGACCTATCCCCACGAATATCATGGAGACTATCGCCGTTGGCACGAAGCCGAAGCGCAGCTCGTTCTTGTCCCTGTCGATGACCTGTGCGGTCATAAGGCACATTATCAGTATGGGCATATAGAACCAGCGGGCGTAATAACTGCTGTTGAAAAGTATGAAGGTCGAGTTGAGGAAAGGCACGCAGGCCATGACCATGCAGACCAATATCATCCTGCCCTGCCAGGTCTTTTTGCGGGTGCGCATAAAGGCGATGACTCCGCACATCGAGAACATGGGCAGATATCCTGCCAGCGACGCCCAGCGTCCCTTGTCGGCGTTGAGGATGTTTATTCTTGCGGGCATATCCGAGAGCATGAAGAAGGCCTGGAAGATCCTCGGGATGCGCAGGTGGTCGCTGTAAGCCACCAGATCAAGACCCCAAAGGTAGCTGGAGATACGCGGGTTTTCGATAACGTCCATGACCGAGGGAAGGAGTATGAACAGCGACATGGCGAAGCCCAGTACGGCTTCAAAGGCCAGCAGTCCGAAGATCTTGAAGTTCATCTTGAAGTTCTTGTCGCTCATCCTTATGAAGAAATAGATGATAGTGAACACGACCTCGCAGACGAAGAAGAAATAGCTTATCGTAGCGCAGACCGCCACCATTATAGCGAAAGCGCCTTTTTTATTGTCCTGGGTCAGCAGCTCGAAGGAGAGCAGCAGCAGCGGGAAGAAGGCGGTGGCGTCGTGGAAGTGGTTGAAGAATACGTTGTATGTCTGGAATCCCGAGAAGGCATAGAGCATAGCGCCGATAAAGGCGGCGCTCTTGTTGTTCACGAAGCGCCGGATGAAAGCGTAGGCGCATACGGCTGCCACGGCTGTCTTCAGCGCCAGCATCCAGGGCATAAGGTAGGCTATGGCATTCATCGGGAAGACGGTGGTCAGCCAGAAGAAGGGGCTTCCCAGCAGATAGAAGGAATAGGACCCGATGAAGTTCGAGCCCAGGTCGGTGCCCCAGTCCCAGCCGATGCCGGTGTCGCGGACCACTTCGTTGGCGTGCTGATAGAACATCATCTGCTGAGAGTTGAAGTCGCCGTAATACAGGAAGATGCCCTTGTTGACGATCATCGACGGGATAAAGCTGAGCATCATAGCGGCGAAGGCCACGATAAACAGCTTGAGATAAAGCTCCTTTCCTGCCTTTTCGGCGGAGCGTTTTATAAATCCGGGTTTTTCTTTCATTTCACGATCCCCTTGTAATTTGGTCATATACGTTAACAGTATACCACAGTGTTCGGAATAAATCAAGTGGTTTTTACAGAATTGATGACCGAACAAGCCCCGCAGCCCGTTTAATATTGCCCTGCCGCGTTAGTTTATTATGATTGATTTCCGCGCTCCCGAGTGATATAATAAAGGTGCAACAGTGTTCGTGAGATATGATAGGAGGTATTATATGAAACTGCAAAGACCCTTATCCCTGGCGGCAGCCCTTGCTCTGACGCTCTTTGCCTTCGCCGGCTGCTCGGACGGGGACAGCTCGTCCAAGGGGAGCGCTTCTTCCGCCGCCTCGGAGTCCGGCTCCGCTGCGGAAAGCGGCTCCGATACGCCCGCTCCCGTCAATAACACCGATACCGGCTGGACCTGGGTCGGTGTGGAGATCCAGGGCGGAGGCTTCGTCCCCAACATCATCTACAATCCCACCGAGGAAGGCCTGGCCTACTGCCGCACCGATATAGGCGGCGCTTACAGGCTCAAAAAGGGTTCCGAGCGCTGGGAGTGCATCTCGGATATGTTCGGCGGCGACGACTGGAACCTTATCGGCATCGAGAGCATCGCCACCGACCCCGTGGAGCCCAACAGGCTGTATGTGGCGGCGGGGACCTATTCATCCAGCAAGGGCGCGCTCCTGGCTTCGGATGACTACGGCGAGACCTATACCCGGGTGGATATGCCCTTCGGCTGCGGAGGCAACGAAATGGGCCGGGGTGCCGGTGAAAGATTGGCCGTTGACCCCAACGACAACAGGATAATCTACTTCGGTTCCCGGAGCGCCGGGCTTTACCGCTCCGAGGACTACGGCAAAAGCTGGAACAAGGTGGAGTCCTTCCCCACCGACGGCGGCTATGTGGAGGAAGGCAACGCCATAGGGCTGACCTTCACCGCCTTTGACAAAAGCTCCTCCTCCGCGGGAGAGCCCACCAAGACCATTTTCGTGGGTGCGGCGCGCAGCAGCGGGAATATGATAATCCGCTCGGACGACGCAGGCAAGACCTGGACGGAAGTGGAGAACCCCGTTTCCGCTAAGACCGGAAACAATTCCAAGCTGCGTCCGGTACACGGCGAGGTGTCCTCCGACGGCTTCCTCTATACCTCCTGGACCCAAGGCGTAGGCCCCAACGGAGCCACTGCGGGAGCTATCCAGAAGTACGACATCGCCAAGAACGAGTGGAAGGAGATAACTCCCACCACCAAATTCGGCTGCGGTTACAGCGGGCTTTCGGTAAATCCCAAGGACCCGAAGAACATCGTGGTCACAACCCTTGACCTCTGGGCTCCCGAGGATAACATCTTCGTCACCAATGACGGCGGTGAGAGCTGGAAGGCCTTCTGGGACATCGACTCCCAGGAAAAGAACTACGAAATGGACATCTCGGAATGCCAGTGGCTTGACTGGCACGGCACTCCCAAGCTGGGCTGGTGGATGACCGGCGTGGCTGTAAATCCTTTCAACCCGGATGAGATAATGTACGGCACCGGCGCCACGATATACGGCACCGACAACCTCACCAAGCTGGGCTCGGAGCCCGTCAAGGTGCGTCCGCGGGCAATGGGCATCGAGGAAACGGCTATCTTTGACTTCGTTTCTCCCAAGAAGCTGGACGACAGCACTCCCGAGCTTTATTCCAATATGGGGGACATCTACGGCTTCCGCCATGACGACGTCACAAAGGCCCCCAAGAAGCATTTCGGAGACTTCACCGCCACAAGCATCGACTGCGCCGCAAACGACTATCACTATGTCGTAAGAGCCACCGACAAGGACCGCAGAACGGTGCTTTACTCCACGGACGCCGGCGATACCTGGAAGGGCGTGGCCTCTCTGCCCGAGGGCACCGGCAGCGCCAGCGGAGGACAGGTGAAGCTCTCCTGCGACGGAAAAACTCTGCTCTGGCAGAGCGGCACTCCCGGCAGCGATCCCTACTTCACCACCGACTGGGGCAAGACCTGGACCAAGTGCGACGGCCTGCCTATGGGCTCCTCCATCGAGAGCGACAAGGTGAACCCCGACAAATTCTACGGCTGCCGTGACGGAGCCTTCTACATGAGCACCGACGGAGCCAGGACCTTCTCCAAGCTGGCGGACTTCCTTGTTCCCAACGTGACCTTTAAAGCGGCGCACAACGAGGAAGGAAGGCTCTACCTGGCAGGCGGCGGAGTATACACTCTGAACGCTGCCGACGGCAAGATCGAGCGGGTCAAGGGCGACGTGCAGCTCTGCCGCGCAGTAGGCACCGGCGCTCCCGAGAAGGAAGGCGACCCCGACACGCTTTACATCATCGGTGAGGCAAACAACGAAGGCCTGGGCATCTATATGTCCCAGGACAGAGGCGAGACCTGGAAGCGCATCAACACCGACAACGAGAAGTGGGGCAACGTGAATCCGAGGATCGAAGGCGACCCGAAGCTCTTCGGACGCTGTTACATCTCCACCAACGGACGGGGCATCATCCGCGGGGACAAGAAGCAGTAACGCCCGGCAGATACAAATACAAAAGCGGACAGCCGAAGCTGCCCGCTTTTTTGTTAATGTATTCAGAGTCAGACAAGTTCAATGTCCCAGCCGTTGACAAGGCGCTGGAGAACTGCCAGGTCCTTCATATTGATCCCGCCTCCGGGGCTGAGGTCAAGTACGGAGAGGTCGATGTCCACATCCCAGCCGTTGATGCTTCTGATGAACAGCGCGACGTCCTTCATGTTGACGGTGCCGTCGTTGTTGCCGTCGCCGTAGGCGTAGATCTCAAGGGCGAGATCGACAGGCTTGCCGTCGGTGATCTCTATCTCCGCTGTCCTTGCGGGGAAGCCGGGCTTCTTGGCGGTGACGGTGTACTTGCCCGCGGGGATGTCAGAAACGAAGCTGCCGTCGGGAGCGAGAGCGATGTCATAGGTCTTGCCGTCTTCATCCACAGCCGTAAGGGTCATATCTGAGAGATCGTCGGCAGGACCGGTGCGGAGGGCGATTGAGCCGGTGAAGGTCTCAGGAGATTCAACAAGTTCATAGTCGAATTTGTTATCTTTGGCATACTGTTCTCCGGCGGTGCTTTCATAGCAGAAGATCTTGAAGCCGTCAACTTTTGCTTTGGACGGGTCTTCATAATCGGTTGAATCAAAATAGTAATAATATCCGAAAGCTTCTGTTCCTATCTCGGTAACGCTCTTGGGAATGGTAACTTCTTTAAGGTTTTTGCAGCTGTCGAATGCTTCTTGTTTGATCGTCGTAACGCTGTCCGGGATAGTTATGTCTGTAAGGCTTGAGCAGCCGGAAAATGCACTCATGCCGATACTTGTAACGCCGTCCGGGATAGTTACGCTCGTAAGGCTCGTGCATTTGCGGAATGTACCGGTTTCGATGCTTGTGATGCTGTTCGGGATAGTTATGTCTGTAAGAGCGGCGCAGTCGGAAAATGCGTAATCGCCGATGCTTGTAACGCTTTCCGGGATATTTGCGTCTGTAAGGTTTTTGCAATCGGAAAATGCGTAATCGCCGATGCTTGTAACGCTTTTCGGGATATTTGCGCCTGTAAGGTTTCTGCATCCGGAAAATGCATTATCGCCGATTTTTGTAACACCGTCCGGGACGGTCACCGATGCGCCTTCCCATTTTTGGCCGTTGATAAGTATTCCGTTTACAATGACCAGAGGATCTTTTCCCTGCTGAGCATTGAGCCACGGGGTATACGCAAATGCGTTTCCGCCGATGTTTGTATTGCTTTCCGCGATAGTTACATCCGCAAGGCTTTCGCAGCCGGAAAATGCACCGTAGCCGATGTCCGTGCCGTTCGGCAGAACAACGCCCGGCAGACTTGTGCAGCTTGAAAATGCACGCCGGCCTATGTTTGTTTTACCGCTGAAAGTTATACTTTCAAGGCTTGTGCAGTCTGAGAATGCATTTTCGGAGATTTTTAAAACACTGCCTGTGAAAGCTAAGCTTTTAAGGCTTGAGCAATCGTAAAATGCTTCATAACCGATGCTTGCAACGCTTTCAGGGATGGTTACGGATGCAAGGTTTGTGCAGTCGCTGAACGCATAATCTCCGATCTTCTCAGTGCCGCTGAGGATCGTTACGTTTTCAAGGCCGGAGCATCCGCTGAAGGAAGCAGTTCCGATGACCGCAACGCTGCCCGGGATGGTTATATCTGTAAGACCTGTGCAGCCGTAAAATGCGTAAGCGTCGATGTTTTCAACGCTTTCCGGGATAGTTAAGCCTGTAAGATTTGTGTATTCATAAAATGCGCTGGCGCCGATGCTTTTAACGCCGTTCGGGATGACCAATTCTGCATCCTTATATGCTCTGCCGTTAATAAGTATCCCGCTTACGACGACCAGCGGATCTTTTTCTTGAAGTGCTTCAAGCCACGAAGTATTATCAAATGCGTATCCGCCGATGCTCTCAATGCTTTCCGGGACAGTTACCTCTGCAAGGCTTGTGCAGCCGTAAAATGCAAAATCGCCGATGCTTGTAACGCTTTCCGGGACAGTTACCTCTGCAAGGCTTGTGCAGCCGTAAAATGCAAAACCGCCGATGCTTGTAACACTTTCCGGGATAGTTACATCTGCAAGGTCCGTACATTCGTAAAATGCATTTTCGCCGATGCTTACAATATTATCCGGGACGGTAAAGTTCGTAAGGCTTGTGCAGCCGGATAACATATCTCTGCTGATGCTTGTAACACCTTTTCCGATATCCAGGCTTGTAAGTCCGCGGCAGTAGTAAAATGCACTGTCGCCGATGCTTGTAACACTGTCCGGCACGGTCATATCTTTAAGGCTTCCGCAGCCGTAAAATGCACCGCAGCCGATGCTTGTTACGCTGTTCGGGATAACTATGCTTTCAAGACAGTTGCAGCCGGAAAATGCAAAGTTGCCGATGCTTGTTACGCTGCTCGGGATAGTTATGCCTGCAAGGCGGGAGCAGCCGTAAAATACCATATATCCGATGCTTGTGACACCATCCGGGATATTTATTTCCGTAAGGCTTCTGCAATTGTAAAAAGCACTGCTGCCGATACTTCTGACGCTGTCCGGCACAGTTATGCTTTCAAGATTTCTGCAGCCGTAAAATGTGTTTTCGCCGATGCTTGCAATGCCGTCGGGGATAGTTATGCTCTTAATGCTTTCGCAGGAATAGAATGCACTGTTGTCGATGCTTGCAACACTGTCCGGTATATCTATATCCTCAATGCTTTTGCAGTAGTAAAAAGCATACCTGCCGATGCTTGTGACCCCTTCCGGGAGGGTTATGCTTTCAAGGTTCCTGCATAAGTAAAACGCGCTTTCACCGATGCTTGTAACACCCTTCGGGATGGTTACGCTTAATATGTTTTTGTTGTTGTAAAATGTCTTCTTGCCGATGCTTGTGACCTTGTGACCGTCCAGTTCGCCGGGAACAGCGACTTCGGCATCAGCGCCGGTATAGCCTGTTATCTCGGCCGTCCCGTCATCCAATACGGTATATTCCCAATAACCGCTGGTCTCCGCGCTCGACCTCACGACAGCTCCCGTGTCGAACACACCCTTCGGCAGGGCTGCCGTCATTCCGAAGAGCATTGCGGCAGCGCTTGCGCCTGCCAGGATACGCTTGCTTATTTTCATAGTCTTCCTCCTTAATAAAATCACCGGCTTCGGCACCGGTCTTATGATAATAGTCCTGCTTTGATATTATACCACTTTTAGACAGGCTTGTCAACCGTCCGACGGCCTTTTGTTGCTTGTCAAAAACAAAGTCAAAAAGAAAATGTAACCAATTTGTAATTTATTCCTTGACAAATCCGGTTTTGTTGGTTATAATAATAATTACCTTTAAGTGTTCGTGTTTTTTGTGTGTTTTTTGGATGTCGGCGGAGACATAAAATATGCGCGCCGATGAAAGGATGATCTCTATGAATATCAAACGTGCGGCCGTCAGCGCTTTGATCGCTTTGCTGATGTCCGTTCATACCGCCGCCCCCGCCTTCGCGGATAATGACGCGGCCTGTCCCAACGCCGGCGTTTCCGCTGCCGCCGCCGAGGAAAACTCCGTCGAGGATACTCCCACCGCGGAAAGGGAGCCGGAGCTTAAAAAGACCTTCACCGAAACGGTCCCCAGGGAGATACTCTCCGCTAAGGCCGCCGAGGAAAGGTTTATCGAAAGCAGTCCCGAGCTGAAAAAGCTGGGAGAATACGTCTTTGAAGGCGATACCGTTCCCTGTTCGGAGAACGATCCTTCCTACCACAAGTATGTGGACCGTCTGATGAACGGCCTCACCGAGGGAAGCGAGCTGGCCGCCCCCGTGGCTTCGGCGGCTCTGCCTATGTATCTTCCCATGTCGGCGCTCTACGGTGCAGACAAGCTGGTGCATCAGGACAGGTTCGCCAACGTTCCCAAGAGCTACGGCATCGACGTCTGCTACTTCCAGGGGAATATCGACTGGGAGAAGGTCAAGGCCCAGGGCGTGAGCTTCTGCATCCTCCGTGCGGGTTACAGAGGCTACGGCAAGGCGGGAACTCTCGTCCTTGACGACAAGTTCCTTGAGTATCTCAAGGGCGCCAAAGCCGCAGGCCTCGAGGTGGGAGTTTATTTCTACACCCAGGCTATAACCGTGGCCGAGGCCAAAGAGGAAGCCGATTTCGTCTACAAGTACATAAAGGGCTGGGAGCTGGACCTTCCTGTCTATTTTGATATGGAGACCGTTGAGAACGCCGTGGGAAGGCTCGATTCCGCAGGTCTGACCACCGAGCAGAAAACGGACATCGTGGAAGCCTTCTGCGACAGGATCGCCGAACACGGCTACCGCTCCGGCGTTTACTCCAACCCCCAGTGGATGACCTATTACTTGAACGCCAAAAGGCTCCAGGCCAAGTATCCTCTTTGGCTGGCCAATTATACCACCTGCACCAAGTTCGCGGGGAATTTCGATATCTGGCAGTACGCCGCCGGCCGCGTTGAGGGCGTTTCCAGCCCCCTGGCGGACCTGAACGTAAGATACCATTTGTATACTGCTCCCGCGGCCCCCGCCAACTTCGGCACCGCCGCCGAGATCTCTGATAAGGTCACTCTCTGCTGGGACGCCGTCCCCGGAGCCGAGGGCTACGAGGTGTTCAAGCGCGGAAACAGCGACACAACGGCCGTCTCTCTCGGAGCGCAGAAAGCTCTGACCCGGAGCATCGACCTGACCGCAGACAACTACTATTACTATGTGATGTCCTATATCACGGTAAACGGGAAGAGGATGTACAGCGAACCTTCGGAGGAGCTGGCTCTCTCGAAGTTCGTGCCTACTGCTTTCGGATGTTCCGAAAGGACTACCACCTCTCTGACCCTCAGCTGGACCGGCGTTGAGAACGCCGTTTCTTACAGCGTGGGTATGCTCAACAGTGAAACGGGGAGCTTTACCGTCATCGCCAACACCTCCGAGACCAGCTGGACCGTAACGGGGCTGGAGCCTGCCGCCGCCTATACCTTCAAGATAAGAGCGCTGACCGAGTCCAACGGCAAAGTCTACTACAAGCGCTATTCTCCCGAAGTTGTTCTGGGCACGCAGGACAACAAGATAACCGGGCTGAAATTCGTGACCAAGACCGCCGATTCCGTCAGCATCAAATGGAACGCCTCCGCCGCGGAGATCGCAGGCTACCAGGTGCTGAGATACGACGAGGCCCGTCAGGTTTACGTCTCCGCAGGGATGACAAATCAGACGGAATTCACCGTCGGCGGCCTTAAAGAAGGCACCGCTCAGAAGTTCAGGGTGAGATCGTTTTACCGCACCGCCAGCGAGCTGGTCTACGGCGTTGAGTCGGGAGTGCTGAACTGCGCTACCAAGTGCGCGGCTCCGACAAATGTCAAGACTGTCTCCACGGATACGAACTATACCGTCTCCTGGACGGCTCCCGCCGGCGCCAACGGATATATGGTCTATGCCGCCGCATACGGCAGCAAGCCCGTTCAAGTAGGGGAGACCACAGAACTGAAATACACGGTGCCCGTCACCGCCAAGGGTATGTACAGTGTTTATGTAAGGCCCTATATCAAGTGCGGGAACACCAGATACTACGGCGTTTCTTCGGCAACGGTCACTGCCGTCTGCGGAAAGACCGCTCCCACGGTGAAGATCGCCTCCGCCGCTCAGACCACGCTGACTGCCTCCTGGAACACCGTACCTTATGCAACGGGCTACGAGGCATACATCAAGGCTCCCGGTTCGGCCTCCTTTATCCGCAGAGGGACTCTGTCTGCCTCCGCGGTGAAGTATATCTTCACGGGTCTGACTGCCGGCTCGGCTTACAGCGTCAAGGTCAAGGCTATCTTCCCCGACGGGACCTTCCTGTATTCGACAGCCGTTTCGGGAAATACCGCCGCCCAGCCCAAGACCGTGGACGCTCCCACGGGCATAAAGGCCACCACCGCCACCGATTCCACCGTCACCGTGGTGTGGAAAAAGGTGACCGATGCCGTGAAGTACAGGGCCTATCTCTATAACGAGACCACCAAGACCTACCGTCTCCAGAACACGGTGACGGATACGAAGTATACCTTCACGGGCCTTGTCAGCGGAAAGATGTATAAGATAAAGATACTCGCCGTCCCCGCCGGCGGTTCATCCAAGGCCTCGGCAGTATACGAAATAACTCCGAAGCCCGTGGCTCCCAAGCTGGGACTGGCCTCCAAGACGGAGACCACCGCCACCCTGAAATGGGACGCCGCTCCTCTCTGCTCCAAGTATTACATCTATCTCCTTGACCCGCTGGAGAACACCTTCAAGAAGATCGCAACCACCACCTCCACGACCTATACCGTGAAAAAACTGAAGGTCGGCACCCGCAACATCTTCAAGATCAAGGCAGTCGCGGTGACCAACGCCGCCAACTTCAACTCGCTGTTCTCCTCACAGCTCAGCGTGCTGACCAGGGGCATCAAGTATTATCCCGCCTGCTCGGATCAGTGCAGGACGCTCTACGACGGCTTCGGCGAACTGGGCATCGAAAAGACCTACGCCTTCCAGGAGAAGATAGCCATAGCCAACGCTATCAAGGGCTACGAAGGCACCGCCGAGCAGAACCTCGCCATGCTTGCCACCCTCAAAAAAGGCAAGCTGATCGTTCCGCAAGACTAAAGAATAATGAAGAAATAATAATGAAGGAGTCCGCTCCGCGGACGGTTTTAAGAACCGTCACCGCAGGCGGATCCTTTATTATTTCAGCGTCGGCTCGCTGACGCGCCTCTTGTGCATAGTGCTTCGATTGGGTGCGTCCGCTTTGTATAAATCGGAAAAAATTTGCGGTATCGCTTTTTTAGACTGGACAAACCCGTAAAAATGAGTTAAAATAATATTGACCCGAAGTTCATATACGGGTCGATAATTTTCTTGTTTGGGAGGATGATAAAAATGTATACCAAATCACAAAAGCTGCTTGCCGAATTCCTGGGGACCTTCGGTCTTGTGTTCTTCGGCTGCGGCACCGCCATATTCGGAGGCAATCTTGTGGCGATCTCGCTGGCCTTCGGACTTTCCATCGTCGTGGCTGCGTACACGATAGGAAAGATCAGCGGTGCGCATCTTAACCCCGCGGTATCCTTTGCAATGTACTTTGACAAGAGAATGTCCCTCCAGGACGCTATCGCTTACAGTGTGGCACAGATAGCGGGTTCGGTATTCGCATCGCTCTGCCATCTGATAATCGTTGCCTGCAGCAAGATAAATATAAAAGACTGCGGCTTCGGTGCAAATATGTTCGGAGATTACAGTGCGGCAAAGCTCAACTTCTTCGGAGCGTTTATTGTTGAGATCATTCTCACGGCGGTATTTGTACTGTTCGTTCTTTCCGTTACGGGAAGCAGGGACGAAGGCACAAGCAAGCACGCGGGACTGTTCATCGGGCTGGCGCTTACCTTTGTTCATCTGATCGGCATTCCTCTGACGGGCACATCTGTCAATCCTGCGAGGAGCATCGGGCCGGCGCTTTTCGGTTCCATTGCCACCGGCGGAAAGTCGCTGCTGCATATGTTCATATTCATCATTGCGCCCATGTGCGGAGCATTCATAGCTGCGATGATCTACGTTATCCTTATCAAAGACAAGGACCGTCAATAAGTCCGAGCGCTATCAAAAGCGGTAAACCCAACCGCGAAGCGGCAGGGGCGTGGTCCTAGCGCGGACGGCGCATCTCCGCCGCAATCAACGGAGTGCAGGAAACAAGATAGCGATGCGGCGGGGCCGCACAAAGCAGTAAACCAACCGCGAAGCGCGTTCCGCCCATCCAAGGGCGCGGTAGCCCTTGGCGGGTTCTTAGGGCAGAGCCCTAAGCGGAGCTCGAGGCAGAGCCTCGTTCGGCGCGTCAGCGACGACCCCGGCGCTGCACAAGAAAAGAGTAGGGAAACGAAGAAGTTTCTCTACTCTTTTTTTCGTGGACAAATCATACTCAGCGCCGGGGAAAGGTGTCCTCCCGCACTCGCAGGAAACAGCGAGTGGAGCGAAGCGAACGAGCGTCTTTCCGTTCCCCGACGAACCGAGTTGGGCTCCGGGCTTGCTCCCACACATTTGAGCATAGCTTGCTTGCTCCCACACATTTGAGCATAGCTGATTATCAAAATGGGGGCTCCGCCCCCATCCCCCCGCTCGCCGCCGGGCAGTGTTGGGGCGGCGTTCACTTTGCTCCCGTTGGTCGCGACGTTCACTCTGCCCCAACGCGGCTCGCTTTTTGGGCGTGCTCCCCTCATTTGCGCAGAGCTGATCGTTTGCCCCGGACAATTGTGATCTGTCCCGTCAGACTGTGATCCGTTGAGCAAAGTGACAGACCGATTTTTCAATGCGCAAGGCAGTAAAAGTATATGTCAAAAGTCACAAAAAAAAATATCAACTCTTTGCAAAAAGCCTATTTACAAAACAGGAAAGAAGTGCTATAATAGAATAGATAAGGCGGGTGCGGGGAAACTGCGTCCGCTAATCGAAAAATTCTAAGCCATCACAGGTACAAATCAAATGAAAGGAATGATACTAAACATGGCAAGAAAAATGAAAACCATGGATGGTAACAACGCTGCTGCATGGGCATCCTACCCGTTTACAGAAGTCGCTGCTATCTATCCGATCACACCTTCGTCCGTAATGGCGGAGCACACAGACGAGTGGTCTGCAAAGGGTCAGAAGAATATCTTCGGCACACCCGTTAAGGTTACCGAGATGCAGTCTGAGGCCGGCGCAGCCGGTGCCGTTCACGGCTCCCTCTCCGCAGGTGCTCTTACCACGACTTATACCGCTTCCCAGGGTCTGCTCCTTATGATCCCGAATATGTATAAGATCGCCGGCGAACTGCTTCCCTGCGTTATCCACGTTTCCGCAAGATGCGTAGCTTCCCACGCTCTGAACATCTTCGGTGACCACTCCGATATCTATGCCTGCCGTCAGACCGGCTTTGCTATGCTCTGCTCGTCCAACGTTCAGGAAGTTATGGACCTCGGTACAGTCGCTCACCTGTCCACTATCAAGGGCAGAGTTCCTTTCCTGCATTTCTTCGACGGCTTCCGTACTTCCCACGAGATCCAGAAGATCGAAGTCTGGGATCAGAAGGACGTTGCCGAAATGGTGGATATGGACGCTATCGAGGCTTTCAGAAAGAGAGCTATCAATCCTGAGCATCCCGTACTCCGCGGTACCGCTCAGAACGGCGATATCTTCTTCCAGGCCCGTGAAGCCTGCAACCCCTACTATGACGCTATCCCCGGCATCGTAGAGGAGTATATGAACAAGGTGAACGAGAAGATCGGCACCGACTATAAGCTGTTCAACTACTACGGCGCTCCCGACGCTACTCACGTTATCGTTGCTATGGGCTCCGTATGCGATACTATCGAAGAGACTATCGATTACCTCAACGCCAACGAAGGCACCAAGCTCGGTCTCGTTAAGGTACGTCTTTACAGACCTTTCCGCGCGGACAAGCTGATCGAGGCTATCCCCGATACCTGCGAGCAGATCTCTGTTCTCGACAGGACCAAGGAGCCCGGTTCTCTCGGCGAGCCTCTCTTCCTTGACGTTGTAGCCGCCCTCAAGGGCACTAAGTTCCACGACATCCCCGTTGCCTCCGGCAGATACGGCCTCGGATCCAAGGATACTACTCCCGCTCAGATCAAGGCTGTTTTCTGGAACGCAAGCTGGAAGGATACCTTCAAGCCCCGCTTCACTATCGGCATCGAGGACGACGTTACCAACCTGTCTCTCCCCGTTGAGGAGAAGCTGGACTCCGCTCCCGCCGGCACTACCGCCTGCAAGTTCTGGGGCCTCGGCGCTGACGGTACGGTAGGCGCCAACAAGAACTCTATCAAGATCATCGGCGACCACACCGATCTCTTCGCTCAGGCTTACTTCGCCTATGACTCCAAGAAGTCCGGCGGCGTTACCGTTTCTCACCTGAGATTCGGCAAGACTCCCATCAAGTCCACCTACCTCATCAATCAGGCTGATTTCGTTGCCTGTCATAACGAGAGCTATATCAACAAGTATGATATGGTTTCCGACATCAAGCCCGGCGGAACATTCCTGCTCAATTGCCAGTGGGATGCCAAGGAGCTGGAGAAGCACCTCCCCGGACAGGTAAAGAGAACTATCGCCAACAACAATATCAAGTTCTATACTATCAACGGCGTGAAGATCGGTAAGGAAGTCGGCCTCGGCAAGAGGATCAATACCGTGCTCCAGTCTGCATTCTTCAAGCTGGCAGGCATCATCCCGATCGAGGATGCCGTTAAGTATATGAAGGACGCCGCTACTGCTTCTTATTCCAGAAAGGGCGACGCTATCGTTAAGATGAACCACGACGCTATCGACGCCGGCTATCAGCAGGTAGTTGAGGTCAAGGTCCCTGCCGCCTGGAAGAAGGCTAAGGATACCGCTATGGGTATGCCCAAGGCCAAGTGCGCCGACAAGACCCTTGAGAAGTTCGTAAACGAGATCCAGATCCCCTGCAACGAGCAGAGAGGCGATACTCTTCCCGTTTCGACCTTTACTCATATGGCTGACGGTACCTTCCCGCAGGGCTCCGCTGCTTTCGAGAAGCGCGGCATAGCTGTTGATGTTCCTGCCTGGAACGGCGACAACTGCATCCAGTGTAATTTCTGTTCTTATGTATGTCCTCATGCTGTTATCCGTCCCGTTGTCATGACCGACGCCGAGCTGAAGAAGGCTCCCAAGCTTGCTCAGGAGAAGGCTGTTCCGATGACCGGTATGCCCGGATACAACTTCGTTATGACAATGTCTGCTCTCGACTGCACAGGCTGCGGCTCCTGCGTGAACGTATGTCCCGGCAAGAAGGGCAACAAGGCACTGTCCATGATGCCTCTTGAGAGCCAGCTTGCTGAGCAGGAGGTATTCAACTACGGTCTGACTCTCGCTGAGAAGCCTGAGGTACTTGAGAAGTTCAAGGCTACCACCGTTAAGGGCTCGCAGTTCAAGCAGCCCCTGCTTGAGTTCTCGGGCGCATGCGCAGGCTGCGGCGAAACTCCTTACGCCAAGCTCGTAACACAGCTCTTCGGCGACAGAATGTATGTAGCTAACGCTACAGGATGCTCTTCTATCTGGGGCGGCTCGGCTCCTTCGACTCCTTACACCAAGAACAAGGCAGGCAAGGGTCCCGCTTGGGCTAACTCCCTGTTTGAGGACAACGCTGAGTACGGCTACGGTATGTTCCTTGCTCAGAACACTATCCGTCAGAGAACTATCGCTAAGGTCCTCGAGCTGGAGAAGACCACCAAGAAGGCCGACCTCAAGAAGGCTATCGAGGGTTATCTCTCCACCGTTGACGACGGCGCTGCAAATACTCCCGCTACCGAGGCTCTTGTTGCTGCCCTCAAGAAGGACAAGACCAAGGCTTCTCAGGAGATCCTGAAGGATGCAGACTTCCTCCGCAAGAAGTCCCTGTGGATCTTCGGCGGCGACGGCTGGGCCTATGATATCGGCTTCTCCGGCCTTGACCACGTTATCGCTTCCGGCGAGGATGTAAACATCTTCGTATTTGATACCGAGGTTTACTCCAACACCGGCGGACAGTCCTCCAAGTCCACACCTACCGGCGCTATCGCTCAGTTCGCGGCAGCCGGTAAGGAAGTCAAGAAGAAGGACCTCGCAGGCATCGCTATGAGCTACGGCTACGTTTATGTTGCACACGTTTCCATGGGTGCTGACATGAACCAGTGCATCAAGGCTATCAACGAGGCTGAGGCTTATCACGGTCCTTCGCTGATAATCGCTTATGCTCCGTGTATCAACCACGGCATCAAGGGCGGTATGTCCATTGCTCAGACCGAGGAGAAGAAGGCTGTTGAGTGCGGTTACTGGCACCTTTACAGATACAATCCTCAGCTGAAGCTGGACGGCAAGAATCCCTTCTCGCTGGACAGCAAGGCTCCGTCCAAGGATTACAAGGACTTCCTCATGGGCGAGGTTCGTTACAACTCGCTGGTTAAGCAGAACCCCGAGAGAGCAGAAAAGCTCTTCGACAAGGCTATCAAGAACGCAGCGGACAGATACGATTACCTCGTAAGATTCTCCAAGCTCTACAGCGACGAGAAGTAATTCCGAAGCATAACCGGGTGACTGAACCGTCCCACATTGTGCGTACAGCACAAAAAGCCCCTATGGCAAATTAAATCAAGCAACGAACTGGCTTCGCAATTCCAGCGAAGTCAGTTTTGTTTTTAATTGGATACGCTGATGATTGTAGAAGCAGATATAATCAAGGCAATTCTTTTCTTGCGTATACAAAATGCACAAACCTTATAATTGACTTTTGTTCAATCCCACGAAAAGGCAACAGTCCAAAAATCCGGACTCTGTTTCGTTGACAGAAAATCAGATTTATGATAGAATGTTTAAAAAAGATAAAGATTGATTCAGGAAACAATCGGAGGTGAAGACAATGGAATTCTCGGCACATATCCGTGAACAGGATAAGGAGAAACAATCGGTCAGAGAGCACTGCAAAAACACTGCCGATCTGTCCGGACAGTATCTTGCAAATATCAGCCTTGGAACTGTCGGAGAACTGTGTGGATTGCTTCATGATGCAGGAAAGCTTACCAAAGAATTTGATGATTATATCAACGGCAGAAACAACCTTGCAAGAGGCAGTATCGACCACAGCTATGCAGGGGCAAAATACCTCGTATCGCTTGCTGCCGATGATAACAAAAAAGAAGCCGCTGCCATCGGAATGGCTCACACTATCATATCTCATCATGCGATCCATGACTGGATAGACACTGATAAAAACAACTATTTCGATAAGCGAATATCAAAAGCTGACGGGTATGAAGAAGTGCTTGAAAACATAGGTGAAATATCGGACGAGATCACTGTCAAAAGGCTTTTTGACAAAGCTTCCGATGAATGGTTTGACGCTATTAATAACATACGTTTTTTTATGCCCGAAAAAGACAATACCGAATTGTTTTTTTATATTGGTATGCTTGAACGGCTGATACAGTCGGCATTGATAGATGCAGACAGAACAGACACCGCAGACTTCATGTCAGGGAAAGATTCTTTGCCTAAATCGGATACGAAACTGTTGTGGGAAGAAATGGACAAGCGTATCGACGAAAAGCTGAAAGAGTTTGAAAAAAAGACAGATCCTATCTCTGTTCAGCGGAGAAGCATCTCCGACAGATGTGCTGAATTTGCGAAACACAAGGTCGGCGCCTGTCGTCTTATTGTCCCTACGGGCGGAGGCAAAACACTGTCATCATTAAGATTTGCAGTCAAACAGTGCCGTAATTTCGGGATGAAAAAGATATTCTACATAGCACCCTTCATGTCGATCCTTGAACAGAACAGCGATATAATAGGTGAACTTGCAGGAAAAGACAATTTTCTTGAACATCACTCCAATATCATTTCCGAAACAGATGATGAAAACGAACTGGAGAATTATCTGCTTTTTTCGGAGCGCTGGACAAAACCCGTTATCGCAACAACAATGGTCCAGTTTCTGAACACGCTTTTCTCTGCAAAAACTTCATCTGTCCGAAGAATGCACTTGCTGTGCGAATCTGTTATTATTATTGATGAAGTGCAGTCTGTTCCGATGAAGTGTACACACCTTTTCAGCCTTGCAGTCAATTTTCTGACTAAGGTCTGCGGAGCATCTGTCATATTATGCTCGGCCACCCAGCCAACGTTTGAAGCTAATGAACACCGCCTTCTGCTTGATGAATATCCCGATATGATCGGGAACTGCGAAGAAGATTTTAAAATTTTCAAAAGAACAGAATTGATACCCGCTATCGAAAAATACGGATACGATTTTGATGAAGCAGCTCTTTTCTGCGAGGAGCGGTTCAAAGAAAACAACGGTCTTCTGCTGATAGTCAACACTAAAAATCAAGCGCTTGAAATGTACACACGGTTAAAGGAAAGGCTCAGCGGAAAAGCTTATATCATACATCTCAGCACCAATATGTGTCCCGCTCACCGAAAGGAACAAATTGAACTCCTGAAAGACAAGCTGCATAATGATCAGCCTGTCATATGTGTTACAACCCAGCTTATCGAGGCAGGTGTTGATATCTCATTCAGCTGCGTGGTAAGGGCATTTGCAGGGCTTGACAATGCTGCTCAGGCAGCCGGAAGATGCAACCGGAACGGTGAAAAAAACAGGATATGTCCCGTATATCTTATAAACTTCAGAAACGAAAAACTCGGCAGCCTCGAAGAGATAAAGAACGCTCAGAATGTTTCACGGAATATAATAAAAAACTGTGGAAACGCCGATCTGCTTTCCGCTGAAGTACAAAGCAGCTATTTTGAGCAGCTGTTCCGCATCAGCAATAATAAGCTGGACTATCCTGTGAACGGTACTACGCTTCTTGAATTGCTGTCAACTAACCAGCATAACGCAGAAGCACGCAATCACAGATTCAAAATGCTTTTGCAGGCTTTTAAAACGGCAGGAGAACTCTTTGAGGTCATAGACAGTCACACTGAAAGTGTGATAGTTCCTTATAACGATGAATCCGAGTCGCTTATCAGCAGGCTGAATGATGATCTGACACCAAAAGAAGCCGCAGCTATTCTGCGTAAAGCGCAGAAGTATTCGGTCGGCGTTTATATGGGTACAAAGCAAGCGCTTATCGATGCAGGTGCTGTACATATGAACAGCAGCGGCGTGCTTGTGCTTGACAAGCGTTTTTACAGCAAAGAGTTCGGCGTGACTACTGAGGGATCTGAACGAGAGATACTATTATATTAAAGGAGGTCGGACAATGCAGAAACACCGAAACACCGTAGAATTCTGTGTCCATGGAAAATATGCGCTTTTTTCCGATGTGCTTACCCGTGTCGGCGGCGAAAAATACAGTTATCCTATACCGACATATGAAGCGCTCAAGGGCATACTTCAAAGTATTTATTTCAAGCCGACGCTTATCTGGTACATTGACGCTGTTCGTATCATGAAGCCGATCAAAACGATCCGGAAAGGGATACGTCCGATAAAATATGACGGTGGGAACGATCTTTCATACTACACCTACCTTGAAGATGTCTGCTATCAGGTCAGAGCGCATTTTGAATGGAACATGAACCGTCCCGAACTTGAACAGGACAGAAACGAGAACAAACACCACAATATCGCCAAACGGATGATCGAACGCGGTGGAAGGAGAGATATATTTCTCGGCGCAAGAGAGTGCCAGGGATATGTAGAGCCATGCGTATTCGGCGAAGGCGAGAGCGTGTATGACAACGTCGATATGGATATGGCGTTTATGTATTACGGCATAATATATCCCGATGAAGCTGAAAAGGAAGAAGATAAGGGGTATATGACAGTATGCCTGTGGCAGCCGAAAATGAAAAACGGTATCATAGAATTTGTCAGGCCCTCGGAAATAGCATCCGAGCATAAGCGGCATATCAAAAAAATGGAGATAAAGAAATTCGGAAGAGAACTGAACAATTTCACGGGACTTGAAGAATTTGAAGGAGGTGAGGTCGATGGGATGGACGAATGAGCTGTATAAGGTATATGAACGTGCCGTAGGTACAGAGAAAGGGAAGTCCCTGCTCCCTATATCGCATTCAACTGCACAGGCACAGATAGAGGTAACGGTAGACGAGGATGGCGAGTTCATCAGCGCAAGTGTTATAAGCAAGGAAAATGCAACTACGATTATCCCCGTCACGGAAGATTCAGCTGCCCGAAGCAGCGGTATCACTCCGATGCCTCTTGCTGACAAGCTGGTATACATCGCAGGTGACTACGGCAATTATGTTGAAGGGAAACGTGCCGACAATACTGAGTATTTCGGCGCATACATAAAACAGCTTTCAGAATGGTGCGAAAGTGAATATTCAAGCGCAGCGATCAAAGCGATATATACTTACCTTTCCAAAAAAGAACTGATGAAAGACCTTATTAACTCCAACGTGCTGGAACTTGATGAAAACAGCAGAAAGCTGACAAAGAAAAAAATGGGCACAGTATCGCAGGAGGAATACTTTGTACGGTTTATCGTCAACGGAAAAGAAGGGGTATGCTGCACCTGGAATGATGAAAACATTCACAGGAGCTTTATCAGCTATTACAACGAAAAACTTGAATGTTCAGGACTATGTTATGCTGACGGGTCCACAGGCAGTATAACAAGCAAACATCCCGCAAAGATAAGGAACAGCGGCGATAAATCCAAACTGATATCTGCAAACGACACCTCAAATTTCACCTACCGCGGACGTTTTACCAATGCAAATGAGGCAGTTTCCGTAAGCTATGAATTCTCTCAGAAGATGCACAATGCTCTCAAATGGCTAATAGAAAGAGAGCGCAAAACAAAGACCGACAAAAACGGAAAAGAGATAGCTTATAATCCAATGGTGTTTGATTCGCTGACACTTGTGGTCTGGAACAGTGCTCTTGACTTTGTACCTGACATTACAGAAAGCTTATTAGGTGATATTGAGGAAGAGGAATACAGCTCAAAGCCTGTTTTTGCAGAAATGCTCCACAAAAAGCTGATGGGCGGCAAATCAGAATTTGACCCTGACAGCAAGGTGATGGTGATGGGCTTGGATTCGGCTACTACGGGCAGGCTTTCGATATCAATGTATACCGAGCTTGCAGAATCCAGATTTGTAGAAAACCTGGAATTCTGGCATTCTTCAACAGCATGGGCAAGAAAGAGATATATCAAAAACAAATATGAAAGCATCACAGATTCATGCAGTCTTCCGCAGATAACAAACTGTCTTTACGGCACTGAACAGGGAGCGTTTCTTGAATGTGACAAGAAAGTCCTGCGCGATACTATTCTCCGTCTGCTGCCCTGTGTGACGGAACGGCGTAAGCTGCCGCGGGATATCGTTCAGACCCTGTATAACAGAGCATCAAACCCGTTGGCGTTCAGTAATGAGCATAACCACAGAATGATCGTTGAGAACACCTGCGCACTTATCCGGAAGGAATATTCAGACTACGAAAAAGGAGAGATAAAAATGGCATTTGACCCCAACTGTACCGACAGGAGCTATCTTTTCGGCTGTTTGCTCGCAATAGCAGATAAGGCCGAAAGAGACACTTATGAAAAAGACGAAAAGCGCATCACTAATGCAAGAAGGTTCTGGAATGCGTTTTCTTCAAGACCGTATCAGACCTGGCAGATAATCGAGGAAAGACTTGAGCCTTATCTTGAAAAAGAGACCTGGGTAATGACGAAATATACAAAGCACTTTAATGAGATAATGTCTAAAATGTCGCCCGAGGATTTTGCTGATAACAGCAAGCTCTCGCCCCTGTATCTCATAGGCTTTCATCACTACAATGCACTGCTTTGGAACGGCAGTGAAGATAAAAATGAGGAGGAATAAAAAATGGCTGTACTTCAGAACAAAATTGATTTTTCGGTGATAATAACCGCAAAGAACGCAAACCCCAACGGTGACCCTCTCAACGGCAACCGCCCGAGAGAAAACTACGACGGATACGGTGAGATAAGCGATGTGTGCATCAAGCGTAAGATCCGCAACCGCCTGCAGGATATGGGGGAGAAGATATTTGTGCAGTCGGATGACAGGAGCGATGACGGATACAAAAGCCTTCACGACAGAGCAAAAGGAAACAGCAAGCTGGCAGAGCTTTACAAAGAAAAGAATACCGACCGTGACGCATTTGCAAAGGCTGCCTGTGAAGAATGGATAGATGTCAGGAGCTTTGGACAAGTATTCGCCTTCAAGAATGATCCGGTCTCTGTCGGAGTAAGAGGTCCTGTTTCTGTACAGCAGGCTGTAAGTATTTCACCTGTTGATATTGTCAGTATGCAGATAACCAAGAGCGTCAACGGTGAAAGCGGCAAAGAAAGCAAGGCATCGGACACAATGGGAACAAAGCACCGCGTGGATTTCGGCGTGTATGTTATACACGGCAGCATAAACGTTCAGCTTGCCGAAAAGACAGGCTTTACCGAGGAGGATGCCGAAAAGATACACGAAGCGCTGGAAACACTGTTTGAAAATGACTGCTCCTCCGCAAGACCTGAGGGCAGTATGGAAGTGCGCCGTGTTTACTGGTACAAGCACGACAGCAAAACTCCGAAAAATTCTTCGGCTAAAGTACACCGACTGCTGAAAGTAACATTAAAAGAAGGCATCGACAGACCGAGATGCTTTGAGGATTACGATATCACCCTTGATACGATCGACGGCCTGACCCCGGAGATATCTGAAGGCTGATATGTTCAGCGAGGATGAGTATCTCATGCTGTCGGGGATACAGCATTTCGTTTTTTGCAGAAGACAGTGGGCGCTGATACATATCGAGCAGCAATGGGAAGAAAATTTCCGCACAGCAGACGGTCAGGTAATGCACCGGAACGTGCATGATGCGAATTTCCATGAAGCCCGCGGAGATACCGTCATCACAAGGTCGATGGCGGTGTCCTCCGCAAGGCTTGGCATAAGCGGTGAATGTGATGTGGTGGAATTTCACAAAGACGGTAGCGGTATTCAGATTTTTGGTCTGAACGGAAGATACACTGTCACCCCCGTGGAATACAAACGAGGCTCGCCCAAAGAAAACGAGAGTGACATAATGCAGCTTGCTGCACAGGCTATGTGTCTGGAAGAAATGCTATGCTGTTCCATAGAGTCGGGTTATCTCTATTACGGCGAGACCCGTCACAGGACAAAGATTCTGATAGACGCCGATCTCCGCGAACGGACTGAAAAAACTGTTATGGAAATGCATGAGCTTTTCCGTAAACAGTATACACCTAAAGTCAGACGGACAAAATCCTGCAATGCGTGTTCGCTTAAAAATATTTGTCTGCCCGTACTGTGCAGAAACAAAAGTGCAAAGGATTTCGTAAAAGATATGCTGGAAAAGGAGGAGTGAAATGAAGAAATTACTGAATACACTTTATATCACTTCTCCGAACAGATATCTGTCTCTTGACGGAGAAAATGTAGTCATTCAGGAAAACAGCAAAGAGCTTGGAAGAGTACCGCTTCATAACCTCGAAAGGATAATGACTTTCGGATATACAGGGGCAAGTCCTGCGCTTATGGGTAAATGTGCAGCGGATGGCATTGAACTGATCTTTATGAGCGGCAGCGGAAGGTTCCTTGCAAGAGTTGAAGGCGAAGTAAACGGGAATGTTCTTCTGAGAAGGCAGCAATACAGATACGCCGATAATAAGGAATTAAGCCTTGAAATAGCCAAAAACATCATCTGTGCCAAGCTTTTCAACAGCCGCTGGACTGTCGAACGCGCGCTGCGGGATCACCCGATGCGTATAGATACCGAGAAATTCCGCGCCTGCTCGGAACAGCTGAAAAACTCGATAAACAATGCTAAAAATGCTTTTGATATGGATTCTCTGCGAGGCGTTGAAGGAGAGGGCGCACAAGTATACTTTTCTGTATTCGACGACATGATATTACAGCAAAAGGAAGATTTTACCTTTACCGCCAGAAACAAACGTCCGCCGCGTGACAATGTCAATGCTTTACTGTCTTTTGCATATTCGCTTGCGACAAGTCTGTGCATATCATCACTTGAGGCTGTGGGGCTTGATCCTTATGTCGGATTTATGCACACCGACCGTCCCGGAAGAAGATCTCTCGCTCTGGATCTTGTGGAAGAATTCAGGGCTCCTCTTTGTGACAGATTTGTTCTTTCACTGATCAACAAAAAGATCATTTCAGGCAAGGATCTGGAAAAGCAGGAAGACGGTGCAGTAAGACTGACGGATAATGGCAGGAATGCTTTTATAGCTTCATGGCAGAAGCGTAAAGATGACGAACTGAAACATCCTTTTCTGGAGGAAAAAATGGAGTGGGGGATAGTGCCGTATGCTCAGTCCCTTTTACTGGCAAGGTTCATCCGCGGCGACCTTGATGCCTACCCTCCGTTTATGTGGAAGTGATAATATGCTGGTATTGATAACATACGATGTAAACACCTCTGACAGTGCCGGTAAAAAAAGACTGCGGCGAGTGGCAAAGCAATGTGTGAATTATGGAGTGCGCGTACAGAATTCAGTATTTGAATGTGAACTCGACCCGGCTCAGTGCAGATTCCTGAAACAGAAGCTGATCGATGAGATCAATGAAACAACAGACAGTCTGCGCTTCTATTATCTTGGCGATGTCAAAAAAGCCAAGGTTGAACATTTCGGCTCAAAACAAACTATCAAAGTCGATGAGCCTCTTATTTTCTGATGCGAATATCAAGCGACCATAAAACCGCAGAGGTATTCGCACCGGTTTTTGACCTGTATTTTCTTGTTGAGAGTGTATAAACGTTGACAAAAATTCAGGTCATATGTCAAAAATGTGCAGCTTGTAAAACCTTAATGTTTTCATATATGTACATTTTTGCTGTCGCTCCCCCCACGGGGAGCGTGGATTGAAATGGCTTGCAAGGCACAGGAGAGCTGAGGATTGAAAGTCGCTCCCCCCACGGGGAGCGTGGATTGAAATCATACTGAATGACGGTTTGTGACTGTTCAAAACTGTCGCTCCCCCCACGGGGAGCGTGGATTGAAATCTTGTCCTTGTGTTTAAGATGCACAAGGAATGCTGTCGCTCCCCCCACGGGGAGCGTGGATTGAAATAGCAGATTGTTGAAACTGGAGAGGTCCAAGACCTTGGTCGCTCCCCCCACGGGGAGCGTGGATTGAAATAGCCCTGAGTTATCCACCACGCTTGTCTCCGTTGTCGCTCCCCCCACGGGGAGCGTGGATTGAAATACAACGGGCAATATAGCGTCCTATGCTAACGGCGTCGCTCCCCCCACGGGGAGCGTGGATTGAAATCTTACCGTCGTATTTACAGTGATAGCAGTTCTTTTCGTCGCTCCCCCCACGGGGAGCGTGGATTGAAATAACGTAGACACAACTGTACGCAACACAGCAAGCGTCGCTCCCCCCACGGGGAGCGTGGATTGAAATTTCAAGTCCGTTTGTTGGAAGCCATAATGGGAAGTCGCTCCCCCCACGGGGAGCGTGGATTGAAATACAGGCGTAAAATGACGTTTGTGTTCAATATCGTCGCTCCCCCCACGGGGAGCGTGGATTGAAATACTTTTAACGCCAACTTTCAGAGGGCTGGGGTGGTCGCTCCCCCCACGGGGAGCGTGGATTGAAATTTTGATAGATGCGGCTACGGCATCGACTGCACCGGTCGCTCCCCCCACGGGGAGCGTGGATTGAAATAACATCTACTACATCTGCCCCGAGTGCGGGGCGGTCGCTCCCCCCACGGGGAGCGTGGATTGAAATTAAGTGGGTATCTGTCAGCTTTTGGAATGGTTACAAGTCGCTCCCCCCACGGGGAGCGTGGATTGAAATAATACTTTAGAACGTAAAGGTTTATATCAACGTAAAAGTCGCTCCCCCCACGGGGAGCGTGGATTGAAATTTGGCAACAGCCTGATAGACGATGGCATTGCTAATGTCGCTCCCCGACCGGGGGGATTTTTTGCGCTTGATTTTTTTCTCGGAATGAAGTATAATTATTTAAACGGGCTCAGCCTTCGGTCTTAACGGAAATGTCCCCCGAAGAGGTCTTTATGGAAAGACTGTTGGTGCCGGCACCGCAGGCGTAGCTGCTGCCGTCGTTGGACATCGCAAGCTCGCTCTTGATCTCCCCGGAGGAGGTCTCAATGGTGCCCTTGAAATCGGCATCCTTCGGCAGATAAAGCTCTAAGTCTCCCGAGGAAGTGTCTATCTTCAGGTCGGAAGGCATCGCCCCGAGGCGGGCCTCAACTCCGCCGCTGGAGGCCTCCGCCGAAAACCTGTTTGCCTTGGCGGCCTTGATGTTCTGATCTCCCGACGAGGTCTCGGTGACGATCTCACCGGCGTCCTCCGCCGAAATAGTTATCTTTCCCGAGGAGGTCTCGGCCTTGATGCTGTCCGTGCTGCCCTTCTGTTCCAGCTCAATGCCACCCGAGGAGGCGTCCAGCTTGAAGCTGTCTGCGGTGCAGGAGGTGAATCTCAGATCCCCCGAGGAGCTGTCCGCTCTCACGGCGCCTGCGGTGATGTTCTCAAAGGAGGTATCCGCCGAGGAGCCGCTGTAATCGAAGGCGTCCAGTTTCAGACCCTTGGGGAGCTTCACCGAGAGCTTCTTTTCCGGCGTGCTGCCGTAGAAAGTCTCTCCCGACGCGCTGAAACGGATGTGCAGCACCGAGCCTTCCAGCCAGGTGTGGACTTTCTTGCTGTCCGACAGCTCTTCGGAGCAGGTCTCGGTGACGGACACCGTATTGCCTTCGTTCTCGGAGACCGTGACCTTGCCGGAGCTCCAGTCGATATCCACCCTGGTGATCTCCTCGCTGAACTCCCGGTCCCCGGAGGAGTATTTGTCGGCGTTTTCATACCTTGCGGTCGAGTGCATACATCCGCTGAGACCTAAGATCATCAGCGCGGACATAAATACCGTGATAAGTTTTACAGCAGCTTTCATTTTTTTCTCTCCTTACTTGTGTTTTCTTTTCTGTACGGCTCCGACTATTGCAAACAGCGCCGCGAAGAATATCCCTGTGAAAAGCGCCGCCCAGCAGACGCTGTCGTTGCGGCTCTCGGCTGTGGCCTGGGAGAAATCGAATTTCGGGAATCTGAGGCCGTTGCCCAGCAGCAGAGTAACCAGCGTGTCGCCGAGGAAGAAGAACAGCGATGAAGCAAATATGCAGGCGGCGATCTTGAAGGAACTGCCCCATTTGGTATAGCGCAAAAGTGCGAACATAGTCCAGATCCAGGCAAGAACGGGTATCGAATAGGCGGCTGCGCTGCCGAAGAAGCCTTCGGTTTCCGAGCCGATGCCGATGCAGATCATCATCAGCAGGTAGGTGAAGGTGCAGCCTCCCATAGCGGCAAGAGCCTTGTTATTGCCGAGGCGCCTGGCTATGGGCTTCGCGTTGACGACGAAGGGCAGGAAGAACATCGTCAGTCCGAAAAGCACCGACGAGCCTGCGGTGAAGAACCAGCTCCCGCCGGAATAGATGCAGCAGACGCCCAGCAGCGTCAGCAGGCTGACGGTGAAGGCACCCAAGGTCCAGAGGGCCTTGTTGTCGGGCATCATCAGCGGGACTACGGTCAGCGACGCGGGGATGAACATAGCGGTCAGCACGATGAAGAACCAGCTGAGCCCCGCCCCGGTGGCCAGGTTGACGATCAGGCAGATCAGTATGGGCAGGGCGAAGATCCCGCCGATTATGCAGCCCGCCAGGGCGCTGCGCCGCTTGAAGTATCTGGCCTGAGTTTTCAGCACCTCGTCCCTCTCGCGGACGATCTCGTTTTCGATAGCGGGCTCGCTTCTTTTCATATCCTCGTACAGTCCCGAACAGGACTCGCATTCTTTTAAATGCTCTCTGACGGCTTCGGCGCTGGCTTTGCTGCAGGCGTCATCTATATACAGCGGGAGCAGATCGCATATCAGATCACAGTCATATTTCATTGTTATCCATCCTTTCTTTGAGCTTCAGTCGTGCGCGATGATAGGTCACTCTTGCCCAGCTTTCGGTCTTTCGGAAGATCGCCCCGATCTGGGCGAAGGAAAGCTCACCGAAAACTCTCAGCTGAAAGACTTCCTTGTAAGGGTCCTCCATTGTGTGCAGGAGCATATGTATCCGGAAGGAGGTCTCGGAGTCGGTTATGCTCTGCTCTATATCCGTGCCGCTGTCGGCGAGATCCTCGTCGGGCTCGTCCTGATATCGGGAGCCCCTGCGCTTTTCGTCTATGAAAAGATTCTTTGCGATCGCGCACAGCCAGGACAGGCACTCGGATTCACCGCGGAAGGAGCGGCTGGTGGTCATAGCCTTGTAGAAGGTCTCCTGAGTTATTTCCTGGGCTGTGTTCTGATCCTTGGCAAGGGTCATCACATAGGAATAGACCTGCATATAACAGGCGTCGTACAGCTTTGCGGCCGTTTCTTTATCCAATCATCGCACCTCCTTCCCTCGGCTTCTGTCAGTTAGACGGAGAAAAGACAAAAACGTTACAAAAATTCTTGAGATTTTTTCCGTAAAAGATTATACCACATATTTCACCGCATTTCAAGCAGGGAAGGTCATTATATCAAAGCCCGGCGGGCTGTCAATCGACATAGGAGGTTTTTTCATGAACATTATTTTTGACATCGGCAAGGTGCTGATAGACTTTGACTTTGAGGATCACGTCGGGAAGCTCTTCGACCGTGAGACCGCCGACGCTGTCATTGCCGCCACCTGGCACAGCCCGGACTGGACCGAGCTTGACCGCGGCGTCCTCTCGGACGAGCAGGTGCTTCGGAGGTTCATCTCCAACGCGCCGGGATACGAGCGGGAGATACGCGAGGTGTTTGCGAAGCTCGGCACCATCCCCAAGCTGAGGCCCACTACCATACCTATGATAAAGAGCCTCAAAGCCGAGGGCCACAAGGTATACTATCTTTCCAACTATTTTTCATATCTGATGCACACGGCTCCCTGGGTACTGGACTTTATCCGATACACCGACGGCGGGGTCTTCTCCTGCTTTGAGCACGTCACCAAGCCCGCCCCGGAGATCTATCAGATCCTCTGCGACCGCTATTCTCTGAAAAAGGAAGAGAGCGTATTCATTGACGACAGTCTGCCCAACATAAAGGGCTCGGAGGACTTCGGCATCCGGGCGATACACTACACCGGACAGACCCCGGAAGAACTGCACCGGGAGATAGTAGAAGGATAACAAGGTACGTCAACAGTACTGCTTGGCCGTTTAAAGAATAAAGAATAAAAGGGAGCCCGCTCCGCAAACGGTTTTTGATACCGCCGCGGGGGACTCCCTCTTTATTTCTCCTGCTTCCGGCAGGAAGCCGTTACAGCAGAGCCTTATAGAGCTTTCGCACGAAGTTTACTCCGGCACCGCCGGTCTCCTTGTAGCCCCATTTCTTCTGGAGTTCGCCGACGGCTTTTACCGTCTCTGCGTCGTAGGTCTTGCTGTCGCCGACCTTGATGCTTACAAGCCCCTTGGCGTAGGCCAGCCGAAGCAGTTCCTTGACTGCCAGGGCTCCCACGGTAGTCTCGCCCAGTTTGTAGCAGCTGCCCTTGTCAAGGATCTTTTCTGTCACCGGAGGCTTGATGAAGCCGTTGAGGCCCTTCTCCTTGATGATCTTCGGATAATCGACATAGCAGTAATCGTGGTCCACCGCACCGCTGACGCCGTCAACGTAGGCGGTGCCGTTCTGCCACATCCCGTAGCTGCCCTTGTAGCTGCATTTTGAGCTCCACTCGGCTATCCAGCAGGCGTAACGCTCCCGGACGGCTTCGCTGACGCATTTTGTATACCAGAATGTGGAGCAGTAAACTCCCGTATAGTATCCGGCTTTTTCCAGCGTCTGACAGAAGGTGTTCACCGCAGCGTCGCAGAAGCTCTTGCCCTGATCGAACTGTTGTTCCCGTTCCAGATCGAACCAGATCGGGTATTCAAACTGTTTGCCCTTGAGCCAGCCGATAGCTGTTTCGGCTTCGTACTTCACATAGTCGATAGTGTTGGCGTAGGTGAAATAGTAGGCGCCCACCATAAGTCCCGCCGCGCGGGCGGCTTTGTAGTATTCTTCAAATCTGCTGTCCTTGACTATATCCCGCTTGTTCCTGTCCCACTCGTTGAGCCGCAGGATCACAAAGCTGTAGCCTGCCGCTTTGACCTTTTTGAAATCCACGGAGGTCTGGCAGGCGGAAATATCAAGTCCCTGAACTGTACTCATCTTCATTCCCCCTCACTGTCATTATATTCATCCTCCGGCTTATCGTTCCCGCCGAGGAGCTTCAGGTGTCTGATAAGCCCCTTCAGCTTTTTGGCCTCGGGGCGTATGGCTGCGAAGTTTTCCAGCACCGAGACGGTCTCCATAAGCGTGATGTAGAAAAAAGTGCCGAAAGCGGTCACCGAGCCTGCAAGCTCCGTGAGCTGCGGTGAATCGTAATAGCGTCCCAGCTGTTCAAGGCCGATGCCCAGTCCTGCCGAAGCTGCCGTAACGATTATCTCGCAGAGCTTGTTCAGCCCGCCGATGCGCATTTTCCGGCTGCTGACCTCATTTTTGCCGTATGCCTTGATAAACCCGGTGACAAAATCCGTGAACGCCGCCCCGATGACTATCAGCAGCATAATGATATATTTCATCCGTTCTCTCCCTCCAAAAACCCCCCTTTACCCATAGCAGGAAAAGGGGGTTTTGTTGCACGCGAAAGTACACGGAAGGAATGAATAATGAATGATGAAGAATGAATAAAGAATAATATTGGCGCAGCCCCGCACTTTGTAGTGAAAAGTGTATCCCCGAAAGGGGTTCGGGGGCGACCGGAAAGCCCCCGAATCGGGCGTGAGCCTTTGTTGTGATTCTGCTCCACGCTTGGGACGTAGCAGAACGTCGGGCAGTTCCCCGGTTTGCGCCCCTCACTTGGTTCGTCTGGGGACGGAAAGACGCTTGTCCGCTTCGCGTCCTCGCTGTTTCCTGCGAGTGCAGGAGAACAGCTTTTCCCGGCGCTGAGTATGGTTTGTCCACGAAAAAAGAGCAGGGAAACTGCTTTGTTTCCCTACTCTTTTTTTGTGCAGCGCCGGGGGGTCGTCGCTGACGCGACGAGTGGGACTCTGTCCCACGCCCTGCAAGGGCTCTGCCCTTGACCCGCAAGCCTTTGGAAAAGGCTTGACCGAAACTTTTAACGCGCTTCGCGGTTTGGTTTACAGCTTTGTGCGGCCCCGCCGCATCGCTATCTTGTTTCCTGCACTCCGTTGATTGCGGCGGAGTTGGGTGTAGGGGCACGCCCCTGCCGCTTCGCATTTTGGTTTACAACTTTGTGCGGCCCCTCAACTATGCCGTCATCGTCGTCTTGTATTTCAAACATATCTTGTCAGTGATAAGCGCTATGAATTCCGAGTTCGTCGGCTTGCCTTTCCCAGTGTTGATAGTGTACCCGAAAAAGGAGTTCAAAGTGTCTATGTCCCCGCGGTCCCACGCAATCTCTATCGCGTGCCGGATCGCCCGCTCTACCCGCGAGGGCGTCGTCCGGAACTTCTTTGCTACCGCCGGATAAAGCACTTTCGTAACACTCTCCAGCATCTCTTTGTCGTTCACCGAGGCTATGATCGCCTCCCGTAGATAGTGATAGCCTTTAATGTGCGCAGGCACCCCTATCTGATGGATGATGTCCGTTACGATGATATCCAGGTTCGGATTCTGCCCCCGTCGGGAAAATGCCGAGTCGGACGTTATGTCCGTGTCAATGTCCAGCATCATCTTGATACGTTCCCCCAAAACCTTTACGTCGAAAGGCTTCAGCATAAAGTAGGACGCCCCCGCGTTCATCACCTGCTGCTCGATAAAGGAATTCTCGTAAGAGCTGGTGACGATGAACATGGGCTTCTTGTAGGAGGACTGCATTATCTTCCGTATCAGCCCGATAGCGTCAAGGTTGGGCATAACCGCATCAATAAGCACCACCTCCGGCGCCTCGCTGCGGACAGCGTCAAGTATCACAAGGCCGTCCTTGGGACGGGTTATCACGAAAAATCCAAGGCTCCGCAGAGAAGCCGCACAGCTCACACCGTATTGGGCGGAGTCGTCGCCGATAAGTATTTTTATTTTGTTGTTCATTATGTATTCCTCCGTGTCACAGATTGGCAGCGGCGGGAGTTGCCGGCGCTCCCGCTTCCGCCCTTGATAGTATTTTAGCACAGATAGATATAAAAATCAATACTTTTTTGCTCAAAACGTCAAAATCTTATCGACATGATTGTGCATATTTGTGATAAAATGCGTACAAATATCACAATATGAAATACAATTTGACTGCTTTGCTGCTGTTCTGACTTTATCCGACAGTACAGGTCTGCCTGTACATTTCCTCGGCAAAGATAGCGTAGCCCCGTGTGGGATCGTCCACGAAAACGTGGGTCACGGCTCCCACCAGGCGGCCGTCCTGGATGATCGGGCTGCCGCTCATCCCCTGGACGATGCCTCCGGCTTCGTCGAGAAGCTCTGGGTCGGTGACGTGGACTATCATATCGTGGGGAGCGTCGTCGGAGAGGTCGATGCTCTCGATCTCAACGGAATAGCGACGGGGTTCGGTGCCGGAAAGGGTTGAGAGGATATACGCCTCTCCCTGTCTGACCTCCTGCTTGAAGCCGAGAGGCAGGGCCTCCGCCGAGGCGGGAGGGTTGTCCAGCCTGCCGAAGACCCCTTCGGAGATATTGGCGGTGATGCTGCCGGTGGTGTCGGAGGAGAGAAACTCTCCCAAAAGCTGGCCCGGCTCACCGTGGCGGCTTCGGGTACAGCCGTTGATCTTCACCTCGCCCACGGTGCCGTGGGAAATGGGCAGGGGCAGCTTGGTGTCGGCGTCGCAGATCGGGTGTCCCAGGCCGGCAAAGGCTCCGGAGCCGGGGTCGTAGAAGGTAAGGGTGCCGATGCCCGCGGAGGAATCCCTCACCCACATCCCGGCCTTATAGGTCCCGCCGCTGTAAACGGGAGTGAGGAGGGCGGTCCGGCGGCGGCCGTCCCGGGAGAAGGAAACGGAGCAGGGCTGTCCCTTGGTGGAGCCGATAAGCTCGCTGACCCGCTTGTTGGTGGTGACGGTCTGCCCGTTGATGCCGGTGATGACATCTCCCACGCGGATGCCGCACTCCGAAGCGGGGCAGGAGCTGTTTATATCCTCCAGCCCGATGACCATAACGCCGTCGGTCATCAGCTTGATGCCGAAGGGCTGTCCGCAGGGGACCAGCTCCGGCCGCGTAACGGCGGAGGCGGTCACGTCCTTGATAGGGAAGGTATCGAACAGCATAAGAGTCTTGTTCATCGAACCGTTTTCCATATCCCGGGAAGCCTCCGAAGGTCTTGAAGTGACAGAAAAGAAGGACTGCACCGCGAGGCCGTCCTCACCGGCGGTAAAAAAGGAGCAGGGCAGGCTCCTGCCGTAGAATCCCACGAGCCCCAGTACAGCGCAGGCGGATACGCCTGCGAAAAAGGCTGCTTTGCGAAAAAAACTGCGCATTGTAATTAACACGACCTTTCTGTTTTTTTTAACTGCATATATATTTTTATCATCCCCGCGGGAAAAATCCCGCACAAAAATTTTCAGCGCGTCCCTTCGCGGAAGGAAAAATCCGGCATGAATAATTTTTCTTGCATTTTAATATCCTATATGGTATAATAAGCGAGTACGGATCTTTCCAATGTTCATTGTGCAGCAGTATGATGTATTTATATTATCCCAACAAAGAGGTGCAATATGTCAAAAAAGGACAGGCTGAAAAAACAAAGTCAGAAACAGCTTGAAGCTAAAAAGGCCGCCGAACGCGACGAAAAACAGCAGCGGGAAAAGGTCTCCGAGAGCAAGAGCGCCCGCAGACTGCGCAAAAGCGTCAAAAAGGCGGATCCTGCCGCTTCGCTGCTGCTCAAGATACTTATGTGCATCCCTTTTTTGTGGTCCGGGCTCTATTACGGCGGGATCTTCATCCTCGGCATCTCAATGGGACAAATGGATGACGTCCCCGGGTATGTCGCCGCACTTATCGGCATTGGCTCCGCGGTCATCCTCGCGGGGATAGTGCTGGCCTTCCTCAGCAAGTATGTCCTCCAGTTCGTCCTTATCGCCGCTGGGACCATTGTCTTTATGAAGGGCGCCTCCTTTATCGTAAACAAGGCCTCGGAGCGTGTGGGCGAGGGCTACGGCCTCACCCAGGAGCAGAAGGACCTGCCTTCCAAGTGGAGCTTCGGGCTCTATCCGATAATGGCCGTCACCGCCCTTTCGGCTTTGCTGCTGCTGCTGTGGCTGATAAAAAGGCTGGCTGCCAAGCGCCGCCGTCAGCGGGAGCTGGATAACGCCCCCGTCAAGAGCATCGTGGACTGAACGGTAAGCGAAGTGTAACTTTTTTTGCCCTTGTTATTTTTGTGACAAGCCCCGAGAACGGCAAAATGTCCGTTATTTTCGGGGTTTTGTTTTGTCTGTTTGTGCATATCATCTATTGACTTTATGCTAAACGGATGATATAATTAAAGTGCTGTTTTATACCGTAGGGAAGAAAATGTATTTTTACGAAAACGTTTTCGTAAGCAGACAACGTACATAAGAGAGGATCATGTAAATTGGTTTTTGCCGATCTGTTTTTCATATACTTCTTTATGCCCTTGTGCATACTGATATATTTTGTGGCGCGGAAGGTGCAGGCCCGCAATATCGTGCTGCTGGCCTTCTCGATGGTGTTCTACGCCTGGGGCGAGCCGGTGTGGATAGTAATGCTCATCGCCTACTCGTTCCTAAACTATATGACGGGCCTGACGATAGGCCGGGCGAAGAGCCAGAAACGCAAGAAAATGGCGCTGATACTCGCTCTTGTGGTGGACATCGGCGTGCTGGGCATCTTCAAGTACAGCGGCTTCTTCGTGGAGAACATCAATAATCTGTTCCACGTTTCTATCCCGGTGCCGGACATCAAGCTGCCTATCGGCATTTCCTTCTACACCTTCCAGACTTTGTCCTATTCAATAGACTGCTACTGGGGCAAGGTGAAGGTACAGAAGAAGTTCCACAAGTTCCTGCTTTACGTTTCCATGTTCCCGCAGCTCATCGCGGGACCTATCGTCCGCTATTCCACTATCGCCGAGGAGATCGACGAAAGGCATACCAGCCTTAAAGACATCTCCGACGGCTTCTCACGGATAATCCTGGGCATCGGCAAGAAGGTCATCATCGCCAACAGCCTTAATACCGTGGTCACCGGCTGCTTCGGCACCGCCAAGGACGGTTACAGCGGCATCGGCACGATCTCCGTGCTGGGAGCCTGGGCGGGAGCGGCAATGGTGGCTCTGTGGTACTACTTCGACTTCTCCGGCTATTCGGATATAGCCATCGGACTGGGCCGTATCTTCGGCTTCCACTTCGACGAGAACTTCAAATACCCCTTCGTCTGCAAGAGCATAACGGAATTCTGGCAGAGGTGGCATATCTCACTGGGGACCTTCTTCCGTGACTATCTGCTGTATGTGCCTATCTTCGGCAAGCGCCGGAAATACGGCGGCCTCTTCCTCGTATGGTTCTGCACCGGACTTTGGCACGGCGCCAGCTGGAACTTCGTTATCTGGGGCCTCTACTACGGGCTTTTCGTCTTTATGGAAATGAAGCTGGGCAAGAAGAGATACAAAAACTGGAACCCGGTATTCGCCCACATCTACACCAAGGTGATAATCATACTGGGCTTCGGCATCTTCTACTTCGAGAACTTCGGGGCCCTGGGCAGCTTCTTCAAGGCTATCGTGGGAGCCAACGGGAACCCGGTCTCCAACGTTATCACGAGAAGGCTTTTCCTCTCGAACATCTTCCTGATAGCGGCGGCAATACTGCTTTCAACGCCTATCCTTCCCAAGCTCAAGGAGCTTTCACAGAAGAAGGCAGGCAACTACTACTTCATGCAGGGCGCGGGCATCGTGATGAATGCCGCGGTGCTGATAATCAGCTCGCTGCTGCTGCTGAACACCACAAACAATCCGTTCTTGTATTTCAGATTCTGACGGAGGCATAAAATGGCCGATAACAACTACATCTTCCCCGACAGCGAGGAGCTGGAAAGGATATATCTGGAGCGTCTGAACAATGTGGGCAAGCCTAAGTCCGAGGAGCCCGAAAAACCGGCTCACAACGACCCCATCGACGCTCACGAATACAAAGACCCCGAGAAGGAATCTCCCGAGGTCTTCGATAAAATGGTGGCGGATATTGAAAGGCGCCGAGCCGAGCGCAGCACCAGCTATTGGAGCGACAAGCCCGCCGACCCCGCCGATGAAAGCATCTGGCTGGGAAGCGGCAAGCGGGAAAAGCGTGAGCCCGAAAAGCGTCCTGAGCCAGCCCGGAGGGCGGAACTTCCGAAGGAGCCGGACCCGAAGCCTCAGAGCTCCGGCAGGACCAAGCGAACTATCGAGATAAAGCTCTCTGAGGATATGCAGAAGAAAATGGCCTCCGCGAGAGGGGAGCAGCCCGCGCCTCAGCGTCCCGCACCCCGTCCCGCTCAGCAGGCACAGCCTCAGAGCCGTGTCCGTCCCGAGGGCGAACAGCCCGCAAGGAGCCGCGTCCGTCCCGAAGGCGAGCAGCCCGCAAGGAGCCGTGTACGTCCCGAGGGCGAACAGCCCGCAAGGAGCCGTGTCCGTCCCGAGGGAGAACAGTCCGCAAGGAGCCGTGTACGTCCCGAAGGGGAGCAGTCCGCAAGGAGCCGCGTCCGTCCCGAGGGAGAACAGCCCGCAAGGAGCCGTGTACGTCCCGAGGGCGAACAGCCCGCAAGGAGTCGCGTCCGTCCCGAGGGCGAGCAGTCCGCAAGGAGCCGTGTACGTCCCGAGGGTGAGCAGTCCGCAAGCAGACAGAGACCCTCCGGGCCTTCCGATACGACGCCTCCCCGCCGCAAAAAGAAAAAGCCCAGATACAAGCGCTACGAGACCGAGTTCAGCTTCCTGAATGCGGCACTTTGTATGCTGCTGGTATTCGGCGTGGGCATAGCACTTATCGTCATGAAGCGCGAAAGCGGGCTTATTGAATCCGAAAAGAGAAACTATCTCGAAAAGCCGGAATTCAGCGTAAGCAGCTGGTTCAAGGGCGAATACACCGAGAACATGGCAAAATACTACACCGACACCATACCCAACCGCGAGAGCCTCAAGGGCTTTGCCGACTCCTTCTCCAAACTCTTCGGCATCAATCTGGACGACGTTCAGGTAAAGAACATCAAGGCAGTCCAGAAGGAGACTCTTGACAGCGAGGCCGCAAACACCACCACCTCCAAGGTGACGCTTTACACGGGTCCCGCCGAGACTACCACGGCTCAGACCGCGGCCTCCGGCGAACAGCCCTCCGGCACCACCGGCACCACCACCAAGGTCACGCTGGAGACCAAGAAGCACATCGACGTCCCCGACGAGGGCGAATGGGCAGGAAACGTCATCCTGACGGGCTCCGGCTCAAACGTAAGGGCGATGCCCGCCTTCTACGGACAGTTCAGCGTCGGCGCAGATTACGCTTCCGTCCTCAACGACTACAAGAAGATGCTGGGTGACAAGGTGAACGTATTCAATCTTTACTGTCCGCTGTCCTCGGCCTACTATATGCCCGAGAACATGAGGGACCAGTTCACCGACCAGCACGACGCTATCCTCAATGTGGGAAGGTATCTTGAGAACGTCATCAACGTGGACGCATACAACGAGCTTGCCAACCACGCGGACGAATACATCTATTCCCGCACCGACCACCACTGGCAGCCTCTGGGCGCTTACTACGCTATGAAGATATTCACGCAGGAAGCTGGTCTCGGGGACACCTTCAAGGACCTTTCGACCTACGAAAAGAACGTGATAGACGGATTCTGCGGCACGATGTACGCATTTTCCGACTATGTTCAGGCATTGAAGGACAATCCCGATCAGATGATCTACTACAAGCCGGACAACAACGATCAGCTTGAAGTAAACTACTGGAACAGCACTTTCCAGTACATCAACGAAAACAAGGGACACTCGCTGTTCTTCGACTGGGCCTCCGGCGGCAACGCCTACGGCGCGGTACTTGGCGACGATCTGGACATCTGTGAAGTCAAGACGCCTGTTCACAACGGCAGGGTGCTGGTAGTTCTGAAAGACAGCTACGCCAACGCGACGATACCCTTCCTGACCCACAGTTTCGAGAAGATATATGTAGTTGACTTCCGTTATGCAGACATCAGCATGGTACAGTTTGCAAAGACAGTGGGCGCGACGGACATGATCTTCACGGTATCCATTTCCGGCGGCCACACGCAGACCCACATAGACCGCATAAGAGCAGATATGTAGGCGGGTACTGCACAAAAGAGGGAAACCAAGCGAGCACACAAGCGAATCCCGCACCCCGTAAAGAAATTGGGCGTGCGCCTATGTTGGCTTTCCGCTCCACCGTTACGGGCGTAGCAGAAAGCCGGGCAGATTCTCGGTTTGCGCCCTTCATTATAAAAAAGAGTAGGGAAACTGCTTTGTTTCCCTACTCTATTTTTGTGCAGCGCCGGGGTCGTCGCTTACGCGCCGAACGAGGCTCTGCCTCCGATTTTTCCGAGCTTGCGAGGAAAAATTGTCCTCGCCAGGGCTAACGCGCCCTGGACCGCGGAACTCGCTTCGCGGTTTGGTTTACGACTTTGTTCAGCCCCGCCGCATCACTATCTTTTTTCCTGCACTCCGTTGCTTGCGGCGGAATTGCGCCGTCCGCGCTCGGACCAGGGGCACGCCCCTGCTGCTCAGCTTTATCAGCATCTCCGCGATCTTCTCCATCGCCTCCGCACAGCAGTATTCATACCTTCCGTGGAAGTTGTGTCCACCCGCGCATAGGTTCGGACAGGGCAACCCCTTCCACGAAAGAAATGCGCCGTCAGTCCCGCCGCGTATGGGCTGTATCTTCGGCTGGATGCCCAACTCCTTCATGCACCTCTCCGCGTTCTCGATAAGGAACATATTCTCCGGGAAGATCTTCTCCCGCATATTGCGGTAGCTGTCTTTAAGCTCCGCCGTTACCGTCCCCGCACCGTATTTGACGTTCAGCCTCTCCGCAATGTCCAGCATCAGCGCCTTGCGGGACTCGAATTTATCCCTGTCGTGATCCCGGATAAGATATTCCGCCTCCGCGCTCTCAACACCGCCCTCAATGCGCTCCAGATGAAAGAACCCCTCGTAGCCCTCCGTCTCCTCGGGACGCTCCCCCTCCGGCAGCAGACTGTCAAACTCCGCCAGGATGCGGGCGGCATTCTTCATCTTGCCCTTGGCTTCGCCTGTGTGGATGTTCACGCCCCTGACCTTCACCTTCGCCGATGCCGCGTTGAAGCATTCGTACTCCAGTTCGCCGAGAGCGCCGCCGTCCACGGTGTAGGCGAAATCGGCGCCGAAGCGTCCGAGGTCAAAGCGGGCGATGCCGCCGCCGATCTCCTCGTCGGGAGTAAAGGCCACGGCTATCCTTCCGTGAGGGGGCGCCTCCGGGGACATAAGCGCTTCGGTCATTGTCATTATCTCGGCAATGCCGGCTTTGTCGTCGGCGCCGAGGAGAGTCGTTCCGTCGGTGACGATAAGGGTCCTGCCCTTGTAGTTTTCCAGCTCGGGATACATCTCCGGGGAAAGCATTATGCCCTGTTCCTTGTTCAGCGTTATCTCCCCGCCGTCGTAGTCGGGGATGAGCCGGGGCTTCACGTTTCTGCCGGAGGTCTCCGGGGAGGTGTCCATGTGCGAGATAAAACCGAGAGTCCTGCTTTCGCGGCCGCCGTCATTGGCGGGGATATGGGCGTAGACGCACCCGCTCACGGGGTCGTACTCCGCGTCGGAGACGCCCGTTTCTTTCAGCTCCCGGACCAGCATCTCCGCAAGTACGGCCTGTCCTTCGGTGCTGGGGAAGCGGTCCGAGTCTTCCTTTGACTGAGTATCCACTGCGGCATACCGCAGGAATCTTGTGACGACGGTGTCTTTCATAAAACTTTCTCCTTCTATGCTTTGAGTGTGCGGGAGCGGGGGAGGGGAGCCGCAAGGCTCCTTCACTCTCACTCTCACTTACAGTAACACTATCACTTACAGTAACATTTACAGTAACATTATCAGCTTTTTTTGCTTTTTTGCTATACAAAAAGAAGGAGCCGCCTGCGGAGCGGACTCCTTAATTGTTCTGCATTCATACTGCCTTTGTACGACCCCGCCGCATCGCTATCTTTTTTCCTGCACTCCGTTGCTTGCGGCGGAGTTGGGTGCAGGGGCACGCCCCTGCCGGCGGAGCGGACTCCTTAATTATTTATTTGTTTCCGCTTTTGGCTTGCTATGCAGGCTGAATTTCGATTCCGTGCCCGCAAGGAGCTTCTTGAAATTCTCCTTGTGCCTTACGATCACCAGCAATGCCGACAGCGCCGAGATAAGGATCACATACCAGCTCTCCGCGCCCAGTATCGCCAAGGTGATAGGACAGGCAGCCGAAGCGATGCAGGAGGATACCGACATTATCTTCAGCGTGAACAGTATGGTCAGGAAGATCGCCATAGCGATAAGTGCCATGCGCCAGTCCACGAACCATATGGTCCCGAAGCCGGACATAAAGGCCTTGCCGCCCTTGAAGCCGTACCATACCGGCCAGCAGTGTCCGATCATCACGAAAAGCCCCGTAAAGGCTGCGCCGAACTGTCCGCAGCCGAAGACGTTGCCGAATACGATCATCGCAATGCTCACCGGGATCATCGCCTTGACGATGTCAAAGACCATTACCACCCAGGCCGCCGCATTCAGCCCGTAAACGCGCTTGAAGTTGGTGAACCCGGGGTTGCCGCTGCCCAGCTCACGGATGTCCTGCTTGTAGATCATCTTCGACAGCATGATAGCGCCGTTGATGCCGCCTATCAGATAGGCGGGCACCGCAAAAGCCGCGCAGGTGAGATAAAAACCGATTCCCATTAGTTCACCACCAAGATCAGATCGTAAATATCCTGTCCGCCGTCGATCTCGCAGATCTCCAAGCGGCGGTATTTCTTTTTAGCCAGCGCCGCCAGTTCCGCCGAAACGCCCCGGGGAGCGTTCTTGCCGGAAATTATCATCAGCGCCGAATGGTCGGCGGGCTCCATAAGTTTAAGTGCCGCCGCCGCAGTATCGAGACAGTCGGTGTCCGCCGAGACTACGTCTCTGCCGATGATGCCGATGTACTCGCCGCTTCTGATAGACAGGCCGTTAAGCTCCGCCGCACGGATGCTCTTGGAGATCTCCGCAGTGACAGTGCCTTCCATAGCCTCGTTCATTGCGGCCTCGATGCTGTCCGGATCCCCGGTGAGATCGAGCATCGAAAGCACCGAGATGCAGTCGCCTATGGTCTTGGTGGGGATGACCCTCACGTCGGCCTTATTGTAAAGCTCCGCCGCCTGTCTGGCGGTGAGCAGGATGTTGCCGTTATTGGGCAGGATGAACACCGTGTCGGCATTGGCCTTGTCGAAGGCGGCCAGCAGATCGCTGGCGGAGGGATTGGAGGTCTGTCCGCCGTCGATGACCACATTGCAGCCCATTTCCCGAAGCTCCTTTTTAAGGCCTTCGCCGGTGGCAACCGCCGCGACGGCATACTTTGTGCGCTCGCTCTTTTTCTCCTCCTCGCCGGCGATGACCTCGCTGTGCTGGAGCATCATGTTCTCGATCTTCACCGTAAGAAACTCGCCGTACTGCTGGCAGTATTCCAGCACCTTGTAAGGCGTCATGGTATGGACGTGGAGCTTTACCACCGAGCCGTTTTTCAGAGCGACTATGGAATCTCCGAGGCCGCTCATAAATTCGATAAGCCCGTTGATGTCAAAGGTCTCCGGGTCGCACTTGATCTTTTGCAGACGCACCAGCACCTCGGTGCAGTAGCCGAATTCCAGCACGCTGTCCTCGGTGAAGAGGTCGGTGTTGACGGCCTTGGGAGCCTCCCTGTGGAGCATTTCCGCCGAGCGCTCTATGGCTTTGCCCGTAAGGGCGCAGTACATCCCTTCCAGGATGTATATGAGCCCCGCGCCGCCGGAATCCACCACGCCGGCCTTTTTCAGCACGTCCAGCAGGTCCGGGGTGTGTTCCAGGGACACCTTCGCCCGGTCGATAGCCGCTTCCAGCATTTCTTCCAGCGACTCAAAATCCCGTGACGAGATCATCTCCGAGGTCTCCCTCGCCACGGTGAGGATAGTTCCCTCCGTGGGGTCGATGACCGAGCTGTAAGCCTGCTCCACGGCCTTTCGGCAGGCCTTGCCGATCTCCTTCAGATCGGCTGTGACCAGCCCTTTCAGTCCTGCCGCCGCACCTTCAAACAGCTGGGAAAGTATAACTCCCGAATTGCCTCTTGCGGAAAGGAGCATACCCCTTGCGGCGCCGGAGGCGGTGTCCGAAAGGCTGTCGGTATTAACGGAAGCCGAAGCTCCCCCCTGGACGGTCAGAGTCATATTGCTGCCGGTGTCGCCGTCGGGAATGGGGAAAACGTTCAGATCGTTGACCTCGCTGCTGTGCAGCTCCAGATTGGCGGCTCCGCTTTGCAGCATTTCAAAGAACAGCTTGCCTGTAAGACAAGTGGTTGCCATTACTTAGCCTCCCCCGCCTTGTAGGTGACTTCCGCACCGAAGGACCACATTCCCACGGCATCCGGGCCTACGGATACGCCGATGATCGGACCGAAGGGCAGGATCACCAGCTGCTTGTCGGGGATAGCCTCTGCGATCATCTTCTTGAGGTCCTCGAGTTCCTCTTCCTCGATGTCGCCGTGAACGAGATAAACGCAGTCGTCCTGTGTGGCCTCGTTGGCGCCGGCGGCTGCTGTGAGATCAACGATCTCCTTGAGGGAAGCGGCTCTGCCGCGGATCTTCTTGATGGGCACCTGAGCGCCGTTTGCGTCGGCGATCATGATAGGCTTAACGGCCATAAGGTTAGCCTGGTAGCCCTCGCTGTTCTCGACTCTTCCTGTTCTCTTGAAGGATTCCAGGGAATAAACGGTCATGAACTCGTTGACGCGCTTTCTCTGCGCGGTGACTTCCTCCACGATCTCCTCAAAGCTCTTGCCTGCCTTTGCCAGCTTGGAGGCATAGATCGCCAGCATACCGATGCCGATGCTGCCGTTGAGGGAGTTGATGCAGCTTACCTTTCCTTCGGGGAAGTCCTTGAGAACGTCCTTTGCGATGACGGTGCCGGTATTCACCGAGCCGGACTGCCTGTCGGAGATGCCGATATAGATAACGTCATAGCCCTCGGAGAGATACTTTGTGAAAAGGCGTACAAACTCGCTGGGGGGCACCTGTGTGGTGGAGAGCTTCTCGCCGTCTCTCATCAAGCCGAAATACTCGGAGGGGCTGTGAAGGTCCCAGGTAAGGGAGGCGTCGAACTCCTTGCCGTCGCGGACAAAGCTCATATGACCGTAGTCGATGTCGTACTTTTCCAGCAGTTCCTTAGACATATCGGAGCAGGAGTCGGTGATGATCTTGATCTTTCTCATGGTTAAACATCCTTTCAATGTATATTGTTTATGAATATTCGCATAAAACGGCATAATTATCCCATTATTATTACACCGCACTCTTATTTTACATCATTTGCCCAAACATTACTACATACAAAAAAGCGCGTTCGCACAAAAACCGTGCAGACGCGCTATATTGTCCAAAAAGTTATTTGTTTTGACTGTTCTTCGCAAGGAGCTCCAGCTGGCCCTCAAAAAGCACGCGGATGCGGTCGAGGGATCTTTTCATCTGTCTGGGGTCATCGGAGAGTTTATCCTGGAGCCAGCGCATCATCAATCCGAAGAGCGCCTCCTCGTAGAAAGTGCAGATAATGGAAAGGTCGAACTCAGAGATCTTATCGTAGTAGCCTTCGGTCTCGAAGGTCTTGATTATCAAGGCTCTGATCTTCTCCCCGGCGTACTTTGACAGTGTTTCGTGGCCGATAGTTTTATAGCAGTTGAGCCAGACCTTTTTATAGCTGGCGGCCAGCTCCATGAAATCGAAGAGGCCGGTATCGCGGTCGGCTTTCTCGTAGATCTCGGTCATACGGCTCTCGACGTAAGTGGTGAAGACGTCGTAGATGTCGTGGAAATAGTAATAGAAAGTATTTCGGGTGATGCCGCAGTCATCGGTGATGTCGCGGACGGTTATTTTATTCAGCGGCTTTTTCTCCGCCAGTCTGAACACGCTTTCGGTTATCATTTTTTTGGTTATCTGAGCCAACTTATCACCCTCTTATTTCTATGGTTCAAGTTCTGCGCGGTGCTTTCGGAACTCTTCCGTCGTCCGAAGGAGCGAGGTCCGGGGCTTTACAGAGTGGTCCTACGGACGGAAAGACGCTCTCAAATTCACGCAAGCGTGAATTCGCTCGCTGTTTCCTGCGAGTGCAGAAAACTACTTTTTCCGGCGCTGCAATTTGGTTTGTCCACGACAAAAGGAACGGGGAAACGGCTTTTGCGCCCTACTGTTATCGAGTGCAGCGCCGGGTCGTCGCTGACGCGCCGAGTGGGACTCTGTCCCGATTTTCCCGAGCTTGTCGAGGGAAAATTGTCCCTGCAAGGGCTCTGCCCCCGTCCCCGCCAAGGGCTGACCGCGCCCTTGGATGGGCGGAATGCGCTTCGCGGTTTGTTTTGCAGCTTTGTACGTTATCTATTATACCACATCTTTCCCGCAAATGCAAGAGGCAGCTAAGATCAGATCAGCCCGCTCTTGTCAGCATCCCGGATAAGCAGACCGAAGGTGCCCGCTCCGCAGTTTACCGCGATGACCGGCGAGGCCTGGCGGAAGTATATCTCTTCGAAGGAGGCTCGCTTTTCGATCTCCGCTCGGATCCAGTCCATGTCCTTCTTGGTGAGGCCGACGTATGTCACGAACAGCAGCCGCCTGTCAATGCGGGAGGGATCCCTCAGCACCGCACCGATATAGCGTTTCCAGGCCCGTTCACGCGGCCCGAAGTAGACCTTCCCAACGCCCATTTTGCCCTTCTTGAGCGTCAGTACCGGCCTTGCCAGCAGCGACTTGGTGACTCCTGCCACCTTGTAGCTCACCTGATGCGCCCGGGCCAGGAAATCCAGGTTGTCTACGATAAAGCTGGAATGTATCTTTGACTTCATCTTCTCGAGGTGTTCCTTGATCTCCTCGGGGCTCTTGCCCTCTTCGGCAAGACGGCAGGCCTCGATGACCATAAGTCCCTGACCGCTGGAGAGGTGTCCCGAGTCGATGACAGTCACGTTGTCGAAAGCCTTTGCGGCTTCCATAGCGGCGGCACATCCGCTTCCCGCAAGTTCGCTGGAAATGGAGATATGGATGATATTGTTGGCCGCCTGGAGCCTTCCGGCGAAGAAGCCCTCTATCGTCTGTACCGGCGGACCATCGGTATGTACGCTGCGGGAGGTGTCCTTCATATAGTCCAGCAGGCCCCGGGTCTCGATCTCGATGCCGTCCATGAACCTGCCCTCTTCGGTGACTACGAGATGCGGAAGCACCGCGATGCCGTATCTGTCGATAAGCTCCTGCGGGAGGTCGGCAACGCTTTCGGTGGTTATCATCACCGTCTTCTTGCGCTGCTCGTTCTTCATCCAGGAAACGGTCTCCCGGAGTATCTCCTCGGGCTCGCCGGAAACGTAGGTGAGGTCACCCGGCAGCAGCCTGTAAAGCTCCTGCTCCAGCTGGTCGCCGGTAATGGGCTTCACAAGGTAGCCGTCGAAGCCTTCCTTTTCGTAGAGCAGACGGTTCTCGCTGCCGGCGTTGGCCGTAAGGGCCACGATCTTCGACTCCTTGCAGCGTCCGCCGATCTGATTTCTTATAGCGTGGAAGCATTCGATGCCGTCCATTTCCGGCATAAGGTGATCCATAAAGATAACGTGGTAATGCTCGTTGAGAGTGCGTTTCAAAGCCTCGGCACCGCTGGGGACGGTGTCCACCTGTATCTTTGTTTCCCGAAGCAGCTTCGACACTACCAGCAGGTTGGAGGCATTGTCGTCCACCACCAGGACCTTGGCTTCGGGGGCTTCAAACCGTGCGGAATGCTTTCCGGACAGCCGCTGCTGTCTGCCGCCGCTGATGTTCAGCTCGCCGATGCTCTGATCCCCGACTATCTTCTGAGGGATCTCGATGATGAAGGTGGAGCCCTTGGTGTAGACGCTGTTGACGGTTATCCTGCCGCCCATAAGGTCCACGAACTGCTTGACTATGGAAAGTCCCAGGCCCGTGCCTTCGATGTGGCGGTTCTTTTCCTCGTCCACACGGCGGAAGGTGTCGAACAGGTAGGGGATGTTCTCCTTCTTGATGCCTATGCCCGTGTCGCTGACGGAGTAGATCACATCGCAGACGTCCTCGTCATAGCTCTCTCCGCACTGTATGGACAGGGAGACCGAACCTTCCTTGGTGTATTTTATCGCGTTGTTGATTACGTTTATCAGTATCTGCTTGATGCGGACCTCGTCGCCCATCAGCTGTGCGGGGATGTCCGGGGCCACGTTTACGGTGAAGTCCAGCTTCTTTTCCTTGGCCCTTATCCACATCATTCCCACGATGTCAGAGAGCATATCGCCGGGAGCGTAGACCGTAGGGGCCAGCTGCATCTGTCCCGAAGCGAACTTGGACATATCCAGTATATCGTTGATAAGGTGCAGCAGCATCTTGCTGGCGGACTGTATGTTTGCGGCGTCCTCTGCCACCTCGTCGGAGATGTTCTCCCGAAGGATCATCTCGTTAAGGGCGATAATGGTGTTGATAGGCGTGCGGATCTCATGGCTCATACTGGAGAAAAACTGATTCTGAGCGCGGCTGAGGGTCTCGATCTCCTTTTTCTGTTCTCTCGAACGGCTTACCTCCCGAAGATACATCCTGTTGCGGAAGCTCACAAGGACGCTGACGCACACCGCCAGCAGCACCAGGGAGATCAGCGAGTATATATGGGCCATGAAGCGGTCGTTTTCCACCACAAGGCTGGGGTGAGTGTAGGACACATACCAGCATATCCCCGCCGTTATCAGGTCGAGGACTATCATAACGATGCGCCGTCCGCCTTCAAGGCTCATATTCACGAAAAGGATGCTGTAAAGGAACCAAAGGGGAGCGTCGCCGTAGACGCCTCCGCCGTAGAAGAAGGTCAGGGGCAGATAGCCGAAGACCATGCCCGCTGAAAGTATCAGCGCACCGATGCCGATGCGGTCCAGCTTTATGGAAAGCATCGTCATAACGGCAAAGAGGACAACTCCTCCCAGCAGATACAGTACTTCAGCCACCGAGGAGCCCATTATAAGTATCTCCGCGAGGGTGATAAGCCAGGCCAGAGTGGTGACGGTCATGATAAGCACGAACAGCCGCTCGTGGAGACTGTTCTCACTGGAGAGGATGAATTCCTTTATCTTCTTCGGACTCATATCACTCGCCTCCCTTTTCCGGGTCCTCCGAAGAGGGGACTGTACCGTAAGCCTTGCTTATGCCCTCGGTGAGATTCAGATAGTCCTCCATAAGCCCGGGGTGATGCTCTCTGACAAATTCGGCGTTGCCGTCCTTGGAGGCAAATTCCAGGGCTTCGGCCTGGCTGCCCAGTGCTCCGTCGCCTATCATCCGGGAGGTGCTTTTCAGCCCGTGGACGTAGATAGCGTAGTTTTTCAGGTCCTCTGCCGCGAAGGCTTCTTCCATAAGCAGGCGCTTGGAGGGAGCTTCATTTACGAACTGCATCAGCAGCTCGCTGTAAAGCTCCTCGTCGTCCATGCAGTAGCCCATGCCCTCGGCAGTGTTGATGCCCAGGGCTTCCAGCTTTTCAAACAGGGACAGCTCCGCTTCTGCGGGAGCCTCGTCTGCGGGAGCCTCGTCTGCGGGAGCTTCCTCGGCTGTCTCTTCGGGAAGAGCCTCGCCGTCCTCGCTGGTGATGACCGACCGGGGCAGTACCTTTTTAAGCACACGCTCCAGCTCCACCAGTTCGATAGGCTTGCTGACGAAGCCGTCGAAGCCCTCGGAGAGGAACATTTCTTTTGCGGTGCTGACGGCGTTGGCTGTCAGCGCGACTATCGGTGTATCAGCCTGCCCGCGCACCTTTCCCGCCCGGATGAGCTTCATAGCCTCGACGCCGTCCATGCCGGGCATCATGTGGTCCATGAACACGATATCGAACTGTTTGCTGCGGCAGAGGTCTATGGACTCCTGTCCGGAAACGGCAGTGGTAACGGTCATGCCGTACCGTTTGAGGATATTCTTCGCCACCACAAGGTTCATGGGCTCGTCGTCCACCACCAGCGCCTTTACGCCCGGGCAGAGGATACCTTTTTCCTCCGGGGCCCGTCCGGCAGGGGAGTTCAGCACCGCCGCCACCGGGAAGCAGTAGAAGGGCTTTTCCATTATCCTTGCGGAGGACCCGGGCTTCAGCCGGAAGCTGCCGTTTGCCACAACTACTACGGTCATCCGTCTTGCCAGTTCTTCTATCAGCCCGGGAGCGGTCTCGTATTCCTCTTCTGCGATGAACAGATGCGTAAGCGTCACGGAATCCAGCAGCTTTTTAAGGCTGCCCACATTGTCAACGCGGTGCATCTGTATGCCGAAGCCCACTACGATGTTGTGTATCATCATATTGTAGTATTCACGGACGTGAGGGTCTGCGTACTTGTCCAGATGCAGGAAGGCGCCGAGACAGAGTTTTTCGGGCTCCGCCAGCGACATACAGCTGGAAGACTCGACCACATTCTGAGGCAGGCTGACGGTGACTGTGGTGCCCTCGTCGGGAACGCTCTCCACCCGCATGAATCCGCCGAGAGAAGCCGTGAAGCCCGCCGCTATGGTCAGACCGAGGCCCAGGCCTCCGCCCTGACGGGTGCGCCCGGAATCGGCCTGATAGTAGCTGTCAAATATGCGCTCGGTCTCCTCCTGGGACATACCTATGCCCGTGTCGGTGACCTTTATCAGCAGGTTCACGCCGTATTCCTGGGGTATGGTGTAAAGACGGACATAGACGCCGCCTTCGGGGGTGTATTTCAGTCCGTTGATTATCAGGTGACGGAGTATCTTTTTCAGCTTGCTGATATCGGTGTTCATCACCGAAGGGATAGCCGGGTCCACGTCGATGACCAGCTCCAGCTCCTCGGGTTTGTAGGGCCTTATCTCCGCTACCAGGTCACCCAGCACAGAAGAAAGCATATAGTCCTCGTAGTTGTTGGCCAGTTTTCCGCTGTCTATTTCAGTGTAGTCAAGAATGTCGCTGATCTGCTCGGCAACACGTCTGCCGGCACTGCGCACCGAGGTAAGGTTCTCCAGCTTTTCGGGGTCCTCCTCCTCGTTGATGCAGATGCCCGTCAGTCCGATGACGGCATTTATGGGGGTGCGAATCTCGTGGGAAACGTTGGCAAGGAAGTCGTTGAGCCTTTCCGTGGCCTCGGTGAGCTTTTCTATCTCCTCGGAGGAGCTTCCGAGAACGTCCTTCCACTTGTTGATTATCTTCCGTGAGATTATGCCTATGGCGGTAATGACGGCGATGTGCAGCAGCGACCGTGAGATCACAAGACTGTCGAAGGTCTCGCCGTCAAGCCACATCTCCGTGAGGCCGTAGGCCATGGTGATGTAGTAGAGCATCTGTAAAAAGGTTATCAGCGGCTTCATGCCCGTCATGGTGTAGAGTATCAGCACCACCGACATGACCGAGACCGTGTCGAAGACGCTGGTGCGGTGGCTGCCGTAGAAGAAGAAGGTGAACATGATGAAAGCCGAATATATCCACACGCGGTGGTCGGCGGTAAGGCTCTGGCGAAGATGCATTATCCAGGAGACGACGATGCCGATGAATATCGGTATCAGCGGCCAGGTCTCCCAGTCCATAAGGAAGGTCTCCGCCGTAAGTATTGCGGAAAAAACCGTATAGCTGACAAGTATGGTCAGCTGCGAAGCCTGAAAAAGATAATTTTTCTCTATATTGGGTCTCATTTTTTCAGCACCCCTGTTCAAAAAATGTGCGGACAGCCGCAGGATGTATGTCAGAAAACGATAAAATGACTGTAATAATTTGCTAATATATTATACCACATTATAATATGACCGTCAATAGCTCTGCGGATGATTATTTAAAAATGTCTGCGGATATTATTTGAACTATTTTCTTTTAACTTTAATTTGGAATACTGTATCAATTTACAGCAGATTTTGTTTTACGGTCATAAACGATTCATAACAAGTTCATATATGTTTGTTATAATTTTAAACAGAGATTTTTTATCACTAACGGTATCGGAGGGATAAATTTATGGAGCAGCACGGAATAAGCAAGCTCGATTTGAAAAGAAGAAACAGGATGCAGGTCCTCAAGATCCTCAAGCAGCGCGGGCCTACCTCGCGTATCGACATCGCGGGTATGCTGGAGCTCACCAGAGCCGCTGTTACCATAATCACCAACGAGATGATCGAACAGGGCATTATCCAGGAGATCGGTGAGTACAAGCACGTCACCGAAAAGGCTCCCCGCGGCAGAAAGAAGATACTTATCGACATCAACCACCACTACAAGTTCGCTATCGGCGTCACCGTGGAGGAAGATATCGTCAGCATCGGTCTGTCCACGCTGGCGGGCGATGTGCTGGATAAGCGCAACCTCGCTATCACTCCCGCCACCGAGCGCAGGGAGATGTTTGAGTTCGTGGAGAAGTCCGTGAAGGACGTTATGGACGATAACTGCCTTGAAAGAGAATCCATACTCGGCATCGGCGTGGGCATCTTCCCCACCATGTATCAGAAGCTGGAGATCGAGACCAACGACGGCGCCCCCGATTACTCCAAGCTCCGCGCCTATGCTTTGAAAAAGACCAAGCTGCCCGTGGTGTTCGACAACTCCGTCAAGGGCACCGCTATGGCAAATATCGACTTCCTCAAGAATAAGGACCCCAACCGCCGCAACATCGCCTTTTTGCAGTACGGCGCGACTATGCACTTCGTTGTTACCAATCTCAACGATCCTATCGTTTCCTACGATAACAGAACCGGCTTCGTTGACAAAATGATAATCGACCCCAATGCCTCGGAGCGCTGCGCCTGCGGCAGGAGAGGCTGCGTCGAGAACGAGCTTACTCCCCAGGCGATCATCAGGAAGATCAGCACTTTCTACTCCAAGGAGGACACCCCCTGTCTTTACAGGCTCACGGGCGGCGATCCTGCCGCTATAACCCTTGAAAAGCTCTATGCGGCCTATTCCGAAGGCGACGAGAACGTTACCCGTGTCATCGATCGCACTCTGGAGCTTACGGCAGTGCTGCTGAACAACCTTTACTTCTCCACCAACCCGCAGAAGATAGTGCTTCACCATTTCCGTTTCAGCCCCGAGCTTTCCGACGACGCTTTCTTCGCTATGCTGAAGAACCACGTCACCGCCATCGGCGGCTCCCGCGTGGCGGCCCGCATCGAGCAGTCCATCATCGAGGACAAGCACCGCTTCCTTTCCGGCTGCGCCCTCGTTATCCGCGAACTCTTCTTCGACAAGGGCGGATTCGACAAGAGCTGACAGCTGACAGTTGATAATTAAACGGCATATCCCGGTTTTTGAGCGGGGATATGCCGTTTTCATATATCAGAAAGTTATTTTCCAGTAGAATTTGCGGGCGCATTCGGGGAAGTCGGACATGACGCCGTGTTCGGGATCGTAGAAGGTCCCGCCGCAGTAAAGGGACCAGTGCCAGCAGCGGGGAGTTTCAAGGCTCAGCAGGCAGCAGTCGGGCAGGTCCTCTTTGGTGAGGGCGGCGCACCGCTGATCGGAGATCTCTACTCCGAACCGCCGGAGGGTGGTCTTCATCTCCCGGAGGTCGGTCTCGCGGTCGTTGTCAAGAAGTGCGGCGATCTCCTCCGGGGTCTTCCCCAGCACCATAGCCAGCACCGCCTGCCCGCACTGGAGATCGGTGGGCTCTTTGATGTAGACTATCTCGCGGTTTTCTCCCGATACGGAATCGCCAAGTGTATTTTTCATTTCTCCTGCTCCTTTGTCTTTTACTATATTATACTCCGGCGCCGCGGTGAAGTCAAGCCGGAGAAAATTGTCGCTTGAAAAGCGACCTTTTCTTTTTCGGGAAGTGATATACTGTAGCTGTAAGGAAAACAAAGGGGCCCGCCCCGCAGACTATACAGGAGGTAATCACTATGAAAAAGACCAATACCGTATCCGACACCAAGAACACTGTTACCGAGCTGGTATTCATCATTGACGCATCCGGCTCCATGGCCCCGCTGAGGGATGACACCATAGGCGGCTTCAACACCATGCTGGGCAAGCAGCGCGGCACCGAAGGCAAGGCCTACGTCACCACCGTAATGTTCTCGGACGATATGCGCACCGTTCACGACCGCATCCCGATGGAGGACATCAAAGACCTCACCCGTGAGGACTACGAGCCAATGGGCTGCACTGCTCTTTACGACGCTGTTGGCGAAACTATCAAGCACATCACCGACATCCACAAGTACGCCCGCAAAGAGGACGTTCCGGGCAAGACGCTTTTTGTCATCACCACCGACGGCATGGAGAACGCCTCCCGGAAGTACAGGGCTGCCGAGGTCAAGAAGCTGATAAGCAGGCAGCAGGAAGCCGGCTGGGAGTTCATTTTCCTGGGGGCGAACATAGACGCTGCTGCGGCTGCTGCCGACATTGGCATCTGCGAGGAGAGAGCTGTTAACTACAAGCCTTCCGGCCTGGGGACGGCGATGCTGTTCAGGGCAGTGGGAGCGGCGGTTTCCATGAACCGCAAGGCGAAGTGCATGGACGCCTCCTGGCGCGAGGAGCTGGACAAAGAGAACGCGAAATGACCGACATAACAGGGCGGAGGAAACTCCGTCCTGTATTTTTGTGCACAAAGAGTTATCATTTTGCGCATATTCGGATTTTCACCTTGTAAATATCAGAGAGGTGTGTTATAATGGCAAAAAACGCGGAAAAATCGGACGCGAAGCGAGTTCCGCAGTCCAGGGCGCGGTAGCCCTGGCGGGTCAAGGGCAGAGCCCTTGCGGGGTCTGGGGCTGGCCCCAGCAGGGCGTGGGACAGAGTCCCACTCGGCGCGTCAGCGACGACCCCGGCGCTGCACTCAATAACAGTAGGGCGCAAAAGCCGTTTTCCGAACATCAGCCGTGAGGACAAACTAAATGCAGCGCCGGAAAAAGTAGTTTTCTGCACTCGCAGGAAACAGCGAGGGAACAAATTCACGCTTGCGTGAATTTTTGACCGAGCGTCTTTCCGTCTGTAGGACCACTCGGTAGGGATGCACCCGAAGGGGTTCGGGGGCGACCGGAAAGCCCCCGAATCGGGGCGTGAATCTATGTTGGAAATCTGCTCTAATATTAAGGGCGGGGCAGGTTCCCGATTTGCGCTCCTCAAATAGTTCGTCGGGGGACGGAAAGACGCTCGTTACACTCGCTGTTTCCTGCGAGTGCGGGAGGATAACTTTTCCGGCGCTGCATTTGGTTTGTCCACGCAAAAAGAATAGGGAGACAGCTTGGTCTCCCTATCGTTATCTTGTGCAGCGCCGGGTCGTCGCTTACGCGCCGAACGAGGCTCTGCCTCGAGCTCCGCTAGGGCCAGCCCCAGACCCTGCAAGGGCTCTGCCCTTGACCCGCGAGGGTTCCGCCCCGATTTTTCCGAGCTTGCGAGGAAAAATTGTCCTCGCCAGGGCTACCGCGCCCTGGACTGCGGAACTCGCTTCGCGTTTGGGTTTACCGCTTTGTGCGGTCCCGCCGCATCACTATCTTGTTTCCTGCACTCCGTTGTTTGCGGCGGAGTTGGGTGCAGGGGCACGCCCCTGCCGCTTTAGCGTTGATTTTTATTGCTTTTTAAGGAGGAACATCATGCGTAAAATATTCCGGCGTGCCGCCGCTTTGATCTCGGCGGCTGTCATGACAGTCTGCGGAAATATCTCCTGCCAAGCAGAGGATTATTCCTACGTCAATAAGCCAAATATCGGTATCGCAAAAAATAACCCGCTTACGTCTCAGGTCTACTGCGCCGACCCCACCGCCGTGGAGTATAACGGCAGACTTTGGGTCTTTGGTACCAACGATCAGCAGCAGTGCGACGAGACTAACGAGCAAAAAGCCAATACATACGAGAAGATCAAATCCCTCGTGGTGCTTTCTACCGAGGATATGATAAACTGGGAGTGGCACGGGATCATCAACGTGGGCGAAGTCGCCCCCTGGATAAGGAATTCCTGGGCCCCTTCCGTGGTCTCCCGTGTGGAGGATGACGGACTCACTCACTTCTATCTCTATTTCTCCAACAACGGTACAGGCGTGGGAGTCATCACCGCCACCGACCCCCTCGGCCCCTGGAGCGACCCTCTCGGAAAGCCTCTTATCGACTACACCGACCCCGGCCTCAAGGACTGTCCCAGTCCCTTTGACCCGGGAGCCGTCATCGACGAAAACGGCGACGGCTGGCTGGCCTTCGGCGGCGGACGTGCCGACGGCGCGGATCAGACCTATCCCGGTTCGTCGAAGATCGTCAAGCTGGGGAAAGATATGGTCTCCTTCGACAGCGATTTCACCACTATCCCCGCTCCCTTTTTCTTTGAAGCCAGCGAACTGAATTACATCAACGGCACCTATGTCTACACCTACTGCTCCGACTGGAACGATCACAGCGACTGGAAATACGAGGGCGCCGCTCCCGGAGCCTGCTCTATGATCTATATGAAGACCAAAACGCCCTTAAACTCCGACAGCTGGGAAATGGGCGGCGTGTGTCTGAAAAACCCCGGAGATTTCGGCTTTGACTATTCCAACAACCACACCCACCTTCAAAAGTACAAGGGCAAGTGGTATATGCTCTACCATACGATGATGCTGAAAAGGGCAAGAAGGGTCAACGGAGGCTACCGGAGCATCTGCGTCAACGAGATAAATGTGGACGAGGATGCGGTGAAGATCGAGGATCTGGAGGGCTCCAAGGAAGGCGTGCTTACGCCGCCGGAAAGCGTTTCGGCCTACGAGCCCCACAGCGGAGCGCGTTTCTGCAACGGTGCGGGGATAACCGTCGATCAGACGGATATGAAGTCTCCAACGGTGATAACGGAAAAAGCCGGAGCCTGGACCAGCTTCAAGCAGGCGGACTTTGGCGACACCGAGGACCTTATCATCAAGTTCACGGGGAAGGTCAAGGGCAAAGGCAAGGTAGAAGTCCGGCTGGACGCCACCGACGGCGAACAGCTGGCTGTTCTGGAATCGGCGTCGGCGGAGCTTAACGACTGCGAGGGAGAGATACTCCCGCAAAAGATCTCGGGGGTACACGACCTGTACTTCATTTTCTCCGAGGGGGGGATGACTCTCACGGAATGGAAGATCGCATCGGAGAAGAAGCCGCTCGGGGCCTGGGTATACATAGCCATAGGCGGTGGAGTGCTTCTGCTGGGAGCGGCGGCGTTCATTCTGATAAAGCGGAAAGGGAAAAAGGGCAAGGCGGGGTAAAAACCGCGAAGCGAGTTCCGCAGTCCAGGGCGCGAAAGCCGTCCGACCGCACTTTTTGGTTTGTCCACGCAAAAAAATCAGGGAGACAACTTTTGTCTCCCTGTTGTTCTTTGTGTGCAGCGCCGGGGTCGTCGCTGACGCGCCGAACGAGGCTCTGCCTCGAGCTCCGCTTAGGGCTCTGCCCTAAGAACCCGCAAGCCTTTGGAAAAGGCTTGACCGAAACTTTTAACGTGCTTCGCGGTTTGGTTTACTGCTTTGTGCGGCCCTGTTCTTGCTTAATACTGCTCCTGTACGTTCTGCTGACGGTTGTTGGGGTCGCTTCTCTTAACAAGACAGTGGATCGAGGTGATAGTCAGGATGAAGAAAATGAGGATAGGGAAAAGATATGCGCCCAGTGCGGCAGCAGCCTTGTTGGGATCGGTAAGAGTTTCTGCAATTGCCTCTGCGTCGGCAACGCCGGCTTCGGCAAGTGTGGCAGCTACGGAAGCAGCGTCATGACCGGAGAAAGCACCGTCGGCCAGATCCTTGCAGGAGCGGAGAGCGTTTATATACTCCGTGCCGGTGAGGAGGCAGAGCAGCGTAAAGCCGATGCTCAGGATCTTGAAGATGAAGGAAACAATAGAAGTCTTGTATCTTGTTACAATGGAGAGGAGCAGGCAGGCGCCGGTCATGCCGATGACCACATAGTAGAATGAGGTGTTCTTGGCGAAGCCGGAGATCACATCCAGCATTCTGTCGGCCACGTTGTCCTTGTTAAGGCCGTCGGTGTTGATATTCTTCAGGCCGGAAAAGATCATGAATAAGCTCACGTTGCTCATGATCCAGGTCAGGATGATACCTATACGCAGGACAAGGTTCAGGTTCTTGTTTTCTTTGTTCATTTTTCATTACCTCCGAAAAATATATATGTCAGCTGCTCCGGACCGCCGGGCCCGGCGCAGTCAGCTGCCTTCGTCACCGTTTCAGATACTCCGACGAGACGGGGAACTCGAAATAGGTGTCGGGATAGGGTTCGTCTTTCAGCATAAAATGCCACCACTCGCAGTCGATAGGCTCAAAGCCGTTACGGACCATTGCACTCTGTAGAAGCATCCGGTTCTCGAACTGCTCCTCGGTGATGCTGCGGCAGCCGGGGTGGGAAACTTCGCTGAACAGGTCGAAGGGACTGCCCATATCCAGCTCCTTACCGGTTTTCATATCCAGCAGGGTAAGGTCCACGGCGCTGCCCCGGCTGTGGCTGGAGCGCTTGGCGATATAGCCCTTGCGGAAAAGCTCCTGCTTTTCCAGTCCGGGATAGAAATAGGGCTTCATGCGGATGTCGGTATCCTCGATGCCCCAAAGGACGAACTGTCTCACGGCGGCGGCGGGGCGGTAGGCGTCAAATACCTTGAGCCGGTAGCCCTTGACGAAAAGCTCACCGCTGACGCCTTTAAGGGCTCGCGCGGCCTCCTTGGTGATAAGGGCGCAGGGCTCCTCGTAGCCGTCGATGCGCTCGCCGATGAAGTTATAGGTGGAGTAATAGCGTATCTCCTGGATGACCGTGGGAACGAAGTCCGCGAGGACGACGAATCCCGAGGGATCCATAGTGATGTCGCTGCTGTATACCTTCAAGGTTTTCTCCCCCTTCCGGGCGTTTTTAGTAGCATATCTATTATACTACATTTCCGGGGTCCCAGTCGATAGCCGTTCCGGCAAAAACCAAAAAATCAGCGCTTTGCACAAATATATTATCCCGTGTTGTGATATTATACCGAATATCCCAGCCCCCGAGACAAAAAAGCGCACGGCGGAAAACCGTGCGCTGTGCTTTTGGGTAGATCGGTCAGCCCTTCTTTTCAAGAATGAACTGGAACACACCTGCGCCTACACAGGCGATAGAAGCAAGAAGCATGAACACGAAGCCCACGCTGAGGGAGATGCTGCTTGCAACGCTTGCGCCGCCGAACAGTGTGCGGAAGAACGCCACAAGGCCGATACCGCACATCATGATGCCGTTCTTGGTGAATGCAACGCAGCACACACCGAGGATCAGGAAGATAGCGGGGATAACGCTGGATGCGCCGGCCGAGAAATAGCTGGTCGAGTTGGAGCCGTAGCTGACATAGGGCATTATCATTGCCATGAAGTACAGGAAGGATGCGCCCAGTGCGATGAACTGAGGAACGCCCCAGCTCTTGGGATTGGTCAGATTGTGCAGGAAGGTCTTGAGGATGCCGTCAGAGGTAAAGGGCTGTGTCGGCAGCGGCTGATAGGGCTGCTGATAAACAGGCTGCTGCTGATACTGCGGCTGCTGATAAGCCTGCTGCTGGTACTGCGGCTGCTGATACTGAGGCTGCTGATAAGCCTGCTGCTGAGGCGCTGCCTGCTGAGCGAGGGGCTGACCGCAGGATGTACAGAAAGTAGTTCCGTCAGGGAGCTGTGCTCCGCACTTAGGACAAAACATGATTATTCCACCTTTCGTAAGTTAGATCGTTTTTATTCGGGAAAAAGCTCAAATGCCCTTCTTCTCGTTGAGGAACTTCCATACGCCGCCGCCGACTGCCGCGAGGGAGCCGATAAGCATAAATACGAAGCCTACGCCGAAGGAGGTCACGGAGCTGGAATTTCCGATAGCTTCAAATATGGTGAACAGAAGCATCACGCCGCCTGCACACATCATCGAAAGACCTCTGTTTGCGATAGCTGTGAAATCAACAAGCAGGATGAAGATGAAGGCAAGCAGGATGTGAAAGAACCCGCTGCTCATAAAGCTGACAGAAACGACGCTGAAGACCTTTGCACTAAGATAGGGCAGGAACAGCGAAATGAAGAACAGGAACGCACCGCCCAGGGCTACATAAGCAGGGATGCCCCAGCCTGCGGGGTTCTTGACATTCGCCATAAATTTTTCAGACAGTATCTTCGGATTGAAATCATCCGCAGGTGCGCCGCTGCCGCCTGTCGGCTGCTGCTGATAGGGCTGCTGCTGAAAAGCCTGCTGATCGGGTGCCTGCTGTGCGGTAGGCTTGCCGCAGGATGTACAGAAAGCCGTTCCGTCAGGGAGCTGTGCTCCGCAATGAGGACAAAACACGGGAACTCCACCTTTCATGATATGGTTAAGTTTTTAATTTCAAAACGTTACAAACGTTTGTATAAATTATTATATCATTATTATACAGTAAAAACAAGATACGGAAGTCATTTTCAGCATTATAAACAATAGCGGTCGTTAAAAAGCAGAGATATTTTAGCAAGTTAATGCGATAATTCTCCGAAAAACAAAGCAGGCCCGCAATTGTGATACGAGCCTGCATTAATTGTTATCATATTGTCAGCGTGAGGTTGTTCAGACCGAGGGTGTTGACGTAGTTCACCTTCTTGACCATGCCCATTACCATCCGTATGCCGATGTGGTCCTCGCGGCCCTCTTCTTCCTTGTGGATCTCAAAATACTTCACCGGGTCGAAGTTTACGCAGTTGTCCCGGATGCGCAGTACGGGGCCGTCCTCTTTTATCAGTATCCTGATGTCAATGTTGTGCTCTTTTTCGTCCTTGTGGAAGCTGTGCTGTATGGTGTTTTTGGCCATTTCCTCGATGCAGAGGGCGATCATTTTGCTCAGGCGGCTGTCCAGCCCACGGGAGGTGCAGAACCTCGATGCCGCTTCGGAGACCCTCGTAACATCTTCGGGGTCCGCGATAGTACGCTCAAAGCAGTCCTCGTCCAGCACGCCGAAATCTTCGGGGATGAGGGAGTAGTTCTCGGCGGTAAAGGCAACAGTCTTGTTTTCCCGGAACACAAATATCGTTATGAACACCAGCGTCAGCACTTCGCCGGTAAGGAAGCCCAGCCATACCCCGTTTATCCGCAGGAAGCGGCTGAGTATGAAGGCCGCCAGCGTAGGCAGCACAAAGTTCTGCAATACCGAGATCACCTGCGTCAGCTTGATGCGGTCGATGCCCTGATAGTAGTTCTTGAAGCAGGTATTGAAAGCGCAGGGCACCAGCGACAGTACGAACCACCGCATACCCACCACCGCAAGGTGTTCGGCGGCCCGGTTCTCAAGGAAGAGCCCCACCAGCGGACGTGCGGCGATAAGCACCACCAGCGTGACGACTCCGCAGATCACGGCGGAGAAATAGATCATGGTCTTTACCACCGTCCGCAGAGCGTTCTTGTCCTCATCGCTGTAGAATATCGAGGAAAGCATCAGCGCCACCGAGGCTATGCCCGAGGAGAAGGAGTAGCAGATATTTCCCGCCGAAGATATTACCGAATAGGCAGCGACAGCTAAGTTTCCGCCCACGCTCAGCAGTATCTTGTTGAGCAGGAAGGTCAGCAGCACCAGGCTGAGCTGGTTCACCAGCGTAGGTATGCCGGCAAAGATCAGCTGTTTTATGATCTTCTTGCTTATCAGTTTAGGCCGGAACCGGAACAGGCATTTCTTCTTGAAGAAATAAGCCAGTCCGATAATGAAAGCGATATAGTAGCTCAGCGAGGAAGCCAGTCCCATTCCGAGGGTGCCGCCCCTGAACACCAGAACGTTGACGATGTCGAAGATAATGTCTCCCACCGTCATCATAGCCACGGCGATGACCAGTCTGAGACGGTTGCCGGAAAGCTGCATATAAGGCACCATTATCTGAGCCGCCATAAATGCGGGGGCACCGATTATAAAGCCCCGGAGATAATCTCTGGTAAGATAGAAAACGTGATTGTGCGGCGAAGGCTCTCCTGCGCCCAGCATAGTGCAGATAGGCCCGGTGAATATCAGTATCAGCGCCACGCCTATGCCCGAGATTATCAGCGCCAGCATGACCGAGGCCGAAAAACAGGCATTGGTGCCCTTCCGGTCGCCGATGCCCATGAATTTGCCGCAGACCACCTGTACTCCCGCAGAGATAAGGTTGCCGAAGGCGGCGAACACCAGCAGGATAGGCGCGGCCAGTCCGTAGGCGGTCATGGATTCGACTCCGAGGAAGCGTCCGATCATGATGCTGTCTATAAGCATACACACCATTACTGTCATTGACGACAGTATCTGTGTCAGCAGCATTTGTCTGAATAGCTTCTTTATCATTAAACAAAAACTCCCGATCTTAAATATACCAACCATATTATTATAATACAAAGAGGGGGCGGTTGTCAAGTAAAATAAAGGATTATTAACATCGGGAGGACGGAAAAATAATGAATAATGAAGGATGTGACCGACTGAACAAAACCGGGACCGATTTTTCATATCATTTGCTCAATTGTTATTTATCCTTTTTTAGTGTATAATATAGATATATGACCGTCCCTTCGGTCCGACATAAAAAGGAAGTGAAAAGACCGTGAAGAACTCTGCTACTTATCACGCTACGGATAAGATCGCCGGCTACGACTGCCGTCCGGGGATATACACCCTCAACGGGGCGTCGGCGATGCTCAAAGCCGTCAACTTTACTATCCATTCCTCCAATGCTACCGGCTGTTCGGTGGTGCTGTTTAAGCGGGGCGAGACGGAGCCCTTTGCGGTCATCCCCATTCCCGACAGCTACCGCATCGGGGACACCTGGTCTATCATGATCTACGGCCTTGACATCTATGAGATAGAATACTGCTACCGCTTCAAGGGGGAGTACGCTCCCGAGAAGGGCCTGCTGTTCAACGAGAACACCAACATCCTGGACCCCTATGCAAGAGCCGTCACCGGGCAGAGCGTCTGGGGCAGGAAGTCGAAGGTCTCCGATTGCTACCACGGCAGAGTCACCACCGACAAATTCGACTGGGGCCACTTTGCCAAGAAGGACATTCCTTTCAGCGACCTGGTGATATACGAGCTCCACGTCCGGGGCTTTACCAAAAGCCTCACCTCGGGAGTAAAGGACCCCGGCACCTTCAAGGGCGTGGTGGAGAAGATACCTTATCTGAAAAAGCTGGGTATCAATGCTATCGAGCTTATGCCCGTCTTTGAGTTCGACGAGCTTTACGAGGAGCGTCATCACGAGGGGAACCTGCTGATGAACTACTGGGGCTACAACACCACCTGCTTCTTCGCCCCGAACACCAGCTATACCTCCGGCGTGGAGTACAACCACGAAGGGGACGAGCTGAAGGAGCTTATCCGCACCTGCAACGAGAACGGCATCCTGGTCTTTCTTGACGTGGTGTTCAACCACACCTCCGAGGGCAACGAGGACGGCACCGTCTTTTCCTTCAAGGGCATTGACAACAGCGTTTACTACATCCTCACTCCCGAAGGGAAATACGTCAATTTCAGCGGATGCGGGAACACCATGAACTGCAACCACCCCATTGTCCAGCAGTTCATCATCGAGTGTCTGAGATACTGGGTCATCGAGTACCGCGTGGACGGCTTCCGCTTCGACCTGGCCTCCATACTCGGGCGCAGTGAGGACGGCACTCCCATAGAGAACCCTCCTCTGCTGAAAATGATAGCCTACGACCCCATTCTCAGCGGAGTAAAGCTCATCGCCGAGGCCTGGGACGCAGGCGGGCTCTATCAGGTGGGGAAATTCCCCTCCTGGAACCGCTGGGCCGAATGGAACGGCAGATACCGTGACGACCTGCGGTGCTTCTTAAAAGGTGACTGGGGCATGGCCTGGAACGCCGTCCAGCGCATAACAGGCTCCGCCGACCTTTATCCTCCCGACTTGAGAGGCCGGGATGCTTCGGTGAACTTCCTCACCTGCCACGACGGCTTTACTATGTACGACCTCTACTCCTACAGCCGCAAGCACAACGAAGCCAACGGCTGGAACAATACCGACGGCGACAACAGCAATACCAGCTGGAACTGCGGAGCCGAAGGCGAGACCGACGACCCGGAGATAAACGCTCTTCGGCTGAAACTGGTGAAGAACGCCTTCGCCGTGCTGATGTGCAGCCGCAGCGCCGTGATGTTCTACGCCGGGGACGAGTTCTGCAACACCCAGTTCGGCAACAACAACGCCTACTGTCAGGACAACGATGTTTCCTGGCTGGACTGGAGCAGGCTGAAAAAGTTCAAGGAGGTCCACGATTTTGTGTCGGCGCTGATATCCTTCAGAATGAAGCACGATGTCATCCGGCGCAGTACAGAGGCCTGTTCTCTGGGCTTCCCGGATATAAGCATCCACAACACCTATGCCTGGAACGACTCCTTCCGGGACGACGACCACCTTATAGGCGTGATGTTCGCGGGAAAGGACAATAAGGGCCGTGACGACGCGGTGTTCATAGCCGTCAATTCCTATTGGGAGGTCTGTCACCCCCAGCTCCCCGAACTGCCGAAGGGGTACAGCTGGAACTGCGACTTCTACACCGGCGTCCCCTACCGCAAGGGCGAGGACGCGAACGGACTTATCAAGTACATCGGCGACAGAGCGGAGCTCGCCCCAAGAAGCGTGGCAGTCTTCTCGCTGAAAACGCCCTCAGCGTAAGCAAACAAGAAAAGGTATTCTCCTTCTCCGACAAGCGGGAAGAGAATACCTTTTTTGTCTGCTCTTTTTCAGTCGAGAAACTCCACATCCGTTACATAGATGACCTCGCAGGCGGTGAGCCCCTGGTCGTTTCGGGATGTGCTGGAATCCCAGGCGGTCTCTCTGCCCCAGCGGGTGCCGTAGACGCTGACGAGATAGCCTTTCAGCCGGATGTGGTCTCCGCGCCGTATCATCTTGATCTTGTGGCTGACGCCGAAGTCCGCGGGGATAAGATGATTGTTGGACATATGCGAGATACAGTAATTCAAGTCCCCAACCTTTGCCAGGGCGAGGGCGTTTTCCGGCTCGAAGATAAGGCACCTGTCGCCGTGGTCCCAGTTGAAATCTATCCTGTCGTTGTATTCCGCGACCCGTCCCCAGGCGAGGCCCACATCCATAGGAGAGATAGCGTCGGACATTTGCCTGAAGCCGAAATACCGTCTTGTGTGGACCACCAGACCTTCGATGTCGTAGGCGTATTCGTAGGTCACGTTGACATTGAAGAAGAAGGAGGAGATATGCGTCCTGCCCTCTGCGGGGGTCTGTATGGGGTCGCGGATGCCGGCAATGCCCCGGCGGTACCCGATGTCGTAGATCTCCCGGGCGATAAACAGCAGGAGCAGTATGCACAGCAGTATAAACACCGCCAGCAGGAGCTTGCGCCTCAGCGGCATGGTCTTTTTCACTTTGAAGGTCTGTCCCTGAAAAGTTTCCTCCATGGTCTTTCTCCCGTTCCGTTTACAGTTTGTGATATTATTATACCCCTCGGAAGGCCGGTTGTCAATGTGCAGGACCTGTTTTCTGCCCCCTCCGGGGCGCCGGACATCGGCGGAGCAGGTCGGAGAGGGAGCGCTTGCTTAGGAGCATCGGGATAAAATATTAGAAAATTTAACTGATATTTCGATGCGAAACAGTTTCTGACTTTTTCGCCGGAAACGGAAAAACCGTTCCTGACGCCTGAAAAATCGCAGTACAGCGGTATTTTTTAAAAGAAAATTTACGAAAACGTTCTCTGCGTCCGGGACGATATTCATATTGACAAATTTGAATATATAAGTTTATGAAATTTGAACATAACGCCCTGTATTGACTTTTTTAAGGAAATGTGATATAATATTAAAGGATATACGAAAAGGGAAAGAAAGAAAACAAGGGATTTTTTTTAAGTTTATTATGAAAGGGTGTGTCAATATGGAAAGTAAACGAAAGGAAAAAGGTTTTACTCTGGTAGAGATGATCATTGTTATTGCCATTATTGGCATTCTGGCAACTTTACTTGTACCGAGTATAATGCACTTCGTTAAGAAGGCAAGGTTGACAGCAGCGATCGGAGATGCGAAGGTCATCAAATCGGCGGTTGAATCTTCGCTCATAGACCGTCTTACACAGGCAGACGGCGATCTTACAAACGCATTTAACAAGATACTCTATCTCGACAAAAACAAAAAACAGATCGAGAGCGTAGGTGCTTTCACAAGCTTCAGCTGGTATAATTACAGGAAAAAAATAAACCAGTCGAACAAATCCGCGAAGGTCGATAAGGTCATTGCCGGTGCTCTTGAGGGCGAGTTTTCCGAACAGTGGGATACCGGTGCGCAGGTCAATCCTTTGAAATATAATAACGCTTCCATGAATTGCGCAAAGTATCTGAAGGATAACAATACCAATTTTGCACTGGTGCTTGTTTACAACAGAAGCGGCAGCGTCCGTATGATGCAGATCTACCGTAAGGGGATCCTGGTGACCTACGTTAACGGAGAGTTCATCGGAAATATGGATACGAATTCACACTTTGTCGGTTCGGCATCGTGGGGTACGATCTATACCGATGTCGGAAGAGAAGCTCCGGATGTAGTCAAAGATTACAGCCTGAAGAACGGTCAGATCAAGGATGACGGAACGTCAGGCAACTGGTATTGATGCCGGGAAAAGCCTAACGGCGGCGTAAAGGCCGGGAACCTAAGTGAAACACGGCCCTCCGCGGGAACAGCGTCCTGCGGAGGGCTTTGCTGTACGTTATTGTAAAAATACGGGGTGGATATTATGAAAACGAAAATAACAGATGACCGCCTGCTGAAAAGAGTACGCTATGAATCCAGCGGCGGCTCTATGGAGCATCATTCCGAATTTGAAGTCGAAGCCGATGCCGATGAAGTGATACGGGCGGCTTACTGGAGCGATTACTGCTTTGACCCCCTCGAGGAAGAGGCCGAGGCTCCCTCCGACGGCAGGAGAGAAATGACGGTCAAAGAGCATATCCCGATGAACAAAGAGCTTTGGGATGCCCTCACCGAGGAGATCGAATACCTCAAGGAACAGCTAAAGCCCGTGGATACGCTTAAAAGCAGCGTGAAGCTCCCCGAGGACGTGTTCGTCCTTGACGGGGGCGACTACTCGAGGCTTTATCTCACCTGGGACACGGAGGGCGAGGTGCAGTATTATTCTCCCTCGGGGAACAGGTGGTGGTCGGTCATTCAGATACTCCGCGAAATGGCGCGCCCGGTGGGGAGAGACCTCCGCAGGATAGGCGAGACCGTGATGACGGGCTTCTATTTTCAGACTCCGAAGTATTCCTATCAGATAACCCCCGTAGGGAACGGCGGGGAGTATTATTTCTTCGTCCACGGGGACGAGTCGGATATAAGCCGTCTTTTTTTGGAGCAGTGGGCGCCTGTCCGGGAATATCTGAGCGGGCTTGACTTTTCGGAGCATAAGGCGGGAAAGCGCGACAGCAAATACTCTCTGCGGATGAATTTCAACGACGGGATAAACATAGCTCTTGAGCTGGACAAATCGACTTCCGAAATGATAAGGAAATTTATCAGAAGGACGGTCCTCGGGGAGTAAATGCTCCCCGGTCCGCGCAGGATCGAAGCTGAAAGTTCTTAACAAAAAAGCTCTCTCCGGGCAGGAGAGAGCTTTTGCCGTTTATAAGCTGTTGATTAGCCTTTGAAGAGCCGCAATGTCCTTCATGTTGATCTTTCCGTTGTTGTTCATATCGGCGGTCTTGAAGTCGATGTCGATGTCCCAGCCGTTAACGTATCTTTGAAGATCGGCCAGGTCCTTCATATTTATTGCACCGTCTTTGTTGACGTCGCCGATCTCGTATCTGCCGAAGTTGTTCAGATAGAAGGGGTTCAGTGAGTAGAATACGGGTGCGGAATTGTTGGTGACATACCAGCGGACGAGTCCGTCAGAGCAAAGTATCGGCTGACAGTCGGAGACAGCTGTCTTCTGGCTGATGATATTTGAAGTCTTGATGCCCGATTCATTCACCGTCACAAACTTTGTGACCGAGCTGCTGCCCCTGGTTTCCTGCCACATTACCAAAAGGGTCTCCTCGTTGAGCTTTACGATCTGCGGAGCGCCGACGGTGACATTTGAGTCTTCCTTGTATTCTGTGAGCATGACCGTTTTGGCGGGATTTATAAGGTCCTTGCCCAGGATCGAAAGATAAATGTTATACTGTTTCGACGAAGTGGAGTTCTCCTGGTCTATCGACGAATAGACTGCCACAACATTGTTTGTGGTTATCTCAAATCCGCCGAGGTTGGCACCTGTATAATTGTAATGTCCCGACGACGAACCGAAGGAGGCTATGGTCCTTCCGGTTATTTCCCTCGGATCGTTTCCGCTGAGGAAGAAATCAAGGAAAAAGCCTCTTGGAGAAGAATCGCCGTGATCAAGCCTGTAGATCCTGTTTCCGTCGGCCTTGATAAACTGATTGAAGGAGTGACTTACATAACCGGTGGTATAGTTGTAGACCTCATACTGCTGCTGCTCGATCTCCAGACTGCTTTCATTGATGCAGAAGGTCATATTTGCCTGGTGATTCAGGCCGTCTTCGTCTGCATACATCTTGTGGCAGGTATGGATGTACAGTCTGCCGTCGGATTCAGTCATTCTCAGAGAGCCTGCGTCGAAGGGGATGTAGGTGTTGGCGCCTTTTATTGAGGCCGTTCCGAGCTTCTCCCAGCTCTTGGAATACTTGACTGCCCGAACGACCTCGACATTGTCATCGTAATTCGGGTTTTTCTGTCCGAACACGATGAAGTTGAAGTCCTTGCCGACAAATATGCCTCCGAATATCGGGAGCTCGGCAGTTATGCTCTTGGTGCTGATGACGGTCTTGCCGTCAGCGGAACGGGTCTCTGTCACGACTTTACCGTCAATGAATTCGGCTCTCGTAAGTGTCTTATCCTTGTTTTCAAAGAGATAAGAATTGACTGTACTGCTCCATAGACCGCCGTAATAATTGTCATTCTTGTTTGAAGACTTTGCTCCCGCGGACGATCTTGCGATCTCGCCGGGGACCTCTGCAAGCGCCGAATCGGTAATTGTCATTATGCAGGACGCTTTCATTCCCGAATCGGTAACGGCAGTAATAACAGCTTTTCCTGCTTTCATAGCCGTGACGGCTCCCGTTTCGCTTACGGATGCGATCGTCGGGTCGTCGGAACTCCAGGTCACCTTCTGTTTGAATGTTCCGTCGGTGGAAGTGGTCAGCTGTTTTCTGTCGCCCACCTTAACTGTAAGGGCGGTATTTGATATGGTCAGCTTTGAAGTATCCGACCACTTGAGCCTCTGGAGATAGAATATGCCTTCGTTATCCTTATCTCTCATTACGATATACAGATGATCGCTGTCGCTGAAAAGCTCATAGACCGGGTGATCCACCGTAATGAAGCCGATCTCGGCTGACTCCGTACCCTTTTCGGGGTCGTATTCCGCGATCTTGCTTTCGCCCTCTACTGCGATAATGTGATTGCTCTTACCGCCGGGGACGGCGCAGACTCTTGCATATTTTGAACCTTCATAGCTAAGATAATCTGAACCCGGTGCGGAATAATAATTTCTTCTCAGATCCATTTTGAAGCAGTTTTCGTCGGAAACGTAAAGCTGCGAAAGATCGAAAACGTTCATACCCGATTCGGAGGGATTGAAAAGATTTCCCGTTATCGAGAGAGGAGAGTCAATGCAGATATAGTCACCGATCAGTCTTACCGGGCTGTCGATATTTGAATAGCCGAGCTGACCGATCGTGCATACCAGCCGGTTGCTTATCTCAAGAGAATCGCTGCCGGCCTTTCCGAGTATCACGGCACTCATTGCGTGAGGATAACCCCAGTAGATCCAGTTGTAGTATACGATCAAAGAAAAGATACCGCTGTTATCGTCAAAGCCGCCGAAGGAATAGACATTTGTGGGGACCTCAGCCGTGGCAAGCTTTTTCATAGCCGGGCTGTACATATCAATATAATGCTTGGTCTCGTCTTCCGCGTCGGTCTCATCGTCATCGTCATCCGTATGAATGCTGTGCGCGACATAGATCCTTCCTTTGCCGTCAACACCGAGGGCATCATAGTCCGTGCCCATATAGTTCAGCTTTTCTATGCCGAGAAAACTGGTGTTCAGAAGTTCGTTTGAATCTGTATCGTATTTATACAGAACATAAATATAGTAGGAATTATACTTGCCGCCGCTGTAGTAATAAGCTTCATATCTGTATCCGAGGTAGAGCTTATTACCTTGGCAGAAGGCCGAAAACAGCTTATTTTCGCTGTCATAGAATCTTATGTAGGTGTCAGCGCTGAGGGAAAGACTGTTCCGAACGTATTCCGCAAGATCAATATTACAGGATTTTACCTTGAAGTCGCGGACAGTTTCCGTGGTGCCTGTTTCAAATGACTGGAATATCAGAGGACTGTCATCGTTCTGATCGCCTGCATAATAGAAGCCTTTGCGGGCGGAGCTCCAGAAATGATCCTTTTTGATCCTGTTGAAGCTCAACACTTCGCCGTTTTCAAATTTCCGTTTATCTTCGTCGATGCGCTCCGGGTCGATGAGCTCATAGGGCAGATCGTGGGAGGAGGCGTAATTCTGACCCTCGGTGGCATAATAACAGCGGTATTTGAAATTCGGGATCTGCTTGGGAGTGCCGTATGTATCAGCGAAGCCTACGGCATATCTGCCGATGGTTCCGACGGAAGCGGGCATATCTATGCCGGTCATCTTGGTGCAGCCCGCATAAGCTCTTTCGCCCAATGAACTGAGCCCTTCGGGGAGCTTGACCGATGTCAGTTCCGCGTCTTCAAAAAAGCAATAGCTTTCTATGGTTTTGAGACTGTCGGGAAGGGAGACCGATTTTAAATTTTGGCAATCACAAAATGCGCCGCTGTTGAGAGTTTTCAGTGTTGAAGGAAGCTTCACGCTTGTAAGACTGCTGCATTCGGATAAAGCATATTCACCGATCGTTTCAAGACCTTCATTCAGCTGGATGCTTTTGAGTGTTTGTCCGTACATTGCATAGGACCAGATCGTCTTTACCGTCGAGGGAACGGTGAAGCTTTCCGTCCCTGCGGGCAGAAGGTAAAGTATGGTCTTATCCTTGGAGTAAAGCACATTGTTTGAAGCGGTGAAGTATTCACTTGAGGCACTTACCTTGATAGTCGTGAGGGAGGTGGTCCCCTGTTCGATACAATGGCCGATAGATTTGACCGAAGCGGGCAGTGTGAGCGAGGTCAGATTTTTGCAGTTGTCGATCACATTGCCGTCGATCATCTCGATACCTTCGGAGACGGTCACGCTTTTGACGGTGTCGTTATCCCAAAACAGGGATGAGAACAGCCTTCTCACGGGATAACCGTCGATCGTTGCCGGGACAACAACATTTTCTTCATTGCCGATATATCTGAGCAGTTCGGCTTTGCCGTCACCGACGACTTGATATTCGTAGTTTCCCGAGGTTATTTCGGCGCTTGCCTCAATAGTGCTGTCAAGTCCCATAAATCCCCGGGGCAGGACAGATGTGCTGCTGAGAGCAAGGGCTGCCGCAAGGAACCCCGCCAACAGTTTTTTCTTCATAAATATCCTCCTTGTGTAATAAAGTCCGGCTTGCGCAAACCGGCCAAATCTGTTTTTCGGTACCCTTAAGGCAACTCCGCACAACCCGCGGCTAACGCCTCTGCACGTCATCTGCTTGCACTTTTTCCGTCATAGCGCACAAATTCTCCTTGCCTTGCGTCAGCAAGGCTGCGTCAAATTTATGCACTCTGACGAAAAAATTGACTGTGCATCTGACGCACAGGGGTTGTGCGGTGTTGCCTTAATGATATTATATCACTACTATGGCGAAAAATCAATAGTTTGAACAGCTTTTTTTGACATAAAAAAACTCCCCCAGCCGCCGGAGGACCCGGCGGCAGAGGAGCCGCATTTATTGCCGTAAGGTATTGCTTTTATGTCAGAAGCCCCGCATATTTCCCTTCATGCCTCCGGGGCCGCCGCCGCCCATCATGGACTGCGGGATGGAGTCAACCTGCGAGCCGTTTATCAGAATGGTCCCGCCGTTGTATTCGGCGGTGCCGTCGTAGTCAAAGCTGGAGCCGGAGGTGTAAACGTCGATGGTCCCGCCGTTGATGATAATGTTGCCGTTGGCGTCCACGCCGTCGGTGTCCCCCTGGCCCATAACGATCTTTATGTCTCCGCCGTTGATCTCGACCGTGGGAGTGGTGCCGCTGTTGTTTTTGTTCCCTGCGTTGATGCCGTCATCGGAGGCTGTGATGCTGAGGCTCCCGCCGTTTATCTGAACGTATGTGGACTCGATGCCTTCGGCGGCGGTAAGCTCGAAGGTCCCGCCGTTAACAGTGACGGAGGTGTTGGCCTGTATCGCGTCGCTGGCGGCAGAGATGCTGAATGTGCCGTCGGAGATGTAGATTATGCCGAGAGTGTTGTCCTCGTCGTTCTCGCAGTGGAGGCCGTCCTTTTGGGAGCTGATATTGAAGCTGCCTCCGCTGATGAGTATTTGGTCCTTGGCTTCGATGCCGTCCAGCTTGGAGGTTATCTCATAGCTGCCGCCGGTGAACTTTATGTCGTCCTTGCCCGAGATGCCGTTGCCTTGGGCGGACTCGATCTTCAAGGTGCCGGTGCCGTTGAATACAAGATCGTCCTTCGAGAAGATGACTGCATCGGTGTTGGTGTCGCCGTCCGAGGTGAAGCTGCCGGTGACCGAAAGGCTGTTTTCGCTGTCCGTGGTGGTGATGAAGCACTTATCCGCCGAAAGCACATATATCGCCGGGAAGCTGTCGTTGGTGATGCTCATGCCGTCAAGCACCAGCTGGACCTTGGCGTCGCTGTCCGCATTGACTTTGATCGTGCAGTTTTTGGCACTGCCGCTGATGATGTAAACTCCCGCCTCGGTGATGCCGATAGTCTGTCCGTCGGAGACGGCTATCGAAACTGCCTTGTCAGTGTCGGCGGTCTGTTCAAGGTCGCGCTCGGTGAAAAGCTCGCTTGTCTGCACCGAAGTTTCGGTGATGACGTCCGTGCTTGCCTGAACAGAAACGCTGCTGTTGACGGTCTTTTCTATCTCGGCCCCGCTGTCGGATGCGCAGCCCGCCAGTACGGCTGCCGCCGAAATGATGACCGATACCAGTATTGCCAATCTCTTTTTAAACATATCCATTACCTCCCGTATTATTCTCTGGGGTGTTGTTTTCCTTATGCCTCTATTGTAAAGCCTCAACCTTAAAGCTGGCTAAATCAAATGTGAAAAGCAGATGAAAAAAATCTCCCGCCGCCGGAGGGCTTCAAAATAATTGTACCGAAAAACGGACTGGACTGCATTGACATCAAGGCGCGGGTGTGATATGATAAAAAGAGAATAACATCCCCGGGCGGGTCTGCGGAAAAGGCGGTGAACTATGGACAGAGTATATGTGGCTATCGACCTTAAATCTTTTTATGCCTCCTGCGAGTGCGTGGAGCGGGGGCTTGATCCGCTGAACACAAATCTTGTGGTGGCGGACATAAGCCGCACCGAGAAAACTATCTGTCTTGCAGTTTCTCCGAGCCTGAAAAGCTACGGCATCGCCGGACGCGCAAGGCTTTTCGAGGTGGTCCAGCGGGTACGGGAGGTCAACAGGGAGCGGACAAAAAAAGCTCCTTGCAGAAGGCTCACGGACAAGAGCTTCGTCTTTTCCGAATTACAGGCGGACCCCTCGCTGGCGGTGGACTACATCACCGCCGTTCCGCAGATGGCGAAATATATGGACGTAAGTGCGAAGATATACGGCATTTACCTCAAATATGTTGCCCCGGAGGATATTTTTGCCTATTCGGTGGACGAGGTGTTCATCGACGCCACGGGCTATCTCACCACCTACGGCACCGACGCCTACGGCTTCACCCGTATGCTTATACAGGATGTGCTGAAAACCACCGGCATCACCGCCACGGCGGGCATCGGCACGAATATGTATCTCTGCAAGGTGGCTATGGATATCGTGGCGAAGCACATCCCCGCCGATAAGGACGGCGTGCGTATCGCTTATCTCGACGAACGGAGCTACAAAGAGAACTGGTGGTCCCACAGACCGATCACGGATTTCTGGAGAGTAGGGAAGGGCATCGCTGCCAGGCTTGAAAAAATGGGGATATACACCATGGGAGATGTTGCACGACATTCCACCGACCGTTATCTTATAGGCAAGCTCTACAAGGAGTTCGGCAGGAACGCGGAGCTGCTTATCGACCACGCCTGGGGCATCGAGCCCACAACCATCGCGGACGTCAAGGCATACAAGCCCCAAAGCAGCAGCATAAGCTCGGGACAAGTGCTTTCGGAGCCCTGCGGCTATGAACGCACACGGCTCATCCTTTGGGAAATGGCGGATATGCTCTCTCTCGACCTTGTGGACAAGAGACTGGTGACGGATCAGATCGTGCTGACGGTGAACTACGACCGTGAGAGCCTTGCGGACGGTAACTATCAGGGCGAGCTGGAGAAGGATCACTACGGCAGGACGGTGCCGAAGCCCGCCCACGGCACCGCGGACCTCGGCAGGCACACCTCCTCCACGCGGCGACTCTGCGACGCGGTCATGGAGCTTTTCGACCGCATCATCGACAGGACGCTGCTGTCAAGGCGGCTGACGCTGGCGGTCTGTAATGTTATCCGCGAGGAGGACATTCCCGAAAGCGAAGGCTGCGAGCAGCTTAGCTTCTTTGACGAGCCCCCCTCCGGGGAGGAGGACAAGGCCCTTGAAAAAGAGCGGGCCTTACAGGAGGCTGTGCTGGGCATCAAGCATCGGTTCGGGAAGAACTCGGTGCTGAAAGGAAAGAACTTTGAGAAGGGCGCTACTGCCAAGGACCGCAACCGGCAGATCGGCGGACACAAGGCATAAGGAGTACGTACTATGAACGTTAAAAGCAGTTACAGATACGAGGGCTTCTGCGCACAGGGAGAAGGCATCCTCTGCAAAAGCGATATGTCATTCTGGAACGGCAGTCCGAAGCTCACCGATCCACGGGGTGTGACTTTTGAGATCGAAGAGGGAGTCACCGAAGTCGAGGAAGGTTTCTTCGATATGTTCCCCACGCTGGTAAGGCTTGATCTTCCGGGCAGCATGAAGAGCCTCCCCCTTTCGGACAAGTCCCGTGAGATATTCCGACGCAACGGCGTGATGATAAGCGGAGAGTTCGATTCCTTCGCGGAGAGCTTCGCAAGGGAGCAGGGGCTGTCCTTCATCCACTCGGACATTGAGCTGGCCCGCGCCGGTAACTATTTTGAACACGGTGCGGATATCGTGACCCTGCGCTTCCGGGACGGCACCCCGCAGCTTCGGCAGGAAAGCTTCTGTCAAGGCTCCTCAGCGGGGAGCAGCGGCGGCGGAGAGGAGACGGTCTCTCTGAGATCCGATTTCTACAAGACCCTTTCTCAAGAGGACATCGCGGATATGTGCCGGGGCTCCTGCTATAAAAAGGTGAAGGAAAACCCGAAGCTGGGAAAATTCCTGAAGCTGGCCCGCGAAAAGGACGGCTTTTGGTTCAGCTTCTCAAAGCCGGAGGTCAAAGGGTAATGGGACAGTACGACGATATAATCGACCTTTCCCGTCCGCAGTATGACGATCTGCATCCGATGTCAAGGCCGGACCGGGCGGCGCAGTTCTCGCCCTTCGCGGCGCTGGTGGGCTACGATGCCGCCGTGGACGAAACGGCCCGGCTCACCGACAGCCGCATCGAGCTGACCGAGGACGAGGAAAACGAGCTGAACGGGGCGCTTCACCGTCTGCTTGAAATGCTCCCCGACTCGCCGGAGGTGAGGGTGACGTATTTCATCCCCGACGAAAGAAAAGACGGCGGGCGCTATGCGGAAAAGCGGGGAACCGTGAGGACCTTCGACAGCTATTCCCGGGAGCTGGTGTTTTCCGACGGCGCAAGGATAGCCGTCGCCGACCTTATAGCGGTGGAGCTTGCCGGAGAGAAAAGAGAATAAAACAGCGCGGACCGCAAATCGGCAGAAGATTTGCGGTCCGCTTTAATAATGATCGGTCTTACTTTCCCTCTACGCTGATGATAACAAACTCCGACTTCGTTCCCGTTTTGAACTTTATCTCCCAGTCCGAGATGCCGGAGGTCACGATGAAGTCGGTGTCGTTCCGGCGCTCGTGACCGTAGGTCCTGTCGTTCATGCCGAACCACTCGCCCACATAGGTGGCGGGGATAAGCTGTCCGCCGTGAGTGTGGCCCGACAGCACAAGATCTGCGGCGGAGGCGGCTTCGGCATCGTAGTCGGAGGGCTGGTGGTCAAGGACGATGATGTATTTTTCGATGTCCAGGCCCGAGAGCAGAGAGTTTATGTCCCGGCGGTCCCGGTCACGGCTTTTGTCCTTCCTGCCTGCCACATAGAACCTGCCGTCCACCAGCTCGCACTCGTCCTCGAGGATGTGTACGCCGTTGTCTCTTAGGGCTTTTTCAAGAGCGTCGGCGGTGTAGCCCATACGCCCGGCGTAGCCTCGGTCGTGGTTGCCGTAGCAGTACCATACCCCGTATTTCAGATCCAGTCCGCCCAAGGCCTCGCAGGCTTTTTGAAGGTCCTCGGAGGTCGTGCTGTTGTCCGCGAAATCTCCGGCAATAAACAGGATGTCCGGAGACTGTTCCGCTATGGTCTTCAAATGCTCCGCAAAGCCCTCGCCGTCAAAGGTGGTGCCGATGTGGCTGTCGGCGATCAGCGCTATTTTCAGCTCTCCCAGCTGTTTTTCGGTTGAGAGGCTGTAATCGGTCTGCCAGACGCCGTGGCACAGCACCCAGCCCGCTGTCAGCCAGACTGCGGAAAGGCTCACCGAGAGCCAGCCCTGCCAGTTGTATTTCGTTTCCCTGCCCCGGACTTTTCCGGCTATCCTGAATATCAGTCCGAAGAGCAGGAAAAACAGCACTTCGTGAAGCAGTATCATCACCGCGTTCACAGTGGAAAGGGTCAGCTTGAAGATCAGGAACAGCACGCCGACGATCCCGAGGGAGATCAGAAGCCCGACGATCCTTCTGCCCCGGGAGAGCTTTTTTATCCCGCCGAATCTTGAAACTGCGAAGCCGAGATAAACTATTCCCAGCACCGAAAGCGCGATGACCGTTCCGAAAATTACGCTCCACATTCAGATATACCTCCGTTTATGCCTTACAGGCCGGTCTTTTTGCGTATCTCCGCGGGGCTGACGCCCTGCTCCTTTGCTATCCGCGCTATGTCGTCATGCTCCGGCTTGCTTCGGGAGACGCCCCGGCCGCCTGCGTTCTTGACCCGTACATCGCCGAATTCCGTCCGGCAGACCGTTTCGCTGCGTTCCAGCAGGAAGCGCTCGCAGACCGTCTGTCTTATGCCGAGGGTGGAGGTGTACCGGAATATCTCCCGGACAAGAGTTTCCCGCATATCCTCGCGGCAGAGGACGGTCAGCAGCACGCCGGGGCGGTTCTTCTTCATAAAGACGGGAGACGTGAATACGTCCAGGGCTCCCGCCTCGAAGAGCCTTTCGCAGGCGAAGCCGATGTCCTCGGGGGTCATGTCGTCGAGGTTGCATTTCAGCTCGGTGACGCTGTCGGTCTCTTCTTCGGTCTCGCCTAAAAAGGCTCTGACGCAGTTGAGCCGGTCGAAGTCCTTTTTCCCGAAGCCGTAGCCGATCTTCTCCGTCCGCATAAGGGGCATTTTCCCGAAGTCCCGGACGAAGTATCTCAGCAGGGCGGCGCCCGTGGGAGTACAAAGTTCTGCTTCGATGCTGCCGGCGTACATCGGGATGTCCCGGAGCAGATAAGCCGTGGCAGGCGCCGGAACGGGAAGGATGCCGTGGGCGCAGCGGACCTGTCCGCTGCCGGTGCAGACCGGCGACGCGATGACCCTGTCGGGAGAAAGCGTTTCCATAAGCAGACAAACGCCCACAATATCGGCCACCGCGTCAAGGGTGCCGACTTCGTGGAAATGTATCTCGCTGACGGGCTTTCCGTGGGCGCGGCTCTCGGCCTCCGCCAGCAGACCGTAGACCGCCAGAGCGTCGGCCTTCACCTTTTCGGACAGCTCCAGCCCGTTTATCAGCGCGGTGATGTCCTCAAGGAAAGTGTGGGAGTGATGTTCATGCTCGTGGTGATGCTCGTGCTCATGTTCGTGATGATGCTCGTGTTCATGGTGATGTTCGTGAACGTCACGGCTTTCCTCCTCCCGGCCCTTTACGCGGACGCTTATCTGCAAACCTCCGATGCCGCACTTTGAGACCCGTTCGGCGGCGATGACGGTCCCGGGCAGGCCGAGGGAATTCATTTTTTCAAGAAAGGCCTCCCGGTCGGAGAGGTCAAGGAGGGCGGCCGTAAGCATATCGCCGGCGGCGCCCATACTGCATTCAAGATAGAGAGTTTTCATTTCGGCTCCTTTGGTTTTTTCGGCTTATCTCATATTGTTTATCATATTCGCCTGATACCCCGCTCCGAAGCCGTTGTCGATGTTGACAACGCTGACTCCGCTGGAGCAGGAGTTCAGCATCGAAAGCAGCGCCGACAATCCTCCGAAGGAGGCGCCGTAGCCTACGCTTGTGGGCACCGCGATGACTGGGCAGTCCGCAAGACCGGCGATAACGCTGGCAAGGGCGCCTTCCATACCGGCTATTGCGATTATGACCCTTGCGGTCATTATCTCGTCCAGATGCGAAAGCAGCCGGTGAAGCCCCGCCACTCCCACGTCGTAAAGCCTTACCACCTTGCTGCCGAGAGCCTCCGCCGTGAAGGCCGCTTCTTCGGCAACAGGGATGTCGCTGGTCCCTCCCGTGGCAACGACGATCTTTCCGATGCCTTCCGCCGCGGGACGCTCACCGATCAGACCGATCCTGCCTGCGGCGTTGTATTCCAGCGGGAACGCCGATCCCACCGCCGACGCCTTTTCCTCCGACAGCCTGGTTATCAGCACCGATTGCTGCCCGCCGACGCGCATGGCTTCGCATATCTTAACTATCTGCTCCGATGTCTTGCCCTCGCCGTAGATCACCTCCGGCCAGCCCTGACGCAGGCCCCGGTGAGTGTCGGGCTTGGCAAAGCCTATATCCGCGAAGGGGGCTTTTTTCAGCAGCAGGACGGCTTCGTCCTCGGAGATCTCTCCCGAGGACACCTTTCGGAGCAGTTCGCGGATCTTCCCGTCAGTCATGCTTTTTCAGCCTCTTGCGGACCACCCCGCCGGGGTCCTTGACCAGCAGCGCTATCACCCAAACGGTGAGCGCCAGCGCCACCACCGAGATCCCCAGGAATGCGTCGTTGAGCATATCCTTCCCCGAAGGCGAGAAGAACTCCGCACCGTTCTCGATATACTCCATGACTGCGTCCACGAGCCACATAAGGGAGGATCCCCAAAAGGCAAGGCAGAGGGGCCCCGTCATCAGTTTGCGGGCTTTCTCGCTGGCGTACCAGATGAGAGTAACGGTCACGGCGGCGAAAACGGTTATCAGCAAAGTCATGATACCACCTCTTCCTTCGCTTCATCCGCAGGAGCAGCCTTTTCGAGTCTGGACGCGACAGCAACCATTATGCCCCATACAAGCGTCACCAACAAACACATTGCCGTGCCGTTGGTGGCTATCTCCCGGAGCATTTCCGCACGGTCGGCGGCGTCCGAGGCCCGTGTCAGAAACGGGAACCAGGGGACCACCTCGCCGTGCCAGATATGTTCAAAGGCCAGCAGCAGCGAACCTCCCCAAAGCATCCAGTTGAGCCATCTGAGCTTCTCCGAGAATCTCAGCTTTTTGGCGACGGCGCTTTCGGACGCGGTTTCTTTTTCCGAACGCTTCTCCTTTTTCTTTACGACCACGGTGATGACCGTTGTTACCACAGCTTCGGCTGCGGGTGCGAGAAAACAAGCCATAGTTATACCTCCGTTGTTTTTATAGTTTCGTTCATGCTTCCGGTGCGGTAGCCCGTAAGGTCAAGGCTGACGTAGGAAAAACCGTATTCCGCGAAAAGGCGGGTTATCTTCCCGCGGACCTCCGGACGCATTATCTCTTCAAACTGTTCGGGCATTATCTCGATGCGGGCAAGCTGCCCGTGGAGCCGTACTCTGCATTGCAGGAATCTGAGACTGTGAAGCAGCTCCTCTCCGCGGCCTATGGCTGCGAGCTTCGGCAGGGTGATAATATCGCCGTAGGGGATGCGTGTAGCCAGGCAGGCGTAGGAGGGCTTGTCCCAGGTGGGGAGGCCCAGCTGCTTTGACAGCTCTCTTATCTCGCTTTTGGACAGCCCCGCGTCTTTCAGCGGACTGATGACTCCCAGCTCCGCGACAGCTCTCGCCCCGGGACGGTGATCGCCCTCATCGTCGGTGTTGGAGCCCTCCGCAAGATGCTCCGGACCTTCCTTGCGGGCGGTGTTTATCAGCAGCTCCAGCAGCGCTTTTTTGCAGTGATAGCAGCGGTCCGTGGGATTGCTCCCGAACCCCGGGACCTTCATTATATCGAACTCCGCCGCAAGCTGACGTATGCCGAAACGGCGGCAGAACTCCTCCGCACTGTCGGCCTCGCTCCGCGGAAAAACGGGAGAAAGCGCCGTGATCGCGGCGGCACGGTCCCCGAGGGCTTCATGGGCGGCATAAAGCAGCAGAGCGGAATCGGCGCCTCCCGAAAAGGCAACAGCCACGCTGCCCAGGGCTTTCAGCCGGCTTATCAGCGCGGCGTACTTCCCCGCGGTCACGGTGCCGCCTCTTTTCCAAGCTCGGCTTCTCTTGCGCGGTGAGTTTCAAGGTCAGCCAGCCGCGTGGGAATGGGAACACGGCTCTCCCTGTCGGTGAGCTCCAGAGCAAGACGGCAGGCGGTGTCCAGCGAGATGCCGTTCCCGACGGAAACAAATACGGGCTTGACCCCCCTATGGGTCCTGAGCGCCCGACCGTAGACCTCTCCGCCGATGACGATGTCGGTGAAGCTGCCGGCTTCGGCGTCGGGTTCGGTGTAGTCTGTTTTCCTGTCGGCGCGGAAGTAGGTCTTGGCGATGCCCACGGTGGGCCTGTTCAGATAAAACGAAGCGTGGGTGGCTATTCCCATGTGCCGGGGGTGGAGATATCCGTTGCCGTCAAAGACGAAAAGGTCGGGGACGTTCTCCAGCAGCTCGGCGGTCTTCATCACTAAAGGAAGCTCCCGGAAGGCCAGGAATCCCGGCATATAAGGCACCTCGATCTTTCCGCTGAAATGCCTGCTCCCGATCACCTTGCGGGAATGCCTGTCGATCACCACGATACAGCAGACGGCAAACTCCTCGCCGTTTTTCTGCCAATAGGCAAGATCGACTCCCGCCACGGTCCTGAGCCCGTTGTAATCAAAACTGTCCTCCAAAGAGATACGGCTTTTCAGCTCATTCTGTATAGCTTCAAATTCTTCTTCGCTGAACATTTTTCCGCTCCTGTTTTCACATATATATTTTGGAACATTATACCATGAAAACGGCTGAAAATCAATAGGCTTTGCAATGATGATCTTATCATATCGTATTATTGCGGAGGACCTTCCCGCGGAGGCGGGAGCGGGTCTTGACAAGGGCGCTGCGATGTGCTATAATATAATTTACAATATTCCAAAGGCTTTGACGGAGAGAGTATCCGCTGCGGGGCATTCAGAGAGAGAGGCATTTTGCTGTGAGCCTCTTGTGTACGCATCGGAGAAGACCGCTCCCGAGCCCCGCCGCCCAAACCCTTTCGGGAAAGTAAGCGCCGGCGTCCTCCGCGTTAAGGAGCAATGAGCCAAAACCAAGGTGGGACCGTGCCAATGCACCCTTGATGCGCCGTAACGTGCGCTTCAAGGGTTTATTTTATTTGAAAGGAATGATATGTATGCGTCAGCTGTGTGACATCATCAAGGAAACTGTTATCCCCAACTTTATGAACATCCGGACCTCTCTGCGGACCTATGACAGGGATGCCCTCTGCTGCGGAGCCCCCTGCTGGCGCTGGGCGTATCACGCTATCCATTCGGCGGATAAGTGGTTCATCAATCCCAATGTCTATGAGGAGCCCTCCTTCCACCAAGAGGGTATGGACAACCCCGATAACCCCACCTCCGTGGTGCTTACAGACGAGCAGCTTATAGAATATCTCGATGCCGTCGAGAAAAAGACACTTGACTATCTCGACTCCCTCACCGACGATATGCTTTACGAAAAGCCCGAGGGCTGCCGCTATACAAGAATGGAGCTGGTGCTTCGGCAGTACAGGCATATCTCCTTCCACACGGGTATGCTCAACGGGCAGACGGCTCTTGCCACGGGACAGTTCCCCATGTGGGTCTCGGAAAAGGACAAGTATGTGGATGACGGCATTTTCTTCGGAAGATACCGCAAGGGACAGGTAAAGCCGTGAGCTTTTTCTGATATGAACATTATTCACCAAGCCGGAATTAAAAAGGCATCGTTATCGTGTTTCTTTCAGATTACGAAAAGGCGAAAGAGTGGCTGTTTGCCTGAACCCGGAGCTGTTACGGAAGTGTTTAAAATATCAATAATATAAAGGAGTAATTAAAATGAAAGTTATCTACAACGACGGTCATACGGGCGAATGTCCGAAGGAAGAGGAGCTGCACGTTATACGCCATTCGGCGGCGCATATCCTTGCTCAGGCCGTGAAAAGGCTCTATCCCCAGGCGAAGTTCGCCTACGGTCCTGCCAACGAAAAGGGCTTCTACTACGACGTTGACCTTGGCGACGTGAAGCTCTCGGACAGCGACCTTGCTGCTATCGAAGCTGAAATGAAGAAGATCTGCAAGGAGAACCTTCCCTTCAAGAGCTTCGTGCTTCCCCGGGACGAGGCGATCAAGCTCATGGAAGAGCGGGGCGAGGAGTACAAGGTGGAGCATATCGGCGACCTTGCCGAGGACGTTCCCCTCAGCTTCTTCCAGCAGGGCGAGTACATCGATATGTGCGTCGGCCCTCACCTTACCTATACCAAGACCCTCAAGGCTTTCAAGATCCTCAGTGTCTCCGGCGCCTACTGGAAAAACGACGCCTCCCGCAAGATGCTGACCCGCATCAACGGCACCGCCTTTGCCACGACTCAGGAACTGGAGGAGCATCTGAAGCGCCTTGAAGAAGCCGCTATGCGCGATCACCGCAAGATCGGCAGGGAAATGCAGCTGTTCATGACCGACAACCTTGTGGGACGCGGCCTGCCTATGTTCCTGCCCAAGGGCTATACGATCTGGCAGGAGCTGGAGAACTACATCAAGGACAAGGAGCGCAAACTGGGCTATCAGCACGTTATGACTCCCTGTGTCGGCACCGTGGCTCTCTATCAGACCAGCGGCCACTGGGAGCATTACAAGGAGAATATGTTCCCCGCAATGGAGGTCGAGGGCGAGAGCTTTGTGCTGAGGCCTATGAACTGCCCTCACCACATGATGATCTACGCCAATCAGAAGCATTCCTACCGCGACCTGCCCATTCGCATCGGTGAGATCGCTCATGACTTCCGCTTTGAGGCCAGCGGCACCCTTAAAGGCATCGAGCGCGGCAGACATTTCTGCCAGAACGACGCTCACCTTTTCTGCACCCCCGACCAGATCAAGGACGAGGTAGGAAGGGTCGTTGACCTGATCTTCGAGGCTTACAAGGATTTCGGCATCGACAAGTACCGCTGCGTGCTTTCTCTGCGCGACCCCGCCGACAAGGTGAAGTATCACCAGGACGACGAGATGTGGGAGAAGGCCGAGAGCGCTCTCAGAGAGGTGCTCAGACAGCTGGGCATCGACTTCACCGAGGAGATCGGCGAGGCGGCATTCTACGGCCCGAAGCTGGACGTGAACGTGGTCCCCGCCGTTGGCGCGGAGTACACGCTCTCCACCTGCCAGCTTGACTTCTGCCTGCCTGCCAAGTTCGATCTGAAATACACCGACACCGACGGTCAGGAAAAGACTCCCGTAGTCATCCACCGCGCGATATTGGGCTCCCTCGACCGCTTCATGGCTTATCTGATCGAGGAGACCAAGGGACGCTTCCCGGTATGGCTGGCTCCCGTACAGGCCAAGATACTGCTTGTCTCCGAGAAGAGCGCCGAGTACGCCGAGAAGGTCTACGATATGCTTTACGACGCCGGCGTCCGCGTTCAGCTTGACGACCGCAACGAGAAGATCGGCTATATGATCCGACAGGCGCAGTACACCGAGAGAGTGCCTTACATGGTAATCATCGGCGAGAAGGAGTGCCAGGAGAACACGGTGTCTGTCCGCACTCAGGACAGCAAGACCGTCACCATGACCGCCGAGGAGTTCACGGCGAAGATCACCGAGGAGATCAGAAACAGGACCGTAACCAAGTTCTGAGAATAAAGCTAAGAGGGTATCTTCCCGAAGCGGGGAAGATACCCTCTTTTTGTTCCCGAGCGCCGGGGATCATTCCGGCAGCTTGGGGAGCATTGCAAAATATTCGGAGGTGAACTCCTTGTAAAGCGAACGGAACTTTTCGTCGTTCTGCTTGACGTCGTTCCAGTATTCGTGGATCTCGGTCTTTTCGTCGATCTCGATAAGGCAGCCCGCGATGTTGGAGCAGTGGTCGGAGATGCGTTCGAGGTTTATCAGGATGTCCTGGAAGATATATCCCAGCTCCACGGTGCATTCGCCGGCCTGGAGGCGGTCGATGTGGCGGTTTTTCAGCTCGATGATAAGGTTGTCCACCACTTCTTCAAGGGGCTCGACACGGTGAGCTAGGGCAAGATCGTCATCGACGTAGGCTCTTATAGCCGTGTGGATATTCTCGTCTATGGCGGCGCAGATGACGTTCATTTCAAGGCTGCCGTACTCGGAGAACTGATACTGTTTTTCGTGAAGCTCCTGCGCCGATTCGATAAGGTTGACGGCGTGGTCGGAGATGCGTTCCAGGTTGCCGATAACGTGCATCATCTTGGAGACCTTGCGGTTATCCGCAGAGGAAACGCTGGACTTGGAGATCTTCACCAGATAAGCTCCCAGCCTGTCCTCGTAGCGGTCGATGAGCTGTTCGCCGGCAACGACTTTATCCGACATTTTGGGGTCCCACTTCTGCAATACATAAAGGGCGTCGGTGATAGTGGTCTCGGTATGCCTTGCCATCTGAACTGCGGCCTCGCGGCAGGCCTCGACGGCTACCGAAGGGATCTTGAAGAGGTTCATATCCAGCTTGGGCTCGTCCTCGTTTGAAGCCTCGTCCTCTTCCTTGTCCCGGACGATCTTCCGGGAGAGCTTCACCAACTGATTTGAGAAGGGAAGCAGCAGCAAAGTAATTGCGATATTGAATATGGAATGCCCGATAGCAATGCCGATGGGCGAGATCGTATCGTCGAAGAAATCCTTTGCCACGGTGGCTTCAAGCAGCAGCGTGATCGGCAGAAGTATCAGCACGCCGATGACCTTTATGGAGATATGTATCGCCGCCACCCGCTTGGCGTTCTTCTTGACGCCGATACTGGAGAGCAGAGCGGTGATGCAGGTGCCGATATTCAAGCCCATTATCAGCGGAGCGGCCATACCCACGGTCATAGATCCCGTGGAGGAAAAGGCCTGGAGAATACCTATCGAAGCGGCGGAACTTTGGATGATGCCCGTAAAGGCAGCGCCTACCAGCACGCCCAGCAGGGGATTCTTAAAGGCTACAAGGGCCTGCTGGAAGCCTTCGGACTCCGCCAGAGGAGCAACGGCCCCGGACATAAGCGTCATGCCCGTCATAAGGATCGCAAAGCCCAGCATTATGGAGCCTATATCCTTCTTCTTGCTTTTCTTTGCCAGCATTATCAGCATGATGCCCGCCAGCGCCACCAGCGGCGAGAAGGAGGAAGGCTTTAACAGTTTGAGGAAAAAATTATCGCCCTTTATGCCCGATAAGCTGAGTATCCACGCAGTCAGCGTCGTGCCTATATCGGCACCGAAACAGACTGCGACGGTCTGTTCGAGCATCATAATGCCCGAATTGACAAGACCGACCAGCATAACGGTCACAGCGGACGATGATTGGATAGCGATAGTGATGCCCATGCCCAGCAGCAGACTTTTGATCTTATTTGAGGTCATCTTTCTCAAAGCCGATTCAAGCTTGCCGCCTGTCAGCTTTTCGAGGCTTGTGGACATTACGTTCATTCCGTAGAGGAAAAACGCCAGCCCTCCCAGCATGGTGAACACGGAGAATACATCAAACGTTTCCATAGCAATATTCCTTTCGGTCGTCCGCCTCCCCCGGCGGACCCGGTTTTTATCTTCTTCAACCTTTTCATTCTTACATTTTAATTATATCCGTGATCCCGCCTTTTGTCAACAGTGTTCGCGCATTTCTGCGAAATGCCGAAAACCGCCGTATTATTTTGCATTCTTTTTGTAGCTTTTCGGGACGAAAAGACCGCATACCCTCCGACGCAGAGAGGATATGCGGTCTTTCATACTTTCAGATAAGCACCTTCGACAGGAACAGCTTGGTCCTTTCGTTCTTCGGGTTTGAGAAGAACTCCTGCGGAGGGGCTTCTTCGAGGATCTGTCCGTCGTCCATGAACATTACCCGTGAGGCAACTTCCTTGGCGAAGCCCATTTCGTGAGTGACGACTATCATCGTCATGCCGGCTTCGGCAAGCTGCTTCATCAGCTCCAACACCTCGCCCACCATTTCGGGGTCGAGGGCGGAGGTGGGCTCGTCAAAGAGCATGACCTCGGGCTGCATCGCCAGCGCCCGGGCGATAGCGATACGCTGTTTCTGTCCGCCGGAGAGCTGATTGGGATAAGCGTCGCACTTATCAAAGAGGCCCACCTTTTCCAGCAGCTCGTCGGCCTTGTCGTTGGCGGCTTCCTCGGTCATAAGCCCCAGCTTGATAGGCGCAAGAGTGATATTGCGCCGTATAGTCAGATGAGGGAAAAGATTGAAATGCTGGAACACCATTCCCATTCTCTGGCGCATACAGTTTACGCCCTTTTCGTTCAGAGAGAGCAGATCCACGCCGTCAACGAATATGGAGCCGGAGGTGGGACGTTCCAGCAGATTCAGACAGCGCAGGAAGGTGCTTTTACCCGAGCCGGAGGGCCCGATGATGACCACCTTTTCCCCCTGCTTGACGGTGGTGTTTATGCCTTTGAGGATGTGCAGGTCGCCGAAGGACTTATGCAGGTCCTTGACTACGATCATCTCGCCGGAGAAGGCTTTCTCGACCTCTTTAAGGGTGGGCTTGTTATCTTTTTTCATTCTTGGCGAGCCTCCTTTCCAGCTTTCCAACAAGTGAAGTAAGGATGATTACCATGATAAGGTAGATCGCGGCTACTGCCAGCAGAGGCATAAAGGCCTGGTATGTATTCGCGCGGATGATGTCGCCGCCCTTGGTGAGGTCCTCCATACCGATGTAGCCTGCAACGGAGGTCTCTTTCAGCAGTACGATGACCTCGTTTGCCAGGGCGGGCAGCACGTTCTTGAAGGCCTGGGGCAGGATGATGAAGAACATGGTCTTTCTGTAGCTGAGGCCCAGGCTGGAGCCCGCTTCAAACTGTCCGTTGTCGATAGACATAATGCCCGAGCGGACGATCTCGGCCACATAGGCGCCGGAGTTGATGCCGAAGGAGAGAATAGCCACGATGATCTTGTATTTTGAGTTGAGAGTGGCGAAGATGACGAAGTACATTATCATCAGCTGCACTACCATAGGCGTTCCGCGGATGACCGTGAGGTAAATGCGGCAGAGGAAGTTGCCGATCTTCAGCTTGCCTGTCTTGTCGTGGGTGGAGCGTATCATAGCCACGATGAACCCGAGGACAATGCCTATCAGCGCGGCGCAGACGGTGATAATCAGTGTGTTGCCGAGGCCGCGGACCAGGTACTGCCAGCGGTCGTCGGTGACAAAGGTCTCTTTCAGCTTTTCAATAAAATCGCTCATTGCTTTTCTCCTTGTCGTTTATTTCGGATGCTTTTATCATCGGGACCGATGCCCGTATTATCAGAGTCAGAAGGGCGCTTCGCGGTGATGCGGCACAGCAGCAGATAAACAAACAGCATCCCCGCCGCCGCGAAAGAAATTATCATTCCCGCCCGCAGGTATCTGTTTTCGTAGGTGAAGCTGATGCTGCTTTTCCCTGCTTCGCAGCGCACCGCCATAAGTCCGTTGTCCACATTTTCGACTGCTGCCTCCTCGCCGTTGACTTCCGCGCTCCAGCCTTCGGACCAGGGCACCGAAAAGAATACCAGAGCGGGCTTGTCCAGGGTTATCTCCCCGCTGAAGCGGCTGCCTTTCATCTCAAAGGAAGAGCAGCATTCGGCACGGCGGCGGGCGCAGATCTCGTGATACCTGCCGGCGGCGCTGTCCAGTTCGGCGGTGTCATACTCGGTGAGAATATCCGAATAGCGGCTTATCTGCTCCCCGTCGAGGACCAGCGCTTCAAGGTAAGCGTACTCCTTCATCAGCGCGGGACGGCCTTCAAGGGCTTCGTTGGCGGTATAGCTGTCAAAGGCGATGCCCATAGGCAGGAACTCGTTGTTTTTATAAATGTTGATCTCCGAGCTTTGAGAGGAAAGCTCAAAGGTCCCCCCCGAGGAGGGAAGTATCTCAAAGGCGGGACGGGCGTTGCCCTCTTCGTCGAAATAGGCCTGGTCGGCGTAATACTTCACCGAAAGCAAAGTCATCAGCGGGTAGTCGGTGACTTCGCAGTCCGACTTGACGGTCCGCGGAAGACCCAGCTCGTTATAGAAGCTCATGATCGTGGGCTCCACCGTGGAGTTGAAATATCTGACGGTGGGGTATCCCCAGATCACGGGCATATTCTGCAAATTCGCCTCCGAGGAGGTGCGGAAGAAGCCTTCGTCCCGGATGGGCTCCTCCTCCCGAAGCTCAAAGACGCTGTCCATAAGGGAGCTTTCCGAGGTCCCCCGGAAGATATATCCGCAGCCTACGGTCAGCATCATCCCGGCGGTGCAGAAGACGGCAGCTCTTGTAAGGAGCTGTTTGGTAAGTACAGCGCTGTCCTCCGGGGCGGGACGGAGCATAGGCATAGCCAGAAAGGCCAGTACGGCTAAAGCAAAGAGGGGCTGTATCAGCGCGTAGGCGTAATTGTCGAAGCTGAGACCGAGTACGCCGTTCTGCGACAGCAGAGTGACGGCCAGCGAAGCTGCGGCAGCGACGCCGGTTATGACCCCGGCAGGGAGCAGGCCCTTTCTAAGGCAAATGCCCTTCTGTTCCCGAAGCTCGGCAGCCCGGGCGGTCATCACGGCGGAGATCAGCGCCGGCATATAGAACCAGCGTCCGTAAAATGTGCTGCTCAACAGCGAGAAGGACTGATTCAGCACCGGGACGAACATCATCACGCAGCAGAGCGTTATAAGCAGTTTGAAGTGGTCCTTTCCCTTGACGGTGCGGAAATAGGCTATCGCTCCGCAGAGGGGGAAGACGCAGCAGGCTCCCGCGAAGCAGCCGGAGGATTGTGCGGCAGTCATGCCGAAGTTGTTGACCAGTGTTATATCCGGCAGCAGGAGCAGGTTTTTCAGTATGAACAGATATGTCGAGGGCTCGCCGTAGCGGATAAGGTCCGCGCCGGAGAGCGAGGCTGCCAGCCGCGGATTTCCCAGCACCGACATCACCGAGGGCAGCAGAAGCACTGCGGCGGTAAGCGTCCCCAGGAGGGCTTCAAGAGCCAGCGCACCGAAGCGCTTTGCCGTGAGCCGGAAACGTCCGGTGACAAGCCCGGTCAGAAAATACAGCAGGATAAAAATGACCTGTCCGAAGAAGAAGTAATAATTCGTAAAGGCCGAGAGGGCCACGGTCAAAGCGAAGAAACCGTGTCTGCCGTCCCGGATAAGGCGCTCCAGCGCCCAAAGCATAAAGGGGAGCATCAGCACCGCATCGTGGAAGTGGTTGAATATCACGTTGGCGGAGTTGTAGGCCGAGAGTCCGAAAAGCGTCGAAGCGATAAGCGCGGCCCGGGTGTCCTTCACGAACAGCCGTGTGAAGCCGTAGGCTCCCACTGCGGCAAGGCCGGATTTCAGCGCGATGAACACCGGCAGGAGAGTCACCGCCCATCCCGACGGAAAGAGAGTCATCAGCCAGAAGAAGGGCGAACCCAGCAGGTAGAAGGAATAGCTTGCGGCGGTGTCCGAGCCAAGGTCGGCCAGAGGGTCCCAGGCGGAGAGCCCGCCGGAGCGGACGGTGTCGATCAGGTGAGTGTAAAAGGTGATCTGCTGTTTGTTGTAGTCGCCGTAGAAAAAGAAGCGTCCGCCGCCTGCGATAATGATCGGCAGAAAGCAGAGCATACACGCGGCAAAGGCAATAACGAAGGCGGTGATATACTTTTCCCTGACACGCTTTTCCATAGTTTCACCCTGCTTATCAAAAAAGGCGCACGCTCCGGTGCGCCTTCAGTTCTGACAAAAAACTTATTTCTTTCTTACGACGATGGCCTGTACGCCGGTGGCGTAGGAGTCGGAGAAGAGAACGTTCTTCTTTCTGTCCTCGGTGACGGTCATGCCGGCGGCAACAACGTCAGCCTTCTTGGATTCCAGCTCGGGGATCAGAGAGTCGAAAGCGATGTCTTCGATCTCCAGGGTCATACCCAGCTTATCGGCAACTGCCTGCATGATGTCGGGGTCGATGCCGACTACCTTGCCGTCCTTTTTCAGCTCATAGGGAGGGAACTCCGCATTGGTAGCCATTTTCAGAGTGCCGTTATCTCTCTTGACATCGGCGGGGGACTCATAGCTCTTCTCGTCCTTTTCGTCGCCGATCCAGTGCTTCATGATGCCGTCGATGGTGCCGTCTTTTTTCAGCTCTGCGAGAGCGGCGTTGACCTTGCCCTGGAGCTCGGTGTTCTCAAGGTTGAAGGCCATTGCATAATCCTCGGAAACGAAGGGATCGTCCAGGATCTTCAGCTCGTCGTTCTTGGAAACGAAGACCTTGGCAGGCTCGATGTCGATGATAACGCAGTCGATCTTGCCGTTCTTGAGAGCCTCGATAGCGTCAGCGCCCTTGTTGTACTTTTCAACGGTAGCGTCCTTGACGTCCTCGGCATAGATCATGCCGGTGGTGCCAAGCTGAACGCCGATAATCTTGCCTTCCAGGTCGTCAACGCTGTTGACCTTGTTCTCAGGCACGCCGCAGGAGGCGAGCATGGATACGGACATAACGCCCGCGAGGAGAAGTGAAGCAAATTTTTTCATTTTCATTTCCGTTATTCCTTTCAGTTTTTTTTACGTCCGGCAGGCCGGGCGGAAATTTTACTATATTATTATAAAACAACTTTTTGATAATTGCAAGGGGTAAACGTCAATTATTTCAAGACAGCGCATACTTTCGGGGTTTTAACAAATAATAAGCGGCCCCGGCTGTATTTTTTGGAGTATAATCACATAGAATATGCATTTTATGACCGTCCCCCGGGTCTGTTTGCCCTTTTTCGGCCCGAGGACATAAACACTTGACATTGTAAACTTTTTGTGCTATATTTATTACGTATACTTTAATTTCAGAAGGAGGAAGTATTATGAAAACGAAGAGACGTTCGCTGTCTTTTTTGACGGCGCTGATGCTGGTGTTCTCGCTGTTTGCCCTTGTGCCCGAAGGAGCGTTCAGAGCTCAGGCCCTGTCGGGGTCGGGTACGCAGAGCGACCCTTATGTTGTTGCTACCTATGACGAGCTGAGAGAAAGATTCTCCGCAGTGGGCGAAAAATGGATAAAATTAGGAAGCGATATCGTTTCTAAGGATCATAATAATTTACCAATACTCGCATTTTTATTCTCGTTCAACTGAGATCTCAGCTGAAAAGCTTGCAAGTGTTAAGGTATGGAAAGCGGATGATTATGATTACCATGTAAACATCACCTGCAATTTCGCCACCGATATGTCCTTAGAAGTCACCGAACCCAAGAACGGCAAAAATCCTGAAACTCCGAAGACCGCCTGGTCCCGCGGGCTGATAGCCTATGACTTCTCCTGGCAAGACTATCAGACGGGCGAGGCCCTTTCCTCGTCGGATACTTTCGTCGGCGGACGTAAATACACCCTGGCATTCCTTATCAAGCCCAAGGACGGCTATGTCATCGCCAAAGTCCCCGTTATAAACTTCTGGGGCCTGTCACGCACCGCCTCTGTGGGAAAGATCTCCGATAAGGTTTATGTGGCAAGAGCCGATTTTGACTGCCCCGCGCTGATCCCGATAAGCAAAGTGTCGATATTGACAACCAAAGGTCTGCCAAAGGCAGGCGACTCCCCCGCTCAGTTGGTCACCGCGACCGTCGGCACTAAGATCAAGAGCTGGAATTGGCTCGACTCCTACGAAAATGAGCTTACCGAATCATCCAAGTTTGAAGCGGGCAAGACCTACACACTGAGGCTTCTCATCCAGCTTGAGGAAGGCTATAAATGGGCATCATCGGTCACGGCGACGGTCAACGGCAACTCTATGAAAACAACTCCGCGTTTGGGAAATTATATCTGCACCTACAGCTACACCGTGCCGAAACAGACCGTCTCCTCGGCGAATTTCCAGTTTAGGAGCTTTGCCGATCCCAAGCCCGGAGATTATCCCTCAAACGTCTATACCACTACCGAGGGTGTCAAGATCGTCAGCTACGACTGGTTCGATCCCGCGACTTTAAAAACCATAGACAGAAGCAAGCCCTTTGAGGCGGGCAAGAGCTATATGCTGAGCATCAGGATAACCGCACAGGACGGGTACACCTTATCGAAAACGCTGACGGCTAAGATAAACGGCAAAAGCATGAAAGTGATAACGGATGATTCCGAGCCCGGTGCAGTGTGGCTTCAGATAACCTACAATCTGCCCACCGACGGACTGAAAGGCGACGTTGACGGCAACGGCGTCATCAATATGAAGGACCTTGCAACTCTCCAGCGATATGTCAACGGCTGGGATGTGACGATCAACGAAGCCAACTCCGACTTGGACAACAGCGGAAGCATAAATATGAAAGACGTTGCCGCCCTTCAAAGGCTGATCAATTCTCTGTAAGCCCCGGGCGCAAGGCCCTGTAAATAAAAACCTCTCCCGCCCGGAGAGGTTTTTAACATTTCGTTCATAACTTTCGCCGGGAAAAATGCAATACTGAGGTGAAAGTGCTTTCAGACAGAAGATCTCCCCGCCGACAGAGCGGCGAGGGAAAAGGGGGTGAGCGGTACGGACAGAAGCGAATTTGAAAAGCTCTATGACAGAACAAAAGAAAGCGTACACAGATACATCGCGGCGAAGTGCTTCGATCTCAGCGACGTGGACGACATCTATCAGAACACCTGGCTGGCGGTATTCGAGGCGGTCAATGACCGCCCATACCCCCTTCCCAACGAAGAAGCCTTCGTCATCCTCATCGCCAAGCGGCAGCTCTCGCGCTACTACTCCCTGGCGGCAAAGCTGAAAAACCGGCTGTTTCCCGGCCGGACGCCGGAGCTGCCCGCGGAGCTTCCCGGCAGCATCAGCGCGGAGGACGAGGTCCTTGCCCGCGAGCTGGCGGAGGAGATCGGAAAGCTGGTCCGCCGCCGTCCGCTGACCTCACGGAAGATCTTCTACCTTTATTACTCGAAGGACATGAAGCTGAGCGAGATCGCCGCCCTTATGGAAATGAAGGAAAGCACCGTCAAGCGGCACCTTTATTCCACGCTGGCGGAGATACGCCGGCTCTGCGAAAGGAGAGAACGGCTATGAACGAAAAAGAACTTCTGAAAAAAGTATCGGATAAGGAATTCGGCTCACGGGGGGCTTCGCTGTCGGCGGAGGAGGTCCTGGGGACTTCGGTAAGCGGACGCGCAAGGGCCCGCACGGCAGGCTGGAGGATCGGCCTTGCCGTGGCCGCAGCAGCGGCGGTGGCAATAGGCGCGGCGGTGTTCCTGAACCGCTCCGAGGTGCCGAAGAGCAGCGAAAACATCCCGCAGACGCAGGCGGAGAGCGTCACCCCCGCCGAAAGCATTGCAGAGGGAAAACAGGGTTCTTCGGAGGACAAGGCGTATTACCTGCACATCATTGATATGATGCGGGAGCATCCGGAGAATTATATTACCTATATCCACGACGCGCTTTACGAAAAAAGCACCTGGACAAAAAACGGCGAAGAAAAGCAGGGCGTATTCCGCGAGACGACACAGCGCTCATACGAAAATATTCACGACGGCACCGCTGAGATCGACCCCACACCTGTGATCGAATTTGTCAAGCTGCTGGACGCGCAAAACGGCGAATGGACAGCAAAACACCAAGACCTCATCGTTTACGACTTAGTGCCGGAGATGCAGGATCAGGGCGTATATTTTGAGACCAAACCTCACGGCGAGATAGGCGACAACGATGTGCGCATCTTATTCTCCGTGTCAGAATACAGCTATGACCTGTATTCCATCACAGTCAGGTTCACGAAGCTTAACGGCGATCCCCTTGATGTAAACACCTTACATTTCTTTGCCGAGCGGAACGATCCTGCGTTTGATATGGGAGGTTCGGTAAAAAATGTGGGCGGAATAATCTGGGATAGATGTACTGAGGAAACTTCTGTTCTGCCCGTGCTGACTCCTTTCCTTCCGGTGAGCTTCAGAACGGATAAAATTGACACGATATATGCAGGCAGTATTTCGGATATAAACACTTTATCGCTGCATTACGGCAGATCCCGCACCGAGCAGAAGGCGAAGATCGACATCGCCGTCGATCACGAGAACAACAAGCTGATAATTGACACGGCGGTCACGGACAGCACGGAGACTGACGGTGAAATTTCCCTTAAGGGCGCGGTGTTCGTTCCGCAGACAGAAGATCCGCAGGTGCCCGAAATTGTCAGCTATGTCCGGGACGGAGTGGAGCTGGCTCTTGACGATCCGCTGATACACGACCTTTCCGAATACCGCCTCCCCGACGTTACCGAGACCTTTACGGAGGCGGCTCCGGTAAAGCATCACTATGAGATAACTTACGCCGGAGATCTGAGCGGGCTTAAAATGATAACCATTGCCAACGTTTACGACACCGTTGTCCCCTATTGGGATGACGGCCTGTCGAAGCACTACGGCGGCGGAATTATTATCCGCTTTGAGGACGACCCGTACGCAGCCTGCCCGGACGGATAAAAGCACAACGGACGGTGCCTTCATCATCAACTGTCCCTTATCAATCGGATCATTATAAAACAAGGACTGCCGTTCCGGTGAGCGGCAGTCCTGTTTGTGTCGTATTTATAGGAGAAAGCTCAAAGCATCTGTGCTCTGAGTTCTTCGGGGCTGAGGGGGGAGAGATAGGCGGGAGCAATGTCAAAGGCCGTGCGGCAGCCTCTCTGGCCTTCGGAGAAGAGACGGCTCATGGCTCTTGCATAGCAGATCAGCACGCTGGCGGTGAATTCGGGGTTGGACTCCAGCTTGAGGGAGTATTCGATCATCTGGTGGGTCTTTTCGCCGTCGCCGGTGAGACCGCTTCTCATTACGAAACCGCCGTGAGGCATCTTGTTGTGCTCGCGGTCGAATTCCTCTTCGGTGATGAAGTGAACAGTGGTGTCGTACTGGTCGAAGTAGTTCTTCATGCCCTTGATCTCCGCCTCGATAGCCGCCTTGTCTGCGCCCTCTTCGGCAACGACAAAGCACTCGCGGGTGTGCTTCTCACGGGTGGTAAGGTCGGGCTGGGAGCCGCTTCTTACGGCGTCCATGGCGGCCTCAACAGGGCAGGTGTACTGGATGCCTCTCTTTACGCCCTTTACGCGCCGGATAGCGTCGGAATGTCCCTGGGAAACGCCCTTGCCCCAGAAGGTGTAGCTCTTGCCGTTGGGGAGAATGGACTCGGCGTAGAGACGGTTGAGAGAGAACAGGCCGGGATCCCAGCCGAGGGAGATAAAGGCGATGTGGCCGTTCTCGCGGCTCGCCTTGTCAACATTGGCAAAATGCTCAGGGATGCGGGCGTGGGTATCGAAGCTGTCGATAACGTTGAAATACTTGGCCAGCTCGGGAGTCTGCTTGGGAAGATCGGTGGCGCTGCCGCCGCAGATCACAAGCACATCCACCTGGTCGGCGAGCTTGGCGGCGTCGGCGATATTGTAGACCTTGACGCCCTCGGTAAGCAGCTTGACGGATGCGGGGTCACGTCTGGTAAAAACGGCGACCAGTTCCATATCCTCGTTCTGTCTTACAGCCAGTTCGACGCCACGGCCGAGATTACCGTATCCTGCAATTGCGATTCTGACTTTTTTCATTTGAGATCCCTCCAAAAATAAATTCCGAAATCTATTATAACATACTGTCCGCGATTTGTAAAGCCCCCGCGCAATTTTTTTACAATTGCCGGGAGAGATTTTTGCAGGATTGCGACACAAATCCTGCAAAACGATGTTCCCGCCGCCGCTTCACCAAGTAACGCAAAGACACTTCTGCCGTGTTTCGACAGAAGTGTCAGATAAAATACTATTTTACAGCGCCCGCGCTTGATCTGTCATTCCTCCGGGAAGAAGTCCGTCACCGTAATAACGGCGGCGCTCTTGGAGGCCTTTGAATCGTCGCTGCCGAAGATCCTGTCGCGGAAGATCACGAACACATCCACAAGGACGACCGCGATTATCAGAATGATAAGGATGATCGGTATAAGCAGTGAACGGCCCTTTTTACCGCCCTCCACCCGCATCCGGGCGGGATCGGGGTAAGGATTATGGGGCACCTGCTGGAAGGGGTCCTGCTGATATGCTCCCGGCTGAGCGTGTTCGGAACGGGGCTGCGCGGGACGTGCGGCCTCCTTGAACTGCGAGGAGCTGTTGCTGACGTAGGGCTCCTGGTCGTCGATGACCGCTCCCGTCTGTGGAGAGGCGGAAGGCGCAGCGGGCCGCGGGTGATTCAGCAGGGGAGCCACCTGCGCCGGAGCGTGGGGCTTTGCTCTTATAGGCACCGGTATAGACTCGGCGGGCCTGGTCTGCGCGGGACGGGGAGCCTCCGCAGGAGGTACCGTCTGTACCGGAGGCGGTACCGGGGCCGCAGGCCTGTTGGCGTATACCGATTCGTCCGCGGATTCGATAGCGTAGTCCTCGGGGCCGCGGGTGGTGAACATATCGTCGGTGATGACCGGCGGGACCAGTTCCTCCATTTCGGCGGGGCCGTCGGAAACGGTGTTGTATATCCTTGCGCCGCAGGCGGGGCACAGAGTCGTGCCGGGGTCAAGGCGTTCTCCGCAGGAAAGGCAGATTATCTTATCCGTGTCGAAGGTCGCGCCGCAGCCTTCACAAAAGGCGGCGTCATCGGGCAGTTCTCTGCCGCAGTATTTACAATTGAAAGACATTATCCTTTCCTCCTTAATTCCCTGCGCCGGCAGATGACGATGCGGTCTGCGACGAAGTATCCGCCGAAGAGACGGTCTGCGAAGCCAGAGCCGGTCCGTCGAACCAGTTTTCGATCACCGGGCCCAGCAGCAGCCAGCCGGTGCCGTTGTTCACGGCGTTGAGAGTCCGTTCGGTGCGCAGAGTGCCCGAAGATACGGTGGCCTTCAGCTCGTAGGCTTTGGTGATGTCGATGCGCATGGCATATTTTTCTTTATAGGCATTTTCAAGTGTGGATATTTCCTCGTTGTTGAGCTCGCGGTGGTCGGTCACGCTGAATATCATGGCAAGCTGCCCGTCTTCGTCCGTGGGGAGGAACTTTGAAACAAGCTCCCGGTCATACCTGTCGGATTTCAGATAGTTGAGCCGTGCGGCTTCGGTAAAGCAGAGCAGATAGGCGTCGGTATCCTTGGCCTTGACTGCCGCCGAGACCGTATCGAGGACTTTTTCGTAATGCACCGAGGGTGCCGGAGCGTCCGAGCCGCAGCCTGCGAGAAACAGGGCCGCAGTCAGGATCGCTGCGATCAACAGTCTTGGAATTTTCATACGGTCTTATCAAGAGAAGTAATCGAGAATGTCGTCCAGGTCGCCGAGGTCATAGTCGTTGTCGTCGGAGGAGCTGGAGCCGGAAGAATTGTTGGAGCCGCCCAGCTTCTTGGGCATCAGGGAGTCATAGTCGGCATCCCAAAGTACCCAATCGCCGTCAACTTTAAGCACGGTGACGGACTTGTCGCCGTCCTCGTCCTTGTCGGAGCCCTTCCAGGTGACCTCGAGCTGGAGGGTATAGCCGGCGCTTACATCCACCTTCTTACCGAAGTAGGACTTATATGTGGAAGCGTAGGACTTGAGCCTGCTTTCGGAAACTTCCTTCTTGTCGGCGATGCTGTAGGAAATGGAGAAATTATCACCGTATCTGTCCGCGAGGGATTCCTTCCTGGATTCAAACTTATCGTCGTAATACTCGGCGAGAGTGTCGTACTTGGAGCTGTTTGTAACGTAATCCTCTTCAAGGGACTTCTTCTCCACCTCAGCGAGGGTGCTTACATAATACTCGCCCTTGCCTGTTTCCAGTGCCTTTACGAGATTGTCCACGGGCTTCTTATAGCCGCCCCCCAGGAGGACGATAAGCAGTATGATAATGACCGCAACAGCGGCGGCGCCTGCGCATCCGAGGATAATTATTTTCTTAGCCTTGGGCGTGAGGGTGAAGCCGGGCTTCGCGGCGGCGGGAGCCTGCTGATACATTCCGGGAGCGGTACCGGGCTGGCCTATGGCGTCGAGCATAGAATAAGCGGCGCTGTCGGAGCCGGCAGGCTGCTGAGGAGCGGGCTGAGGGTAGGGATTATTCGGAGCCTGCTGGAACTGATTATCGGGAGCGGGCTGCTGAAACTGATTATTTGGAGCTTGAGGAGCACCGCAGCTTGTGCAGAATGTAGCGTCGTCGGGGAGCGAGGCTCCGCAGACAGAACAGAATTTAGACATATTAATATCCTCCTTATGATCCCGCTGAAAAAACGAACAGCGTACTTATATTTATATATTAACTCACTTTAAACATTTTGTCAATAGCTTTTTTGACGGCAGGGGCGTGGCCCGAGCGCGGGCAGCGCATCTCCGCCGCAAGCGACGGAGTGCAGGAAAATAGATAGTGATGCGGCGGGGCTATCAAAAGTGCGAATCCAAACGCGAAGCGCATTCCGCAGTCCAGGGCGCGGTAGCCCTGGCGGGTCAAGGGCAGAGCCCTTGCGGAGCTCGAGGCAGAGCCTCGTTCGGCGCGTAAGCGACGACCCCGGCGCTGCACTCGTAAACAGTAGGGCACAAAAGCCGTTTTTCTACTCTTTTTTGCGTGGACAAACCATACGCAGCGCCGAAAAAAATGTCCTCCTGCACTCGCAGGAAACAGCGACCGAATTCACGCTTGCGTGAATTTGGGAGCGTCTTTCCGTCCCACGACGAGCCAAAGCGGGGCGGCATCCTGCCCCGCTCCAAACGGGAGAGCAGAATCCCAACATAAGCTCCCGCCCCAATTCGGGGGCTTTCCGGTCGCCCCCGAACCCCTTCGGGGATGCACTTTTCACTACAAAGTGCAGGACTGTTCCAATATTATTCATTATTCATTCCTTCCCCCCCGCAGGATCCTGCGGCCGGACGGCCGCCGCAGGCGGCTACAGGTTGTGGATATATATATTATAATGGTATATATATAGGCTGTTGTGCAGTATGCATAAACATCCGCTGAAATTGTTATGAAAGTTCTATATAGCAAAAATCGGAAAAGGACTTGCAAAAAGGGGCGATATATATTATAATATAACTTGCGTGACTGCAACAGAGTATCTTTACGGTACTCAAAAATGATATGCGATGAAGCGAAAGGTTGCCGGCGGTCTGTCGGGGAATTTTCGTGGAGTATGTCCGATTTTAAACCGGGCGACTGTAATACCGAACACAGTATGTGCTTATGCTTCTTGCGAAAGGCGGATCATCCGCTTTTGGCGTAGGTGCGTGCGCTGTGCTGATGTTCCTATGAGTCTTCCGAATACCGAAAGGGTTCGGATTTTTTAATGAGACAGACAGGGAACACACGGCAGAGTTGAATTTGAGATCCCGACGTTTGCAGGGTTCTCGCTACAGACCACAAGGTATTGCATAGGGGTCCATCCCCCTGCCCCCATATTTTGATATTGCACTAAGGAGGCGATTTTAAGTGGCAGTCAATGAAAAGATCAGGATCAAGATCAAGGGTTACGAGCACGCAGTTGTTGACGCAGCGGCTAAGAAGATCGTGGAGGCTGTTAAGCGCAGCGGCGCACAGGTAAGCGGTCCTATCCCGCTCCCCACCGACAAGGAGATCGTAACGATCCTGAGAGCGGTTCACAAGTACAAGGACAGCAGAGAGCAGTTCGAGCTGAGAACACACAAGAGACTTATTGATGTTCTCCGTCCGACAAAAGAGACCACCGCAGCTCTCGAGGGCCTTGACCTTCCTGCAGGCGTAAACATCGTAATGGAGGTAAAATAATACTCCAAAATGAGATCGCGTGCGATCTTAAATGATGTGTGCAGGTCATGTCGGCAATGCCGACCAATAACCAAATAGGAGGAATAGAAATGCAAAAGGGTATCATCGGAAAGAAGATCGGTATGACACAGATCTTCGATGAAACGGGCAAGGTCATTCCCGTTACCGTTGTTGAAGCAGGCCCCTGCGTAGTCGTTCAGAAGAAGACTGTTGAGAACGACGGCTACGAGGCAGTACAGCTGGGCTTCGGCGACATCAGAGCCAAAAGGGTCAACAAGCCCCTGACAGGCCACTTCAAGAAGGCTGACGTAGCGCTCAAGAGAACTCTGAAGGAATTCAGATTCGACGACATCTCCGGCCTGAACGTCGGCGACATCGTAAAGGCCGATACATTCGCTGAGGGCGACATCGTTGATGTCTGCGGCACCAGCAAGGGTAAAGGCTATGCGGGCACTATCAAGCGCCACAACAATGCAAGACTTAAAGAGACTCACGGTTCGGGTCCTGTTCACCGCCACGCCGGTTCAATGGGCGCCTGCTCCTCGCCTTCGAGGATCTATAAGGGCAAGGGAATGCCCGGACATCTCGGTGCTGAGAGAGTTACCGTGCAGAATCTGAAGATCGTGAAGATCGACGCTGAGAATAATCTTATCGCTATCAAGGGTGCTATCCCCGGACCGAAGAACGGTACCGTTACCATCGTTGACTGCGTTAAGAAGGCTTAATGGAGGGAGGATTCGAAATGTCACAGATCACTGTATTTGATATGGCCGGCAATAAGGTCGGCGATACTGAGCTGAACGACGCTGTTTTCGGCATTGCTCCCAATAAGAATCTGATGCACGCAATGGTAGTCTGCTACCTGGCTAATCAGAGACAGGGCACACAGTCCACGCTCACCAGAACAGAGGTAAGCGGCGGCGGTAAAAAGCCCTGGAGACAGAAGGGTACAGGCCACGCAAGACAGGGCTCCACAAGAGCTCCGCAGTGGGTACACGGCGGCATCGCCCTCGGCCCCAAGCCGAGAGATTACGGCTACTCTCTGAACAAGAAGGAGAGAAGACTGGCTATGAAGTCGGCTCTTTCCACTAAGGTGCTGGATTCCGATATGGTAGTGGTAGACGCTATCAAGACCGAGGAATTCAAGACCAAGACTATGGTCGAGATGCTCAAGGCTCTGGGCGTTAAGGGCAAGGCTCTTATCGTTACCGCAGAGGCCGATAAGAAGGTAGTCAAGAGCGCAGGAAACATCCCCGGCGTTAAGACAGCGACAGTAGGCACACTTAATGTTTACGACATCCTTAACTACGACAAGTTCGTCGTTGCAAAGGACGCTGTAGCGAAGATCGAGGAGGTATACGCATGAGCAAGCTTGCACAGGATATCATTCTGAAGCCCGTCATCACCGAAGACTCCATGGAGAGACTTCCCAACGGGAAATACACTTTCGAGGTCGCTAAGGACGCAAACAAGGTCGAGATAGCTAAGGCTGTCGAGGAGCTCTTCGATGTCAAGGTCGCTAAGGTCAATACCATGAGCGTAAAGGGCAAGCAGAAGAGAATGGGCAGATACGTGGGCTACAGACCCGACCGCAAAAAGGCGATCGTAACTCTTGAAGGCGATAAGACTATCGAGTTCTTCGACGGTATGTACTAAGCCGTCTGAAGGAGACCTTCTAAAAGAGGGCGCATGAAAATGCGTTTGCTCCGCAGGACGGTATGACCGAGTCCGGCGGAGAGGGCTTTGCGAGGCAGCGAGGGCTGCTGATGCGGCAGATGCCGCTCCGATAAATTTTCCGTGTGTGAACGGATAAGCCTTTTGATAAAGGTATCCACCGCAAAGCGTAGGTATGGAGCCGTGCTTGGTGAGGATGACTCGCTTTGACGGTTTCGCAAAACTAATATCAAGGAGTGAATTACAATGGCAATAAAGAGCTACAAGCCGACGACTCCGGGCAGAAGAGGTATGACTGTTACCGATTATGCTCAGCTGTCTAAGGTCGCTCCCTGCAAGGCGCTGCTCGAGCCGATGGATAAGCACAGCGGCAGAAACAGCTACGGCAGGATCACCGTTCGTCACAGAGGCGGCGGAGAGAGAAGAAAGTACCGCGTGATCGATTTTAAGAGGAACAAGCTCGATATGAACGCTACTGTTCTGACTATCGAGTACGATCCCAACAGATCGGCTTTCATCGCACTGGTAGAGTATGAGGACGGCGAGAAGAGATATATCATCGCTCCGAACGGCCTCAAGGTAGGCGATACGGTCAGAGCCGGCGAGGGCGCAGACATCAAGCCCGGCAACGCACTGATCCTCGCTAACATCCCCGTGGGTACCTTCATCCACAACATCGAGCTTTATCCCGGCAAGGGCGCTCAGCTGGTAAGATCCGCCGGCAATATGGCTCAGCTGATGGGTAAGGAAGACAAGCACGCGCTTGTAAGACTTCCCTCCGGCGAAATGAGAAAGATCCCGATAAACTGCATGGCCACGATCGGTCAGGTAGGAAATATCGACCACGAGAACGTAAACATCGGTAAGGCCGGAAGAAAGCGCCACATGGGCTGGAGACCTACCGTAAGAGGTTCCGTAATGAACCCCTGCGACCACCCCCACGGCGGCGGCGAGGGCAAGTCCCCTGTCGGCAGACCGAGCCCTGTTACTCCCTGGGGCAAGCCTACTCTCGGTTACAAGACCAGAGCCAAGCACGCACGCTCCGATAAGTTCATCGTGAAGCGCCGCAACGGCAAGTAATACGAAAGGAGGAAGATGAATAAATGAGCAGAAGCATAAAGAAGGGCCCCTTCGTCGAAGAGAGCCTTATGAAGAAAGTTAATGCAATGAACGAAGCCGGCGAGAAGAAGGTCGTAAAGACCTGGAGCAGAGCTTCGACGATCTTCCCTCAGTTCGTAGGACACACCTTTGCCGTTCATGACGGCAGAAAGCACGTTCCCGTGTATGTAACGGAGGACATGGTGGGTCACAAGCTGGGTGAGTTTGCACCTACAAGGACGTTCAAGGGCCACGCAGGCTCCAAGACCTCCAACAACGGTAAGAAGTAAGGGAAAGGAGAGATACAGATGGAAGCAAAGGCAATTCTTAAAAACGCTCGTATCGCTCCCCGCAAGGTACAGATCGTACTTGATCTTATCAGAGGTAAGGATTACGAGGTTGCGCTGGCAACAGTAAAGCATACGCCCAAGGCCGCCTGTGAGTATCTGGAAAAGCTCCTCAAGTCCGCAGCCGCAAACGCAGAGAACAATCACAACATGGACAAGAACAGCCTTTATGTTGCTGAGTGCTACGTTTGCCCCGGACCTACAATGAAGAGAATAATGCCCAGAGCACAGGGCAGAGCCTACAGGATCCTGAAGAGAACATCACACGTTACAGTAGTTCTCAAGGAAAAAGAATAAGCTGAAAGAGGAGGTTTATTATGGGCCAGAAAGTTAATCCGCACGGACTCAGAGTCGGTGTGATAAAGGATTGGGATTCCCGCTGGTTTGCAGATAAGAGCACTTTCGGCGACACACTTGTTGAGGACTACAACATCCGCGAGTATGTGATGAAGACTCTTAACAGACGCTCCAAGAACGCTAACGATAAGTGCGTTTATGCAGGAGTTCCCAAGGTCGAGATCGAAAGATACAACGACGCTGACGGCAGTCAGAAGGTCAAGCTCCACATCCACTGCGCTAAGCCCGGTCTCGTTATCGGACAGAAGGGCGCAGCTATCGAGAAGATGAGAGCTGACATTGAAAAGAAGATCGGCAAGAAGGTGGCTATCAATATCGTTGAGGTAAGAATGCCCGACATCAACGCTCAGCTCATCGCTGAGAAGATCGCGCATGACCTCGAGGACAGAGTTTCCTTCAGAAGAGCTATGAAGCAGGCTATCGGCAGAGCTATGAAGCTCGGTGCCAAGGGCATCAAGGTAAGAGCCTCCGGCAGACTTGCAGGCGCTGAGATTGCAAGAAGCGAGACCTACCACGAGGGTACTATCCCGCTTCAGACTATCAGAGCCGATATCGACTACGGTTTCGCAGAGGCACACACCACCTACGGCAGACTCGGCATCAAGGTCTGGGTATACAGAGGTGAGGTCCTCAAGGGCCAGGTGGCCGCTTCCGACAGGAAGGACGCTCCCAGCGACCGCGGCGACAGAAAGCCCCGCAGACCGCGTACCGGTGACAGAGCCAAGGATAACCGCAGAGACTTCAATAAGGCTCGTCAGATGAAAAGAGAAGGAGGTAACGTATAATGCTGCTTCCAAAGAGAGTTAAGTACAGAAGAGTACAGAGAGGCCGCCTCAAGGGCAAGGCCACAAGAGGAAATACCGTGACCTACGGTGATTACGGTCTTCAGGCTCTCCAGCCTGCATGGATCACCTCGAATCAGATCGAGGCTGCCCGTATCGCTATGACAAGATATATCAAGCGTGGCGGTCAGGTCTGGATCAAGATCTTCCCCGATAAGCCCGTTACCGAGAAGCCGGCCGAGACCCGAATGGGTTCCGGTAAAGGTTCCCCCGAGTACTGGGTGGCTGTTGTAAAGCCGGGCAGAGTTATGTTCGAGATCGCGGGTGTTCCCGAGGAGACCGCTAAGGAAGCTATGCGTCTTGCGATGCACAAGCTGCCTATCAAGTGCAAGTTCGTCAAGAAAGAAACTGTTGAAACGGGTGGTGAGCAATAATGAAGGCAAATGAGATCAAGGATATGTCCGCAGCAGAGCTTAACGAGAAGCTCGCAGAGCTGAAGCAGGAGCTTTTTAACCTTCGTTTCCAGCACGCCGTAAATCAGTTGGAGAATCCGCTGAGAATGAAGGCTGTCAAGAGGGATATTGCTCGTGTTAAGACGTTCATTCGTAAGCAAGAGTCGGTTCAGTAATCGGGAAGGAGGATCTTACTGTGAGTGAGAGAAATCTTAGAAAATCAAGAGTGGGCAAGGTCGTTTCCGATAAGATGGACAAGACTATCGTAGTTGCGATCGAGGATAACGTACAGCATCCGCTCTATAAGAAGATCATCAAGAGGACCTATAAGCTGAAGGCGCACGACGAGAACAACGAGTGCGGCATCGGCGATAAGGTCGAGGTAATGGAGACCCGTCCGCTTTCCAAGGATAAGAGATGGAGACTGGTAAGGGTTCTCGAAAAGGCTAAGTAATCAAAATTCAATAAGGACTGACGGCAGAGATGCTCTGCCGCAGCCCAACGTTCTGAAAGGAGGAACGCACTGTGATACAGATGCAGACTTACCTGAAGGTCGCAGACAACTCCGGCGCAAAGGAGCTTATGTGCATCAGGGTTCTCGGCGGTACACGCAGAAAGTATGCAAACATCGGTGACGTTGTCGTTGCTTCCGTTAAGAAGGCAACACCGGGCGGCGTTGTTAAGAAGGGCGATGTTGTTAAGGCAGTAATCGTTCGTTCGGCAAAGGGTCTCAGAAGAGCAGACGGAACTTATATCCGCTTCGATGAGAACGCAGCCGTAATAATCAAGGAAGATAAGAATCCGAGAGGAACACGTATTTTCGGACCTGTGGCTAAGGAGCTCAGGGAGAAGGATTATCTGAAGATCCTTTCTCTTGCTCCCGAGGTCCTTTGATCGGGAGGTGTCGTTGAAATGAACAAGGTACACGTAAAAACAGGCGACACTGTCGTTATCCTTTCGGGTAAGGACAAGGGCAAGAAGGGTAAGGTGCTCCAGGTCGCTCCCAAGGAGAGAAAGGTGATCGTTGAGGGCCTCAACATCGCTACCAAGCACGTTAAGCCCAGAAACGCTCAGCAGCAGGGCGGCATCGTAGAGGCCGAGGCTGCAATGTATGCCGATAAGGTGCAGGTGATCTGCCCCAAGTGCGGCAAGCCCACCAGGATCGGTCATAAGATCCTCGAGGACGGCAGCAAGATCAGAGTCTGCAAGCACGCAGACTGCGGCGAAGAGCTTTGATTAAGGAGGAGAAACAACTATGGCTGCAAGACTGAAAGAATACTATGTTAGCACCGTAGCTCCTGCTATGATGAAGAAGTTCGGATACGCTAACGTAATGCAGATCCCTAAGCTCGATAAGGTAGTCATCAACGTTGGCTGCGGAGCTGATAAGGATAATAAGAAGGTCATCGACGCTATCATGGCTGACCTGGCTGCGATCACCGGACAGAAGCCCGTGACCTGCAAGGCCAAGAAGTCAGTCGCAAACTTCAAGCTGAGAGACGGTCAGATCATCGGCGTTAAGGTAACGCTGAGAGCTGATAAGATGTATGAATTCGTTGACAGACTGTTCAACGTGGCATTCCCCCGTGTAAGAGACTTCAGAGGCATCAACGGCAATTCCTTCGACGGCAGAGGCAATTACTCCACCGGTATCAAGGAACAGCTGATCTTCCCTGAGATCGAATACGATAAGATCGATAAGGTCCGCGGTATGGATATCAACTTCATCACCACGGCCAAGACCGATGAAGAAGCTAAGGAGCTGCTTTCGCTTATGGGCGCTCCGTTCGCGAAGTAAGGATAAGAGGAGGAAATAATAATGGCTAAGAAGGCTATGATAAACAAGCAGCAGGCTGCGCCTAAGTTTTCCACCCGCGCTTACAACAGGTGCAAGATCTGCGGCAGACCTCATGCTTATCTGAGAAAGTTCGGCGTTTGCCGTATCTGCTTCAGAGAGCTGGCTCATGACGGCCAGATCCCCGGAGTAAAGAAGGCAAGCTGGTAAAGGAGGTATAAGCATGCAGATCACAGATTCTATTGCTGATCTTCTGACGAGGATCCGTAATGCAAGCACTGCCAAGCACGCAACAGTTGACGTTCCCGCTTCCAATATGAAGAAGGCTATCACTCAGATCCTCGTTGACGAGGGCTATGTAAAGAGCTTTCAGGTGATCGAGGACGAGAAGCAGGGTGTGATCAGGATCACACTTAAATACGATGAGAACAGGAATTCCGTTATCTCGGGACTCAGAAGGGTATCTAAGCCCGGCCTGAGGATCTACGCAAGCTGCGAGGATATGCCCAAGGTAATGAAGGGCCTCGGCACAGCTATCGTTTCCACTTCTAAGGGCGTTGTTACCGATAAGAAGGCAAGAGAGCTGAATGTAGGCGGAGAAGTTCTCGCATTTGTATGGTAAGGAGGACTAATATATGTCAAGAATCGGTTTGAAGCCTATTAGTGTTCCTGCCGGAGTTGAGGTAACTGTTGCGGACGGCAACGTCGTAACGGTAAAGGGACCTAAGGGTACACTCACTAAGACCTTTAACAAGGATATGATAATCACGGTCGAGGGTACAGAGGTAAAGGTTGCTCGTCCTTCCGAGGATAAGCTCCATAAGAGCCTCCACGGCCTGACCAGAACGCTGATCCATAATATGGTTGAGGGCGTTACCAACGGCTTTTCCAAGACGCTGGAGATCGTGGGCGTAGGTTACAGAGCACAGAAGCAGGGCAATAACCTGGTAATGAACCTGGGTTATTCGCATCAGGTGATCGTGCCCGAGACCGACGGCATCAAGATCGACGTTCCGCAGCCCAACCAGATCGTTGTGTCGGGTATCGACAAGCAGGCAGTAGGTCAGTTCGCCTGCGAAATCCGCGAGAAGCGTCCTCCCGAGCCTTATAAGGGCAAGGGCATCCGCTACACCGGCGAGTATATCATCCGCAAGGAAGGTAAGGCCGGTAAGGGCAGCAAGAAGTAATTAAAAGGAGAGAATCACTATGGTGAAAAAGCTTGACAGAGCAAAGGCAAGAGCGAAAAGACACCTGAGAGTCCGCAACAAGGTAAGCGGTACCCCCGAGTGCCCCCGCCTGAACGTATTCCGCTCCTCTAAGCATATCTATGCTCAGATCATCGACGATGTAAACGGTGTTACACTTTGCGCTGCTTCTTCAATGTCCAAGGGCTTTGAGGGCAACGGCGGCAATAAGGAAGGCGCCCGCAAGGTCGGCGAGATGATCGCAAAGGCAGCTAAGGATAAGGGTATCGAGAATGTCGTATTTGACAGAGGCGGTTACCTCTATCACGGCCGCGTACAGGAATTGGCAGACGGAGCCCGCGAAGGCGGACTGAAGTTCTAAAGGAGGGAATACTTTTGGCTAATATAGAAGCACAGACGGAATTTACCGAAAAGGTAGTAGCCATTAACAGAGTATCCAAGACTGTTAAGGGCGGCCGTATCATGAAGTTCTCGGCACTCATCGTTGTCGGCGACGGAAACGGCACAGTGGGCTTCGGCATCGGCAAATCGTCCGAAGTTCCCGACGCTATCCGCAAGGGCATCGAGGATGCTAAGAAGAACCTGGTAAAGGTATCTCTCAAGGGCACAACGATCCCCCACGAGATCGTCGGCAAGTTCGGCGCGGGAGAGGTTCTCCTGAAGCCTGCCGCAAAAGGTACCGGCGTTATCGCCGGCGGCACTGTGAGAGCAGTAGTCGAGGCAGCAGGCATCAAGGATATCAGAGCGAAGTCGCTTCGTTCCAATAATCCCTGCAATGTTGTCAGAGCAACAGTAAACGGTCTGGCTTCGGTCAAGTCGCTTGACGAGGTCGCGGCTAAGAGAGGAAAGACCGCTAAGGAAATTTTAGGCTAAGGAGGAGAGTAACCATGGCAAACTTGAAGATCACATTGGTCAAGAGCCTTAACAGTAAGGTTGAGAAGCAGGTTTTGACAGCTTATTCTCTCGGACTTAAAAAGATCGGTGACGTGACAGAGCAGCCCGATAACGCACAGACACAGGGCAAGATCAAGGTCATTTCACACCTTATCAAGGTAACTGAAGCATAAAGCAAGGAGGTGCTGAACTATGAAACTGCACGAGTTATCACCTGCTGCAGGCTCTAAGACCGACCGCAAGAGGATCGGCAGAGGACACGGCTCCGGCTGGGGCAAGACTGCAGGCAAGGGACACAAGGGTCAGAAGGCACGTTCGGGCGGCGGCGTAAGACCGGGCTTTGAAGGCGGACAGACCTCACTCGCAAGAAGAATCCCTAAGCGCGGATTCAATAATATTTTTGCAACCGAGTATACTGTTATCAATGTTTCGGATCTCGAGAGATTTGTTGACGGCACAGTTGTAGATACCGAGCTGCTGAAGGCAGCAGGTCTCGTTACCAAGGAGCTTGACGGCGTTAAGGTCCTCGGCAACGGAGAGCTTACAAAGAGCCTTACAGTTAAGGCAGCGGCATTTTCCGCTTCTGCAAAGGAAAAAATCGAAAAGGCAGGCGGAAAGGCTGAGGTGATGTAAAGTGATAGAAACATTTCGCAACGCATGGAGAGTTCCCGATCTGCGAAGGAAGCTGTTGTTCACACTTTTCATTATCATCATTTACAGGGTCGGCGGCGCGGTCCCCGTTCCTTATCTGGATTCGGATGCGATCGCAAGCTGGTTTGAACAGAATGACGCAAGCGGTAACTTCTTCAGCTACCTGAACGTTCTTTCGGGCGGCAATATGAGTAAAGCCACCATACTTGCGCTTTCCGTAGGACCCTATATCAATGCTCAGATCATTATCCAGCTTCTCACTTATGCCCTGCCTCCCCTGGAAAGACTCCAGAAGGAAGGCCCCGAAGGCAGAAAGAAGCTCAATAAGATCACCAAGTATGTTTCGCTGGGTATCGCAATATTCCAGGGCTGGGCATACTACAGAACTCTCGGCGGCACAGCTAACGCTCTGGTATATACCAGCGGCTGGGAGAAGTGGTTCTCGATGATCGTTATCATCATGTGCTTCGTCGCAGGCGCTTCGCTGACAATATGGCTCGGCGATCAGATCAGCGAGAAGGGCATAGGCAACGGCATCTCGATGCTGCTGTTCGCAGGCATCATCGCAAGAGGCCCTTCGGCAGTCTGGAACCTTATCATGCTCATGAAGACAGGCGAGGCCAAGTACATCGTGCTTGTTCCTATCATCATCGTGATCTTCATCCTGATGATCGCTTTCATTATCTTCATGAACGAGGCCGAGAGACGCATACCTATCCAGTATGCAAAGAGGATAGTCGGCAGAAAACAGTACGGCGGACAGAACACCTTCATTCCCATCAAGGTCTGCATGAGCGGCGTTCTTCCTATCATCTTCGCGATGGCGTTCATGTCGCTGCCCTCAACACTTGAAATGTTCATCAAACCGAATCCGGACGGAACAGGCTTCTATAACGGGCTGCTGCGCTGGTTCAGCTATCAGCATCCCTTCTATGCGACGCTGTATTTCTTCCTCATCATCGGATTCAATTACTTCTATGTTTCGATGCAGTATAACCCCGTCGAGATCGCTAACAATCTGAGACAGTCCAACGGCGGCGTCCCCGGTATAAGACCCGGTAAGCCTACCAGCGACTACTTCAAGAGGATCCTTTCAAAGATCACTCTCGTGGGCGCGATCTTCCTCGGCATCATCGCGATCTTCCCGATTATCTTCGGCGCGATCAGCGGTGTGCCCGTTGCAATGGGCGGTACTTCCATACTCATCGTAGTAAGCGTAGCACTCGAGACCGTAAGGACTATGGAGAGCCAGATGATGATGCGTCATCACAAGGGCTTCCTTGAATAAGTAAAGGAGAACTGTTATGAATCTGATACTTTTAGGCGCTCCCGGTGCCGGCAAGGGCACACAGGCAGAGGTCATCTGCAAAGCACTGAACATCCCGACGATCTCCACAGGCAATATGCTCAGAGCTGCCGTTAAGGCAGGCACTGAGTACGGCCTGAAGGCAAAGGCCGCTATGGACGCCGGCGCTCTCGTCTCCGACGATATCGTTATCGGTATTCTGAAGGACAGGATCGCTGAGCCCGACGCACAGAACGGCTTCATTCTTGACGGCTTTCCGAGGACGGTTCCTCAGGCCGAAGCACTCGACGCTATGGGCGTGACCATCGACAAGGTAGTAGAGATCAATGTTCCCGATGAGACCATCAAACAGAGACTCTCCGGCAGAAGAGTATGCCTTGACTGCGGCGCTACCTATCACGTTGATTTCAAACCCAGCAAGGTCGAGGGCATCTGCGACGTTTGCGGCAAGGAGCTCGTTATCCGCAAGGATGACCAGCCCGAGACCGTAATCAGCAGACTGAAGACCTATCATGAGCAGACCGCTCCGCTGAAGCATTACTATTCGGCACAGGGCAAGCTCGTGACTGTTGAAGGACAGGAGAGCGTAGAGGAAACCTCGAAGCTCACTCTTGCGGCGATCAACGGCTGAAAAGTCTGATACGCCGATAGAAAGAAGCGCAGATATGATCCTTATCAAATCAAACAAAGAGATCGAAAAGCTCCGCAGGGCGGGAGAGATCACGGCAGGAGCCCTTGAGGCTGCCCGTGAGGCTCTTCGTCCGGGAATGACGACACACGAGCTTGACAAGGTGGTGGAGAGGTACTTCCTCTCACACGGCGCCAAGCCGGGATTCAAGGGCTACGGCGGGTTCCCCGCTTCGGCGTGCATTTCGGTGAACGACGAGGTCATCCACGGGATACCGGGCTCAAGAAAGATCGTTGAAGGCGATATCGTATCGGTAGATACGGGAGCACTTATCGACGGGTACTACGGCGATTCGTGCAAGACCTTCGCCTGCGGGAAGATCGCTCCGGAGGTACAGGCGCTGCTCGATTCCACCGAAGAGAGCCTTATGCTGGCGATCGATATGGTCAAGCCAGGCGTGAGGATCGGCGACATCGGTGCGGCGATACAGAAGTACAACGAGGAGCGTGGCTTTTCGGTAGTCCGGGAATTCGTCGGGCACGGTCTCGGAAGAGATATGCACGAGGAACCCGAGGTCCCGAATTTCGGCACCGCCGGAAAAGGGATCAAGCTGCAGGCGGGAATGGTGATATGCATCGAACCCATGATAAATATGGGAACGGCTGCGATAAAGATCATGCCCGACGGCTGGACTGTGAAAACACAGGACGGCAAGTGGTCAGCGCATTTTGAGCATGCAATAGCAGTAACTCAGACGGGCTGTGTGATACTCAGCCGGCTCGGATGAGAAAGGGCTATGCAGATATTAAGGCCGGAACGGTCGTAAAAGCTCTGGCAGGCCGTGAGAAAGGCCGCTGCTTCGTTGCTGCAGCGGCAGACGGCGGCTTCGCGTACATCTGCGACGGGAAGGAGAGGAAACTCTCCAAGCCGAAGAAGAAGAGCGTGAAGCACATTTCACCTGTGGGAGCGTTTATCGAGACCGAGGGCCTGACAGACAGAAAGCTGCGCGGGCTTCTGCGGGAGCTTGGAAAAGCAAACGAAGAGGTCTGCTGCCAAACGGACAACGAGTGAGAAGGAAGAGGTATTCTCTGTATGTCAAAAGAAGACGTAATCGAACTTGAAGGCACTGTAACAGAGGCGCTTCCCGGCGCTAAGTTCAACGTGCAGCTTGCAAACGGACATATGATCCTTGCTCACGTTTCGGGCAAGCTTCGTATGAACTATATCCGTATCGTGCCCGGAGATAAGGTAAAGGTTGAAATGTCACCCTATGACCTTAACAAGGGCAGGATCACCTGGAGAGCTAAGTAAGCTCTTTTCGAGAAAGCGCGGGGCGACCCGCTTCACAAACCAAAGGAGGTATTTCGATGAAAGTAAGACCTTCAGTTAAGCCTATCTGCGAAAAGTGCAAGGTTATCAAGAGAAAGGGCAAGATAATGGTTATCTGCCAGAACCCCAAGCACAAGCAGCGTCAGGGCTAACAAACCAAGTATGGAGGTGCAGCTAAAAAATGGCTCGTATTGCTGGTATTGACCTGCCGAAGGATAAGAGGATCGAGATCGGTCTGACATATATCTACGGCATCGGTCGCAACACTGCTACTAAGATCCTCGAGGCTACGGGTGTTAACCCCGACACGAGAGTAAAGGATCTCTCCGAGGATGATGTAGCAAAACTTAGAGAGTATATTGACCACAATCTGACTGTTGAGGGCGACCTGAGAAGAAACGTTGCTCTTAACATCAAGAGACTTGTCGAGATCGGTTGCTACAGAGGCGTTCGCCACAGAAGAGGCCTGCCCGTAAGAGGACAGAGAACCAAGACGAATGCAAGAACCCGCAAGGGTCCTGTAAAGACCATCGCCAACAAGAAGAAGTAAGGAGGGTGTGAAGAATGGCTCAGCCTAAGAAAAAGACGACTATCCGTCGCCGTCGTGAAAGAAAGAACATTGAGCAGGGACAGGTTCATATCCAGTCGACCTTCAACAACACGATCGTTACTATCACCGATATGCAGGGCAACGCTATTTCGTGGGCTTCCGCAGGCGGTCTCGGATTCAGAGGCTCCAAGAAGTCTACTCCCTTTGCCGCTCAGACTGCCGCAGAGACTGCTGCAAGAGCTGCCAAGGAGCACGGCCTGAAGATCGTTGAGGTATTCGTTAAGGGACCCGGTGCCGGCCGTGAGGCTGCTATCCGTGCCCTCCAGAGCGAGGATCTCGAGGTAAGACTTATCAAGGACGTTACCCCGATCCCCCACAACGGATGCCGTCCTCCCAAGAGGAGAAGAGTATAATAATCGGATTTGAGTTTTTAAGTTTGCTCAAAGTCGGGCAGCCCGTAGATGTATGCGGCGGCTGATAGCCGCCGATACGGGGCAGAAAGGCTCGATAACTAATTAAAAAACGGAGGTTTATCTACTATGGCAGTAAGCAAAGAACCAATCTACAAAAAGTGCAGAAGCCTTGGCATCAGCCCCATGGTAATGGGCGCTACCAAGGACTATACCAAGCGTAACCCCGACGCCAACAAGCGCAGGAAGGTCTCCGAGTACGGACTGCAGCTGAAGGAAAAGCAGAAGCTGAAGTTCATCTACGGAATGCTCGAGAAGCAGTTCCGTCATCTGTTTGAGATCGCTCAGAAAATGGAGGGTCAGGCCGGTGAAAACCTTATTACCCTTCTTGAGTCGAGACTGGACAATGTAGTATTCAGAATGGGCCTTGCGTCCACAAGAAGAGAGGCAAGACAGCTGGTCGTTCACGGACACTATGACGTAAACGGCAAGAGAGTCGATATCCCCTCCTACAGAGTAAAGGTCGGCGACGTTATCTCACTGAGAGAGAACAGCAAGAAGAGCGAGAAGTTCAAGCAGATCGCAGAGACTACCGCCGGCAGACTGACTCCCTCGTGGCTGGACGTGAATAAGGACGCTCAGAGCGCAAAGGTCGTTCGTATGCCTGTTAAGGACGATCTCGATTACGAGCTGGAGGAGCACCTCATCGTCGAGCTGTATTCAAAGTAAGCTGTCTGATATATTCGGACACTGCAGAAGGGTTAAGGGCCGCGTGACAGGCGCGGTCTGAGTTCAGATACAGGAGGGTCAATAAATGCTTGAAAAAATAGAAAAGCCTGAAATCGAAACAGCCGAGCTTAAAAGCAACGGAACTTACGGAAAGTTCATCCTTGAGCCGTTGGAGCGCGGCTACGGCACGACACTGGGCAACTCGCTCAGAAGAGTGCTGCTCTCCTCATTGCCGGGCGTTGCCGTAACATCCGTAAAGATCGACGGCGTACACCATGAGCTCTCTACTATCCCCGGAGTCAAGGAGGATGTCACTGAGATAATCCTCAACCTCAAGGGATTGACTGCAAAGCTTTACGGCGACGGTCCCAAGACCGTATATATCGAGGCAGAAGGCGAATGCGTCGTTACTGCCGGAGACATCAAGACAGATTCTGAGGTAGGCATCCTCGTTCCCGATATGCACATCGCTACCCTCGGCGCAGGCGCCAAGCTGTATATGGAGATCGTTCTTGACAGAGGCAGGGGCTATGTCTCGGCCGAAAAGAACAAGGCAATCATGCAGAAGCAGGGCAATGTGCCCATAGGCGTTATCGCTGTTGACAGCATTTACACACCGGTACTCAAGGTGAACTACACCGTGGATAACACCCGTGTAGGACAGATCACCGATTACGATAAGCTCACCATCGAGGTATGGACCGACGGTACTATCTCGGCAAAGGAAGCTGTATCGCTGGCAGCCAAACTCCTCAACGAGCATCTGAATCTCTTCATTGACCTCTCGGAAGAGGCGGGCACTGTGGAGATGATGGCCGAAAAGGACGATAAGGGCAAGGAGAAGATCCTGGAGATGACCATTGAGGAACTTGACTTATCGGTGCGTTCGTTCAACTGCCTGAAGCGTGCGGGGATAAATACCGTAAACGATCTGATCGGAAAGTCGGCAGAAGAAATGATGAAGGTCAGAAACCTTGGTAAGAAATCATTTGATGAGGTTAAGGAAAAGCTGCAATCGCTGGGCTACGACCTCAGTTCTGAAGAAGATAATTAAATTAAGGAGTGAATATCTATGCCAGGCACAAGAAAGCTGGGAAGGGCTACCGACCACAGAAAGGCAATGCTCAGAGCTATGGTCACCTACCTTCTCGAAAACGGTAAGATAGAAACAACTGTGACAAGAGCTAAGGAAGTAAGCGCGATGACCGAGAAAATGATCACTCTCGGCAAAGTCGGCGACCTCCACTCGAAGCGTCAGGTGCTCGCTTATATAACTAAGGAGTCCGTAGCTAAGAAGCTGTTTGATGACATTGCTCCCGGTTATTCCGGACGCAACGGCGGTTATACCCAGATCATCAAGACAGGTCCCCGCCGCGGTGATGCTGCCGAAATGGCTATTATCAGGTTGGTTTGATACCGAATACAGAGCTGCCCTTCGGGGCAGCTTTTTTTGTGCAAAAAAAAAGAAGAAAGAATCAAATAATTCTTTCTTCTCTCTTCTTGTTTATGTTTGATATGTTCGATCGGATATACTATCCGTGTCGGGGGTGTGCATTGGTTGCTGCGGAAGTTCCTTCTGAATAAAGGCCGTCCTTCAATCTCTTTTTAAGACTTCTGATTCTTTTGAGCGGGGGCATATATGTTTTGCGGGGAAAAGCAAAAGTTTGATTTTGCACCCTTTAGCAGGGGTGAATATGCCCCCGCTCAAAAGAGTAAAAAAGTTTTAGGGAGGGTGTCTGGGGGATGACCCTTTTTCAAAAGGGTCTCCCCCAGCGGTCATCACGCACCCCCGATACGGATAGTATATCGGAAGCAACGTATCATCCGTGGAGCTGATAGTCCTTGTCGGCGTCGATGATCTTCAGCATGGCGGCGGCAGGGGCCGGGTCAAACTGAGTGCCGATGTTCTTTTCTATCTCACTGCGGACTACAGCCTGCGGGAGATACTGTCGGTAGCTTCGGTTGGAGGTCATAGTGTCGTAGCTGTCGGCCACAGCGATTATCCGGGCCATGTAGGGGATCTGCTCCCCCGAAAGACCGTCGGGATATCCGCTGCCGTCCAGCCTTTCGTGATGACAGCGGGCGCCGGTGGAAAGCTCCGGCATACTCTTGATCTCGGAAAGTATCTCGTATCCGTAGACAGGGTGCTTCTTGACGATCTCGTATTCCTCTTCCGTAAGGCGGGAAGGCTTGTTGATAATGGAATTCGGGATGCCTATCTTGCCGATGTCGTGAAGAAGGCCCATGTAGTAGATATCCTCCTGCTCCTGCTTGGATAGGCCGAGTTCCTCGGCGAGCATCCGCGAATACCTCGCCACGCGGAAGGAGTGACCGTTGGTGTAACGGTCCTTGGCATCTATCGTGTGGGCAAGAGCTTCCATTACCTCTTTGGTAAGAGTTTTGATGTTGGCAGTGTAGGAATGCATCTCGCGGACAAGGGCGTTGATATCGTCCGAGAGCACACCGATCTCGTTCTTGCTCTTTACTCTGTCGAGCTGTTTTTCGGCGGTCTCGTTGTCTTTGACCTTGATGTAATCCCGGACGGCGTGCTGAACGATAGACAGCGGCTTGATAGCTATGCGGTTTATCACCAGCATCAGCAGAGCGCAGGAAACAACCATTCCCAGGAACATTATACCTATCATGATCCTGACTTCGTTGAGCAGCTGAGTATGGAAGTCATCCCAGTTATAATCAATTCCGAAGGCGGCTTTGATCTTACCGCCGACGGTAACGGGCATATAGCCTATGTAGTAGCTGCTGTCGTCCTGGTCGGAGCGGGCCAGCTCAAAGGCGGCAGTTTCGTAATCGCCGGAGCGGAGCTTCTCAATGGCGGGATGATCTCCGCCGTAAAATTTCCATTTTTGGCCCAAGCCCGTGTCGGAATCTTTAAGCTCGTAATTTTCGTCAAACTTTCCCGCCTCGTAAAACAGGAAGCCTTCGTTGTCTTCGCTGACGTCGATGCAGAAAAGCCCGCCGTATCCGAAGACCGTGGATTCGTAATTCATCTGCGATTGCAGGAAAAAGTAGCGATCCACGGCAGTTGCCAGCTGCTGTTCCGCGGGCAGAGAATTGTAATAGTCAATAGCTTCCTTTTCGGAATTAAAAGTGGTGATCTGGGAAACAAGATTGGAATACTTCATGTTTATGTTATTGCGGATCTCGTCCGCATGGGTCTTTGCGTAATCGAAATACCAGCAGAAGCACTGATCCGCGGAAATGAAATTGCATATCCTTTCGAGATCGTGACTGATCATATCGTTTTTGGCGGAGAGGTAAGCGTTTCTTGAGCTGCTGTACATTGCCGCCGCGCCGAGTATCATGCCCGCGACGTAGAAAACGATGGACACGGCAAGGACCTGCAGCCAAAGTTTGCGTTTTTTCTTCAAGAACTCCCCCCCTTCCGAGAATCAATTGCTAAAACAAATTACACATTAATAATAAGTATAACATAATTTCTGCAAAAAAACAAGTACCCGGGAGGGATTTTTCTGAATTTGAGAGAGCCCGGCGGACCGTTTCATCGGATATGGAGAATAAGGACATGAAAACTTAAACGTTTTCGCTGCGAACCATCGGAATTTATTGAAAGAGACTATAAATATATGAAACAGTCGCCAAAAGACAAAAATCAGCTCAGCAAACTTTTAAAAAACAAAATGTAAAGAAATTGTAAAAGCGTGTAAAAGATATAAAAAACAGCCGGAGCCACGAAAACAGGTCTCCGGCTGCGATTGTGCAGATGCACGAAATTTTGGCGCAAAAATTGTAAGACGTGCACAAATACGCAGGGCGGGTCAAAAACCTTTTCCGCAAACGTTTAACCCGCCTTGACAAAACTGTTTATAATTGTTATAATTAAGGTTAGTAAAGTGCGCCCTTTTGGACAAAAGGTATAAAAATATCATCAAATGTAACTATTTTTACATCCATATTTGGTGAATATCACTACATATTGTTGCCGCGGCTTTCGGGGTATACAATATGTACGGCTTTGCTATGTTTTTTTTGAGGGGCATATCATGCCCTCTGACTCGCTGTGACCCGAGAAGCGGCTCTGCCGGAGAGGAAAACTGCATGGGTAATATCATTTCTACCGAGGGGCTCTGCCGCGATTTTAAGATCGGCGACGGCAGCATCGTTTCGGCTCTCAAGAATATCAATATCGAGATCGAGCAGGGAAAGCTGACCGTACTCAGAGGCCGTTCCGGCAGCGGAAAGACCACGCTGATAAACATCCTCGGGGCGCTTGACAAGCCCACTAAAGGAAAGGTCCTCTTCGACGGGAAGGATATCACCAAACTGTCGGAGCGCAAGCGCGACGAGCTTCGGCGCTACGATATGAGCTTCGTGTTCCAGTCGGTGGCGCTGATGAGCGGGATGAACGCCTACGAGAACGTGGAGTTCGGGCTGAGGCTGTCCAAATTCCCATACGATAAGCGGGACGCCCGGGTGAGAGAGGTCATGCGCAACGTGGGCCTCGAAAAGAGAATGTTCCACAGGCCCGGCGAGATGTCCGGCGGCGAGCAGCAGAGAGTCGCTATCGCAAGGGCGATAGCCCACGACCCGAAGGTAGTCTTCGCGGACGAGCCGACGGCGGAACTTGATACCGCCACGGCGCTCCACGTCGTAAAGCTCTTCAAGGAGCTGGTGGCGAACTACGGGATGACGATAATCATGACGACCCATGATCCCAGCATGATGGATGTTGCCGATCGGGTCTATACATTGGAGGACGGTGAGATCGTTGAGTGATACGGCCGAGATGGTAACTGCGGTCTACGATACGATCGGGGAGGAAAGGCCCTCTGATGATAATGTAGCACCGCATGATGATGAATATATGATCCGCTGTGAGAATCTGGTGAAAATTTATAAAACAGATGAAGTCGAGGTCGTGGCCCTTCAAGGCCTGGATCTGGACGTAAAGCGGGGAGAGCTGATGGCTATCGTCGGCAATTCGGGAAGCGGCAAAAGTACGCTGCTGAATATGCTGGGCGGTCTTGACAAGCCCTCGGCGGGAAGCCTGTTCGTGGACGGGAAGAACCTTCTGAAGTTCTCGGACAGGGATTATATGGAGTACAAGAGGAATACGGTGGGGTTTGTCTGGCAGAACAACGCAAGGAACCTGATACCGTACCTGACAGCAGTACAGAATGTGGAGCTGCCCATGCTGCTCAAAGGAGCAAAGCAGAGGCGGAAGAGAGCGCTGGAACTGCTGGAAAAAGTGGGGCTTTCTCACAGGAAGAATTCAAGGCTGGATCAGATGTCCGGCGGCGAGCAGCAAAGAGTCGCAATTGCCATCGCGCTGGCCAACGGCCCGCGGCTGCTGCTGGCGGATGAGCCCACCGGTTCGGTGGACACCCGGACCTCGAATATCATCCTTGACATATTCAAAAAGCTCAATGAGACCGAGGGTCTTACGGTGGTGATCGTCACCCACGACGTGAAGCTGTCAAAGCGGATCGACAGAGTGGTGGCTATCAGAGACGGAAGGACCAGCTCGGAGATCGTCCGCAAAAGGAGCTACGCTCAGGAGCTGGACGAAATGGGAAACATTGTCGGTGCGGCGGAGACCGAAGGAGAGGAAACTCACGAGGAGCTGGTGGTCCTCGACCGTTCGGGAAGGTTGCAGCTGTCCAAGGACCATATGGAAAAACTGGGGGTCAAGGGCGGAGACAAACTGAAAGCAGAGTTCGACGAGGAAACGGGACGGGTAGTCCTGTTCAGATCGGACGGTTAAATACGGTTTATACCCGAAAGGGAAATATAAACGCCGGGGATATGATCGACTGTTATATTAAAATATATAGGGTCTAAGGAGTTTCGATCGGCAAATAATTACGAAAGGTGGAAAATCTCGTGAAAAACACATTTCTGAAACGTGTTATTTCATCTGCGCTTGCATTATCGCTGGCAGCATCCTGCGGGCTGACAGCGTTTGCGGCAGAAAGCGGAAACCAAGTGACAGACCTCTCCGCTGAGGTCATCGACGCCAGCAACCGCGAGAATGCGTACAGCAACTATGTCAAAAAACACGCTGACGCGGCAAGGCCTCAGAAGGAGGTAATCATCAACGGCGCTGATTTTGTGAAATTCGGTGACGGGGCCGTTATCACAAAAGAGACCGTTGACGGCGAGCCCAATGTTATGAAGTGGGCCAATCAGGTCGGCACCGTTGATTTCAAGGTCAATGTGCCCGAGACCGGCTGGTATAATATCGAGGCGAAATATGAGGCGCTCAACAACGAGGCAGGCGGCAATACGACGTCTGTCGAGTTTGCACTGCTTATAGACGGAGTTTGTCCGTATACCACCGCTTCGAGGATCACGCTTCCCAAGAGATGGGTCAACAAGACCGAGATCCAGCAGGACGTAAGAGGAAACGATATACGTCCCGGACAGATCGCAGTTGAGTGCTGGCAGGTGAGCCCCTTCAAGGACACCGACGGACTGAGGAACGAGGCTCTCGGCTTCTACATCGAGGCCGGCGAACACACCTTCACCCTCCAGTCTCAGAAGGCTCAGTTCGCGCTGGCGTATATGAAGCTCTTCAACGAGACCAAGCCCGCACCTTATGTTGCTCCCGATGCCAACGAGATACAGAATTCTCACGCAGAGAGGATCCTCCTCGAGGGCGAGAACGCCACTTATAAATCCGACAGAACGCTGTTCCCGACAGCAGACAGAAACTCCTACCTTACATCCTCCGCAAACGGCCAGAGCCCTACCAAGACCAGATATAACACCATAGGCAAGGATAACTGGAACAAGGCTACTCAGGCCGCCACCTGGGAGGTAGATATCACCACCGCAGGCTGCTACAAGATCGGTATCCGCGCTAAGCAGGATTCCATGAGAGGTATGTATTCCAACAGAAGGCTCTACATCGACGGCGTGGTTCCCTGCGCCGAGTGCGAGCAGCTGAAGTTCTACTATGACACCAGCTGGCAGCTGACTGTTCCCTCTATCGGAGAGGAGCCTATGTTCTTCTACCTGGACGCAGGCAAGCATACTATCACCCTCGAAGCCGTTCCCGGTGAGATCGGCGAGATCATGGGCGATATCGACGAGATCGTTTATCAGGTAAACAGCTATTACAGACAGATCCGTGCCATTACAGGCCCGAATCCCGACGAATATAACAACTACGACATCAAGGGCTCGATCCCCGGCATCCTTGACAGGTTCAAGGAGTATTCCGAGAGCCTGAGAGCTCAGATGAAGAAGATCGAAAAGCTCTCCGGCACCGGCGGAACCGAGGCCGTTACCCTCGATAAGCTGGCTATCGTGCTTGACAAGTGCGTTTCCAAGGCGGACAGGATCCCCAATATGATGAGCCAGATCAAGGATAACGTTACATCCGTTTCCTCGTGGGTGAACCAGTACCGCGAGCAGCCCCTTGAGGTGGATATGATCGAGGTCCTCACCGACGACCAGGAATTCACCGAATGCGACGAGGGATTCTTCAAGTCCCTGGGCTACGGCTTCAAGGCCTTCATCGGCTCCTTCTTCGAGGATTACAACTCCCTGGCAGAGGACGACGAAGAGGCTATGATCTGCTGGACTTCCCTCGGACGTGATAACGCCACCGTTATCCAGACTCTTATCAACAACGACTACAACCCCACCGCAAAGACCAAGGTAAACCTCAAGCTCGTCCAGGGCGGTATCATCGAGGCTACCTTCGCCGGAAAGGGCCCCGACCTGGCCCTCTTCATGGGCGGTGACTTCCCGATACAGCTTGCCGCCAGAGACGTGCTCGTAAACTTGAAGAAGTTTGACGACTACGATGAGGTAATGAAGCGGTTCGCACCGCAGGCAGGCGTGCTCTATGAGTACAACGGCGGCTGCTACGGCCTGCCCGTATCTCAGACCTTCCCGATGCTCTTCTACCGCAGCGACGTGCTCTCGCAGTACGGTATCGACCCCAAGACCGATCTGAACACCTGGGAAAATCTGCTGAAGGTACTTCCCACACTTCAGAGAAACTACATGGAGGTAGGCCTTATCCTTCCCGTGGGCAGCGTTATCTCGCCTGTTACCGAAGCAGGAAACACCTTCGCTTCCATGCTGCTGCAAAAGGGCGTCAACTACTACAGCGACAACCTTGACAAGACCAACTTCGATACTCAGGAAGCCATAGATTCCTTCGATGCCTGGACCAAGTTCTATACGACCTACAGCTTCGAGCAGACCTATGACGCTTTCACCAGATTCAGACAGGGCGATATGCCCGTGCTGATCCAGAACTATACGTTCTTCAATCAGCTCACTGTTGCGGCTCCCGAGATCAAGGGCTGCTGGAGCTTCCAGCCGATCCCCGGAACCAAGCAGGAAGACGGCTCGATCAATCACGCATCCTGCTCCGTGGGCTCCGCGGCGCTGATCTTCTCCAAGCTGGACGAGGATAAGCAGAAGGACGCCTGGGAATTCATCAAGTGGTTCACATCCGACGAGACCATGACCAGCTACGGAAACGACATCGAGTCTATCGTCGGCACCATGGGACGTTTCGATACCGCTAACCTCAACGCCCTCGAGCAGCTCTCCTGGACCACCAACGAGGTATCGCTGCTCAAGAATCAGATGCTCTCGCAGGTCGAGATCCCCGTTATCCCCGCTTCCTACGGTGTAACGAGAGGTCTGATAAACGCATTCAGAGAGGTCGTTAACAACGCCGAGAATGCAAGAGACACCCTGTTCTGGTACAACAAGGACATCAACGATGAGATCACACGTAAGCGTGAGGATCTCGGACTGAATTCATAAGGAAGGAGGAGAACCGACGTATGGCAAATAACAGTTCCGCCCCGATAAACAAACAGGGCAGATGGGCTTACACCTGGCATATGATGAAGGTGAATAAGGGCTGCTACGGGCTGCTGGCTCCGTTCATGATCCTCTTCATAATCTTCACCGTCATACCCGTTGTAATGTCGCTGCCTATGGGCTTCACGAACTTCAACATGATCCAGACGCCCAAGTGGGTAGGCTTCTCCAACTTCTATACATTGTTCCTGAACGACGATGTATTCCTGATCGCAGTCAGAAACACCCTGATCTTTGCGATCTTCACCGGCCCCTTCTCTTATGTGCTGAGCTTCTTCATCGCCTGGCTCATAAACGAGATGCATCCGTTCCTCAAGACATTTTTCACCTTCGTGTTCTACGCTCCTTCGATGACCACTTCCGTTTATGTCACCTGGCAGCTGATCCTTTCGGGCGACAGCTACGGTTATCTGAATGCTATCATGATGGATATAGGCATCTTCAATGCGCCTAAACAGTTCCTCACCGATACCAACTACATCTTGCCCGTAGTTATCATCGTTCAGCTGTGGATCTCCATGGGCGCCGGCTTCCTTGCTATCCGAGCGGGCTTCCAGAACATCGACAAGTCGATGTACGAGGCGGGCGCTATCGAGGGCATCAAGAACCGCTGGCAGGAGCTTTTCACCATCACGATCCCTTCAATGGGCCCCCAGCTGCTGTTCGCAGCCGTAATGCAGATCTCCGCTTCCTTTACAGTAGGTGCGGTAGGTCAGATGCTGGTAGGTCTTCCCTCAACGGACTACGCCGCCCATACGATCATGAACCACGCCACAGACTACGGTTCGATACGATACGAAATGGGCTATGCGTCCGCAATATGCTTCGTCTTGTTCGCGGCCATGCTATTGGCCAATAAGGCCGTAAACTGGCTATTGGGCAAATATCTTGATTAAAGGGGGGAGAACTTGAAATGGCAAGAAGAAAGAAAAAGCAAGTATCCATTGACAAGCTGAAAGTCAAGGATAAAAAGAAGCGCATTAACGGTTCTCTCGGCGGAGATATTGCGATATTCATCTTTCTGGCACTTCTGGGACTGTTCATGATATTCCCGATCTACTATTCCTTCATCCAGTCCATAAAGCCTATCGAAGAGCTGTTCGTGTTCCCGCCCAGACTCTACGTTCTGAATCCGACCACCAAGAGCTTCTCCGATATGTTCACCGTAGCGGCGAGCCTTTGGGTACCGCTTTCAAGATACATATTCAACAGCGTGTTCATCACCGTTGTTATCTGTATCTGCAACCTGTTCGTATGCTGCTGCGCAGGCTTCGTGCTTGCAAAGTGCAAGTTCCCCGGTGCGGGCTTCATCAACAAGCTGATCGTTACCGCCCTGCTGTTCGCATCGAACGCTACCTGGATCATGCAGTTCATGGTTTACTCCAAGCTGCATATCATTGATACCTATTGGGTACTGATCCTGCCGTCTATCGCAACTCCTCTCGGACTGTTCCTTATGAGACAGTCGATGTCCACTATCCACGACTCGATGATCGAAGCCGCTAAGGTGGACGGCGCGGGACTGTTCAGGATCTGCTGGCAGATCGTCGTGCCCAACTCGAAGCCCGCGATAATGACGCTGATAATCTTCGCCTTCCAGGGAGCCTGGAACCTCCAGGGCGGCGCGCTGATCTACTCCGAAGAGCTCAAGACTCTTCCGACTATCGTTCAGCAGATCGCTGCCGTGGGTCTGGCAAGACAGGGCGTTACCTTCGCATCGGCTGTACTGCTTCTTATTCCGCCGCTCGTTGTATTCCTTATCGCTCAGAGCAACGTCATGGAGACCATGGCTAACTCTGGTATCAAGGATTAATACGGGCTGACCGAGATCACGGAAAGGAAACAGGTGATATACAGTGAAACATCCATTAAGAAAACTGCTCAGCGTATCGCTGGCTGCCGTCACCGCTTTGTCGATGTCGGTGACCGCCTTCGCGGATGAGCCCTACAATTCATATATCTACGATAACTGGAAGGACGCTATCCCTTCTCAGAGCGCCTACCGGGTTGAAAAGACTGTTACCGGCGCTGAGATGAAGCTCCAGAAGCTCAGGGATCCTTCAAGCGGCTGCTACATTTCGGACAGCGAACCGCTGGCCCTCAGCGATGCGAGAGATCTCTCCATCGACAAGGCCAAGGAAGAAATGTGGGTGGCCGATACCAAAAACAACCGCATCCTGAGGCTGGACCTCAAAACATTGGAGGTCACCGGATGCTATAAGGGAGTAAGCGGCTCCTCAAAGGACGGCTTCGCGGCTCCTCAGGGCGTGTTCGTCACCACCAGCCCCTCGCTGGGCGAGCAGGTGGTCTATGTGGCGGATACGGAAAACTCAAGAATAGTAAAGGCTAAAGTCACAAGCTCAACTACCCTGACCTGCGTTCATGAGTATACCAAGCCGGAGGAAGCGCTCTATACAGCGCAGACCTTCAACCCGAAAAAGGTCCTCGCCGATGTGGCCGAGAACGTTTATACGGTAGTAAGCTCGGTAAACAGCGGTTCGGTGCAGTTCTCGAGAGAGGGCAAGTTCACCGGATTCTACGGCGCCAACCGAGTTCAGGTAACTGCCGCAGTCATCGCTCAGAGACTCTGGAGAATGATCGCTTCGGATGAACAGCTTGAAGGTATGACAAGAAACGTGCCTATCGAGTACGCCAACTTCGATATCGACAAGGACGGCTTCATCTTTACCGTTACCGAAGTAGATACCGATACCGATGCGGTAAAGAAGCTGAACCCCGCAGGCTACAATATCTGGAACAACGCCAAGGGCAACGATTATAAGTTCGGCGACCTGACCGGAAGCCAGTGGGATCCCCTTACAAAGAAATCCCACGTTACAAGACTTACGGACCTTGATATCAGCGATACCGGTCTGATAAACGTTATGGACTACGAGACCGGCCGTGTGTTCCAGTACGACAAGGAATGTAATCTGGTCTGCATCTTCGGCTCGAAGACCTCTACCTCCGATCAGAGAGGTACCATCGCCAACCCCAATGCGGTGGAGAGCCACGGCGAGAGAGTTTTCATCCTCGACGGCTCCAAGAACGATATCACGGTGTTCATCGAAACTCAGTTCGGAAAGCATATCCATTCGGCATTCGCCCTCTACGACGAAGGACGTTATACCGATGCTAAGGCCGACTGGGAACAGGTGGTCCGCAGAGACGGCAACTACATCCAGGCTTATGTGGGCCTCGGAAAGGCCGCCCTCAACGAGGAGAAATATTCAAAGGCCCTTGAATACTTCAAGACGGCCTACGATCAGGAGGACTACGATAGGGCATACAAGTATGCAAGAGATGCGTTCCTCAAAGATCATTTCACGCTGATAATCATTCTTATCACGCTGCTGATAGTCCTGCTCGTGGTGAAGAAGGTGCTCAATAAGAGGGGCATCAAGCTCATCAAGTTCAAGAAGAAGAAAAAGAGGCTCGTTTCCGTCGGCTCCTCCGGCGCGGGTATCTCGGTAGATACCTACACCCAGGGCTCCGCCAAGAAGCAGGAAGCTGACGACGACGATGAAGAAGAGGAGGGAAAATAAATGTATGAATTTACTCCTATGGGGTGGCTGAAACATTGTATTTTCCACCCTGTCGAAGGCTTCGAGGATCTCCGCTGGAAAAAGCAGGGCTCGATGAAGATCGCAATGGTCATCGTTTTCCTGCTGTTCGTGAATATGGTTGCCGACAGACAGCTGACAGGCTTCCAGTTCAATACGGCTTACGTCAAGGTCTTCAATATCGTTCCTCTGCTGGTGCAGTCGGTAGTGTACTTCTTCACCTGGGTCATCGCGAACTGGGCGCTGTGTACGCTGTTCGACGGCGAAGGAACTCTTAAAAAGATCTGCATCTATTCGGCCTATGCGCTGGTCCCCTACATAGTGTGCAGCTTCATCTCGATCTTCATCTCCAACTTCATCGTTGAGGACGAAAAGATCTGGATGACCGCGATCTACTATCTGGGACTTATCTGGTCGGTGGTGCTGATGATCCAGGCAATGAAGGCGGCACATCAGTATTCCTTCAAGAAGACTATCGTTTCGATGGTGTTCACGATAGTGGCAATGCTGCTGATACTGTTCCTCGCAATTCTGCTGCTGTCGCTTTTCCAGCAGGTTTACGTTTTCGGATATTCAATCTATACAGAGATCGCTTATCGAATCAGAGGCTAATATAGAAACGGTGGTGTAATGAAAATGGCTGACAGAAAATTTAAAAAGGCTATAGTGTTTGCCTTGATTCTTACAATGCTGATGCCTCTGGGTTCGACGGCAGCTTCCTCAACCGAGGATGAAGCTGCTGCAGCGGAAACGACAGATACGGCGGCCGCCTCCGAGGAAGCTTCGGGTGATTCCGGAGAAGCCGAGGAGAAGCCGTCCAAAGAGGATAAGAACAAGCTCCCCGAGAAGATCACCGACGAACAGGCGGTGGCTCTCGATACCTGCGAGAAGGCCGCGGAGAATGATAAGTTCATTCTTTACTTCGACGGCAAGAACGACAGGTGGGGCTGCTGCGTAAAGGAATCGAAAAACTACTGGTGGAGCTCGCCGATAAATGCCGGGTCCGAGGACATCCCGATGGACGAGAACGGAAGCTTGATGAAATCTGCAAAGAGAAAGCAGCTCGCATCCAGCGCCGCTATCAAGATCGGCGACCTTAGACAGGAAAAGAGGACCGAGTCTCCGGCGCCCGTCTACTCGACCAAGGCCAACAGCGTCAAGTACAGGAAAGAGGATAACGGCTTCGCCGTGACTTATAAGTTCAATTCTCAGGGCGTTGAGTTCACAATGCACGTTACCCTCGAAGAGGATGACATCTACGCTTATGTGGATGCCGCCGAGATCGACGAGAAGAACATCTCAACGGTGGACGGCAAGGTGCTCACAAAGCTCCAGATCTGCCCCTCCTTCGGTGCGATCCCCGCTAAGAAGGACGACGGCACCGAGAATAAGGGCTATATGATAGTCCCCGACGGAAGCGGCGCGGTCATCCAGTATAACAACGGCAAACAGAGCTATTCCGAGTATTCTCAGCAGATCTACGGCAGAGACTATACCGCAGTTCCGCTGAACGCTCCCAGAGTTACCGAACTGGCTTACCTGCCTATGGTGGCATCGGTCAACGGAAATAAGGGCTTCGTGGCTATCGTTTCCGACGGCGATACCAATGTGTACGCCAAGGCTAAGGTAAGTATGCAGGATAACCAGGTCTACAACAACTGCTACTTCGAGTTTGAAACCAAGAGCCAGGACTCCTTCTTCATGAGCGGCGATAACTCGAATAAGATCAACGTCTTTGAAAAGGGAGATATCAAGACGCCCCGCTTCGGCATCAAGTATTTCCCCATTGAAAAGAGCGAGGATATCAACTACGCCGACTGCGCAGAGGTATACAGGAACTACCTTATCAAGGAAAAGGGCCTCACCGCCAAGACAAAGGCCGATACCAGCAACTTCTATGTTGACTTCTTCGGCGGAGTGCTCAAGCAGACCTCGATCCTCGGTATCCCGTTCAATCTCAAGACTGAGATCACCGGCTTCGACCAGGCCGGAGAGATCATGAGCAAGCTCAAGGACCTCGGTGTTGACTCCGCGATCGTAAATTACAACAACTGGACCAACGACGAGATCAAGAGAAAAGTCTCCACCGATATGAGCCCCTCGGGCACCCTCGGCGGAAACAGTGACTTCAAAGAGCTTCTGGATACCGCAGGACTTCAGGTGTTCCCGTCGATCAATAACTTCACAATGGCTTCCAGCTCCTGGGGCTATACGACCTTCTCCAATTCGGCAACGAGAATCTCCAACGCTTATTCAAGACAGGTAAGCTACAGCCCCGCCTTCGGCGTGGCGATGAGCGGCGTTTCACCCGCTCTCGTAGCCCCCGATACCTACGTTAAGATCTTCGACGAGATGATCGAGGATTATAAGGACGAGGGAGTTACAAGAATAGGCTTCGGCGATTATACGACTAAGCTCGTGAGCGACTTCTCCAAGAAGAATACCTCCTCGAGATACGATACCGCGAATAAGATCGTGGACGGCTTGAAAAAAGCAAAGTCCGAGGTCGGTGAGGTCATCGCGGACGGAGCAAACAGCTACGTTATCCCCTGCGTTGACCAGATCATAAACGTTCCGGTCTACTCCAGCGGCTTCAATGTTACCGACTTCGATATCCCCTTCTATCAGATGGTGGTCCACGGATACGTTCCGTATTCGACAAAGCCCATAAACGCAAGCTCCAATACCGGCGAGACCTTTATGCTGGCGCTGGCGGCAGGCTCGGGGATCCACTACGATATGACCTATGCACCGTCTTCGACGCTGCAGGATACGGATTTCGACGATCTGTATTATTCAAATTACGAGGGCTGGGTCGATATGGCTGCCAAGCAGTATAATATCGCCAAGGAGCTGCTCACAGGAGTCTCCGATATGACGATCTCCAAGTACGAGAGATCCGAGGACGGAAACCAGATCAAGACCACCTACTCCAAGGACGGAAAGAATGTGGTCGTTGAGATCGATAAGGCAAATGCCACGGCTAAGGTCGACGGAAAGACAGTAGACCTGGCAGGAGCTATAGAAGGAGGTGCTGAAGGCTGATGAGTGAGTTTGAAAAGGACTTGAACGCAGAGGAACTCGAGAATAAAGTCGAGGACGCTGCCGAGGAGATCACCGAAGCGGCTGAAAGCACCGCCGAAGCGGCTGAGGAAGCAGTAAGCGAAGCTGCGGAAGAGGCCGAGGACGCAGTAAGCGAGACCGCAGATGCGGCCGCAGTCATCAGCGAGGAGGCCGAGGAGGCTGCTGAAACCGTTGAAACGGCAGCAGCTGAAACGGCAGCCGCCGAGACTTACAGCGAGCCCAGAGCAGTCAACGCTAAGCCCCCGAAGGGCGCAAGGATCAGCTACGAAAGAAAGAAGCACCTCTACGGTTACGGCTTCATCGCCCTGTGGATAATCGGTACGCTTTACTTCTTCATCTACCCGCTGATCGTTTCGCTGGTATATGCCTTCCACGATACAAAGGTCGGCAAGGGCGGCATGGAGCTGACGAACCTCGGTTTCCATAACTTCGTCAACGCTTTCAGACAGGACCAGGATTACTCAAAGGCCCTGGTCGAGACCCTTTCCAATACCGCGCTGAAAACACCTCTGATCCTGGTGTTCTCCATATTCATCGCGGTCATCCTTAACCAGAAGTTCAAGGGAAGAACCTTCGCAAGAGCAGTATTCTTCCTCCCCGTTATCATCGCGACCGGCCCTGTTATCGACATCATCAACGGTAACATGAGCACCAGCGGCACCGCCGGCGGCGCAGAGCAGTTCTCCACAATGTTCGAGGCCAACCTCGTTGACCAGCTGCTGAACTTCCTCGGCATCTATAACATCAGCGAAAAACTAACGGAGATAATCAACACGCTGACGAGCGACATCTTCAATCTTGTGTGGAACTCAGGTATCCAGATACTATTGTTCCTATCCGCATTGCAGGGTATACCGTACTCTGCGAAAGAAGCGGCGCAGATGGAAGGTGCAACGGCGTGGGAGTACTTCTGGAAGATCACTATCCCTTACATCAGTCCGCAGATCCTTACCTGCTTGGTTTACACCATCGTTGACTCCTTCGTAGACCCGGGCAACCAGGTAATGGGCATCGTACTTAACAAGGCAAGCTCTTGGGAGCATGGCTACTCCGCGGCTATGGCGTGGGCGTACTTCGCTATCATAGGCGTCGTGCTTGCAATAGTTGTTGCGATAATCAATAAGTTTATTTACTATGAAGTAGAGTAAGGGGGGATCAATAGTGGCAACCAAAAAGGAAGAAAAGCAATTTGAAAAAGAACGCAAGGCCGCTATGAAAGCCCGCCATAAGAGGATGAAGGCTGAGGGTCTTGAGAAATATCTGACTCCCGAACAGATCAGATATAACAGGCGCAAGGCTATCACCGGCGCCGTATGGCCGATCTTCAGATTCCTGATACTCTTCGGACTCTGCTTTGTAATTCTTTACCCGCTGATATTTATGATCTCGACGGCATTCAGACCCAGCGAGCAGATGAACGATCCCTCGATCGTGTGGCTGCCTAAGAGTCTGACAATGAACAACATCAAGCAGACCTGGCAGGTAATGAAGTTCGATAAGAGCGTGCTCACTACCGTAAGACTCAACCTTATCGCTTCCGTGCTCCAGGTAATCACCTGCTCCATCACCGGTTACGGCTTCGCAAGATTCCAGTTCAAAGGCAAGAAGCTGCTCTTCGCTATCGTCGTGCTGATGATAATCGTTCCGCCTCAGATCACAACTATCCCGCTGTATATGCAGTATGCATTCTTTAAGCCTCAGTTCCTGGCCAAGCTGCTCACCGGCGGCGCGACCTCGCTGATCAACACCGGCTGGACCATGTACCTGCCTGCGCTGTTTGCAAACGGACTGAGAGCCGGTCTGTTCATCTTCATCTTCCGACAGTTCTTCCGAGGACTCCCGAAGGAATTGGAGGACGCCGCCTACCTCGACGGCTGCGGACCGTTCAAGACATACCTTGTGGTCATGGTGCCTAACGCCAAGACCTCGTTCCTGACAGTTTTCCTGTTCTCTATCGTTTGGTACTGGAACGACTTCTATGTATCCAGCTCGTTCTTCACCCACAACGATACAGTTGCGCTGATGCTGAAAAACCTGGACGCTCAGCTGCAGCAGGACCTGTTCGGCGGTCAGTCAGTGTCGGTAAGACAGCTGATAGTTTGGCTGGAAGCCGGATGCGTGCTTTCGATCACGCCTCTGCTGGTAATGTACATATTCCTGCAAAGGTACTTCATCGAAGGTATCGAGCGTTCCGGTATCACCGGTATGTAATATGCAAAAAAGATCTCCTCGCTTCGGCGGGGAGATTTTTTGAAATGGAGTGATAATATGCTTTACGATATTTCCCAGGAGGTCTTCTCCTGCACGGTTTTCCCGGGAGACCCGAAGCCCGAAAAAAAGACGCTTATGAGCGTGTCGAAGGGCGACGTCTGCAACCTCACCGGGCTTTCGATGTGCGCCCATAACGGCACTCACGTTGATGCGCCCTATCATTTTCTGAACGACGGAAAAACAATAGATCAGGTCGGGCTGGAGCCCTTCATCGGGGACTGTTTTGTGGTCCGGCACGAGGGAAACGTTTCGGCTGAGGACGCGGAGAGCTTTCTCAAGAGGGCGGAGGAGGCAGGTGCGGGAGAGCGTCTGCTGATCGGAGGAAAGGCGACGGTAACGGCTGAGGCAGCGAAGGTCTTTGCGGCGCGGGGCTTGCTGCTTATCGGCAACGAGAGTCAGACGGTTGGCCCGGAGGATGCACCTATGGAGGTGCATCTTATACTTCTCGGAGCGGGGACGGTACTGCTTGAAGGGATAAGGCTGGAAGGCATTCCGGAGGGGAAATACCTGCTTATGGCGCAGCCGCTGAACCTTGGCGGCTGTGACGGCTCCCCCTGCCGCGCTGTCCTGCAGGGGCGTGCCCCTGGTCCTAGCGCGGACGGCGCAACGCCGCCGCAAGCAACGGAGTGCAGGAAAACAGATAGTGATGCGGCGGGGCCGAACAAAGCTGTAAATCAAACCAGCGGGGCTATCAAAAGTGCGAATCCAAACGCGAAGCGCGTTAAAAGTTTCGGTCAAGCCTTTTCCAAAGGCTTGCGGGTCAAGGGCAGAGCCCTTGCAGGGCGTGGGACAGAGTCCCACTCGGCGCGCAAGCGACGACCCCGGCGCTGCACCAAGAAAACAGTAGGGCGCGAAAGCCGTCCGACCGCACTTTTTTTCGTGGACGAACCATACTCAGCGCCGGAAAAGTTGACCTCCTGCACTCGCAGGAAACAGCAAGGGAGCGAAGCGACCGCGCGTATTTCCGTTCCATAGCAAACAACGTTACAGCGCAGACAGGTGCAAGCAGGAAAGAGCAACAGCGATTTTCCGCCCGCAGAACACAAAAGCCGCAGTGCGACTCGGCAGTCAAAGCACAAAACCGACCCAAGCGCCCAAGGTGCGCAGCGTGAAATTAAAAAAGCTTGACTTGTTTTTTGATTTATGATATACTGAAACGGTATGGGAAAATGAAATGATGATCTGAAGGAGAGTGATCCTTTGAGCGTGCTGCGAAAGCTGTTCGGCGGACTGGATATTACCTGGCCTAAGCTGATAATATGGGCGGTGGTCATAGGGGCTGCCGTGGGCGGGCTGATGCTTATACCCAGCGTGGACGATACCTCGGTCAAGGATATAGGCACCACTTTCGAGTGGTGGATATTCTTCGGAGTTGTGATCGTTTCAAACAGCAAAAGCCCGGTCGATTCCGCCGCAAAGGCGTTTGTGTTCTTCCTGATAAGTCAGCCGCTGATCTATCTTGTGCAGGTGCCCTTCTCGGATATGGGCTGGGGGCTGTTCGGGTATTATAAAAACTGGATAATCTGGACGCTCGCAACTATCCCTATGGGCGCGGTCGGGCATTTCGTAAGGCGCGGGGACGTTATAAGCTCGCTGATACTCGCCCCTATGACGGTGTTCCTCGCGGTTCACCTTTACACCTATACGGGCGATGTCAAGAACAAATTTCCGCATCATCTCGTGACTGCGATACTCTGTGCGGTGTTCATCGCTGTTACGATACTCGGCATCGCAAGAACAAAAAATGCAAAGATCGTTTCATGGCTGATCGCCGGAGCAGCAGTTGCCGCAATGATCGTGATAGGCCTTGTAAACCGAACAGAGAACTATTCTCCGACTATCAGCTGTGCCGAAAACGGTATCGAGGTCAACGCCGAAAGTCAGGTGGTCGGGACAGTGAATATCCGGGACTACCAGATCACTGAGCTGGACGGAAGGTATATGCTGCACCTTGAAATGAATACCAAGGAGGGCAGGGTCATTATCGAGACTGACGGCAGGGATACGACCTATGTTATCTCCTATAACGAGGAAGAAAAAACATTCTACGCTAAGAAAGAATAATAAACCGAAAGGAAGATAAAGATGTCAACAAGGACCCGCTTTGCACCCTCGCCTACGGGCTATATGCACGTCGGCAACCTGCGTACCGCGCTTTATGCTTATCTCACCGCCCGCCACGACGGCGGCAGCTTCATCCTCCGTATCGAGGATACCGACCAGGAACGCTACGTCGAGGGCGCCGTGGACGTCATCTACAACACCCTGAAAGAAAACGGCATGACCTGGGACGAAGGCCCCGACGTGGGCGGAGATTACGGCCCCTACGTTCAGAGCGAGAGAATGGGTATGTTCAAGCAGTATGCCGAACAGCTCGTCGAAAAGGGCGCCGCTTATTACTGCTTCTGCACCGAGGAGCGCCTTAACGCCCTCCATGAGGAGCAGAAAGCCGCCGGCGAGACCGTGGGCCACTACGACCGCAAATGCCGCTGCCTCAGCTGCGAGCAGGTCAAGGCTAACCTCGAGGCGGGTATGCCCTACGTCATCAGACAGAAAATGCCCACCGAGGGCGTCACCTCCTTCGACGATATCATCTACGGTCATATCGAGGTGGATAATTCCGAACTGGAGGATCAGATACTTATAAAGACCGACGGGATGCCCACCTACAACTTCGCCAACGTGGTGGACGATCACCTGATGAAGATAACCCACGTCATCCGCGGCTCGGAGTATCTTTCCAGCACGCCGAAGTACAACCTGCTCTATCAGGCCTTCGGCTGGGAGGTGCCCACTTACATCCATTGCCCGCCCGTAATGAAGGACGCCCACAACAAGCTCTCCAAGCGCAACGGCGATGCTTCTTATCAAGACCTGGTGGCGCAGGGCTATCTCTCCGAGGCAGTGCTGAATTACCTGCTGCTGCTGGGCTGGAGCCCCAAGGGCGAGGAGGAGATCTTCTCCCTGGATCAGATGATAGAAATTTGGGATCCCGCCCGGATAAATAAGTCCCCGGCGATATTCGACAGCCTGAAGCTGAAGGCGATCAACGCCGCCCATATCTCCGCTCTCTCGGATGCGGATTTTGTCAGACTTGCGGAGCCTTGGATCAGGAAGGTCTGCCAAAGCGAGATAGACATCGAGCTGCTCTGTCAGAATCTCAAACCCCGCTGCGAGATACTTTCCGACATCCCCGACCGCGTGGCCTGGATAGACAATATGCCCGAGGGCTTTGACCCCGAGCTTTACAAAAACAAGAAGTTCAAGACCGATGTATCCACCTCTCTGACCGCCTTGAAGGAACTGCTCCCCGCGCTGGAGAGCGTCACCGACTGGACCAAGGACGGCATATACGAAGCCTGCGCCGCCTGCGCTCAGAAGCTGGAGGTCAAGAACGGCTGGCTGCTCTATCCTTTGGGGATAGCTCTGTCGAACCAGCGCTCGACTCCCGGCGGCGGCACCGATCTTGCCGCGATAATCGGCCGCGAAAAGACCCTCGCCCGTGTCCGCAAGGCGATCGAAACGCTGAGCTGAAAAACGAAAAACAACGCACCGCAAGGGGTATAACAAAAAGGAGCCGTTCAGTGACGGCTCCTTTTTTGCTGCTCTCAGTAAGGAGTATTCTTTCTCCCAGTAAGTAGTGCATCCCCGAAGGGGTTCGGGGGCGATCGGAAAGCCCCCGAATTGGGGCGGGAGGCTTTGTTGGCTTTCCGCTCCACGCTACGGTCGGGGCAGGGTCCCGGTTTGCGCCCTTCATTTAGTTCGTCGGGGGACGGAAAAACGCTCCCGCCGGTCGCTGTTTCCTGCGAGTGCGGGAGGACAACGTTTCCGGCGCTGAGTATGATTTGTCCCCGCAAAAAAGAGTAGGAAAACTACGTTGTTTCCCTACTCTTTTCTTGTGCAGCGCCGGGGTCGTCGCTGACGCGCCGAGTGGGACGCTGTCCCACGCCCTGCAAGGGCTCTGCCCTTGACCCGCAAGCCTTTGGAAAAGGCTTGACCGAAACTTTTAATGCGCTTCGCGTTTGGTTTACAGCTTTGTGCGGCTCCGCCGCATCTCTATCTTTTTTCCTGCACTCCGTTGCTTGCGGCGGAATTGCGCCGCCCGCGCTCGGGCCAGGGGCACGCCCCTGCCGCTTCGCGTTTGGATTTTCCGCTTTGTGCGGCCCCGCCGCATCACTATCTTGTTTTCTGCACTCCGCTGCTTGCGGCGGAGCTGCGCCGCCCGCGCTCGGGGCTATTTCAGCTTGAAGTGCAGGGGCATTCCGTTGCGCATCTCAATGTGTATCTCACCTTGTATCAGCGGCAGGAAATACCGGAAAGCCGCTTCGGTCACATCGTTGCCCGCTTCGTTGATCCAGGCCGACGGGAAGAATTTCTCCTTGTTCGCTACCAGCTCCGCAGGCGTGGATTCGATAGTCACCACATAGGGGATGTCCGAAAGGCGGCGGAAGGTCATGGTCACGCCCGTCCTGCCGTCAAGAGCCGCAATAACGCCCTTTGAACCGATAAGCTCCGCTTCGTCAATGTCCGTCTTGGAGCAGATGTGCGAGGAGCAGCGCTGCATGACGTTCAGTTCTATCGACCTCACCTTGCAGCCGATCTCCCTGCGGACAATGTTCTCCAAAGCCTTGCCTACGCCGGAAAGATATTCGTGTCCGAAATTGTCCACAACTCCCGAACGGCAGTTCTCTTCGGGGATCTCCACGCCCTCGGAGACCGCCACGATCACCGCCTTGTGCTTAGCCATCATTGCCCGCACGTCCTCCACGAACTGCTCCACCGAGAATTTCCGCTCGGGGAGATAAATAAGGTGGGGAGCGATCTCGTCGTTGGCCCGGAGAGTGCAGGTGGATGCGGTGAGCCAGCCCGCGTGACGGCCCATGATCTCCACGATCGTCACCGACTCGATAGAGTATACCGAGCTGTCCCGGATGATCTCCTGGACGGTGGTGGCAACATACTTTGCCGCCGAGCCGAAGCCGGGGGTGTGATCGGTGACGGGCAGATCGTTGTCGATAGTCTTGGGGATGCCCACAACTCTGATCTTTGAGCCCCGCCCGATAAGGAAAGCCGAGAGCTTGACCACGGTGTCCATGGAGTCGTTGCCGCCGATGTAGAAAAACGCCTCGATGCGGTGCTTCTCAAAGCAGCGGAGTATCTTCTCGTAGACCTCGCTGTCATCCTCCTGCGGGGGGAGCTTGTAGCGGCAGGAACCGAGGACGGTGGAAGGCGTCTGCCGGAGAAGCTCCATATCCTCATTGGTCTTGATGACCAGCTTCAGATCGATAAGCTCGTCCTTTATGATGCCCTCGATGCCGTTTATCGACCCGAAGACGGCGTCGATCTCCGGCGTCTGGAGCGCCTGCTTGAAAACGCCCACCAGCGAAGCATTGATAGCGCAGGTAGGACCTCCCGATTGTGCGACGGCAATATTCATTCTGTTACCTCCGAAATGATTTTCTAAAAATGATTATATCACATACCTTGAGCAAATGCAAACATTAGCGCCGGCATTTTTCAAATTTCTGCATTTTTACGGGAGTAAACGTTTTATCGGCGTGGGATTTAGTTTCATTTGTGCAGAGCCGTTGACAAAAACTCTCCCGGGGGTTATAATGATTATCAGAGAAGGCTTCACACTGGAAAGGAGGGCTGCGGGATGAAAAAATTTCTGATATTCATGCTGACCCTGTTCATGCTCTGCGGCTGTTCCGTGAACATCCTTGAAAACGACAGCAGCCGTTCGGACGTCAGCTTAGGAGAGCTCCCCGACGGCGAGGTGACGGTATACAGCTTCAAGGCCGGCAAGGCCGACGCTCACCTGATCTGCGGCAGGGAGTTTACCATGCTGATAGACTGCGGAGAAAAGGGCTTCGGCAAGGAGATAACGGGCTATCTCTCCGCTCACGGGATCTCCTCCCTTGATTATCTCGTCATCACCCATTTTGACAAGGACCATGTGGGCGGCGCCGCTAAAGTGATAAAAGATACCGACGTCAAGCGGGTGCTGGTTTCCAACTGCCCGAAGGACAGCGGCGAGTATCACGCCTTTATGGAGGCCCTCGGCGAAAAGAGCCTCACTGCCGAAGTGGTCAGAGGCCGTACCGAGCTGCGCATCGGAGGCGTCGAAACGGTGATCTGTCCACCGCTGAACGACACCTACCGGGATTCTCCCAGCAACAACTCTTCGCTGATGACTATCGTCCGCTGCGGAGGCTGCTCGATGCTTTTCGCCGGGGATGCCGAAGCCGCCCGCCTTGACGAGTTCATGCGCACCGAGACCGGGCATTACGACTATGTGAAGATCCCATATCACGGGCACTTCCAGCAGAAGCTGGTGCCTTTCCTGAAGATGACCTCGCCCCGGGTGGCGGTCATCACCTGTTCGGATGACCAGCCCGAAGACCCGCAGGTGATGAAGCTCCTGGCAGCGGAGGGTACGGCGGTGTATCTTACCCGTGAGGCTCCGGTAAAAGCCGTCTGCGACGGAAGGACAGTCGCTGCATTCTACGACAGGCAATAAGAAAACTCCCCGGGAGGTCAAAAGCCCGGGGAGTTATTTTATGTCTCTGTTTCTTTGACCTTTTTTCTGAGGTCGCAGTGTGCTGCCAGTTCGGAGGTGCCGCCCTTCTCCGCGTCGGCGGAAAGCCGGGCGAAATCGGAATCGGCGAACTTCTTCCACACTTCGTCAACGGATAAGCCTTCCAGGGCGGTGTCCCGGAAGATCTCCTGCCAGGCTTCATTCCACTCGCCGGCGGGGAATCTGCTGTTGAAGCAGATGTCGCAGAACCTATACATCAGATCGATGCCGTTGGAAAAGTCGGAATAGTTATAGTCCAGCCAGAGCAGGAAGCGCACCGAGGTCTCACGGGAGTTTTGAGTGTCGGTGGTCTGCAATGTCCAGACTGCATCGTTGAAATAGCCGTTGTCAAGGGCGTACTCGTAGCGGCAGATCTCGGCGAACAGTTCGATGTAATTATTGAACTCCAGGTATTCGCTGTCCCAGCTTGAACCGTCGGAAACTATGTGTCCCAGCTCGTGGGTGATGCAGTCGTAGTCCTCGGGGCTGCCCGGCAGCCACATATCGTGGAGGTGGACAAAATTCCCGCTGGCCTCGGCGACGGCGTAGCCTTCGTTCTCGATAGCAAGAGTCACGTCATAGGGGGCGTTGGCGATCTCTCCGAAGCGCTCGTACATCCTGGGGTAGCTCTGCCAGAACAGCCGGGACAGCTGCACCATATCCTCGGGGGAGGTGTTATGCTCCCACTTGCTGAGGTCAATGGTAAGGCTGTATGCTATATCGTTCACAACGGCGGTCTGGATGATGCGATCGTCCTCGATGCGGACGTCCACATCCTCACAGACGTTTTTGAACAGTTCTTCGGTGAGTTCGGTCTTCGGTACGGAGCTATCCTCTTCCGGCAGGGAAGAAACATCGGCCTCGGAGACGGCAGTGGTGACGGTGGTGGTCACGGTGGTCGTCTCTGCTGCCGGGGTAGTTACGGCAGCAGTCGTTGTTGTGGTGGTCGTAGTGGCCGGAGCCACCGCAGAAGAGTCGTCGGGGAGTGAACTGCTGCTGTCGCCGCTGCCGCAGGAAGTTATGGTCAGCGCGGCAAGTGCGGACAGAGCCGCAGGCTTTATCAGTTTTTTCATATCTATCACCTGTTAGCGCATATCTGATTTCCGGGATAATAATGCGGTCCTCTGTATCCTATTATAAATCAGAAAAGCAGAAAAGTCAATGCCGGAAGGCTGAGAGAGCATAGCAATACGGAAACTGTCGGAACAGATCCGAAAACCGGAACTTGACAAATCATATCGAAAAGATTATAATAAGATCAGATATATAAAGTCATACATTCAGACCGTACACAAAAACGAAAGGATGATGAAAATGATGATCTCCACCAAGGGCCGTTATGCCCTTAGAATGATGCTTGACCTGGCTATATACGGGCAGGACAGCTATATCCCGCTGAAGGATATAGCCGAAAGGCAGTCGGTAAGCATCAAGTATCTTGAACAGATAGTTTCGTCCCTCAGCCGCGCCGGCTTTGTGAGAAGCGTCAGAGGCACCGGCGGCGGATATATGCTGGCCAAAAAGCCGGAGGAATACACCGTGGGGATGATACTTCGGCTTACCGAGGGCAGCCTTGCGCCGGTGTCCTGTCTTGAATATGCCGAGAACACCTGTCCGAGAGCGGAGGATTGTATGACCCTCGGGGTCTGGGAGAAACTCTATGCCGCAATAAACGGCGTCGTGGACGGCATCACCTTAGCTGATATCATCAAGGAAAAAACCGACCCCAACGCCAGCGGGGATATGTACTGTATCTGACTACTGCTTTCCCGCCAGTTCCTTAACGGCGGTGAGGATGTCTTTGTGCTTCAGCTTGCGGGGCTCAAATCGGATGACCGTGTAGACCAGCTGCATCACAAGTCCCGCGCCGAAGGTGCTGATAAGCGTCCCGATGCCGACGGGGCCTCCCAGCAGCCAGCCCGCCAGCAGCACCACGCCCCAAAGCAGTATCTCAACAATGCCTATGGGGACCTTCGGCAGCCGTTTCCCGAGGCCCACCAGCAGAGAATCCCGGGGGCCGCAGCACTGTTCGGCGCACATATAGATCCACATCCCCAGTGCCATGAACACGAAGCCGCCCACCATTATCCCGATGCCAAGCCACATATTCTCGTTCTCGGAGAAGGGATTCAGACTGTTGAACATCTGAACGAAATTGCCTGTCAGCAGAGCATCGATGACTGTTCCGAAGCCGATGCGTTCCTTGAGCATCAGGTCAATGAGCAGAACGGTGACGGCAATAAGCGTCATGGAGACGCCGTAATTGAAGGGCGTATGCGCGGCGATGCCCATACCCAGGCAGTCCCAGGGGGCGAGGCCGATATTTGCGTAGATAGTGAGATGCACTCCGAAGGAGAACACCAGCAGTCCGGCTGCTATCCTCAGCCAGCCGAGAATTATGCCTTTGCGCGCGGATGATCTGTTTGTCAATGGAATTGCTCCTGTCCTATGTCGTTATGAAAAATCAAGGGCTCCGATCTTTCGGAGCCCTTTTTCTGATGTTCAGATCAGATAGAATTCAGTAATACTTGAAGAGCGGCGACGTCTCTCATATTCAGTTTACCGCTGTTGTCCATATCGGCATTGGCAAATACCACTGTAACGTCGGTCCAGCCGTTGACATGGCGCTGGAGATTAGCCAGATCCTTCATATTCTGTTTGCCGTTGCCGTCAACATCTCCCTTGAGAACGGTGGAGGAACCTGTCTTCCACTGAGCGGTAAGGGTAATATTGCCGGTCACGGTGATATTTGATCCTGTCGTGCCCTTATCCCACTTGTCGAACACCTTGCCCGAAGGAGCCACGAAGGTGCAGACAGGGAGAGTGTAAGAGCTGCCGTAGTCAACGGTGACTTTGTTCATCGTGCCGGAGCCGCCGTTTGCTGCGAAGGTCACGGTGCAGGGGATAGCCTTCCACTGAGCCTTGAGAGTGATGTTTGAAGTTACTGTAATGCTTGTGCCTGCTGCGCCCTTATCCCAGCCGTTGAAGGTCTTTCCGGTGGGAGCAGTAAATGTGCAGGCGGGGAGGCTGTAGGACGAGCCGTAGTTGACCTTGACGGCATTCATCGTGCCGGAGCCGCCGTTTGCCGCAAAGGAAACGGTGCATTCAATGGTCTTCCACTGAGCCGTAAGGGTGGTGTTGGCGTTTACCGTGATCTTTGAACCTACGGCACCCTTATCCCAGCCGTTGAACACCTTGCCCACGGGAGCAGTGAAGGTGCAGGCGGGGAGAGTATACTGCGAGCCCTTTGTAACGTTGACGGAATTCATGGAGCCGGAGCCGCCGTTTGCAATGAAGTTTACGGTGCAGGTGGCATCCGACCACTGGGCATAAGCAGTGACAGAGGAGCCCGAAGCAGTGATCGTGTCGCCTGCGTTATAGACGGTGGAGCCCACCTTCCAGCCTGCAAAGGACTTTCCGGAGGGAGCGTTGAATTCGCACGCGGGAAGAGTATAGCTGCTGCCGGAAACTACGGTATCGCTTATCATGCTGCCGGAGCCGCCGTTTGCGTTGAAGTTTACGGTGCAGTAGCTTACTGATGCGCCCTTCCAGATAGCCTTAATGGTGGTATCTTTGGTGATCTTCACGCTGGAACCGGGAGCGCCGGTGCCGATATCCCACTTATCAAAGCTCTTTCCGGAGGGAGGAGTGAACTGACACTCGGGCAGAACAAAGAGGCTGTCCGAGGAAGCGATCCTGTCGTCCATTTTGTCGAGGCCGCCGTTGGCGTCGAATTTAACGGTGTAATACTCTGTGGTCTCACCGCCGCCGCCGCCGGTGCCGAGAGAAGCCTCGTTATTGCTGCGGGTCACGGAGAAGCTGGTGTTATCCGAGGTAAAGAAACTCGAAGGAGCCGCAGAGGAGCCCATTTTGCTGCCCCAGCCGTTGGTGAACACGCCTGCTGCGGTGCCGTAGTAGCCTATCTTTGCGCCGGTGGTGAGAGCAGCCTCGATGTTGATCTTATTTTTGGAAACGAGGTTGACGGTGCTGCCGCCGCCCAGGTTGCCTGTGATGACCGGGTTGCCGGAGATATAGGTCGTGCTGGAGTCCAGGGAACTGTCAACGCCGCCGTTCTTGTTGCCGTAGGCGTCGCCGGTGGCGATATTGCCGGAAATGGTGCCGCCGGAGATATGCAGCTCGTACTGATTGTAGATGCCGGCTCCGGTGAGGGCCTGGTTATTGGCGATAGTGCCGCCCTTGATATAGACCTTTCCGCTTGCGTTGGCGTCGTTGAAGATACCGCCGCCGCGGACCGCAGTGTTGTTGGTGATGGAACCGCCGGTCATGATGAAGGTGCCGTCGTTGTTGATTCCGCCGCCGTCGGCGTTTCCGCCGCTGCCGGCCTTGTTTCCGGTAATTGCGCCGCCCGCAAGAGTGAGGACGCCGCTGCTGCCGTTCTTGATAGCGCCGACAGACTTATGCCAGGCTCCCGTGATCTTTCCGGTGCCGACGCTGTCGGTGATAGTGAAGGTGCCGAAATTTATGAACACCTGTCCTGTGGTGGTGGCTTCGCTCATGCCTCTGTTGATAGTCTTGCCGTTGAGGTCAAGGGTAACGCTGTAAGTCTTTTTGATCTCGTAGGCAGAGGTGGCGGAGATATCCGATCCCAGCTTGACCACCTTGTTTGTGCCTTTGAGGTTCGTTTTAAGGTCGTTCCAGTTATAGACGGTGACTGTGTCCTCAGCCGAAGCGAGAATGCTCCCGAGGCCGGCGTTCGCAGGAACGAGGCTCACGGTCATGGCAAGAGCCGCACCCACGGCCGCCGCTTTGCCAAGCAGCTTTTTCAATCCGAATGACATTGTTTTTCCTCCTTATTAATATGCAGTGACGATATTTTTGCAAATTAATTATATCACAAAACATAAACCCCGTCAAGGGGGTAATTCCGTCGGGAGCGGACTTTTTTATTTCGGAGCAAAAAAAACACAGCCCTGTTTTGCAAGGCTGTGTCGTTTTTCAGTAATACATCACCACGGGTGTTCCCAGCGGGACGTTGTTGTAGATATACTCCGCGGCGGCCACGGGCATATTGATGCAGCCGTGAGAGCCGTTCCACTTGTAGATGTTCCCGCCGAAGACGTATCTCCAGGCTGAATCGTGCATACCGATACCGCAGATGGAGATGTTGTTCCAGTAGGTGCATTTGGTATCCCAGCTCTCGCCGTCGGCGTTGGTTGCCTTCATGCGGTAGTCGTACTGCTTGTTCCAGAGCTTGTAGACGCCCTCGAGAGTGGTCCTGGCCATGGAGGTGGTCTGTCCGGAAACGATAAAGCACTCATACTGGAGTTTGCCCTTTTCGTAGTACCAGAACTGCTGGTTGGTAAGATCGACTTCCATATAGGTCTTGCCGATGTCGTCCTTTTTGCTTCTTGCCTCGGGGACGCCGGTATACTCAAAGCCGAAGGAAGTCTTGTAGTAGATCGGCTTCACCTTCTTGACCGACTCGCCTTTTTCCAGCATTTCCACCAGCTCGTCGCAGGTTGCGTCCTTGTATATCCACCAGCCGTAAACGGCGTCGTCGCTGTGCTTGACGGTTATGTCTCCCTGTATCGTGGCTTTGAACTTTCTCTCTTTGCCGTAGGTATCGTACTTCTTTGCCAGGGACTCAACATACTTCATGCACTTATCCCGGTCAGCGGTGATGTTGTTGTCTTCGTCCACGGTGATAAGTTCCCGGAGCTTATCGCCGGTGAGTTTCTCGGTGGTGTAGTCGAAGTCGTAGACTATGCTCATCTGCCAGATCTCGTTGAGCTTGTCCACCTGCTCCTGGAGATCGGCGGCAAACACCTTGGGCTTGATGTAGCATCCGGAATCTGCGGCGTTAACTTCAAGGGTGCCGGAAGCAAATTTCCCCAGCAGATAGCTTTCCAGCTTGGAGTAATCCATTTCGTCGCCCTGAACGGCCTCCTTAACGGTGTAGCCGTCCTCCTCCAGGACGATCTCCGCATCCTGATTTTTGGCGCTGCCCCAGTCGGCTTCGGAAAGGAGTTTTTTCAGCTTGTCCTTATCGTAGGAACTGGTGTCGGAGAAGGTATAGTCGGCGGTGCCGAGATAACCCGTGAACCAGGTGCTGGCGTCCTGCTTGCTGAAAAGGCTTTCCAGCTGTTCCTTGGTGTCGTACCTGTAATCGAAGTCTTTGAGAGGGATGCGCACTTCCGCGCCGTCCTGCCTGTGGATGACGAAGTCGCTGCCCGTATCGGAGTGCAGGAATTCCTTCTCCACTTCTTCAAGTGACATACCGCTGACGTTCTTGTTGTTGATATAGGTGTTGGGCAGGAACTTCCCCTGATAATGGGACCTTCCTACAAAATAAGTGACTCCCAGCCCCACTACAAGGGCAGTGAGCACTCCTCCCGTTATTATCAGCGGGAGTTTGGAATTTTTCTTTTTTCTTTTTCTTTTTCTTTTCCTGTTGTCGGCTGCCATTTTTTCAGTCTCCTTTATATCGGCAGAAGCCGTTTTACGGCTTTGAGTACAAAAATAGTTACAGTTATCCTATCATAAAGATATTATACCACATTGCTATGATAAATGCAATAGGGTAAACTGCGAAAAACGCAGAGTCGATTTTCAGATATTATTGTTGATTTTTCGCGGTCTTGATGTAGGAAACGAGGTAAAGGGAGCCGCAGATCAGCAGAACGTCCCCGGGGAACTCTTCCGAAAGGGCGGAAACAAGGCTTATTATCTCACCGTCCCGGAGAAGGGCCTTTCCGCCTGCCTTGCTGATGATGCCCGCCAGCTCTCCGGCGGGGATGTCCCGGTCGGAGAAGCCGCTGACGGGATAAAACTCCGTGACCTGCGGGACGAGCATTTTAACGGCCTCGCCGGCGTCCTTGTCGGTGTGCATCCCGATGACCGCACGGACGGTCCTGCCTTTAAAAGTCCCCAGGAAGGCGGACAGGGCTTTCATGCCGTCGGGATTGTGCGAGCCGTCCAGCACCGTAAGAGGCGATACCGAAATGATCTCCACCCGCCCGGGGATACGGGCTTTGGCTATGCCTTTTTCGATGTCCTTACGGCTGACGGGAAGTTCTTCGGCAACAGTTTCCATAGCGTCGATGACCGAAAGTGCGTTGTTTACCTGGTGGAGCCCCGGCATAGAGGTGCGGTAGACTTCACCCCGGTAGATAAATACGGAACCGCCAAAGCCCGTATGGATCACCTTGCAGAGCCCGGTGTCGGGGATATACAGCGGGGAGCCCTTCTCTTCGGCTTGCTCGCGGAACACCCGCACCGCCTCCGGGGGAGCTCCCGCCGACAGCACACAGGGCCGTCCCGGCTTGATTATGCCGGCCTTCTGAAAGGCTATTTTCTCCACGGTGTCCCCGAGGACGGCGGTGTGGTCCAGCCCTATGGAGCCGATGACCGAAACCAGCGGGCTTTCGATGACGTTGGTGCTGTCCAGCAGGCCCCCAAGCCCGGCCTCCAGCACCACAGCATCGCATCTCTGCCGCCGGAACCACTCAAAGGCGGCGGCCTGTGTTATCTCAAACTGAGAGAAGCTGTCCCGGAGCGGGTGGGCTTCAATGACCGGGGAGATGTCCTTCAAAACGCCGGAAAGCTCCTCTGGCTGTATATTTTCCCCGTTTATGCGTATACGGTCATAGAAGGTAAGGATATAGGGAGAAGTGAAAAGCCCGGTGCGGTATCCCGCGGAGGTGAGTATCTCCGAGAACATCTGAGCCATAGAGCCCTTGCCGTTGGTGCCGGCGATATGGATAAAGCGGAGCCCTTCCTGCGGGCGCCCGAGGGCATCCAGCAGGGAGCGTATCCTGGAAAGGTCGCTGACGCGCTTTCCGAGGCGTGAGAATCCCGAGATATATCTGACAGGGTCCATAAGCTGTCTCCTTTCGGTCTGATGATTACATTATACACCCAACTCCTGCGGAAAGCAAGAGGAATAATACGCTCCGCCGGGGAATAGAATAGTGTAGCAGGAACGCGCAGGGAGGTGCTTTGTCTATGGAACGCAGAAAAACGGTCCTTCGGTCGGCGGGAGTTGTGGCGGGGCTCGTTGTCGTGCCGCTGGCGGTATGGGGGTTCTCCTTTGCCGCACCGGTGCTGTCCGGCATCACCGCCTCCGGAGCGATGCTTTCCATGGGCTCCGTTACTCACGGGAAGGTCACATCCGGGGGCTCCGCCATGCTTATACGCGCCCCCGTCAGCAGCGGCTGCCGGGACCTTGAAGCCGCCCCGGAGGAAGTCCAGCTTCGGAGCCCCGTCCCCGTGGAGATAGCCTCGGCCAAGCCCGACCCCGAGATAATCGCCGCCGTTCCCTATCCCGAGGACTTAAACAGCCGGGACGGCGTCATACAGAAAATGAACTTCGGACACTATGACGGCACGCAGTATTTCGACCTTGACGGCGGCGGACAGGTCCGCAACGGCTCCGACGAATGGGACAACGCTTCGCTGTACGCCGAAAGCAAAAAGTCCCCGGACTTTTCCTTCCAAACCTCCGAGGGACAGCCCCTTGTGCTTATATACCACACCCACACCACCGAAAGCTACGAGCCCTCCGACCGGGATTTCTACGATGCTTCCTTCCAGAGCCGCACCACCGACCCCTCAAAGAGCGTTGTCGCCGTGGGCGACAGGATATGCGCCGAGCTTGAAAAGGCGGGCATCCCCTACATCCACGACACTCTTCTCCACGACTACGTCAGCTACAACGAAGCCTATGATTCCTCACGCACCACTGTCAAGGAACTGCTGGCGAAATATCCGTCCATAAAAATAGCGCTGGACATCCACAGGGACGGTCTCCAGCGCGAGGACGGCACCCGGCTTTCTCCCGTGGCGGAGATAGCCGGCAGGGATGCCGCTCAGATAATGATAATCTCCGGCTGCGACGACGGCTCTCTCGGCCTGCCGGAGTACATAAAGAATTTCCATTTTGCCTGCGCCCTCCAGCAGCAGCTTGAAAGCAGCTGTCCGGGGCTGACGCGGCCCATACTTTTCGACTACCGCCACTACAATCAGGACCTTACCACGGGCTCTTTGCTGATAGAGGTGGGAAGTCACGGAAACTGTCTTGAACAGGCCCTCTACTCCGGAGAGCTGGTAGGCAGGGGCCTTGCGGAGCTTATAAAAAGCTCACCGTGAAGCCTTCCATTCATCGACGCATTTCAGAAGCTGAGGAGTATCAAGCATACAGCCGGCTTTGAAATGCTCCGAGCGGTCGAATTCGCCGCCGATGTTCAGCCCGCAGAGGCTCATTGCCTCATTGAAGGCGGGGCCTCCGCTGCTGCCGAAGTTGATGTATGCGTCATGACGGACGACGGAGTCGGTCTTCACGGTGCCGTCGGTAGATTTGTACTCCTTGTCTTCTCTGTCAAGGACGGTGCCGTAGCTTTCGCTGATGTACCGCCCGTCGGGGAAGCCGAGGCAGACGATACGCTCCCCTTCGAGGACATCGGGAGCCCAGCCGGGACAGGCCAGCTCCTCCTCCGACTTGAAGCTCACCACTGCCGCATCGGAATCGGTGCTGACATACTCCACCTTCAAGTCCGAAAGGGAATCATAAAAGCTCTCGCTGACGAGTTCGATACCTGCCTCTTTGAGGGCGGGGTCATCCACCGTGGTATAGGGCGTCTTGACGGAAAAGGTCTTGTACTCGGCGCTCTTGCTGCCGACGACGTGGGCGGCGGTCAAAGCGTAGTAGGTCCCGTTCTCGTGCATAAAGATGACTCCGCTGCCGCCTCCGCCGTAGGTGACCGAACCGTCCGTACCCACGGCCTTTGGGATAATTCCTATCACGCCGGAACGCACCTTGGGAAGTTCGGCTTCCAGGTCCTCGAACACTCGGTTTTTGCACTCGTTCTCCCGCAGAATGGGCAGGACGATAAAAGTCATCAGCAGTACGCCTCCTGCCGCGAGGGCGCATATCAGCGCGATGATAAGGCTTTTTTTCTTTGTCATTTCTTTGCTCCGTTTCTGTCTTTACAGAGGCTTCTTTGTCATCTGTCCCTTGTTGCGGGGATATTTCTCCGGCGTCGCCTTGATCTTTTTTATTACTGTCAGACACCGCCCGTCGCCGTTGGGAAGAGCGTATTCCTTGCAGAGAGTGACTTCTCCGCCGAGGACTTTTACCGCGTTCCCGGCGGCTTTCAGTTCCGACGCGCCGTCAGAGCCTTTGAGGGCGATGAAGCTGCCGCCCACCTTCACAAAGGGCAGGCAGTATTCGCACAGCGCCGAAAGATTAGCCACCGCCCGGGCCGTGGCCGCATCGAACTGCTCCCGGTATCCGGGAGCCCGTCCCAGTTCCTCGGCGCGTCCGTGGATGCATTCCGCTCCGAAGTCAAGTTCCTCCGAAAGGGTATTCAGAAAGTTTATCCTCTTGTTGAGGCTGTCCAGCAGGGTCAGCTTTACATCCGGGCGGAATATTTTCAGCGGACAGGAAGGAAATCCCGCTCCCGTGCCCACGTCGATAAGGCTCGCCCCTTGGGGGAGGATGTCCTCCGCGAAGAAGGGATAAACGCTGTCATAAAAATGCTTCTCCGCGATGCCCTCCGGGTCGGTTATGGCGGTGAGATTCATGCGGGTGTTCCAGTCCGTCAGCAGATCGGCGTATCGGACAAGCCGGGAATATTCCTCCTCCGTGACGCTTATCCCGCCCTTTGCAAAGAGAGCCCGCAGGCTGTCAAGATCCGTAAGATTCATTGTCCGTCCTTTCCGTTTGCACCCTTGCCCGCCAGCCAGATCAGCAGCACGTTCACGTCCGCGGGATTGACTCCCGAGATTCGGCTTGCCTGTCCCACCGAAAGAGGTCTGATCTTGTTGAGCTTCTCCGCGGCTTCCAGACGCAGGCCGCGTATCTTCGTGTAATCCGTATCCGGAGGGAGAGCCTTGCCCTCCAGCCGGCGCATGGCCTCTACCTGTTCAAGCTGTATCTTTATGTACCCCTCGTACTTTATCCCCAGCTCCACCTGCTCCCGTATCTCGCGGCTCAGCTCCGGGCGTTCGGGGTCGAAGGGCGCCAGGCCGTCATAGGTCACCTGCGGACGTTTCAGCAGCTGACTCAGCTTGATGCCGGTGGTAAGCGGCTCTGTGCCGATGCTTTCAAGATAGGCGTTCAGCTTTTCGCCGGGGCCGAGGTTGACTTTGCTTATGCGGGATGTTTCGGCGTCTATCAGACGCCGCTTCTCACAGAGGGATCCATATCTTTCGTCGCTTATGAGCCCCACCCGGTGTCCAATGGGCGTAAGCCGCAGATCGGCGTTGTCCTGCCGCAGCAGCAGCCGGTATTCGCTCCGGGAGGTCATCATCCGGTAGGGATCGGAGCAGCCCTTTGTTACAAGATCGTCTATCAGCGTGCCGATGTAGCTGGACGCACGGTCCAGCACCAGAGGCTCACGGCCTTTGAGTTTCAGCGCCGCATTGATGCCCGCGATAAGCCCTTGAGCGGCAGCCTCCTCGTAGCCGGAGGTGCCGTTGAACTGTCCCGCGCCGTAAAGTCCGGGGACGTCCTTGAATTCAAGCGTCGCCAGCAGCTCCGTGGGGTCGCAGCAGTCGTATTCTATGGCGTAGGCGTTGCGCATTATCTCAACGTGTTCCAGACCCTTGATCGTCCGCAGGAATTTCAGCTGCACCCATTCCGGCAGGGAACTGGACATCCCCTGGAGATAGTATTCGTCGGTGTCCGTTCCCATAGGCTCGATGAAAAGCTGATGACGGGGCTTGTCCGAAAAGCGCTTGATCTTGTCCTCAATGGACGGACAGTATCTCGGACCCACGCCCTCTATCTGCCCCGAATACATAGGCGAAAGGTGGATGTTGTCAAGTATCACCTTGTGGGTCTCGGCGTTGGTGTAGGCCACATAGCAGCTCACCTTGTTCTCCAGCTTTTCGTGATTTTCAAAGGAGAAGGGCGTGATCTCCTCATCGCCGTCCTGACGCTCAAGAACGTCAAAATCAATGGAGCGCCTGTGTACCCGGGCGGGAGTGCCGGTCTTGAACCGCCGCAGGGTCACGCCGGCTTCACGGAGGGAATCCGAGAGGAACTTCGCGGGCAGGACGGAATCCGGGCCGCTTTCGTAGCTCACCGAGCCCACGTGGATGCGCCCGTTCAGATATGTCCCGCTGGCAACGATAACGGCTTTGGCCCCGTATTCCGTTCCGAGACGTGTCCGCACACCGCAGACATGACCGTCTTCAAACAGCACCGCCGCGATCTCGTCCTGCTTGATGCGCAGACCCTCGCAGCGTTCCAGCGCCTGCTTCATATAGATGTGATACTTCACCCTGTCCGACTGGACCCGCAGGCTGTGTACCGCAGGGCCCTTGCCCCGATTGAGGATGCGGCTCTGCAAAAAAGTAGCGTCGGCGGCTTTGCCCATTTCCCCGCCGAGAGCGTCTATCTCCCGGACGAGGTGGCCCTTTGCCGTCCCTCCGATAGAGGGGTTGCAGGGCATATTGGCAATGCCGTCGAGGCTTATGGTGAATATAGCCGTCTTCATCCCGAGACGGGCAGCGGCAAGCGCGGCCTCGCACCCCGCGTGCCCCGCCCCGATGACAGCGACATCGTAGTTTTCAGTGAGATCAAATGACATAAAAAAGTTCCTTTGCAAAAGTTTTACAAGTACCGGGGACAAGCCCGGCTGTTAACCTTCCGTGGCATCGGCCCGCAGTTTGCCCGCGTCGGTGTCGTTGACCATCATCCCCGTATCGACAACATAGCAGGTCTGTCCGCCGTCCACGAACACGCCCCGCAGATAGCGGGTGCAGGCTTCGGTGTTGACGGCCTCGCAGGGCTGGAGCTTTTCCGGGTCGATCTCCGCCATTTCCGCCACCGTGTCCGTCAGCAGTCCGATGACGCCCAGCTTGTTGCGGACCGCGAAATTCGTTTCGCAGACGATGATGCAGCTCCGGTTGCCGTATTCCCCCGGCTCAAAGCCGAAGCGCTTCCGGGCGTCTATCACCGGGACGGACGTTCCTTCCCAAAGACAGGTCCCCGCGAAATAGTCCGGGAACTCCGGGATAGGCTGCAAACCGTCCGCCACCAGCACCGTCCGGATGTCGTGAAAGGGGATGGCAAACTTTCTCCCCGCCGAAACAAAGGTCAGATATTTGATAAGCATTATTTACCACCCCTGCTCAGATACTCTCTGATGTGATAGCCGATGCGTTCAAGGTCGAGCTGCTTGTCCACCGCCCCCAGCTCAAAGGCCGCCTTGGGCATCCCGTAGACCGCCGAGCTTTTCTCGCTCTGGCCGATAGTGTAGGCTCCCGCGTGATGCATCTGCGAAAGTCCTCTTGCGCCGTCCTTGCCCATACCCGTAAGTATGACGCCGATAGCGTCCTTTTCGGCGCAGAAGGCTGCGCTCTCAAAGAATACGTCCACCGACGGGCAGTGTCCCGATACCTTCGGGCCCTCCTCGCAGGTGACGAAATAGCCCTTGCTGTCCTTGAAGAGGCGCATATGCTTGTCGCCCTGGGCGATGACCACCATGCCGTTTTTCAGATAAAGCCCCTGTGTGGCCTCCACGATCTCCAGCTCCGGGAACTTGGCGTTCATCCGCTTGGCGTAGAGGGAAGTGTAGCCCTCGGGCATATGGAGCACCACGCCCACCGGCGGAGTGTTCTTGTCAAAGCATTGGAGAATATCCGGCAGTGCTTCGGTGCTGCCCGCCGAACCGCCGATAGCGATTATCCGGCGCTGTTCGTGGGCGGCGGCGGTATCGTCCGCCGAGGCGGACTTTCTCACGGCGTAGAACTTGCATCCGCACTTGATGCGGGTGATCTTTTTCGCGGCGTTGAGGGATTTCACCAGCGCCGTCCGGAATTCCTCGTAGCCGCCCTCATCGGGCTTGGGAAGGAAGTCCGCCGCTCCCGCCTGCATCGACTGCATTACAAGGTCCTTCCTCGACGAGCAGACGATAACGGGTACGGTGTACTGCGGTATCAGCTGCCGCAGGAAAGCTATGCCGTTCATTTTCGGCATCTCGATGTCAAGGATCAGCATATCGGGCTTGAGCTTTTCTATCTCGTCCCGGGCTTCGTAAACGTTGGCCGAGCAGGCGCAGACCGTAAAGCCCTCCGCTGCGTCAACGACGCTTTTCATAAATCTTGAAAACAGAATGGAATCATCCGCTATAAGAACTCTCACATCTGCCATTTTATTTATCCCCCTTCAGCGGCTTGCGTAATATCGCAGGCTGCACCGTTTCGTATTTTATCCCTTTCGGAGCGTTCTCGGCGTGGCCGATATAGAGATACCCGCCGGGAAGCGTAGCGTCGTAGAACCTGTCTATCAGCGCCTTCTTGGTGGGATCGTCAAAGTAGATCATCACGTTCCGGCAGACGATAAGGTCGAACTGCTTCTTGAAGCTGATAGGCTCCATAAGGTTGTGATACTTGAACACCACGTTGTTCCTCACGGCCTCCGTCACCTGGTAGGTGCCGTTGGGATTTCTGACGAAGTATTTCTCCCGCCAGAAGGCAGGCAGCTCCTGGAGCGCCTGCTCCGCAAAGACGCCCCGCTTGGCCATCCGCAGAGCGTTGAAGGAGATGTCCGTGGCAAGTATCTTGCTGTCCCAGTGCTTGTGGCGGGCTCCAAAGAATTCCTCCAGGAACATAGCGAGATTATAGGGCTCGTTGCCGTAGGAACATCCCGCGCTCCAGATGCATAGCTCGCGGTTCAGCTTGTTCCTTTCCGCCTGGGGCAGGAACTGCTCGGTGAAGTGTCTGAAATGCTCGCTCTCCCGCATAAAGTATGTATAATTCGTGGTCAGCCGTGAGATGATGTTGGTCATCTCGATGCCCGACCTGTCAACGTAGACGGTCTCGAAATACTCCCCGAAATCGTCGAAGCCGCAGTCAAGGACATAGTTTTTCAGCCTTGATTCCACCAGATACTTTTTTTCGTACAAGTCAAGGCCGTATTTGGCTTTTATTATCTTTGCCAGTCTCAGAAAATCATCGTCTCTTAATTCCATCAGCGACCCTTGGCTCCTTCCCGTTCGGATATCAGCAGATGTGACTTCCGATCTATTTCGCCCTTTCACTGAGGGCAAGGCAGTCGATCACGGAGATCCTTCTGCCTTTCAGTTCGAGATACCCCGTGATGACAGAGTTCTCCACCGGCGAGGGGCTGACCTCGTCGGGTTCGTAGGCTTCGGCGTCAATGACCCGCGGGACCTTTATCCCCAGCAGAGCGCCCTCGCAGTCCACCACGATGATGCAGCTGTGCTCGTCGTACTCCGGCGGAGGAAAGCCCATCCTCCCCGCGAAATCTATCACGGGCACCACTTTTCCGCGAAGGTTCATGATCCCGAGGACGTGCTCCGCCACCATAGGCAGCCGTGTTATCTCCGGCACCTCGATTATATCCGTGACCCATATTATATCAAAAGCGTAAACCTGTTCGCCGCAGCCGAAGGTGAGCAGCTGTTCGGCAGAACGTCTTTCTCCCGCCATAGTTTATGTTCCTCCGTCAGCCGAGCTCCGCCCGGCTCTTTACTCCGTTGTAGATCATCAGCTCGTTGATGTCTGTTATCAGCGTGATGCTGCCGTCCGCCAGTATCGAGCAGCCGGCGATGCCCTTCTTTTTAAGGTCGTACTTGTTCAGCAGTATCGACAGGGGCTTTACCACCACCTGCTGATCGCTGGTCAGCTCGTCGGCGAAGATGACAGCTTCCCTGTCGCCTTCGGCGCAGTAGAGCATTATCCCTTCGGTCAGCGGGATGCGCTCGCCCTCCAGCTCGAAGGCGTCCGCCAGCCGGATGACACGCAGGCACTTCTCCCGCACCATAACAAGCTCCGTTCCGCCGGGATCGGTTATGAGCTGTCCCGGCTCGACTCTGAATATCTCCCGCACCGACGACACCGGCACCGAAAGCTCCGCGCCGTTGGCCTTGACGTCAAGGACGTCGATGATAGACAGCGACAGCGGTATGCGTATGGTGAACTTGGAGCCCCGTCCCAGTTCGGAGTCAATGGACATCTTGCCGCCCACGGTCTCGATGTTCTTTCTCACCACGTCCATGCCAACGCCCCGACCCGAATACTCGGTGACGGTCTCGTTGGTGGAGAAACCGGCGGTCATTATCAGCTGATAGCATTCCGCATCGGTGTATTCGCTCTCCGGCTTGGTGAGGATGCCGTTCTTCCTGGCCTTGGCCAGCAGCTTTTTGGGGTCCATGCCCGCGCCGTTGTCCTCGCAGGAGATAACAACTTCTCCGCTTTCATAGCCCGCGGAAAGAGTCACCGTGGCGGGCTCGGTCTTGCCTGCCGCCGCACGCTCCTCCGGGGTCTCGATGCCGTGGTCCACGGCATTTCTGACAATATGCATCAGCGGGTCTCCGAGAATATCCACCACCGACTTGTCGGCTTCGGTCTCGGCACCCACAAAAACAAGATTCACGTTCTTGCCGAGGGTCTTGTTCATATCCCGGACGACGCGGCTCATCTTCTGGAAGGCCGTCTGCACAGGCACCATTCGTATGGACATTACCACGTCCTGGAGCTCGTCCGTCAGCTTTTTCAGCTCGCGGGCCGACTTCTGGAACCTGTCCAGACTGCCGGAAAACTCTTTGAGGTCCGGGCTTGAAGTGACGCCGGATTCGGTAATAACTATCTCCGCCACCAGATCAAGGAGTCTGTCCAGCTTTTCCAGCTTTACGGAGATTATGCTGCCGCCGCCGTGAGCCCCCGCGTCCTTCTTGGGAGCGCCGGGAGCCGCCTTTGCCGGTGCCGCCTGAGCCGCCGGCGCGGCAGCCTCCGTTTTTTCTTCGGCAGCCTGGGCCTTGGGAGGCTCCAGCTTGTCCGCGGTGAGGACGTTCAGGCCGTCCTTGAGTATTGCCAGCACCCCGTCGGGGTCCTTGGCCTTTATCTCGATGCGGAAGCCGTTCTTTACGATCTCCTCTTCCGCTTCGTCCTTTTCAAGATTATCCGGGACCGTCCTTACCAGCTCGCCCTCTTTGGCTAAGGAGTTCACCAGCACCATTGCCCTTATAGCGGGCATCAGACAGCCCTCTTCAAACCGCACGAGATAGGTGCTCACGCCCTCTTCGGCGGAGCCTGCGGGCAGAGCGGGAGCCTTCTTTTCGGCAGCGGGAGCAGCGGATGCCTGCCGCTTGACCTCCTCGGCGGACTCAACGTCCACGCCGTCTTTCAGCACCGAAAGGACCTTGTCCATATCGTCGCAGAGCAGCTTGATATAGAAGCCGTTGGCCTTGATGTCGTCGTCGGCGCTGTCGGATTCAAGGTCGGCAGGGATAGTGGAGACCACCTCCGCCTCGGCTCCCACGGAATTCATCAGCACCATAGCCCTTATGGAGGGCATCATGCAGCTTTCGGAGAAGCCGATCTTCACCGTCCGCAGCTCGTCGGGCTCGTCGGGAGCGAAGATCTCCAAAGCCTTTCCCGCCGAAGGCGGAGCCGCCGCTTCGCCCTTGGACAGATCGGTGAGATACTTGGCAAAGCCGTGGAGCCTTTGGATGAACTCGGAGAAATCCGTCAGCGGGACGGAGTCGTCGTTCAGGTTCTCGATCTCGTTTTTCAGATAGTCCGAGGTGGTGAAGGAAAGCTCGTAAAGCTGTGCCTTGTCGCATTCCAGCTCGGGATTTTCGCGTATGACGAAATAGATGTCCTCCACCGCATGGGCCAGCTCGGACATATTTTTCAAGCCCATCATAGCCGACGAGCCCTTTATCGTATGCATGACGCGGAAGATCTCCGCGATGTCGTCCGGGCCCAGCTCGCTGTTCTCGGTGCGCATCAGTATCTCGTCAAGATTTTCCAGCAGTTCGGTGGACTCAAACACAAAGGTGTCCAGCATCGACTCCATGCCGGCGTCAAACTTGCTCAATCTCAAAACCTCCCCGGGTCTGATTTTCTTCTGCAAACGACACGTTCACATATTTGCTCAGCAGCCCGCAGACTTCCTTATAGGAAAGCCTCGGGACCTTGTGCGGCTTTCTGACTTCGCAGTCCGGCCACACCGCCACGGTGCAGCTTCCGAAGGCGCGCTCTATGGGGCTCTGCCGCACCTGTACCATAGTCACGTTCTTCATCGGTATGATTATCTTTTTGAATCTGAACAGCGGACAGCAGCAGAGGGTGCAGGTGTCATCCGTCATTCCGAAGGCGGTGTGCCTGTGGGCGAAGCCCTGCACCACCGTGTACCATATCAGCGGCAGTGTCAGCAGAACGATGAAATAGTTTATCTCGCTGTCGGTGTTTTCGGTGAACAGCTTCACTGCCGACCCGCCGATGAAGGGAAGGAAGCACAGCCCGAAGGGCACTCCCACGAAGCCCCAAAAGGACTTCTTCGAGGGCCGGAGCTGTTCGCGCTGCCGTCCGAGGTCCGGCTCCAGCAGCCGGAGAGAGGCGGCAGTCTCGCTGTTTCTTGTCATTGGTATCAGCACGGCAGTATCCCGCTTTTTCCTGCCGAAGCCGCTGCACTGTATCCGCACGGAGCTTATCCGCGCCAGCTTCATAAAAAGCGACTGCCTTATCTCGTAGTAGTTTATCTGCTCCCGGTTGAGGACGCTGCGGTTGCGCTTGTACTTCCCCGACCGAACCAAAAGCTGTGAATTTCCCCTCCGGGCGGCTTCAAAGTTCCAGTGATCCAGCAGGTTGTTGACAAAGGAGATCATCCAACCCAGCACCACCGCCGCCACGACGATAAAGATCATCCTCGGAACGGTCCGGGACAGGTTAAGGGTCTGCTGATCCACCTTCTGAAGACCGCTGTTGAACTGGTCCGCCAGATCGTTCGGCTTTTTGCCGAAGGTCCGTGAGATCTGCCAGATCAGCGTTCCGAAGATCGCCAGCCCCGAGAAAAAGGACGAGAACATCACCGAGTAGATCAGCACCAGACGGTTTTTGGACTGTACCGTGAACCTCGGCTGTCCCTCGCTGCGCGAGGAGATAAGCGCGAAGATCTCCTCCACGTTCTTCTCCGAGATCACCAGCTTGATCTCGCTTCGCCGGAGGCTTCTTGCCTGAGTTTCAAGGTACATGGTGCTTGCCTGCACCGAACGGTAAACGACTCCCTGCTCCACCCGCATCGCCGAGATCTCGCTGAAGCAGACTGTGGTGCAGGACAGTCCGAAGGGACCCGTATGGGCGGTAATGGACTTTTCTCCGATCTCGTAGTACACGAACAGCCAGCGGAACACCGCAAAGGCCACCACGGCCAGTACCGTGAACAGGTCCAGCCAGTAGGTCCTCAGCCAGCCCTGAATGTCGAAATTCGAGGCAACAAGATTCTTTGCTATGGGTATGAGCAGCAGCCAAAGGGTCTTTGAGGTGTAGCCCAGGATCTTCACGGGATGCTGTCTGTGCTTTAAAAATTCCCGCAGACGTTCCCGCAGACCGACTGTTTCCATCCTCTCGCCCCTTTCGGAAGATAGCATAGGCAATACCGTTGTGCGGTGCTGCCTACGTCATTTTACACCGCGGAAATACAGCCCCTTTGTAAAGCCCTCGCCCTCCGGACGGATGCCCTTCCGGAAGGCCTCCGCAGTTTCACGGACTTTACGGGGATCCTCTTCGTAAAATGCCAGGCTCACGAACTTCGCGGAAGGGAAGTTTCCAAGCCTGTCGCCGATATGCAGGATATCCGAGTTGAGTATCTCGACATATCCCTGCCCGCGGGAGCATTTCACGGGCATACGCCGTCCCGTGCGGTCGTACACCGCACCGGTGCAGCCCTTGCAGCCCCGCTGAGCCGCTATGGGGCAGTTGGCGGTGAGCATCATCGGCAGCCGCCCGTACCCGAGGAAGCCGAAATCCAGCTCCGCGCCGAGGGCAGCGATCTCCGAGGCTTTCAGCTCGAAGGAAACGGTGCAGTCGGTCAGTCCCGCTTTCCGCAGGGCCCGGAGGGCCAAAGTATTGGTCACGTTCAGCCCGAAGCCCCCGTGGAGCTTCATCCCCAGCCTTCGCCCGATGCGAATATGTGCGTAATTTGTGCATTCGATATGGGAAAGCCCCTGCTCCGCCAGCTTTTCCAGCCGGTAGACATCCCGCTTCTCGTCGAAGGTGAAGCGGGGCATCACCGCGCAGAGCTTTTCTCTGTCGAAGCCCTCCCGAAGCAGTTCCTCCGACAGCTTCATTCCGGCGCAGATCATTTCAACGCCGGAAAGTTCCAGCTGAGAAAGCTGCTCCCTGTTGTTTATATATATCCTCAGACCGCACTGCTTTGCCTTTTCCGGCTTGGCAAGTTCAAAGTCCCTTTCGGTGAACTTCGGCCTGCGGGTGAAGTATTCGTATCTTTTTTCGTCCAGCTCCGAGCAAAGCTCCCGCCGCAGGGACGAAAGCTCTCCCGCCGGGAGAGTCATTCCCTCACCGATCTCGCAGTCAAGCTCTTTGAGGGTATAGACCGTGTCCCCCAGTTTTGAGAACTGTCTGACGAGGTACTCTTTGTCGGCGGCTTTTGTACGGGCCTTTTGCGGCTCGCCTCCGGAGACCTCCGCCGTGATGCCGTTCTCGTCGGACGCAGAGGCGGTGACCTTTTCGCCCTCTTTGATACTTACCTTCATGCATATCTCCGAGCGCTTGAACTCGTGCCTGTAAAGCTCGTGCAGCGCGGGTATCGCCCCCGCTGAGGCCTCAACGTCGTCCTTGCTGCGGTGACCGAACATCTCCCGGCCCGGTCTGCCGGTATAGTAGCCGTCGGTGAAGCCCGACCGCGAGAAGATGCCTTCCAGCAGGGAAGTGTCGTAATCCTTGCCTTCCAGCTCCGAACGGACCGCGTTCACCGCTGCCGCCACATACTCCGGGCGCTTCATTCGGCCTTCGATCTTCAGCGAGGCCGCGCCCATAGCTTCAAGTTCGCGCAGGTGAGGAAGGTGGGACATATCTTTCAGCGAGAGAGCGTAGGTGTTTCGGCCGTTATTAACGGCCGAGACAGGCAGTCTGCACGCCTGCGCGCACTTCCCTCTGTTGGCGCTCCGGGAGCCGATCACCGCAGACATATAGCACTGACCCGACACCGACATACACAAGGCCCCGTGAACAAAGACCTCGCATTCTATCGGCAGAGCGCAGAGTTCCCGCAGGATGCTCTCCGGCAGTTCCCGCGAGGCCACCGCCCGGGAGAATCCCAGTTCTTTTGCAAACAGAAAGCCCTCCGCCGTGTGGAGCGTCATTTGCGTGGATGCGTGGATCTCCAGCCCGGGGCAGCAGTTCTTCACGATCTCCGCCACCGCGAGATCCTGAGTTATCAAACCGTCGATTCCCAGCTCGCAGGCCGCCTTTACGGCCTCGGCGCACTCGGACAGTTCCCTGTCGGTGATGACCGTGTTTATCGCCTGGTATACCTTCACCCCGCGTATATGACAAAGCCTCACGGCCTCCGCCAGTTCCTCACGGGAAAAGTTCTTTGCATTCGCCCGGGCGGAAAAAGCCTCGCCGCCCAGGTATACCGCCGTGCAGCCCGTTCTCAGAGCCGCCGTCAGCACCTCCGGGGAGCCGCAGGGCGCAAGTATCTCGGTCACTTTCTGAAACCGTATTTCGGCGGAGTTCCCGCACCGCCCAAAGCCTTGGATATATCCTTGGCGATCATGTCCTCGGCCGTGTCGTTATCCTCTGCTGCAAAGGACTTGCGCAGCGAAACTTCCTTTTGGAGCTGCTCCACCTTCGCTTTAAGTTCGGCGATCTCCTTGTCGGAAGCGGCCTTGATCTCCGCTGTTTCCTTTTCGTAGGCGGCCTTCAGCTCGGCGCACTTCTTCTCGGCTGCCTCCGCACGCGCCTTGGCCGCCGTTGCTTCGTCGAAATATACCGTGATCTGCTTGCGGACGTTCTCAAAATTGCTCCTGGTCTTGAACAGATCGTCGCAGGCCTCCAGGGCGATCAGCGCGGCACCGTCCTGGGGAGTAAGTGTGGATTTGCCGTTGAGCAGCTCCGCCATCCGGCGGTTGAGAGCCGCCGCAAGATCGTGGGTGTACTCGGCGGTCTCGTCGGTCAGCAGCCTGTAATCGCGGTTGAATATCCTGACTGTTACTTCGTGTTTCATGGCACTGTTTCCTTTCGGTAAATGATAGACTTTATAAGTAGGTTTTACAAGAAGATACTCTTAAAAACATTATACCACATCCGAGGACGTTTGTCATCACTTTTTATAAAAAAAATTATCCCGCAGGCTTTATTTTTTATCGTAATGAACAGAAGCCGCGTAAACCCCTCTCCGTCCTGCCGGACAGGCAAGAAAAGTTCACAAAAACCTGTTGTTTTTTTTAGGCATATGTGCTATAATCATTGTGTAAATTTTTAGAAACGGAGGAATCTGTTATGGCCATGTATATTACCTGTCTCGATCTTGAAGGAGTTCTCGTGCCCGAGATCTGGATCGCTTTTGCCGAGGCAAGCGGCATCCCCGAGCTGAAAAGGACCACCCGCGACGAGCCCGATTACGATAAGCTGATGAAATACCGCATCAATATCCTCAAGGAGCACGGGCTCGGCCTCAAGGAGATCCAGGAGACTATCGCAAAGATAGACCCCATGCCCGGCGCCAAGGAGTTTCTCGACGAGCTGAGAAGCTGCTGCCAGGTCATCATCCTCAGCGACACCTTCACCCAGTTCGCAGGCCCTCTTATGAAGAAGCTGGGTATGCCCACTATCTTCTGCAACACCCTTGAAGTCGCTCCCGACGGCGAGATCACCGGCTATAAGATGAGAGTGGAGAAGTCCAAGTACACCACCGTCAAGGCTCTCCAGTCGGTTGGATTTGAAACTATCGCCTCCGGCGACAGCCATAACGACCTTGGCATGATCCGCGCCAGCAAGGCCGGCTTCCTCTTCAAGAGCACCGACTCCATCAAGGCCGAGAACCCGGACATCCCCGCCTTCGAGACCTACGACGAGCTCCTCGCCGCAATAAAGAAGGCTATGGACTGAACCGAATTATAAATAATAAAGAATAAAGAATAATTAAGGGATCGCCTTACGGCGATGATCATTGAGATCCGTGCGCGTATGCGCACTCCTTAATTATTCTTTATTCTTTTTTCTTTATTATTTATTCTTTTTTTCCGATTCTCCGGGAAGGTAGTTGCGCATACTCGCCAGGGCTATCGCCAGCGTGGAGGAATTGTGCAGGAACGCCGAGACCGTCGGCGTGATGATCCCCGCCGCCCCCGAAAGCATCAGCAGAGCGTTGAATCCGATGATCGTCCTGTAATTGGCGGAGATGCGCTTCATCAGTCCGTCGCTGATCTCTTTCAGAGTCAGCAGACAGTAAAGATCCTCCGCCGAGATCGTTATGTCCGCGATCTCACGGGCTATCGCCGCCCCGGAGCTTATGGCTATCCCCGCGTCGGATTCGGACAGCGCCGGCGAGTCGTTGACTCCGTCTCCCACCATGATGACCCGCCTGCCTAAACGGTGCTCTTCCTTGATGAAAGCCGCCTTGTCCTCGGGGAGAACTTCGTAATGAAGATCGTCCACGCCTACCGCCGCCGCCACGGAACGCGCCGTGCGTTCGCTGTCGCCGGTCATCATCACCGCCTTGCCTATGCCGAGAGCTTTCAGCCTTCCGATGACCTCCCGCGCTTCGTCACGGAGAGGGTCCTCGATGCAGATGACTGCCGTGAGCTTTCCGCCCACCGCAAGATACAGATGCGAATATCCGTCCGGCAGGGAGTCGAACTTCTTCTGCTCCCGCTTGGGGACGGTGCATCCCTCGTCCTCAAAGACAAAATGATAACTGCCTATGACCGCCTTCTTGCCGTCGATAGTGCTGGAAATGCCGTGAGCGACCACATATTCCACGGTGGAGTGCCGCTCTTCGTGGTCGAGGCCTCTTTGCTTTGCCTCCTCAACCACTGCGTTGGCAATTGAATGGGGAAAATGCTCCTCCAGGCAGGCCGCCAGCCGCAGAGCTTCCTCCTCGGAGATCTTCCCGAAGGTGACGATCTTTGCCACGCGGGGAGTTGAATGGGTCAGCGTGCCTGTCTTGTCGAAGACCACCGTGTCCGCCTCGGAGACCGCTTCAAGGAACTTGCCCCCTTTGACAGTGATGCCGTGCTGTCCGCACTCCCGCATGGCGGAGATGACCGAAATTGGCATTGCCAGCTTCAGAGCGCAGGAGAAATCCACCATAAGTATGGAGATCGCTTTTGTGGCGTTTCGGGTCAGCAGATAGGTCAGCAGTGTACCGCCGAGACAGAAGGGGACCAGCTTGTCCGCAAGGTGGGAGGCCTTGCTCTCGGCCTGGGATTTCAGCTTTTCGCTTTCCTCTATCATTTTGACTATCCTGTCGTACTTGCCGCTGCCGGAGACCTTGTCCACCCGGATGACGCAGCTGCCGTCCTCGATGACCGTTCCCGCGTAGACATAGCTGCCTGCGCTCTTGTGTACGGGCAGGCTCTCGCCTGTCAGCGAGGACTGATTTATCGCCGCTTCGCCCTCGGTGATGACGCCGTCCAGCGGTATCATGCTGCCGGTGCGGACCACGACTTCGTCGCCCTCCCGTATCTCCTTCACCCGGACAAGCACGTCGGTGCCGTCCTTGCGGAGCCAGACCTTCTCCACACCCAAAGACATTACTCCCGCCAGCTCGTCTATGGACTTGCGGCGGGTCCAGTCCTCAAGAAGCTCGCCGAGGCCCAGCATGAACATCACCGAAGCGGCGGTTTTCTGCTCCCGCCGGATAAGGGAAACGGTTATCGCCGTGGCATCCAGGACCGACACCTCCAGCCTGCCCTTTGCCAGAGAAGCCAGCGCCTCCCGGACGTATTTCAAAGCGTGGAGCACCGACAGCACGAACCTTACGGGCCGCGGCAGCAGCAATCTGCGGACCGTGCGCTTGATTATCATTCCCGAGAGTTTTTCCTCAAAGTCACGGTCAAGCTCCCGGCCGGTATGCTCCGGGACAAGAGCGGCAGCCTGTTTGTCGTTGTAGGAAAACCGTGCCAGCGCCTTGATGACAAGGCTCCTGTCGCCGCAGTACCACACTACTGCGTCCCCGGTGCGGTCGTACACCTTCACCCGTTCGGTAAAGGGCTTTGAGCGCAGATAGTATTCGAGGATGTCCGCCTGATGCAGCGTCATCTCGCCGTTCAGGATATGTACCCTTATGCGCCCTCTGCACTCATGCAGGATCTGACATTTCATTCCTCACCGGCTCCCTCGTCCTCGATGATCTCAGCTTCCGCTTTCTGTTCGGCACGCTTCTTTACGTTGAGCTCTCTTGCCTCGGCGGCGATGTCTCCGCAGTTTTCACGCAGCTTGGTGACGTCCTTCATAACGCTGTCCTTGGCGCGCATCGCGGCGGCGGTGCCGTGAACGTAAACCTTCCTTGCGTCGCGGCTTTTCAGCAGCTTTACGCCTGCCGTACCGAATAAAAGCCCTCCCAGGAACAGTGCCGTGTGTTTTACTCCGATCATAGTGATCCGTCCTTTCGTATCAAAATAGTTAGCTATGGCTAACTTTTGGGCAAAAATATACGTTAGCGCTTGCTAACAATAATATAATATCACAATGTACGGGACTTGTCAATAGCAAAACCGAAAAAACCTCTGACCGTTCCTTTGTGAATTTATTGTAAACACTGTTCACTTATCTTGACAACCGCCGCCGGATGTGATATTATCACAAATGTAAGTGAACACTGTTTACCGAAGAAGGTGATTTGATGCCCAAGGACAAATCCGGGATGCACGAAAAAATAATAAAGGCCGCCGTGGCAGAGTTCTCGGAGCACGGCTTTGAAAGCGCGTCGATGCGCAGGATAGCCGCCGAGGTAGGGCTGACGGTGGGGGCGCTGTACCGTCACTTCTCCGGTAAGGAGGAAATGTTCTCCGCTCTCGTGGAGCCCACGGTGAAGGAGCTTATGACCAAGTACAAGGAGTTCTGTGACCGGGGTTACGAAGTGATGAAGTGCGGCGACGTTCAGAAGCTCTGGAGCGAGAGCGAAAGCGAGACCAGGTGGCTGATGAGCTTCATCTACGACCACTTTGAGGAGTTCCGGCTGCTGATCTGCTGCTCCCGGGGGACGCGGTACGAGAGCTTTATCCACGATATGGCGCTGCTGGAGGAACGCTCCACCCTCGATTATTTTCAGCGGATGAAGGAGTACGGCATGACCGTAAAAGAGCCCGCCCCGCAGGAGTTCCATATGCTGGTGACGGCAAACGTTTCGGCGCTGTTCGAGGCGGTCATCCACGGTTTCTCCCGTGAGGAGGCAATGCACTACGCGCAGACTCTCGATGCCTTCTTCTCGGCAGGGTGGAAAAAAATACTCGGCATTTGATGCCGTTATTTTTTGAACAGGAGTTAGCAATAGCTAACTATATAGAAAGGTGAGGATGATAATGTCCAAAGAAGAAAAGAAGAAGCGAAGCACCGTAAGCTGGGTGCTGGAATTCGCGGGGCAGAAGAAGCCGAACTACATCCTGAGCGTGATATTCGCCTTCGGCAAAGTGGTCTGCGGGATACTGCCCTATGTGTATATGGCGGATATCGTGAAAAGACTGCTGGACCTCCACGAGACCGGCCGGAAGCCCTCCATGTCCGACTTCACCAAGGATATGCTGATGATGGGGCTGTTCTGGGTGCTTTGCAGAGTGCTGCACAGCATTTCTACCACGCTCTCCCACGCGGCCACCTTTGAGGTGCTGGCGAACATCCGCCGCAGGCTGACGGTGAAGCTGTCGCGCATACCTTTGGGTTCGGTGCTGGAACAGTCCAGCGGAACATACAAGAACATCATCTGCGAGCGGGTGGATTCCATTGAGACCACACTTGCCCACATCGTCCCCGAGGTGGTGTCAAACGCCTTTGTGCCCATAGCGCTTATAGTCTATATGATGACGATAAACGTTAAGCTTACGCTGATCTCGCTGGTATGCGTCCCCGTCGGGATATTCTTCTTCTCGCTGATGATGATCGGCAGCAAGGAGAGCTATGAAAACACTCTCGTCAAGACCAAGCGCCTCAACGACACCGCTGTTGAGTACATCAACGGGATAGAAGTCATCAAGGCTTTCGGCAAGTCCAAGACCAGCTACGACAAGTTCGTCATCGCCGCCAAGGAGGGCGCCGACTGCTTCATCGACTGGATGCGCCGCTGCAACCTCTGGCAGAACATCGCGCTGCTGTTAATGCCCTACTTCCTGCTGGGCCTGCTGCCCTTCGGAGCAAGAGCCTACATGAACGGGACCGTCACCGGCAGCGACCTGCTTATGCTGATAATACTGTCCCTCGGCCTTGTTTCGCCCTTTATGACAATTGCCTCCTACTGGGACGGCATCGCCAAAATGGGGACGATCATCGGCGAAGCCACGGAGATACTGGAACGGGAGGAGCTTATCCGTCCCGACACGCTGAAAGAGAAGCCGAAAGGCACCGACATCCTGCTGAAAGACGTTCACTTCGGCTACAAGGACACGGAGATACTCCACGGCATCAGCCTTGAAATAAAGCAGGGGACCGTCAATGCGCTGGTGGGACCCTCGGGCTCGGGCAAATCCACCGTTGCCAAGCTGATAGCCTCCTTCTGGGACGTTGGCTCGGGAAGCATAACTCTCGGCGGCGTGGATATCAAAAACATCCCGCTTACAGAGTATAACAAATACATTGCCTACGTTTCCCAGGACAACTACCTCTTTGACGAAACGGTAATGGACAACATCCGGATGGGCGATCCCGGCGCTTCGGACGAGGATGTTATAAACGCCGCCAAAGCCTGCGGCTGTCACGAATTCATCATGGGTCTTGAAAAGGGTTATGATACCGTGGTCGGCGGCGCGGGAGGGCATCTCTCCGGCGGCGAAAGACAGCGCATCTCCATAGCAAGGGCGATGCTGAAAAACGCTCCCATAGTAATCCTCGACGAAGCCACCGCCTACACCGACCCCGAGAACGAAGCTCTTGTGCAGTCCTCGGTGGCAAGGCTGGTACAGGGCAAAACTCTGCTGGTCATTGCTCACAGGCTCTCCACCATAGCCTCGGCGGATCGTATAACCGTCATCAATGACGGAAAAGCTGAGGCTTCGGGCACGCAGGAAGAACTGCTTGAAAGCTGTGAACTTTACAGGCAGATGTGGAACGCTCATATTTCGGTAAAGGAGGATGTATAATGTTTGCTGCGCTTAAACGTTTCTTTGATTTCTGCAATGCCGGAGACCGCAGAAAGCTGTATATAGCTATCGGTCTCGGCGTGGTAAGGGCGGTGTTCGCCGCACTTAGGATCTCCGCTATCGCGGTGATAGTCATGGGCATCATCGACAAGGATATGTCGGACAAAAACATCTGGATTGCGCTGGCTATCCTCGGAGCTTCGGTGCTGGGACAGCTTCTTATCAATCTGAAAACAACCATGCTCCAGACCGAAGCGGGCTATCACTGCTGTGCCGGCAAGCGCATAGAGATCGCCGAGCATCTTCGGTATCTGCCTATGGGCTACTTCAACGACAACAGCCTGGGGCACATCACCAGCGTCACCACCAACACGATGGAAAATCTATCGGATGTTGCCACGAGAGTCGTTATGCTCACCACACAAGGCATACTTACCACATTCGTCATCACGGCGTTTGTCTATGTCTTTGACTGGCGCATCGGACTGATACTCACGGCGGGGATAGCCGTTTACGCTTTTATCAATTCCGCTATGCAGAGAAAGACCCGCAAGGGCGCCCCCATTCAGCAGAAGGCCGCAAACGATCTAGTGGCGGCGGTCATAGAGTTCATTCAGGGCATTGCAGAGGTCAAGAACTACAACCTCACCGAGAGCCGGGCAAAGAAGCTGGAAAAAGCTATCCGCGCCAAGCAGTACGGCGACACTCACCTTGAATTTGACGTCATCCCCTTTATCGGTTTGCAGGAGATCGTCACCAAGCTGACGGGCGTTGTGATGTGTGCCGCTTCGGTGTATTTCTGCATTGACGGCAGTCTGAGCCTGCTTTACTGCATAATGATGATGATAAGCTCCTTTATGGTCTACGAGAGCCTTGACGTTATGGCGGGATTCTCCGCGCTGATACGCTCCGTGGGCTTGTGCGTGGACCAGGCCAACGAGATACTTTCCATTCCCGAAATGGACATCGACGGCGAGGACATCGAGCCCGTGAGCCGCGACATTGAGCTGAAAAACGTCAGCTTTGCCTACGAGAACAAAACGATCATCAACGGCGTTGATCTGAAAATTCCCGAAAAGACATCCACTGCGATAGTTGGTCCCTCCGGCGGAGGCAAGACCACCCTCACCAGCCTTATGGCCCGTTTCTGGGACGTGGACGGCGGCGAAGTCACCCTCGGCGGACGGAACGTAAAGGAGTACAGCTTTGACAGCCTTATGCGTAATTTCAGCTTTGTGTTCCAGCGGGTCTACCTCTTTGAGGACACGGTGGCCAACAACATCCGATTCGGCTCCCCGGAAGCGGGCATGGACAAGGTCATCGAAGCGGCGAAGAAGGCTCGCTGCCACGACTTCATCATGAGCCTTCCCCAGGGCTACGATACCGTCATCGGAGAGGGCGGAGCAAGTCTTTCCGGCGGCGAGAAGCAGCGCATCTCCATAGCGAGGGCGATAATGAAAAACGCCCCGATCATCATTCTTGACGAAGCCACCGCCAACGTGGATCCCGAAAACGAAGCCGAGCTCACCGGGGCTATCGAGGAGCTGACCAGGGAAAAGACGGTAATTATGATCGCTCACAGGTTAAAGACCGTCGAACACGCCGATCAGATCATCGTCATCGACGGAGGCAGGATAGTCCAGCAGGGAACACACCCCGAGCTGATGAAGCAGGAAGGCATCTACCGCACCTTCGTAGAGGACAGAAAGAAAGCGGTAAGCTGGAAGCTTTAAGCCAAACGGCCCTTCCGCATACCGCAGATATTTCGGAACATCAAAAGAGGCTGCCCTTTGCGGGGGCAGCCTCTTTCGAGAAGTAAAAGAATATGAAAATTGGAAGAGATCGTATCAATAGAACTGGTTGAAGAAATCGCGGTATCTGTCATACAGATCGTCGTCGTTCTGGGCCTGCTTTTCAGCGGACTCGTCTTCATTCGCAGCCTCTTTGAGAGTTACGTCAAGGTCGATTATCTCGCCGTTTCTGTATACCGAGATCTTCACGGTCTCGCCGGCCTTGTGCTGGTTCTTGATGGAGTTGAACTCCTCGATGGACTCGATGAGCTTGCCCTCGATGCCGATGATTATATCGTTTACCTTGATGCCGGCTTCCTCGGCGGCGCTGTCAGCATTTACCACCTTGACTCTGAAGCCCTTGGGGATGTTGTAGTACTTGGAGTAGATATCCGAGATATTCTCGCCCGAAACGCCGAGAGTAGGTCTGCCGGTGACACGGCCGTTCTTGATAAGGTCCTCAATAATGGGGATAGCCTCGTCTATGGGGATCGCAAAGCCGATGCCCTCGCCGTAGCTCTTGGTAACGGCCGCAGAAGCGATACCTATTACCTGACCGTAAGCGTTGATGAGCGGACCGCCTGAGTTGCCGCTGTTGATAGAGGCGTCTGTCTGCATATAGTTCATGGTCCTGTCCTCAATGGTGATAGTGCGGTTGAGGGAGGAAATGATGCCTGCGGTAACAGAGTTTGCCAGCTCCATGCTCAGGGGGTTGCCGATGACGATAGCCACCTCACCGACCTTGACATCCGAGCTTTTGCCGAACTCGGCCTTGGTAAGACCTGTCTTGTTGATTTTCAGCACTGCAATATCCGACTGATTGTCGGTGCCGATGATCTTGGCGTCAAAGGTGAGCTCCTCGTCGGTGGTGTCGCTGCTGTCCGCATAGCTGCTGGGCAGCTTTACGGATACCGATCTTGCGTTCTCCACAACGTGTGCATTGGTGAGGATGTAGCCGTCCTCGCTCATGATGATGCCTGTGCCCATGAAAACGCCGTTGGTGGCAACGCACTGGATGCCCACCACGCTGGGAGTGTTCTTCTCAACTATCTCGGGGATGCTCATAGCATCTGCGGGAGAAGCCAGCTGAACTATGGAAGGCATATCCTTTTTGCTGACCTCGGCCTGCGAACTCTCGGCGGTGCTGTCGTCGGAGCTGTCTGTGGCAACGGAAGCCTTAACCGAAGCGCTGCCGGAGGAATTCTTTCCGTCGGAGCTTACGGAGCCGTCGCCCTTGATAAGGTTGTATCCGACGATGGATGTGGCGCCGATGGCGGCGACTGTAAGTACGCCTACGAATCCGGCGAGGATCTTTTTGCCCTTGCCCTTTTTCTTCTTTTCGGGCTTGTATACCACCTCGTTGTCCGTGCCGTAATCACGGTAGCTGCCGTAATATCCGTATCCCTGCTGCTGTGAGCCGGGCTGATAATCGCTGTGCATCTGTCCGTTGTAGCTGTTGTAGCCGTTGTTTCCGAAGTTGTCCATAATAATGCCTCCTTGGGGGATTTATCTGTTCGGGTCGTGGACCTGTTTCTTTTTTGTTTCTATACCTAATTATACCCCCGAATGTGATAACTCTATGATAATAACCGAAAAAAATTCTGACAATAAGAAAATAAAACTGTAAAGGATGCTTTCACGGGAAGAACACAAACCTTTTCGGCGTCCTTCGTATTCGCATAAAAAAGCACCTCCGCCGTGAAAAGGCAGAGGTGCGGACTTTCTTTCAGTACATTTCCACGGCTTTGGCGCCGCCGGGCTCGATGAACTGCGGTATGCCGCTGCCGAGATCGCTGGTCTTGCGGATGCGTCCGTCGGGGAGCTTCTTGTATTCGATGAATCTCCGGGAATCCTCGCCCTCGGGTTCGTCGTAGAGGTTCCACTCCCAGACGATCATTTCCGCGTCGGTGACGAAGAATTTTCCCTCGTCCGACAGTATATCTTTCGCTCCGTAGACCGTCAGACTTTCGCCGTCGGCGAAATCCGCCATGAGCAGATCGCCCTCAAGGCTGGCGTTCACGCAGATGTGTGAGTTGTCCAGCGGACGTCCGAACCAGTCTCCCCAAAAGCAGAAGGAGCCTTTTTTCAGTATTTCAAAAGCCATTACTGTCCCCCCAATCATCGTCGGCATAGCGCTTGGCGTCCGAATAGGCCTCTTTCATATCGGCATCGGCTTCCATTTGGGAAAGCTTCTCGTCGAACTTGCTGCTGCCTGCCGTCTTGGAATAGTGTATGCTGACATCGGCGGCGGCATTCCTTGCTTCGAGGGCTGCCAGCCGTGCTTTCGCGGCGTTTATCTCCCGGACCATTTTGTCGTGGAGCTCCATTGCCTTCTTCCGGGTATCCGCCGTGGCGGTGAACTGCTCGGTGAACTGTGCCAGCCTCTGGTCGTGCTTGTACTTTTCGGCGAGGAACACCTTCGCATCGTCGGGATTGCCCGCGGCTATCGCCTTCTTGGCATAGCTCTCGTATTCGTCCGACTGGGACTTCTCCTCAACGCAGGCTTCCCCCAGACGGGAATATTCCTCGTTCAGCTGGCCCACCTGTTTTCTCACATCAGCCAGCTTGACTGCCAGCTCCGCCAGCTGGACCTTTATCTCGTCCGCTTCCGAACGCTTTTCAAACAATCCCATAAGATCACCTGTCCGGGATCCGGGTCACGGCCCGGATCAATTACTGTCATATTTTTTCTTCAGCGCCTCGGCCTCGCTCATAGAGCCGGATCCGGTGTAATCAGGGCCTCCGAACTCGTTGAGGTCGGAATCGAGGATATCCTTTGCCTGCTTCATCTCGTCCAGCTTATGCTGTTTCTTTTTCTTCCACCACTTGAACAGCAGCACAACTATCACCGCGATGATGGCGAATATCGCGATCACCGGTTTGTAGTTGGGCGTCACTCTCATTATCCTGTCGGCGGCCTCCGAGAAGGACCGAGAGAAGAACTCGCTTTCTTCGTAATCGGAATAATAGTAGTGGTCGATGTAGTCCAGCAGTATCTCGCCGGCCTCGTCGTCGATGACGGTCTTGGCCTGGGTGCCGGTCACATAGAAGGAGCGGTATTTCTTATCCTTTTCGTAGAACACCACTACCAGGTGGCACTCGTCGTCGAAATACTTGTCGTAGATCTCGTTGCCGAACTTTTCGAGCTGGCTGTCCGAAGCATAGCCCTTGGTGCCCACGTCATCCGTTATATAAAGGAAGGGCTGAACGCCGGTCTTGTCGTAAAAATGCTCCATACCCCTGTGGAGGGTGGTAGGATTCGTTATCCAGTTCAGCTCGTCTCTGTACCACACATCCGACTTCTGATAGGACGAACTGTCGAAGCGCTCTCTGTTGACCGTGGATTTGGTTATCCCGCCGCCGGAGCCCGATGAAGTGTTTTTATCATCGGGGAGAAGCGCACCGATAATGATAAGTATGAGGATCACCAGCCAGATCTTCTTCCAGACGGACGTCCCCGATTTCTTCGGGGTGTTGGAATATCCGCCCGAATAGCCGCTGCTTCCGGAATATCTCGTTCCGCCGAAATAATAAAAGCGGGGACCGCCGTTATATCGGCTGTGATAGCTGCTCGAATGGTGCGAGCTGCTTGAATAGCTGCTCGAATGGTGCGAGCTGCTTGAATAGCTGCTGCGGTGCGAACTGCTTGAAAAGCTGCTCCTGTGGGACGAACCTCCCGAATGGGAGCCGAAGCCCCTCGATCCGCCGAAGCCGCCGCCCCGTGAGCCTCCGCCGAAGCTCCCGCCGCCGCGTCCTGCTCTGCCCATTGCCGTCACTCCTTTGCCTTTTGCCGTTGATCGTATGCCTCTGCAAAGCGCAGGGCATTTTACACTTATTATAGTATAATACATTATTCAAAAAAAGTCAATATCTTTTATTGCAGTCCGGGGCGATCGTTGATCCCGAACCGGCTGTCAAAGCCGCCGGTCTTGAAAATCTGCGGAAAATGTGGTATTATCTTAACAGGGAGGTGCGGAATATGCGTCTTGACAGATTTATTGCTTCGCAGAAGGCGGAGCTTTCCCGCAGCGATGTGAAGGAACTTTGCCGCAAAGGACAGGTCACCGTCAACGGCGAGACCGTCAGACGGCCGGACGTTCAGATAAACGAGTCCGGCGACGAGGTCCGGGTCTCAGGGGAGGCCGTGGGCTACCGGGAGCATATCTACATCATGCTCAACAAGCCGAAAGGCGTAGTCTGCGCCACCCGGGACGGCCTCTCGCAGACCGTGCTGGAGCTTATCCCGCCGGAACTTCGCAGACGGGGGCTTTTTCCCGCCGGACGCCTTGACAAGGACACCGAGGGCTTTGTTCTCATCACCGATGACGGCGCTTTGGCCCACAAAATGCTGTCTCCGAAGAGCCACGTCCCCAAGACTTACCTGGTGGGGACCGCTTATCCCGTCACCGAGGAACTGGTCCCCGCCTTCGCCGTGGGGCTTGCTATCGACGGAGGCGAGACCTGCCTGCCGGCTCAGCTCACCCTCTCCGAGGACCCCTTCCGCTGTACCCTTACGATCCACGAAGGGAAGTTCCACCAGGTCAAAAGAATGTTTGAAGCCGTGGGCAACAGGGTGACTTCACTTAAACGTATAAGTATCGGCAGACTCGCGCTTGACGAAAATCTCCCCCTGGGCGGCTGCTTGGAGATATTGCACAAAGATGTTGAAAAACTTTTGTCATGTTAGATTTTTAATTTCCAAAATTATCCAGCCTTTGGCGTTTTTTCGTCAATATTTATAAAGAGTTGTAATAAAGTTTAGTTAAAAAAACTCTTGTGCTTAGTTGAAAAATTTGCTATTATAGTATTGTCAGCTAATCTTGTAAAATTAGTAATACTTAAATTAGGAGGTTCTTATAAACATGGCAAGTGTATCATTAAGGGAGATTTATAAGAAGTATGCAGGCGGCGTTATCGCAGTTTCCGATTTCAATATCGAGATCAAGGACAAGGAGTTCATCATCCTGGTAGGTCCTTCCGGCTGCGGTAAGTCCACAACGCTCAGAATGATCGCAGGTCTTGAGGAGATCAGCGAGGGCGAGCTCTATATCGGCGACAGACTCGTTAACGATATCGCCCCTAAGGACAGAGATATCGCAATGGTTTTCCAGAACTACGCTCTGTATCCTCACATGACCGTTTTTGAGAACATGGCATTCGGCCTGAAGCTCCGCAAGGTGCCCAAGGACGAGATCGCAAGAAAAGTTGAAGAAGCTGCAAGGATCCTTGACATCGCTCACCTGCTGGACAGAAAGCCGAAGGCTCTCTCCGGCGGTCAGAGACAGCGTGTTGCGCTGGGCCGTGCTATCGTGCGTGAGCCTCAGGTGTTCCTGCTCGACGAGCCTCTTTCCAACCTCGATGCCAAGCTGAGAGCTCAGATGAGAACCGAGATCTCCAAGCTCCATAAGAAACTGGGTACTACATTCATCTATGTAACCCATGACCAGACCGAGGCTATGACAATGGGTGACCGTATCGTTGTTATGAAGGACGGTTACATCCAGCAGATCGATACTCCTACAAACCTTTACAATAACCCTGTTAACCAGTTCGTTGCAGGCTTCATCGGATCTCCTCAGATGAACTTCATCGACGCTAAGCTGCTCAAGGTAAACGGCAGATATGTTGTTGAGTTCGGTTCCGAGGATACCAAGACCTCCAGAGGCGTTAAGTATCAGGTAGAGGTTCCCGAGGCTAAGGTAGACGAAGAGCTCCTTGAGCCGCTGGTAGACCAGGAAGTTGTTCTCGGTATCCGTCCCGAGTGCCTGCATGACGAAGAGATGTTCATCTCCTCCGCTACAACAGGCGTCGTAAACGCTACCGTTGAAGTAACTGAAATGATGGGCGCAGAGACCTATCTGTACCTCACCTGCGAGGGTATTCCTCTTACCGCAAGAGTATCGCCCAGATCCACCGCCCGTCCTCAGGACGAGATCAAGATCGCTCTCGATCCCAACAGGATCCACCTGTTCGACAAGGATACAGAGAAGGCTGTTATCAACTGATAACATTTACACAGAACATTTATCAGGCCCTTCCGGAGACGGGAGGGCCTATCTGTTAAGGAAGGGAGGCATTTATGAAGAAAAGGATGACCGCCGCCGCTGCGATCGTGATGTCTGTCTGCCTGCTTGCGGGCTGCGGAAGCGGGGAGAGTTCGTCTGTCACGGAGAGCAGGGCCGATGTCAGCTCAGCGGCGGAGAGCATCGCTGAAAGCGTTCCCGAAAAGCTCCCCGAGACCGACGAGGAGTGGCATCGGGCGATGATAGAAAAGTCTCTGGTGACGCTGGGTGACACCGGCCCCGTCCGCAGGAAGATCGAGAAGGCGAAAGCCGGCGAAAAGGTCACCGTGGCCTACCTGGGCGGCTCCATTACCGAGGGCGTGGGCGGCGGAGACGAGCTTTGCTATGCAAAGGTCTCCTTCGACAAGTTCAAAGAGCGCTTCGGCAAGGACGGCGGAAACAACATCAGCTATGTGAACGCCGGCATCTCGGGGACGCCTTCCTATCTCGGGAATCTCCGACTTGAAAGAGATGTCCTTTCTCACGGGCCGGATATCTGCTTTGTGGAGTTTGCGGTGAACGACAGCTCCAACGAGGACTGCCAAGCTTCCTACGAGTCCATAGTCCGGGAGCTTCTGGAGCACGACTGTGCGCCGGTGCTGCTGTTCTCCGTCACCGCCGATGACTACTCCGCCCAGGACTATATGAAAAACATAGGCGAATACTACGGACTGCCCATGATCTCCTACTGTGACGCCTTGCGGTTCATGTTTGAAAACGGCAGGATGAAGTGGGAGGATTTCTCCGACGACAAGTCCCACCCCAACGTCTCCGGTCACGCTCTTGTGGCGGAGATGATCGACAGCTATTTCGGCAAAGCCGCCGACACCGAGACCGAAGCCCGCTCCTATCCCCCGCAGGGAATGAGCGTGATGATCCAGCAAGGGATGAAGCTCCTTGAAAACGGGGATATCGAGCCCGTGAGCCTGGGAAGCTGGAAGGAAGGCTCCACGGTGGCGCATTTCAATAACGGCTGGACCTACGAACCCGACACCGGCAACGAGCCGCTGGTGTTCAAGTTCAAGGGGAAGTTTGCCCACCTGGTCTACAAGGAAGTCAAGACGGGCAAGTTCGGAGATCTGAAGGTGAAGATCACCTGCGACGGTGAGCCTTACGACGAGAAGCAGATAAAGACCGTCACCAGCGGGGGATTCGGCAACCCGCAGACCGCTCTGCTGGGTATGCAGGTGTCCGAGACGGAATACACCGTGGAGATCAGCATGGCCCAGGGCAGCGAGGACAAGAAAGGCGAGATACTGGCGATAGCCCACAACTGAGCCCGAGCGCGGGCGGCGCAATTCGGGTACACCTCATACGGATAAAGATATGTTTTTTGAAAATATCAAACACCGCGCCAATCTGTAATTCGGTAAGTAAAAGGGATGACCATAAAATAAAAAGGAGCCCGTGAGGCTCCTTTAAAATTCGTTTTTGCTTTACTTTGTATTGGACAGGGTCCACTTCATCGGGCAGATACGGCGGGCTTTGGTATTGTCTATGCGCCAGTTCTGGAAAGTAGCCGAGGGGTCGAAATAGCGGTAGTCGGTACGGGCCTTGGCCTTATTGAAACCGAGGCTGAACCCCGAGGCTTTCTGCACGATAGCGCCGATGCGGTTATGATCGCGCTCGTAGTCGAGTATCTGCTTGGCGGTGATTATCTCGGTATCGCAGACGTTATAGATGCCGTCGTAACGTCCCGAGGGGACGGCGATGATGCCCTTGCAGAAGTCTATGAAATTATATAGGCAGCAGAAGGAGAAGCCGTAGTTTCCGTCGTTGAAGAAATAGCCCACGTCGTCCTTGGTGTCATAGACGCGGTCACGGAGATTCTGAGTATATTCCGCTGTATAGATCGGGGCCACTCTGGCGATAACGGGAACGGTATCGGATTTCTTGAAGGCCTTCATCAGATACTTCTCGCTGGTCAGCTTGAGCTCGCAGTAATTGGTGCTGCCCTTTTCCGAAGTGGTCTCGCGGATAGGTTCTCTGCCCTTCTGCGCACCGTAGACATAGGTGGTGGAAAGCAGGATAAAGTTCTTGACGGCATATTTGTCCGCCGCCTCGTAGATATACTTATCCGTCAGCTTGGCGCGTTTGAGCTCGTTGTCGGTGATATAGGAATCAAGATCGTTATCCACAGAATTGGCAAGATGTATAACGGTGTCGATATTGTTCGAGGAGATTATCCCCGAGACCGAATCCTTATCCGTGGGGTCGCACTGGACGAAGGAATAGTTCTGATCGAGGCCGATCTGTCCGTTGGGAGTATTATCCGTTCCGAAGATTCTGTGTTTCTTGCGGAGCAGCGAGTCAACCAGCTGCATCCCGATAAATCCGCTCGCACCCGTAACAAGTATAGATGCCATATTCTTCAGCTCCTTCCCGAAGGCCGCGGAGCAGACGAATAATTTTCATCTGATGAATTCGTTTTTTTCCGCAGTCATATTAAAATCATATATAATAAAAGCATATATATTATACCATAAATAATTCATAATGAAAAGCCTTTTGTGTTCATTTGATGAAAAGTTTTATTTTCTTTATAATTTTACTTGCTTAAATTTGTGAATTGTGTTAAAATAATTAGAGCAAAAAGCAATTGTTTTTAGACTTTGGTCAATTGTTTGCCGTCGAAGACCTTCTCCGGCTATGCAAGAATTTTATAGGCCGGACCTATCGCCCGGAGGAAAAACAACTGTCCGAAGATCAATGATGCGGGGGTTCTGATTTGGTTTATTCCGAACTGCTTTTCTTTTTAGGGGTGCTGCCCGTGTCGGTGCTGCTTTCGTCCATGGACCGCAGCGCCGAGTATAAAAATCTTATACTGATAATCACCTCCGCTGCCTTCATCAGCTGGGGCAAGCCTTTGTGGTGCCTGCTTATCTTTGCCTCTTCGGTCTCGGAGTATCTGATCGGGCTGGGCATCGGGAAGCTGCGGGTCAACAGCCGCGCCGCCGCAGGAGCCCTGCTGGCACTGGACGGCGCCGTGAACATAGGGCTGTTCATCCTCTTTGCGCAGAACTCCCTCTTCCCGGAGGACAGCGTCTTCCACCTGAAGGATGCGGTCATCCCTATGGGAGCAGCATGGTACACCGCCAAGGGATTTTCTTATAGCCTTGATGTTTTCAGCGGACGCTGCAAAGCGGAGAAGAACTACTTCTGCCTGCTTACATATATGGTCTCCTACCATTTCGTAATGGCGGGCCCCGTGGTGCGCTACGGCGATATGGAGCCGCAGATCAGAAAGCGCAGCATCACCGGGAAAAAGCTCTCGGACGGTCTCGACCGCTTCGTCGCGGGACTGGCGAAGTATGTGATACTGGCTCCCGCCTTCGGCAGGATAGCCACCGCCGGTCTCGAGCATAAGGACACCACCCTTGCGGGCAGCTGGATCGGTATGCTGGCCTACTTCGGGGAGTGCTGGTTCACCTTCACCGCCCTCTGCGATATGGCCAAGGGCATCGGCCTGCTGGCAGGCTTTGAATACGAAGAAAACTACCGCGACCTTTCCGTGAAGGATATGCTCACAGGCTTTGTCAAGAGCGCCAATACCACGCTTATCCGGCTCTTTGAGGACTTCTTCCGGATGTTCACCAAGGGGAACGATTTCTTTGCGGCAGTATGCACGCTGATCGGCTGCGTGCTGATCGCATTGTGGTATAAGATCGGCTATCCCTTCCTGGCGGCGGGCATAGCTTTGGGCGCCGTGCTGATGATCGAAAGGCTTGTCCCGGAGAATGCCAAAAAGAAGATTCCCGCGGCGGTGAAGGCGCTGTATGTTTTCCTGCTGGCTACGGTCATACTGGGAGCTATACGCTTCAGCGGCCTTGAAGAATACAAGAGCTGGCTGCTCTCACTCTTCGGCTCGGGGAATGAATACATCCTCACCAAGGCGCTGAAAAAGGTGCTGCTGGAAAATCTGTATCTTGTCATCATCGGATTCTGCTGCGTATGCGTGCCTGTGAAGAGCCTGCTCAAAAAGGGCGTCAAGGGCATCGAGGAAAGCTCGCCCCAGGGAATGGGCATCATGCGTGTGGGCAGAACGGCTGCGCTGGCGGCAATGCTTCTGATGAGCGTCATCACGCTGGCGGCTCACAAGGTCGGATAAGGAGGGGAGCTTCATGGATAACAATATCAAAGACGTTGATCTCAGCGAGTACGAGGACGCTCCCGAAATGCCCGAGGAATGCCCCGAGAGCGAGGAAGCTATCGAGGAACTCAGCCGACGTTCGCTGGACGAAAAATATACTTTCATAAATGTCATCGTGCTGGCAGTGGTGCTGATCGGGTGTGCCGCTTATTTCATCTCCATGACCAGCAGCAAGCGCTACGGCGACGAGGGCAACAAGTTCAGCCTTGAAAGGCTGGCAAACGGCAAGTATACCGCCGAGATAAGCAAGCGCTATTACGGTTCTATCGCCTATCCCGAGGGGATAAAGTCCCTGGCTGACAAGATCTCCCGGTTTTACGGCATCACCGAGGGCAAGCCCGACGAGGAGGTGCTGGCTCCCGACGAGAAGAAGGAAGAGCCCGTTCCCGAAGTGACCGGCTCCGGAGACGCCAAGGGCGGCCACGACGAGAAGGAGGTCACCACCTCCGGCACCGATAAGGCGGACGAAAAGGAGAAGAAGTCCAAGACCACCAGCGGGACTTTTGAGAAATACTCCACCAAGTTCTACCACACCACCACCACCGAGTCCACAACAACCGAGGACGACAGCTCCGAGGAGGAAACTACCACCACCAACAACACCTCTCCGGCTATGACTTCCACTACCACCGAAAAGCCCACATCCTGGACCCATAAGGAGACTTCAAAGGAGACCAAGTCCGAGACCAAGCCCAGCGTCACCGAGTCCAGCCAGGTTACCGAGGACACCTCGAAGCAGACCGCTCCTCCCGAGGACAGCTCCTCCGAGACCGCCGAGGACAGCTCCGAGGACGAGTCCTCTCAGGACGATACGGAATAATGGCCCAGCGGGACACCAACCCTTTCCCCGGCTCCGACGACAACAAGCGCTATCTCACATACAGCAGTTATCTTCGCAGGCGCTTCGGCGGGAAGGTCATAAAGATACCTCTGAATATCGATCTCGGCTGTCCCAACCGGGACGGCACCAAGGGCAGGGGAGGCTGTATATTCTGCTCCGCCAAAGCCGGAGGAGATTTCGCCGGAGACCCCTGCGACGACATAGGCAGGCAGTTTGAACAGCTCAAAACGGTCATGCATAAGAAGTGGCCCGAGGGGAGATACATCCCCTACTTTCAGGCGGGGTCCAACACCTACGGCGAGACTTCGATGCTCCGTTCAATGTTTGAACGGGCTCTTGCCTTTGAGGATGCCGTGGGCCTTGCCGTCGCCACCCGCGCTGACTGCATCGACGGGGAAAAGGCGGATATGCTGGCGGAGCTTTCCGAAAGGACTTATCTGACTGTGGAGCTTGGCCTGCAAAGCATCTTTGACGAAACGGCGGCCCTCTGCAACCGCTGTCACACCTATGAAGATTTCCTCCGGGGCTTCGGACTGCTGAAAGAGCGGGGGATAAACGTCTGCGTCCATATCATCAACGGCCTTCCCGGCGAGACACGGGAAATGATGCTCCGCACCGCCGAGACCGTGGGAAGTCTCGGCATCCACGCGGTCAAGATACATCTGCTGCACATCCTGCGCGGGACAGTGCTGGCGGAAATGTACGGGCGCAGCGAGGTGCGGCCCATGGAGCAGGAAGAATACATCGGCCTTGTCTGCGACCAGATAGAACGGCTCCCGCCGGAGATCATCATTGAGCGCGTCACCGGCGACGGCGCCCGCAAAGACCTGATAGCTCCCCTCTGGAGCCTGAACAAATTCTCCGTGATGAACGGCATCGACAAAGAACTCTACCGACGCGGAACATATCAAGGGTCCCGCAGCTGACAGATTATCAAGGAGTGAGGGTATGTCAAGATGTGAGGTGTGCTTCCGGCACTGCGAGCTTAGCGAGGGTCAGACCGGCTTCTGCGGAGCAAGAATATGCCGTGACGGAAAGGTCGTGGCCAAAAATTACGGCAGACTGTCCTGCATCGGCTTTGACCCTATCGAGAAAAAGCCTCTGAGTCGGTTTTATCCCGGCTCCATGATACTTTCCGTCAGCAGCTGCGGCTGCAATCTGCGCTGCCCCTTCTGTCAGAACAGCGAGATATCCTGGTCCAAGGAAGCGCTCTTTTCGGTGGAGCATCTTGACTATGTCTCCCCGGAGCAGCTGGTGAGCTGTCTGCCCGCTTACGCCTCCCGCGGGAATATCGGCGTGGCTTTTACCTATAACGAGCCGCTGGTGGGCTACGAGTACGTCCGCGACACCGCAAAGCTGGTCCGGGAGCAGGGGCTTAAAAACGCCGTTGTCACCAACGGCACCGCCGAGCTTTCCGTTCTCGCGGAAATAGCCCCATACATCGATGCTTTCAACATCGACCTTAAATCCTTCAGCGCCGATACTTATAAAAACATCCTTGGCGGCGACCTCCGGACGGTGCTTGACTTCATCACGGAAGCCCACAGGACCGCCCACGTCGAACTCACGACGCTGATAGTCCCGGGGATGAACGACACCGAGCAGGAAATGCGGGAGCTGTCCTCGTGGATAGCTTCGCTGGATAAGGATACCGTCCTGCACATTTCACGGTTCTTCCCCCGATTTCATTTGACGGACCGTCCTCCCACGGACGTGCGCCTCATCTACCGCCTGGCGGACATCGCAAGGGAAAAACTAAGGTATGTAGTCACGGGAAACTGCTGAAATAATGAATGATGAATAAGGAGAAAAAGTATGAAAAAGAGTATGACTTTAAGCTATGTGGTGGACGGGGGGCTTTACCTCAATATCACCAACAAATGTCCCTGCAACTGCACCTTCTGCATCCGTCACAACGGTGACGGCGCTTACGGCTCCGACCCGCTTTGGCTGGAGCATCAGCCCACCGCCGAGGAGGTCATCGCCGATCTGAAAAAGCGGGACCTGGACAGCTATAAGCAGATAGTCTTCTGCGGATACGGCGAGCCCACCTGCGAGCTGGAAATATTAAAGACCGTGGCGGCCTATATCCGCAGCGTGACGAAAACTCCCATACGCATCAACACCAACGGCCTCTCCGATCTGATAAATAACCGGGACACCGCCCCCGAGTTTGAGGGCGTCTGCGACTGCATTTCCATCAGTCTCAACGCTCCCACGAAAGAGGAGTACCTCAAGGTCACACGCCCGTGTTTCGGCGAGGACAGCTTCCGGGCTATGCTTGACTTTGCCGGTCACGTCAAGGAGTACGTCCCGGATGTGGTGTTCACCGTGGTGGACGTCATCGGCAAGGAGGACATCGAGCGCTCACGGGAAATAGCCGAAAGCATCGGCGTGCGTCTGCGGGTGCGGGAGTATATCCCCGAGTAAACTCAAGGAGTGAAGAATATGAACAAGCCCTTCCAGGACAAGCTGATAAGCATCGAGCCCTACACCGCCGGCGAACAGCCCAAGAGCGCGGATATAATCAAGCTCAATGCCAACGAGAACCCCTATCCTCCTTCTCCCGCCGTACAGAAGGCGATAGCGGAGTTTGACGCGGACATCCTTCGGCTCTATCCGCCTATGGACGCCGCTCCTTTGCGCAAGGCGATAGCGGAGTATTACGGCATCGGACAGGAATGCGTATTTGCAGGCAACGGCTCGGACGACGTGCTTGCCGCCGCCTTCCGCGCCTTCTTCAATTCGGACAAGCCTCTGCTCTATCCCGATATTACTTATTCCTTCTATCCCGTGTGGTGCGACCTGCTGAAAATACCTTATGAAACTATCCCCGTGGACGAGGGCTTCAACGTTCACGTCGAGGATTATTTCCGCGATAACGGCGGCGTGGTGCTTCCCAATCCCAACGCCCCCACAACTATCGGCCTCGGCCTCGACGCGATAGAGGAGCTTATCCGTCACAATCGGGACAGCATCGTTATCATCGACGAGGCCTACGCCGATTTCAGCGAGGTCAGCTGTGTTCCGCTGATAAAGAAGTACGACAATCTTGTCATCACACAGACCTTCTCAAAGTCCCGCTCACTGGCGGGAATGCGGGTGGCCTGCGCAATTGCCGACCCCTACCTTATCGGCTATCTTGACGCGGTGAAGGATTCCTATAACTCCTACCCCATGGACGCGGTGGCTATCCGCGCCGGAGCCGCGGCTGTCGGCGACAGAGAGTATTTCGGGCAGGTCCGCGGGAAGATAATCGCCACAAGAGAGTGCACCGCAAAGCGTCTGCGGGAACTGGGCTTCGTCATCCCGGACAGCTCCGCGAACTTCCTGTTTGCGACGCATCCGAAGCGCAGAGCAGAGGAGATATTCAGCTATCTGCGGGAGCGGGGGATTTACATCCGCTACTTCCGCAAGCCCCGCATAGATAATCACCTTCGGATAACCGTCGGCACCGACGAACAAATGGACCGCCTTATTTCGGAACTGGAGAGTTTCCTGGGGAAATGAACGAGAAAAGATCCGTGCGCACATAAAACGGCGCACGGATTTTATTTGCCGTTATTTGACAAAAGCCCTTGAAATTCCTTTGATAATATGGTATATTTTATATATGGATGACTTTTGAAAGACCTTGCTTGAAAAAATCTGTCCGCGGCCGGCGTGACATCAAAAAGGAGCGTGCGCATATGTCAACAATGATAACTTCGACCTTTAAAAGCCGTGACGGCGTCCATAAGATAAGATACCATGTCTGGTTCCCGGAGTCGGCGCCCGTGGGCGTGGTGCAGATCGCTCACGGCATGAGCGAGTACGCAAGGCGCTACGCGCCGCTGGCGGAATTTCTCACCGCTCACGGATTTGTGGTCTGCGCCAACGATCACCTGGGCCACGGCGGAAGCGTCAGCGAGCCGAAGGAACTGGGCTATTTCGCCCCCAAGGAAGGCTGGGAAACTGCCGTCAAGGATATGCATACGCTGACAAACATTATGAAGAGATCCTATCCCGGGCTGCCTTATTTTCTGATCGGTCACAGTATGGGCTCCTTCCTGGCAAGAGCCTACACCACCTGGTTCGGACGTGAACTTACCGGCGCCGTTTACTGCGGCACCGCCGGGCCTTTCAAGGCGGGAGAGGTAATGCTGCTGGCGGTGGATGCCGCCAAGAAAAAGCACGACGAATACTACCGCAGCGACACTCTCAACAAGATCGCCTTCGGCACATACAATAAAAAGATCGGCTCCCCCCGCACCGACTTCGACTGGCTCACCCGTGACGACAGCATCGTTGACGCCTATATCGAAGATGAGCTCTGCGGATTCGTGTTCACCTTGAACGGCTTTGAGAACCTTGCAAGGCTGCTGTGGTTCGTCAGTCAGGAGAAGTGGTTCTCCTCTGTACGCAAGGACCTGCCGATAATGCTGATCGCCGGCGATGCCGACCCCGTGGGAGCCTACGGCGACGGCGTAAAGAAGGTGTTCAACAAGCTGATCTCTTACAGCGCGGCGGCGCGCATCCGCCTCTACGAAGGCGCCCGCCACGAGCTGTTCAACGAAACCAACCGCGAAGAGGTCTTTAAGGACGTGCTGGACTTTTTGGAGACGTACATCTGAATTTGCTCAATTGATCCGATCTTACTCAGAAAGGTTATTTCGCCGTTATGTTTGCAAAGATAAACAGCCTCGGGCTTATGGGGCTCAATGCTTTCCCGGTGGAGGCGGAGATCGAATCCAGCCGGGGGATACAGAGCTTTGACGTGGTCGGACTGGCGGACGCCGCCGTCCGTGAGAGCCGCGAGAGGATACGTTCCGCTCTGCGGTCCAGCTCCATAAACTTCCCGACTCAGAAGATAATGATAAACCTTGCCCCCGCCGACAAGAAGAAATCCGGCTCGGTACACGACCTGGCTATCACCGTCGCACTGCTTAGGGTAATGGGCTTCTGCACCGAACAGCAGACCGAACACGCCGCCTTCATCGGCGAGGTGTCCCTTTCCGGGGAGCTGAGAGCCGTGGCGGGCGTCCTGCCTATGACCATACTGGCGCAGAAAATGGGCCTCCAGGAGATATACGTCCCCTTTGACAACGCCCGTGAGGCCGCCGTCGTGGAGGGGATAAAGGTCTACGGCGTGGAGAGTGTTTCTCAGCTTACCCTGCATTTCTCCGGCAAGGCCGTGATGCAGCCCGCCGCTCCCTCGCGCATCGGCGAGCCGAACTATTACGGCGCTTTGGATTTCGCCGACGTCAAGGGTCAGCAGAATGCCAAAAAGGCCCTGGAGATCGCTGCCGCGGGAGGACATAACGCCCTTATGATCGGCGCTCCCGGCTCCGGCAAGTCCATGCTTGCCAAGCGGATGCCCTCCATTCTCCCGAAGATGACCTTCGAGGAATCCATAGAGACCACCAACATCCATTCGGTGGCGGGACTGCTGGACAAGGACGATCCCCTGGTGACGGTAAGGCCCTTCCGGGCGCCTCACCATACGGTGTCCGCGGCGGGGCTCTCGGGCGGAGGCTCTGTGCCCCGTCCCGGCGAGATTTCCCTTGCCCACAACGGACTGCTTTTCCTTGACGAGCTGGCCGAGTTCTCACGGCTGGCGCTGGAGATACTCCGTCAGCCTTTGGAGGACAGACAGGTGACGATCTCACGGGTGTCGGGAAGTGTTACCTATCCCTGCTCCTTTATGCTGATCGCCGCTATGAATCCCTGTCCCTGCGGATATTACGGACATCCCACGAGGAAGTGCATCTGCAATCCCAAGCAGGTGAAGAATTATCTCTCAAAGGTCAGCGGACCGCTGCTGGACCGCTTTGACATCCACGTTGAAGTGGCCCCGGTGGAGTTCTCCGACCTGGCCTCGAAGGATAAGGAGGAAAGCTCCGCAGTCATCAGAGAGAGGGTCCAGAAGGCGCGGGACATACAGACCGAACGCTTCAAGGGCACCGACATCACCTGCAACGCCCGAATAACCAGCGACATCCTCCGGGAGGTCTGCCCTATGACCGAAAAGGCCGAGACCGTCTTGAAGGGCGTGTTCGACCGGCTGGGACTGTCGGCAAGAGCCTACGACCGCATCCTAAAAGTCGCCCGCACCTGCGCCGATATGGAAGGCGCCGAGGTGCTGACCGAAAAGCATATCGCACAGGCTGTGCAGTTCCGCAGCCTTGACCGTAAATATTGGGAATGATACAGAGGGGAGAAAAGCTTATGAAAAAAACCGTACTGCTGATCGCTGCCGTCTCCGCGGGAGTCAGCGCTGTCGTGGCAAAGAAGATACTCGGGCGCTGCCGTAAATGCAGGAAGCCGGAGAAACCGGCCTGCGGCTCCGAAACAGACGAGGAAGAAACCGTGACCTTCACGCACCTGGCTATGTCCCTTGCGGACGACTACGCCAGCGTGTATTACCTTAACATCGAGGACGACAGCTATGTGGAATACAGCGCCGTGGGCTCCGACCACAAGCTGAGAGTCATCAGCAGCGGCGACGATTTCTTCGCAGACACGCAGATCAACTGCCGCATACTCGTTTACGAAGAGGATCAAGAGCGCTTCCTTGAAGCCTTCCGGAAGGAAAAGCTGCTGGAGATCATCCGCAGCGGAGGGACCTTTACCCTCGATTACAGGCTGGTCATCGACGGCAAGCCGACCTATTACAGCCTCAAGACCTGCCGCGCTCTTGAATTTGATCCCAAGCATATCGTCATCGGCGTGCGGAATGTGGATAAGCAGATCCGCCGTGAGCTGGAGCTGGAAGAGGTGCTGAACAGCGCTAAGGACCTTGCCGAAAGGGACGGACTTACCGGCGTCAAGAACAAGTCAGCCTACACCCGCGCCGAGCAGGAACTGAATGACAGTATCGCCGACGGCACCTGCGGCGACTTCGCCGTTGTGGTCTGCGACGTGAACGGCCTGAAAAACATCAACGATACTATGGGGCACCAGGCCGGTGACGAGCATCTGAAATCCGCCTGCACCATGATCTGCCGGGTATTCAAGCGCAGCCCTGTCTACCGCATCGGCGGGGACGAGTTCGCGGTAATGCTCACCGGCGAGGACTACCGTGCCCGTGAGATACTGACCCGCCAGCTCCGGGAGCAGATGAAGTTCAACCAAGCCGACGGCCTTGTTACGGTAGCCTGCGGCATGGCAGTTTTCATTCCCGATAAGGACAAAACGGTCTCCGCTGTTTTCAACCGTGCTGACGCTGCTATGTACCGCAACAAAAAGCAGTTCTCCGGAGTCAGATGATACAAAAAAGCCTCCGCAGCGGGCATTTAGTCCGGCGCGGAGGCTTTTTTTATCTTATTTATCCGCCAGCATATCGCTCATAGCGTAAAGACCTGCCGGTTTGCCGCAGAGGAATACCGCCGCATTCACCGCGCCAACGGCGAATACCGACTTGGAGTGAGCTTCGTGCTTGAGAGTCACAACTTCGTCACGGCCCGCGAAGATTATCTCGTGTTCGCCCACGATAGTGCCGCCGCGGATGGAATGGATGCCGATCTCGTCCTTGGAGCGCTTTGCCCGTACCGAATGACGGTCGTAAACGTAGGTGCAAGGCTTGTCCAAAGACTTGTTGATTACGTCCGCCAGCATGATAGCCGTTCCGCTGGGAGCGTCCAGCTTCTGATTGTGGTGCTTTTCCACGATCTCTATGTCGAACTGTCCCCCCAGGACGGCTACCGCCTTTTTGGCCAGCTCCGCCATAAGGTTGATGCCCAGCGACATATTGAAGGTGAAGAATACCGGGATCTGCTCAGCCGCCTTGTGGATCTGCTCCACCTGCTCCTGGGAGTAGCCCGTGGTGGCGATAACGACAGGCACACCGTTCGTCAGACAGTAGGCAAGCATACTGTCAAGCACCGAGGGATGCGAAAAGTCGATTATCACATCCGGCTTTTCGGTGAGGGAGTCAAAGCCGGGGTAGATCGGGAAAGCCGCACCGCCTCCCGCCTTGTCGATGCCTGCGATGACCGTGCAGTCCTCGCGGCCGCTTACGATGTCGGCAATGACCCTGCCCATGTGTCCGCAGGCGCCGACGATAACAACTTTCTTCATGTTGAACATCCTTTCTTTGCAGAATCATACAGATAAACATACGGCGGGGATACCCCCGCCGCACATAATATCCCGCCGACAGGCGACATCTGCATTATCAACTGTCAATTACTTGAGAATGCCTGCCTTCTTCATGGTGGCTTCCAGCTTGGCCTTGTTGGCGTCGCTCATCTCATAGAGAGGCATACGGCAGGGTCCTGCCTTGAAGCCCATAACGTTCAGAGCGTACTTCACGGGAATGGGGTTGACGTCGCAGAACAGATCCTTTGCCAGCTGCTGGAGCTTCCACATCTTAGCCCTTGCCTCGGGATAGTTGTTCTCGAGACAGAGAGTAGCTACCTCGTGGGTCTCGAAGGGCATAACGTTTGAAAGCACCGAGATAACGCCCTTGGCGCCCAGAGCCATGATCGGGATGATCTGATCGTCGTTGCCGGAGTAGATGTCAAGGCTGTCGCCGCAGAGAGCAGCGATCTGTGCGATCTGGCTGATGTTGCCGCTGGCCTCCTTGATAGCTACGATGTTGGGTATCTTTGCCAGCTCAACGCAGGTCTCGGGAGTGATGTTCACACCTGTTCTCGAAGCTACGGAGTAAACGATGATCGGCAGGGAAACGCTCTCGGCGATCATCTTGTAGTGGGCGATAAGTCCCGCCTGGGAGGTCTTGTTGTAGTAGGGAGTCACCAGCAGCAGAGCATCGGCGCCCAGCTTCTCGGCCTCCTGGGAAAGGTGGATAGCATACTTGGTGTCGTTGGAGCCTGTTCCCGCGATAACGGGAACTCTCTTTGCTGTCTTTTCAACGGCGTACTTGATGCACTCGATATGCTCCTCGTCGGACATAGTAGCGCTCTCGCCGGTGGTACCGCAAATGATGATCGCGTCGGTTCCGTTGTCGATGTTGAAATCAATAAGTCTGCCCAGCTCGTCGTAGTTGATCGACCCGTCCTCAAAGAACGGAGTAGCGATAGCCACGCCCGCACCGGTGAAAATAGTCTTCTTCATAATAATTATCCTTTCGTGGAAAACTCGGATGTTTGCCCTTATCAGTCAAAATAACCCTTTGCAGCCAGCAGCTCGGCCAGCAGAACGGCTCCGCCTGCAGCACCTCTCAGCGTGTTGTGGGAGAGGCAGACGAACTTGTAGTCGTACTGCGTGTCCTCGCGCAGACGGCCTATGGAAACAGCCATGCCGCCTTCAAGATCGCGGTCCAGCTTGGCCTGGGGCCTGTTGTCCTCCTCGAAGTAGTTGAGGAACTGCTTGGGAGCGGAGGGCAGCTGAAGCTCCTGGGGAACGCCGGAGAATTTCTTCCAGGCTTCCAGCATCTGCTCCTTGGTGGGCTTCTTCTCGAAGCTTACGAACACCGCAGCCGTGTGGCCGTCGGAAACGGGAACTCTCAGGCACTGAGCCGTAATGGAAGGCTCCGTGGCGGGAACGATCTTGTCGCCTACGATCTTGCCCCAGATCTTCAGAGGCTCCTTCTCGCTCTTCTCCTCTTCGCCGCCGATGTAGGGGATCACGTTGTCGATGATCTCGGGCATAGTCTCAAACGTCCTGCCGGCACCGGAGATAGCCTGATATGTGCAGACCAGAGCCTTCGTTACCTTGAACTCGTCCATAAGGGGAGCCAGTGCGGGAACGTAGCTCTGAAGCGAGCAGTTGGACTTGACGGCGATGAAGCCGCGCTTCGTGCCGAGACGCTTTCTCTGAGCGGGGATGATCTCGATATGCTCCGGGTTCAGCTCGGGGATGACCATGGGAACGTCCTCCGTGAATCTGTGAGCGGAGTTGTTGGACACGATAGGGCACTCGGCCTTGGCGTATTTCTCCTCGAGGGCGCGGATCTCGTCCTTCTTCATATCCACTGCGCAGAAGCAGAAGTCCACCGCCGCAGCGATCTTCTCCACATCCTCTTCCGCATTCATAACGATCATATCTGCCATGGACTCGGGCATCGGATCCTTCAGCTTCCACTTGGAGCCGGCGGCCTCTTTGTAGGTCTTGCCTGCGCTTCTGGGAGAAGCGGCCAGGACCGCAACGTCAAACCAGGGATGCTTGTCGAGAAGCAGAGCGAATCTCTGCCCCACCATACCCGTTGCACCGATGATACCTACCTTGAATTTCTTCATTTCCAAAACTTCCTTTCTGAATATTGTATGTGCTCTTTGACTAAAACCGCCGATGCCGTCCCTTGACAAATTGCACAAAACATAAAATTTACAGAGATAATAAAAAAACCGGTTGAAAACCGGCGCATCATACAATATAATAGAAATGCTGACACAAATACAGCCTGTGTTGAATTTATGCCGATAGCACTCCACCATAAGCATGATGACAACCGAAGCTCTCTTAAAGCAGCGGTCAGCTCCGGGATTCCGACACCCGTGCTTCGGCGGTCGCACCTTTCACGTTCCCCATAAGCCCCGGTTGCTCTGACCTAAGTCGGAAAACGCTACTTTTTTTGACCGCGCCTCTATCTCTTGCATTATATAATATCAGATATTTACGGGTATGTCAAGACCGAAGCGAAAAAAACTTTGAATATTCTGTAAAAACTCACTGCGGAGGATAATATGCTTGATATAAACAACATGAAGAAATCGGATTTTTATTATGATCTCCCCGAGGAGCTTATCGCTCAGACACCCATTGAACCCCGGAGCGCCTCCCGGATGATGACCCTCGACCGTAAAACCGGCGAGGTCGGGCACAGCCGTTTCTATAATCTATGCAGTTTCCTCAAAAAAGGTGACCTGCTGGTCCTTAACGACAGCCGTGTCCTGCCCGCGCGGATCTACGGCGAAAAGGACGGCACCGGCTCCTTCATAGAATTCCTGCTCCTTGAGCAGAAGGAAAATATGGTCTGGGAGATACTCTGCCGCCCCGGCAAAAAGGCAAAGATCGGCACCCGATTCTCCTTCGGCGGCGGAAAGCTCCGGGCAGAGATCGTGGATGTTCTGGAGGACGGCAACCGCATAGCCCGCTTTGAGTGCGAGGGCAGTCTTTTCGCGGTGCTGGACGAGATCGGTCAGATGCCTCTGCCCCCCTACATCAAAGAAAAGCTCAAAGACAAGGAGCGCTATCAGACGGTCTACGCCAACGAGCTTGGCTCGGCGGCGGCTCCCACGGCAGGGCTCCACTTCACCAAGGAGCTTATGAAAGAAGTGGAGGCTATGGGCGTGAACATCGCCTACGTCACCCTTCACGTCGGGCTGGGGACATTCCGTCCCGTGAAAGAGGACAAGGTCCTGGACCACAAGATGCACTCGGAGCATTACGAACTCCCGGAGCGCACCGCAAGGCTCATAAACGAAACAAAGCAGAAGGGCGGGCGCGTCATTGCCGTGGGGACCACCTCCTGCCGCACGCTGGAGAGCGTGGCGGCCTTCAAGGGCGGTATCGTTCCCTGCGACGGCTTTACCGACATCTTCATCTATCCCGGCTTTGGATTCAAGGTGCTGGACGGGCTGATAACCAATTTTCACCTGCCCGAAAGCACGCTGATAATGCTGGTGTCCGCCTTCGCGGGCTACGAGAACACAATGAACGCCTACCGCATCGCCGTGGAGGAAAAGTACAGGTTCTTTTCCTTCGGTGACTGTATGCTGATAATCTGAGGAGGATGATCTATGGAGTTTAAAAACGGCCTTGGCTGGAAAGCCTGCTATGACGCGGAAAGAGAGCTTTACACCGCAGAGAGAAGCTGGAGAGGCTTTTATCAGCTCTGTGAGATAACCAAAGAGATATACGATATCCTCGGCACCGATGCTATGGGTGACGAAAGTGCCGGCAAGTGGATAAGCAAGGGCAGAGAGCTGTTCCGTTCCGACGACGACTATTACACCATGCCCTATTACGTTGTCGTTGACGAGGATTATGCCGAACTTGCTCCCTGGTCTGATGCAATAAGGCGTGCGGGAGCCATCGACGAATATAAGAAGAAGCGTCAGGAGGAAGAAGCCTCCGAAAAAGAGCGGGAGCAGAAGCTGACAAAGCTTGCGCCGTTTTTCAAGGCCGTACTGGATGCGGACAGAGCGCCCGTGGTGCTTTGCGACATCGGCAGCAATATAATCTACATGAACCCCGCTGCCGTTGAAAGATACGCAAAACGGGGCGGTGCGGAGCTGATCGGAAAATCGCTCCTTGACTGCCACAACGCGGAGTCGCAGAAGAAGATCTCCGATGTTCTCGACTGGTTCCTGCTGTCCGATAAAAACAACATCGTCTACACCTTCCGAAACGAAAAGGAAAACAAGGACGTCTATATGGTGGCCCTCCGAAACGAAAAAGGCGCACTGATGGGGTACTACGAAAAGCACGAGTACCGCTCTTCCGAGACTATGAAGCTCTACGGTATGGGAGAATGATATGAAGGTCATTGACTTTTACGCTTCTCCGCGCCGCGAGCATTGGCTCTCAAAGCTCCGTCAATGCGATTGGCGGGCGGGAGATTTTCTCTGTGAATTGATAAACACCGACCGCTTTTACGAAACGCTGGGCCCCGCCTCAAAGCTCCTTCTGCTTACCGACGGAGAGGAGCTTGTGTCCTTCTGCACTCTTGCAGAAAAGGACGAGATAAGGGACACCGCCCTTACCCCGTGGATAGGCTTTGTCTACACCTTCCCCGAATACCGCGGGCGCAGGTGTTTCGGCATCCTGCTGGAAGAAGCCAAGCGTCTTGCCCGGGAAGCGGGCTTTGAGAAGATATACATATCCACCGACCACATCGGGCTTTACGAAAAATACGGCTTCGAGTACGCCGGCGACGCCGAAACGATATACGGCGGAACGTCACGTTGCTATATTGCCGATACCGACTGAGGAGTTATTATGTTCACACTGTTAAAACAAGAGGGCGCCGCCCGCCGCGGACGCTTTGAGACCGTCCACGGGACGATACAGACTCCCGTTTTTATGAACGTGGGGACCTCCGCCGCTATCAAGGGCGGCATATCGTCCGTAGACCTCGCAAACGATCTGAAAACACAGGTGGAGCTTTGCAACACCTATCACCTCCACGTCCGCCCCGGAGACGAGATCATTTACAAGCTGGGGGGCCTGCACAAGTTCATGAACTGGCGGGGTCCCATACTCACCGACAGCGGCGGGTTCCAGGTCTTTTCCCTGGCGAAGCTGCGGAAGATCAAGGAGGAGGGCGTGACCTTCAACTCCCACGTTGACGGCAGACGCATCTTTATGGGGCCGGAGGAAAGTATGCAGATACAGTCGCACCTTGCCTCCACGATCGCAATGGCCTTTGACGAGTGCGTGGAGAATCCCGCGCCTTTTGATTACGCCAAGGCCTCCTGCGAGCGGACCACCCGCTGGCTCATCAGATGCAAAAACGAAATGGCACGGCTCAACTCCCTGCCGGAGACCATAAACCGTCATCAGATGCTCTTCGGCATCAATCAGGGATGTACCTACGACGACCTGCGCATCGAGCATATGAAGACCATACGCGAACTGGACTTAGACGGCTACGCCATAGGCGGGCTGGCCGTCGGGGAGCCCACCGAGGTGATGTATCACGTCATCGAGCAGGTGGAGCCCTTTATGCCGAAGGACAAGCCCCGTTATCTTATGGGCGTGGGGACCCCCTCGAACATCATTGAAGCGGTGGCCCGGGGAATTGACTTTTTCGACTGCGTGATGCCCTCACGCAATGCCCGTCACGGGACGGTGTTCACCTGGAACGGATATCTCCACATCCCCAACAAGCGCTACGAGCTGGACGAGCGTCCTCTCGACACGGAATGCGACTGCCCCACCTGCCGGAATTTCTCCCGGGCGTATATAAGGCATCTGTTCAAATCCGGGGAACAGCTGGCGGGCAGGCTGACGGTCCAGCACAATCTGTATTTCTACAACACCCTCACGGAGCGCATCCGCGAGTCGCTTGACGAAGGGCGTTTCGAGGAGTTCAGAGCAAAGTATTCGGGGCTGCTTGCGACCCAGTCGGAGGACTGAAAATGAGCAGAAGGAAAGAAACGGACCGGCTCAAAGGCCGGAAGGATGCCCTCGGGTTCACAGTGTTCATTATCTGGGGTTTGGGACTTGTGGTCCTGCCTTTCCTGGGGATAGCTCAGCTCTCGGAGCACAGGACTTTGGGAATAATAATGCTGGCGACCTTCGGGCTGTTCATAGTCATCCCCATATTCATCAGAAAGAAAAGCGTAAAGAGGCGCCTGCTTATGGAAGAGGAAGAGCGCCGAAGGCATACCGCATATCAAGATGTATACTGCGGAGAATTCGGGAACCTGACTTTTTCTCACGACGACAGGCGCATGGGCTGTGTTCTCGAATCGGAGCGCCCCCGTATCTTCCCTTGGGACAACGGCTATGATCTGGTCTATCAGAGCGAAAGCGTCAGCGGAGAAAGGCTCGGTTCCGTTCTCGGACAGATAGCCCACAGAAGCCGTGAGATCATTACCTATGCCGTGGATCACTGCCGCAATAGGCATCCCGAGCTGGAGTTTATTGAGGTCTTCAAGCCCAAGCTCGTCGCGGTCCCTCACGAAGGTCCTCTCCTTGCGGAGATCGAAGGAGAATGCACCGACGGAAACACCAAAGTCTGGGTCATCATCAGCGTGACCCGGGAAGGCTGCGAATTTATGCTTGACGAAGACGAGGAGTGACATCTATGAATGAAAACAAAACCAGCACCCGTGAGGGTATCAAGCTGATAATAAACGTCCTGCTGTATGTGATATGGGCGGGTTTGCCGGTGGTGCTGCTGGTGGTGCTTATGTGTCTGCTGGTCAACGGAGAGTTCATTATGGCCCCCGTGCCGCTGGCGGGACTGGTGCTGTGGGTGATCTTTTCAAGGATTTATTCCAAGCGCTACACCAAGTTCCGCGAGAAGGAGGAAGAAGCCTACCGCGCTGAGAATCTGACGCCCTACACTGTCGATTGCGGCTGGCTGGGGACACTTAACTTCGCCTTCGACAAAAGGCTCGGTCAGAGCGTCATTGAAAGCCGCCTGCCGGATATTTTCTGTATGAACGAGACCGCCGAATTCATCTCCGATGCCGAGAGAGTGAACGGCAAGTTCGTGGAGATGACCGTTAACAGGCTGTTCGCCGAACGGGGGATAATCTTTCAGGGGGTCGTACAGGAATTCAACAGGATCGTTGACCGCTGGCCGGACCTCAGCAGAGTGCTTCAGAGAGTCAACCCCTCGGGGCTTCAGCTTCTGAAGATCACCGTTACGGGCAGCAGCGTGACCTGTGAGCTTGCGCTTCTCGGCCTCGCCTCGGACAACATCTTTGCGGATGTCACCTTTGACAGCGGCATCCTCGGATACAGAATCGAATTAAAGGATGAAGAAAATGTATAAACTTGCTATCTTTGATCTGGACGGTACACTGGCGGATTCCCTGCGGGATCTGGCGGATGCCGTGAATATTGCTTTGAAGGAGTTCGGCTATCCGACCCATACCGTGGAGGCATATAAGTATTTCGTCGGCAACGGCGCTATAAAGCTCTGCGAGCGGGCTCTTCCGGAGGATAAAAGGAACGAAGCCGAGATAAAGCGCCTTCTTGACCGTTTCGGGGAATACTACGGCACCCACTGCTTCGACCACACCGCTCCTTACGCCGGTATGCCGGAAACGGTAAAGCGGCTCACCGAGGCGGGAGTCGTCTGCGCCGTGGCTTCCAACAAGCCGGATGATTTCTCTCAGCTGGTGGTGGAAAAGCTCTACGGAAGCGGGCTCTTTGCTTTGGTACGGGGCAAGCGTGAGGGCGTACCCACCAAGCCGGCTCCCGACATCGTTTACAGCATCCTCGCTGATCTGGACATCACGGCGGAGGAAACGGTATTCGTCGGTGACAGCTGCGTGGACGTACAGACGGCTCACAATTCGGGGCTGCCCTGTATCGGCTGCGACTGGGGCTTCCGGGGAGAAGCCGAGCTGAAAGCCAACGGCTGCGAGATCATAGCCTACAAGCCCGAGGAGCTTTTTCAGCTGATAACGGCAGCCGTATAACAAAAGCAAAATACGTATCAAAAATCGGAGATGTATATATGAGACCTTTGCGCATTGTATCTGTTGCGGCGGCGAATGCTGCGGTGTTCGGGCTGTATCTGATGTTTATGGGGATGATCGGAAAAAACGAATCCATTCTTCCGGCAATGATAATCCCCACGGTGCTCTTTATCGCGGCGGCGGTGATATTCAAAGCTAAGCTCGTACACATCCTGCCGGCATATGCAGCAGTCATCGGCTATGCGGTATGGGGAGCGTTCAGCGGACACTTTGAGCTTTCGACCACGATGCTGATACTCTTTACCGGTCTGTTTGTGATCCTTCAGCTTACGGCGCTGTTGATCTCAAACATCGTAAGATCCGGGATCCGTTCGATCTGCGAGGAGATCGGCGGCGGGAAATCGGACTGATCCGGGATCGCGAATAAATACAGCGGGGTGATACGGCTTGCTTCTTTATGAATATCCGCCGAAGCTGAACCGGGTGCAGAGGCAGCAGAAGGCGATGAACGACCTTGCCGAGCACCGGAAGATGCGGAAGGGGCTTTACCGCAACCTTATCATCGGGTGCGCTATCGGGGTCATTGCGGTGTTTGTGCCCGTGGCCGTGGTGAAGATACTGCTTTGGCTCATCGCGGCGGGGAATATCGCCGTGGCGCTGCTGCTTTACCGCTATTCCGCCTTGAGCCGGGACACCGAATGCTATACCCGCATCTTCGACGACCGAATCGAGCACAAGCAGGGGAGTCTGCTTTCCAAAAAATACATGACCGTGACGCTGATGTACGACGACATCGAACGCTCCGAGCAGACGCCCCGGGGGGCAATGGTCTTTTATCTGAACGCGGGAGCGAAGCCCTTGACGGAGGGCGCATCCCCCCGGACGGAAAAGGAGCTTTCGGAGCATCGCCTCACTTTGACTTTTCAAGACACCAAGGCCAAGCTCTATCTGATAAACGAGCTCCACGGGAAGATAAAATATCCCAAGAAGGAGTACAACGTTATCGAGGACGAGGAAGATGAGGACGACCTCTGGGACCCTCTCCACAAGCACGGATTGTAAATTTTTTGTTGCGGCTCTTGCAATTGTTTGACAGTAGTGATATAATGCATTTGTATATTTGTAAACACGGTGACCAAGTACAGTAAGCTAAGCCGGAAAGCCTTTCAGAGAGAGCTGTGTATGCTGTGAGCAGCTCAGGGCGGGCGGTGCCGAATTTCACTTGCGAGTGGCTGTGCCGAAAAGGTCAAGTAAGCACGGACGTAAAAGCTGCGTTAGGGCTGCGGGAGTGACGGCTCCCTTACGATATGGGTGGTATAAAAGCAGACTGTGGTCCTGTCCCGTATTGGGGCAGGGCTTTTTTGTTGATATAAAACATCTATGTAAAACAGGAGGAATAAAAATGAAAGAACAGCTCAGAAGCATTGAAGAGCGTGCCAAGGCGGAGCTTGAAAGCGTCACCGACTTGAAACAGCTCGACGAGATCAGAGTAAGGTATTTGGGCAAGAAGGGCGAGCTCACCGGCATCCTCAAACAGATGGGAAAGCTCTCCGCCGAGGAGAGACCCGTCATCGGACAGCTGGCGAACACCGTCCGCGCCGACATTGAAAAGGCCGTGGCCGAAAAGCAGGCGGCTATCAAGTCGAAACTGGCGGAGCAGAAGCTTGTCTCCGAAAGGCTGGACGTTACCCTTCCCGGACGCACTCCCAAGGTGGGCAGACCTCACCCGCTGAACGCCGTCCTGTCGGAGGTGGAGGAAGTCTTCCTCGGTATGGGCTTTGACATCGTGGAAGGCCCGGAGGTCGAGAGCGACTATTACTGCTTCGAGGCGCTGAATATGCCCAAGCATCATCCCGCCCGCGACACGCAGGATACTTTCTACATCAACGAGAACGTGCTGTTGAGAACACAGACCTCCTCGGTGCAGATCAGAACTATGGAAAAGCGCAAGCCGCCTATCAGGATCATCTCTCCCGGCCGCGTTTACCGTTCGGATGCGGTGGACGCAACACATTCCCCGATCTTCCATCAGATCGAAGGGCTTGTCATCGACAAGGGCGTTACAATGGCCGACCTCAAAGGCACCCTTGAACTGCTGATGAAGCGCCTCTACGGCGAGGACACAAAGATCCGTCTCCGTCCCCACCACTTCCCCTACACCGAGCCGTCTGCCGAGGTCGATCTGATGTGCTTCAACTGCCACGGCAAGGGCTGCTCCATGTGCAAGCAGGAGGGCTATGTTGAGCTTCTCGGAGCGGGCATGGTTCACCCCGCAGTGCTTGAAGAATGCGGCATCGACCCCGAAGTTTATTCGGGCTTTGCCTTCGGCATCGGTCTCGAGCGCATCACCATGGGACGTTACAGCATCAACGATATGCGTCTGCTCTACGAGAACGATATGCGTTTCCTCGAGCAGTTCTGAGTCAGCCGTACTGAACGCGAAATAAACGGAGGTTTGAATATATGGATCTTTCAATGAGATGGCTTAAAGACTATGTGGATCTTAAAGCCGATGTTAAACAGTTCTGCTCGGATATTACTATCTCGGGCTCTAAGGTAGAATGCTACACCGAAGAGGGAGCTTATCTCTCCAACGTGGTTGTCGGCAGGGTGGAGGAGATCGTTCCGCATCCCGATTCCGACCATATGTTTGTGTGTCAGGTAAACGTGGGCGCAGAGGAGAACGTGCAGATCGTTACCGGTGCGCAGAACGTCAAGCAGGGTGATTATGTTCCCGCCGCCCTTCATAAGTCCACGGTGCTTCACGAGGGCAAGGAGGTCAAGATCACCAAGGGCAAGCTGAGAGGCATCGCTTCAAACGGTATGCTCTGCTCCCTTTCGGAACTGGGCCTTACGGTACACGATTTCCCCTATGCGATAGAGGACGGCATCTTTATCCTCGGTGACGACTGCGACAAGACCCTCGGTATGGATATCCGCGAGGCTATCGGCTTCAACGATACCACCGTTGAGTTTGAGATCACCTCCAACCGTCCCGATTGCCTTGCGGTCATCGGACTGGCAAGAGAGACTGCCGCCACCTACAACATCCCGCTTAAAGTCAAGAAGCCGGAGTTCAAGGGCGTTGACGGCGATGTGAACGATTATCTGAAGGTGGCTATCCACAACACCGACCTTTGCAAGAGATACATCGGCGCTATCGTCAAGAACGTAAAGATCGGCCCTTCTCCCCGCTGGATGAGAGAGCGTCTCAGAGCCTGCGGCGTAAGACCGATCAACAACCTTGTGGACATCACAAACTTCGTAATGCTGGAATACGGCAGGCCCATGCACGCCTTCGACCTTCGCTATGTGGAAGGCGGCGAGATCAACGTCCGCAATGCCGCCGAGGGTGAGAAGATCACCACTCTTGACGGCGTGGAGAGAACTCTGACCTCGAATATGCTGGTCATCGCCGACGCTAAAAAGCCTGTGGCGATAGCGGGCATCATGGGCGGCGAGTACAGCGGCATAATGGAGGACACAAATACGGTTGTCTTTGAGTCCGCCTGCTTTGACGGGGCCTCCGTTATGACAACTTCCAAGAGACTCGGGATGCGCACCGACGCTTCCGCAAGATACGAAAAGGGCCTCGATCCCCACGAGTGCTTTGAGGCGCTGATGCGCGCCTGCCAGCTGGTTGAGGAGCTGGGAGCGGGCGAGGTCATCCACAACTGGATCGACTGCAACTATCAGTCCGAGGAGCCGAGGACCGTTCCCTTCGATGCCGCCTGGATCAACCGCTTCCTTGGCACCGACATCCCCGAGGCGCAGATGATCGACTATCTGAACCGCCTGGAGATCAAGGTGGAAAACGGAAAAGCGATCTCTCCCTGGTTCAGGATAGACCTGGGCGTCAAGGCAGACATCGCGGAAGAGGTGGCAAGGCTTTACGATTACAACACCATCCCCGACACCATCATCCGCGGTGTGGCAAACGCCAAGCTCACCGACAAGCAGAAGTTCGAGCGGAAGATCAGACAGGCCGTGCTTTCAATGGGCGTGAACGAGATCACCACCTTCTCCTTCATCTCGCCGAAATACTACGACAGGATCAGGCTCCCCGAGAACTCCAAGCTGAGAAACTCCGTGAAGATAATGAACCCCCTGGGCGAGGACACTTCCGTTATGCGGACCACCCTTCTGCCCTCCGTCTGCGAGGTGCTGGCAAGGAATTACAGCTACCGCAACCCCGAAGCCTACGTTTTTGAAATGGCCAGCGAGTATCTCCCCGTGGAGGGTGAGGAACTTCCGTCCGAGCCCACACGCCTCGGCATCGGCATCTACGACACTCAGGACAGCTTTGATTTCTTCGACCTCAAGGGCATAGTCGAGGGCGTGCTGGCAAAGGCCGGCGTCCGGGAGTACGAAGTGGCCCGTCCCGGCGAGGACTGCGCTTTCGATGAAGTCAGCGCCTTCCACCCGGGCAGGACTGCGGTAGTCACCGCCGACGGCGTTCAGCTGGCGATCTTCGGAGAGCTTCATCCCGGCACCTGCGAGAACTACGGCATCGGCACCCGCGCCTACGCCGCAAAGATAAACATCCCGGAGCTTATGGAAAAGGGCAGCGACGAGCACGTTTACACTCCGCTGCCGAAATTCCCCGCCACCACCAGAGATATTTCCGTGGTCTGCGATGCAGAGCTTCCCTCGGCGCAGCTTGAAAAGGCTATCAGAGGAGCCGTGGGCAATATCCTTGAAAAGGTGACGCTCTTCGACGTCTACACCGGCGAGCAGATCGAAGCAGGGAAGAAGTCGGTCTCCTACTCCATTTCCATGCGCTCTCACGAGGCGACTCTCACCGACGAGCAGGCCGACAAGGCTATGGAAAAGGTGGTCAAGGCGCTGGCTGAACTCGGTGCGGAAAGACGTAAACTTTAATGTTATATTCCACAAAAATGATTCATTGGCTTTGTGCAGCGTGACTAAATTTCCGCAAACTACTTGTTATTTGCCTGCCGTTGGTATATAATAATAACAGGACAATGGCTTGGACGGCTGACATTAAGGAGATGAGCGTATGCACGATCAGACCATGGAATTTTCGGTCGTAAAGGACAACAAGAAAGAGATAAAGCAGACCCTGACGATCATTTACGACGCTCTGAAAGAAAAGGGCTACAACCCCATCAATCAGATAGTAGGCTATATCCTTTCCGAGGATCCGACCTACATAACCACCTACAACAAGGCTCGCAGCCTGGTGCGTCACATCGACAGGGACGAGCTGCTGCAGGAGCTTGTGAGGTCCTACCTCGACGTCTGAAAAAATGACATAAAAAATGCGGAACGCACCCGTCGGATGCGTTCCGTTTTTTGTTCGTATCAGTAATTCTCGGCGTTGACCTCAAAGAAGGACTGCGGATGAGCGCATACGGGGCAGACGTCGGGAGCTTGTGTGCCTACTACGATATGTCCGCAGTTGCGGCATTCCCAGACCTTGACCTCGCTCTTTTTGAAGACTTCCTGCATCTCCACGTTTTTCAGCAGAGCGCGGTAACGTTCCTCGTGGTGCTTTTCGATCGCAGCCACGCCGCGGAACTTGGCAGCCAGCTCCGGGAAGCCCTCGGCCTCGGCGGTCTTGGCGAAGTCCTCGTACATATCCGTCCACTCGAAGTTCTCGCCGTCGGCGGCAGCAGCCAGGTTCTCGGCGGTGGAGCCGATGCCTCCCAGTTCCTTGAACCACATCTTGGCGTGCTCCTTCTCGTTGTCGGCGGTCTTGAGGAAGAGAGCAGCGATCTGCTCAAAGCCCTCTTTCTTGGCCTTGGATGCGAAATAGGTATACTTGTTTCTCGCCTGGGATTCCCCTGCAAAAGCAGCCTGAAGATTCTTCTCCGTCTGAGTGCCGGCGTAGGGATTGGACTTGATCTCGGTCAGCTTGTCGCCGCTGGCCTTGCAGCGGGGACATACCGCAGTCTCGGCGCTTTCTGCCTCAAAGATCTCTCCGCAGACTTCACATTTGAATTTTGCCATAATTATATCCTCCTTTATGTTATACAGTTTTTGCTGTTATTCTATTTTAACATATTATCACTCCGATGTCAACTGATTTTTCTACAAAATCACAAATGCCCGCCGCAATTCTTTTTGAGCTAATGATCCGCAAACTCTTGACTTGTTAGCAGAAACATGATATTATGATAATATAATGTTAAAAATCTTTGACACGGCAAAAATATCATTTTAGGAGTACCGCTATGAAAAACTGCACACTTATAATCATGGCCGCCGGACTGGGCAGCCGCTACGGCGGGGGCATCAAGCAGCTGGAGCCCGTGGGGCCGGACGGCGAAATCATTATGGATTATTCGGTCTACGACGCCAAGGCGGCGGGCTTTGACAAGATCGTTTTCATCATCAGAAAGGACATCGAGCAGGAGTTCCGGGAGCGCATCGGCGACCGGATCGCCAAACACGTCAACGTGGAATATGTCTTCCAGGAGACCTCGGACATCCCGGAGGCTCACAAGAAGATAGAGCGGAAAAAGCCCTGGGGGACCTGTCACGCGGTGCTCTGCGCCAAGGATGCGGTGAAGGAGCCCTTTGCGGTCATCAACGCGGACGATTACTACGGCAGGCAGGCTTTTGTGGAGCTTTTCAATTTCCTAACCTCGGAGCGTCCCGCATCGGACAGGCTGGATCTGTGCATGGCAGGGTTCATCCTCAAGAACACGCTGTCGGACAACGGCGCGGTGACAAGGGGTATCTGTCAGGTAGACAGAGAGGGCAAGCTCGTCGGCATAACCGAGACCTACAACATCCGCCGGGAGGGAGACAAGGTCCTCAGCGGCAAGACCGAAACAAAAGAAGTGGACGAGAACAGCCACGTTTCCATGAATATGTGGGGCTGTCCGCCGGAGTTTATGGATACCCTTGCGGTGAAGTTCGAGGAGTTCCTCTGCGAGAACGACGAGAGCGAGTCCGCCGAATCCCTGCTGCCCATAATGATCGACGGGCTGCTGAAAAACGGCGAGGCGCAGTGTACTCTCCTTGAAAGCAGGGACCGCTGGTTCGGCGTGACCTACAAGGAAGACAAACAGGCAGTGGCCGATTCCATAGCAGAGCTGATAAGAGAGGGAGTTTATCCCGAGAAGCTGTGGGAACTCGGCTGAGTAAACCCGAAAAACGTGACCCGGTATGCTTTTCCGAAAGGAGAGCATACCGGGTATCTTTTCTGCCGGGGTTGAAAAAAACATCCCGATGCTATATAATTATCCTGTGGGGCAGGGAACTGTCCCGAAGGAAACTGTCAACGGAGGCATTGCTATGAATATCCTTATCACCGAGGACGACAACACTATCCGGGCGGCGCTGGCCGTGATACTGCGGGACAACGGCTTTGAGCCGGTCTTTGCCGCAGACTGCCGTGAAGCGCTGGCGAGGTTTTCCCGGTGCGGGCTCTGCCTGCTGGACCTTATGCTGGGAGACGGCAGCGGCCTTGACGTGCTTCGGGAGATAAGAAAAGAAAGCAGTGTCCCCGTTATAATAATCTCCTGCCTTGACGACAGCTCCGACGTTGCCCGTGGCCTTGATCTCGGTGCCGACGACTACATCACCAAGCCCTTCTCGGGGCAGGTGCTGATCTCGCGGATAAACGCTCTCCTTCGCCGCAGTTCCGGCTTCACCGAGGATATCCCCGAGGGGCTCACCGCCACCGAGCAGAAGCTGTTTTCCTATCTGCGTATGAACAAGGGCCGTACCCTCACCCGTGAGCAGCTGCTTTCCCACATCTGGGACAGCAAGGATGAGGCCGTCTCCGACAACGCCCTGTCGGTGGCAGTTACCCGCATCCGCGGGAAGCTCGGCGGACGTGGCAGGATAATCACCGTGAAGGGAGTGGGCTACAAATGGGAAGACTGATCCGGCTGCTTGAAAACCGCACCGCTCTGCTGCTGGCAGGCGGAGTGCTGCTGCTGGCGGCGGTCTTTTTCGGAGCTGGCTATGCGGCAGTGGCCTGCGGCGACCGTCAAGCAGCGGTCTCCGCTTCGGACAGGATGCTTGCCGCCGCAGGACGGCTTGCGGAGAACACATCCCTCTCCGGCGGTGAGATAGCGGCTGCGTTTACGGCCGAGGGGACCGAAGAAGCCAAGCGAGGAGAGGAGATCCTCGGGGCCTACGGCTATACTGCGGGCAGCGGACGGGGCAGCGAACTGCTCTGCACACGCTCTCTGCTGCCGGCCTTCTTAGCCGCAGGAGGCGTGCTTCTCTGCGGAGTCTTGGGGCTTATCGCGGCGGGACGCATCCTGAGAAACGCAAGGGAGCTGACCCGCTCTGCCGAGGACAGTAAACGCTTCAAGGGCTCCCTGTCCGACCGTGACCTTATTCTTCTGAGCGAAGCTGTGAACGGTATTATCTCCCAGCGGGAAAGCGCCCTCGGAAAGCTGTCCGGGGAGAAGCGCTATCTTGCGGAATATTTGCAGGACTTCTCGCATCAGATAAGGACGCCTTCGGCGGGGCTGACTCTCAACAATGAGATCTGCCGTACCCATCCAATGCCCCGGGAGGAGCTGATGGAGTATCTTGAACGGGACCGCATCTGTATTGAGCGGATAAACAGGCTCTGCGCCGAATCTTTGAAACTGGCCCGCCTTGAAGCCGGAGCCGTGGAGTACCGCTTTGAAACGGCGGAGCTTTCACGGCTGGCGGAGAAAGCCTGCGTCCCGCTGTATGAACTGGCCGCCGCCAACGGAACGGAGCTTTCCTCGGAGGTCCCCGACGGGCTGACGCTGGAATGTGACCCCCTTTGGCTGGGAGAAGCGGTCTCCAACCTTATAAAGAACGCCTGCGAGCATACCCGCGGCGGATTGGTGACGGTCTCGGCCGTTTCCGACCCCATGTCGGTGAGCATTATCATCACCGACAACGGCGAGGGCATTGCCGACAGCGAGATACCCAACCTTTTCAAGCGATTCTGGTCCAGGCATCATGACAGCGATTCCCCCTCCGTGGGAATAGGGATGTCCGTTGCCAAGCGCATAACCGAGGATATGGGAGGGAAAATATATGTTGACACGGAAGTCGGCGTCGGAACGGAAGTAAGGCTGGAATTCCTGCGGAAGAAATGAATAATGAACAGCGAATGATGAATAGTGAATGATCGGGCCGCGGTGTATCTGATCGTCCATTATTCATTTTTCATTATTTCCGATTTTGTAACTTACCTGTAACGTTGGAGCTGTATAATGGATAAAAAGGGGGTATCGGATATGGATAAGGAGATACTGATAAAGGCCCGTGATCTTGTCAGGACCTTCGGGTCGGGAGACACCAAGGTCACGGCGGTGAACGGCGTTTCTGTCGAAATATACCGCGGAGAGTTCGTAGCGGTGACCGGCGAGAGCGGCAGCGGGAAAAGCACGCTGCTCAACCTTTTGGGCGGCCTCGACAGGCCGGACAGCGGTACCGTCACCGTGGGGGAGGAGGAGCTCACCAAACTGAAAGACCACGAGCTTGCCGCCTATCGCAGACGGCATTCGGGATTCGTGTTCCAGTTTTACAATCTGATCTCGGTGCTGAACGTGGAGGAGAATATCTCTCTGCCTTTGAATCTTGACGGCCGTGAGGCGGACAAGGAGCGCCTTGACGAGCTTCTGGAGCTTCTCGGACTGACGGACAAGCGCTATTGCTTCGCAGCCCAGCTTTCCGGCGGACAGCAGCAGCGGGTAGCTATCGGCAGGGCGGTCATGGCGCAGCCCCCCTGTATTTTCGCCGACGAGCCCACGGGCAACCTGGACAGCCAGAACGGCCGGGAGATCGTCGCGCTGTTCAAGAAGCTCATCGAGAAATACGGCACTACGGTGGTCCTCGTCACCCATGACGGCAGCGTTGCCGCCGAAGCCGACCGCGTCCTCACCATGAAGGACGGAGCTGTCGTCTCCGTGAAAGTGAGGAAGATATGACCAAGCTCATAACCATCACTCTCCGCTGGATGCGGAGGGACAGAAAGCGCACCCTGCTTTCGTTTTTCTCCATCGTGCTGGCAATGTATATGATGACCTTTTTGGGCATCTATTTCAGCTCGTTCATTTCCATAATGCGGTCGAACACGGCCTACGAAAAAGGCACCGCCCATATAACGGTGGACTGTTACAGTTTGGACCAGGCGGAGCAGCTCTCCCGCTACGCTTCGGTGTCGGAGTGCGGCTATTCTCTCGGGAATATGGGGATATTCTATGACAGCTTTCTTCTCAATTACGGCGAGAAGTCCAAGGGCGGCAGCCTGGATTATTTTCCCCGTGTGACGATAAACGGCAAAGACATCGCCGAGATCAATGACGAGCATTACAGCGGCGCTTTGGTCTCCGGGAATTATTCCGAGCTTAAAGGAGAGTTCAGCTTCCGGCATCTGAGAGGCCGCCTGCCGGAAAAAGAGGGCGAGATACTGATCGACCCCGCCATCGCGGACCTTTACCGCGTAAAGATAGGCGAAAAGCTGACTCTGCGATACGAGGTGTGCAAGGGAACACTGGAATACATCGCCCTGCGGGCCCCCCGGAAAAGCGTCTCGGGTCACAACGGAGACTACGACCTCGACCATGCAAAATGGGAGAACGCAGACGAGAACGGCGACCCTGTCTTTACGGAGGACAAGGACGGCTGGATGATGAAAAAGATCTACCGGGACGTTTACTCCACGGATATGTGCGGTCTGCTCCACGAACTGCTATATACCGACGGCTCTCCCCGGACGATCCACGAATACGATCCTCCGGAGTCAACGGAGCCTACGGCCCTTATCGAATGCACCGCCCGTCTGAAGCCCTCCGGCGAGATCGCGGAAAGCTCTGAAAAGACCTTCACCGTGGTGGGAACTCTTGCAGGTGTGAATCTCGGTCACTTCACCTTCTATGCAGGGGACGAGTGGGCAAGACAGTATTTCCGGGATACGGGCACGGAGTTCCTCGCCCGCATCAAGGATAACTATGACATCGACACCGAGGGCCGTGAAATGTGTCATTCGGTGGGCCTGCCTGCGGTGGATGAGGAAAACAAGGACGGCTATATCCAAACAAGTCTTCACACCAACGACGACCTTATCTTCCTGGAGGGGCGCGGCTACGAAAAGGTCACGCAGACGGTGATACTGTTCGTGGCGGCGGTCATGGTCGTGGCGGTGTTCGTGCTGTTCGCAAGGCTGATCGTAAACAACGCCTTTGAACTGTCCTCCGCTTACCGTGCGGAGCAGTACGGCGCCCTTAAAACCGTGGGAGCCTCCAACCGGCAGATCTTCGCAATGGTCATGACCGAGTGTCTGCTGTATTTGTTCACGGCCCTGCCTATCGCCGTGGGACTGGCGGTGCTGACGGGAAAGCTCATTATGTCGCGGATAATGGATATAAAGATCTTCGACATAGCCTACGGCGAAGGTGTGACGGAGAAGTTTTTCAGCCTGGAGATCATCCCGGTGATCGTGGCCGCCGTGGTGTTCGTGGCGGTGTTCTCGGTGGTGATGTCGGGCTACGCCTGCGCTATACGCATCAAGAAGCTGTCGCCCATTGAAGCGGCCTCGGGAAAGAAAGACCACGGCAAGCCGGTGAAACGGCACTGGTTCATCCGCAGGCGCTTCGGCTTCGCGGCGGGCTATGCCGCAAGGAGCGTTTCCCGCAGGAAGATGCACGGGGCGATAACCCTGCTGGCGGCAGTCATGAGCGGGATGCTGATAATCACGCTGACCTCCATGATATATGGGCTGGAGAAATGGCTCCGCGAACAGGACACCGACGAAATGTTCGACGTTGAAGTCTATATCAATTCCTACGAAAGGGAGGACGGCATTCTTGATGTAGGCGCAGAGTACAAGAAGCTGGAGGACAGCGGACTTTTCAGAGACATCACGCCTATTTCCGTGGGAGAGAGCGTCGGCTGGCATGATCAGGGTCCCAAGGTGACCGAAAGGCTTACCTCTCTGCTTTCGGATGAATTCAAGGAGATGTACGGCAATGAAAAGTCACAGCTCGAAACGCTGTTCGTGCAGATCTCCGCAGTTACAAAGAGCCAGTTTGAAAAGCTGAAATGCGACCCCGCTATGAGCTACGACGAATTCATAAAGTCCGAGGGCGTGCTGATGTGCGACACGGCGTTTTCAAGGAAGGAAGAAAAGTCCGTCACGGTGTTCAAGGAACACGCATCGGCGGTCTGGCTCCCGGTGAAGGATCCCACTCAGGCGGGAGGTAAGTACGAAAAGCAGGTCCCGGCGGCAGGGTACTACACCGCCGAAGAACAGGGAAACCTGGCAGGCAATTCGGTTAAGATACAGGCGCTTGTGCCTATCGAACGCTGGAAGGATTTCCGGAATCTTATCCTTTCACGATCCGACTACAAAGACGGAGAGGAGGAGCAGATCGGCTTCGGAGTCTCTGTGGATGAAGGCAAGGAGCCTGAAGCTATACGGTTCGTCAAGGAAAACTACACCATGGGGGTCAACAACATGACCTACAAGCGCACCCGGGAACGCATCGCCGAAGCTCTGAAAACGGCGGGGCTGTCCCTGGCGGCGGTGATATTCGCAGTGTCGCTGATAAATATTCTTTCCACCTCGGCGGCAAAGATCGTCAACCGCCGGCGGGAGCTTTCAATGCTCCGTTCCTGCGGGATGTCCCTGCGGCAGATAAGCGCCTCCCTTGTCATCGAAACGGGAGTTTACTCTATCCTTACGGCGGGACTCAGCGCCGTTTTAGGGCGGCTGATCGCGGGATATCTTTTCAAGCTCATCGACCCCGAACTGATGCCCGCGCTGTCCTGGTACTCGGTGGCGGCCATAGGCGGGCTGGTATTCGTGCTGATGTTCGCGGCCTATCTCCCCACGCTGATAAGACTGCGGCGCTCACCGATAGCAGAAGACATCCGAAACAAGGAATCTTGATCGCCCGAGCGCAGTCCGCAGGATAGTGATGCGGCGGTAAACTCAAACGCATAAGCACCGATCAGACATCAAAAAAACAGCAGGCCTTTCCGCTGCGGGAAGGACCTGCTGTTGTTCGTTTTATTCGATCAGTTTGAAAATATACTCGCTGTTTCGTGTGGTCAGCCAGAGCTGGTCGCCGGCGTCAGTGAGGTCGCCCAGGCTTGTGGTGAAGAATCTTCCTTCGCCCACGATCTCCAGTTCCCCCGGAGTATCGTCTGCGGGGGCCAGCTTGTAGCCGCCGTAGTATTCCATGCGGATGAAGCACTTCCCGGGGGCCTTCGAGGTGCTTTCGTATACCGAAAGAACGCCCTCGGCGCCCACATAGCGTTCCCGCCACTCCCAGTAGTCTCCGGCGTTCCCGTCGCTTCTTACGGCGCTTTCAAGCACCGCCCGCTCATACTGTCTGATAAGCCTCGGCATATCTCTGCCCTCCGCATCACTTAAACTTGTCTTTCAGCTTGTCGAAGAAACTCTGGCGCTTCTGATAGTTCTTCTCGGAAAGGGATTCCTCGAAGGCTTTCAGCTTGGCCTTCTGCTCCTTGGTGAGGTTCTTCGGGATCTCCACCGTGATCTTGAGATAATGGTCGCCCCGGTCATTGCGGTAGAGTTTCTTGATGCCCTTGCCCCGCAGACGCACGGTGGTGCCCACCTGAATGCCCTCGGGGACGGTGTATTTCACCTTGCCGTCCACGGTGGGGACGATGATCTCTCCGCCCAGAGCCGCCTGCGTGTAAGTAAGCGGGACTTCGGTCCAGACGTCATAGCCGTCACGCTCGAAGATCGGGTCGGGACGGACATCCACGCGGATGTGAAGGTCGCCGTACTGTCCGCCGTTGGTGCCGGCGTTGCCGCCGCCTTGGACACGGAGGGTCTGACCGTCGTCGATGCCGGCGGGTATCTCCACCTCGCGCTCCGCGGACTTCTTCACAACGCCCTTGCCCGAGCAGGTCCGGCAGGGAGTGTCAACGATCTTTCCGCGGCCTCCGCAGCGGGTGCAGACGCTCTGCTGCGAGATATTTCCGAAGGGCGTGCGCTGAGTTACCCGGCGGGAGCCGGTGCCGTTACAGTCGGGGCAGGTCTTGGGCTGGGTGCCCGCTGCCGCTCCCGAGCCCTTGCAGTCGGGACAGCTTTCGGTGCGGTTGAGCCTTACGGTCTTCTTTATGCCGCTGCAGGCATCCATAAAATCAATGGTGACGGAGGTCTCAATATCGCTGCCGCGTCTGGGAGCGTTGGGGTTTGCATAGCGCGAACCGCCGCCGAAGCCCATGCCTCCGAAGAAGGATTCGAAGATGTCCCCCACGTCGGCAAAGCCGCCGAAGCCACCGAAACCGCCGCCGCCGCCTCCGCCGTAGTTGGGGTCGAAGGCCGCGTGGCCGAACTGGTCGTACTTTGCTCTTTTATCCTTATCCGAAAGGACTTCATAGGCTTCGTTCACTTCCTTGAACTTGGCCTCGGCCTCTTTATCGTCGGGGTGCAGATCGGGGTGGTACTGTCTTGCCAGCTTTCGGAAGGCTTTTTTGATATCGTCCTCCGAGGCAGATTTTTCGACCCCCAGCACCTCGTAATAATCTCTTTTATCTGCCATAAGCATTACTCCTTTACGTTCTTATGTTGGCCTTATCAACCCGTTTGACCGCAGAGCAAGAATACTCTGCGGTCTTTGGTCAATATTCTGTACCGATGTTCTGCGGACGCTTCCGCAGAGGTCTCAGTCGGCGAAGCTGAGGCAGTTTACTTTACGTCGGTGAAGTTTCCGTCGATGAAGTCGTCACCGTTTCCCTGAGGATCCTGAGCGCCGCCGTTCATGCCGCCCATTCCGCCCATGTTATTGGGGTCGAAGCCCTGACCGCCGGCTGCCTGCTGGGCCTGTGCGGCCTGCTGATAGATGCGGGTAGCGATAGGCTGGAAGGTGGATTCAAGCTCCTTGGTGCGGGCCTTGATAGACTCCACATCCGTGCCCTTGAGGGCTTCCTTCAGAGCATCGATCTTCGACTGTACGCTGCTCTTCTCGTCAGCGGATACCTTGTCGCCCAGCTCGCCCATAGCCTTCTCTACCGAGAAGCAGAGCTGATCGGCCTGGTTGCGGGCATCTACCTCTTCCTTCTTCTTGGCATCCTCGGCGGCAAAGGCCTCGGCCTCTCTTACAGCCTTGTCGATGTCGTCCTTGGACATATTCGTGGAAGAAGTAATGGTGATGTTCTGCTCTTTGCCGGTGCCGAGGTCCTTGGCGGAAACGTGAACGATGCCGTTGGCGTCTATATCAAATGTTACTTCGATCTGAGGAATGCCTCTCGGAGCGGGAGCGATGCCGTCGAGACGGAACATACCCAGCTGCTTGTTGTCCTTGGCGAACTCTCTCTCACCCTGGAGAACGTTGATGTCAACAGCGGTCTGATTGTCTGCATAGGTGGAGAATACCTGGGTCTTCTTGGTGGGGATAGTGGTGTTTCTCTCGATCATCTTGGTGGCGATGCCGCCGGCTGTCTCGATAGACAGGGACAGAGGAGTAACATCCAGCAGCAGCAGGCCTTCCTTGACGTCGCCGCCGAGAACGCCGCCCTGGTATGCGGCACCGAGAGCTACGCACTCATCGGGGTTGATGCCCTTGAAAGGCTCCTTGCCCAGGAACTTCTTAACAGCTTCCTGAACGGCGGGTATTCTTGAAGAACCGCCCACCATAAGCACCTTCTGGAGGTCGTTGGCCGAAAGACCGGAATCGGAGAGCGCCTGTCTTACGGGGCCCATTGTCATCTCTACCAGATCGGCGGTCATCTCGTTGAACTTAGCCTGCGTGAGGGTCATTTCCAGGTGCTTCGGGCCGGTGGCATCAGCGGTGATGAAGGGCAGGGAGATCGTAGAGGACGGAGTCGAGGACAGCTCTATCTTAGCCTTCTCGGCGGCCTCCTTGAGTCTCTGCATAGCCATCTTATCGCCGGAGAGGTCAACGCCCTCGCTGGCCTTGAATTCTCTTATCATCCAGTCGATGATGCGCTGGTCGAAGTCGTCGCCGCCCAGACGGTTGTTGCCGGCGGTGGCAAGAACTTCGGTAACGCCGTCGCCCATTTCGATGATGGAAACATCGAAGGTGCCGCCGCCCAGGTCGTAAACCATTACCTTCTGATCCTCTTCCTTATCGATGCCGTAGGAAAGAGCAGCCGCAGTGGGCTCGTTGATGATACGTCTTACGTTCAGACCGGCGATCTGTCCGGCGTCCTTGGTGGCCTGACGCTGTGCGTCGGTGAAGTAAGCGGGAACGGTGATAACGGCGTCGGTAACGGTCTGACCGAGATAAGCCTCGGCGTCGGCCTTCAGCTTCTGGAGGATCATAGCGCTGATCTCCTGGGGAGTATAGCTCTTGCCGCCCATCTGAGCCTTATAATCCGAGCCCATGTGTCTCTTGATAGAGATAACGGTGTTGTCGAAGTTTGTAACTGCCTGTCTTTTTGCTACCTGTCCCACCAGTCTGTCGCCGTTCTTGGAAACGCCGACAACGGAAGGAGTTGTTCTTGCGCCCTCGCTGTTAGGGATAACGACGGCCTCGCCGCCCTCCATAACTGCTACGCAGCTGTTTGTTGTACCGAGGTCAATACCTATAATCTTTGCCATAAGTCATTCTTCCTTTCAAATTATCTGTTATTGTCTGTGTTTCGCCGCGTCAGCGGCGAAACAGGATGCGGGAAAAGATATCCCCCGCCTAACGGCGGGGATATCTTTTGCCCGCCGAGATCAGCGTGTTAAAACTACGGATTTGCCACGACCACCATTGCGTGTCTGATGACCTTGTCGCCAAGCGTGTAGCCCTGTTGGAGGACCTGTGCTACTACGTTGTCGCCGAGGCTGTCGTCCTCAACGGAGCTGACTGCCATTGCCGTGTTGGGGTCAAATTCCTTGCCGACAAGATCCATTGGCTTGACTCCCAGCTTGGTCAGCATATCGCCGAACTGCTTGAAGATCATTTCCACGCCCTGCTTGTAGGCCAGGTCTTCCGTCTCGGCGGCCAGCGCCCGCTCGAAGTTGTCGAACAGGGGAAGTATCTCGCTCACCGTATCACCCTTGACGGATGCCGAAAGCTCCATGCGCTCCTTGGCGCTGCGCTTTCTGAAATTGTCGTACTCCGCCATCAGCCGCAGGTACTTGTCGTTTGCGGCATCAAGCTCCGCCCTGAGCTTTTCTTCTTCTGTCTGCTCGGGCTGTTCATCTGCTTTCTTCTGTTCTGCCTCCTCGTTTTCCGCAGCGGTATCTGTTTCTGCCTCCTGCGTGTTTTCGTCAGCCTCCCGAGTTTCCTCTTCCAGCTTCTCTTCCTGATTCTCAGCCAACGGTCCCGCCTCCTTTTTGTTATTATTCTTCTTTGTCCCCGTCCTCACTGTCGGTAAGCAGCTCGGTTATCCGCTTTGAGAAATACTCGATATAGGGGATGAATTTTGCGTAATCGAGTCTCATCGGGCCAAGCAGGCCCAGGGTACCGATCTGTCTGCCGTCCTTGGAGAACGGTGCGGCGATAAGCGAGGAATTGCTGATGACAAATCCGTCGCTTTCGGGAGAGAACAGAACCTGCAGTCCGGAGAAGCTCTCGCTTATGAACTGCATCATCTCCCGTTTATTATCAAGGAAGCTTATGATCTCAGTCTGATCGAAGTCCTTGCAGGTGAGAAGGTTATTCGCGCCTGCCACCGATACTTCCTGAGAAGAAAACTCCTTTGAAAGCTCTAAAAGCTCCGACATCAGCGGTGCCAGGGAGATCATATACGCGCCCATTGCCGCCGTAAGGTCGTCGAACATCTTATCCGAAAGCTCCCCGACGGAAACACCTTGCAGGTTTTCCTGGAGGAAGCTGTCGAAGAACTCCAGCTGTTCGTTTGTAAGATCGAACTCCAGCCTGCACACCTTGTTTTTGATAGTGCCGTTGGAGGTTATCATCAGGATGACATACATCCTTTTGCCGGTGGGGATGACCTCCACCTTTGAGATCATGGAGAACTTCGGTGCCTGATTGGCCACCACCGACGCGCATTTTGTGATCTCTGCCAGCGCCGCCGAAGCGGAATTCACCAGTTCTTCTTCGGTAACTGCCGAAGCGGGGATCATAGCGTCCAGCCTTGCCTTTTCCTCGTCGGTGAGGGGATCGGTCTGCATAAGGCTGTCAACGTAAAGACGGAAGCCGCTGTATGTGGGGACCCGTCCCGCCGAGGTGTGGGGCTGTTCGAGATAGCCCTGCTTTTCCAGCTCGGCCATTTCGTTGCGTATGGTGGCGGAGGATGCCTTGACGTGGCTCATGATAGCCTTGGACCCGACAGGCTCGCCCGTCGTGATATATTCATCGACCACCGCCGTCAGTATTTTCAGCTTTCTGCTGTCCACGCTGCCCCCTCCTTCCAAAGGTTTAGCACTTGAAGTTTTTGAGTGTTAGCACTCACAGCTCCCGAGTGCTAATTATAGTGTATACCTTTTTTCCCGATTTGTCAAGTGCTTTTTGAAAATATTTTTTTCACAAAGCCCCGGATCATACATCCGGCGGGATTTACAGTGCGGGAAAAGTATGGTAAAATATTATGCGGAAGCTGAAATCTTCCCGCTGTGAAACCGTACTTATATACAGAGGAGCTCTTCAAAAAACGGAAAGGGGGTCTGTCGGAATGGATGACGAAGCGCTGATACAAATGTTCAAAAACAGGGATGACCGTGCCGTAAGCGAGCTGCGGTCGAAATACGAAAGGCTTTGTTTCCGCATTGCCGGGAATTTCCTTCCTTCGCCGGAGGATGCCGAGGAGTGCGTCAATACGGCGTTTTTTGAGATCTGGAACAGCATCCCGCCGGAGGAGCCCGCCGACCTCAGAGCCTATCTTTGCAGGATAGTTCGGAATCAAGCTCTGAAAAAGCTGGAGTACAACACCGCTGCCAAGCGGGACCCTGCCGTGACAGTCCCGCTGGACGAGATCGCGGACTGCGTCCCAGCCGGAGGTCGGGACCCGGAGGGCGAAGGTCTTGCGGAGGCCGTGAGCCGTTTCCTCAGAACTCAGGACGCCCTTCACAGGCGTGTGTTCGTGCTGCGCTACTGGTACGGCGATCCTCTTTCGGAGATCGCGGAGCGCTGCGGCATCCGGGAAAAAACTGCGGCGACCTATCTTTTCCGCATGAGAAAAAAACTCAGAGTTTTTTTGAAGAAGGAGGGATACGATTATGACTGAAAAGAGATTCCTTGAAGCTCTCGGCGGCCTTGATGACGGGCTTTTGGCGGAGGCTGTCCCGGAATACACCGGCACCCCGTCAGCGAAGGTCTCTCACGGGCTGGCTGCGGCAATATGTGCGGCGGCTGCGGCTGCCATAGCCGTGGGAATTGCGGTGTTTTTCCGCTCGTCATCCGTCCGCACCGGGACGGACAGCGTCTCCGAGGCCGCCGTTTCCGAAGTCGGAACTGCCGCTTCGGATGTCTCCCGGGCAAAAGAACAGCCATCGGGGAATGACGGCAGCGGTCCCGAGATCGTATGCGCCGAGTTTGACAGGGAATATATCGGTTTCGATCAGCTTATCGAGGAAGCGGATATAATAATGATCGGTGAATATCTTGATGACGGCGAGCCTACGGTCTTGTACGGAGACCCTCAGAACAAGGCCTTTCCCTACGACGGATATACCTATAACACGCTGGCAGCTATAACGGTATATAAGGGCGCGGACAAAATAGGCCCGAACGGAACAGTAAGGATCAGCGAGGGCTATGCCCGTACCGTTACCGCCGAGGGAAAGGAACAGATATTTGTAGGCACAGAGCTGACTCCCAAGGGCAAGGGCGACAGGATGATCTTCATTCTGAAATACGGCGAGACCCAAAAAGCCTATGTGCCTTATTACGGCTCCGAGGGGCGTTTCCCTCTGCCCGGGGACCTTGACAAGCCCGATAAATACGGCTTCAAAAACGGTATCGCCGACGAATATCTTTTCCAAAGCGGGATATATTACAGCCTGCTGGAGAAATACGGCATAACAGATGCCGACAACCATGATAACGGCGTGTATTTGTATTATTCGCCGGGCAAAAGCATCGAAGTCATTTCCGTGGAAACAGAGTTCGGTTATCACACCTATGAAGAACTTATCGAGACCTCCGACATAATAATGATAGGCGAATACCTTGATGACGGCGAGGTGAAAATGGATTACGGCGACCCCGTTAACAAGAAATATATCAGCAACGAGCGGACTTACAATACAGTCAAGGCGCTGAAGGTGTTCAAAGGCGAGGATAAGATAGGCGCGGACGGCACAGTAAGGATAGTTGCCGGTTACGCCCTCACCACCGACAACAGCGAGGACGGACATTTACAGCTGCTGCTCTGCAGCGAGCTTGTGCCGATGTATAAGGGAGACAAGGCGATATTCATCCTGAAAGCCGCAAAATCCGGCGCTTATTCGCCGCGTCAGTCACAGGGGCGTTTCCCGCTGCCGGAGGATCTGGGCAAGACTGACAAATACGGTTTCAAGAACGGTCTTGCGCCGGGCGTGTCTTTCCAAAGCGGGATATACAGCCGGCTGTGTTCGGATTACGGCATAAAATGAAATACGGCCCCGTCCGGGAATAAGCCCGGGCGGGGCCGTCTGTGCTTTAATATCTGTTGTCGAAAACGCGGGTGGATTTCTTCTCGCTGCGGGGCAGCTCTCCTATTGACACCGGCTTGACGATGACGGTTATGCCGATCTTCGCCTTGAAGGCCGCGCCGATGCGTTTTTCCATATCCTCCTTGGAGGTGCCGTTCTCCACTTCCACGAACAGGGTGCAGATGTCCTTGCCGTAAAGGTGGTCGATCATGAACTGATACTCGCTGGAGGCGCCCTCGACGGTAGTGAGCATTTCCTCGATCTGGCTTGGGAAGATGTTCACGCCCTTGACCTTCACCATATCGTCGGTGCGTCCGAGGATGGTGTCTATGCGGGGATATTTTGAGCCGCAGGGACAGTCCCCGGGGATGATACGGGTAAGGTCGTGAGTGCGGTATCTGATAAGCGGAGCCCCCTGCTTGCGCAGCGTGGTGATGACCAGCTCGCCCATTTCGCCGTCGGGCTTCTGCTCGCCGGTCTTGGGGTCCACAACTTCAAAGTAGATGAAATCGTCCCACATATGCATACCGCATTCATGCTCGCAGCTCATGCCGATGCCGGGACCGTAGATCTCGGTAAGGCCGTAGATGTCAAAGAGCTGAACGCCCAGCTCGTTGGCGATGCGCGTCCGCATTTTTTCGCCCCAGCGCTCGGAACCGATAACGCCCTTGCGCAGCTTGATCTGATCCCCGATGCCCCGCTTGGCGATCTCCTCGGCCAGCAGCAGAGCATAGCTCGAAGTGGCGCACAGCACCGTGGACTGCATATCCACCATCATTTTCAGCTGCTTGTCGGTGTTGCCGGGACCCATGGGGATAGTCATTGCTCCGAGCCTTTCGGCGCCCAGCTGGAAACCGATGCCCGCGGTCCACAGGCCGTAGCCGGGAGTGATGTGTATGCGGTCACGCTTGGTGATGCCTGCCATTTCGTAGCAGCGGGCGAACATCTCCGCCCAATCGTCAACGTCCTGCTTGGTGTAGGGAATGATGACGGGTGTTCCCGTGGTGCCCGACGACGAATGTATGCGGACGATCTCCTCCTCGGGGACAGCCTGAAGCCCCAGAGGATAGGCTTCCCTGAGGTCGCCCTTCCAGGTGAAGGGGAGCTTTTCAAAGTCCTCCTGGCTCTTGATGTCGTCCACGTTGATGCCCGCCAGCTTGCGTCCGACAAAGCAGTCCTGCGAGGTGAGCCTTTTCAGCTGGGCCTTGATAAGCTCAAATTGGCTTTCTTTCATCTTCATTTAACATTACTCCTTTATGCCGTTATAGTATTCTCTTATTAAGATCAGCGTGTTGTACTCCCGCCTGTTCCAGGCCCGTTCCCCTTCGGTATCGAGCATACGGCGGTTGTTTTCTATTGCTTCACCGAGGGTCATGGTCACGAAATGCATCCCGTTCCTTTTCTCACCCTCGGAGTATTCCGTCCGCCCCTGTTCGCCGCAGACCTCACAGAAATACAGCCTTGAGAACTGGTGCCAGATCATGGGCTCGTTTACGGACAGGCGCTTTTCCTCGATGTATCCGAAGGGACGTGCGCTCCCGCGGATGACCTTAAAGCCGGTCTCTTCCCGCACCTCCCGGACAAGGGTATCAAGGTCGCTTTCGCCTTCCTCCTGTCCGCCTCCGGGAAGCTTGACCTCGCCGTATCTGCTCATAATGAACAGCATTTTTCCCCCGCAGGATATGATCCCTCTCACTGCGGTGCGCCTTATCTCCGGCAGCGAAGGGTCGTAGTTCTTTTCGTCCATAAGCAAGATCCGTTCCATACCGCACCTCAAAGATCGGTTCATCTGCCGAACATTTTTCTGAACACGGAGGAAACGCACATCCCGCATACCGTGAAAAACACCGCCAGCGCCGTGGGGATAAGGTGATAGGTCCCGAAGCACCACAGCGGCAGGGCGATCGTGAGGGCAATCCCGATCACCGGCGGGATGATGTTGAGCTTGTTCCGGTAAAGGGTCAGTCCCGCCGAAAAGCCCAGGGTCGAGGGCAGAGACCATATACAGATAAAGGTAAACAGCAGCTCATTCCCGGTGATGCCCGTGAGCTTCCACACAACGGTACCGATGCAGGAAGCCGCGGTTGCGATAAGAAGGTTGTATTTTTTCATAAGGCTCACACCTCTTTTTCTGCGCAGGTCCGGGACCCGTCAAAGCCACTGTATAAACGCTGTCTTGTCGTTTTTATTATAACCCGCCCGTGTATAAAAGTCAAGGGTGGACTGCTCCTTCGAGCCGGTGAGGAGCATCATTTTATAGCAGCCCTCACGGCGGGCGATGTCCCGGGCAAAATCAAGGCAGGCGGTGGCCAGTCCGCGTCCCCGGTATGCCCCGTCGGTGATGACGTTTTCTATAAAAGCGTAAGGCCTCTGTCCCCGTGTGAGGTTGGGGATGATGACGCACACGCAGGAGGAAACGATCCTGCCGTCCTCCTCCGCAACTATTATATGGTGGTCCTTATCCGCCAGTATCTTCTGCCAAACGCTCATGACCCGGTCATCCCGCTCGGGAAAGGGGTTTCCGTGGAGCTGCATATAAAGCGTCATCAGCCCGTCGAAATCGGCATCGGTTATCTCGCGTATCATTTTTGTCACCCCAAACCGCTAACTGTCCGAAACTTTGTACTTTTCCGCTTTGCCGTATATCTTCACATCCACAAGAGCGTCAACAAGAGTGCCTTCGTGGGTGTATTCCTCCGAAAAGACCTTGCCCTCCCGCCGTATCTCCGAAAGCAGGCTGCCTTCGTAGTAGGGGATAAGCAGCTTCATCTTGCGGGCGTTCTGAGGCAGAGCCGCCGCTATCGCATCCAGCAGAGCGGGGATGCCCTCGCCGCGCTTGGCGGAGATCTTCACCGCGTTCTCCCCGGCGGTAAGCTCGTCGATGTAAGGCACCAGATCGCACTTGTTCAGCACCGTCACCACCGGGATGCCCTCGCAGCCCAGCTCCTTGAGAAGTTCCAGCGTCACCTTTGCCTGATCGCCGCAGTTCTCGGCGGAGGCATCCACGATATGGAGTATCACATCCGCATTGGCGGCTTCCTCCAGCGTGGATTTGAAAGCTTCCACAAGATGATGCGGCAGACGGCTGATAAGCCCTACCGTGTCCACCAGCATAACGCTCCTGCCGTCGGGCAGTTCTATTGCCCGGGAGGTGGTCTCCAGCGTGGCAAAGAGCTTGTTCTCGGCAATGATGCCGGCGTCGGTGAGAGTGTTCAGCAGGGTGGATTTCCCCACGTTGGTATAGCCGACTATCGCGCAGACAAGGACGCCGTCCTTGCGTCGGCGCTCACGGTGAAGTCCCCGGCGCTTTTCGATCTCTTTCAGCTCCGCCGAAAGGGAAGCGATACGGGCGCGGATGTGCCGCTTGTCGGTCTCCAGCTTAGTCTCGCCGGGACCCCGGGTACCGATGCCTCCTCCCAGCCGGGAGAGCTTCACGCCCATCCCCGCCAGCCTCGGCAGACGGTATTTATGCTGAGCGATCTCCACCTGCAAACGTCCTTCGTGGGTGGTGGCCCGCTGGGCGAAGATGTCCAGTATCAGCATGGTGCGGTCAACGGTGTGGACATCGCATACGTCCTCGATGTTGCGTATCTGCGTGGCAGTCAGCTCGCAGTCGAAGATTATCTGATCTATGTTTTCCCGCTGACAGATCTCTGCCATTTCTTCAAGACGGCCGGAGCCGATGCAGGTGGCGGGCTCGTAGGCGGGCCGCCGCTGGATGATGCGGACAACGGTCTCCGCTCCGGCAGTGTCGGCCAGCTCCTCCAGCTCGTCAAGGGAGCGCTCGGCGTCGTATTCTCCCGTATCCACGGCCGCCAGCATTACCCGCGGCCTGTTGTTTTCGTTTTCGTTCATTTGGACCTCCGTGTTTAGAGCATCTGCCTTGTCCGTCTCTTTTCTTCAATGATGCGCCGGTTGCGGATGCTCTTGGATATGCCCCGTGCGATGAAGCCGATGACCGCCAGCCCGAAGCAGCCCATAGCCGCATAAGCCCAAATGGAAAGACCGCTCTGTTTGCCGTCGTCGGTGGCGACAAGAGCTATCCCGCTGCCTATGCCCCCGAGGATGCCGAGGACGAACATCAGCGTCGCTAAAGGGTGAGCCGGCGGGGCGGAATACAGACGCAGCTCGTCCTCGGGATAGTGCTGTCCGATACGGTGATCCTGTTCGGCAGGATCGGTGGGGAAAAAGAAGAACAGATCGTTCTTGATGTACTTGGCTTTCAGACGGATAAAATAGCAGTAAACGCCGACGCCTATCTTTCCGTACTCTCTCCCGGAGACCTCGCACTTTATGCCGTTGAGCCAGACAAAATACGTGTATGTGGTGGTGTCCCGCCCGTCGGAGTCGGTGGAATGATGCGCTTCAACGTAAGTGTTGGTCACCATAGCGCCGAAGGCGTCGTAGTTCCCGCCGGCGATCCGCGCCAGCCGGGAAATGTCAACAAGTATCCAGGGGATCAGTATCAGCACCGGCACGATCAGAACGAATACCAGCCCGAAGGCTTCGTACATATATCCCAGCACGCCGCCGCCGATGACCAGCCCCAGCAAGAGAAGCCTGATGAAAAGTCCCTTGATGAACCTCCCCCGCAGCATACCGACGAAATATCCGCAGACTTCATCGGGGAAAACGTCATACCCCCGATGATAGGTCATCATACGCTCGTTGAGGGCCTTCTGCTCGGCAGCACGTCTTTCGGCGCTCTCACGCAGCGATTGCTTTATGTTTGAAAAGATACCCATTCCGCCGCACCTCCCGGTAGTGTTCTTTATGTGGTATTATACCATTATTTTATAGAGATGTCAATTACAGAGCCCGGAGGCGAAAAAGGGCCCGAGAAAGTGAACAATGCATTAACAAACAGGTTAAGAATCTGATATTTTATAGATTACATTTTTCAAAACACTGCGGTTTTAAGTGCTTTTACGGCTTTTCGTCATGAAATAACGGGGAAATATTGTGTTAATAAATACAAAAAATTCGCAAGCCCCCCGCGGATATTTTATGTAATTCTACAAAGATTAGCCAAAACCCGCGAAAATAGGGCGTTTGCATTTGACAAACCCCGTAAAATAGGCTATAATACAAGCAGAATAAATTATTTGGAGGTATTCAATCATGACTAAGGCTGAACTCATTGCTGCAATTGCTGAAAAAGGCGGCTACACCACTAAGAAGGACGCTGAGAAGGCTCTTGCTGCAGTAATCGATTCGATCACAGACGCTCTTAAGGACGGAAACAAGGTTTCTCTCGTAGGCTTCGGTACTTTCGAGGTAAGAAAGAGAGCTGCTAAGGAAGCTATCAATCCTGCCACCAAGAAGCCCATCCACGTTGAGGCTAAGACAGTTCCCGCTTTCAAGGCCGGCAAGGCTCTTAAGGACGCTGTAAATAAGTAATCCAAACACAAATCATCTGGAAGGAGAAAAAGAATCATGGCTGATAAGAAAGAGGCTGTTAAGGAAACAGTTGAGAAGGCTGCCGAGGCTGTAAAGGCTGAGGGCAAGAAGGTCGCCGGCGCTGCCAAGAAGGCTGCTGCTAAGACCGAGACCGCTGCTAAGAAGGCTGCTGCTAAGACTGAGACAGCTGCTAAGAAGACAGCTACCGCTGCCAAGAAGACCGTTAAGAAGGCTGCCGAGAAGGTAGAGGCTAAGACCGGTGACAAGATCGTTCTTGAGTTTGCTGACAGACAGATCGAGATGAAGGCTGTTCTTGAGGCTTGCAAGGCTGACTACAAGGCTCAGACCAAGAAGACTGCCAAGAACGTTCAGGTTTACGTAAAGCCCGAGGATAACGCTGCTTACTATGTTGTAGGCAAGTTTACTGGCAAGGTTGATCTCTGATCCAAACTATTCAAGGCCGCCGGATGATCGTCCGGCGGCTTTTTGTGTCTGTACGAAATAGAAAGGAGCGTCCGGAATGGATGAAATAAATATCAGAATGCTTGAAGCCTCGGAGCGTCCTGCGGCGCTGGAGCTGGCTCTGAGGGTGTTTGAGGAATATGAGTCCCCCGATTATTCCCCGGAGGGGACCGAGGAGTTCCGCAAGTGTCTCAAAGACGAAAACTACCTCGCGGGGATAGTTTACTACGGAGCCTTCGACGGCGAAAGGCTGGCGGGGCTGCTGGGGATAAGGGCCGAAAAGCGTCACATCTGCTTCTTCTTCGTGGACGGCGAGTATCACCGTCGGGGCATCGGCACAAGGCTTTTCCGCCGTATGCTGGAGGATCACCCCGGGCAGGAGATAACTCTAAATTCTTCGCCCTACGGTCTGCCGTTCTACAAAAAGCTGGGGCTTGCTCCCACCGACGCGGAGCAGACGGTCAACGGCATCCGCTTCACGCCGATGATATATAAACCGACGATATAAAGCCGATCGACCCTTCCGTCACAGGCGCGGGCCGTCATCGGATAACAGAAAGAAAGGATAATTCAAAATGGAAAAGATAAGCGGTCTGTTCGGACCGCGGAAATTTTACGGTACGGCCCTCGCTATCGCCGTGCCGATCATGCTTCAGCAGCTGATACAAAGCCTCGTGTCGCTGATAGACAACTTTATGGTGTCGGGACTGGGAGATATCCCCATGTCCGGGGTCAACGTGGCGGGACAGGTGCTGTTCGTGTTTATGGTATATCTCAACGCTATCTGTATGGCGGGCGGAATCTTTATGACCCAGTTCTTCGGTGCGAAGGACGGGGAGGGGATGAAGCAGGCTTTCAGATTCAAGCTGGTCATGGGACTGGCCGCATTCGTGCCGTTCCTGCTGGTGTGCATCGTCTTTCCGAGGCAGGTGCTTTCGCTGATGCTTATCGGCAACGAGGACGCCGAAGCCATACTGGACGAGGGCGTTAAGTATATCAACATCGTGTTCTTCATGGGCATCCCCATGACCTTCTCCGTCTGTATCGCCAGCTCTCTGAGAGACCTGGGACGGGTGAAGATACCCTTGCTGGTGACCGTGGCAGCCACCCTCACCAACACCCTGTTCAACTGGCTGCTGATCTACGGGAACTTAGGCTTTCCGAAGCTGGGAGTGCAGGGAGCTGCGCTGGCGACGGTCATCGCCCGCACCGTGGAGTTTGTCATTTTCATTGTAATATATATCAGAACGAAGCCGGAGTTCGCGGTGAAGCTCACAAGGCTGTTCAAGATCGACCGCAGGCTCTTTCGGAGCATCCTCAAAAAGGGTTCGCTGGTGCTGTTCTGCGAAATGGTCTGGGTGCTGTCGGAAACGATAACCACCGCGATCTACAACGGACGCGGCGGCGCGGACGTGGTCTCGGGCATGGCCGCCAGCTTTGCGGTAGCCAACCTGTTCTTCGTGGCCTTCGGAGGCATCTATTCGGCGGTGGGAGTCATCATCGGAAAGACCCTGGGAGAAGGGAAGCTGGAGGAGGCCCGCCGGCAAAAGACCTGGCTGCTGTCGGGAGCGGCAGTGTTCGGCGTGTTCATGACGCTCTTCGGTCTTGCAACCACGCTGCTGATCCCGCTGGTGTTCGGCAAGCTCAGCGCCGACGCCGTTTCTATCTGCCGGAGCATGGTAATAATGATGTCCTGCTTCATGCCCGTGTGGGTATATATGAACTCGCAGATGGCTGTGGCGAGAGCCGGAGGCGATACGGCTATGGGCGCCTACACCGACTCGGCTATCACGATCTTCATTATGCTGCCGATGCTGTTCATGCTGGGCTTTCTTACTGACATAGGCCCGGTGGCGATGTATCTCGGCGTAAAACTTTTGGATGTGGTAAAGCTGATAGTATTCCACATCTGGCTCAAAAAGGAGCGCTGGCTCAAAAATCTTGCGAAAGATCAAGCGGGCTGAGTGCGGGCCCGCTTGACTGATCTGAAAATCTGTGATACAATTGAAAACAGATATTGCCTTTATCAGCTTGGCGGACTTTGCTCCGCTGAAATTCGGAACGTAAAAAATACTTGCATAAGGAGGAGCCGATATGAAGCCGTTCAGACAGCGTTCGCTGGCTTTTGTCTCCGGGCTCGCTATGGTTTTCGCGTCCTTCGGGACGGTCCCGGCGGCTGCGGAAAGGGATCCCTACGAAACGCCCATTATCCCTGTGGGCCCCACTGACCCGAATGTGGTGTTCGATAAGAATACCGGCGTGCTTACCCTCAAGGGTAAAATAGATAAGGAAGATGTCCGGGCCTACGCCGGCAATGATGAAGTCGAAAGCGTCATCGCAGAGGACACCGCCGTGTTCCCTGCGGACTGTTCGGAGCTTTTCAGAGATTTCAGAGCATTGAGCTTTGACATCGTGAAGGCCGACACCTCTGCCGTCACCGATATGAGCTGGATGTTCCGTGACTGCACTCAGGCGGTTTCGGTGACTCTGTCCGACTACAAGACCTTCATCGACACTTCCAATGTCACCACGATGAAGGGGATGTTCTCCAGGTGTTCCTCTCTCGGGAGCATCAGCCTCTACGGTATCAACACCGCAAACGCCGAGAACCTCAGCGGTATGTTCCATTACTGCTCCGAACTGAAAAGCATCGACATCTATAACTTCAACATCTCCAAGGCTTCAAATCTCAGCGGGATGTTCAGCGGATGCACCAAACTGGCATCCCTTGACCTTTCTTCCTTCGACACCGGGAACGTTAAATATCTGCATCAGACCTTCATGGGCTGCGCCGCGCTGAAAAGCCTGGACCTTTCCTCCTTTGACACCGCGTCGGCCACCGATTTCCGGGAGCTGTTTGCCGGCTGTACCGGCCTGGAGAGGATATTCGTCTCCGACGGCTGGACTGTCCCCAAGGGCAGCATCTCAACGGATATGTTCAAAGACTGCACCGCCGTTGCCGGCGGCCGCGGAACGGCCTTCGACGCAGAGCATACAGACAGCTTATACGCCCGCATCGACAGGAAAGACGCTCCGGGGTATTTCACCGAGAAGTTCAGGCTTTCTTTGGGCGGCACCGTGGTCACGGACTGCAACTGCGGAGACATCCTCGGTGACGGCTCCGCCCGCTACGACTCCGACAGCAGGACTCTGACCCTAAGCAATGATCTGAACGACTGCTTCATAAGCAGCGGCATCGACGGTCTGACTGTTTACGCGGAGGGCGATATAAATATCTCCTCCGGCAGCACGGCAATGATCTTCCGCGCTCCTGCGGTCATTTCCGGCAGCGGACGCCTTACGGTCAGCTCCGGCAGCGCCGGCATCACCGCAGATTCTCTGCTGACCTTCGAGAAGGCCGAGGTCATCGTTGACTCCGGCCTGGGTATCATCGGCGGAGGAGAGGGCTCTGCTCTCAAGATCATCAACTCCGAGCTGACGGTCTCCGCGCCTTACAGCGAAGCGGCTGTCACCGGCTTCGGCAGCGTGACACTGGAAAAATGCAGTGTCGTGTCTCCCGAGGGCGCTTATTTCAGCGGAGGCACCCCGGTGGTGTCTCAGCCCGACCCCGAGGACCCTACGGGCTCGGCGAAGGTCCCCGTGAACGAGCTTACCGTTCTGCCGGAGGGCGTTCCCGTCGATTCGGCGGAGCTGACTCTGACAGTCCCGGAGGCCTTTGTTGCTCCCGACTTTACGGCATCGTCGGAGGCGGAGCTTGAATGCTCCCTCAGCTGGTACTGCGGCGAAAAAAAGCTCACGGCAAAGAGCACCTTTGCCGCCGGCACCGAATGCACTGCGGTCATCAGGCTCACCCCCGCCGAGGGCTTCCGGCTCACCCGGAACACGGCAGTAACGGTGTTGGGACGGCCCGCCGAAAGAACGGCGGTGTACTCCGACGGCAGCGCGGAATACAGCATCAGCTACAAGGTCCCCTATAAGTATATGCTCGGGGACGTCAACGGCGACGGTGCCCTCAACATGAAGGACCTTGCCACTCTCCAGCGCTATGTCAACGGCTGGGACATTGAGATCAGCATCGAAAATGCCGACCTCACCGGGGAAGGAAAAGTGAACATGAAGGACGTGGCCGCCCTTCAAAGACTGCTGAACTCCATTTGAGGTCCGCTTGACATAACGGCCGCTGTATGATACAATTGAATATACAAACCAAAACGGACAGGTGATGAAAATGATACCCAATACTGCACGAGATGTGCTTTACAGACAGTTCGTCGAGAACAACGCCATCGACCCCAAACTCTATGACAAGTATGTGGTCAAGCGCGGACTCCGCAATGCGGACGGAACAGGCGTTATCGCGGGACTGACAAATATATGCAACGTTCACGGCTACGTTATCAACGAAGGCGAAAAGGCCCCTATCGAGGGCCAGCTGATCTATCGGGGATATAACATCAACGACCTGGTGTCAAACGCCAAAAAGGAGAACCGCTTCGGCTATGAGGAAGTGGTGTATCTCCTGCTGCTGGGCGAGCTGCCCACCCGCGCCGAGCTGGATGCCTTCTCGGAGATCATGGCCGAGAACCGCGAGCTGCCTCCCAGCTTCTTTGAGGATATGATACTTAAAGCCCCTTCGCCGGATATAATGAACGAAATGGGACGTTCGGTGCTGGCACTGTATTCCTATGACGACTCCCCCGAGGACCGTTCTCCCGCCAAGGAAATGGCCACGGCGATCTCTATCATCAGCAGGCTGCCGAATATTATGGTGTCGGCTTACCAGGTGAAGCAGAGAGTCTACAACAACAAGTCGATGATAATGCACCCGCTGATACCTTCGCACTCCACCGCGCAGATGATCCTTTCGGCGCTGCGCCCCGACCGCGAGTTCACCGATGCCGAAGCCAAGCTGCTTGACATCATGCTGATACTCCATGCGGAACACGGAGGCGGTAACAACTCCACCTTCTCCTGCCGGGTGCTGACCTCCTCCGGGACCGACCCCTATTCGGCCTATTCCGCCGCTATCGGCGCTCTGAAGGGCCCGCGTCACGGCGGCGCCAACGCCAAGGTCACTCAGATGCACGAGTGCGTCAAGAAGGGCGTCCACAATTGGGAGGACGAGGACGAGGTGGCGGAGTTCCTTAAAAAGATACTCCGCAAGGAGGAAAACGACGGCTCCGGGCTGATCTACGGCATGGGCCACGCGGTATACACCCTCTCCGATCCGAGAGCGGTGATACTCAAAGCCTCCGCGAGAGAACTTGCCAAGGGCACCGAGTTCGAGCGGGAATTTGACCTGCTGGAGAAGATCGAAAAGCTCACCCCCGTTCTTTTCAAGGAGATCAAGAATGACGACAAGACCATGTGCGCCAACGTGGATATGTATTCGGGGCTGGTATACAGGATGCTCGGTATCCCGGACGATCTGTTCACACCGCTGTTCGCGGTATCACGAATGGCAGGCTGGTCGGCTCACCGTTTTGAGGAGCTGGTCACCGGCAAGAGGATCATCCGGCCCGCCTATAAGGCTGTCAGAGGGGACAAGACCTATATCCCCATTGACCAAAGGACATAAAAAACAGCGGTATGCTTTCCCGGATCGGGGAGCATACCGCTTTTAGTTTGCAGATCAGAGGGTGTTTATCAGTCTTTGAAGGGCAGCAACGTCTTTCATATTTATGCCGCCGCTGTTGTCAAGGTCGGAGTTGGCTTCGTTGATGGTCGCATCCCAGCCGTTGACATAGCGCTGGAGAGTGGTGAGGTCCTTCATGTTGATGACGCCGTTGCCGTCAACGTCGCCTTTGAGGACGTCGCCCTCCTTAGCCGTGAACGTGTATTTCAGATTCACAATGCCGGAATCTTCATCGACGTTGACCGTGCGGGTGTAGGCGTTGAGCTTGGCCGCTACTGTCGGGCTGAACTTATAGCCGTTCAAGGGTTTAACGGTGTAGAACAAGGTGTACTTTTCGCCTGCCACAAACTTGCTGCCTCTGTTCATAAGGTTTTCAATGTCTGCGGCGGTGCCCTTGAACCAGTTGACGCTCGACACTTCAATGCCCTCCGAACGGATCTCGGGGTCAATGTCGGGGGCCTCGCCGCCCTTGGGGACGTTAATGTGGATATAGAAGCTGTCGACCTTTTTCAGCTTTGACTCTGCCGTATAAAGGCAGCTTGTTGCATAGATCTGCCCGGTGACAAGCCTTGCATTGGGCTTACCTGTTCCGTTCACCGTTACCTCGGGAGCGAAGGGGAAGATATATCCGTTTTTCGGTCTGAAGGAAAATTCAAACACATACTCCCTGCCATCAACGAACTTGTCGGTCGGACCCAGCTTCTCGGAAGATTTAATATCACTGAAGGACCATTGAAAGAACTCTACATTGGGATTATCGATGACGGGTTCTTCGGGGGAATTGCCTTCAACGGGTTCCGTAACGGTGATGTTGAACCGTTCTACAGTCGGGCTCTTGTAAAGGACCTCTGCTTTGTTGCCTGTTATGTCTTTGCCGTAAATAACAGATTTGTTCTGAGGTGAATATTTACCGTTCACATAAACTGTTGTCGAAAGATGGATCGAATCACCTTCGACACCTGTTCTTACCGCAGCTTCACCTTCGAGATCATTTGTTTCAAACACAAATGTCCCGTTGTATAATGTGAAGGAACCGAGCATCGAGAATACAGCATTGCTGTCATTTCCGATGTGAGTGAATTTGCCTCCGCTAACAGTGGTATTATTATCCGTGGCAGTGGATTGTTTGAACATCGTCGAGGTGCTTTCAAATTCTCCGCCCCGTATTTCAACGATGCCGCTGCGATTGTTTATTATCGTATCGGATCTCATTGAACGTTCGTTATACGGAGCAATGAATTTTCCTGCTTTTATTATCAGCTTACCCTTCATAGACGTGGAAAACATACACTTATCTGTCGCTTTGTTGGTGTAAAGAGCGCTTTCTATGGAGCCTCCGCCTACGCTGTCGTTGATCACCACCTTGTTGCTGAGAATGAACATATTGTTGTCTGCGGTCCTCGCTGTGCGCTTGAGCTTATGACCTGCCAGGTCAAGATAAATACCCTCGACATAGCTGTTCGTATCTATCTGATAGTTGTCTTTGCTGTCGTTTGAAACAATGTCCTTGCCGAGCTTGAGAAACACTCTTTCTTTTGTATGGTATCCTGCAAGGGAGAAATACTCTCTCAGCTCATCATAAGTGCTGATAACATAAGGGTTATCCTCCGTACCTTTTCCCGAAACGGCACTTGCCTTGAACGCACCCTCCGGCGCAAGGGCAAACAGTGATAACACCAGCATCAGCGCTGTCATGAACGACAGCGAACGTTTTTTTACAACTTCCATTTTTCTTCCTCCTCAGTTTTCATTTGTTAAAAGGTATAACTATAATTAGCATATCATTCAAATGTAAATACTCATACATACAAATATTACGCATCTGTTAACGCCAAGTGAGCTTTATTTCTTTGTGCGGTTTGTAAAAAACTCTTGCATTAAGAAACAAAACGTGATACAATATAATAAATGACAAAGTTTTTACGGCATTCTCCCGCAGGGAAGAATGCCCTCTGCCCCGGATGTATACGAAAAACAAAGGACGGATATGTATGAAAGTCATTTTTTCAAATATAATCGGCTTCGATATGATAATCTTCCTGCTGGCGGCGGCCAACGGGGTGGTCTTCTATTTCACCAAAAGATACGCGGACGAGCTGTTTGACAAAATGCACCTCACCGTTTTCGTCCCCGGAAGCAGAAGGTCCCAGGAAGAAGCCCGCAATGAACTGGACAGCCTCCGTGAAAGCGACGTCGTGGCTATGCGGAGCAAAATGGGCAGGTGGTATTCCCTGTATGTCAACCTCACCGGGATATTCCCTCTGCTGGGTATCCTCGGAACCGTGACCTCGCTGCTGAGCCTCGTCAACGATATGTCGGACGTTCAGGGGAGCTTTTACAGCGCCTTGACCTCCACCTTCTGGGGCATCGTGTTCGCTATGCTGTTCAAGTTCCTTGACGGCATCGTAAGCCCTAAGATCGAGGAAAACGAAAAGGACGTTGACCTTTTCCTTAACCGCAATTCCGTCAGGGACGCAGACGCGCCCTCCGACTACCGCTGAGGGAGGGATCACGCTTGAGCAGGAACAGAGGCATCGTCATCGAGCTCACCTCTCTGCTGGACGTTATTCTGATAATGCTGTTCTGGGTGATGATGGTCTCCTCGGATAAGGCCGACAAGGCCGAGCAAAAGGCCGAGGAGAAAATACAGGCGGCAAACGTCCAGGCTCAGATGCAGGCCGACGAGGCTAAAGAGGAAGCGGAAAGATATATCAATCAGCGTTTGGCCGAACAGAAGGAAGAGCTTGAAAAGCTGGACGAGTACGTCAAGACCATAGAGGGCTTTGAAAACGGCGAGATGCTCTCCATAAGCATCACCTATGTGGAACAGAGCGAGATGCTTTCCTTCGCACGCTCCGGCGAGCAGATCTCCTCGGTGGCGCTGACGGAACAGGCCGACATCGAGCAGGAGATCAGAAAAGTGCTGGATATGCTCCCCAACAAAAACGGCATCATCCTGGCGGCATTTATCTACGACGGCAATACCGCCCTTTACCGGGATGTCCAGGGAGTGCGCAAAGCCCTGGAGAACCTCCGCAGGGACTACGGCGGGATATACTTTGCCTACATAAATACCAGCGGAAAAACCGATACGGCGGTATAATGCTCTCGAAAGGAGAATAAAATATGAGCAGCAAGAATTATATCCACCCGGCGCAGAAGCGTCAGGAGGAGCATGAAAAGCGCAAGGAGAAAAAGAAGAAGAAAAGGGGACTGCTCTGGTTCCTGGTACTGCTTCTGCTGCTGGCGGCTCTGCTGGGCGGCATAGGCTGGGGACAGGGCTGGTTCGACGGCAAGGGCAAGACTAATGACACCAACACCAGCGGCAGCGATTCCGTCGCTGAAAGGACTATCCCCGAAGCTTCGCAGCCGGACGATTCCTCCGAGGCAAGGACTCCCGTGGCTATAAAGATCTCCGGAAGCACATATATCTATAACGACAGCGTCCGCACTATCGAGCAGCTGAAAAACGACCTCTCCGTGCTGGACAAGAACAATGTCATCATTGAGATCACCGACGACAACGCCGTGGCCAACGCTATGCAGAGCCTCCACGAGCTGCTGGACGAAGTGGGTCTGGCATACAGCGACGTTCCCGCAGTCACCGCCGCTCCCGTAAGCTCGGCTCCCGAGATCACCACAACAACTACGACGGCGCCGCTGGTATGATATTTTCAATTGGAGTGTAAGCTATGAATCTACCCGCAAAGATCGGCACGGGAGTGCTGGTCTCTGCCGCAGCGGGCTGGGTGTTCATCCAGAACCGCTGGCTGACGACCGATAAATACGAGGTGACCGTCCCCGGCCTGCCGAAGGAATTCGACGGCAAAAAGATACTTCACCTCTCCGACCTGCACAAAAAACGTTACGGCGACGGCTTCAACAATCTGATAAATTCCTGCCGTTTCCTGGACCCGGACTATATCTTTTTCACCGGCGACCTCTTCAGCCGGGACGAGACCAACCTTGACCCCAAGATACTGCTGATGCAGCGTCTGATGAAGATAGCCCCCGTCTATTATGTGCTGGGCAATCACGAAGGCGACGCCCCCGACAGGGCCCTGGTGCTTAGTACCAAACTTTCGGAGGAGGGCATCCATGTCCTGAACAGCCGCACCGAGCGGATAGAGCTGGACGGAGCCCATATCAACGTTACGGGAGCCGTGCTGCCGCAGACACATTATCATTGCGAAGGCTATTCAAACCGAACCGTCATAACTCCGGAACTGCTGAAGGGGCTGGTGGGCAGTCCCGAGAAGGGAACTGTCACCTTCCTGCTGGCTCACGACCCTCTGCCTTTCCGGGCCTACGCCGAATGGGGCGCCGATCTGACCTTCTCCGGGCACGTCCACGGCGGGATCGTAAGACTGCCGTTTATCGGCGGAGTGCTGTCGCCGGAGCGGAAATTCTTCCCGGAGTACTCCAAGGGCGTTTACCGCCTCGGAGATTCGCAGATGGTAGTGTCGGCAGGACTGGGAAAATTCCGGCTCCACAACCCCTCGCAGATAATCCTTGTAACTCTGAAAAGCCGCTGATTTGTTTAACTCAGCGGTTTTTGTGCAAATTGCAAAGGATATACCGTCAATTTTCACAAAGTCAAAAAAATCTCGAAAAAGCTCTTGACAAAGAAATCGAAATAGCGTATAATAGTTATGTTGCGAAACACAAAACGGGAGCTTAGCTCAGCTGGGAGAGCGTCTGCCTTACAAGCAGAGGGTCATAGGTTCGAGCCCTATAGTTCCCACCATATTGCAGAAATGTTGAAGGCTCCGGCCTTCAACATTTTCCTCTGCGATGTTCGGCCGGGTAGTTCAGCTGGTTAGAACGCCAGCCTGTCACGCTGGAGGTCGTGGGTTCGAGCCCCATTCCGGTCGCCAAACGGTTCCGTAGCTCAGTAGGTAGAGCAGAGGACTGAAAATCCTCGTGTCGCCGGTTCGATTCCTGCCGGAACCACCAATATTTCTGCGGATTTAGCTCATCTGGTAGAGCGCCACCTTGCCAAGGTGGAGGTAGCGAGTTCGAGCCTCGTAATCCGCTCCAGTCAGACGCCTTCCAAAACGGAAGGCGTTTTTGTTTTGCCTCATCGGCAAAAATCGGAAAAAATGTAAATCAGTACTTGAAAATATGAAACAGATATGATATAATTAGTACGAGCCTATCGGCAAGAAGGAGGAATAATATGAATAAACTTTCCAAAAAGCTGACCGCCGGCGTACTGAGCCTTGCGGTGGCAGTTTCGGCACTGCCTTTGAATGCCTTCGCGGAGGACCCCGCTGAGCGCATCAAGGTCATCTCCGACAAATTCAATTTTCTCGGCGGCAAGGAGGACGTCTTCTATTACAGTGACGATTACTTCGCGGCTTCCGGCAAGGAAAAGAACGAACATCTGAGGACTATGTCACTCTGCGCGGCTATGGCCGCCATGGGCAACAGGGATCATACTCCCGGCCCCGCACTGGAGCTGCTGAAAAAGGTCGGCTTTACCGACTGGCAGACTTTTGACTACGACATGGAGCCCACTGAGGACACCATTGCCTGCACTATCTCCCACAAGGAGACCGAATACGGCGAGGTCCTTGCGGTAGGCATCAGAGGCGCTAATTATGACGGCGAGCTGGTCAATCTTGTCATTTCCGGCACCGAGGGCGATGCCGAAGGCTTCTCGGCAGCCTCGAAGAAGATCGTTGACAGGATCAAGAAGTACGAAGAGGACAACGATCTCTCCGGCGCCAAGATCTGGATGACAGGTTACAGCCGTTCGGCCTGCGTTGCCGACCTCACCGGCAAGTATATAAATCAGCACCTTGAGGAGTTCGGCATCACCGACGACGATCTCTATGCTTATACCTTCGAGACTCCCGCTGCCAGCGCCGAGGATACCAATTTTGAAAACATCCACAATATCAAGAATCCCGACGACGTTGTCACCAAGGTTTATCCCGCTTCGTGGAACCTTACCACCTGCGGCGTTGACGAGATCATCGAGCAGGACGAGCCTCAGATGATACAGCTCAAAAAACTTGACTTCAGCGGCGGCTTCAAGGTGGTGGATGCTTCAAAATATGTGGACGGTGAGAAAGTTTTACTGGATCCCGTCAAGGCATCGGATTTTGAGGACACCTTCCTCAAGCTGCTCACCGACAACATCACAAGAGAAGAGTTCGCCGCCGTTGGCCCGACTATCGGCAGGCTTGTCAATATGTATCTCGGTATGTCCGCCGAGCAGAAAGCCGCTCTTATGGAGCTTGCAAAGAACGCTTTCTCTGGCTTGGATTACGTTCAGGCTCTCGCTGTTGTCGCTCCTCTGATGGCTGCGCAGAAGGGAACTGACAATTATAAGGCGGCTATCGCTGCCCTTGCAGATTTCATTTCCCAGCGGTTTGACGCGCAGGATCATTCCGCCGCTCTTACCGATGCGGAGTATCTTGGACTGAAAGCGGCCCTTCCCGGCCTGCTGGAGGTATTTGTCCCCGTTGTGATAAAGGATCTGCCCAACGACAACGGCATCCTGTCCACGATCCTGACCTTCGCCGGCAATTTCAACCAGCTTGCTTATAACCAGCACGAGCCCTCTCTCGTGTTTGAGATAGTCAAGAAGTACGATTCCTACTACACAAGGAAGAACGAGATCGCCCGGGGCAAGGCTACCTATGTTAACAAGGAAATGCCCGACGACGTGCTTTACGACGACGAGGCTTTGATCGCCAAGGGCTTCAACGAAACGGATATCGAGTATCTCAAAAAGGGCTACGACGTTACCTACGGTGTTGATGTTGCAGAAAACAGCGTTATGTTCTACGAGATGATGGAGGAAGATGACCCTGTCAAGGCCCGCATAGATGCTTACCTTGACCAGATCGGCGCAGAGGTCAAGGAATGCTACGCTCTGGAGCTGTACGGATTCAGACAGAGGGGCTTTGAGGACCAGGAAGAACTGGGCGACGATTTCAGACCCGTATACAGCGGCCCGCTGAACAATATCGAAGGAATTGAGATCAACTCCGATACCATTAAGGTGCTCTTCCTCGGCAGCGCAGAGGACGAAGGCTATACAGACCTTGAAGCAACCGTCACTCCCGGCGAATCAGTGTACGCACCCATACTGAGCTTCGGTTTCGTAGGACGCGGCATCTATGCACCTCTCCGTGTAGAGCCCAAGGAGCCCGTACCCATTGATGACAGCTCCGAGCCCGAAGAAAGCTCTGAGCCCGAAGAAAGCTCCGAGGCAGAGGAAAGCTCCGAACCCGAGGACAGCTCTGAGGCAGAAGAGAGCAAGCCCGCTGAAAAGCCCGCCGACAACAACCCCAACACCGGCGCAGCCGTTCCCGCAGGCGTTCTGCTGGCGGTAATTGCCGTTATTGTAACGATCGTTATCAAGCGGAAGAAATAACAGATAAACTGAAAAGACCCCCGTACAAACGGGGGCCTTTTTTGTTACAGTGTCAGTCTTTTTCAAAGCGCTCCGCCGCGCCTTTCAGCAGTTCGATGATCTCCAGATGCTGGGGACAGACTCCCTCGCATTGGCCGCAGCCGATGCAGTCGCTGGCCTTGCCGGCGTTTTCCGTCACCTTGTTGTAGAAGTTCTTTGCCCGCCAGGCGTCCTTATAGACGCGGACGGAATTCTCGGCCTTGAAAATATCCGGGATAGGGATGTTCATAGGGCAGCCGTCGGTACAGTAGCGGCAGGCGGTGCAGCCTACGGACTCCACGGAAAGCATCGCGGCGCGGACGCTTTCGACCACGGCCTTTTCCTCCTCCGAGAGAGGCTTGAAATCCGTGAAGGTGCCGAGATTGTCCTGCATCTGTTCTTCGGTGGACATCCCCGAAAGGACGGTCATGACTCCGTCCAGAGAGGCCGCGAACCTCAGCGCCCAGGATGCCTCGGAGGCCTCGGGAGCTGCCTTGCGGAGCAGCGCCGCATTCTCCGGGGTGAGATCTGCCAGCGTGCCGCCCTTTACGGGCTCCATTACGATAATGGGGATGTTCCTGCTGCGGAGTATCTCATACAGCCTCCCGGACTGCACCGTGGGATTGTCCCAGTCGAGATAGTTCAGCTGTATCTGAACAAACTCCACCTCGGGATGCTTGTCCAGCACCTTTTCCAGAAGCTCCGGGGTGCCGTGGAAGGAGAAGCCGAAATGCCTGATCTTTCCCTCGTCCCTTTTCTGTACGGCCCATTCAAAGCAGCCGTATTTCTCGTAGACCTCGTAGTTGTAGCCGTCCTCCAGGGAGTGGAGCAGGTAGAAATCAAAGTATTCCACGCCGGCACGTTCCAGCTGTTCGGAGAAGATGCGGTCCCGGTCCTCGGAGCATTTGATGCTCCAGGCCGGCAGCTTGTCCGCAAGGAAAAAGCTCTCCCTCGGATAGCGCTTGACGATGACCTCTCTCGCGCAGACCTCCGACTTCCCGCCGTGGTAGACGTAAGCGGTGTCGAAGTAATTGAGCCCCGCCTTGATGTAGGCGTCGGCCATAGCCGAGACGCGGTCAAGGTCCACCTCGCCGTCCTTGGTGGGCAGACGCATGAGCCCGAAGCCCAGCTTCGGCATTTTTGTAAGATCGACAGACACGGTTTGACCTCCTTTTCGGGACACCTCCGGCACCTGCCGGGCGTCCTTTTTTAATGATTATATCAGCCGCGGAAGATTTTGTCAAGCCGGAAAGTCTCCCTTGACAAAAGCGGAGTTTTATGTTATGTTTAAAGCGTATACCAATTTTTAAAAGGAGGAAAGACTATGAAAGCTCTCAAAAGCCGCACTCTCTCCCTCGTCACCGCGCTGATGCTGGTGCTGTCCCTCTTTGCCCTTCTCCCGCAGGGGATGCTCCGGGCTGACGCCCTGGGCAATATCTCGGGGATGGGCAGAGATACAACTTCCAAATATCTTTATTGGGACAGCTATTCCGGCGCGTCCTATTATAAGGTGGAGGTCACAAGCAGCAAGCTGAACAAGAGCTACAAGGTGACCGACTGCAAATTTGAATTCGGAGATATTTTCACTCAGAAAGGCATAATGTACTATTATTCCGTGACGGCATACAGCGTCGGCGGCACGGCGCTTACAAGGCCCGCAAAGGATTTTTATGTTGACCAAGCCAAAATAACCGGCGTTAAGCTCGGCAAGGATTATATTCTCACCTGGGATAAGGTCAATGCCGATTATGAAAAGATCAGCGTTAATGTAACTACCCCAACGGGCGGTGTCGGCGCTGTCGGCACCATCACTGATACCAGTGCCAACATTATGGATCATCTCGAGAACCTTCCGTCGGGCACTTATGAGCTTTGGGTGGACGCTTCCGTTGATGTGGGCTATCATCAAACTACTGCCAAGTCCGATCATTTGACTTTTGAATACACCAGCCATAACAGCTTTATCACCACCACCGATGTTAAGATCAACAAGCCCGTCTCCGGAAAAAAGCCTGCCGAAACCGTCAACAGCATCGTCCTCAACGGCGGCGAGCTTGACGTAAATAAGTGCGTAGAAACAGTCAGCGTGAGCTGGAGGAACTCATATAACGAACTGCTTTCCGACGACGATGTTTTTGAAGAGGGAAAAACATATACCGCATGGGTCACGGTCTATCTTAAAGCCGGATGCTATATGGATTATGAAACATGGATCAACAAAGATGAAACATCGTCAATAAACGGTAAGAAAACGAGAATGTATAATCTCGGCGGCTTAACAGCTTACGATATGGAAGCCACCTTCACCGCCAGGATCCCCGACACCGTGAACATCACCGTCCCCGAACCCAAGGCCGGCGAGATAATCACCAACAATCAGGATGTGATCTCCGTCACGCCTTCGGATTCCGGCGTTAAGGTCTACGACAACGGCAGAAGGAAAAACAAGGTGACGTGGAGTGATCCCCCCTATATGATACAGTGGGGCGTCACCGAATTCAAGAACGGCAAAACATACACGCTGAAATTCAAGCTGGCACAGACCTACACAGTAGGCGAACCTGCCCCCGACTTTGAACTGAACGAGGACACGGTGGTAAATGTCAACGGCAAACGGGCCGAGTTCACCGGCAAGGACGGCTTCTATTACACCTATCAGCTGAAATTCACCGTGGGCGGCTTCAAAGGCGATGTTGACGGCAACGGGGTCATCAATATGAAGGACCTCGCAACTCTCCAGCGCTACGTCAACGGCTGGGATGTAACTATCAACGAAGCCAACTCCGACCTCGACAACAGCGGAAGCTTCAATATGAAGGACGTAGCCGCCCTTCAAAGGCTGATAAACAGCTTGTAAAACACAAAGGCATAGTCTGCGTACCGCCGCAGACTATGCCTTGAATTATTTTGATCTCACCTCTTGACAAACGGAAATAATTGTGGTAATATATGAATAGATGTTCAAGTGTTTTGAGATAGGAGGATGAAACGCATGGAAGAAAAGAAGATCAAGGATATTCTTCAGAAGCAGATGACCACCGAATATCAGCTTTACGACCTGGCGGAGCTGTTCAAGGTGTTCGGCGACTCCACAAGGATAAAGATACTCTCGGCGCTGCTTTCCGGCGAACGGAACGTGGGCGACCTTGCTGAGGAGCTGAACCTTACTCAGACCGCCTGCTCGCATCAGCTGAGAGTGCTGAAAAACAACAAGCTGGTCCGCAGCCGCCGGGACGGCAAGGCGATCTATTATTCCCTCTCCGACGACCACGTTAAAGCTATACTGGAGATAGGTATGGAGCATATTCTTGAATAAAGTAAAAACAGGGGACCGTTTAAGACAGGAGTGAGAAGAAAATGAAAAAAACCGTTTGGGACAGGATCTCACCGGTATACGATGCTTTTGAAAAGCTGTTCAACCGCGAGGTGTTTGATGCTATCGGCGAGAGAGCCGCAGAGTATGTGGGCCCCGGGGACGACGTCCTCGAGTGCGCCTGCGGCACGGGAGCAATAAGTATACATCTGGCGAAAAAGTGCCGGAGCCTTACCGCCACGGATATGTCCCTGCCGATGCTGGCTCAGTGCGAACGCAAGCTGAAAAACTGCTATAACGTCCGGTTCCGCAAGGCGGACATCACGGCTCTGAAAGTCCGGGACGGGCGCTTTGACGCAGTTGTGGCAGGGAACGTCATCCACCTGCTGGATGACCCGAAGGCGGCTGTCGGAGAACTGCTCCGGGTCTGCAAGCCCGGCGGGAAGGTGATTATCCCCACCTACATAAGCATCTTCCGCAAGAACCACGAGGGCATCGCCGCCAAGGCTATCGGCGCTGTGGGAATAGAGTTCAAGACTGAATTCGACCTTGAAAGCTACCGTCGGTTCTTCACCGACCTCGGTTTCCCCGACGCGGAGATCAACGTGGTGAACGGCAGGACCTCCTGCGCAATAGCCGTGATAACCAAGAAGTGAACAACATAAATTATACTGATACGAAAGGATCTGTCAATATGAAAAAAACCTTCAAGCTCGATGAACTGGACTGCGCCAACTGCGGCGCCAAAATGGAGAACGCAATAAAGAAGATCGACGGCGTCAAGGACTGCACCGTCAGCTTTATGACTCAGAAGCTGACTCTCGAAGCCGACGACGACAAGTTCGACCAGGTGCTGGCTCAGGCCGTCAAGGTCTGCCGCAAGATCGAACCCGACTGCGAGATCGTGATAAAATAAATGAAACGCAAACAGAAAAAAGTTCTGATACGGATAATCCTCAGCGCGGTGATGCTCGTCGCGCTGAAAATATTCGCCCCCGAGGAGGGCTGGATTGCGGCACTGCTTTACGCGGTGCCCTATGCCGTCATTGGATATGACGTTATCTTCAAGGCCGCAAGGAACATCGCTCACGGACAGGTCTTTGACGAGAATTTTCTTATGATGATCGCCACCGTGGGTGCCTTTGCCACCGGAGAGTACACCGAAGCTGCCGCCGTAATGCTGTTCTATCAAGTGGGAGAGCTGTTTCAGAGCGTGGCAGTGGGCAAGTCGAGGAAATCTATCTCCGCACTTATGGATATCCGTCCCGACCATGCCAATATCGAAGTTGACGGAAAGCTGATCGAGACCGACCCCGAGGAAGTTTCGGTGGGGGACGAAATAATCATCAAGCCCGGCGAGCGCATCCCGCTGGACGGCGTGGTGCTGGAAGGCGAGGGCTCCGTGGACACCTCCGCCCTTACCGGCGAGAGCCTTCCCAGGACAGTCCGGGCCGGCGACGACGTAGTCAGCGGATGCATCGATCAGACGGGCCTGCTTCGGGTCCGCGTGACCAAGCAGTTCGGGGAGAGCACCGTGGCAAGGATATTGGACCTGGTGGAAAATTCCGCATCAAAGAAAGCCAAGGCGGAGAATTTCATCACCCGCTTTGCAAGGGTCTACACTCCCGCGGTGTGCTTTGCGGCGCTGGCGCTGGCGGTGATCCCGCCCATATTTGTGGGGGGCTGGCTCACCTGGCTCCACAGGGCGCTGATATTTCTCGTTATCTCCTGCCCATGTGCTCTGGTCATCTCGGTGCCCCTCAGCTTTTTCGGAGGCATCGGCGGAGCAGGCCGGCAGGGAATACTTGTCAAGGGCGGAAGCTATCTTGAAGTCCTTTCCCGCACCGGCACTGTGGTCTTTGACAAGACCGGCACTCTCACCAGGGGCGTTTTCAACGTGACCGCCGTACATCCCAAGGAGATCTCCGAGGCGACGCTTATCAGACTGGCGGCCTACGCTGAAAGTTACAGCACTCACCCCATTGCCAATTCCATACTTGACGCGCTCAACCAGGAGCCGGACCGCACCCGCATCTCCTCCTGTGAGGAACTTTCGGGCAGGGGAGTAAAGGCCGTCATCGACGGCGAGGAGGTCTGCGTCGGCAACGACAAGCTCATGGAGCAGATCGGTGTGAAGTGGCATCCCTGCCACCATGTGGGAACTACCGTCCATGTGGCGGTGAACGGCCGCTACGCCGGACATATCGTCATTTCCGACGAGCTTAAAGATACCAGCAAAGAAGCGATAGAACACCTTCGGGCTCAGGGCGTGAGCCGCACCGTGATGCTCACCGGCGACTCGAAAGCGGTGGGCGAGGACACTGCCAAACGTCTCGGAATGGACGAGGTATACTCCGAGCTCCTGCCGGCGGGCAAGGTCGAAAAGGTGGAGGAACTTCTCGAGCGGAAGGATCCCAAATCCGCGCTGGTATTCGTGGGCGACGGCATCAACGACGCCCCGGTGCTTTCCCGGGCGGACATCGGCATCGCAATGGGAGCCATGGGCTCAGACGCAGCGATAGAAGCCGCAGACATCGTGCTTATGGACGACGACCCCGCCAAGATAGCTCTTGCCCTCAGCATATCCCGGCGCACTCTGCGCATCGTTCGGGAGAACATCGTATTCGCCCTGGGCGTTAAAGCGGCGGTGCTGATCCTCGGAGCCTTCGGCCTTGCTTCGATGTGGGCGGCAGTTTTCGCGGACGTGGGCGTTTCGGTAATAGCTATCCTCAACGCTATGCGCTGTCTGCATTCGGGGCGCAGGAACTGACAGTCCGATACAAATAATAACAGCCGGCAGAGGCAAACGCCTCTGCCGGCTGTTTTCGTATACGGAACCGGGAAACTGTCAGGCCAGATCTACATCCCAGCCGTTGAGCAGTCTTTGCATGGTGACCAGGTCCTTCATGTTTTTGCGGCTGTCTCCGTTAAAGTCAACGACGGTCTCGTCAAATTCAACATCCCAGCCGTTGAGATCTCGCTGGAAGATGGCAATGTCCTTCATATTGAAGTTTCCGTCGTGGTTGCCGTCGCCGTACTGATAAAGCTGTACGTCAAGCTCTGCGGGTTTCTCGCCGCCGACCTCGATCTCGGCCCTGCGTGCGGGATAGCCCTTCTTCTTCACGGTGACGGTGTACTTGCCGTCGGGAAGATCGGCGGTAAACTTTCCGTCGGGAGTGAAGGCGATGTTGAATACTCTGCCGTCCTCATCAATAGCTGTTATGACGGTCTCGGAGAGATCCGCGTCATTTGAGGTGCGGATGGAAAGATTTCCTACGAGGTTATCCTCGATAAGTTCGCAGTCGAATCCGTTGTCGGCAGCGTATTTTTCGGCGGCAGTATCCTTGTAGCAGCAGATCTTGAAATCTGAAACTTTGAGATCGTCAGAGGTTCCGTCGCTGCGGTAACCGAAAGCGTGCTCTCCGATCGTTGTAACTGATCTCGGAACGGTCACGGTCTTGAACGTGCAGTCCTTGAAAGCATTCTTTTCAACGGTCTCAACGCTGTCGGGAAGTGTAAGCTCTCCGAGAGCCGAGCAGCCGCCGAATGCATCTTCCTTGATGACCTTTACGCTGTCGGGAACGGTCGCCTTCGGCTTCTTTTCGGGGCAGCGGATAAGAACGGTCTTGTCCTTGCTGTAAAGCACTCCGTCCTCCGAGCAGAAGGTGCTGTTGTTTTCATCCACGGTTATGCTTTCAAGAGCGCCGCAATTGCTGAACACTTCGCTGCCTAAATACTCTACGCTGTCCGGAAGGGAAACGGAGGCCAGCTTCGCGCATGATGCGAAAGCGCTATCCTTGATCTTCTTTACCGCGGAGGGTACGGTCATGCTTGTAACGTCATTGCAGGACCGGAAGGCGCCGCTGCCTATGCTCGTTACCTTTTTGCCTTCTGTCTCTCCGGGGATGACCACATCGGCATCGGTGCCGTTGTACTTGGTGATCTCCAGCGTACCGTCTTCAAGCTCGCTGTATTCATAATCGGAGAGGAGCTCATATTCTATCTTGTTGTCGATAGCATACTGCTCGGCGGCAGAGCCCTTATAGCAGTAGATCTTGAAACCGGGGATAACTGCGGTATTATAGTCTTCGTCATAGCCGAAGCCGACAGCGTATTTGCCGAATTCGGTAACGCTGTTGGGGATGGTCAGGCTCTTCAGATCTTTGCAGTCCCAGAAAGCTTTTTCACCGATAGAAGTCACATTGTTCGGGATGTTTATGCTGTTAAGGCCCTCACAGCTGTAGAATGCAAAAGGTCTTATGCTTGTAACGCTGTCCGCAAGCTGTACGCTTTCAAGGGCGTTGCACACGATAAAAGCTGACTGCCCGATATAGGTGACGCCGTCGGGAACGGTTACGCTCTTTACAAGACCGCGGTTGTAATTTGTGTTGTTAAAAGCGCATATGCCGACACCCGTAACGTGCTTGCCCAGTATCTCGGAAGGTATCTCGGCGTTTGTGCTGCCCGCGGCGGTATACCTTGAGACCTCAAGGGTACCGTCCTCAAGTTCTCTGAACTGGTAATCAAGTGAGGGATAATAGTTCAGCCCGTTGTTTTTCGCGTATTTCTCTGCGGCCGAGCCTTCGGTGCAGTACAGCGTGAAGGAAGGATTGTAGTAATACGAATAATCGTATTGGTCCTCACCGTATTCCACATGATAGCCGAAGGCGCGTTCGCCTATCTCCGTTACTGATGCCGGAACGGTGATGATCTCAAGGTTTTCGTCATCGAATGTATAGCCGTCAATGGTCTGGACATTGCCCCTGATAATGATCTCCTTGGGTGCGAATTTTTGGAACATATCCCGTCTGAGTCTGGGAATGTCGGATTCGATGATAAGAATATCCGTCTTTTGGCTATGTGACGATCCGCTCTGTTCAAATTTAATATCTGTCACGGGATATCCGTCAAGCTCCTTCGGGAAGCGGATATATGAACCGCTGTCGATAGTACCCGTCCACATTCCGAGCTGTATTCCGCTGACGATCGTTGCTTCGCCGTTGCTGAGCACATATTCGTAGCCGTCGCAATAATGCTTTTCGGGCTCGGACCCGGAATTGTTACCCGAATGGGGTTCATTTATCTGAATATCCGTAAGCGTGGCCGTAAGGGTAAAGTCGCCCCAGCTTTCCAGCTCGGCCCAGTCGGTGCCGTTGGGGAAGAAAGAATATCCTGCCGCAGGGAACGTATCTTTATTATTATAATAGTCTTCTGCCGCGAAGGAAAAGTCTGAGTCGTATTCATACACACCCGATTCGCTTGAAACGGTGATATGACAGTTCGCGGTGATGACGGTATCCTCCGTGTATTCCGACGGATTGTCCAGCCATACCTGGAAACCCGCATCGCCGATAGCCGTGTCGGTCTCGCTCTTGCTCCGTTCAATAAGAGCCGCGGCATTGTCATAGATCGCGATGCTGTATTCGTCGTTGAAATAATCGTGAGACGCTGTCCAGTTCCAGACATCGTTGCCCATTACATAGAACTGACCGCCGAAACGCGCGGCATCGGGCCGGCTGTTTGATGCGTCAACTTCGATATCGTATAGCTCGCCGGTGTAGGTGAAGCTTCCGAGACGTTCAAGTTCTTCCCACTCGGTGCCGCCGGGGAAGATAACTATATCCGCCACAGGATAAACGTCTGCTTTGTGGTTCTCGACGGTGAAGGTCACATCATTTTCAAATACCATGGGTTCCGTTTCGCCGTCTCCGAAATCAAAGGTTATCCTGGACTTTGCGTTAACGACAGTGCCTACACGGTAATCGCCGGGATTGTCAAGCCAGAACTGAACACCGGACAAACCTACGGCTTTATCGTTTTCGGTCCTGCTTTGGGCTGCCAGATCGGGAGCGTCAACAGTCATGCTCACTGTGTTTTCGCTGTCAAGGTATCCCGTCTTAGCCTTCCAGATCCAGTCGCTGTCGCCCATTACATAGAACTGGCTCCCGAAGCGGGGGCCGTCATTGGGTTCAGGCTCCGGCTGGACATCAGAGGTATCGACCTCGATATCGTATATTTCCGCAGTGAGCGTGAACTCGCCCAGCTTTTCCAGCTCTGCCCAATCCGTATTGTACGGGAAAAGCGAGAGGTTCGCAATATAATATTTATTGATGTCATGTTCGTCGATAGCGATGTTCAGTTCCTGCTCGATAGGCTCCGGGAATACCGCATCGCCCTCGTTTTCAATGGTGAGCCTGCACTTTGTGCGTATCACCGTTCCGACGGCGAAATCGAAGGGATTATCCAGGAACAGCTGGAAGCCCGCATCGCCGACAGCCGTATCGGACTCGCTCCTGCTTGCAGCCGCCAGCTCCGCAGCATTGGCATTGAGTACAAAGGTATTGTTATCATTGCTGCTGACTGAAACTGCCTGCCAGTTCCAGGTATCGTTGCCCATTACATAAAATATGGACTCGAAAATCGGGCCGGCGCCGGGCTGCGGTTCCGGATCTACATTCGAGGTATCGACCTCAATACCGGATAATTCAGCCGTGACCGTGAATTCACCCAGCTTTTCCAGGTCCGCCCAGTCCGCACCGTAGCCGAACAGTTCGATGTTGTCTATATAATATGTGCCTTCGTTAAAATCGTTGATACTAATGTGCATCTCCTGCTCGATAGGCTCCGGGAATACCGCGTCGCCCTCGTTCTCTACGGTGAGCCTGCAATTTGCATGGATCACCGTGCCGATCTCGTAATCGGACGGATTGTCCAGAAACAGCTGGAAGCCCGATGAGCCGACAGCCGTATCGGAGTCGCTCCTGCTTGCATCCGCCAGCTCCGCAGCATTGCCGCTGATGACAAAGTTACCGTTATCATCGAGGGTGCCGGAGACGGACTGCCAGTTCCAGGTCTTGTTGCCCATAACAAAGAACTGAGTCCCGAAGCGGGGTTCCGGGAGCGGATCATCGTTGGCAAAAGCGGGCATTGCCGAGGTCACGGAGCTGACCGCCATAAGTAAAGCGCAGGCTGCCGCCCGTATTCGCTTTTTCAGTTTCATATCTTTTTCCTCCAACATATGTAAGATCACGGATCCTTCGGTCTCCTCCGCCGAAGGATCCATACTTGTATTTTATCACAATTTGACAAAAAAGTCAATGCTTTTGAAACCGGTTTCGAAAGCAAAAAATAATCTCCGCGGCAAAAAACTGTTGCTTTTTGAAAAGATTTGGTATATAATTATAATGGATCGGAATATGAACTTTTGTGGGAGGGATAATTTTGGCAAATATTACCGTAAGATATTTTTCCGGGTGTCTGAAACGGCAGAACGTGTTCGAGCTGTATCTGCCCAACGATGTGCCCAACGACTCCCCCTGGGAGAAAAACCGTGAGCAGGAGCCCCCCCGCCCGATGAAGACCCTTTTTGTGCTCCACGGGTATACCGGGAGCGCCTGGAACTGGGTGCCGGAACATCTCTGTCAGAAATACAACATCGCCGTGGTGACTCCCAACGGTGAGAACGGCTTCTGGCTGGACGGGCTCTCCACCGGGCATCAGTACTGCACCATGCTGGGCGAGGAGATGATCTCCTACCTGCGCGGCACCTTCGGCCTTGCAAAGTCCCCCGAGGACACCTGCGTAATGGGGTTTTCCATGGGGGGCTTCGGAGCGCTCCATACGGGGCTGGCCTATCCCGGAGTTTTCGGGAAGATTGGGGCTATGTCCTCGGCGCTGATCGTCCACGAAGTGGCAGGGATGACCGAAGGCAACGGCAACGGCATCGCCAACTACGAATATTACCGCGAGTGCTTCGGGGAGCCCTCGAAGGTGCTTGAAAGCGACAGCAATCCCGAAACTCTGGCGGACAGGCTCTTGTCCGAAGGGAAGAAGCTCCCGGAGATATATATGTGCTGCGGCACCGAGGATTTCCTGCTGGAGAACAACCGCGCTTTCCGCCGTTTCCTTGAAAGCAGGAACATCCCCCACGAATATCACGAAAGCGCCGGCACCCACGATATGGTCTTCTGGAACGAATACACCGAAAAGATTATAGACTGGATGTTCGGGTAAAGCCGGGGAGAAGGATATGAAGGAACTGCTTCTTACAATAGACGTTGTCTGCTCACAAGGGCTGAGCGTGAAGGGCGGGGAGACCGAAGTGGTAATGGTCCCCTTCACCGGGAGAGCCTTCGGCGAGCATTTCAGCGGGAGGATCATCGGCCCGGGGGTGGACACTCAGAAGTTCGGCCTCAAAAGCGGAGAGGGGACCCTTTCCGCCAGGTATATGCTCCAGGGGACGGACAGCGAAGGCTGTCCCTGCCGTATCTTCATCGAGAACAGCATTCACGACGAAGCGGGCTGGCATCCGATGCTGGTGACGGACAGCAAGGTCCTTGCGGAGTGGGAGCATCTTCCGCTGACCGCTTCCGTGGACGGCACGGAAAGCGGCGTTGTGGTAAGGATATATTCGGATAAGGAGGAAGGAAAATGAAAACGCTGAAAAGGAAAGGCCTGCCGCTGGTCACAGCGCTGATGCTGGTGCTTTCGATGTTCGCTCTGCTGCCCGCAGGGACGTTCAGGGTAAGCGCCCTGGAAGGCAGCGGCACCAAAAACGACCCGTATATCATCATGACCTATGCGGACCTTTACAGATTCATCGGGAGCAGCACACGGAACCTCAACTCGCTGGCCGGGGAGGAATACTTCAAGCTGGGCAACGATGTCTATTCCGAGGATTCCAAGGATGACTATTTCTTCAATCTGACCGCCGACTCTCCCCGCACCGTCTATATCGACCTGGCGGGGCATATCCTTTCGAGGATCACAAGCTCTTCCGACGCGAAGCTGTTCAATGTGGGCGAAAACTGCACTCTTGTCATCAACGACAGCAAGGGCGGCGGGGAAGTCCATACCACCAAGAATAAGACCGGCCAGTTCAATATGTTCATCGTCACCAACGGCGGAACACTCAGGATAAACGGCGGAGGCTTCATCGACTATTCGCCTTTTATGCACTATAAAGACTATCTCTATTTCTGTCAGATAATCAGCACCGTGGATTCCAAGACCGCTTCAAGCAGCTGTACCGTTGAGATAAACGACGGATATTTTGAGTCGCTGATCTGGCTGATAAGACACAACTTCGGCAGCCTGACCATCAACGGGGGCGTTTTCGTCCAAAGATCGGATATCGATGGGATGAGCGGAAGATTTGACGGCATCATCATGTATTCCGAAAATTACTATATCAAAAACTGTATGCTCTCCGCCAACGCTTCGGAAACGGAGATATCCGGCAGCAAGCTGAAATCCCATATGCCCTCCGATGCAAAGATAATCTCCGACGGCAAGACCGTTTCCCTCAAAGACAAGACCGATATCATCAAGGGCGGCAAGATAACCGTCTATACTCCCGAAGGCATAAAGGGCATGAAGTGGAACGGGAACACTCTCAGCTGGAACAAATACGTCAACGCTTCAAAGTACGGCCTCCAGGTGGAAAAGAGAGGCTTTAACGAAACGGAGTTCAAGATACTCGAGCCCGTTCTCTACACCTCGGACACCTCATACGACCTCACGAGCTTTTTCAAGAACAACGGAGTCGGAGATTACCGGGTGCTTATGGGGGCCGAGACCAATGACGGCACGCTGCTGTCCAAAGTGACCTATTCCCAGACTGTCACCTACGACCCGAGACAGGGAATTTCCTCCGTGGCGGTAAGCGTCAACGCTCCCAGGGACGGCGATCTGCCGAGCGAGCCCCGGACGTCTACCGGAGGCGTTACGATACAGAGCAGCATCTGGTACAAGGGGGCTTCCATAAACGGTGAAAAAATGTCCGCCACGGAAAAATTCGTCGAGGGACAAAAATACACCCTCTATGTCCTCTTTGACACCGACAGCGATCATAAATTCGCTTCCGGCCTCACCGGCACCGTCAACGGGAACACCGCCACTACCGCAGGCTTTGCGGGCTCGGTATTTATGATCTACACCTTTACGGCTCTGCCGGACAACACTCTCCCTCAGGTAAATATCACCGTGAAGGAGCCCAGGGCGGGAGCGGTGATCTCCGACAACTGCGGAGTGCTTTCCGTCACTCCTTCGGATATGGGCGTCAATGTTTACAACAACAGCAGCGCCAAAAACAAGGTGTCCTGGACGGACCCGCCCTATATGATACAGGTGGGCGTTACCAAATTCACGGCGGGCAAGGCCTATACTCTGAATTTCAAGCTGGCGCAGTCCTACAGCCTTTCCGAAGGCGCACCGAAATATGAGCTTTCCGAAAAGACCGTGGTGAAGGTCAACGGCAAGACTGCGGAATACACAGGCAGAAACGGCATATATTACACCTACAAGCTGAAATTCACAGTGCCGGAGGGCCTCAAAGGCGACGTTGACGGAAACGGAGTCATCAATATGAAGGACCTCACCACTCTCCAGCGTTATGTAAACGGCTGGGATGTGACCATAAACGAAGCCAACGCCGACCTCGACGACAGCGGCAGCATCAACATGAAGGACGTCGCTGCGCTTCAGAAAATGATAAACTCTCTTTAAGCGCGGAGCAGAATAAAAGAACAGCGGAGAACAGCTATGGACGAAAAAGAAACTGTTCCTCAGCGAAGGCCGGATATCTTCGACAAGATAATGCACCTGCCGGGGCTGAGGATATTTGAACCCTTTTACAAAAAGAACAAAGAGGTGCTGATGTACCTCTTTTTCGGCGTGCTCACTACCGCCGTCAGCTTCGTGACGGCAGGCGTGTCAAAACACTTGCTGGAAGGAGCGGGCGCCTCCTCGGACGCGGTGTCGGTCATCTCGACTTCGGTGTCATGGGTCTGCGCCGTGACCTTTGCCTATATCACCAACCGTATATGGGTCTTCAATTCGGAGACCTCCGGCAGGAAGGGCATCCTTATCGAAATGGCCTCCTTCTACGGCGGAAGGCTGTTCACCTATTTCGTGGAGCTGTTCATGATGTGGGTGGGCTATTCGCTGCTGGAGTTCAATTACTGGGCCGTGAAGATAATCGCCAACGTGGTGGTGCTGATACTCAACTATGTCATCAGCAAGCTGCTGGTGTTTCGCAAAAAGAAGAGCTGATCGGAGGATGAAGACCGCTTGACACCTTTGATAATAATAGTCCTGCTGATGATCTCGGCAGTCTGTTCGGCTACCGAGACCGCTTTTTCCTCCGCCAACAGGATACGCCTTAAAAACATGGCAGCCTCCGGCAGCAAAAGGGCCGCCAAGGCCCTTGCAATGGCCGAGGACTTTGACAAGCCCCTGACGGCGATACTCATCGCCAACAATGTGGTGAACATCGCTTCCTCCGCTCTGGCTACGGTGTTCTTCACCGAGCGCTTCGGCAGCGGGAGCGTCGGCATCGCCACGCTGGTGATGACAGTGCTGGTGCTGATCTTCGGGGAGATACTCCCCAAGAGCCTTGCCAAGGAGAACTCCGAGCGCTTTTCGGTGTTTATGGCTCCGCTGCTGTCGGCGTTCATAATCGTCATCACTCCGCTGATCTGGATATTCACCGGGATAAAAAAGCTGGTGGTGAAGCTGGTGGGCCACCGCGAGGAGGAACAGCCCTCCGTCACCGAGGAGGAACTGAAATACATCATCGAGGAGATCGAGGACGAGGGCGTGCTTGAAGAGCAGGAATCCGACCTTGTCAGGTCGGCCCTTGAATTCGACGAGATTACCATTTCAAAAGTGCTGGTGCCGAGAATAAACATCATCGGCATCGAGCGGGGCAGCAGCTTTGAAAGCATCAAGGATGTTTTCATACAGACGAAATTCTCCCGGCTGCCGGTCTACGAAGGGACCCTTGACAGCATCGTCGGGGTGATACATCAGTCGGATTTCTTTGAGCTGTATCTCTCCGGCGGCAGCGACATCGGCGGCATCATGAAGCAGCCGGTGCTGTTCCCCGAGGGAAAGAAGATCTCCGAGGCCCTGCGGGAGCTTCAGAAAGCCAAGATGCATATGGGCGTGGTGGTGGACGAGTACGGCGGAACCGAAGGCATCTGTACGCTGGAGGATATAATCGAAGAGCTGGTAGGGGAGATCTACGACGAATCCGACGACGAGGACACATCCTTTGTCAAGCTGGGGGAGAACCGCTTCAGGGTATCAGCAAGCCTCTCGGTGGGTGATTTCCTTGACCGCGCCGGTCTCCCCGAAGATACCGTCGAAACGGATATGACATCCGTGGGCGGCTGGGTAATGGAGCTTCTCGGACGAATCCCGGAGCAGAACGAATTCGTCCGCAGCGGGATGTTCGATATGACAGTTCAGATGGAAGACGAGCAGAAGATAGGCTCGCTTATCATAAAAGTCAGAAAACAGGAGGAAACGGAAAATGCCTAAGCAGATAAAGAAAAGACCTCTCAAAAAGGGAGAGAGACCCGCAGCGGTGCTGACGATCATCGCTATGATAACGGGGCTGATATTCTCGGTGATGTTCATTATCATGATACCCGACATTGACTCCTCAGCCGAGGATGTGCAGTTTGCAAAAGCCATAAGCGCGGCGGCGGGATATGTGCTGTTCGTTCTGGCGACGGCGGCGGCTATGATAGCTTCGCTGATGTCCTATAAGAAGTCAAAGCAGATGGGGGACGTTATGCGGGGATTTTTCTGCGGTGTGAGCATCTTCACGGCGCTTTTGAGCATCCGCTTTATGCTGGCGCTGTTCTTCGCCGGCCTTGACGACCAGGATGCCGTCAACAAGATAATCGGGAACAACACCTACTCCGAGTTCATCAAGAATCAGGCTCCCAGCTTTGCCTGCCTGGTGATCGCTCTTGCGATAATGCTCTTTACGGGCATCTCGGCAATAGTCAAGCTTGCAAAAAGATAAGCGTGAACGGTACGGTCCCGAAGAAGGACCGTACCGCAGTTATTATTGCTGTATTTTAAAAGAAAGGTTGGTCATCGTATGAGATTCTTTCATATATCCGATCTGCATATCGGCGCCCGCCTGGCGCGGTTCGACCTGTCCGAGGACCAGGAGCATATCTTCCGGCAGATCGCGGAACTGGCGAAGGAGCATCAGCCCCGGGCGATAGTCGTCGCCGGGGACATCTATGACAACTCCGTGCCCTCGGGAGAAGCGGTGGAGCTGTTCGACCGGTTCGTCACCATGCTGGGAGAAGCCTGCCCCGAGGCCGAGATCATGATGATAAGCGGCAACCACGACAGCCCCAGTAGGCTCAACGTCTTCCGAGGGGTGCTTTCAAGACAGAAGATACATATGATAGGTATGCCCCCGAGGTTTGAAGGGGAGCATATCGAGAAGGTGACCCTTGAGGACGAATTCGGCAGTACGGTGTTCTGGCTGCTGCCCTTCGTAAGGCCCTCCGCCGTGAGGCTCATCACCGGAGGCACCGATGAAAAACTGAGCTACGACGAGGCTCTGACCCGCCTTCTGGACCGAGAGAATATAGACACTTCGGTGCGGAACGTTTTTGTCAGCCACCAGGCATACATACCCAAAGGCCGGGAGCCCGGAGACGTGGAGCGCACCTCCGCCGAGATAACCACCGTGGGGAATATAGACTACATCCGGTCCGATATTCTTGAGCCCTTTGATTACTGCGCCCTGGGGCATTTCCATAAGCCCACCAAGGTAAGAGGAGGGACCTGCCGATACAGCGGTTCGCCTCTGGCCTATTCCGCCGACGAGGAGGGCCAGGTGAAGCACGTTGTCATGGTGGAGCTGGGCGAGAAGGGCGACGTAAAGACCACGGAACTGCCGCTTCATCCTCTGAGAAAGATAAGGACCGAAAAGGGCCTGCTGGAAGAGGTGCTTTCAAGGCCCTCGGACGATTTCGTGAAGATCGTCATCACCGACGAAGGGGACCTGGACGTTGCCGATATGCAGGACCGTCTGTTTGAAGCCTTCCCCCACCTTATCGACCGCAACCGGGCTGTAAGGCCGGCAGGGGAGCGGGGCGTGATGATCGACGATCCCAACGATTACGACGAATTCGAGCATTGCTGCCGGTTCCTCGGGGAGGTCTCCGACGAGGAGAAGGAACTGCTGGCTGATCTGATAAACACCGTTAAGCTGGGAAAGGGGGATAAAGTCTGATGAAACCTTTAAGAATGACTATGGAGGCCTTCGGTTCCTATGCTTCTCCCAAGACCATAGACTTTACCGTCCCGAAGCAGAACATCTTCCTTATCACCGGCGAGACCGGCTCCGGGAAGTCCATGATATTTGACGCGCTGGTATTCGCCCTTTACGGCGAGGCCAGTTCGGAGCAGTACAAAAAGTCTGGTTTTGAGCTCCAGAGCCAGCTGCTGGATAACAAGCAGCCCATAGTGACGCTTGAATTTGAGCACGCTCCCGGCGAGGTCTACACGGTGATCAGAAAGGGCAGATATGTCAGGAACGATAAGAAAGGTATGCCCAAAAAAGAGACCGGCAGCGTGGAGCTCATCGACCCCGACGGCGTTTCCTATCCCGATCAGAAAGAGGTGGACCGGAAGATAGCGGAACTGGTGGGGCTGGATAAATCCCAGTTCATGCAGGTGGCTATGATCGCCCAGGGCGAGTTCGTGCAGCTGCTTCGCACCAAATCCGACGAGCGCAAGGAGACCTTCCGCAAGCTCTTCGGCACCAAGATCTATCTGGATATGACCGACGAGCTGAAAAGCCGTTTCACCTCCAAGAACGCCCGGATCAGAGAGATCAAATCCGGCTTTATGACCCATGCCTCCGCATTGAGATATCCCGACGACATAACTGATAAGGAGCGTATCGACGAGATCGCCGGACGGATAAGATCGGCCGCAAGCGCCGACAAGGTGACGGATACCGACCTTGAACGCTTCGCCTCCTTTATGGAGCCGCTGTGCAGCGAACTGGAAGAGAAGTTCGCTTCGGCAGCCGAAGAGATGAAAAAACTCTCCGCGCTCCGGGACGCCAAACGGGACGCCTACAAAAACGCCGAAGCACTGATAAAAAGCTTTGACAGCCTTGACAAAGCCCGCGAGCAGCTCGCAGCCTGCGAGGCTGAAAAGGAAAGTATAGAGAAGTTCAAGTCCCTTGCCGCAGACATCACGGCGGCCTATGAGATCAATTCGGCTTATATGCTCTATGCTCAGTCCGCGAAGGCTGCCGCCGATGTGAGAAACGGCCTCAAAAAGTGCGGGGAAGATCTGCCGATACTCACCGCCGGCTGCGAGGCAGCCGCCTCCGCAGAGAGCAGCGCCAAGCAGTCCGCCGACAGAGCCGCCGTCGAAGCCGCCAGGATCACAGAGCAGGCCGATGCCGCACTAAGGATATTCAAGAAGCTGGAAGAGGCCGGCAAGGAAGTATCGTTCAGACATGGCCTGCTGAAAAAAGCGGAGACCGCCGCCGCGGATGCCGAAAAAGATTGCGCAGACCATGCGGAGCATATCAAGGAGCTCCGCGCAAAAGAGAAAGAACTTGAAAAGAACGTCACCGAGCTGCCGAGATATGAAAAGAACGACAGCGATCTCGCCTCTGCCGAGACCGTTCTTGCAGAGACCCGTGCCGCCGGCCGGGAGGCCGCCCGTCTGGAAAAGGAAGCCTCCGACGCCGGGGTAAAATACGAGGCCGCCGAAAAGAAGTGTGCAAAGGCCGAAGCGGAGTATACCGCCCGTCACGATGCTTTCATCCACAATCAGGCAGGCTTCATCGCTCTTGAATTTCTGAAGGACAGCACCATGCCCTGCCCCGTCTGCGGTTCCACGGAGCACCCGAAGATCGCCGTGCTGCCGGAGGATGCCGCCGATCTGAAAAAAGAGGACATAGACCGCCTTGAAGCGGAGATGAAAGCCTGTCAGGCCGAAAAGACGAGGCTCTCAAACGAAAAGAACGCCAAAGACGCCGAGCTGGCTCTTCGCCGGGAGCAGTTTTCCGCAGGGCTCGAAAAGCTCAACACGCTGCTGTCAAAGCTGTTCAGATCGGTGGAAGGCGGGCTGTCTCTTAAAGATGCCGAAAAGAAGATCACCGATATGCGCAGTCTCCTTGATGCCAAACTGACGGCTCTGCGTGGGGACTCACAACAGCTGGAGGCCGTCCGCAAAGAACTGTCCGACGCCGACGAAAAGGGCCGGAAGCTGGACGAGAAGTCCCGCAGGCTCACCGCCGCCGCAGCCTCAGCCAAGACCGACTACGAAAAAGCCTGCAGTACCCGGGATGCCTTGGGTCAGGGTCTTGCTTACTCCACGGCGGAGGAAGCATCCTCCGCAAAAGACAAGGTCAGTGCAGTCCAAAAGGAAACTGCCGAGGCTCACGTCCTTGCGCTGTCGGCGCTGGAAAAGGCCCGCACCGCAAAGGACAACTGCTCCGCGCTGATAAACAAGTATACGGCAGAGCTCCCGGAGAAGGAAGCCGCCGAGAACGAAAAGCTGTCGGCATACAACGCCGTTATGACCGAAAAGGGTCTGACAGAGGAAAAGTGGCAGAGCATCACCTCGCAGCATGAGCGAAGCGAGGCGGAAAAGCTGACTGCCGCCGTAAGCGAGTTCAGCAGCCGACTCAGCCGGGCGCAGACTGCCGCAGAGATCGCCGAGGCTCAGACCGAGGGCAAGACCCGTCCCGATGCGGAGAAGCTGAAAGCGGAGTACGACGAGGCCGAGAGGAGTCTTGCCGCCGTCACCGGACGGCACGGAGCCCTTTCTTCAATGCTGTCGGCGGACAGGATAATCATGGAAGCCGTGGTCCCCGGCACCGAGGAAAGAAAGGAGCTTATCCGCTCCTGCCGGGCAGCCGAAAAGCTCTATGCCCGTCTGAAAGGCAGCAAGCTGGACATCGAGACCTACGTTCAGCGCTGGCATCTTGAACAAACTCTGGTATCGGCCAACAAGCGTTTTCTTGAAATGACCGGCAACGAGCTGGAGCTCCATATCGCCGACGAGGATTATCTCGAATACGCCGACAAGAGATCGGCTCACGGCCTTCAGATCATGGCCTATTCCACCTTTACCGGCAAGCAGCGGGAAGTAAGCACCCTTTCGGGCGGCGAGACCTTCATGGCGGCGCTTTCCCTTGCCCTCGGCATCGGGGACCGCATCAGCTCCCGTTCGGCAGCATCGCTTCCGAACATACTGTTCATAGACGAGGGCTTCGGCTCTCTGAGCGCCCACGCCCGGACCCAGGCCGTGAACATACTGAAACGGCTGGCGGGGGGCAAGAAGTTGATCGGTCTGATCTCACACGTCACCGAATTGCAGAAGTCCATTGACGACAAGCTGATCGTTACCCGTACAGAGCGCGGCAGCGACGCGGTCTGGAGCGAATGATACGACAGGCTTTCTATTTGAGGAGGAAGAACTATGCGCACTGCACTTGTGACCGGAGCCAGCTCCGGGATAGGCGCCGAGATCGCCAAAAGGCTGGACAGTCTCGGTTTCAGAGTGATACTCACCGCCCGCAGGGCCGACAGGCTGGAGGCTCTGGCGTCGGAGCTTGAAAACCCGGCCGAGATCATCACTGCCGACCTCTCCGAGCGGGAGGACTGCTTCCGGCTGTATGAACAGACGAAAAACATGAACGTCTCGGTGCTGGTGAACAACGCCGGCTTCGGCGTCATCGGGGACTTCGAGGAAACGGACCTTGACCGTGAGCTTTCGCTTATCGACGTCAACTGCTCCGCCGTCCATATCCTCACCAAACTGTTCCTCCGGGACTTCGTGAGAAAGGACCGGGGCTATATCCTCAATGTGGGCTCCTCGGCGGGACTGATGCCCGGCGGGCCTCTTATGTCGGCCTACTACGCCTCGAAGGCCTACGTCGTCAGCTTGACCCGGGGCATCTCCGAAGAGCTTCGGGCTAAGGGCAGCAGAGTGAGCATTTCCGTGCTCTGCCCCGGACCCGTGGAGACCGAGTTCAACGACGTGGCAAACTGCGATTTCGCCGTCAAGGGGATCTCCGCGGAATACTGCGCCGAGTACGCACTCAAGGGACTGTTCTCACGGAAAACGGTCATCGTCCCCGGCCTCGGGATGCGCCTCGGAGCCGCCTCCGTAAGGCTCGCCCCGGACAGGCTCGTCCTGCGGGCAGCCCGGAAAATGCAGAGTAAAAAGCTGGAAAGTTGAGTTTCATATTCTTGCATCTATTCAAAAACGTCTTAGGATCTGCTTACAAATAGGATAATGATTTGATGATTTTGTGCATAATAAATAAGTAATCGTTATCAATTTTGGCTATTAAAGCGATTGAAATTCTGATATAAATGAGTTACAATATAATTACAAATCTGAAAGTATCTTTGGATGCTGTTATGTATTTTGGGTAATGCTTATCCCGCGGGAAAGCCCCCGGCGATAATTATTATAAGAAAATCAAGCCGCATAAACGGCTTTAGGAAAGGATGTTTTCACTATGAAGATGAGAAGAATCGTTGCCGGTATGGCAGCAGGCGTTCTTGCGGCTTCCGCAATGGCAGTGACCGCTTTTGCAGACGTTAAGTACTACGTTTGGGGCGGCGAGAGTGTTACCTGGGGCATGGACCTCGACGGTAACGACGAGAACAACGTAGAGGGCTCCACCGAGGGCAACCAGTTCCCCGGTTACGGCGCTGACGGCTACGAAGAGTTCTGGGTAGGTTCCCTTGATGCTACCGAAGGTACTGCTACTCTGAAGATCCCTGTTCAGAAGGGTGACAAGGTAGAGTTCATCGCCGGCGGCTGGGAGTGGTACACCGGTACTCAGTACACCGTTACTATCGGCGATCAGGTTGCCGAGATCAAGTGGAATCAGGATCCCGCTTATGAGAAGAACGATCATTCTCTGGCTACCGCTTGCTATGAAGTTACCGATGATGTAACCGAGATTACCGCTGAGGTTTATTATCTTGATAAGGATGAGTCTCTCTTCCAGGAAGGTCACGCTCCCGGAGATTCTCAGCCCACACTGTTCAACGCTTGGTGCCAGGGCTTCGTTCACGTTCTGAGCGGTGACGATGCTGCTGCTGTTGAGGCTTTCGGTTTCTCCGCTGCAGGCAGCGGGGAGTCCCAGGCTGAGGAGTCTCAGGCTGAGGAAGAGTCCAAGGCTGAGGAAGAGTCCAAGGCTGAGGAAGAGTCCAAGGCTGAGGAAGAGTCCAAGGCTGATACCACTGACACAGGCAATACCACCGGCACAGGCACAGGTACCGGCACAGGCAATACCACCGGAAACAACACCGGAAACAACACCGGCAACAACACCGGTAACAACACAGGCAACACCACCAACCCCGCCGGCAGCAATGACAATGCTAAGGCCGGTGCTGCTGCAAGCATCGCTCTCGCAGGCGTAGCTGTAGCAGGTGCTGCTCTCGTTATCACAAAGAAGAGAAAGTAAGACTCTCTTTACAAACGAATTATAAGGACTGCCCTTCGCGGCAGTCCTTTTTTTGCGTATCTGTCAGATACCAAAAACTGCTTTCCCTGTTTTCATAGCAAAAGTACTTGACTTATTATTTGCTTTGTAGTATAATATATAAGTTAAAGTATGCTTATACGCAAAAAATCGAAAGGACGTTTGACTTATGGCAAGGTTCAGAAAAGCTGCCGCGCTGATTGCGTGCGCAGTAATGGCCAGCACCGTTACGGGCTGCGCCGATACATCCTATTCCGTAAAATACGGCGACGAGACCGTCAAGGCCGGCGTTTACATCGGCTATCTCCAGACCGAGCTGAACAACCAGCTCTATACCTTCAGCTATCAGGGCATCGAGAGCAAGGACTATTTCTCACAGCAGGTGGACGGCGTCGATCTCTCCGAGTACGTTAAGAACAATTCGATCAAGGACGTCAAGGAGTATGTGGCCATCAAAAAGCAGTTTGAAGCCGAGGGCCTGTCCTTCACCGACGACGAGCTCAAACAGATCAGCTCCAACGTCAATACCTCCTGGGACAGCATGGGCGGTATGTATGAGAACAACGGCGTCAGCAAGGAGTCGCTGAAAGAGATCTACCGCGAGGCGCTGATGCGCTCAAAGCTGTTCAACCTCTACTACGGTGAGGGCGGCAAGGAGGCTCCCACAGACGAGGAGCTCCAGAAGTACGTCAACGACAACTACATCCGCTATAAGATGATAGCGATCTATAAATCCTCCGAGACGGACGAGTCCAAGGCCGCCGCCGAGAACGAGGAGCATCTCAAGAAGCGTGACGAGTATTTCGAGAAGGGCAAGGACCTGACCTTTGATAACTTCGATCAGCTGATCGAGGAATACAGAGCCGAGTCCGATGCGGCTTCCGAGGCCGACAGTACCCAGGCGGAGGACAGCTCCCGGACTGACGAAAGCTCCCAGGCGGATGACACCTCCAGCGTAGCCGATACCTCCAGCGCAGCCGACACCTCAAGCGCAGCCGAGAGCAAGGCGGAGGCTTCTTCCGCAGAGACTCCCGACAGCCCCGCCGCCGATGCAGACAGCACCTCCGAGGCGGAGTCCAAGACCGAGAGCACAGCTGAGTCCAAGACCGAGACCGAAAGCGTTGCGGAGACCGAAAGCACCGCCGAAGCCGAGACCACAGGCGAGACCGAAGCCGAGGAGACCGATCCTTATGTGAACGAGGCAATGATAGATCTTGCAAGCTACACCGACGAGGATTTTGAGACTGCATCCGGCAAGCTCTTCAAGGAGATCAAGGGTGCCGAGGTCGGCAAGGTGTTCAAGTTCGAGAACGACAACGCCTACTACATCGTGGTGAAGGGCGACGTTTCCCAGCGCACCGACTATGTGAGCGAAAACCGCTCCACGCTGGTGCAGAGCCTTAAAAAGGACGACTTCCAGAAGAAGATAGACGGCTGGGTAGAGGCCGCAGGCATCTCTGTCAACGAGAAGGCCATAAAGCGCTACACTCCCGAGGTCATCTACGACAGAATGGTAAAGTATTCCGAAAAGAATTCCAAGTAACGAACACACCCCGGACCGCAAAGTCCGGGGTGATCTTTTGTATGAAAAAACGCCGCGCAGGAAAGCCCCGCGCGGCGTCGCTGTTACGGCATATTGAAATTGCTGAAATCAAAGGTGGTGAATTTATCCACCTTTTTGATCTTGATCGTCATGTTCTGTCCGTTGTCGTTGAACTTGCTTACCAGCAGATTATTTTTCAGCGAGAAGTCAAGGGTCTCACCGGTTCCGGTCTCGTCGGTGAAATTGACCGAGAGGACGTCGTTGTTCACCTTCCATTCGATCGTTCCCTTTTCCACCGTACCGAATTCGTTCCGGGAAAGGGTGCCCTTTCCGCCGCTTTCAAACTCAAACTGGAACATAACAGCCACGGGAGCGCCCATCATATCGCCCTTCATCGTAAGGCCGCCGCTCTTCATTTCCTCCAGCTCCCATTTGCCGATGACGTCCGCCTCGGAGAGACTGGATGCGGGAGTGCTGTCGTCAGCATCATCGCCGCTGTCGGGATCGTATGTGGAGAACTCGCTCACCTGTCCGATCTTGACGACAGAGCCGCCCATTTGGGCCACGAGCAGGCCGTTTTCCAGCTTGAAGTCGATGGAGCCTTCGCCGTCTCCGGTAATGGAAACGCCTTCATCGGTTTCCTTCCAGTTAAGGAGCGTCCGCTTGATGTCCTTGCCGTATTCGCTCTGCATCATTTCTACGGTGCCGTCGTCCTTGAACTCAAACTGGAACAGTATCCCCACGGGGACGCCCATTATGTTGCCCTTAATGGTCGTACTGCCGGAGACCATTTCCTTCAGCTCCCACTTGCCGACGTAATTCCCGCTGAACTGAACGGGCTCGCCGCCCTTTGAGGAATCGTCGGGAAGGCTTTCGGCTGCGGACTCCGCCGCCGAGGAAACATCCGCCGCAGAGTTTTCCTCCATTGAAGTATCGGCGGGAACTGCCGCCGCAGAGGATACGTCCTCCGCAGTGCTTGAAACGTCCTCCTTCTCGGAGTCCTTTTTCTCTTCGGAAGAGGCTTCCGATCCTTCAGCCTCGGATGCGGTATTTCCCCACGGAGATCCGCCGTTTCCGCCGTCGCTGCTGCTGTCATCGTTCCCGCAGGAAGTCAGACAAAGTGACGCCGCCAGCAGGAGCGCCGCCGCAGCTGTAATAAGTTTTCTCAAAGTATTCTCCCCCCTTAATGATCGTTATGTTATGCGGGACTCCCCGCAGTTATTGATAACAGTTACATTGTATCACGTTCGCCGTTAAAAGTAAACAGCCCTTATCAAAAAACGGCAGCCAAAGCCGCCGTTTATCTGAATGATACGCTTTTCCGATCAGCTGCCGAGATTGCCCAGCGAGAACTGAGAAGCGTCGAAGGTGGTGAACTCATCGACCTTCTTGACCTTGATGGTAACATCCTTGCCGTTTTCGCCCATTGTGCAGGCAAGCAGATCGCCGTCCTTGGTGAACTTGAGGGTCTCGGTGCTTTCAGAGCCTTCTGCCGGAGTAAGTACTACGCCGCCGTCCTTTTCTTCCCACTTGAAGGTGGTATCCTTTTCTTGGGTGCCGTTGTCGTTCTTCTTCATCACGCCTGTGCCGTCATCCTTGAACTCAAACTGGAACATGATAGCAACGGGGATGCCGAGGAAGTTATCCTTCAGTGTCATGCCGGTGGAGGACATCTCTTCAAGCTCCCACTTGCCGACGTAATTGCTGCCGCCGCAGCTGACCAGCGTGAAGCACGCGATCACAACTGCCAAGACGATTACTGCAAACTTTTTCATATTGGTTTACCTCCAAATATTATCGCGGTCAGAGCCGCATACTGTATTTAAAGTTTATCATACTTTAAAAAATATTTCAACTGCGCACAAAAAACTTTTACATTTGAGGCATATTCCCGCATAGCGGACTTGCGGTGTTTGTGCAATATGTATACAGAAAACAAGCCAGAATATCATACCGTTCCGAACGGTTGACAGTTCCGAAGGATAAGGATATAATAAAGAGTATGATCAGGAAGGAGAGGTGCCGGCTATGAAGCATATAAAAGCTAAGATATACCGCAGCGGGCTTCCCGAAGCGGAGCTTATCGGCAGCGAGCTTGAACGGCAGGGCTGTGAGGTGTCGTTTTCCGACAGCCTTTCGGAGGAAGCCGCCGGCTGCGGGATCGTTGTCTTTTCGGACGATGCGGTCACCGAAAATGAACTTCGCGCCGCAGTGAGCAGGTTTGAAGCGGAAGAAAGCATCCTGTGCATAGCGGCAGTGTCGGCATATCCGGAGCCGGAGGACCTTTCCAAAGCCGGAGGAAAGCTGATGTATTTTACCCGTCCGGCGGAAACAGGCTCCCTTGTCAGCGCGGTGATGCGCTCCGTCGGTCCTCAGCCCGCAGGAGGGGAGAAGCTGAGATCGCAGGTGACGTCGGTGCTTGCGGCTCTTGGCTATCCGCAGAACAAGGCAGGCTTTGACTGCCTTCGTGACGCCGTGGTGACCGTTCTTACCGAGGGAACTTTCAAGGTCAATCTGAAAAAGGATGTGTTCCCGGCGGTGGGAAGGCTGAACAGCCGGACAGCCGCGGCGGCGGAGAAGTCCATTTCCCGCATAAACAAAGAGGTATGGAGCAATGCACCGGAGCAGAAGATAAGGGAAGTATTCAGCCCCAAAGGCCCGAAAGACGGCAAACTGCCTTCGGTAAAGGAAACCGTCGAAGTGCTGGTGGGATATTTTAAAAGCTGTCCTTATGAGGAGCTCATAAAAAGGTTCACTTCGGGGAATGATACAAGCGGTGACTGAATATATTTAGCAGGGAAACAGACTTCTGTCTGTCAGACTCCGCCCCAAAAGGAGGTCACTAAGCTTGGTTTGCAGTTTTTCCGCATTGAGGAACAAGGAAGTCGTGAATGTAAAGACCGGTGAAAAGATCGGCTTTATCGACGACCTGGAGCTGGACAGCGACAGCGGCAGGATAACTTCGCTGATAATCTACGGGCGCAGCCGCGCTTTCGGACTTATGGGCCGCGATGAGGATATCGTCGTCCGCTGTTCGGATATAGAACTCATCGGCGAGGATACGGTCCTTGTCAGATTTGAGAAGGATGCGATATGTATAAAATCACATAATTGCCGTGTCGAAAATTTGTTGAAATGACAGCCTCAAAACGATTGACAAACGGGGCCGGATATGATATAATATTAAAGCAATTCGCACGCCCTGCTTTTGCCGTGGTCCCCAAAGGGGTGAAGGCAAGCTAAGCAAGGCGGAGGATAGACACACCGCTTACGCGGAATAAAAACCATTAGGAGGAACTACCATGGCAGTAGTATCAATGAAGCAGCTTCTTGAAGCAGGTGTACACTTCGGTCACCAGACAAGAAGATGGAACCCGAAAATGGCACCGTACATTTTCACAGAGAGAAACGGCATCTACATCATCGACCTGCAGAAGACCGTTAAGAAGCTCGAGGAAGCTTATATGTTCGTCAGAGAGCTTTCCGCTGAGGGCAAGGAGGTACTGTTCGTAGGTACCAAGAAGCAGGCAGCCGAGTCCGTAAAGGAAGAGGCTGCAAGAGCCAATGCACACTATGTAAACGCAAGATGGCTCGGCGGTATGATGACAAACTTCAAGACCATCCAGAGACGTATCAAGAGACTTGAGCAGCTCCGTACCCTTGAGTCCGACGGCACATTCGACCGTCTGACCAAGAAGGAAGTCGCTAAGCTCAACCTCGAGATCGAGAAACTCGAAAAGTTCATGGGCGGTATCAAGAATATGAAGACTCTCCCCGGAGCGCTCTTCGTAGTTGACCCCCGCAAGGAGAAGATCGCAGTAAGCGAGGCCAAGAAGCTGGGTATCCCCGTTGTGGCTATCGTTGATACCAACTGCGACCCCGATGACGTTGATTACGTTATCCCCGGCAACGACGACGCTATCAGAGCTGTCAAGCTGATCGCAGGCTGCATGGCCAACGCTATCATCGAGGGCAGACAGGGCGCTGACGCCGCTGAGGAGACAGCCGAGGAAGAGACCGAGAAGGTCGAAGAGGCTGAGGACGCTGAATAATTTTTGAAAGTACGGGCAGGCAGGATGTTGACTGTCTGCCCTGATTTCGATATAAATAATATTACAGGAGGAATAAAAAATGGGTAAGGTATCCGTTGCAGAGATCAAGGATCTCATGAAGGCCACCGGCGTTGGCATGATGGATTGTAAGAAAGCTCTCGAAGAGGCTGAGGGCGATACTGATAAGGCTATTCTGATCCTCAGAGAAAAGGGTCTTGCCAATCAGGCTAAGAAGAGCGGCAGAGTAGCCGCAGAGGGCATCGTTACCTCCGTTGTTGAGGGTAATGTGGGTGCCGTTGTTGAAGTTAATATCGAGACAGACTTCGCTGCAAATAACGATGAGTTCAAGGCTTTCGTTGCCGCAGTTGCAAAGACCGTTATCGAGAAGGATCCCGCAGATCTCGACGCTCTCAAGGCTGCCACCATCAGCGGCGGCGACAAGACCGTTGAGGAGGCTCTCCAGGATCTGTTCATCAAGATCAGAGAGAATATGGTCATCCGCCGCTTCAAGAGATTTGAAGGCGTGCTGGTACCCTACGTTCACGGCAACGGCGCTATCGGCGTTATGGTAAAGCTGGACACCGATCTTCCTGCTGACAAGGTATTTGAGGTGGGCAAGAACTGCGCACTCCAGGTTGCGGCTATGAACCCCGGCTACCTCGACAGGACCGCTGTTCCCGCTTCCGTTCTCGACGAGGAGAAGAAGATCATGCTCGCTCAGATGGCTGAGGATCCCAAGATGGCCAACAAGCCCGAGCAGGTAAAGGTAAAGATCGTTGAGGGCAAGGTCGGCAAGTTCTATTCCGAGAACTGCCTCGTTGACCAGACCTTCGTTAAGTCCGACCTCTTTGAGGGCACCGTCGGCAAGTACGTTGAGGACGCTGCCAAGAAGCTGGGCGGCAGCATCAAGGTCGTTGAGTTCGTTCGCTTCGAGCGCGGCGAGGGCGTTGAGAAGAAGGAAGAGAACTTCGCTGACGAAGTTGCTTCCATGATGAAGAAGTAATCCTCACGGATAATATTAAAAGGACTGCTTTCCGGCAGTCCTTTTTTTGTCCGGCGGAATGTTCCCCGCCTCGGATGAATATAATAAATAAGGCGCAGAACTACGCTGCGCCTTTTTTGATTTCACTTTCCGGCCTTGAGGTCCGCATAGCAGGCCGAGCAGATCGACTTGCCCTTGTACTCGATAATATCCTCGGGACTGCCGCAGAACACACAGGTGCGCTGGAACTTCTTGAGGATTATCATATCGCTGTCGGTGAAGATCTCCACAAAATCCCTTTCGTTAAGATCGAAGGTCCTTCTGAGCTCTATCGGAAGAACGATACGTCCGAGATCGTCGATTTTTCTGACAATTCCTGTTGATTTCATTTTAAAACCCCTCTTCATAATATTTTAAAGTTTGACAAATATCTGACACACTGACATATTTATACCTTCTATCATTATATATTATGCATTGATTTTTGTCAATAGCGTTTTGCCGGACAAAGGGCGAAAAATGAAAGAGTTTATATAATGTTTACAAATTAATACAGTCTTGGAGGTAAAATATGGAAATTCTGCTGGCGGTCATGTGCTCCGGAGGGCTTTTTTATTCGGTCTTTTTCGGTGACACGGATGTCATTGCCGAAGCCGCCGCACGCTCCGCCGGGGACGCGGTCTCGCTATGGATGACCGTCGCCGCCGCGATGATGTTCTGGAGCGGACTTATGCGGGTGGCAGACAAGGCGGGACTTGTTGACAAAGTGTGCCGAGGGGTGCGTCCGGTCCTCGGGCGGCTTATGCCGGACGTCCCCCGGGACAGCCCCGCTATGCGGGCGGCGGCACTGAATGTCACCTCAAATCTGCTGGGACTGGGAAATGCGGCTCTGCCCTTCGGCATCTCCGCTATGAAACGGCTCACCGGCTCCGGCTGCTCCCGCAGGACGCTGGCGGTCTTTGTGCTGCTGAACACCGCGTCCATACAGCTTATCCCAATGAACATCATCATGCTGAGGACATCGGCGGGGAGCACTTCGCCCTCCGACTGCGTTTTGCCGATACTGGTAAACTCGCTGGCGGCTTTGATCTGCGGCCTGCTGATGACAATGCTGCTCTACGGAGGTGAACGCAATGGGACTGTTCACGGTGTCGGCGCCGCTGCTGATAGCGATAGTGCTGACGGCCGCAGCCTTTAAGCGTGTAGATGTCATAGCTGAGTTCAGCGAGGGAGCTATGGAAGGCCTGCGTTCGGCGGTGGGCCTGCTCCCCACGCTGATGCTGGTGGTGACGGCGGTGTCCTTCGCCTACCGTTCCGGGGCGCTGGGAGCCCTTGCGGAGCTGGCGGCTCCGGCGCTGGAGCATATCGGCATCGACGGGAACACGGTCCCGTTGGCGCTGATACGCCCGGTATCGGGGAGCGGAGCATTGGCGGTATACAACAGCATCATCACTGACCTTGGCCCGGACAGCACATCGGGACGCATCGCAACCGTACTTATGGGCTCCACGGAGACGACCTTTTACACAATTGCGGTATATTTTTCGGCGGTGAAGCTGAAAGCGGAGGCGCGGGTATTTATCTCGTCACTGACTGCTGACGCCGCAGGATTTTTCTTCTCGGCGGCGGTAGTAAAGCTGTTTTACTGAAGCGGCAGGGGCGTGCCCCTGGCCCGAGCGCGGGCGGCGCAATTCCGCCGGCAGGGGCGTGCCCCTGCACCCAACTCCGCCGCAAGCGACGGAGTGCAGGAAACAAGATAGTGATGCGGCGGGGTCCAACAAAGCTGTAAACCCAACCGCGAAGCGGCAGGGGCGTGCCCCTGCACCCTCCCAAAAGGAACACTATCCTGTAAATTAGTGTTTTAACGATCCCCGTCTCGGCGGGGATCATTTTTTCAGATCGTCTTTCAACCCGTCCAGGCCGATCTTCCCAATGCCCTTGAACTCAACCTCGATCTCCTGCGTGGTCTTGCCGTCAGCTTTGACCTTTTCATGCACGATTATCCTCTCAACAAACGTATTCAAGATTTCGGTGTTAAGCTCGGGAATCTCGGTATAAACCTTTGCAAGATGAATAAATCTCTCTGCACCCGAGGTTTTCTCCTGCATTTCTGCAATCGAGGTTTCAAGTGCAGTGACCTCCGCTTCAAGAGCTTTTCTCTCCGCTGCGTAATCAGCGCTCATGGTCTTGTAATCTTCATCGCTGACCTTTCCGCTGACATTGTCCTCGTAAAGCCTTTTCACTATCCTGCGGATGTCATCCAAACGGGCGGTCGCCTTGGCAAGTTTTTTCTTGCTTTCAGCAGCTGCCTTTTTGTTTTCTTCGTCAATTGCAGCGGTGATGATCTGTCTGAATTCGGGTTCAAGGTCACGGGCAACGGCGGTCACCGATTGAATTGCAAACAGCGTCTGCTGATACAGTGCTGCCTCACTTATCGAATGCGGCGTGCAGCCTCCGTGCTTGCCCGAGCGATAACGCGAGCATAGAAAATAGTGCTTATCTCCTTTTGTTCGGCAGGTCAGTTTCGCTCCGCAATCCGCGCAGAAAAGGAGTCCCGCAAAGATACTTTTGTAGCCCGATTTCGTGAATCTGCGGCGATTGGAACGCAGCTGCTGTGCGATCTCCCAGGTGTTTCGGTCAATGATCGGTTCATGGGTGTTCTCGGTCAAAATCTGCTTTTCTGCGGAATTTTGCATCCGTTTCTTGACCTTGTATGACAGCGTTTCGGTTTTCAACGCAACAGTGTGGCCGATGTAAACAGGGCTGTCCAGAATGTCCGTTATTGTCTTTGGAGACCAGGTGTAGGGGTGCTCCCTATCCAGCTTGACGATCTCTTTGCCCGTCTTGATAAAGTAATAATAATTCGGTGTATAGATTTTTTGTGCTTCAAGCTGTGAAATGATCTCCGACACTTTCACGCCCTGCACGAACTGATCAAATATCTGCCTGACTATCGGTGCAGTTTCGGGATTCGGAACGATGTGCTTGTTCGGAGCCGCAGGGTCTTTCATATATCCATAGGGCGGTTTTGTGCTTATCCATTCTCCGCGCTCGGCTTTTGCCTTGTATGATGCCCGCACCTTTTGGCTCGTTTGACGCACCCAAAACTCATTGATTATGTTGTAAAACGGTGCTATCGCAAGGGCGTTTGAACTCGGGTCAGCGGTATCGTAGCTGTCGTTGATAGCAATGTAGCGGATACCCAGTCGAGGAAACTTATCCTCGGTCAGCAGCCCGACCCGAACGTGATCTCTGCCAAGCCTTGATAAATCCTTGGTGACAATTATGCCAACCTTTCCAGCCTCCGCATCCTGCATCATACGATTAAAATCAGGACGGTCAAAGTCCACACCCGAATAGCCGTCATCAACATAGAACTGATACGGCACAAGGCCGTTTTCTTTCGCATACTTTTCCAAAATATACTTTTGATTTTCAATACTGTTGCTCTCGCCCGAAGAATAGTCTTCCTGCGAAAGTCGGCAGTATAAAGCTGTAATTCTGTTTGACATATTTTCTCCTTCCCGGATATGCCAAACCGACCGACATCAGGATGCCGATCGGCGGCAGTCCTGATATCAATTGTTCTTTAGCTGTCTGCGCAGCTCGGATTCGAGCAGTGCGCGCAGCTTTCTTTTTATGTCCTCCGCTCCGTTTCCGTCGGCATTCAGCGTTAGCGTTACACGATAGTTAACATTCTTGATAGTATTCGTGTATGTGATTTTCTGCTTGCCGTCATCGATCTCGGAGCTTATGTTCGTAGCTTTCATAAGCTACACTTCTTTCCTTGTCCTGCATTCCTCCTTGTAATAATCTTTGTGTCATCCATATAAAAATAGATATTCTCTTGATTTAAAATGACATTTTTCCTCGGCATTCTCGGCGACTGACCCGCCTCGGACGAATGCCTCTTGATTTAGTTATTACACGGTTTTCCGCAAAAGTCAAGACCTTTCGCAGTTTTATCTGTCACAAAAAATTCTTTGTGAGAAGATACAAATTGAGCGTTCTGCTTTTGTGCGTGATGTCAATAAAGATAACTCTCAGCGATCACACTAATCCGATTATGTCCAAGCATTTTCGACACCTTTTCCATTGCCTTTTTGTCGTAAACTACACCCGCCTTGTCCTTTCGGCAAATATATCTTTCTTTCGGCGGTATCTCGTCAAGCGGCCTTGTAAGGCTTTGATATTGCGCTTTCGCATACATTGCGCGATATTTGTGCGACGGCAGACGCGCAGGGATATCTTTCTTTTTGAACAGCAGTTCTTTGTCATCGGTGCAGTGCTCTGCGACCTTTAAAACATCATCTTCGTGACCTACAAGAACAGGCACGATCCTGCTTTTTCCGCCTTTTCCGCACTTCACGAGGACAAAAACCTTGTCTTCATCCGTGAAAACATCTTCTTTGGTCAAGGCTTTGAGTTCGTGAATCCTCACGCCCGTCGCTTTGCAGAATGTGACTATATCCGTATGATTTTCCTCGCTGAATTTCTTTACTTCTCCGCGGGAACGCTTAACATCCGATCTCTTTCTCTCAGGAAGATCGACACCGAAACCATCCGATGTGCAGCCGTACAGTTTCGCCAAAGCTGCTGCGTCCAGTCTGACTGTCCAGGCGGATAATCCGCAATCCGACCTGTATTTCAGATAAGCGGAAACATAAGGTTTCATATCGGCAACTTCTTTGATATGAAAAATTTCTTTCACCCAATTCCCGAACGCTATGCATATCTTGACATAATTGTTGTAGGTTGACCAAGAATGGATCAGCGGCGATTTATTATCCTCGCTTTCCGCTTTCGCTTCGCGTCTTGATTCCCCGATAGCAAGCAGCAACATCAGAATATTCTGCACCTGAAATTTGATTGTTTTGTTTTTCGACATTTTAATGATCTCCTTTCTTACGCCTTTCGGCTTCACGTTAAGTACGTCTTTCGACGCTAAAGAGCGTGCGTGCCCCACCCGCCAACGTGATAAAATTAAACTTGAGTTTTAATGAAATATCACATTTGGTTTTAGGATAACTGTTTACCTTGCCCTTTTGGCAGCGGTAAACTGTTATCGCTGCGGGGATATGAAACTCAATTCGCCTGCGGCGGCGGGTGACATATCCCCGAAATTCTCATCTGCGGTCATCAATATAAACTCCAATTTTGACGAAATCTCCGTGCAGATGAGGTGGTGCTCCAATCATCAATTATCTATCTGTAATACTCATAGCAGGAAACTTGAAATGATAAAAACGAGGTTTGGGGTTCGGTTGGCGGTTGAGGGGGAATTTGTTGTATAACCAATACAAAACGGAGCGGGGTGGTTTGTGCAGATTAATTATTAATCATAAATGTTGACTTAATTACAAAAGATTTACATTTGCTTGGCAATAAAAAACAGCTTTGCGCGGGGGCAAAGCTGTGGGTGTTCACGATCTTTTACTGTTATTTTTAGTTTATAAAAATGGATTCCAATCAATATTACTTTTTCTACATGATTTTTTGACAGAACTTCACTAAACAATTGACATTTTCACCGGAATGTTGTATAATATTACTACAAAAATATCATGAAAGGTGTATTGTTTATGAATAAAGTGTGCTTTTCATTTTTTATATCATTATTGATTATTTCTTTGTTCTGTTTTCCAGCATTTGCAGAAAAAACTGAAACACCAATCAATGGAATAATATACGAATTTGATGAAGATACCGATTATACTGTTTCTCAGGATTATTACAAGGGCAACACAAATTTTGTCCTTCCTGCGGGAAAAATGAAGCTCACTGGTGATATGCAAACTCGTGGAATAGAGAATGGTGTTGTATCTTATGAAGTGCTTGAGGGAGACAGTTTTACAATTTCGTACACTTTTAACGAGTATTATTTGAGATCAAATGAATCAAACTGGCATATTATTGAAGACGACGGTGAAGAAGTTTATGGTACCGAACTTGATGATGATATTGATTATGGAGCAGTTATATTATTGACTTCACTTGATCATGAGCACTGGTATCTTGATAAAGCTGTGCTTAATGTTACTCAAAATACTGTTAACCCTGAGCCATTTCAATCTAATGAAGTTCAGCTATCAACAGGATGCTATTACAGGATAATTGTAGCATATATGTTAGGCAAGGAAGGAAGTGAGAATAAACGAGTCGCGGAATTATATGAATTTCATGCACAATACAAGAGCGCTGAAAGGAAAAACTATGACCAAGAACGACATTATGAATTCAAAGAAAATATCTTGGTCAATGCAGGCAGCATAGACGGATTTGCAGAAACAAACGAAATTACCACAGATGATATTCATTTCGGATGGAAACTTGGTGCATTTTATATTGACGGATACACAGCAGACAAAGCAGATACCAACGCTGAAAAAAAGTCTGATCGTGTTTTTGTAAAAAGCTTGGGTGACAGCATTACACTTTGGTTTAATTTGGAACAAGATATTGATAAGCTTAATGATAATTCGGACTATAAAATTGCATATTCAAATGGAGCTTCCGATCAAAAATTTGGTATTCCAAAAACATATTTTAAGCGAGGAGCGTTACTGATTCGTTATACCGACCGTAACAATCACGTTCACGAGCCTGTTAAATACTTCGATTTTTTATCAGCTCTTGCATCGCCTGGTGCAAATACTAAAGTGCAATTCTATGAGGAAGGCTATTATGAGGTTGCCTTGGATTACGAAATTGATAATAGAGAATGGACTGGATTAAACAAGTGTTACAGGATGTCCTTCAGTTTTAGAATCGTTAATGACAATAACAGACCGTATTTGTTTGAATTAACAACTGATGACAAAAGCTTGATAAAGAACGATCCTCAACAGTTCAAGGGTGGAAGCTTATTAAACAAACGAGATACAAAAAATGGTTTTATGATTGATTTGACCAAATCCAAGTATCTTAACATAACAGTATCTCGTGCAATGTTCGAAAAAGGAGTAAATGGGTATTATAGACATACTGAAGAAATCAGTTTCAGCAATGACCAAAAATACTATACTGAAGAAGGAATATATACAATAACAACGACCTCATCAGAATTAAAAGAATTAGGTGAAGATGTTAGAACTGTCTATGTTATAAAAGACAACAAACTCCTTAAAGCATTGATAAGTGAAAGCAACACCGATGGAGATTCAATTGAAATCCTTGCCGAAAAGCTAAACAATAATCAGATTTCTATAGACGATGACGGATGGATCACGGAAGTATCTGCCAAACAGGAAGAATCTATTAGTGAAACGATGGATGAATCTGCAATCGCAGCAAATACATCTGTAGAAAATCAGAGCGTTTTGGATAGTCTGCTTGAATCCGATTTTTCGAATATAGATTCTATTGATGATTCAACAGCGAATACAACTGATTCTAACAACAATAAATTGATGATTATTATAATAATAGTTGCAACAGTAATTATTCTTGTGTTATTATACATCATCATAAAACAGAGAAGGGGGAAGAAAAATGAAAAATCATAAATCACTAATCAAAGTGATTTCTTTAATAACTTCTTCCGTAATAATGCTTACAAGCTGCTCGGCGGCTGTTGATTCAGACGAATCATCCTCATTATCGTCTAATGAAACTACAGCTGTAACCATTATTGAAAGCCCCGATTCAGAAAGTGTTGCATCAGATATAACCGAAATAAAAGAACTTGAATTTAAAGTTAATACAGCAGATCTTAAATTCGACTCTATTTACGATACTGATCTTCACAGATATATGGAAGATTCTATATATGATGATCTTGTAACTCAAATTAACAGCGATGAATACTTTATCGAAAAAATTGAAACCTGTCCTATAGAAAAAGGATATATCGAACACTTAGAATACAATTCCAAGAAAAATATATATTTCGGTTACACTTTAGATGAACTCGATCAGCAGTTTAACGGCAAAAGATATTATTTTACTCTTGAAAATGGTAAAACGGTACCTAAGGAATTTGAAAATTTCGATGATACATTTCTCAAAGTACTAAAGGATGTAGCCATAGGTACAGGTGTAATTTTATTCTGCATTACAGTTTCAGCAGTGTCAGCTGGAGTTGGTGCTCCTGCAATGAGTATGATATTTGCAGCTTCTGCCAAAACCGGAACTATTATGGCGCTATCAGATGGGCTTATCGGAGCTGCTGCTAATGGCATCGTTATCGGAATAACAACTGGTGATATGGATCAGGCTTTGAAATCAGCTGCCATAGGCGGAGCAGAAGGTTTCAAGATGGGGGCAATATTCGGAAGCATCGCAGGTGGAATCCAAGAAGCAAGTTTAGTATCAAAATTACGAAATGCCGATGTGACAAAAAACGGGCTTACATTGCGTGAAGCTGCCAAAATTCAAAAGGAATCAAAATATCCGTTAGAGGTTATTAAGCAATTTCACAGCAAAGAAGAATATGAGATATATAAAACAGCAAAGCTTAAAACAGCTATGATAAGTAATAAAACAGCTCTTGTTCAAGATATAGATTTAAACTATGTAAGCGAACTGGACGGAAAGGCTGTTACTAATCTTGAACGGATGAAAAAAGGGTATGCTCCTATAGAACCTGCGACAGGAAAAGCCTATCAATTACACCATATTGGACAAAAATCTGATGGTACATTAGCTGTATTAACCGAAAAACAGCATTTGGAGAATTCAAGTATTCTTAACATAGCGGGAAAAGAAACAGAGATTGATAGAAATGCATTTGCAAAAATACGAAAAGAGTTTTGGGAATCCTTTAGCAGTGCTGTGGGGGGATAGTCAATGAAAAAACAGAATATTATTGAAGTCATTAAAAAGTATAAAGATTCTTTTGACCCCAAAAGAATACCACAAAAATATATAACCGAAACAGAAGCATCTATAGGATTAAAGTTCTCAGCGGAATTCAAAGAATATCTAAAGACCTTTGGCATTGCTGCAGTAAACGGTCATGAACTAACCGGAATTAGTAAATCCAAACGCCTTAATGTCGTAGATGTTACTATTTCAGAGCGTGGATACAATCCGAGTATTCCAATGGATTGGTATGTTGTTGAACAGGCTAATATTGACGGAATTGTGATTTGGCAGAATAAGAAAGGCGAGATATTCCAAACTATTCCCAGAGCAGATCCGATTAAGTTATGTGATTCTCTTGCTGAATATATAGAAATGTAGCACACCAGCCGCAGGCTTTAAGCCTGCGGCCGATTCTATAACAATTATTATTCATAATTCAAAGCTAAAAAATTGCCGCCAAACATAATCATTCGTTGACGGCATTGATAAGCTGTATTAATGTCGGTTTGGCGGTGTTCCTTAATGAATGGTTCAGCCCTGCACCCAACTCCGCCGCAATCAACGGAGTGCAGGAAAAAAGATAGTGTTGCGGCGGGGTCCAACAAAGCTGTAAACCCAACCGCGAAGCGGCAGGGGCGTGCCCCTGCACCCAACTCCGCCGCAATCAACGGAGTGCAGGAAACAAGATAGCGATGCGGCGGGGCCGCACAAAGTAGAAAACCCAAACGCGAAGCGCGTTAAAAGTTTCGGTCAAGCCTTTTCCAAAGGCTTGCGGGTCAAGGGCAGAGCCCTTGCAGGGTGTGGGACAGCGTCCCACTCGGCGCGTCAGCGACGACCCCGGCGCTGCACAAGAAAAGAGTAGGGAAACTAAGTCGTTTTCCTACTCTTTTTTTCGTGGACAAACCATACTCAGCGCCGGAAAAAGGTGTCCTCCTGCACTCGCAGGAAACAGCGAGGACGCGAAGTGGACGAGCGTCTTTCCGTTCCCCGACGAACTAAATGAAGAGCGCAAACCGGGAACTTGCTCGGCTTTCTGCTACGCTCCCAGCATTCATTATTCATTACTTCTGCCCCCGAAAGGACAGCTTTATTTTACCTTCTTTGTTACATATACCACCCGCTCCGTTTGGTCGGTCACGGGAGCGTCGGTGTAGTCGTCGTAGCGGGCGAGGACTGCCAGTCCCGCGGAGTCAAGCATCTCCGTGATCTCTTCGTCGCTCCAGACGCGCTCGGTGAAACTCTCGCTGACGCGGCCGTAATTCCCGTCCGGGAGGCGCTCGAAAATGTCAAGGAAAATATCCACCGATCCGTCAGCGGGGTCGTACTGGTTCTGCCAGCAGCAGAAAAAGTCCCCCATGTCGTAGGCGAAAGCGTTCTGCGCCAGCACGTCACAGTGCTTGTGCAGAGTATTCACGTCAAAAATGAACATCCCGTCGGGGTAGGCGAACAGCGAGACCCTTTCAAATGTCCTGTGCACCGCCTCCCTGTCCGGCAGGTGATTGATGCTGTCAAGAGTGCAGACGGTGAGGTCAATAGTACCGAACATATCCAGCTGAGTCATTTCCTGCCGAAGATACTGTATTGGCAGACCGCTGTCAAATTTCTTGTCCAAAGCGGCGGAGAGCATCCCGTCGGAGGCGTCGGCTCCGATGACGTCAAAGCCCCTGCGGGCCAGCTGCTCGCAAAGGCTCCCGGTCCCGCAGGCAAGGTCCAGCACGATGCCTTTCCTGCCGCCGAAGCGCTCTGTATAGCGCTCTGCGGCCTCGGCTATCAAGTCATATCGGACGTTTTCGGTAAGGCGGTCGTAGAACTCGGCGAACCGGCCGTAGCCGCTCACTTTTTCTCTTCCTTCTCTTTGAGCCTGTCGAAGACGATATTGTAGCCGCCGCTGCCGTCGTAGGAGATCGAGCGGTTCACGCGGCTGATAGTGGCGGTGGAAGCGCCTGTCTCGCTGACGATGTCGCTGTAAACGTGGTTCTCCACCAGCAGTTTAGCCACCTGGAAGCGCTGGGAAAGCGCCTTCAGTTCGGGAATGGTGCAGAGGTCCTTGAAGAACAGCCTGCACTCCTCCACGGTCTTCAGGCAAAGCACGGCCTCGTAAAGATCGTCCAGGTTTTTTATTTCCAGTTTCTCTCTCATGGTCAACCCTCCGTTATCATAATGTAAAGTGCTAAATCTATTTATAGTTTAGCACATTACAAAGCAAAAGTCAAGAGGGGTGCGTGAGATTTAGCGAAATGCGGTTTTCGATACACGATAAAGGAGTCCGCTCTACGGACGGATTTTTAAATTCGTCGCCGAAGGCGACACCTTGATTTTTCATTATTCATTATTCATTTTTCATTATTTCCGGGCGTGAGCATTTGTTAGAAATCTGCACACGGTTAGATGCGTACCCGAAGGGGCTCGGGGGCGATCGGAAAGCCCCCGAATTGGGGCGGGAGCCTATGTTGGAGTTCTGCTCCACGTTACGGGCGGAGCAGGAAGTCGGGAAGGTTTCCGGCTTGCGCCCTTCATTTATTTCGTCGGGGGACGGAAAGACGCTTGTCCGCTTCGCGTCCTCGCTGTTTCCTGCGAGTGCAGGAGGACACCTTTCCCCGGCGCTGAGTATGGTTTGTCCACGAAAAAAAGAGCAGGAAAACGGCTTCGTTTCCCTACTCTTTTATTGTGCAGCGCCGGGGTCGTCGCTGACGCGCCGAGTGGGACTCTGTCCCGATTTTCCCGAGCTTGTCGAGGGATAATTGTCCCTGCAAGGGCTCTGCCCTTGACCCGCAAGCCTTTGGAAAAGGCTTGACCGAAACTTTTAACGCGCTTCGCGTTTGGATTTACAGCTTTGTGCGGCCCCGCCGCAACACTATCTTTTTTCCTGCACTCCGTTGCTTGCGGCGGAGTTGGGTGCAGGGGCACGCCCCTGCCCGCCCGCGCTCGGACCCCTGCGGTCTGTTCCTCGCCCATAGTATCACCCTGCACGCCAGTATGCAAAATAACCCTATCCCCGCGCAGATGCCCCAGGCCGTCAGCAGATTGGCAGGGGAGTGCTCGTAGCATTTCTCCGGCTCAAGCCGTATCACGTTGGGAAAGGCTTCGTTGAGCCGCAAAGGCAGCGCCGGATCGTTCAGATCCGCTATGCTGCCGAAAGCACACATCCCCCATTTGCTGAAGGTCAGACAGGATACCGCTTCGCTCCAGCCCGAAAGATCAAACAGTACTCCGCTCATTATCAGCTGAAGTATCAGCACGAAGGGCATCACAGTCATTGCCGCCGTGGCGTCCGAGGCCGCCGCCGAGATCATCAGCCCCATCATGTCCGCACCCACACACAGCAGCAGTACAGTGATGAAGTATTCCACCGGGGCGGGGAATATCAGCCCCTCCGCGCTGCCGTGGGCGAAGATCATCCCCGCCGCAGAGATTATCCCCGACTGCACCACGCAGATCAGCAGCTGCCATAGGGCGTGAGCCGTGACGTATGCTCCCAGCCGCATCCCCGAACGGTATTCCGAGCGGATGATCTCATGCTCCCGGCAGATGCTCTGTATCGAGTTGAAAATGCCTATCCAGATCGCCGCCGAGGTAAAGGAAAAGAACCCCGACTTGGTGCTTTCGTAGTTGGTGAACATATCTCCGCCCACTACCGCTCCCACCGTGAAGGAGATCACAAAGGCAAATATGATGAACTTCCAGTAACGCTCCTTCGACGCGATGCGCCGGAGCTTCCGGAAATATACTCCCGTCTGCACGGTGAAGGATGCGTATCTCATTCAGCTTGATCTCTCCGTTTTGCGAAATCTTTCTATGAATTCGTCGGCTCTGCCCCTGCCGCCTTCGGCTACGGGGTTTATTTCCAGCATTATGTCCTCAAGGCGCCGGACGCCGAAATACCGCAGGGCTTCTTCGGTGCCGCCGCAGAAGGCCAGATGCCCCGCTTTGTCGAAGGAACTCCGCGCCAGCACGATCACCTTGTTGAAGAGCCGGCGCCTGCTGCCGTCCGACACCGCTACCGCGTCGTCGGGCTCGTGGGAGATCACAATGACGATCTTCCCCTGACGTGAGATCTCTCTCAGCATCTCCATTTGCTGGATGCGGGAGGCCGCGTCCAGGCCGGAGTCCGGCTCGTCGCAGATGAAGACCTTCTGCTGTCCGATCAGCTGATCCGCCATAGCCACTTTTTTCTGCTGTCCGCCGCTTAGCTGCCCGATGTATTTGTCCGCGTGTTCGGTGATGCCGATGCTTTCCAGCACTTCGTCCACCCGCCGAAGCTGTTCCGCCCGGGAGCAGACCCGTCCCAGCTTGATAGCCGCGGTGTCCGCCAGCGTGTCACGGACGGTGTCGTTGGGACGCAGAGTAAGGAACTGGGGCACCATAGCGATCATCGGACGCATGGACCGCAGGTCGGAGTAGAGATCACGGCCGTTGAGCAGCACGCTCCCGTCGGCGCGGCTGTCCCCGAGGATAGCTTTGATAAGGGTGGTCTTGCCCGTCCCCGAGCCTCCGAGGATCAGCACGAAATCTCCCGCCCGGAACTCCGCCCGTATGTCTCTCAGCACCAGCCGTCCGCGTCCCACGGTCTCACGTTTTATGTCCACCACCAGCGAAGCCCCGCTCCCGCCGAAGAAATTTCCCACGCTCCGCATTTTTACCGCCCCCGTTCAAAAATACCTTCTGTTCTATTATTGCCGGAATATGCGGAAATATAATTGACGAAGATCATAAAGCAAAAATCTCTCTGCAAAGGGTTTTGTGCGTCTGTTGACTGTTTTAAACAAGTATGGTATAATGCAGTAAAGCTACTATCCCGGAGGTGAATCATATGATAGAAGATAAGGTGCTTGAAAGCAATGTGACTGTGCTCAGAACCCCGCTTGTAGATGTTGAGATCGTTGATGAAGAAGATAATAGCATCTCTTTTGATATTGTGGAAAGCTGTAACACATCTCATGGCGTCTATATCGACAATGATGAAAACAATATCATTGAAGCGATAGATTATGATGAAAAGCAAATTAGAATCAAAACTGCTTCTCTTGAAATCGGTAAGAAATACTATGTAAAAACATCAGTCCCTATTGAGAGCAGAGATTCTGATGAACATTTATTTACATATGGTTTGTCAACTGAGGATAAAACTTTTGCAATTAGTTTTCCTGATCCTAATGATGAATTCAAGTGGTTTCCGGAAGAGTATAAAAAAGAATATAAAATGTTCTGGTACGACTTTAACGGAGAAGCACCGTCCGGAACAAAAGCGGTATCTTTTTATCTGATCGACCGAGAGAAAGACTTCATATATATTCCAGCAGCGTGGATCTGGAATATCCGCGATCATATGGAAAACTATGAAAGTGCAGCTGAGGTCTTTACTTGGACTATATAATTGATTTTGCCAAACAGAACATAATTAATGCATGAACCGCCACATCAATTATCGGAGAAAAGCTGACCCGCAGCTATACTTTCACCTCCAAATGAAAAAAGAGCTGACCGACAAAAAACGGTCAGCTATTAACTGTATGAATGATCCTGAAACTGCTGCCAAAACGTTGCCGCAGGGTCTTAGCGGTCGGACGTTACTCCCACTCCTCAAACAAAATCAAGTTCTTAACAGATCCGTTTAGAAAATATGATCCCGTTTGAGCCCATTTGTGCTGTAATGTCACTATTGCTTTAGGCGCTTCAACTTTTGCTATCAAAAAGCTATCGGGCGTTTGCTATCATTTTGGCAGCGGCCCGGCGGCTTTGTTTTATTATAGCATAATTCGGGACGGTTTGCAAGCGGTAAAATCAAAAAGGTTCCGAAAATATGATCCTACTGTACTATCCTCCCGTCAGAGATCTCGATCACCCTGCCGCATTGCTCCGCCACCTTCGGATCATGGGTGACGATAACGACTGTTCTGCCCTGCTCATTCAGCGACTTGAACAGCTCCATTATCTCCGCGGAGGTCTTGGAATCGAGGGCTCCCGTGGGTTCGTCGGCGAGGATCATCGACGGTTCGTTGACTATCGCCCTCGCTATGGCGACACGCTGCTTCTGTCCGCCGGAGAGCTTATTGCAGGGCTTCTTCGCCAAGTCCTCAATGCCCACGGAGCGCAGGGCTGCGAGGGCTTTTTCCTTTTTGTCGGGTATCTTTTTCTTGGAGAAATTCAGCGGTATCATCACGTTCTCCAACGCGGTGAAATCCTCCACAAGAGCAAAATCCTGCATCACCATACCGATCTTCTCGTTTCGTATCTTTGCATACTCACGCTCGGAGAGGTCTTTGACAAGAGAGCCGTCTATGGTGTATTCGCCCTCCTGATAGCTGTCGATGCAGGCGAGGATATGCAGGAGCGTTGATTTGCCCGCACCCGATTTCCCGATGACAGCTACCATTTCGCCGTCCTCGATCTTGGCACTTACTTTGTGCAGAGCCTCGAATTCGTTCTGTTTCTTCGGGTTGTATATCTTGACTATGTTTTTGAGCTTTACCATTGCTGCCTCCTTAATTGCTTTTCAGTTGGTCTTTGATCGAATACCTTCCTATCATCAGCGCGGGAACAGTCAGTGAGACGATAACAAACAGCAGTGCTGCTGCTCCGACTCCCGAGATCATCAGCAGGTCAGGGCTGAGATAAAAGCGTTCGGGAGCTGCTGCTTTGAGGATCAGCATGGCCGCTGCCGAGACGATCCCTGCCAGCACTGAACAGATAAGGCTTTGCATCAGCCCGATGAGTATGCAGCGGTTCTTTTTCAGTCCGCAGAGCGAGAACACCGCATAGTCCCGCAGCTGCTCACGGGTGGAGAGTGCCGAGGTGCTTATGCTGCCGATCAGCGACATTATGAGCAGTATTATGATCAGCGGCAGCAGCTCATATATCTGTTGTGAAAGATAGTTTTTGCTCGCCCTGTCAAGCTCGGTCATCGGCAGCGAATATATACATCCGCATGCAGTCAGCCTTTCGGTGAGAGCATCCGTTACGGCTGAATTTTGCAGCTGTTCGGGGCAATAGAGATAATACAAGCGTTTGACGGTCAATGCTGATAAGGTTTGCACCGCTTTGTGATCTGCCATATTCAAAGATAGTGTTAGCGTATGGTTTAACATTGGCTGCTATCATATCATCTGTAAAGGGAAAGCTTTTTACAATCCGCTTTGAATTGTAATAGACTATGCAGCGAATTATAATAGCCTCAAATTCACGCATAGTCAAGCAAGCATCCCGCCTGTAATCGTGTGCGCCTCTCTCTTGAAAATCCGACTCAATAACACCCTTTCCCTTTAGATATGGCTTGTATAGGTCTTGCACGACATCAAAGAATTTTTCAACATATCCCTTTAGTTCGGGGCGGAATGACGGTAAATTGATAACTTTCACGCCCAGCTCTGCAAGCTGTTCAAAGTTTTCAGACTTGTATTCAGCGCCCTTGTCTGTAATCAGAATAGCGGGCATTTGACTTGAATCCCATTCAGCACGATCTATTTCAATGCCGTATGCTTTACAATGGCTTTGTTTATCTGATATGACATTGAGCATAAGCCCACGCAAAGAATAAACACCGCCCTCCCAGGTCAAGCAATACCCCATACACAGACCGCTAAAGCCATCAATGCAAGCTGTCAAAATCGGTCTGCCTATCAGATCACCGCTGTCATTTATCAAATAAATATCGCAAATGGTTGAATCAAGCATTGCATAACCCACACTTGAAGCAAGCTCCCGCACACCGTCACCAAGAAGCGGGCGCTTGTTTCGCTGATAGTATTTCAAGCCATCACGGGAAATATAAAAGTTTCTCAAATTCTTATTCTTTCGGTAATAATATCGGAATTGATTGAAAGTCGGATATTCGCTGAATAGCAAACCGTTGCTGTCGCAATACTTCTCTTTAAGCATCATTGTGTAGGCTGTTTTCAAGCTGTTTTTCTTTGGAGTGTAGAAGAATTTATTTAGCGCCCACCTGTAATTTTTTTCGTCATTGGTTAGCGTTGTGTCGGAATAGCAGGCTTTCGGCGCAAGCGCTGCCTTGCTTTGGTACACCAAATATAACCAAAGATAATTAATAAGCGTTTGCCTGCTTATATTGCTATCTGCTGAAACGCTTGCAAGCATTTTGTTTCTCTGTCTGAAATCAGATACAAGCGGAATAATCGGCGCTATCATTGTATAGCGTTCATTCATAATACACCGGCTTTTGCTGTCAAGGCTTTCAATGTCGGGAAGGGGGATAGATAAACAAAGCTGATCCGCCTTTTCACATTCCGTCAAGTCACCGAGGGCAAACCAACGGGGGATTTGAACACGGCTGCAATTTATCAATAATGCTTTGTCGGCTTTAAGTTCAAGCACTCTATACACTTTCTCACCGATTTTAATAATATCATTCTTCTGCATTAGTGACTATCCCCCAATCATTGACACCACGCTTTAACCAATATTCCCTTGACAGGTCAAGCAGCTTAATGTTCATCGGTTTGCTTATCAGCTTTCTTGAAACACATTCCCGCACCATAAGATCACCGCTTGACTTTGTGATAACAAAATCCGTTGTGTAGTCAAGCTCATCAAGAGAAACATTGCAGATAAAGCTTTCGATCTCGCTGTCTGCTTGAAGCATATCGGCAAAACCATACTGCAAAGCATTATAGCTTTTACAGATACCTTGACATTTTGACAATGCCCGCTTTTCGCACCGCCCTTTGTAATTCTTTTTCAGCATAAAACGACCTCCCAAAAATGATTTTGATTTTCCCAAAAACAGAAATTAGCAGCAGACTTTGTAAATATTCTGTTAATGAAGATAAGAAATTTGTTAAAATCCGCCGTTATCAGCTATCCCAAAACTGTATTTTTGGGAAATCACTATGTTAAAGGGCAAACTCATTTTTTAAAAATTTCTTGCCCTCTGTAAACCCTCAATTTAGGGCATCTTTTTTTCAGAGAAGTAAATAAAACTCCGATTTTATTTACATAGAAAACGGCGTATTTACGAGGTTTGCGGGCTATGCAAAAAAAATAAGACCCTTGAAGTTTTTACGCTTCAAAGGTCTGTTATTCTTTGGATTTAGGGGCAAAACATTTTTAAAAAATCGCTTGACCCTCAACATTTATTCACTCCCACTCAATAGTCGCCGGCGGCTTTGTAGTGATGTCGTACACCACGCGGTTCACGTTCTTTACCTCGTTTACGATGCGGCGGGAGCAGATCTCAAGGACTTCGTAGGGGATGCGGCTGAATTCCGCCGTCATGAAATCCGTGGTCTCCACGGCGCGGAGCGCCAGGGTGTAATCGTAGGTGCGGAAATCTCCCATTACGCCCACCGAGCGGTTGTTGGTCAGTACCGCGAAATACTGGTTGATGCTCTTGTCAAGGCCCGCCGCCGCGATCTCGTCGCGGAAGATCTTGTCCGCGTCGCGGAGAGTCTCCAGCTTGTCGTCGGTAAGCTCGCCCATAATGCGCACCGCAAGCCCCGGGCCCGGGAAGGGCTGACGCCACACGAGAGTCTCGCTGAGCCCCAGCTCGATGCCGAGACGCCTGGTCTCGTCTTTGAAGAGCATCCTCAGCGGCTCCAGTATCTCCTTGAAATCCACATGGTCGGGGAGACCGCCCACGTTGTGGTGGCTCTTGATGACCGCCGCATCGCCGGAGCCGGATTCTATCACGTCGGGATAAATAGTCCCCTGAGCGAAGAAATCCACTCTGCCGATCTTTTTCGCTTCGGCCTCAAAGACGCGGATAAACTCCTCGCCGATGATCTTCCGTTTCTGTTCCGGGTCGGAGACGCCCTTCAGGCGGTCCATGAACTGTTCCTTTGCGTTGACGCGGACGAAGTTGATGTCCCAGTCGGCGAAGGCTTCCTCCACCTCGTCGCCCTCGTTCTTGCGCATGAAGCCGTGGTCCACGAAGATGCAGGTGAGCTGTCTGCCTACGGCCTTGGAGAGCAGTGCCGCCAGCACCGAGCTGTCCACACCGCCGGAGAGGGCCAGCAGCACCTTGCCGGAACCTACCTTCTCACGGATGCTTTTGATCGCCGTGACGGCGTAGTTTTCCATGGTCCAGTCGCCGGAGCATCCGCATACGCCCCGAACGAAACTGCGGATCATCGTCTGCCCGTGTTCGGTGTGGTTGACCTCCGGGTGGAACTGGACGGCATAGAGCTTTCTGCTCTCGTCGTACATGGCGGCGACGGGGCAGTTCCATGTCTGGGCGGCCTTTTTGAAGCCCTCGGGCATCTTGGAGATGTAGTCGGTGTGGCTCATCCACGAAACGGCCTTTTTGGGAAGTTCGGGGGACGTAAACAGCGGGCAGTCCTTGTCGTACTCGGTCTCGGTCTTGCCGTATTCGCTGGTGACGCAGGTGCTTACTTCTCCGCCGAGAACGTGGGCCATGAGCTGGGAGCCGTAACATATCCCGAGGACGGGGATGCCCATTTCAAACAGTTCGCGGGGGACGGAGGGGGCGCCTTCGGCGTAGACGCTGTTGGGTCCGCCGGTGAAGATGATGCCGTCGGGGGCGTCGGCGCGGATGTCATCGAGGGACATCTTGTTAAAGGGGCGCACCTCGCAGTAGACATTGCACTCGCGGACGCGCCTTGCGATAAGCTGGTTATACTGTCCTCCGAAATCGAGGATAAGGATATGCTGACCGTTCATATTATCAGACCTTTCTTATGCCCCGCCGCCTGCGGCAAGGCGTAGGTTCAAAAAAACATCAGCGCTGCGATTGCGGCGCTGATTTATTATAGCATATTTTGGGCGGGGATGCAAGGGGAGCGCGAGATTGTTCAGAATATATTAAATGGTAATAGTTAGTTTTTTATGGAGTTGAGCAAATGGTTTTATGATGCTGTGATGCTTTTTTATATTTTTACTGTTGTATGTATATATTCTATATCTTCAAAGGAAAAAGCTTGCTTAACAATGATCTCAACTTCGCTTTTATTATCATTCAAAGTATACGGAACATCGACGGTATATGTTGTTCCCGGTTGAATATTTGTCATTCGTTCTCCTTCTAAACTGTCAACCATATATGCTTTTTTACACTCTATGCCGTTCTGAAATGCTTGATCATAAAATGCAAAGGAAAAGTCCGTTGCCTTATCTGAGTTGTTTGTCCATTCATATTTGCAAATAAGGATAGGCTCATCTTTGTATCCTTTCCCTATGCGAGCAGATAACAGTTTGCATTCATAGTTGCGCTGGGATTTTGTATCGGTGTCCGTAGGTGTATTTGCTGAAATTGTTCCGGTCTGTGTTGAACCGTTTTCACTTTTTTTCTTGTTTATTTCTCGCACGATGGCAGTTGTGAGTATTATTACTAAAATTATTACTAAAATAAGTAAGATTGCTGTTAATACAGTTCCACCTTTTTTGCTTTTTTTCAATTTAATTATCCTCCTGTTTGTGAATATCATCGTATACATTAAATATTATTAGTTTATTATACAATAGTTTTTTGCTATAGTCAACATCTTTAATGCAATTTATAATAAATTATTATAAAATAAATTAAATATTTTTTAACTTTGATTATTTTGAGTTTTATATTATAATACTATATAAGTAAAGAATTTCGGCGGAAAAGGGTATATCCCCGCCGGCGGCGGGGATATACCCTTTTCCGCACCTTGCCGAGCCGCGAAGCGGCGAGGCATAAATACAACAGATAGGCGGTCGTTATATGGCTAACGGAAAGGTTATAATAACACTTGACGAATACCGGCTGAAACGCGGAATAAGCAAATATAAACTTATAAAGAACTGCAATCTCAGCCCCGCGCAGCTCAACTCCTACTGCAACAACAAAGTCGCCCGGATCGACCTTCCGGTGCTGGCACGGATATGCGATTACCTCAAATGTGAGATATCCGACATTCTTAAATATATCCCCGCAGACGAATAACAGCCCTTTCCGATCGGCGGAAGGGGCTGAATTAATATAGGAAAACCCGGTGCCGCTGTTGTGACACCGGGTTTTTCAATTATAACCTGTTCATCAGTAAACTGCTTCGATGTTCCAGAGCTGGTTGTTGGCGCCGGTGTATCTCCACTGGAGAACGTTGGCGTTGTCGGCGGTGGAGCGGCCGGATACGTCGAGGGCCTTGCCGCTGTTCTTGTTGATGATAGCGTAGCTGTTGCCTACTCTGCGGAGCTCCCACTTCTGGCAGGAGTTGCCGTTGTAGCTGCACTGCTGTACGTTTGCGCCGTCATCTCTGCTGCCCCATGCAACGTCCAGTACCTTGTTGCTATTGGCGCACTTGATAACGTAGCTGCCGTCGCCCTGTCTTTCAAGATACCACTTCTGATTGGTGTAGCCGTGGTAGGTGTACTGGAGAACGTTAGCGCCGTCGTCCTTGCTGCCCCAGTTTACGTCCAGAGCCTTGCCGCTGTTGACGCACTTGATGGAGTACTTCTGTCCCGACTGGAAGCTGCCGGAGTTGTTGTTATTGTTCCAGTTATTGTTGTTGTTCTGCTGCTGCTGTTGGTTGTTGTTCCAGTTGTTGTTGTTATTGTTCTGCTGTTGCTGATTGTTGTTGTTATTGCTGCTGCCGCTGCCGGGAGCAGTGTAGGAGATCCAGTCATACTGAGCGGTGAGAGGAGCTCTGCCGTCGTAGTGAGCCAGCCACTCGTCAACGCCGGTGCCGTTCCAAACGTTCATCATGATGCGTCCGGGAGTCTGAGGAATGTCTCTGTAAGCGGTGTAGACGGCCTTCTTGTCAACATACCAGGTGATGCTGCTCTTGTCCCAATAGAATCCGTACTGGTGGAAGGACTGAGAAGCGTCAAAGCCGAGGTTGTAAACGTACTCGTGGTTGCCCTGGCCTCTGGTGTAGTAGTTGAACTGAACCTGGTTGGTGTTCTTGCCCAGGAACTCGATGTCGATCTCGTCCCATACCGTGCCGTCCGAGGGGCCGGTGTAGGTGAAGAAGGAGCTTACAACGCCGTTGTTCTTGATAGGCTTCATGCTTACGTCGTACATACCGAAGCCGTAAGCCTGAGTGGTGCGGTACTCGGCGCCCTTGTAGCCCTGCCACTGGTTGCCGGTGATGGAGAGATTCATCTTTCCGCCGCTGAACTGAACGTTGTCCTTGCTCCAGGTGCAGTTGAACATACCGCCGTTGGACCAGCCGTCCGAGGCTTCCATTTTGCCCCAGTCATAGCTGTCGAAACCTGTGCCGAAATAGCTGCCTGTGAATGTTGATGCCGCGCTTGCGCCCGACGGGATGATGAGTGCTGCTGCCGCGATAGCTGCTGCGGCTGCCAGACCGATGATCCTTCTAAGTTTCATTTTCATTTACCTCCGTTCTCGATACACTGTGCTCTTTTAACATAAGTTTTCCGAACGTGATGAACTTTCTGTTCATCTTGACAGTTTTATTATAGCTCCGAGTTCCGGGAAATTATATCGACAATGTATTAAAAATTTCAAAAATATAATCTATTTAAACTTTTGTGACCGCGAACCGCAGACCGCGCATCAGCGCAGCTTGGGGGATCTGCCTTCCCACGGTTACGGATATGTCACAAAAAACTTTATTAATGATATATTATTAAAGGATTGATATAAAATGACAGATTATTTATAAAAGGGGTGCAAAAAAACACTCCCGCCGCCGAAGCGGCAGGAGTGCCGTACAAAAATCAAATTATCCGTCTGGGAGGATCAGTCTATCTCCACTCTGATCTTCTGACCGATGCGGGAGCAGCCGGCTCTCATAACGGTGCGGATCGCCTTGGCGATACGTCCCTGCTTGCCGATAACTCTGCCCATATCGTCGGGAGCGACGTGCAGATGATAAACTGTCTCGCCCTCCTCGTTGGGTTCATCGACTGTTACTTCAACAGCCGAGGGGTCGTCAACGAGTTCGCAGACGATAGTTTTCAAAAGCTGTTCCATTTGGTTTTCCTCCTTGTTTTCCCACGGAAACAATATATCGGCAGGACAGCGGTGGGATAGGTTCCTGCCGATACGAAGCGCATTTTACAGTGTTCCGTTCTTCTTGAGAAGAGCCTTGACGGTATCGGTGGGCTGTGCGCCCTTAGCGATCCAGCTCTTAGCCTTCTCATCGTCTACCTTCAGTACGGAAGGCTCCTTGGTGGGATCGTAGTAACCGATCTCCTCGATGAAGCGGCCGTCTCTGGGGTATCTCGAATCCGCAACGACTAATCTGTAGAAAGGAGCCTTCTTGGCGCCCATTCTTCTCAGTCTGATCTTTACTGCCATTCTACTTTCACCTCGCTTGTCAATGTACACGCCGGATGGCGTTCAATGCTTAATTTATGATCAAGGCTTTCGCCGTTGATAGCTGTGGGTGTATGGGCGCTTACTAAGCGCCCAAACTCATCACTCCTTCGGAGGCATACCTCCGCCGAGTCCTTTGAGCAGTGCCGCGCGGTTCTTCCTGGATTTTCTTCCGTGGAGATTACCGCCGAGACCGTACTGCTTCATCATCTTCTGCATATCGTCAAACTGCTTCAGCAGGGTGTTGACATCGCTTACCTGAGTGCCGCTGCCGGCGGCGATCCTTCTCTTGCGCTTGGGATCAATGATCTGCGGCTTTTCGCGCTCGGCTTTGGTCATGGAGTTGATGATCGCTTCGGTCTTTTTGAGCTGTATCTCGCTTTGTTCCAGCTGTTCGTCGGTGATCTTGTTGGCACCGGGGATCAGCTTCATTATAGAACGCATGGAGCCCATCTTGTGGATCGTTTTCATCTGATCCAGCAGGTCGTTGAGATCAAAGCCCTTTTCCTTGACCTTCTTGGCCAGCTTCTCCGCTTCCTTCTCGTCAACGGTCTGCTGGGCCTTCTCGATAAGAGTCAGCACGTCGCCCATGCCGAGGATACGCGAAGCCATTCGCTCCGGGTGGAAGGGCTCGAACTCGTCCAGCTTCTCACCCATGCCGACGAACTTGATGGGCTTGCCCGTTACGGAAAGTACGGACAGCGCCGCACCGCCTCTGGTGTCGGAATCCAGCTTCGTCAGAATGACGCTGTCGATGCCGAGAGCCTCGTCAAAGCTGGAGGCCACCTTTACCGCATCCTGACCGATCATCGCATCGACTACCAGCATGATCTCGTTGGGCTCGGCGATCTTCTTGATATCCTTCAGCTCGTTCATCAGCTCTTCGTCGATGTGCAGACGTCCCGCCGTGTCGAGGATCACTAAGTCGTGACCGTAGTCCTTGGCGTACTTGATGCCTTCCTTCACGATCTTCCGGGGGTCGATCTGTCCCATTTCAAAGACCGCTACATCAGCTCTGCCGCCGACTACTTTCAGCTGTTCGATAGCCGCCGGACGGTAAACGTCGCAGGCTACCAGCAGAGGACGGTTGCCCTGTGCCTTGAAATATTTTGCCAGCTTGGCGGCGTGGGTGGTCTTACCCGAACCCTGGAGACCGCACATCATGATAATGCACGGCGGCTTGTTGGGAAAGTTGATCTTCGAGTTGGCCTCGCCCATGAGCTTTATCAGCTCTTCGTTAACTATCTTGATGACCTGCTGACCGGGAGTAAGGCTTTTCAGTACTTCCTCGCCCACAGCACGCTCCGTAACGTTTGCAACAAATTCCTTAACTACCTTATAGCTTACGTCGGCTTCGAGCAGCGCCATTTTGACCTCGCGCATAGCCTCCTTGACATCGCTTTCGGAGAGCTTGCCGCGGCTTTTGAGCTTTTTGAATACCGAACCCAGCTTTTCGGAAAGACCTTCAAATGCCATAGTTTAAACTCCTTATCGGCTGTACCGCCTTATTCGAGATACTTAGTGTTGTCAAAATCCTCGAGCTTTTCGTCGAGGGTCTCAAGAAGGGTGATCGTCTTTTCGGCAATGTTCCGGGCGAAGGAATTCTTCTTGCACTCCTCAAACACCGCCAGCGCCAACTCCTTGTAATGCAGCAGCTCCTGCTTGTAGCTTTCCTGCTTGGCTTTCAGACCCAGTACTCTTTCATACTCGCGGAGCGTTTCCTCGCCGCGCTTTATGGAATCGTGGACCCCCTGCCGGGAGATCTCGTAATGCTCGGCGATCTCTGCGAGGGAGAGGTCGTCGTTATAGTAAAGCTCCAGCATATCTCTCTGCTTTTCGGTAAGCAGCTCGCCGTAAATGTCCAGCAGATCGCTGGTTTCAAGTTTCTTATCCATGGCCTTCCCCTCCGTACTGTCTGTTTTTTTGTACAGCTGTAAAGCTAATACACTTTACGCACCTATTACATTATATATCAAGTGACAATACTTGTCAAGCACTTTTTTAAAAATATATAAAATTTCATAAAAACCCCTTGAAATCGGGAATACGTTTGTGCTAATATTATATATAAGATAACAGTACCCGGAGCGGACTGTTCAATTCTGTATCGAAAAGGCTCCGCTCTGCAAGGCTGTTTGTATATCCCGCAATTAAAATAAGAGGTGATCCTTTTGTTCAAATATACATTGAAAAACAGGCGTCATGCCCTTGAGCTTCCCTGCCTTACCTTCGGCACCGCCAACTTTGAAACCCAGGATAACGACGAGTTCTATTTCTCCCTCCTCGATAAGTACGTCGAGCTGGGCGGCACCTGCATCGATACCGCCCGGGCTTACTGCGCATGGCTGGAAAACGGCGCCGATGCCAGCGAGTCCGTTATCGGACGCTGGATGCAGGCCCGGGGCAACCGCGGAAAGATCATCATCGCCACCAAGGGAGGACATCCCGACCATAACGATATGTCCGTCTCACGCCTGGACCGCGAGTCCCTCCGCTATGACCTCTCCCGAAGCCTTGAATGCCTTCAGACGGATTACATCGACATCTATTTCCTCCACCGCGATGACGAGCAGGTTCCCGTCAGTGAGATTATGCCCACTCTCAACGAGTTCGTCGAGAGCGGCAGAGTGCGGTTCGTCGGTGCCTCCAACTGGACCACCTCCCGCATCGAGCAGGCCAACGACTGGGCCGTAAAGCACGGCATGGAGCCCTTCACCGTCAGCCAGATCAACTACAGCCTGGCCCATTCCTCCACCGATACCTTCGGCGACCCCACCCTCGTCTGCATGAATATGTGGGAGTATAACTGGTATCGCAAGCACGATATACCCGTTATGGCCTTCTCGCCCCAGGCAAAGGGCTTCTTCGCCCGATTCGCAAAGGGCGACGCCACCATCCCCGTGGACGGTCAGTTCACCTCCACCGCCAACCTCGCCCGTCTGGCAAGGGTAAAGCAGATCAGCGAGGAAACGGGCGTTCCTCCCGCAGTCGTTCCGCTGGGGTATCTCAACAGCCAGCAGTTCTTTGTGTCGTCGGTGTTCGCCGCGACGAAGCTCTGGCAGCTTGAAGAAGACATGGCCGCCCAGGACCTCCGCTACGACCCCAAGACAGCAGCATTCCTGGAAAACATACTCTGACAAGAAACTTTTCTCCCCGCCGTGAGCGGGGAGATTTTTTTGCAATAAAAAAGTGCCCCGTGGGCACAAAAATACCGCCTTGCCGTCGTATGGTGGAATAAAACCCGCTCTCAGCAGGTGGGTGTCCCCCCATGGTTTCTCGCTCCCTTCGTCCGTAGCCCGAAGCAGCCGAAGCGGTCCGGGGCGGGAGGTCTGCAGTCCGCTTCCGGAGACAGGACTCCCTTAAAATAAGTGTTGGATCATATCATACCATACTTGCTCGCACAAGGCAGTTATTTTTCTTGCTTATATTATACCACAAAACCGCCGGTTTATCAATATGTAATTTTGTGTAATTTAATGCCCCAAAAATTGTACAGTATTGCCATAGAGCTCAGGAATAATCTCCGCTGCCGCCGTCTTCTTCTTCCTCGTCGCCGTAGTCGAACATCTCGTCCAGGCGCTTCATGAACAGCTCGCCCACGCGGTCGTATTCCTCCTCGTTCTCGTCGAAGGAGACCATCATTTCCTCGTCACCCTCAAACACGGATTTGAGGATGACTACCTCGCCGGCGTCCTCCAGCATATCCTCGGGGTCTTCATAGTAGGGGGTAAGAGCAAAATACTTTTCTCCGTCCACTTCCATAACATCCAGCAGCTCGAACACCTGCTCCTTGCCGTTCTCGTCCTCAAGTGTGTAAAGATCGGGTGAATTCTCGTTAAGCATATCGCAGATCCTCCTCAGAACAGATAATTAAAGCGGCCTTAATGACCGCCGCAACACTATCATTATAGCACTCTTTTTCCCCAAAGTCAAGTAGTATAATCTAAAAGAAATGTTAAATAAAAAACTTATCTAAAAGTTGAAAAAACCTATTGACATTTGCCAAAAAGTGTGGTATAGTATATTCAAGGAAATAAAAGAGACCGAGCCAAAGGCTTCGGCGTCCGGCAGACGGAGGGATCGGCAGCAACCGGGTCAAAGAGGCAGGCAGGTTTCCGGAGTTCCTGCAATAAATGTCGAAGGCGGGTTGCGGGCGGCCTCGGAAGCGCACCGCAGGAGGATGCCTAATGTGACATGAAAGGAGTCGAGCCCCAATGGACGTAATTGAGATCACACAGCTTCGCCGAGAGGCTCGAAGGGTCTGCTGATAGCGAGAAACAACTCAGGTGTATAGACTGATAATCTCCGACCGATATGGTTTTATAATATAAAGACTGATTCGAGCTTCGAGGCTGCGGCACTTTACGATGACAATTCAATTTTATGATAAGGATGTGGTCCCTATGAGGATCTTTATCACGAGACTGAATATCATTTAGAACGGAGTGTTTCCAATGTACTGTCGAGGCTTTTTTGTTTAGCAAAAATCTTATGAGAGAGTGAGTCCGATGGAATTATAAACTGACTGCTTAACGACCCAATATCTTACCCATAATTCTTCAAGGAGTGATGCCTTATGAAAATGCGCATCATGAGAGATTTGAATATGTAACAGACAGGGGTGAGTCCAAAGGTTTATTCAGCTTGACCCGGAGGATCCGGAGCGATTAGAGTTTAAACCGAGTTTATCAATAAGGAGTGGTGCAATATGATTCTGAATTGTTGCACGAAACGCTTGATTATCTGACAGACAGGGGTGAGTCCAAAGGTTTATTCAGCTTGATCCGGACAACGGCGCCTCGGGCGCTAATCTAACGAAAGGTAATAAGACCAATGGTTTGATATAGCTTTCTTTAGTGAATACTTTGAGACCGCGGGCAGCGTTTGACGCGGTCCTCATGAAAGGTGTGAGTCCACCCGAAAGCTAAGCTTATGCTGTGACAGAGATCTTATTCCGGCAGCACAGAATATCATTCTTGGAGTGAATACCAATGTACTAAGCAGTTAGTTCTGACAATTGAATATTGATATACAGGGGAGCAGATGCGTGTCTGCTCCTTTTTAGTTTGCCCCGGCCCGGGAGAAGGATGCATTTTTTGACATATTTTTCAAAAACCCTCTTTACAAAATCATAATAATATGCTATACTGTAATCAAGTATCTGCACCGTTTTATTGCAGAATTTAGGAGGAGAAGAATATGATGTTCAGAAGAAAACTTGCGGCTTGCATGACCGCAGCTGCTCTGATGACGAGCCTGTGCAGCGTGACTGCCTTTGCGGACACCGAATATCCGCTGTGGGTGGGTTCAACGCAGGTCACCGACGCCAATAAGGACGATATCCTGAACGACGGCGGAAAGGCAAAGTACGATCCCGAAACACAGACCCTTACGCTGGATAATCCTACGATAACCGGTTATCACAGCGATCACGGTTATTCGGCACAGGTGTTTGCCGACGGCTTTGCGCTTACCTTGTCGGGTAAGGCGGATTTTGATTACAACAGCGCAAACGCTTTTCTTGCCGTCTGGGATTATCAAGAAACACTGACCATCAAGGACGCTGAATTCACGGCCACGGGTTTTGACAGCGGCTTTGTATCCTGCAATTACGAAGTCCATGTTGAAAACAGCTCCGTTAAGGTCATCGGCACCGACATTTCAAGTACAAAAGACAGTTTTGCATTGGCAGGCAAAATCGGCGTTAAAGTCAAGGATTCCTATATAGAGTCCGAAAAATGCGGCCGGCCCTTCTCGGGAGAGTCCATCATCATCGAAGGCCTCTCTACCGTTGTCAGGATGACTGCCGCATCGGATGCTACAGGCGGCGTTGTCGTTTCCTGCGATGATCTGCAGATACTCGAGCCCCTGACTGTTCTTGAACCCGAAGGCGCTGTTATCAACGGCGGCAGAATCACGGATGCTCAAGGCAATAATGCCAAGAAGCTCGTTATCACAAACGAGCAGGGCTACGGCGAGGTGGAGGTCGTTGTCAACGGCGAGGGAACCGCTTACGCCGAAAAGAAGTATTACGGCTACGGCGGAACCGTCAAGATCAATGCTCAGCCCGCCGAAGGCTACAGGATCAAGAACGTTGATTATCTGATCCCCGATTCCGAGCCCGCCAAGGTCGGCGAGAACCTTGAATTCCAGATGCCCGCAAGCGATAAGGTCACCGTTGTGGTTTATTTCGATGAGATCCACAACCCCGAACTCGTTGAAGAGGTCCCCGCTACCTGCGAGGAGACCGGCGTCAAGGCACATTATAAATGCCAGTGCGGCAAGCTCTTTGAGGATGCCGAGGCTATGACCGAGATCACCGATCCCGATACTCTTATCATCCCCGCTCTGGGCCATGACTGGGATGAGGGCGAGGTCATCCTTGAACCTACCGCAACAGAAGAGGGCGTAAAGCTCTTTACCTGCAAGAACGATCCTTCTCACACCCGCACCGAGGCTATCCCCGCTCTGGGCGAGGACGAAAGCTCCGAATCCGAGATCTCCGAAGGGGACAGCTCCGAGGCTGAGCCGGAAAGCTCCGTACAGGAAGAGGATTCCTCCAAAGCCGAGGAAGACACCTCCAAGGCCCCCGAGGGCAACAAGGGCGGCTCTAACCCCAATACCGGCAAAGCGGCTGTATGCTTCGCACTGCTGGCTGTAGCGGGCGCAGTCGTACTGATCGTCTTCAAGCGCAAGAAGTGATCTGAATAAAAAGCAACACGGCAGACATTACGTCTGCCGTGTTTTTTTGTTCGTATTACATCACCGGGCCGTACTCGATGCGGATAGCGGGGAGCTTCCCGACTGTCTGATAAGCGTTCATCAAGCCGTCGGCTTCGGTGAGGTCATTCTCGCCGGAGGCGGGAGGTGCAAAGAGCCGGAGGGTCAGATCTGCGGGGCCGTCAAGGGGCTTCTCGAAGAAGGCGCTCATCAGGTCGATGACCTTGGCCTTGGGGGACTTGTAGAACCATTTTCCGTTGATCTCGATCATGATATTGGAATCGTCCTCGAAGGTCAGCTCGCAGAAATGGGGGTTCTTCTCAAAGTGCAGAGGCACTTCGATGCCTTCGGCGTCCTCGGCGCCGCCCCAGCGGAGCTTCACGGGGAAGGAAAGCTCCTCGCCCCGGGTCATGGAAGGCTTGAAATAATCGTCGTGGATGATCTCCTTGTAGGTCTTCATCACGGGCTGCTCGATGCCGCAGTCGGAGTAGTTGGGATCCTCGATCTCCAGGCCCAATCTGCCGCGGTCACGGAACTGATAGAAGGTAAAGCCCGAGAACCATTCTTCGGGATCGGCTTTCAGCAGATCGCAGAAGCCCTTGACCATTTCGGCCTGCTCGTAGGGGCCGGTAACGTCGCCGTCGGCGTTGAACTCGCTCATTACCATAGGCTTGGAAACGCCTCCGTTGATCTCTCTGAAACGGCGGTAGCTCATCTTTGTCAGAGCGTAGGTGTCGGCGACTTTGCTGCGGCCGTAGTTCTTCTGCTCCTGATCCTTGAGGGCCACATCAAAGGGCCAGCCCCAGTGAAGGGCCATGTACTTATCCACGGACCAGATGTCGGTCTCCTTAACGGCTTGAGAGAATTCCTTCTCCATGATGATCTCAGTGGCTTTCAGATCCTCGATGCCTCCGATGCAGAGTATCGTGGAAACGTTGGGAGCGTATTCTTTAAGCACCTTGTTGAATCGGCAGTAGAAATCCGCAACTCCCTGATAGGTGGTGCGCTTGGTAAAGGAGAACCAGTTGCCGGTGGCCTCGTGATTGATCCGCAGGAGCAGTCTGCCGAAGGGACGCAGGTCTTTGGCGATAGCGATAAGGTGATCGTCGGAAACGTTGGGGTCAATGGTCAGAGTAAGGGTAACATCCTGGCCGTGACGGCGCACGTCCCGCATACAGGTGAAGGGCTCGCCGTCGGTATTGCCGTTAAGACCGCCCTTGTAGGTGAAATAGTCGTCGTAGGGATAATCCCACTGGAAGGAAACGTTGGCATCCTTCATTACCTCCGAGATGCGCCCGGGGAACTGCTCGTCCAGCGGGTAGTAGCAGTACATCAGCGAGATGCTTCTGTGGGGCCTTCCCAGCTTGTGGAGAATGTAATCCTGGTTGACGTACTCGCCTCTCTCGGAGCCGTCGCCCAGGTCCACGGCGCATTTTGCTTTGCCCATATGTACCGAATAAGCCTTGATCTCTTTCATTTGCATGACCTCCTGTTTAATATTTTGGAAACGTTTTCATTTTTTCGTTATAATAAAGCCGCAGCAAGCGGCATATTATAGAGTTTGTACCTGCCGATGTCACGAAGACACCGCATGGATGCAGTCAAACTGCTTGGTGAGAGCCTCTGCTTCCTCGGTCGTGAAGGGCTGTCCGTCCTTCTTTTCAAGGAGCACGCCGAGGATCTTCAGACGGTCCCCGTAGTTTTCGTTTTTGGCGGAGAGGTTCCTGTTTATCTGAGCGATATCCTTTTCCATAAAATTTGTTTCGGTATCGTCACGGTCCCGGAAAACTATCTTTGCAAATTTTCGGATCCCGTCAAGGTCCTCTTTTTCGGAATACCTGTGATCGTAGACCGTAAAGCCGAAAGCCTGCCTGTAATTCTTGTAGGACGATGACTTATCGTTATTTGCTCCCGGCGGCAGACCGAGCCCGAAGCGATAATGTCCCAGCACCCCATTTTCTTCGTTGAAGAATGTAGCCACCCAGCAGAATTTCACCGCATAGCCGGTGTCGGAAAACAGCCCGAGAGCTTCCTCTGCGCTCATATCGCGGTCAAAGGACACCGCAAGACAGTCATGAGGACAGTCCCGGTCAAAGGTGACTTTCTCACAGTCCTTATTGGAATAATGCACGAAGAATGCCCCCTGGGAGGCAAAAGTGGGGAACAGCCCCTCGGGGAAGGGCTCAAACTGAGAAACGTTTTTCAGTATGCCCCTGTTCACATAATTGAAGGATGATGTGAACCAGCCCGTGTGGTATTCCACCTGCTCAGAGCTGTCATTGAAGGCGTTGAACCGATATGTGCGTTTGAAGAGCCCGCTCTCCGTTGTTTCGCAGTGGATAAGATTGCTGCTGCCGGTCAGGAAGGAATAGTCTTCGATGACAGCCGCATAGGAATCGTTTCTTTTGATCTCATCCAGCTTTGACGAAACAAATCTGCCGATCGCAAAAGCCAGAGCAGCAGCCAGTATCAGGCATAGCCCGATGACCTTTTTTCTGTCCGGTCCCGATCTTATACTGTTCTCCTGCATTGAAAAACACCTGCTTTTGTGACGGTCTTCAGCTAAGTATTACCTCATTCAGCTTGTCGAAAGTAGATGCCAGATCGCGGAAATACTGATTGGCTTCGTCGGTCTCGGGGCGCTGCTCGGTAAAGATGCACAGCACGAAGGGCCTTTCGGCAAAGCATATCGCGCAGTCGCTGTAGGAATTGGTTTCCTGATCGGAGCCGTATTTGTGAGCTACGCTGTATTTCTTTCCCAGTGCGGCGGAGATCTGCTCGTTGAAGCTGGTCTCCGTCATCAGCTGCATCAGCCACTTTCCCCGCTCGTCCGTGAGGCTGTACTCATAAATGTCCTTATAGGACTTCAGCATCTCGTTTGCCGTAGCCATTGCAAAATAGTATTCTTCGTACAGCAGGATGTTGATGCCCTTCTTATACTCCATGGAGTTGAACACCCAGCGGCCGTATTTGTTTATCAGATTGATAAAAGCCGTGTTGTCGCTGAGCCGGACGGAATTCTCTATCAGCTTGCGGACGGAATACTGCTTGTTCAGGTCAGAGCCGTTGAGATGCCCTTCCTCGGGGGCGGCGTCCTGATATATCTTGCTGATAGTCACCAGCTCGTCAAGATCGGTCCCGTTTTCCAGCAGGGCCTTGCAGTAAGGCACCTTTATGGTGGAGCAGGTCTGGAACTCCTTGTTGGCGTTGTAGGAAATAGTGACGCCGTTGGTCAGGTCCTGATAGGCAAATCCCACATTGCTCCCCATTTTGTTTATCAGCTCGTCCAGCTTGGTGATCGCCGCTTTCAGCTCCTCGTTGGAGGTGACGGTGTTCACCTTGGAGAACCAGGCGGCGCTGTCATATATCGGCTGCATTTCCACGGCCACGGGAGTAGGCTTCGGCTTGGCTGTGGTGGCCTTGGTGGTTTTCTCAGCCTTGGAAGAAGCATCCGTCAGGATCGTTGCGGCGGGTATCGAGCTGTCGTCCTTCGGAGGGGAGGTCACCGCTCCCGAGTCGCTCCCGGAGGAACTGTCCAGGGGCGAAAGGGAAGTCTTGCCTTCGTCCGAGCAGCCGCAGGCCGCAGATGCTATCACAGCCGCAAGCGCTGCGGCGATGATCTTTTTTATCATTGTTTTCCTCACTTATATGTAAATGATACGGTTCGATTCAAAAAAATCATACCACAAAACAAAACCGATGTCAAGTGTAAAGTCTGATTGTTTACAGTCTGTACAACAGAACGGAAAAAGCTCTCCTCCGTGGGGGGAGAGCTTTGCTGTCATTGGGTCATTCCTTCTCGGAGAGTTTCAGAGCGATATGCAGCTCGTCCAGCTGCTTGGTGTCTACGGTGGAGGGGCACTCGCTCATAAGCTCGCTGGCGTTCTGCACCTTCGGGAAGGCCACAACGTCCCGGAGGCTGTCGGCGCCGCAGAGTATCATAGAAATGCGGTCCAGGCCGATGCCCATTCCGCCGTGAGGCGGTGCGGCATAGCGGTAGGCGTCCACCAGGAAGCCGAACTTGGCTTCGATCTCCTCGTCGGTCATGCCCAGAGCCTCAAACATCTTCTGCTGAAGCTCAAAGTCGGTGATACGCATGGAGCCGCTGGAAAGCTCGGTGCCGTTGAGCACCAGGTCCCAGGCCTTGGCGCGGACGTTGGCGGGGTCGCTGTCCAGATATTCAAGGCACTCTTCCATAGGCATGGTAAAGGGATGATGTGCCGCCACCCAGGCGCCGGTCTCGTCGTCGTACTCAAAGAAGGGCATCTCGGTGATCCAAAGCAGGTTGTACTTGTTCTCGTCGATGACCTCAAGGCGCTTGCCGCAGATAAGTCTGATAGCTCCCAGCGTCGGCAGGACCACCTTGTTCTTGTCAGCGCAGATCAGCACCAGGTCGCCCTGTTTGGCGCCTACGGCCTCGCAGATCCTTTCCAGGTCGCCTTCGGCTAAGAACTTCTTGAAGGAGCAGTTGGGCTCATCCGCCCAGCGGATGTAGGCCAGGCCCTTGGCGCCGATGCCCTTGGCGTGCTCCACCAGCTTGTCGATCTCCTTGCGGGTGTAGGTCGCCGCTCCGCCGGTGACGTTGATCGCTCTCACCGAGCCGCCGTTTGCCAAAGCATCCTTGAATACCACAAAGTCGATGTCCTTGACGGTCTCGGAGATGTCCTGTATCTCAAAGCCGAAGCGGGTGTCGGGCTTGTCGGAGCCGTAACGGTCCATAGCGTCCTTGAAAGTCAAGCGGGGCAGGGGCAGAGTGATGTCGATGCCTTTGATCTCCTTGAACAGCCTTGCCATGTAGCCCTCAACGCAGGCCTGTATATCCTCGGCGTCCACAAAGGACATTTCAAAGTCCACCTGAGTGAATTCGGGCTGACGGTCGGCACGGAGGTCCTCGTCACGGAAGCAGCGGGCCAGCTGAACATAGCGGTCATAGCCGGAGATCATCAGAAGCTGCTTGTAGATCTGCGGCGACTGGGGCAGGGCGTAGAACTTCCCCTCGTGGATGCGCGAAGGCACCAGATAGTCTCTCGCTCCTTCGGGGGTGGATTTCATCATCATGGGAGTTTCGATCTCCAAAAATCCGTTCTCGTAGAAATACTCTCTTGTCACCTGAGCGATCTTGTGACGGGTGATAAGGTTCCGCTGGAGCCTGGGGCTTCTCAGATCCAGATAGCGGTATTTCAGTTTCAGCTCCTCGCGGACGTTGTCCGAATTGGTGACCTCAAAGGGAGTTGTTTCTGCCTTGGAAAGCACTCTCAGATCATCAACAAAAATTTCGAGGTGTCCGGTGGGGAGCTTGTCGTTCTTGCTTTCGCGCTCGACCACCTTGCCCTTGGCCATAAGCACATACTCGCCTCTGACCTGCTCGGCCTTCTCAAATACGGCGGGATCGGTCTTGTCGTTGAACAGCAGCTGCACCACGCCCGTCCTATCCCTCAGAACGATGAAGATGACGCCGCCCTTGTTTCTGACTCTTTCCACGAAGCCGCAGACCACGGCCTCGCTCCCGATCTCGCTGACCTCACCGCAGTAAACGGTGCGTCTAAGATTTCCCATAGTGTCCAGTTTCATGTTTTTTCCTCTTTCCTGTATTTCAGTATTAATATTCTTTGGCCTTATTCCGTTTCATTTCCAGCAGGGGCACCCATTCGTCCTCGATGATCTTCTTGCCGGTAAGCTCAAAGCCGTGCCGGCGGTAGAAATCAATGCCCCGCCTGTTGTATTCCAGCACCCAGAGCCGGTCAGCGCCGAAGCTCTCCGCGGCGAACTCCAGCAGACGGGCGCCTATCCCGCCGCTCTGGAACTGAGGCTCCACGAACAGCTTTTCCACCTCGCGGTCCTTCACCCGGACAAAACCTTTCACCACGCCGTCGTCGTAGACGAAGGTGTGAGCCAGCGCCTCGGAGCCCTGGGCGTATCCCGCCGCCGTGTCCATAACGTTCAGCTCCCCGAAATAGAACTCGTCGTTGTGAAAAAAGGGGTAGAAATTCACCCGGTAATTGGTCACGAAGATCTCGGCTATCCTTGATGCGTCGGATGCTTCGGCGTGTCTGATATACTCACTGTTCATCATCGGATGCCCCGCTGACGTCCGCTTTTTCGGCGGGAAGGTTTTCAAGGTAGGCCTTGACTATCGGCTTTTTGTTGTCCCACAGCATAAGGAAGGCTCCCGCCGCCCATACGGCCGCGAAGGCTCCCGCCGCTGCGAATTCCCGCATTCCCGCCGCCATAAGAGCGATCAGCAGGATCACAACGGTCCACACCGCCGCGAAAACGTAGGTGTATATCGGCTTGCGGAATTTTCCGGTTATCAGCGAGCCGTTCTCTGTGGGGACGATCTTTCCGAAAAAGCCGGTGGTGCCGCCGTCCCGCTTCTTGGCCTGGTGGTGGAACAGCTGGAACTCGTCCGCCGAGGTGCGGCAGCCGTAGAAGCAGCTCTCAAACTTGTGAGCTCTCATGAACCGCCCCTGGGACATAATGTTCAGAGTAGGGCGGTGCTCCTCCAGGTCCTTGTCCAGCCTTCGGGCAAGACGCTTGGGCGTAAGCGAGGTGCGGTACTCAAAGCGGACGGGAATTATCCCCGCCATTACCTGCTCTCTCCCCCGGGGATCTCGCTGTTGCCGTATTCGGCGGGATCAAAGACTTTGTCGTTGATCTTTATCTCTCCGCCGGAGAGGGTATTCACGAACATCCCGTAGATCGTGCCGCAGTTCTTGCAGCGGAACTGGTGGAAGAATTTCACCTTGTTGCCCGTGTGTCCGGCAAACACCAGCTCTATGGGGTGATTCTGATAAACGATCTCCAGAACTCCCGCCTTCGTCATCATGATGAAGGTCTCCAGCGAAACCATATAGTCCGCGGGCGTGGGTATCTCCGTCAGCGGGATAATATCACAATTCATACATCTCATAGTCATTCTCCTTTTAACGTCACGCTGTTACTTGTCATCGCCGTTGTCGGCAAAGGCCTCGACGAAGCTTCTGAAATCGTCGTCGGTGCTCATCATCAGCTCATAATACTGGGCCCCGAAATCATCCAGCAGTTCTTCTCCGAGGGAGATATCCGTCTGCTCGCCGGTGGCCATATTTTTCAGCTTGGCGGAACCGCTTTCCAGCTCGCTGTCCCCCAGCACGATGACATATTTCGCCTTGATCTTGTCGGCGTATTTCATCTGCGCCTTGAGGCCCCGTCCCACGAGATCGTACTCCACGAAGAAGCCCTCGTCCCGCATACGGGTGACGATCTCAACTGTCTTTTCGGCGGCAGCCTCGCCCATTGCGGCGATATACAGGTCGCAGGTCTTTTCCTCCATGAACTCGCAGCCCTGAGCTTCCATAGTCAGCAGGATGCGTTCAAGTCCCATAGCGAAGCCGAGAGCGGGGGTAGGCTTGCCGCCCAGGGTCTCCACAAGTCCGTCGTAGCGGCCGCCTCCGCAGACAGTTCCCTGCGCGCCGATGTCGTTGGAGATGAACTCAAACACCGTTCTTGTGTAGTAATCCAGTCCTCTTACGATCTTGGGATTGACGGTAAAATCTATGCCCATGATGCCCAGCTGCTTCTTGACCGTCTCAAAGTGGGCGGCGCAGTCCTCGCAGAGGTAGTCGGTGATAAGAGGAGCATCCTTTGCGATAGCCTGGTCCTCCTCCGACTTGCAGTCCAGCAGGCGCATGGGGTTCTTGTCCAGTCTGTCCTGACAGGTGGCGCAAAGCTCGCTGCGGTGAGGCTCAAAGTAGGCCTTCAGCGCCTCGCGGTACTTTGCCCTGCATTCGGGGCAGCCGATAGAGTTGATATTCAGCACGATATTCCGCAGTCCCAGCCTTTTCAGCACGCTGTCAGCCAGCGCGATGACATCCGCATCCGCCGAGGGCGAAGCGGCGCCGAGAAGCTCGCATCCGAACTGGTGGAACTCTCTGAGCCTGCCCTTCTGAGCCTTCTCGTGACGGAAGCAGGACAGGGTATAATAGACCTTCTGGGGAAGTCCGTCATTGAGTATGCCGTTTTCGATGACGGCGCGTATCGTACCCGCGGTGCCTTCGGGTCTGAGGGTGAAGGTCTTGTCCCCCGAAGAGGAAACGGTATACATTTCCTTCTGCACCACATCGGTGGTATCTCCCACCGAGCGGACGAACAGCCCTGTCTCCTCAAAAGTCGGGATCCTTATCTCCCGGAAGCCGAACTGCTGCGCGGTATCCCTCACAACGGATTCGACGGTCTGCCATTTATACACCTCGTTAGGTACCACATCCTGTGTGCCGTTGGGTCTTTTTGCAAGCAAAGCCATATTCATCTTCCTTTCCTTATGGTATTATCATTATAAACTGTTGATGCCCTTGATTCAAGTGTATTTTATTAACAGGGGACAAAAAACACGGCCGTCCCGGACAAAGGGACGGCCGTGGCCGTGTTACCACCCTGATTGCAGGATATTATCCTGCCGCTCATCTTCTCTTTAACGCAGAGGCTGCGCACCGCCTTTGTCAGCGGCGTGCTCGGAGGTGTCCTTCAACGAAGCTCCGGCGGACGCTTTCACCGTACCGTCCTCGCTTGGGCCTGAGGGCTTCATCTACTCTCCCCGTCACAGCATTTGAAATATTATATTGTCTGAGATCCGGTTTCAGGTCGGGTTAACGATCTCTCTCCAGTCGAGGTCGCCGCGCTCCAGCGCATGGATCAGCGCTTCGGCGGTGGCTATGTTGGTAGCTATGGGGATGTTGTGGACATCGCAGAGTCTGAGAAGGTCAACATCCTTGGGCTCGCTGGGTTTAGCCGAGATCGGGTCTCTGAAAAACAGAAGTATATCTATTTCATTGCAGGAGATGCGGGCTGCGATCTGCTCGCCGCCGCCTTGAGAACCGCTGAGATATCGCTGTATCCTCAGACCTGTGGCTTCTCCCACCATTTTACCTGTCGTGCCTGTGGCGCAAAGGGTGTGTTTACTGAGTATTCCGCAGTATGCAATGCAGAACTGCACCATAAGCTCCTTTTTGGAGTCATGTGCTATCAATGCGATATTCAACATTAACGCCCCCTTAATTTATTTTACGTTTCTCATTTCTTACATTTTCAGCGAGATCGGGATATGCTCGCCCTTGATCCTCCTGGAGATCGCGGAGAAAGCCAGGAAGCCCATGGAGCTGGAGGAGAGCGGAGCGCCCTTGCCGGTGGCGAGGGGTATCGCACTGTCCTCGGGGATAACGCCGAGGAGCTGAACGCCTACGGTGTCGATTATAGCGTCCAGGTCATCCATTTCGTCATACTCAAAGATCCTCTTGCTGGCCTTGTTGATAAGCAGACGCTGTTTCTGGTTGCCTCTCTTATAGAATTCGTCCGACATCATTCTTGCGTCACGCACGCAGACAGGGTCCGGCGTGGTAACGATAAGGATAAGATCGGAATTGGTCACGATATCGAATACCGAATTGTTGATGCCCGCCGAGGTATCGATGATGATGTACTCGAAATACTTTTTCATTTCGCTGGTGATCTTCTCGATGTCCTCAGTCTTGAGCTGAACGAACGGGTCGGACGGAGCGCAGAGAACGCTCAGGTTCGAGGCGAGCTTTACTGTGGTGGTCGCCTTGTAGACGTCGCAGGTGCCCGCGATAACGTCGCCAAGATCGTAGGTGATATTTCCCTGCATACCGAGCATGATGTCCATACATCTCAGACCGAAGTCCAGCTCGATGATAAGGGTCCTGTTGCCCTGCTTTGCAAGAGCGTATCCGAGGCAGGCGCTTATGGAGGATTTACCTGTTCCGCCCTTGCCCGAAGTTACCGCAATGATCTTTGACATAGTATATGATTGCCCCTTTCGTAATACCGCAGAGGAAGAGGTTTGCTGCCGTCAGCGGTACTGAATATTCAAAGCTTGCTGATACGCCCTCACGGGTAAAAAGCCGTTTACAGACAATTCGCCCTATGGCGAGCGTTACCTATATATTATTTTACCACATATTTTGTAAATGTCAAAGCCAAATTAGCAAAAAAGCCGAAAATCGTTAAATCATATCAATTTTAACCTTGTTTCTTAGCTATATTGCACAACAAAATCTCCCGTATCGAAAACGTTTAAGCTGCCGTTTTGCCGAGTTCAGAAAATGATAATAAATATGCAATGCTTTATTGACTTTTTTTAGCAGGCATGTTATAATATTTTTATAAATGTTTTGACGGACAGCAAGATCACGGTCACGGGAGCGGCGGGTCCTGCCGCGGACAAGCCGTGATCCTGTTTCAGACCAAAGGAAGCCTGCCTATGAATTATTATATTTATGGCTATACCGATAAAGGACCCTACCGCCTGAAAAACGAGGACGCCCTGCTGATAAACAAAGTTAGCGTGACGAAACCCAAGGGCGGCTTCGGGTCGGTGTGCATCGCACCGCTGCTGGCGGCCGTCTGCGACGGCGTCGGCGGACATAATGCCGGAGAACTGGCTTCCCAGATATGCATTTCTTCGCTGGCGGCGATCAATTACGATTCCTCCGTGGACCTCGATCACTGCATCCAGCGGATCCACAATAAAATAATCCGCACGGGAGTTTCCGGCGACGGGACCCTCAATATGCAGACCACCCTCTGCCTGCTGGCAGTGGATGAATACAACTCGGCCGTGTGCCTTAACGTGGGCGACAGCAGGATGTACCGCTATGTCAACGGCTGCATACGGCAGATCTCAGTGGATCAGACTTACAGCAGGTTCCTCTACGAAAAGGGAGTCATCTCCTCGGTGAAGGAGCTGGGCCCCGACGAGCAGGGAGCTATCGTTTCCTCCGTGGGAAGCGTGCTTCAGGACCCGCAGATCGAGCATTTCCGCTTCGTTACGCCCTTCGGCGAGGAGCCCGACGACACCGTGCTTATCTGCTCGGACGGGCTTTCCGGCTTTATCACCAAGGACGAGCTGGAGATCGCAATGCAGATAACCTCCATGACCTTCAGCGAAAAGCTGGAGGCGCTGTGCCAGCTGGCAATACGCAACGGCAGCACCGACAATGTCTCGATCGTCGGCATCAAGCCCTGGACTACCCCGGAGCAGTACGAAAAGCTGACGGGCACGCCTCTCTCCAACAAGCGGGACGAGGATACCGTCCGGGCGCAGATGGACTGCCTTGAGTATCAGCTCCGCTACGAGAGCCAGAAGCTTGAGGACCTGGCCGACAAGAGCTTTGAGTCTCTGCTGGCAGAGCTTGAGGACTGAGGGAGGAGAAAAAATGAAGCTGCTTGTTATCCGTCACGGTTCGCCGGACTACGAACACGACTGCCTTACCGAAAAGGGCAGGCAGGAGGCCGGGCTTCTTGCGGGACGTCTGCTTTCGGAGAAGATCGACGCCGTTTATTCCTCTCCCATGGGACGCGCCAAAGAGACCGCCGAGGCTTACACCAGGCTCTCGGGGCATACTGTTACGGTCTGCGACTGGCTCTACGAATTTGACGTTTCCATAAACGACCTCACCTTGGGAGAAAAAGTCGTCACCTGGGATATGCGTCCGAAAATATGGACTAAAAGTGAACTTCTCTTCGACAGGCTCCGCTACGGCGAAGCCCCCGAAGCGCAAGGCACGGATATGTTCCCGAGGGCCGAGGCCGTCCGCCTCGGGCTGGATGAACTGCTTGCCCGTCACGGCCTTATACGCGAGGGCGGGGCCTTCCGCAAGACCGGGGATACCGATAAAACTTTGGCGCTGTTCTGTCATTTCGGAGCGGGATGCGTGGTCATCGCTCAGCTTCTCGGGATCTCTCCGATGCTGACGCTCCAGGGGTTCAGCGCAGAGCCTACGGCAGTAGCCACCCTCTGCACCGACGACCGCTTTGAGGACGTGGTGAATTTCCGTCTCCACGGCTACGGCGATATCTCGCATCTCGGCGGCGGCGTGACCGACAGCGGAGTGAATTACAAGTGAGCGGGGACTGTGAACAAAGAATTAACATATATATAAAAAGAAGTAAAAAGTATAATTCGGCTGTTGAAATGAAAGGCCAAAAATAGTATAATAATATAGGCAAATATGATCCCAATTTTAAAATACGGAGGGTGTTAAAAATGTTAGTTTCGGCTAAGGAAATGATGCAGAAGGCTGCGGCAGGCCATTATGCGGTAGGACAGTTCAACATCAATAACCTCGAGTGGACGAAGGCTATCCTTCAGACCGCTGAGGAGTGCAAGTCTCCCGTTATTCTCGGTGTATCCGAGGGCGCGGGAAAATATATGTGCGGCTTTGAGACCGTTGCTGCTATGGTAAAGGCAATGGACAAGAGTCTGGGCATCACCGTTCCGGTGGCTCTCCACCTCGATCACGGCACCTACAACGGCTGCTACAAGTGCATCAAGGCCGGCTTTACTTCCATCATGTTCGACGGCAGCTCTCTTGCTTTTGAGGACAACCTCAACAAGACCACCGAGCTGGTACACGTTGCAGAGCAGCTGGGCCTTTCTCTTGAGGCTGAGGTAGGCTCTATCGGCGGCGAAGAGGACGGCGTCGTAGGTATGGGCGAGTGCGCCGATCCCAAGGAGTGCAAGACCATTGCCGATCTGGGCGTTACAATGCTGGCTGCCGGCATCGGCAACATCCACGGCGTATATCCCGCCAACTGGCCGGGTCTTTCCTTTGAGACTCTCTCCGCTATCAAGGCTGCGGTAGGCGATATGCCTCTCGTTCTTCACGGCGGCACAGGCATCCCCGACGAGCAGGTAAAGAAGGCTATCGACATGGGCGTTGCCAAGGTAAACGTTAATACCGAGTGCCAGCTGGTATTCAGAGACGCTACAAGAGCTTATGTTGAGGCCGGCAAGGATCAGCAGGGCAAGGGCTTCGATCCCAGAAAGCTGCTGGCTCCCGGCTTTGAGGCTATCAAGGTCAAGGTCAAGGAGAAGATGGAGCTCTTCGGTTCCGTCGGCAAGGCCTGATCTCAGAAGTTCGGCATCAGATGTCAGAGATTCCCCCGTACCACGGGGGAATTTTTATATCGGAGTGTGATCGGTATGGAAATGTTCAATTCCCGAAGGCTGACAAGGATAGGCGTCACCACGGCTTTGTATGTGGTGACTACGATTCTTTGCGGCTCTTTCGCATTTGAAGCGGTTCAGTTCCGGGTCTCGGAGATGCTGATGCTTTTATGCTACTATGAAAAGGACTACATCATCGCCATGACCATAGGCTGTTTTGTTGCCAACCTTTACAGCACCCTGGGGATGATAGACATGATCTTCGGCACGTCCGCAACGCTTATCGCGGCACTGCTGATCTATGCATTCCGCAAACGTCTGAGCCTGCCGGCGGTCTCGCTGTTCCCCGTGATGACCAATGCGGTGCTGGTGGGGCTGGAGATCAAGATAGTTACCGGCGCTCCGTTCTGGGCCAATGCCGGGTTTGTGGCTTTGGGAGAGTTCGTCTGCGTAAGCATCGGCGGGGTTATCGTGTTCAAGCTCCTTGAACGGAACAAGCGGGTAATGAAGATGATAACATCCAGCTTCGAGAAATAGATACTGTAAAGTTAACAGAAAGTTCACACAAAAACCCGGGGATGCCTCGGGTTTTTTCGTATATACAGATAGAACAGGGGGTGAGAGCATGGATGACAGCGAGATAATCGAACTGCTGAAAAACGACGATACAAGAGGCCTTGAAGAGGCGGTCCGCCTTTACCGCGGGACGGCCGAAAGCGCCGCCGCAAGGATGCTCTCCGACCCCGCCGACCGCGAGGAGGTCGTCAGCGACACTTTCTTCAAGCTGTGGAGATACCGGCACGTCATCGACCCGGAAAAAAGCAGCCTCAGGACCTTCATCGGGATGATAGCCCGAAGCTGTGCCGCCGACCGCCTCCGGAGCCTGAAGCGCATAAAACGGCAGGAGGTCATCCCGCTGGAGGAAAACGACATCGGCGTGGACGTGGATTACGACAGCGCCGCCTCAAAGGAGCATAACCAAAGGCTGATCGTCTCCTGCGTGAACTCCATGCCCTCTCCCGACCAGGAGATCTTTGTGGAGAGGTATTATTTCAATATGCCCGTGAAGGACATCTCCGAAAGACACGGCCTGCGGCCGAAACAGACAGAACACATCCTTGCGAAGGCAAGAAAAAAACTGAGGGAAGAGCTTGAAAAAGGAGGGATCTTGCTGTGAGAAAACTTGACGAGCTTTTGCAGGACATCCCGCTGGGACTGCTGCTGCCCGATTCTGATGTGAAAGAAGAAAAGGAAGAAACGCCCCGCCGGCGCATCGCCCGCAGCTCCGAAGAAGCTCCCGCCGCCCTGCGGAGCGGACTGCCTGTCGGAGCGGCTGCGGCGCTTATTGCGGCAGCGGCGGCAATTGTGCTGGCAGTATCGGTGAAGATGAACCACAGCGTCGGGACAGAGCCCGCCGGACAGCCGGAGACAAGCGGACCGGCAACAAGCGCCGCCGAATCGGTGAACGGCGCCGCCGATGTCATATCCTCCTCCGAAGCGGAAAGCACGTTGGAGCAGATGCAAAAGAACATCAGCGCCAAAGAGCTGCACATCCTTATGAAATGGTATATGGCGGAAAACCCGGACAGCGGCCTCGGCAGCGAGGATGTGCTGTTCGTCCGGATGAACGATATAGGGGGGGAGAACGGCGAGCTGGGAATGAAGCTGCGTCAGCTGGACGGCTTCACAAGGACGTACAACGGCGAAGCCTGTTTTCTCTTTGAGGACGGCGAGCTGAAATATACCGAGTTCATGTCCGACGTCCGATCCTCCGGGATGATCGAGATATATCCCGAGTACAACGGAAAAAGCACGGTAAACTATTTCGGAAAATTGCCGGAGGAAAACGGGGACGCAGATCTGAGCTATGAGAACAGGGTGGTGATGCAGACGGAGAACGGGAAAATGTTTGCTGATATTTCCGAGCTCCCGTGGCTCACCGAATGGTATGAAGGCTTTCTGGCCTGCGATCCCGAGCCGGTAAAAGGACTGGAAGGTGATCCCCTGACGGTACACAGCATACTGCGCATTGATGACGGCGGCGTGAGCATATTTTTCAACTATGCCGGAGAGATAGTGACTGTCACCACCTCGAAGGCCGACAACGCCAACATGACCGTCAACGGCAGACACTACAAATGGGACGCATCCGTATTCGACAGGGTAAAAGATTATATGGCACAGTAAACAGCTGCCGCGCCGGACGCGCGGCGGCTTTACTTTTTGTCCGGGCTGTGGTATAATGATAGGGCAGATCACTGTCTGCAAATCCGTAACAGAGGACCGTCCTATGAACAAAAAGATCGCCTCGGCGCTGACGCTGCTGCTCGTCGCCGTGATATGGGGCTCGGCATTCGTTGCACAGAGCAAGGGCATGGAGCATATCGGGCCCTTTACCTATAACTTCTCCCGCTCGGTCATCGGGGCCGCGGTGCTGCTGCCCGTTATCGCCGTCCGAAGCGGGCTCTCAAAACGCCGGGGAGAGAAACCATCCCCCGGGTCAAAGCGCGTTACCCTCGTCGGCGGGATATGCTGCGGAGCCGCCTTATGCGCCGCCTCCGCCTTTCAGCAGATAGGCATCAGCATGACCACCGCAGGCAAGGCGGGATTCATCACCGCGCTGTATATCGTCATCGTGCCGCTTTTGGGTATTTTTCTGAAAAGACGGGTACGTCCTGCCGTGTGGATATGCGTAGCCGTGGCCGCCGCAGGATTTTACCTGCTCTGCGTCAAGGAAGGCTTTTCGGTGGGCGCGGGAGACCTGCTGGTGCTTTGCTGTGCGGTGATCTTCTCGATACACATAATGGTGATAGACCGCTTTGACGCGCTGGGTGCCGACTGTGTGAAGATGAGCTGCATACAGTTTGCGGTAACGGCAGTGCTTTCGGCGGTGCCGATGCTTATTTTCGAGTCGCCGGAGATGCTGTCGATATGGGATGCGCGGCTGTCGATACTTTACGCGGGGGTGCTGTCCAGCGGGGTGGCATACACCTTGCAGATCGCGGCTCAGAAGCACGCGGATCCCACGGCGGCGACGCTTATCATGAGTTTGGAATCGGTATTTGCGGCATTATCGGGGTGGCTGATACTTGGAGAAGTACTGTCGGTGAAGGAGCTTATCGGCTGCGGACTGGTGCTGGCGGCAGTGATCGCGGCACAGATGGTGCCGCAAAGCCCGAGCGCGGGCGGCGCAATTCCGCCGCAAGCAACGGAGTGCAGGAAACAAGATAGTGATGCGGCGGGCCGTACAAAGCTTTAAACCAAACGCGAAGCGCATTCCGCCCATCCCAACTTTATTTTTCGCAAGCTCAAAATAAAGCGGGCGCGGTCAGCCTTTGGCGAGGACAATTTTTCCTCGCAAGCTCGGAAAAATCGGGGCAGCGCCCCAGCGGGTCAAGGGCAGAGCCCTTGCGAAGACAATTTATCCTCGCAAGCTCGGAAAAATCGGAGGCAGAGCCTCGTTCGGCGCGTAAGCGACGACCCCGGCGCTGCACTCGAAATAAGTAGAGCACGAAAGCCGTCCGACCGCACTATTTGGCGTGGACAAACCATACGCAGCGCCGGCAACGTTGTCCTCCCGCACTCGCAGGAAACAGCGAGGGAGCAAATTCACGCTTGCGTGAATTTTCGACCGAGCGTCTTTCCGTCCCATAACGAGCAAAGTAAAAGCCACACCAACGAGCAAAATGAAGAGCCATACCGACGAGCAACAGTAACACGACCAAAGGACAAAACAAATGAAATTCAAACACCACTTCCGGATATTCACGCTGGCCTGGGCAGTGACGGTGCTTACTGTCTCGGATATACTGCTGGTGAGCCTCTTCCGGAGCATTGACTTCAATATCGAAGATCCGTCACCGGTGCCGGCGATGATATTGGTGCCGGCTGCCTTTGCCGCCGCCGGACGGCTGCTGATCGAAGTTTTCTCACGGCTGCTGGTAAAACGGCTGAGGAGACACTATCTTATCCTCGAGGGCGTGACGGAGTATGCCTTCTTTAGAAACTTCGTGCTGCTGCTGGCGGCAGGAGCAGCGGCAAATACCGTCCTGCTCTATACACGTTACCGCTCTGTGACGGAACTGCTCATCAAGGAGGAGGAAAGACGCATACGGCTCATGCATTCCTCCGAGCCCGCTTATCTGGAACAGTGCCTTGATACCCTCGCCCGCAGGATAAACACCTGCGATACGGCTGCCGTCATCATCACCGTAGTGCTGGTCATCGTGAAGGCTGCCGCCTATCTCTTCCTCGCAAGAGGACTTGTCAGAACTTATCATAAGAACGTCCATACTGCCTACGCTTAGGAGGTACACCCATGAAAAACGATCATCAGGAGCTTTTGAAGGACCCGCTGGTGGACCTTTACTATCCCTCAAAGCAGAAGCGTGAGGAGGCCCGCGCCCGTAACGCCGCCCGCCGGGACTGGCCCCGGGATTTCTCCGCCAATTTAGGATTGGAACAGGTTGCCGCGCAGATCTCAAATTACTACGCCAAACGCACCCTTGACCTACTCAGCGAGTTCTCCTGCGATAAGGAGGTCATCGAGTACCGCCTGGACGTGCTGGAGGATTTCATGCGGGTGCCGAAGCTGTCCTCCACCGTAAAAAAGACCGTGGATATTATGCTGGAAAACGACCGCAAGAATATCTATAAACTCTCCAATCCCGATTCCTTCTCCATGCTTGCCGAGGCGCTGGAGGCCTACGAGGCTTATGTCAACTGTATGGAGATACTCCATGACTTTTATGCCGGGAACCGGGAGAAACTGCGTTCCAAGGGCGTTATCGGGATGTTCGAGTATTTCGAGGAACAGCTCCGTGACCCCCATTACGCGGAGCTGAAAAAACAGACCGCCGAGCTTAGGGCAATGATAAAGGACCGCGTCCGGAGCGTGACCGTGGCTATCAATCTGGACGAGACCCTTGTGCCCGTTTCGGCGGGGATATTGGAGATCTCAAAGGAGCCCTATATCCTCAAGCCCTCCCTGCTGGACAGAATGATCTACCACGGGGCGAATTTCCAGTCGGGGAAGGTGATGAAAAGCGTCCGCAATAAGTATACCGGCCTCAATACCGACGGAGAGCCCAACCTCAATGCCGCCGACAAGGCCCTCTTTGACGAACTGGGAGCGATCACCGAGGGCTATGTGGAAAAGCTCTGCGACGTCCTTGAGGAGTATCAGAAGATCACCTTGAAGGATATGTATTCCATAAGCTATCAGCTGGACTTCTATCTCGGAGCTATCGAGATGATAAACCTCTGCGAGGCCTCGGGCATGAAGATGTGCCGCCCGGTCATCACCGAGAAGGAAACGGTCATCGAGGGGCTTTTCGACCCCATTTATTTCCGTGAGGCCCGCACCTACAATATGCGCGCCAAGGAGAAGGACAAAAAGCCCGTTGTGCTCAACGACATCTCCTTCGGCGAGGATGCGGATTTCTACATCCTCACAGGAGCCAACAACGGCGGCAAGACCACCTTCGTCCGGGCGGTGGGGATATGCTTTGCAATGGCTCAGGCCGGGCTTTACGTTCCCGCCGTGAGCTGTCGGCTCCGCCCCGCGGACTATATCTACACCCATTTCCCGAAGGAGGAGCAGACGGGCATCAACGCTTCACGGTTCACCACCGAGATCAAGCAGTTCAAGACCATAAGCGAGACCGTCACCGACAGGAGCCTGCTGTTTATGAACGAGTCGATACAGTCCACCACCCCGAGAGAGTGCGTGGAGATTGCCTATGAAATGGTAAGGATATTCACGAAGATAGGCGTTCGGGGGATATTCGCCACCCACCTTCCCGAGCTTGCGGACAGGATACCCGAACTCAACGCAAGCGGCGCCCGCTCAAAGACGGAAAGTCTGATCGTCCTCACCGACGAGGCCACCGGCCAGCGGAAATACAAGGTGGTCAAGGGTATGCCCACCTACACCGGCCACGCCCGCACGATACTTGACGAATTCGGCATAAGCTACGAGGAAATAGCGAAAAGACTGGAAAAATAAAAAAGGTGCAGATCTGCACCTTTTTTTATCCGTTGTCGGTCGCTTTCTGCCGTTCCTGCTGGGAGAAAACGCATCCGCAGTAATCCTGCCGGTATAGGCCGTACTGCTTGGAAAGCTCCACCGAGCGTTTGTAGCCTTCCCGCTTTTTGAAATCCGAGGGCAGGGGCTTGACGCTGTATATCCCCCCCAGCTCCGAGGCGATCTCGTTGAGCTTCGGGGCGTTTTTGTAGGGGGATATGGAAAGGGTGGTGGTGAAGTATTCAAAGCCCAGCTCACGGGCGAGCTTCGCGGTGCGTTCAAGGCGCAGGCGGTAGCAGGCAAAGCACCGCTCTCCGCCCTCGGGGATGTGTTCAAGGCCCTTGACGGCGTCGTAAAACTCCCGGGGATCGTATTCTCCGACTCTGAGGCTTATGGGATGCTCCGCCGGAAGCTCCGAGATGAATCTTGTCTGCTCGGCCACCCGCCGCTCGTACTCCTCTTCGGGGTAGATGTTGGGATTGTAGTAAAAGACCGTGATCTCGAAATGCTTTGAGAGATATTCCAGCGTATAGGACGAGCAAGGCGCGCAGCAGCTGTGAAGCAGCAGCGTCGGGACACGTCCCTCGGAGGAGAGCTGCTCTATCTCCCTGTCAAGAAGCAGCTGGTAGTTTATCTTGTTTGTGTTCATAGTGACCCTCTCCGAAAAATATATCCCCGCGCGTGAGCGAAGGGATATGATCTTATTATTTCAGCAGCTCCGGGGGGAAATTCTCCTTGGTGACCACCCGGTTCCTGCCCTGCTCTTTGCCGTAGTAGAGGTACTGGTCGGCGATGCTGACACCCCGCTCGTAAGAGGTCATTCCGTTGCATTCGGTGATGCCGAGGGTGATCGTCACAGAAAACTCCACGCCCTCTTCGGTGCGGAAGATGTATCTGTTCAGCTGGTGACGTATCTTCTCGGCGATGATCCTGCCCTTTTCCGAATCGGCGTTGGGTATTGCAAAAAGCAGTTCCTCACCGCCCCAGCGGCAGACATAACCCTCGGAGGGGACCGTCTCGGTCATGATCTTCGAGACTGTCGTAATTACCATATCTCCGGAGGCGTGGCCGTAGGTATCGTTAACGTGCTTGAAGAAATCCAGGTCCCCCATGCCGATGACGTAGGTCTCGTGACGGTAGCGGCAGATCCTGTCCAGCTGTTTGAGAAATTCCACCATAGCGCGGCGGTTGAACAGCTTTGACAGCGGGTCGATCTTTATGAGCATACTCAGTTCTTCATTCTTGTCTCGAATCATCTGCTCCTCGTTCTGCTGCATGAACTTGTGTATCGACGAGAATGCGACGATCATAATAAAGCACATCACCGTATTGAAAACGAACATCTTTGTCACGGCGGAATCCCCGACGTGGGTGTAGATCACTCCTCCGGGACGGGAGGTGTATATTTTCAGCGCTATGAACTCGGCGCCGAACAGTACATCCAGCAGCGGCGGGACATACCAGAATTCAAATCTCAGGAAGAATGGGAAGGGGGCGCAGCAGATAATGAACATGGAGAAGCCGGCGTCCCAGCCCATAAACAGGGTAGCCGCTCCGGCGTGGAGCGAGACTTCGAGCATAGCGATGCAGGCATAGAGCCTGAAATTCTCGGGTCTTTTGTTTATCAGCCAGCCCAGCATCGCATAGACCAGCACGCTTACGATATTGAAGATAAACATCTCGGTGATGCCGTGAATGAGGAAGAATATCAGATAGAAAACGTGGCAGGCAAGGAAGGCAAAATCTATGGTGAGCATCACCTTATGTTTCGGCAGCCTTGCGAAGAATGCGCCTATCAATGCAAACTGTCCGCCCATATTCCGTCTCCTTTCACGCATAGTAATCCTTTTTAATTATACATTATTAATATTTTAATAACAATTGATATATTGCACAAAATATTGTCTTTGTTTTTGGCGTTTCAGCCAAACAGAGCCGGTTTTGCGAATGCCCTTTACAAACGGGGGGAAAAAGAGTATAATAATGATATAGCGAAGTACGGTTTGCAGGGATAACGCACAAAGCAGGGATCCAAACGCGAAGCGCATTCCGCAGTCCAGGGCGCGGTAGCCCTGGCGGGTCAAGGGCAGAGCCCTTGCGGGGACGGGGGCAGCGCCCCAGCAGGGACAATTTTCCCTCGTCAAGCTCGGGAAAATCGGGACAGAGTCCCACTCGGCGCGAAGCGACGACCCCGGCGCTGCACTCGATAACAGTAGGGCGCAAAAGCCGTCCGACCGCATTTTTGGCGTGGACAAACCATACGCAGCGCCGGAAAAAGTGTTCTCCTGCACTCGCAGGAAACATAGTTCGGGCCGCAAATTTGATTTGCGGCGGAGCTCTCCGTTGGCGTAAACCGTTCTCGGGGGCTTTCCGGTCGGTCCTAGCGCGGACGGCGCAATTCCGCCGCAGGAAACATAGTTCGGGCCGCAAATTTGATTTGCGGCGGAGCCCTCCGTTGGCGTAAACCGTTCTCGGGGGCTTTCCGGCCGCACCCGAACCCCTTCGGATGCACCGCTAACGTGGAGCATAACTCGCCATTATTATTCATTACTTCTGCCCCGCATACTTCTGATTACTTTCAAAAAGGTGGTGACATCAGCAATGGACAGCGTTCTTATAGTTTCCGGCGGGAAGGCGTCTCAGACGATCTCGGCGCTGATAGATGAGCTTTATCCCGATTGGGTGCAGTCAGCCGCTCTCGGCGGGAAGGAGGCCAAAAGCCTGCTCTCGGCCCGCAGCTTTGATATGGTCGTTATCAACTGCCCGCTCTCCGACGGCAGCGCCGACGAACTGATAAGCTACGTCTGCGAATGCTCCGACGCGGGAGTCGTCCTGCTGGTGCCTCCCGAGGAACTGGAAAAATACTCCGCCGCGGCCGCATTTACCGGCGCTGCCGCCGTCCGCAAGCAGCCTTTGGGAAAGGCCGCCTTCGGCTATACCCTCGGATTGGTCAGCGGTTTGAGAAAACGCCTGCTGGGACTTTCGGCTCCCTCTTCGGACAGGACCGCCGAGGAGCTGAAAAACATCGGGCGCGCCAAGCTGGCGCTGATGCATTATCTGAAATTCACCGAGCAGCAGGCTCACCGCTATCTGGAAAAACAGGCTATGGACCTGCGCATCCCCATAAGCGAGGCGGCGCTGAGGGTCATCAAGATGTACGATATGGAAGCGAGGAACTGACTTATGGGAAAGAACAAGGGCTACAAGTCGATGATCGCGGTGATAGTGAGCATTGTCATGATTATCGTGCTGCCGGTGAGTATCTTTATCGGCGCCCGCAAAACGGTCAGATACAGATTCAGCGGCACAGCCGTGGAGGCAGAGGTCACGGCGGCCTACAAGGTCGGGAGATCCTATCACACCGAGGCGATGTATACCGACGAATACGGGAGCGTCTATATTGCCGACACCATTTACAACGGAACGCCTTCGGTAGGGGATAAATTCACGGGCTATTACCTGCCGGAGGACCCCTATCAGCTTTACCGTATGCCCCCTGCGGGACTGATCGTCGCTTTCGCGTCGGTTATGCTGCTGATCTTTGTTGTGTGCCTCGTCGTACTGGTGAAGAACATCCGCGTTCACCGCGGGAACAAGCTGCTCTCCGTTTACGGAAAGCCGGTAAAAGCCACGGTGCTGACAGTGTCCCGGAAGGGAAGCTCTTTCAAATCGGACTGCCTTGTGAGCTTCACCGACGAGAACGGCACCTTGCAGAACGCCGTCGTGACCTTCAACAAGAGCATCCCCGTGCCGGATTCGGAATGTACGGTGCTTTACTGCTTGACAAAAAAAGGAAAACTTATCTGCGACCTTATCGAACTGTAAACAGATAATAAAGATAAACGGAGGTATAATATGCGTCTTTTGATAAAGAAGCTCCGCGAAGGAGCGGTACTGCCGTCCCGGGCAACGGAAGGCAGCGCGGGATACGATCTTTCGGCCTGCCTTGAAGCCCCTTTGACGGTACGGGCAGGGGAGACCGTCAAGGTGCCTACGGGTATCGCGGCGGCGGCAGAAGGCTGCGGCGACTGCGTGCTGCTGATCTACGCGCGGTCGTCCACGGCCACGAAAAAGGGCCTTGCCCCCGCAAACTGCGTGGGCGTCGTGGACAGCGACTACCGCGGGGAGATAATCGTGGCCCTTCACAACCATTCCTCCGGGGACAGAGTCATCGAGCCCGGCGAGCGCATCGCTCAGCTTGTGGTGACTCCCGTTCTGCTGCCGGAGGCCGTCCTTGCCGACGAGCTTCCCGACACCCTTCGCGGCGCCGGAGGCTTCGGCTCAACGGGAAACGTATAAGGCATAAGGAGTAATATAGTGACAATAACCGAGACCGACAACCCGCGCCTTCCCTTTCTGCGGGAAAAGACCTCAAAGCTCACCACCTCGCCCGGATGCTATATCATGAAGGACAAGGCGGGGAAGATAATCTATATCGGCAAGGCCAAGAATCTCAGGAACCGCGTAAGCTCCTATTTCCGGCCCTGGCAGGATCATCTGCCGAAGGTGTGGAAAATGGTCTCCCATGTGGAGGACTACGATTTTATCGTTACAGACAGCGAGTTTGAGGCGCTGGTGCTGGAATGCTCCCTTATCAAGCAGTACACCCCGAAATACAACATCCTGCTGAAGGACGACAAGGGTTACAGCTACATCCGCGTCACCAGGGAGCCTTTCCCGAGGCTCCAGGCCGTGCTTCAGAAAGAGGACGACGGCGCACAGTATATCGGGCCTTATACCAGCTCCTTCGCGGTGAAGCAGGCGGTGGCGGAGGCCAACCGTGTATTTCAGCTTCCCACCTGTCAGCGGAAGTTCCCCCAGGATTTCCGCAAGACCCGCCCCTGCCTTAATCACCATATCAAAAAGTGCATGGGCGTCTGCACCGGGCAGTTCTCGGAGGAGGAATACAACGCCGTCATACGGCAGGCGGTGGATTATATCATGGGAGGCTCACAGCAGTCGGTGGAGCGTCTCACCGAGGAGATGAACGCCGCCGCCGAGGCGCTGGAATTCGAGACCGCCGCCCGTCTCCGGGACCGTATCGCGGCAATTAAAAAGGCCGCCGACGATCAGAAGATCTTCGACGACTCCATGAAGGATTCGGATATCATCGCAATAGCGCAGAACAGCGAAACCGCCTGTGCCAGCGTCATCATGTACCGCGGAGGAAGGCTGTTCGACAAAGCGGATTTCTTCCTCGGGGAGAAAGAGGACCAGTCACAGATGCGGGAGAGCTTCATCACCGGCTACTATTCGGTGCGGGACGCCGTCCCCAAGGAGATACTGCTGGACGAGGAGATCGAGAACGCAGAACTGCTGGAAAAATGGCTCCGGGAGAAAAGCGGGCACGCGGTACACATCTCCACGCCCCGAAGGGGGCATCTGCTGAGGCTCACGACTCTTGCCAAAAGCAACGCTTCGGAGTATCTGTCCCTGAAAGTCGGACGGACGGGCAGGGAGATAGTGGCTCTGGAAGAGCTTTCCAAAGCGCTGGGACTTCCCAAGCCGCCCCGGTTCATTGAGTGCTACGATATTTCCAACTTAGCCTCCTCGGACATGGTGGCGGGAATGGTTGTCTACGAAAACGGACGTCCCTGTCGGAAATTCTACAAGCGGTTCTCCATAAAGACCGTGGCCGATCAGAACGACTACGCCTGCATGGCGGAGGTGCTTCAAAGGAGATTCCGCAACTACTTTGAAAAGACAGACGAGGGCTTTTCCACCCTCCCCGACCTGATCCTCCTTGACGGCGGACAGGGGCACGTCAACGTGATAACACCTCTTGTGCGGGCAATGGGGATAGATGTGCCGATCTTCGGACTGGTAAAGGACTCCAAGCACCGCACCCGTGCCGTAGCCACCGGCGGCGGAGAGATCAGCCTCACCAAGAGCCGTGCCGCCTTCAATCTTGTCACACAGATACAGGACGAGGTCCACCGCTACGCGATAACCTATCAGGCGAAGAAGCATCAGAAAAGCTCCTATCAGCTGGAGCTTACCAAGGTCAAGGGCATCGGCGGAAAAAAGGCCGTGAAGCTGATGACCGAATACAAGACCCGTGAAAAGCTCCGTGAGGCCACTCCCGAGGAGCTTGCCAAAACAGCGGGCGTCAGCATCGAGACCGCCCGTGAGCTTTACAAGGTCATCCACAGCTGAAGATCAAACGGTATCTGCCCGCCGGGACAGATACCGTTTTGTATTCGTGTCAATTGCTGATGATTACGATCTCGCTGCCCGGGAAGGCTTCTTCAAGCTCCGATCGGGTGAAATAAAACCGCGAGTTTTCATTTCCGCTGATTTGGGAGATCACCTTGTATATCCTGCCGCTTTCATCGGTGAAGAAAAACAGGAACTCTCCCTGACTTCCGCTCATAAAGCATATCTGCGCCTTTGAATATCCGGGGTATTCCTCCGACAGGATCTCCGTACACCGCTGACAGATGTCCTTTAAGGATTCGGGCTCGGTGTCGGCGTGAACAGTCTCTTTGAAACGGATGTACCTGTCTATGCCGTTTTGTTCCTGCTCTCCGGGAGTTGCTTCTCTTGCGCATTCGAGCTTATAGTTTGATCTGTATTTGAAGGTGCTGAAATATATCGACCTCTCCACAGATGAATACCGGATGAACAGATATGCAAAGAATACGATGAATGGGATCAGCGGAAGCAGGACGATCAGCACCCGTTTTTTTGTTATCTTCTTTCTCATTATCAACTGTCAACTGTCAATTAAACCTTGAGCTTTATCTCCCTGCCGGTGGGCTGATACTGTCTGATCGCCACGCCCGAAAGCCGGAACATCAGCTTTGAAGCCTTGACGCCGTCGGTGTCGGCGTATTTGTCGTCCCAGTAGACTACTTCCTTGATGCCGGTCTGGATGATAGCCTTGGCACATTCGTTGCAGGGAAAAAGGGAAACGTAGATGCGGGCGTTTTTCAGACTGCCGGTGGAGCGGTTGAGGATAGCGTTCAGCTCCGCGTGGCAGACGTAAGGGTATTTGGTGTCAAGGAAGGCGCCCTCGCGCTCCCAGGGCATATCGTCGTCATTGCAGCCCGTGGGCATACCGTTGTAGCCCACCGAAAGGATCTTGTTCTCGTCGGAAACGATGCAGGCCCCTACCTGAGTGTTGTTGTCCTTGCTCCTGCCCGCCGATAAAAGCGCAATGCCCATAAAATATTCGTCCCAGCTGAGATAATCGGTGCGTTTCATTCTTCATTCCTCCGATGTTCAGTTTTTTTTATTATACCATACTCCCCCCAATTTGACAAGAGCCGCCATCAATAATAATTTGTGGCCGTCCCCTTAGCCCGCCTTATCACAGTTTAGCAATACTCTGCGCAGAACTATTGGGGAAAACCTTTCTGAAGAAAGGTTATTCCCCAAACCCCTTTCCAAAGACTTCTGATTCTTTTTGGCGGGGGGCATACCCTCTGTCGTAAAAAAGCGCAAAGCTTGGACTTTCGCTCTCCTCCAAAAACCAGATATGCCCCCCGCCAAAAAGCGTTAAAAGTTTTAGGGAGGGGGTCCGGGGGATGACCCTTTTTCCAAAAGGGTCTCCCCCGGCAGCTCTGCACAAAGTAACGTCAAACTGTGATAAGGCGGGCCAAGGGGGCGGCCGAAAAATTTTTTTGAAAAAGGGCTTGACGAATCATAAAGATGACGCTATAATAACAGTATAGATCACAGAGGCATAACGGAACGCTTTGTCTGAGGGCATGGCGGGTCCGAAGAAACAAGTTATGGAGGGGAATAGAATGATCTTTAACAGGATTTGTCAGATCATTGCCGATCAGCTTGATATTGACGCTGACAGCATCAGAATGGAGTCTTCTATCCAGGATGATCTGAATGCCGACTCGCTGGATGTAATGGAAGTGGCAATGGCGGTCGGTGATGAATACGACATTGAGATCTCCGAGGAGGAGCTCGAGAACATCAAGACAGTCGGCGACGTAGTAAGATACGTTGAGGCTGCTGTCAACGATGACTGAACCGAAAGCCCGGAGCCTCTGATACAGAGGCTCTTTTTCTTTGTGTCAGAAAAAAAGAAAGGAACAGAAAATGAGATCGGGAAAACTGTTCGCGCTGCTTTCTGCGGCGGTGATGCTGGCGGGCTGCGCCTCCGGGGAAGGCTCCTCGCAGAGCGTCCCGGACGGCAGCTCGCAGGCGTCCGTCACGTCGGTGACAACAACGGCAGCCACGACAACAACGACAACAACAGCTCCCGCGCAGGAGGATACCTCTTCGGCGGAAACGCAGAACTCCGGAGCGGACAGCTCCTCACATCCGGAGAAGGAAAAGACCTCGGACATCAACCCCGCTATGTGGGAAGTCACCTCCGGAAACGGCGGCAGGCTGGTAATGATAGGCACGGTACACGCTCTCAACCAGGAAGACTATCCTCTGCCCGAAAGGATAACCGGGGCGCTTGATTCTGCTGATGCTCTTGCGGTGGAGTGCGATGTCGCCGCATCCGATATTGATCCCGCGCTGCTGCTGAAGGAGATCGACTATATGTACTATCAGAACGGCGACACCGTTGATAACCATATCTCGGCGGAAGTTCTGGAAAGCGTCGGGAAGTACGCCGAAAGCATCGGTATGAACTTGAATCTATACAAGACTTGCCGTCCCTGGGTCTATCTTTCGCTGTTTGAATCGGATATGCTGAACCGTATCGGAATGAGTTCCGATCTGGGGCTGGACAACCAGCTGATACGTTCCGCCAAGGACAGCGGCAAGGAGCTGATCGAACTGGAGTCCGCGGAGATGCAGCTGGAGATGATGTCCGGCTTCTCCGACAGCGTTCTTGAAATGATGCTGGCGGTCTATACAACGGAAAACGCCGGGGAGATAAAGAAAAGCAACGAAGAAATATTTGACAACTGGCGCAAAGGGGACTTTGAGGCGCTGGAAAGCTTCTACTCCAAGAAAGCGCAGCTGGATGACCTTGTCCGTCAGGGCTACGGCCCCGAAACCGAGGAATACAAGCTGATGAGTGAGTACATCGACCGGATACAGACCGACCGCAACAAAGCTATGGCGGAAAAAGCCGCCGGTCTGCTGGAGAAAGGCAGGAATGTGTTCCTTGCGGTGGGGACGGCGCATTTCTGCGGCAGCGAAGGGATCGTGTCCCTGCTTGAAGAAAAGGGCTACACCGTTAAAAGAATATGATACAAAAAAGCTGATCTCCCGTTCAAACAGGGGATCAGCCTTTTTCTTACGTCGATCCTTATTCGCCTAAGTATTTCTCCACGAAAGCGCCCAGCTTTTCAAAGGTCTCGGTGCTGATGACGTGCTCGATGCGGCAGGCGTCCTCGGCGGAGTTCTCCTCGCTGACGCCCAGCACCTTGTTCAAGAACTTAGTCAGCAGCTTGTGGCGGCCGTAGACCTCCTCCGCACGGGCAAGGCCGGATTCGGTCAGCACCAGCTGGCCGTCCCGCTCAACGGTGAGGAAGCCGTTTTCCTTGAGTATGCCCACGGCACGGCTCACCGAGGGCTTTGAATAGCCCAGCTCGTTGGCAACGTCGATAGACCGCACATAGCCTGTGCGCTCATGAAGGATAAGTATGGTCTCCAGATAGTCTTCGCCGGATTCTCTCAGTGTCATGGGGATACCTTCTTTCTTGTATTTTGTTCTGCGTTCTGTTCGGTCATTTCAGGAACCTGCGGTCCTCGTCGAACATCCGGTAGTACTGAAGGGTCTCATATTCCGCGTGTATCTCGTCATAGCTCATAAAGCTGCCGAGGGTGTCGCCGGTGCGGTGCCACTCACCGTTCGAGGTCTTGCAGCCGAAGGAGGAGATCACCGGCAGCTTCTCACGGATATGCTCGAGCTCCTGCTGAACGGGTGTCAGCGGCAGTCCTGCCGCCTTGAACATCTCGTTGCCGAGGTAGTTGAGGCTGATGTCCTCGATTTTCCGCGCTTCGATCCCTTTGTTGCTCCACACGATAAAGGGTGTCTGATGCACAAGAGAATACTGCTCTGCGCCAAGGCCGCCCAGCGAGCTGTGATAAAGCTCGTCCGCATAGCCCTCGATGTGAGGATAGTGGTCTCCGAACATTACGATGACGACCTCCTCATCGTAATTGCGGTAGTGCTCGATCAGATTTCCCAGCGCATCGTCCGAGGCCTTTATGGAGCGCATGAATTTCTCGGCGTCCTCGTTGTAGGGGCTTTTCAGATCAAGGTTGTCCGGCACGGGATAGTGGTAAGGGGCATGGTTCTGCATCGTTGTCACCCACACGAACATACCCTTGTTCTTGTCCCGCTGATCCACCACTTCATACAGCCTGTCATATATAGCCTGGTCCGCAGGCTCGCCGTTTATGACAGTCTTGTTTTTCAGGTTGATGTTGTTCTTGAAATATTTCGTGGTGAAACCGAGATAGTTATAAGCGTTGCCGATGTTCCACAGGCCCTTGCTGCACGGAGTAAAGGCCACGGTCTCATAGCCCAGGGAGTTGAGGGCGGAGACCATTGAATCCTGCTTGGAGTCAAGATAGTTGGTATAGATAGCCGAACCCAGCGGCAGGAAGTGCATCGAGTTGCCCGAGAGGAACTCGAACTCGGAATTGCAGCTGTAGCCGCCGTAGGGCGAAACGGTCACATAGCCGGTAACGGCCTCGCTCTGCAGCTTATGGTAATTGGCGAGGTAATCCTGTGTGGTCTCTACCGGGCCGATATGCGAATAATCCGCAAAGCTCTCGTTGAGTATCCCGATGAGTATGGGCGTTTTTTTCGGCGCCTCCTCCTGCTTGTACTGATCTATGAGCGCCTCGGCCTTTTCAGTGGAGTAGCCCTCGGGGATCTTCACCCGGTTGTAGACGCCGTCGTAGTAGAACATCAGCAGGCTTCCCACGCTGCGGGAGGTGCGGGTGTCCTCAGAGCCGGAGAAGTTCAGGCAGATAACGCGGTTGCGGATGCCGTAGTCGTAGGTATAGCCGGTGAGCAGGAAGAACAGCGCCATTGCCGCGCCGCAGCTTCCGAGAGTAATAAGCCGGGGCTTTGCGGCCTTTGATTCCAGCTTGGTCATAACGGTGATGAATATAAAGGCCGCAGTCTGGAGCACTGCCACAATGGCGGTAAAGGTTATAGAGAAGGTGTATTCGCCCTTGATCTCGATAGCGCTTTCCAGGTTGGCAAGGTCGGTGAACTTGATAGGCGCCCCCCGGAACATGGTGATGTAATACTGCATGACGGAGTAGAAGGCGAAGACCACTTCCAGCACGATGAACCATATCTTCGGCTTTTTCAAGATGACGGCTCCCAGAAGGAAGGGAACGGCATACATTATGTAGCCCAGCAGGTTATAGAGCGGATAGCGCTTGAAGAACAGGGCGTTCATGCAAAGCTCCGAGAGGGCGTAGGCTTCCAGCGCCGCCAGCAGAGCGAAGACGATAGGTTTTACGGCGAAGGGCTTTTCGAGCTTTGACCAGGCGCTTATCGCCAGCCAGATGCCGGCCAGCATCAAGGCGGCAAAGGCAAAAAACAGTATCTTCATCAGCACCAGATAGCTTGTCTTCGCGGATCCGAAGGCATACTCTCCGGTCTGAGCCACTCCGACCGAAGCTAAGAAGCCCAATGCGCAGAGCAGCCAGAACCATATTTTCGGATGCGTTTTCCACAACTTGATCTTTTCCAATTCTTGTCTCTCCTTGTTTTTATGTTTATTTCGCTTATCCTAATATTATATCACGCCCTTGCGGAAAATGCAAGAGCTTTGAAGAATTTGCTGAGAAAAGGGAAGTAATGTATAATTATGAAGCAGTTTTGTACTCCGTAAGGAAGAGAGCATCTCCGAAGGGGTAAAGGTGTGCATCCGAAGGGGTTCGGGGGCGACCGGAAAGCCTCCGAAACGGGGCGTGAGCCTTTGTTGGGATTCTGCCCTATACTTGGAGCGTGGCAGGATGCCGCCCCACTTTGGCTCGTCGGGGGACGGAAAGACGCTCATCCGCTTTGCGTCCTCGCTGTTTCCTGCGAGTGCAGGAGAACACCTTTCCGGCGCTGCGTATGATTTGTCTACATAAAAAAGAGTAGAGAAACTTCTTCGTTTCCCTACTCTTTTCTTGTGCAGCGCCGGGGTCGTCGCTGACGCGCCGAACGAGGCTCTGCCTCGAGCTCCGCTGGGGCCAGCCCCAGACCCCGCCAAGGGCTGACCGCGCCCTTGGATGGGCGGAATGCGCTTCACGGTTGGGTTTGCAACTTTGTGCGACCCCGCCGCCCCTGCTATTCTACGTTTTTCAACGCCTCCGCAAGCTTGATGCGCTTTACTTTCCTGATAAGCAGCAGCGCGATCATAATGTATACTCCCGTTCCGAGGAGACCCGCTCTCAACAAAAGCAGCGGCGATACACTGTATTCAAAATATCCCGGGAAGGAACGGAATACGATCTCAAAGACCTTGTCCAAAAGCAGGTTCGCTAAGGGTATCGTCAGAATGATCGAGCCTAATGCCACAATCGTCGTCGCCCGGATGTAAAGCCCGTTGATCTCCCGATCGGTGTAGCCCAGGATCTTCGTCATGGAAATGGACTGTGCGTTGCGTTCAATGATTATCTTCGCCAGCAGATAGATCACCAGCATGAACATCACAATGCCGAAGGCCAGGAAGATCGTCATCAGACTGCCCATGGACCTCGTCAGCTGACGGGAAGTCTTGGTGAGGTCGTTCTCGGTGATGGTCGCCGCAATGTTGCGGGAGTCGATGTCATCCAGCTTCTGGTCGGAGAAGATCATGGTCATGCTGTCCTCGTCCGCAAACAGCTCGGAGAATTTGTCAGCGTCGGCAAAGATCGCCAGCGTCGCGGGATATTCGTAGAACCCGCCTACCTTCAGTTTGTATTCTTTGTCGCCGTACTGCTGATGCAGGGTAACGGTGTCCCCCACATCCAGCTTGTATTTGTTCTGATACGCCGTGGAGAAGATCAGCCCGTCGGTGTCGTGGTCGAAATCCAGATAGCGGCTGTCCCGCTTGATGCCGTAGATCGGGATGTCCTCCTTGACATAGCCCTCCACCTCGGAGGTGAGGCTTATCATCTGTCCCTTTTCGGCGGACTTCACCGAAGTGTCGGCATCGGTTTTCAAAATGTAGATGTCCGAGGCCAGCATATTCTCCTTGACGGTGTCGGAATAGTTCACCAGCATGGGCTCGAAGATCATTCCGAAGAGCAGTATCGCGTTGGCTAAGAAGGACCCGATTATAAGCGTAATGTAATTGGGAAGGTTCTGGAAGATTATCCTCAGACGGAAACGGATCATTATCGGGATCCTGGTGTTCAGCCGGAAAGACTTCTTCTTTTTGCGGCGGCTGAGGTCACGGCGCAGGAAGCGCAGGGGCGACAGCTTCAGCTTGCTCATAAGTGTGATGACGTTTATCGCCAGCATTATCGCCATGGGGACCAGCGTGGTGTAGAGGAAAGCGTCGGCACTGAAAAGCACCTTGTAGGTGGTCAGAGAGTAGCTGTCCAGATAGGCTTTGGCCATGAATTTTTCCAAAAGGGTGTAGCCCAGGACGTTTCCGACTATCGCCGCCGCTGTCAGCGTCATCATGGGGACGATAAGATAGTGTCTGAGTATCTCGCCGCGGCTGTAGCCGGAGGCTCTCAGAGTGCCGATGACTCCCGCTTCGGCGGTGATGGTGCTGTCGATGGTGATAGAAAACACAAATGCCAGTATCGCCACGGTGATATACAGGAACACGATGATCGAGGTGCGGTCTCCGGTCATATCGTTGCCGGTGAAAACAATAGCCTGGTTGGCATATTCGGGGATGAAGCCGGCCAGCTGAGCCTTCGGAGCGATGACTTTGATAAGCTCCTCGCTCATTGTTTTGGCTTCGGCATCGTCGGCGGGCTTGGTGTTGTAGTGCCAGGAGTAGATGTAGTGCAGGTGGCTGTCGGGAAGGGCGTTAAAGCCCGCGTCGGACATGACGCCCACGCCGAAGAGGTCGTTGTCGAACATCAGATCGGTGGGGTTCTCAAACAGCGCCGAATAGTCCGTCAGGGCGGCGATGCCGCAGACTTTCAGCTCTTTGCCGTCAAGCTTGATGGTGCTGCCGGGCTCCAGCTTGTGGTTCTCGGCGTAGAGCCTGTCGATAGCTATCTCGTCCTCGGCGGCGGGCATGGAGCCCTCCCAGATGTCCACGCGGTCGATTTCCTTGCGCTCGCCGTAGATGCGCAGCTTGCTCTCAAAGCTCCCGGTCTCCTCCTGCTTGTAGAAGTTCTCGTAAACCTTGATCTTCCCCTCTTCCTCAATGGAGCGGAGAAGCTCGCTGTCCGCCTTGTCACGCAGCTCGAAGTTGCCGTCCTCCACGGCGTAGTCCCCGAAGCTGTCGTTGTAGGATTTTATCATGCTGTCGGCGGAGATGATGAATCCCGAAACCGCGCCGATCACCATTACGAAGAACAGGAAGATAGCCAGCTGCTTCCCGAATTCGCTTTTCAGCTCTCGGGGGATTCGCTTTATCAGCGGATTTTTCATGACCTCTCCCCCTTACCATTCCAGGTCCGCCGCAGCGATCTTCGTTTCGTTGACGTAGTTCTTTCTGATGACTCCGTCGCGGAGCTTCACGACTCTGTCGGCCATGTTCTTGATAGCGTCGTTATGTGTCACCATGATGACGGTGCTGCCGTATTTTTCATTGATCTCCGCGATGAGCTTCAGTATCTCCTTGGAGGTGTTGTAGTCAAGGGCACCGGTAGGTTCGTCGCAGAGCAGGATGTCCGGGTTCTTGACTATCGCTCTGCCGATGGCGGTGCGCTGCTGCTGACCGCCGGAAAGCTGGTTCGGCAGCTTGTGGCGGTGTTCGTAGAGACCCAAGGTCTTGAGGATGTCGTCCACCTCCAGAGGGGAGTCGCTGAGGTAAGCCCCGACTTCGATGTTCTCCTTAATGTTCAGATTCGGTATCAGATTGTACTGCTGGAATATGTAGCCCAGATGCTTGCGGCGGTAGCGGGTAAGCTCCTTTTCGTTCATATCGGCGGTCTTTTCGCCGTTGATGGCGATGTATCCCGTGTCGGCGCTGTCGATGCCGCCGATGATGTTGAGCAGTGTGCTTTTGCCCGAGCCCGAGGGCCCCAGCATGACGCAGATCTCGCCCTTCTCAACGCTCAGGTCGATACCTCTGAGTACCTCCACACGGCTCTCGCCTTCTCCGAAATGCTTAGTGATGCTGTTCAGCTCCAGAAACATTTTCCTTCCTCCGTTCTTATATTGGTTAGTATATGCTAACTTCTCGAATCATATAAAGGCAAGTCCCACGGATTTGCCTAAACATTTGAACGACTGTTCATATATTCATTATACCACGGTATTTACAAATGTCAAGATACCGGGGCGTATTTTTGTGATAAAAAAATAATGTGCATCCGGCTGAGATTTTGTGCATTGTGCAGTGAGGACGCTGTATATCTCACAGGAAAAACAAGCGGAACTGTCCTTATATTTGGACACTTATATTTTTTGTATTGATTTCTTTTTATATATATGGTATAATGGATACGGACTTTGAAAAACCGTATCAAAAAAGGAGAGACAAGAATGGAGCAGTTTATAAAGCCGCCCGTTGAGGTGCGTTATTCCGAGGAACTGGCCCTGCTGGCCGCCAATGACAAGGGCAAAAAGCCCGTCAGCTGGAAGTTGTCGCCTGCCGCCGTGAGGACCTTCATCATCGGCGGAGAGGTAGCGACCCCGGAGGGCAAGGTGAAGATCAGCCGGAAATTCTACGGCAACGACGCTCTTGTGGAGCGTGCGGTCATCACTCTTGCGGGCAGCCGCGGACTGATGCTGGTAGGTGAGCCCGGCACCGCAAAGACCATGCTTTCGGAGCTGCTTTCGGCGGCCTGCTGCGGAGTGTCCACCAACACCGTCCAGGGAACTGCGGGCACCACCGAGGATATGATAAAGTACAGCTGGAACTATGCGATGCTGCTGTCCAAGGGTCCCTGCCGTGAGGCACTGGTGCCGTCCCCGCTGCTTATCGGCATGGAGAAGGGAATCTTCGCCCGCTTTGAGGAGATCACCCGTACTCCCGCCGAAATACAGGACAGCCTTATCTCGGTGATGTCCGATCAGATACTTGTGATACCCGAACTCGGGGACGAGGGGCTTGTGCTTGCCCGTCCCGGATTCAACATAATCGGCACCGCCAACACCCGTGACAAGGGCGTTAACGAGATGTCCGGCGCTTTGAAAAGGCGCTTCAACTTTGAGACCGTGGAGCCCGTCCGTGATGTAAGGCTGGAGAAGCAGATAATCGTCCGGGAGGCCGAGGAACTGGCTGCCGCGGGACATATCGACTGCCCTGTGGATCCCGACGTTGCCGAGCTGCTGGCCGTCACCTACCACGAACTGCGGGAGGGCGTCACCGCCGAAGGCACCGTGGTGGAGAAGCCCGCCGCCGTCATGAGCACCGCCGAGGCGGTGTCGGTATTCTTCCAGGCTCTCTGTCACGCCTGGTATTACGGCAGCGGACGCATCGAGCCCGCCGTGCTGACAGAAGGTCTGCTGGGAGCGGTGTGCAAGGAAAACAAGGACGACCTGGGCAAGCTCCGGGGCTATTTCAAGACTGCGGCCAAGGAAAAGAGCAAGGCAGGTGAATTATGGAAAGCGTATATCGACTCGGCGAAGGAGCTGAAGTGATACCCTACGATCTTTCGGCGCCGGTGCTGTTTTTCCCGGTGCGGCATCACAGCCCCGTCTGCTCCTGGCAGCTGCTCAGAGCGGCGGAGGAATACCGCCCGGAGATAATCCTTATCGAAGGCCCCGAGGACGCCTCCGGGCTGATACCCGTGCTGACGGGCGAAGGCACCGAGCTCCCTGCGGCGATCTACTATTTTTACAAAGATAAGAAAAAGCTGATAAGCGAGGAAGAAGAGGACTACCGCTGTTACTACCCCTTCCAGTATTCCTCGCCGGAATACAACGCTATGAAAGCCGCTGAGAAACTGGGCATCGAGGCCCGTTTCATCGATCTGCCCTACTGCGAAATTCTTATCAACACCGAGGGCGGCAAGGGCCTGCGCAGGGAAGAAGGACAGAGCTATTCGGATGACGGCCGTCTGACCGCAGGCGATTATTACAAGCGGCTGTGTGAGAAAACGCAGGTCCGCAGCTTTGACGAGTTCTGGGAGAAGTATTTCGAGATAGCCGGCCTGCATATGGAACCCCGGGAGTTCGTCCGGGTGATGAACACTTATTGCTCTCTTGTCCGCAGCGGGACCTCACAGCGGGAGCTTGAAGCCGACGGCACCCTGGTCCGTGAGAACTGTATGGCAGCAAACATCAAGGCTGCTATGCAGCAGTACAGCCGCGTGCTGGTGGTTACCGGCGGGTTCCATACGCCGGGGCTCCGGGAGCTGATAAAGCAGGACAGCATCCCGCAGGTGAAGCGTCACAAGATACCCGAGGGCTGCACAGGCTGCTTTCCGGCGGCCTATTCCTACGAAGCCGCCGACGCTCTCCACGGCTATTCTTCGGGGATGAAATATCCCTATTTCTGCGACAGGGTGATAAAACGTCTGATAAAGGAAAAGACTCCCGACGGCATCTACCGTGACGAAGCTCTGACTCTGCTGATAAAGACCGCCCGGGCGGCTGCGGAGCAGGACATCCCCGTGTCGGTGGCGGACGTGGAGGCGGCCCATTCGCTGATGACAGGCCTTGCTTCTCTGCGCGGGATGCGCGAATGCGGCATGGCCGAGGCCGTTGATGCGGTGACGTCGGCGTATATCAAAGGCGAGAAGAACGTGTCCTCGTCGGTGCCGCTGGATATCCTCCGCAAGCTGGCCACAGGCGACGGCGTGGGAAGGATAGGCGACAAGGCCCATACTCCGCCGCTCATCGCCGACTTTGAAAAGCAGTGCGCCCTTTTTAAGCTCAAGCACGATACGGCAGTCCCGCAGGAACTGGAATGCGGACTGTTCACCGGCACCAAGGGGCTGAAGCTCAGCCGTTTCCTGCATCGGATGGACTTTCTCGGCACAGGATTCTGTATTTGTGAAAAGGGCCCCGACCTCCACGGCAGCACCGACCGCAGCCGCGTGAGGGAGATCTGGAAATACAAAAGGACTCCCGCAGTGGACGCCTTTCTTATCGACCGCACCACCGACGGCTTCACTATCGAGGAAGCCTGTACCAACATTGCCTCAAAGCGGATGCAGACCCGGGACCGTCTTGCGGATGCGGCTCATACGGCTGTGGACTGCTTCCTTATGGGGATAAGCATCGACGGCGAGAGGGAACAGCTTCTGCGGACAGCCGCTTCGGACGGGGACTTTTTCTCCGTTGGCGAGGCTTTGGAGCATTTTCGGACGCTGTACGAGCTGAAAAAGCTCTACGAGTACGAGGACAGCCTGATGCTCCCGCTGCTTGCAAGCTGCTTTGACAAGCTGACGCTGATACTTCCGCTGATGGCCTGCGTCCCCGACGACCGGGCGGACAGGCTCTGTTCGGTGATGAAGCAGCTTTTCGCTCTGACGGACACCCTGCTCACCGACAGGCGGGGAATGTTCACTCAGTCGCTTTTGGAGCTTACGGAGCAGCCGCAGAAGCATCCGGCGGTGTACGGTGCGGCTATGGGCCTGCTCTGCGCCATAGAGCCCGACATTCAGAAGGACGCCGAGGCCGTTATGCGGGGCTATCTGAACGGAACTCTCCCCGTGAGAAAGCAGGGTGCGGAGTATCTTAAAGGGCTGTTTTCCACCGCAAGGGATATCGTATTCTCGCAGAACGATTTCCTGCTGATGACCGACGAGCTGCTGACTTCCATGAGCAAGGACGACTTCATGGAGATACTTCCGCCGCTGAGATTGGCTTTCAGCTATTTCACCCCTCAGGAGATAGCCGAAACTGCCGAGAACATAGCACGGCTTTACAGCACCGACAGCGACAGCCTGCTTTACGGAGAAGTCATAGACGAGGAGCTTTTTGCCTTCGGGCAGAAGCTGGACCGTGAGATAATGAAGGAGCTCGGGAGGTGAGCGCATTGGATAAAGGCGATAAGACGTCCGAACGGCAGCTTGCGGTGAACCGCTGGAGGCTGGTGCTGGGCAGCAAGTCCGACCGCAGCTTCGGCTTCGGCGGCAGCGCCCGCGAGGTCAAAGCTCTGGGAGAAATGGAGGACCTGCTGGACTACCTTTACGCCAACGCTCAAGGCGACGATGTCCGCAGCGAGGACTCACAGGGCCGCAGCGGCGGCCTTGGGAAGACGCAGCTCACGGCGGCAAAATGGATAAGAAAGGTCCGGGAGCTTTTCCCGCAGCAGACCGCCGAGGTGCTGGAACGTCACGCGCTGGAGGAGTTCGGCATGGCGGAGCTGCTCACCGACAAGACCGTCCTCGAAAAAATGAAGCCGGATATGTCGCTGCTGAAAACCGTTTTGCAGCTTCGGCATCTGATGAAGGGCGAAGTGCTGGAGACCGCCAAAAAAGTGGCAAGGCGTGTGGCCGAGGAGCTTCGGGAAAAGCTGGAGAACAGCACCCGTCAGGCGCTTACGGGCAAGCTGGACAGGAGCCTGTCCAGCCCCGTGCATTCCGCACGGAACCTTGACATAAAAAAGACCGTCCGGCGCAATCTGAAAAACTACGATGCCGAACGGGGAGAACTGGTCCTCAAGGACGTTTATTTCTCCGGGCGGGTGAAGAAATACAACAAGAAGACCGTAATCCTTGCGGTGGACGAGAGCGGCTCCATGCTGGGCTCGGTGATATACAGCGCGGTCATGGCGCAGATCATTTCCAAACTGCCCTTCGCGGAGGTCAAGCTGGTGATCTTCGATACCAGCATAGTCGATCTCTCCGAGTCCGTCGAGGACCCCGCCGAAGTGCTGATGAGCGTCCAGCTGGGCGGCGGCACGAATATCGCGGGAGCTTTGGCCTACTGCGAGTCGCTGATAAGGACCCCCGCCGATACCTGCGTGCTGGTTGTCACGGACCTTTTCGAGGGCGGCTCCCGCAGGATCCTGCTGAATACCGCCCGGAATATTATCCAGAGCGGAGCAAAGCTGAGCTTTCTCACCGCTCTTGACGAGCAGGCGAATCCTTCTTTCGATAAGGACCTCGGCCAGAAGCTTGCCAACGAGGGCGCCTTCGTGGGCGCACTCACTCCCGATATGCTTGGAGATTACATCGGACGGATAATGGGCAGTTGATAATGGATAGTTTATAAGATCCACGCGCCGAAGGCGGCTCCTTCATTATCAACTATCCATTGTCAATTAAATAAGAAGTGTGTTATTATGATAGAAAACAAGACACTTGCTGCGGCTCTTGCGGCTGCTGATGAAAACAGTCTTACCGCTCTTGCCAACAAGGGCCTTTACAAGCGTGCCTGCAAGGACACGGAGGGCCTCACTGCCGAATACACCGAAGCGGAGGGGGCGGCGGTCATTTCGGTGGGAGACGAGCGCTGCATTATCAGAGTCCCGCTGGAAAAAAGCAGCTGTACCTGTCTTTCGAGGACGGTCTGCCGTCATATAATCGGGGCGGTGCTGCTGCTGAAAAAAGAAGTCCCCGAGGACTTTCAGCCGGAGGCCGCATCCGAAGCCGTACCCGAACCCGAGCCGGAACCTTCCGAACCTGTCCCGGAGCCCGAGCCCGAGCCGGAAAAGCCCCTACTGCTTTCCGGAAAAGATACTGCGGCAGTCCGCGAATGCGTGCGGCAGACCTTGAAACAGCTGGGCGGGCTCCTTGCGAGAGGGCTGATAAGGGCGGACGCCTCCGCCGCCGAGGAACTGGAACTGGCTGCGGTACAGGCTCACGCCGCAAAAATGGCGGATGCCGAGCGTGCGCTGAGGAATCTGAGCGCTATGCTTTCCGAATCCGCCGAAAGGCGGGCGGCCTTCGACGCGGCGGCCTTTACACGGATGCTCTGTTCCTGCGCGGATATGCTGAAAAGCCTTGACAAGCCGGAGATCACGGAAAAGGAACTGGGAGCCTTCCGTTCGGAGTACGAGGACTATCCCGGGATGCTGGTCCTTCTGCCCATAGGCCACCGGGAATACAGGGGCGGGACCTACGAGGGAAACGTCTATTACTTCCTCAACATGGACGAAAACGCTCCGGAACCTTTTTTGACCTACTCCGACCTTCGCCCCGCCTATTACGGATACAGCCGCAAACGGCTTCCGAAGTCTGCGGTGTGGGGACTGGGCGTCCCGCTGATGAACATGATGCAGAGCCGTATGACGCTGCTGCGGGCGAAGCTCTGCGGCATAAAGCTGTCGGGCTCCAACAGTACGCAGGTGGTCTCTTCCGGGAAGGCCAACATCGACTGTCCCCAAATGCGGAGGGCGGCTGTCAGAGATTACAGAGAACTGGCCCGGGGCCTTAAAAACGTGGAGGAACGGCTTTTCCTTATCAGGATAGCCTCTCTTGCGGGCTTCGGATTCAATAAGTACAGTCAGCGTTTCGGGATGACGGTAAGGGACGAAAACGGCAGAAGCGTGGGTATTTACGTCAAGTACCGTCCGGAGACGAAGGACATTATCGAAACTCTTGAAAAGATCTGCCGCCGCATCCGAAGCGAGGGCGGCAGCTGGACGGCCCTTGTCCGAGCGAGTATGTCCCGCGGACGTGTGGTGCTGGACCCCATTGAGTTTTACGACTGTATCGGCGAGGAGGGCGGCCACGATTTCACTCCCGACGATCCTGCCGACCCCGAGGACGCATCCTGCGCGGGAAAGCTGATAAAGATCATCGCGGAGCTGGAGGATGCTCTTACCCGTACCGTCCGGAGCGGGCTGGGCTCGGTGCAGGAGGACCGCTCCGAACTGATACGCCTGCTGCGAAACAGCGGTATGACATCCCTTGCCGGACTGGCGGAGGAATGCTTCGCGGCGGCGGAGCATTACCGTCATCATATAGAAGCCGGCGGCGAGGAGGCTTTGCTGAAAACCGCCGCGCTGATGAAATACGTCACCGCCGCAAAAAACAAACTGGATATGATCTCGGCAGTCTGCAATATGGAGTACGGTGCCGAAGAAGAACAGACCGAAAAGGAGGATAATGAATAATGCTGTATACAAATTCATCCGCGAGTTATCCGAAGCTGTCCGAGCTGATGAAAGCTCTCTCGGTGCCGGAGGAAACAATTGACGTAATGACCGATTACCTTGACACCTCAAAGCCCCGCCGCAATGAACTGTTGGATATGATAACCCCCGTGCAGTTTTTAAAGGACGTGAGCTGGCAGACCCGCGAGGACATCGAAAAAGCCGTCTCCAAGGACATTGTCAAGGGGCATGACGCCGAGCTTTACGACAGGTTCATCATCTTCGTGTTCAGACTGTTCAAAAGCACCTGCCACTTCTTCATCCCCGAGAAGATGACCAAGCTCAAGGGCGGCGCCAACGTGTTCAGCCCGAAGGAGCATTTCGCGGGCATCGCCGAGACCCTCACCGATATTCTCGGTGAGGATGCCAAGGCCGCCTCTTACGCGATACACGCCGATTACGCTTATTATCACGGCGGGACCTACCGCGTCCCCCAAGCTGCGGAGCCGTCGGTTTGCCGTAAGGCCTTCGGCTTTCTCAACAGCCGCATCCCGACGCCGGGCTTCGCCAAGAACTATTACGCCTGCGCGGCGATACTGTTATGCTATATCCTGGAGCAGGAGAACGGGCCCCTTTCCGACGACGGAAAATGGGCAGTGGAGACCGTGGAGAAGCTCTGGGAGAAAAAGAACGGCTTCGGCGATTACGCTTATCCCTTCATGCTCTGTGCCGCCGCCGAAGCTGCGTCTTACAGCGAAAAGGCCGCAGCCTGTTTCGCGCTGGACTTCGAGGCCAACGCGAGAAAGACCGTCGAGGAGGCCTGCGGCCTGCCGACCATGCTGATGAAGGTCTTTGCCTACATCGAAGCCGATAAGAAACTCGTCATCGGGAACTATATCGCCGCTGTCGCCAAAGTGGGCGGACGGCTCCACGACAGGGCACAGCGCCTTGAAAGGCTGGCAAAGGAACATCCTGCCGCCTTCAAGCATTCCCTTTCCAGGGTGGGAGACGATATACAGCTTGCCAACGATATGGGAGACATTCTCCGGCGTGCGGACCCGACCTTTGCCTCCGCCGTGGATGAGATGAAGGAGAAGAACCGCTTCAAGCTGGCCGAAAGCGTCAGAGGACTTCTCGGCGGCAATAACGTTATCAAGTATTACATCCTCGGGAAGGGGACCCTTGAAGAAGTCCGTGAGGCTATAAAGGGCCGATGCATCGGCGGAGGCTATGGCAGCGGCTTTGCCTATTACAAGACCTACGGCGCGGACGAGTATCTCGCCCGTGCGGTGACGGTGATGTCCCTGTGCAGCTTCCAGTACGGCAGCCTTTACCGCATCGAGCGCGCCACCGGTTTCATGATCGAGACCCGTGAGGCCGAGACCTTCGGGATGTACCGCAGCTGCGGCCTTTCTCTTGCGGAAACGGTGGAGACCCTTTCCAAAAGGATAGAGGATATGTACGATAAAAAGAACAAGGCTGTCGCCGCCGCGGCGGAGTGCGCCGCCGCCTGTCCCGAGGAGCTTGAAAAGCTGGATATTCCCAAGCTGTCGGCCACGGGAAGGATCATTGCGGTGAAGGCTATGGGCAGTGACCCGGAGCGCTTCAGACCGATGCTTATCGAAGCCGCATCCGACGGCAGCAAGGCCGTCCGCGCCGAGCTGGCGGAGATCATCGCCGCCCGGAACTGGCACGAGGATGTCACGGATCTGCTGAAAGCCAAGAAATCCGCATTGCGGGAGCTGGCTCTGGATATTATCGGCAAGCAGGACCCCGACAGCTACAAAGAAGAGCTGTCCGCGGCTTTTGAGTCCGAAAAATCGGACAAGATCAAAGCCCGCATCGGTGCGCTGATCGGTTTGGAAAATGCTGTCAGCGAGGAAAAGGCGCAGAGCGCGGACGAGCAGATCGCCAAGCTGGCAAAGTCCGCGAAAACGGGCAAGCTGAGCTTTTTGTTCGGGTCGCCCTTGAAGCCCGTCCGCAGAGCCGACGGCTCCGAGGCCCCGGAGGACACGGTCAAGGCGCTTATCATGTGCTACGCGGGAATGACCGCTCCCGCCCGAAGCCGTCTCGCGGACGACATTGCCGCGTCCCTCGACAGCAGGGACCTTGAAATCCTTGCCGCAGATATATTCGGCCGCTGGCTGGATAACGGTGCTCAGGCCAAGCACAAGGCTGTCCTCTATTTCTGCGCGATACACGGCGGTCTGCCCATGACCCGCGATCTGATGCACTATATCAAAGACTGGGCCGAGGCCATGCGGGGAGCGATAGCCGCCGAAGCCGTCCGGGCTATGGCCCTCAGCGGCAGCAGCGAGGCTCTGATGAACGTTGACAATATGTCCCGGAAGTTCAAGAACAAGCAGGTGCGCTCCGCTGCCGCAGAGGCGCTGTCCTCCGCTGCCGAGACCCTTGGCATCACCACCGAGGAGCTGGCTGACCGCATCGTCCCCGACCTGGGTTTTGACAAGCGCCTTTGCAGAGTTTTCGACTACGGCAAACGGCAGTTCAGCGTTTATCTCAAACCTTCGCTGGAGCTGGAGGTCTTCGCCGGAGAGAAGCAGATCAAGACTCTCCCGAAGCCGGGAGCATCCGACGACAAGGAAACCGCCGAAGCTGCCTTCAATGAATTCAAGGAAATGAAAAAGCAGCTGAAAAACGTGGTGGCCGCGCAGAAGTCAAGGCTGGAATATGTGCTGATGTGCGACAGGAAATGGTCTTCGGAAAGCTGGAAGGCGCTGTTCGTCGGCAACGCGGTGATGCATTGCTTTGCGGTGGGGCTTATCTGGGGCGTTTACGAAAACGGCGCTTTGAAGGACACCTTCCGCTATATGGACGACGGCAGCTTCACCGATGCCGAGGGCGATGAATACACCTTCCCCGAGGGTGCGCAGATAGGTCTTGTTCATCCGCTGGAGCTGACTTCGGAACAGATCGCCGCCTGGCAGGAGCAGCTTTCGGACTTTGAACTCACTCAGCCCTTCGATCAGCTGGGCAGGAAGGTATTCACTCCCGACAAGGAAGAACTGCCGCTGCGGTACGTCTCCCGTCTGGAGTATGCCGAGCTCAACAGTCTGGCGCTGGTAGGGAAGATGTCCAAGCTGGGGTGGTACAAGGGTCAGGCCGAGGATGCGGGCTTCTTCTACTATTTCTACCGCGAGGATATCCGCCGCCGCACCCGCGGTCCCGACGGCTCCGTGACCGTGGAGGGCTTCGGCTCGATGCTGCTGATCTCCGGCGCTTCCGCGGCGGCCTACGATTTCGAGGGCGAGGAAGTCACTCTCGGCAAGCTGGTATTTTTCAAAGCGGGCAAGGTCCCGGATTATTACGATAAAGAAGAGAAGGGCTGGCTGGAGATCAGCGAGGTGAGCCCCCGCTATTTCAGCGAAACTCTGCTGATGCTGGACCCCCTGTCTCCAAAGGAGGAAAAGTAAAATGGGAAGAATAGTAAGGACAATAAGCGAAGATGCTTCGGTGGTGTGCAGTGCCATTGACGGCCGTGACATCGCCGCAAGGATAGAAGAGATCCACAAGACGTCGGCGGTATGCACCGCCGCTTTGGGACGGCTGGCTCTGGGAGCGTCGCTGCTGGGCTTCGGCCTCAAAGGTGAGAACGACAGCCTGACTATGCGTCTTGCAGGAGGCGGTCCCGCCGGGACGCTTATCGCCGTGGCGGACAGCTACGGCAACGTAAAAGCCTACGTTCAGAATCCCGTGGTGGAGATACCCCTCAACAGCGTGGGCAAGCTGGACGTCCGGGGAGCCGTAGGCACCGACGGGACCCTTTCGGTCATCAAGGACCTTGGCATGGGAGAGCCCTATTCGGGACAGATACCCATTGTTTCCGGTGAGATCGCCGAAGACATAACCTCCTATCTTGCCACCAGCGAGCAGGTCCCCAGCGTGTGCGCACTGGGAGTCCTTGTCAATCCCGACCTGACGGTGGCTCAGGCGGGAGGATTTCTTATCCAGCTTCTGCCCTTTGCGCCGGAGCCGGCTATCGAGGCTATCGAGCGGAACATCAAGGAGATGCAGTCGGTGACGCAGCTGCTTTCTCAGGGCATGACCCCCGAGGACATCGCCATGCGGGCACTGGAAGGGCTTAATCCTAACGTCCTTGACGACTTCGAGGTGAACTACAAGTGCGACTGCACCAAGGAGCGCGTAGAGCGGGCGCTGATCTCTCTCGGGAACGACCAGCTTGACGAGCTGGCCCGGGACGAAGTCACCGAAGTGAAGTGCCACTTCTGCGACAAGGTCTACCACTTCTCCCGGGAGGAAGTACTCGCGCTGAAAAAGTAGTGTTGTGACATACGGCGTGGTTGGTAAATAAATAATAAAGAAGAAAGAATAAAGAATAATTAAGGTATCGCTTTACGGCGATGTTCTTTAAGAATCGTGCGCGGAGCGCACACCTTAATTATTCTTTATTCTTTATTATTTCTTCTTTATTCTTTCAGCGGGCGCCTCACCAAAGAGACAAAAAGACACTTCTGCCGCAGATCAGCAGAAGTGTCTTAAAAAATCTAATTCATTCCGCCAGCGCTTCGGTTCAGCCGAGGACTACCTCGACCTCGTGAACGGTGCCTGCCTCGAAAACGGGGAGAACGTTGCCGTTGATCTTCACGCCGTCAACTACCACGCTCTTGACGCCCTTGCTGATATGCTCGGGGTTCTTGAAGGTGATGTTGTAGGTGTTGCCGCGGAACTTTCTGGTGAGCTTGTAGCCGTCCCAGGCCTCGGGGATCGAAGGATCCAGCTTCAGGCCGTCGTAATCGGGGATGATGCCCAGGATGTACTGGGAAATAGCCACGAAGTTCCAGGAAGCGGTACCTGTCAGCCAGCTGTTCTTGGCCTCGCCGTGACGTCTTGCGTCCTTGCCGGCGATCATCTGAGCGTAAACATAAGGCTCGGTGCGGTGCAGGTCGGAAATATCCTCAAGATAAGCGGGAGCGATCTTGGAATAATACTCAAAGGCCTGATCGCCTCTGCCGGCGAATGCTTCGGCGCAGATTATCCAGGCGTTGTTATGGCAGAAGATACCGGCGTTCTCCTTGTAGCCGCCCGGATATGTGGAGATCTCGCCGTACTCCTTGTAGTATCTTGTGAAAGCGGGATTGTTCAGCACAAGGCCGTACTTGGTGTCGAGATACTTCTTGACGGAGTTGAGGGTCATGATATCCTTGCCGGTATCCTTGCCCAGTCCGCCGAGGACTGCGAAGCCCTGGGGCTCGATGAAGATCTTGCCTTCCTCGCACTCCTTGGAGCCCACCTTTTTGCCGAAGTCGTCGTAAGCACGGATGAACCACTCGCCGTCCCAGCCGTATTCAAGGGTAGCCTTGTTCATCTTGTCGATCTCGGCCTGAGCCTTTGCGGCCTCGTCGTCAAGGCCCTTGTATTTGCAGAGTGCAACATACTCCGGTCCGATGAAGCTCATCATAGCGGCTACCATTACCGACTCGGCCACGCGGCTGAATTTCTCGGCGCCGTACTTGGGGCTGGTGTAGGTCTGGAAGCTCTCGCCGGGAGTATCCGAATGGCAGGAGAGGTTCAGACAGTCGTTCCAGTCGGCTCTCATAGCCAGAGGCAGTCCGTGAGGACCTACCATATTTGCAACGTGCCAGAAGCTCATCTTCAGATGATGCATCATGCTCTGAGCCTTGCTTGCGTCGTTGTCGTAGGGGACCTGCTCGTCCAGGATCGAATAGTCGCCGGTCTCCTTGATGTACTGAGCGGTGGAAAGGATCATCCACAGCGGGTCGTCGGAGAAGTCGCCGCCGATAGCGTCGTTGCCCTTCTTGGTAAGGGGCTGATACTGGTGATAGCATCCGCCGTCCTCGAACTGGGTCGCGGCCAGGTCAAGGATACGCTCTCTTGCTCTGTCGGGGATCTGATGAACGAATCCCAGCAGATCCTGGTTGGAATCGCGGAAGCCCATGCCTCTGCCGATGCCGCTCTCGAAGTAGGAAGCGGACCTGGACATATTGAATGTTACCATGCACTGATACTGGTTCCAGATATTGACCATTCTGTTGAGCTTCTCGTCGCCGGTCTCAACATGGTACTGCGAAAGCAGGCCGTCCCAGTAAGCCTTGAGCTCTGCGAGGGCCTTATCGGCCTTCTCGGCGGTATTCATGGCCTCGATCATCTCATAGGCCTTGGACTTGTTCATTGTGCCGTCGGCGTTCCACTTGTTCTCGCCGTTCTCAACATAGCCCAGCATGAACACGAGAGTCTTCTCCTCGCCGGGAGCGAGGGTGATATCCAGGCAGTGAGAAGCCACGGGGCTCCAGCCGTCGGCTACGGAGTTGGCGGGCTTGCCCTCGAAAACGGTGCCGGGATTGGCAAAGCCGTTGTAGATGCCGCCCATGAAGGTCTCTCTGTCGGTATCGAAGCCGCAGATGTCGGCGTTTACGGTATAGAAAGCAAAGTGATCGCGGCGCTCCTTATACTCGGTCTTGTGGAAGATAGTCGAACCCTCGATCTCCACCTCGCCGGTGTTGAAGTTTCTCTGGAAATTCTCGCCGTCGTCGGAAGCGTTCCACAGGCACCACTCCAGGAAGGAGAACAGCTTGAAGCTCTTGGCCTTGTCCGAGCCGTTTTTCAGCACCATTTTCTGAACTTCGCCGTTGAAGTTCTGAGGAACGAAGAAGGTCACCTCAGCAGAGAGGCCGTTCTTTTCGCCCTTGATAACGGTGTAGCCGATGCCGTGACGGCAGGTGTAGCTGTCCAGCTCGGTCTTTACGGGGCTCCAGCCGGGAGACCATACGCATTCGCCGTCATTGATATAGAAATATCTTCCGCCCATATCAACGGGAACGTTGTTATAGCGGTAACGGGTGATCCTCCTGAGACGGGCGTCCTTGAAGAAGCTGTAGCCGCCTGCGGTGTTGGAAATGAGCGAGAAGAACTCCTGCGTGCCGAGGTAGTTGATCCAGGGGTAGGGAGTTCTCGGGTTGGTGATGACGTATTCCTTGTTGACGTCATCAAAGAAGCCGAATTTCATAATAAATTTCCACCTTTCATATTTTGATGACCTTGACCGGTCTATATTAAGCTCTCAGCTTAAATAACGTTAAGTATGTGTTTCGTCCTCTATCAGCGAGCAGTCCTCGTAAATTATCGAGTGCCGGTAATAGGTCACGCTGATCTTGGATTCGTAGTACACGGCGTCGGTAAAATTCCGGTAGTTTTCGTTCTCTATCAGCCGCCAGGAGCGGGAGAGGTAACCTCTTTTGGAAATGACACCGTTTTTAAGCTCTTTGTATTTCTCCTGGGGTATCACCAGCAGGACGCTGTCCTGCGTGCCTTCCTGGTCGAAGGTCAGCATATAATTGCTGCCCTCTTTGCAGAGCACATAGCTGTCCCTTGTGAGGGTCAAAGGCGAGTCGAGATCGATCTGGATGTTATGTATCGATTTGAGTATGGAAACTCCCGAAAACACGATGACGACCCCTGCACCGACGGTAAAGATCAGCTGATAGATCGAGCTTCTTCGGCCTTTCCAGGTCTTGAAGCACACGATGACAAACCCCACGGCCGCCGCCAGCAGGATCACCATAGCCGTGACGTTGGAGTGCATGAAGCGTTCGATAGTTTTTCTGCCGCCCAGCAGATCGGCGCCCTTCATGGAGTTTTTCTGCACCGCAAATGCGGCCATTGCGGCCAGGGCGCAGACTGCAAACAGCGCACCCCATTTAGCTTTTTCAACACGGTCCTTTTTGGACATACTGAGCTCCAGGGCAGTTTCGGAGACTGCCTTTTCCGCTATATCACCGAAGAGACCCATAAGCTTTATGCCAGTGTGAAGAATCTCTGCCAGCACTCAAAGCTCTCGCCCTTTTTGAGCTCGCGGTGTCCGCTGACATCGCCCTTGAGCTTGAGGTTTACGGCATTGATCATAGCGGTCATGGGCTCGGGACAGAAATATCCCTTGCCCCCGCGGTCGTTCCACATATTCCAGAACTTATACTCCCGGCTGACCTCGTTGCAGATGCGCTTGCCGCTGTGCTTGTCGGTGACGGTGACGCCGTAGAAGGGCTTGCCGTCCAGCTTGCCTTCGGCAGCGGTATACATTTCGTTGTCGATGACGTGGAGCACCGGCCTCTTTGAGCCGTTCACATATCTGAGGTCCTTCTTGGTGAGGGGAAGCAGCTTCTCGGTGGGAAGGCATCTCTCACCCAGCTCACATCTTTCGCTGACGGGGACGGTGAGTCTAAGGCTGTTCAGCCTGCCGCCCACCACGATAGGCGCGTTGATGCAGGTGTGAGTGCAGATCGAAACGGGCAGACGCTTGTCCGAAAGGTTTTCCAGCTTGACGGTCTGCTTCAGACCCTCCTCCTCGGAAAGCTCAAAGGTGTAGGTAATCTTGAAATCCAGCGGGAAGCAGGAATACATCTCGTCCTCCTTGCCGAAGGTGAAGGAAGTCACGCAGACGGCCTTGCCGTTCTCGGCGGAGGCACTTTCCAGCTTGTGGGCTCTCTTATGCACCCAGCCGTGGAGGTGGTTTCCGAAAAGTGTTTCGTTCACGGGCAGGTGATACTCTCCGTCGGAGGTCTTTACCAGTCCGCCGTCGAAGCGGTTGGGAAGGTAGAGAGTGGGAAGGCCCCAGATCTCTCTTGCCTTGTTATACTGAGCCAGCGAACATTTTTCGCTGTAACGGAACACCTCGATGTTATTTTCGGTGTCAAAGAATCTGAGGACGCTGCTGCCGGTCAGCGGCGAGATGACGGCAAAATACCGTCCCGCAGTGAGCTTTACGCACTCGATCCCCTTGCACACAAAGGCGGTATCGGCGGAACAATTCAATTTCATTCTCTCCTTTTTTATCGCTGTAACACGTTAAAGTATTCAACGCAAACGTTTTATATAATCAATTATAACATATTCCGGCGTAATAATCAAGCGTTTTTTATATAAATTTTTCACACAGGAGAAAATATTTTTTGAACCGATTTATCGCTTGGACTTTTTCCCGCAGTCCATAGCGCAGCCCTCGCAGCCGCATCCGCAGCCGCCGCTTCTCTTTCGGCGTTTGAGAGAAGTGCGCAGGGAGAGCCCCAGCACCAGTATCAGCAGTATTATGATAAGAATGTCGCTGAATCCCATATTAACTCGCCCCCAATGCCATTCCGATAAGTCTTACGGCCAGCGCCATGAACCAGGCGATGCCGCACTGCCAGAGCACCGTTGCCAGCGCCCATTTGCCCCCCAGCTCCCGCCTTACGGAGGCTATCGCCGCCACGCAGGGCGTGTAGAGCAGCGAGAACACCAGCAGGGAAGCCGCACCCAGCACCGTGAGGGAAGAGGTCACGTCTCCGGGATAAAGCACCTCCAGCACCGAGACCACGTTCTCCTTGGCGATAAAGCCGGTGATGAGTGCGGTCATTATCCGCCAGTCGCCCAACCCGAGAGGTATCAGCACCGGAGCGATAAAGCCCGCGATGACCGCAAGTATGCTGTCCTGCGAGTTCGTCACCATGTTGAAGGAGAAATCGAAGCTCTTCAAGAACCATACCGCCACCGTGGCGATAAGTATCACCGAGAAGGCCCGGGTCAGGAAGTCCTTGGCCTTTTCCCACAGCAGCCGCAGCACGTTCTTGGCGGTGGGCAGACGGTAGTTGGGCAGCTCCATGACGAAAGGCACCGGTTCGCCCTTGAATATCGTCCCCTTGTAGATAAAGGCCGCAAAAATACCCGTAAGTATGCCCAGCAGATAGAGTGCCGTCATTATCAGCGCCTTTTTGCCGGGGAAGAAGGCATTTACGAAAAATGCGTAGATAGGCAGTTTGGCGGTGCAGCTCATGAAGGGCGTCAGCAGGATAGTCATTTTCCGGTCACGGTCGCTGGGGAGGGTCCGCGTGGCCATAACGGCGGGAACGGTACAGCCGAAGCCGATAAGCATCGGCACGATGCTCCGCCCGGAAAGTCCCAGCTTCCGCAGCAGCTTATCCATAAAGAAGGCCACACGGGCGATATATCCGCTGTCCTCCAGCATCGAAAGGAAGAAGAACAGCGTAACGATTATAGGCAGGAAGCTCAGCACGCTGCCGACTCCGGCAAATATGCCTTTGATTATCAGACTGTGCAGCGCCTCGTGGATGTGGGCGTTGGTGAGCAGTTCGTCCACGGTCTCGGTAAGTTTGTCCACGCCCATTTCCAGCAGGGATTGCAGTCCCGCGCCGATGACGTTGAAGGTCAGAAAGAACACCAGTCCCATTATCAGAATGAACAGCGGGATAGCGGTGAAGCGGCCGGTCAGCAGTTTGTCGATCTGACGGCTGCGGATATGCTCACGGCTCTCGTGAGGCTTTTTCACCGTTTCGCTGCATACCGAAGTTATATATCTGTACCGCATATCCGCGATAGCCGCGGCGCGGTCAAGGCCCCGCTCCTTTTCAAGCTGGGCCACTATATGTGTTATGGTCTCGTTCTCGTTGGCGTCGAGGGTCAGCTTTTCAAGCACGAGGGAGTCACCCTCGGCGGCTTTGCTGGCGGCAAAGCGTATGGGCAGGCCCACGGCTTCGGCGTGGTCCTCTATCAGATGCGCGATAGCGTGAAGGCAGCGGTGTACGGCGCCACCGTTGTGGTCCTTGGAGCAGAAATCCCGGCGAAGCGGGCGTTCCTGATAGTGGGCGATGTGTACCGCGTGTTCGATAAGTTCCTCGATGCCCTCGTTTTTGCCTGCCGAAATGGGCACCACGGGGACGCCCAGCATCAGCTCCATGGCGTTGATGTCCACGCTGCCGCCGTTGGCGGAGAACTCGTCCATCATGTTCAGCGCCACCACCATGGGGATGTTCATTTCAAGAAGCTGCATGGTAAGGTACAGATTGCGGTCGATGTTGGTGGCATCGACGATGTTGATTATCGCGTGGGGCTTCTCGTCCAGCACGAAGCTGCGGGAGACGATCTCCTCACTGGTGTAGGGCGACATGGAGTAGATGCCCGGCAGGTCGGTGACAAGGGTGTTTTTGCGGCCCTTGATCTCTCCGTCCTTGCGGTCAACGGTGACTCCGGGAAAGTTCCCGACGTGCTGGTTCGAGCCCGTAAGACGGTTGAAAAGAGTTGTCTTGCCGCTGTTCTGATTTCCCACGAGGGCGAAGCGCAGCACCGTGTCGTCGGGCAGGGGATCGCCGTCCCCCTTGGTGTGGAACACACCGCTCTCACCGAGACCGGGGTGAGCCACTTTCTTTTTATGCGTCCGTCCCTGACCGTCATCAGCCGTGCTTTCGTCGGAACTGAGGGGCTCGATATCTATTTTTGCGGCGTCGTCCAGCCGCAGAGTAAGCTCGTACCCGTGGAGCCGAAGCTCCATAGGGTCCCCCATGGGAGCGAATTTTACCAGCGTGACCTCCGTCCCGGGGATCATGCCCATATCAAGAAAATGCTGTCTCAGCGCACCCTCTCCGCCTACGGCGGTTATCCTTGCGCTTTTGCCTGTCTGAAGCTCTCGGAGCGTCATTTACATTACCTCTGTTTCCGTGATAGTGAGGCTCCCTCCTGGGAGTTAGCCACACCTAATATCATTATTATATCACAGTGCCTTTGTCCATTCAACGATATTATATGAACGAAAAGAATAATTATATGCATATTTTCCCGCACACGAAAAAAGCCCGCCCGGTTTCTTCCGGACGGACTTTGTTAACTTTTGTTCAGATCTCCTTAAAGGATGCCAGCACCGTGTAATCCGACTTGATGAGCTTGTAGATCTCGCAGCCGCGGTCCTTGCGGTATTCCTTGACGATTCCGAGATAGAGCTTCTGCTTGGTATCGGTCTCCTCAAAAAGACGGGCCACGGTGGCTATCTCCTCGGGAGTGCATTGGCCCTCCAGCAGCTTGGAAAGCTCCTCCGCCAGCTTTGAGGTCTTGGCTTTGGACGGTTTTTTGCGGGGGCTGCGCTTGCGGGCTTTGGGAGCGGCCTCGGCCTTTTTGGGCTCCTCCTTGACGGGCTCGGGAGTCACCTCGGGGACTGTCTCAGCGGCCTCCTCGGGAGAAAGCTGTTCGTGAGGCTCGTATTCGTAAGCGTCGGAGCGCTTGCTGGCTTCCTCGCACTCTTTGAGGAACTGGTCAAACAGCTCGGAGTCGTTGAGGCGGGACTTTTTGACAGGCTCGGATTTCACCGGCTCCGCGGGGGCCTTTTCCTTGACGGGCTTGGTCTCCATGACGGGCTCGGCGGCCTTCTCGGGGACGGTCACCTTCTCTGCGGGAGCTTCGGAATCCTCGATAGCCTCCTTGATACGCAGATACTTGGGCCTCAGCACCTTGTAGATGTCAGTGGCGTGGCCTTTGAAGATCTTGGCAAGACGGTTGTGGAAATCCTCCTTGTCCTCCGATTCTGCGGCACAGGCAAGGATGTCCTCGGCCTCCTTGTCGGAAAGGTCGAGTATGCCCAGCAGAGCGTTATGTATAAGCTCCGCCGCCGATTGGGGCTTTCTGCCTCTTTTGCGGGCGGCCTTTGTCACCTTGACCTCCTCCGGAAGGACAGGCTCCTCTTCCGGCTCTGCGGGAGCGGGCTCTTCCGCGGGATTTTCTGCGGGTACTGGCTCTTCTGCGGGAACTGATGCTTCAGCGGGAGCCTCCTGTACCTCAGGCTCTTCAGCGGGAATTTCTTCCACAGCGGGCTCTTCGGTCTCGGGCTCCTCGGGGATGATCCTCTTTCCCTTGGAGGCGTTTGCAAAAGCTACAGCTCCCGAAAGAGTAGGCGTTCTGAACACGGTCACGGAATTTCTGTCCGCGAAGCTGACGTTCCAGAAATCGTGGAGCTTGTCAAAGCCCTTGTCGCCGCTGATGATGAAGATGTGGGTGTAAAGCTCCTTGGCAAGCAGGTAGCCCAGCAGGGTAGAAAGCTGGAAATCCAGAGCGTTCTTGCCGCCGACCCGCACCTTGAGATACTCGATGTCCGCGGTGGAGGTCATGACCTTGCGGTGCATCTCAAAGCTGATAGTGTCGGAGTTCTCGCTGTAAAAGATGATGACCTTGTCGTCCGGCGAGAGCTGTTCGATGCCTGTCAGCCCCTTGGATTTCACGTTTTCAAAATCAATGAGATATGCCTTCATTTACAATTTCCTTTCGTGCCGGTTCACCGGCGTTTTTTGATTATAAGGTACATAGCCGCCGCCCCTGCCGCCATAGCGCACACCGAGCAGATCACCGCGATCATCACCGTGGAATTGCCCTGGAGGGAAACGGCGCTGTCCACTGACGCCGCATCGGCGGGCTCGGACTCGATTTTCCGCTCTATGACATATTCCTGCATATAGCTGTACTTCTTGGCGGTGATCGCCTTGTCAAGGACTTCGGAGATCAGCTTGTGGCCCTGGGCATTTGGGTGGATGTCGATCTTCCCGATGTTGGTCAGCTCGTTTGCCTTGCCGACGAATTCCGGCGCCACGTCGCAGACGGAATATCCCGCCGCCGGGTCGCCGGCGTGACCCTTGATGATCTCGTTGAGCCTGCCAATCTTGTCCTTGGCGATGCTGCTTATCCCGGGGATCATCGAAAAGCTCTCCAGGGGATCGTAAAGGGTCTGGATGAAGAATTCTCCCTTCGACTTGGTCCGGATGTAAGAGGCTATCTTCGGCAGGTTCTGGTCAAAGATCAGCAGGTTCTCGTCCAGCTTCTTTTTGAGCTTGCCGAGGGAGGTAAGAATCTTCAGCAGATCCTTGGCCCCGACTTCTCCGCCTTCGTAGGTGATGCCGGCTTCTTTCAGGGTGTCCCAAAGGGCGTGGAGCAGATCGTTCCCGCCGATGGAGATCAGAACACAGCCGGCCTTGGAAAGGGCCTCGTCGCACTTCCCGGAATCCAGCAGTTTCAGCAGATCGTCGGAGGTGTAGCCGTCCACGGCGAAATTCGTAAGCTCAAAGGTGCAGTCGGAGGGCAGCTGTTTGGAATACTTGTCTTTGAGGATATTCGCATAGGACAGCGGACTGCCCTTGCCCGCGGCATAGCCTTCCAGCCCGAAGCCGGTGGCAATGGAATCCCCCATGACCGTAACATTACACGGCACGGGGATGCTGACCTCGCGGTAAGCGATCTCCTGCAAAGTACTGCTTTCCGCAAACACACCCAGCGGTATCATCACCGCGATCACGGCGGCGGTAAAGAACGCGCATATCCTTTTCAGCATAATGATCCCTCCTCGAAAGCATCGGAGACAGTGTACCTTTTAACAGTATATCACATTCCCCAGGATTTTACAACAGTTTTTTATCAAATTAGATGTCAGAGGACGGAAACAGAATGCCGCCGTGCAGAAGTGCCTGCACGGCGGCGGAAAATATCGGATGTTTGAAAGTCGTCAGTCCTCGCCCAGTTTCAGAGCCTGGGAGATCTTTATCCTCGAGATCAGTCTTCCCAGGACGATAAAGCCTGTCAGCAGCATAGCCAGTATGATGATATACAGCTTGATGTAGTCGCTTCGCTGAGGGATGACCGCAAAGGCGGGCACCTGCTCCGAGGCGCTGTAAAGGGATTGGAACAGCGGAACGAAAAGATCGCTGGCTCCGCCGCCCACGAAGATCGCCGCCAGTATCGACATTCCCGAAACAAGTATCTGCTCGTAGACGATCATGGCGATTATCTCGCCGTAGGTCATGCCCATAGCCCGCAGGATGCCGAACTGAAGCGTCCGTGACCTTATGGAAAGTATCCAGTAGATCAAAAAGCCGATGATGCACATTATCATAATGATGATGAAGCCCAGCGTAAGAGCGCCGTTCATGCCCTGGAGCATGGGGTCGGTCTTTTCCGAGATGATCTTCTGACTGCGCACATTGATCTCGGTGGGCTTGATGCCCGCCGCCGAAATGGACTTGTAAAACTCCTCGGTGGAGGCGCCGTCCTCCAGGTCGAGCCACACTTGATAAGGCTCCACGGAGGTCTGCACCCGGACGTAGTCATAGTTCATCACCGCGAAATCGAGATAGCTGCCGTCGTCGGCCTGCTCGTAGGGGTTGAGGGCCGGCCAGTAGTCCACGAAGGCCAGCACCGTAGCTTCAAATTCCTCGTTGCTGCCCCAGCTGCACTTCACGGTGTCGCCCAGCTCCAGTCCGTATTTGTCTCTGAAAGAGCTTGACAGGATGACGCCGGCGTTGTAATCCGCAAGCGCATTGATGTAGTTGTTGATATGGGTAGGCAGCAGCCTGTCCGTGGACCAGCATACCTGAGCGAAGTCGCTGGGAACGATGGTCATCAGCCGTACCTTGTTGGTGTAGTTCCTGGTCCGGGTGGAGTTCTGATACTCCCCGAAGAGGTCGTCCTTGGACTTCTTCCCGTTATCCTGAACGATAGGCGTGACCTTCATCTTGTCCGCCTGTATCTTCACCTTGTCCTTGATGAACACCTTTGCGGCCTTCTTCACGCCTGCGAGGTCCTCGAACCGCTCAAACACCGGCTCGACGTAGGAAAGCGTGCTGGCGTCCTCCTCTTCTTCCTCCTCCTCAACGTGGACAGGCTGTCCGGCTGCGGGGGGACCGGAGCTCTTGACCTTGTTGTTCTCCCACTTTTCGGAGAGGGTCACGTCCGCGCCCACGGCGTAGGAAACTCTTTCCTCGGCACTGCGGTTAAGGGCTCTTGCAGTATTGGCAAAGAATATACCCAGCGAGACCGTGAGTATCAGGAAGATCATCAGAAATCTTTCCCTGCCGCCGGCAAGACGTCCGATGTTGTTGAGGGAAACATATCCCGCCGGAGACCATATCCTTCTGCCGAGCCTTGAAATGACCCGTATCAGGAATGGGTACACTCTTATGAAGAACAGTCCCAGCCCGAGAATAAAGGCGGTGGAGGCAATGAACATCAGAGGATTTATAGCGGCGGTGGTGTCGCTCATGCCGCTGTCGATCAGCTTTTTCTGCTGATCGTTGTAGTATATCAGCCAGCCCACGGAGCCGCCCACCAGTATGAAGTCAAGGCAGAGCTTCTCCCAAAGCGGGAAGCGGCGCTTTTTGGTCTTGGACTGCTTGTGCTCGACGATAGATGTCTTTGTCGCGGGAACGATAGGCACCATAGTGGTGATGAAGAACACCGCAACTGCCGCCAGCGCGTAGATGAAGGCTTCCAGCGTCAGAGAAATGGGCAGGGACTTGCGGTTGACGAATTCCAGAAAACCGTTGGAGGCGCCCAGTACACGGCAGAGCCCCATGCCCGCGAAGGGCCCGATGACCGCCGTTACGGCTCCCAGTATCAGCGACTCCAGCGCGTAGATCGCCATTATCTGCAATCTGCTGGCGCCGCGGCTCTTGAATACCGCGATCTCGTTTTTCTCCTGCTCCACGTTGAGCTGAGATACCATGAACAGATACACCAGTATCATCATGATGACGGGTATCTGCACCAGCCAGAGTATCAGCCGGAGCCTTGCGGCACGGTCGCCGTAGTCCCGCAGGATCTCCGAGACAGGCATATTGAACTTGACCTTTGACTTGCTGTAAGTCTGCGCCTGCTTGTCGCAGATCTCCAGCAGGCCGGAGACGTTGTTCATATCCAGCTTGCGGTAATCCATAGCATAGCGCTGAGCAAAGGAAGTGATGTTGATGTTCCCGGTGCCCATAGCATCGTTATACAGCGTGTCGTAGTCCATGAACATCATGTTCATATATACGGAATCCAGCCCCTCGGACCAGTAGCTGTCGCTCTCGGCGGCGGTGAAGGTGCCCGTGATCTCGATCTTTACGGTCATTTCCGGGTGGAACACGTTGGCTATCTCGTAGACCGTCCCGGTGGTGAGACGTGTGAGCTTCAGCGCCTTCTCGGTGGTGATGACTTCAAAGACTCCGTCGGCGCGGAGGCCCTTTTCGTACATCCTGCCGTTTACCATGGTGATATGGTCTTCAAGGCCGGTCATGCCGCCCACGCCCAGTCTCGGAGCGGCGGCGTCATCGTCCAGCGACTTTGAGGTCACCAGCAGATAATCGTCGGCAATATAGGTCTTCTGATTTTCGGCGGGACATCCCAGTTCTTCATAGGAGTCCGAGACCAGCTTTGAGATCTTTTCGATATCCTCCCGCTGTGCGGCGGTGGAGATATCCATTTTCAGCTCGTGAGTCGTATTGTAGGCTCCGGGATAGATATCGTTCTCCAGCTGGAACTCTTCCATATCCTTCACCAGCATACGCTGAAGCGAGGCGTTCATATATATGGGTATGGTGCTCATCATAGCGCTTGCCATGATAAAGCCTATCAGCAGACACAGCACCATCCATTTGGTATTCCGCATTTTGCGGAAAAGCAAAGTAAGCATCTGGATAAATTCCTTTCCCTCGGATGAAACTGTGTTTTATCTGAGAATCAGCTCGTCGCCCTCGTTTATGCCGGAGATTATCTCCGCCTGCGAACCGGTCTTGAGCCCGATCTCCACGGGCACCGCCACCTTTTCGCCGTCCTTGAGGACGTAGACCACCTTCTGCTTATCCACGGTCTTTATAAGGTTGTTGGATATGACTATCGCGTCTTTGACGCTGTCCTGCACGAGGATGCAGTCCGCAAGCTGACCGGCGGCATCGGTGGGCATTTCGTCCTTGAAGCGGATGTAAACGGTGTTGGCCTCGTAGGTGATGCCCGTCTTGTCCTCCTTGTCGTGGTCGTCGGCATTCTGCTCCTTGTAGTTGAGAAGCTCCTGCGGGTTCATGAACACCACGCCGGTGTACTCGTTATCTCCCAGCTTGACCTTGACTTCCGTGTCAATGGCAAAGGGGGAAGGGTCGGTAGGCTTGATAGCTATGTAGAAATTCCTGGTGTCGATGACCGTGCAGATGTTCTGCCCCGTTCCCACGCTGTCTCCGACGCGGACATCCGAGATCTGTGATACCACGCCGTCCACGGGAGCGGTGAGCTTGGCAAGTTTCTTTTTTTCATAGAGCTTATCCAGCTCGTTCTGTATCAGCTCTACCTCGACATATGCTTTATCCACGGCGGCTTGAGTTCCGCCGTTCTGCCATACGATAGTGGTGTTGAGCTCGGCACGCTTCTTGTAAAGCTCCTTCTCGGTGATCTGATAATCCACTTCGGTAGTGTCCAGCTCGCAGATCGGGTCGCCCTTCTTGACCTTGTCGCCCGCGTGAACGTAGAACTTGCTGATAGTCCCGCCCTGCTTTTCGTAGGTGAGCATATACTGCTTTTCGGCGGTGACGGTGCCGGAGTTCACCAGCTTTTTCTCCAGGTCCTTTTTCTTGGCGGTGACGGTGGAGTATTTCACCTCGCTGGCCTTGACCACGGGCGGTGCCAGCACCTCTTCCTCGTCCGGGAGAAGATAGCATCCCGAAGCGGAGAAGGCGGTGACCGCAGCCAGTATCAGAGCGGCAGCTTTATAGTTTAATTTTTTCATATCATTTATCCTTTCGAGAGTCAAAACGAATGTATACACAATTTATTATAACAGAAAGATGTTAATTTTTCTATGTTATATATTACAAACTTTCGAGTACGTTTCTGTTATTAATGACGAATATAGCTGTATAAATTCAAGCAATAGCCTCTCCTCGCCTTCAATTTGACTTTTTAAAGAAGATGTGCTATACTGTATTCGGAAAGAGTAAAATCATTTAACGGAGGAAACCTATATGGAAAACAATGTTATAATCCTTGCCGGAGGGCAGGGCAAAAGAATGAAGTCCGACGGCCCGAAGGTGCTTTGTCAGGTCCAGGGCAGAGCAATGCTGGACTGGGTCATCACCGCCTGCGAGGACGCAGGCTGCCGGAAGATATGCGTGGTCAAGGGCCACAAGGCCGAAATGATCGACGAGTTCCTTGCCGGCAGAAACAGCCGTGCGGAGATCGTCACCGTGCTCCAGTCGGAGCGCCTCGGAACGGGCCACGCCGTTCAGATGGCCAAGGATTTCCTTGAAGCCCACAAGGACGGCAACACGCTGATCCTCTGCGGCGACGCGCCTTTCATCGACCCGCCCACTATCAAGGGCGCCCTCGATCTCCATACGAAGGAGGGCAACGCCGTCACCGTCGTGACCTCCGAAAAGGAGGATCCCGCCGGCTACGGGCGGATCATCCGCACCGCCGACGGCATCTCCGGCATCGTGGAGCAGAAGGACTGCACTCCCGAACAGACAAAGATCAAGGAGATCAACTCCGGATGTTACTGGTTCAGGACCGCCGACCTGCTGGACGTCCTCTTTGAGCTGACTCCCAACAACGCTCAGGGAGAATACTATCTCACAGACTGCCTCGGACTGCTTATCGGCAAGGGCAGACGCGCCAACGCCTATATCTCCGCAAATCCGAACGTTTCCCTCGGGGCCAACGATCCCGCGGGGCTGGCGTATCTCAACGAGCTTGCAGCGCAGATGAAGTAAACCGGAACTCATTCCGGATGAAGGGGGAGAACCCATGGAAAAGCTCAACAAGGACGATCTTAAGATCCTGCCCGACGAGGAGCTGAGGGCGCATTTCAAGCATAACAAGGCTGTGATAAAGTTTATCTCTCTGCCGATGCTTGCGTATATCTATTTAGGCGGCGTGCTCCTTCCCGATATGGTGGGCAGCAACGCCGGAGCGGGTTTGACAGGCTTTTCGATGGTCGCCGGTTTTATCTGTTACAGTTTCATTTTCTCCAATACGCCGGAGATGCAGAAAAAGCTGGTCATAGCTGTTGATATATTCCAGCTTCTGCTGATATTGGCCGGGTTCATTGTTGTCGGACTGATAAACGGGAATTTCTTCCCGACGCTGGTGCAGTTCCTGTCTGCGGCAGCAGCCAACGTTGCAAACCTTATCGCACGGCCCATAATCAAGGAGATGTCCGATCTGAGGGAACATCCCCGGTATCCCTTTGACAACTGGCGCCGGGACGAGTCCTTTACCCATGCCGTTTTCACCAACGGCTCCACCGATTCCAGAGCAGTCAAGCGCATCGAAAGCACTCTCAATCAGGGAAAGGTGGTGGCCGGCGGACACGAGGACATCTTTGAGGGCGATGTTAAAAAGTCCGAGCCTGCCAAGGAAGAGCTTGTGGAGCTGTTTCAGGAGAAGGCCCGCGTGTGGACCGACGAAAGCGACAAGACCTCCTACATCCTCGACAACCTTGATAAAATGTACTTCGACGACGGCCTGCAGAACGGAGAACTTGTGGGGGAGGAATTGGAAAAACAGCTTAGAAAAGCCACCGCTCCCGCGAAGCCCCCGGAGGAGACTCCCGAAGATTTCTTCCAGCAGCAGACGATCGTCTGGCGTCCTCAGAAGCACGGCTCCACTAACGAGGGCCCCCGCGAGGATCCGTCTGCCTCTTCCGAAGAAAAGAGCCGCACTGTTCTGATGTGACGCAAAAAGGAACGTGACACGACATGAAGAAGATCGCAGAGGAAGATTTTCTCATCGCCCCGGATGAGGAGCTTCGGGAAATGTATAAAGCTGCTAAGAAAAAACAGCGCCTTCTTGCGCTGTCCATGCTGGTAACAGGTGTGCTGGCGGCTGTTTCGCTGTTCGATCTGATAACTTCGATCATAAGACTGGGACATTTTTCCTCGAACACCGCCGATCTGGTCTTTTTCTTTGCAATGACGGCAGCCTTCGTGGCAACGTCCGCGATCTACTGCGATACTCCCCGTAAGCAGACGGTGCTGGCCGTGTCGGCAATAACCGTTCAAGTGCTTTTGTATCCCGCCCTGCTGATACTGGGCACCGGTCAAGGCACCCACGATACGGTGGTAGGATATGTCCGCAGCGCAGGAGTCCCTGTCGGGACCGGGCAATTGGTCCTCCAGTTTGTGATGATCGTGCTTTCGGCAGGAGCAAATATTCTCGGACACGATGTCATCCGCGAGCTTGAGGAGTTGAAAAAGCATCCCCGCTTTCCATTCAGCAACACGCTCAGTGACGAAAGCTACATCCACCGTGCCGACAGCGAGAGCGCGGTGAGATTCATTGAGAACACCGCCGACGGCGCGCAGGTTACTTCCGTGGGTCACGAGGAATTCCTGGAGGGCGAGAAAAAAGCCTTTGAGGTCCCCGTTCCCGACCCTGCGGGAAATCTCCAGCAGCATCGGAAGATCTACCGTCCTCGGGAGAAGTCCGAAACGGCCTACACAATGGACAATCTGAAGAATATGTACATTGACGACGGCCTTCAAAACGGAGAGCTTACCGGTCCGGAACTTGAACGGCTATTTATGGAGGAGATCCGTTCCAAAAAGCTAAAGGATCCGCCTTCCGAGGAATTTTTCCAGCAGACCCCGATGATCTACCGCACAAAAAAGGACGGCTCCACCTCCATTGAGCATCGCGAACCCGGAAGCGTCCCCGCAGGAGAAAAAGACAGCCGTTCGGTGCTGCCGTGAGTCCGTCGGAAAGCCACAGCAGATCAAAAACGAAGATCGGATAAAGGAGACTGCTGCACAGCAACGATTTAATTGATCCGAAAGTGCGAAAAACGGTATATCGCCCCCGCCTGCCGGCAGGGAGATATACCGTTTTTTCGTCTGAATATAAGCTCGTGCAGCCCCTTCCGGGAGTACAAAAAAGCACCTCTGCCGCAACACAGCAGAGGTGCCGAGATCAACTAACTATATCCGCACTCGGATCAGTTTCCTCTCTTTACATAAGGCGTATGCAGATACTTGTGAGCCTCATGCGAGCCGGGAGCCTTGAAGAACTCGTTATAGAGCAGATCCATAACAGGGCTCTCGTGGGACTTTCTCAGCTCCATGGTATCGTCGAGGTCGTACAGAGCCTTGGCTCTGAGGGCCTTGAGATCCACGTTGTTGCGGACGGTATCGGGCTGATAGGGCTGACCGCCGCCGTTGATGCAGCCGCCGGGGCAGGCCATGATCTCAACGAACTGGTAATCCTTCTCGCCCTTGTTGATAGCATCGATAAGGGTTCTTGCGTTGGCAAGGCCGGAAGCAACAGCTACCTTGACGGTAACGCCGCCTACGGTGTACTCGGCCTCCTTGATGCCCTTGGTGCCTCTTACCTCGTTGAATACGAGAGCGTCGCACTTGCCGTCCAGCTTGAAGGCTGCGGTTCTGAGAGCAGCTTCCATAACACCGCCGGTAGCGCCGAAGATAGCGCCCGCACCGGAAGCGATCTCAAAGGGATTGTCCCAATCCTCGTCGGGCAGAGCATTGAAGTCAAGGCCGGCACGCTTTATCATTCTGGCCAGTTCTCTTGTGGTGAGTGCTACATCCACATCGTCATAATCGCCGCTTCTCTGCTCCTCTCTTGTTACCTCGAACTTCTTGGAGGTGCAGGGGATAACGCTGACTACGAAAAGCTTCTTGGGATCGATGTTGTTCTTCTGGCAGTAGTAGCTCTTGAGAACGGCACCGAACATCTGCTGCGGGCTCTTGCAGCTGGAAAGATGCGGCAGGAAATCGGGATAGTAATGCTCGCAGAACTTTACCCAGCCGGGGCAGCAGGAGGTGAACATCGGCAGAGTGCCGCCGTTCTGGATCCTCTCGATCAGCTCGTTGGCCTCTTCCATAATAGTGAGGTCGGCGGTAACGTCCATGTTGAACACCTTATCGGCGCCCAGTCTTCTGATGCCGGCGACCATTTTGCCCTCAACGTTGGTGCCTATGGGATTGCCGAAGGCCTCGCCGAGAGTAGCGCGGATAGAAGGAGCGGTGAAGAATACGACTTCCTTCTCGGGGTCCGCGATAGCGTTCCAGACGTCCTGGGTGTTGTCCTTTTCTGTCAGAGCGCCTACGGGACAGGCAACGATGCACTGACCGCAGCCTACGCAGGGAGCGTCTGCCAGCTTGCCGTCGAAGGCGCAGCCGATATGGGTGTTGAAGCCTCTTCTGATCTCACCGATGCAGGCGATGCTCTGGAGGTTCTTACAAGCGGCAACGCATCTCTGGCAGTTGATGCACTTGTTGTTATCTCTTACGATATAAGCCGAGCTGTCGTCGATCTCATATCTTGTGCCCTCGTTGATGAAGCGGTCCTCATCAACGCCGTAATCTCTGGAAAGTCTCTGCAGCTCGCAGTTCTCGCTTCTCTCGCAGGAGAGGCACTTCTTGTTGTGTGTGGAGAGCAGCAGCTCCAGAGTGGTCTTTCTCGAATTTCTGACAGCGGGAGTATTGGTCTCTACCTCCATACCCTCCTCAACGGGATATACGCAGGCAGCGGCCAGACCTCTTCTGTTCTTGATCTCAACCACACAGATGCGGCAGGCACCGATGCAGTTAACGTCCTTTAAATAGCAAAGCGAAGGGATATCAATGTTTGCAGCCTTAGCAGCCTGAAGTATTGTAGAGCCGGCAGGAACTTCAACATCTATACCGTTCACTTTAAGATGAACCATTGTGTTTTCCATTTAACCTAACCTCCTTACACTTACTTCTTGACGATAGCCGAGAACTTGCAGTTCGACTCGCAGACGCCGCACTTGATGCACTTCGCCTTGTCGATCTCCATTGCGGGCAGCTTCTTGCCGGGAGCGATGTAATCGGTCTTGGAGATCGCGCTTACAGGGCAGTTTCTTGCGCAGAGGCCGCAGCCTATGCACTTGTCCTTGATGATCTCGAAGCTTACGAGGCTCTTGCAGACACCGGCGGTGCAGTGCTTGTTCTGGATATGGTCAACATATTCATCCCTGAAATACTGGATGGTGGAAAGGATCGGGTTGGGAGCGGACTGACCCAGAGCGCAGAGCGACGAGCTCTTCATATGCTTGGCCAGATCCTCGATGTTCTCCAGATCCTTCATTTCGCCCTTGCCTTCGGTGATCTTCTCCAGATACTGGAGCAGTCTTCTTGTACCTACGCGGCAGGGAGTACACTTACCGCAGCTCTCGTCAACGGTGAAGTTGAGGTAGAACTTGGAGATGTCCACCATACAGGTGTCCTCATCCATTACGATAAGTCCGCCGGAGCCCATCATGGAGCCCAGCTTCATCAGGTTCTCGTAGTCAATAGGAGTATCGATATGCTCTGCGGGGATGCATCCGCCGGAAGGTCCGCCTGTCTGAGCGGCCTTGAACTTCTTGCCGTTGGGGATGCCGCCGCCGATCTCCTCGATGATCTCGCGGAGGGTGGTGCCCATAGGAACTTCAACAAGACCTACGTTGGTGATCTTTCCGCCGAGGGCGAATACCTTGGTGCCCTTGGAGGTCTCTGTACCCATAGAAGCGTACCAATCTGCGCCTCTGCGGATGATCTTGGGAATGTTGGACCATGTTTCAACGTTGTTGAGGATAGTCGGAACACCGAACAGACCCTTAACAGCCGGGAAGGGAGGACGGGGCTTGGGCTCGCCTCTGTGGCCCTCGATGGAGTTCATAAGAGCGGTCTCTTCGCCGCAGACGAAAGCGCCGGCGCCGAGACGGATCTCGATATCGAAATCGAAGCCGCTGCCGAAGATGTTCTTGCCGAGGAAGCCGTACTCTCTTGCCTGAGCGATAGCGATCTTCAGTCTTTCAACGGCGATAGGATACTCAGCACGGACGTAGATGTAGCCCTGATGAGCGCCGATAGCATAACCGGCAATGGTCATAGCCTCGAGCACGGCGTGGGGGTCGCCCTCAAGGATGGATCTGTCCATGAATGCGCCCGGGTCGCCCTCGTCGGCGTTGCAGCATACATACTTAACGTCGCCCTTGGAAGCCTTGGCAAAGGCCCACTTTCTGCCGGTGGGGAATCCGCCGCCGCCGCGTCCGCGGAGGCCGGAATCCAGCATAGTCTGGATAACGTCGTCGGGAGTCATCTCAAACAGCACCTTGTAAAGTGCCTGATAGCCCTCGGTAGCGATATATTCCTTGACGTTCTCGGGGTCGATAACGCCGCAGTTTTCCAGAGCGATTCTCATCTGCTTCTTATAGAAGTTGGTCTCGGAGAGGGAAAGGATAGTGCCGTCCTCATGAACGGTCTCCTTATAAAGGAGGTCCTTGCAGACATTGCCGCCGATGATATGCTCGTCCACGATCCTCTTCATGTTCTCGGGCTTGACCTGAGAATAGAAGCAGCCTTCGGGATAAACGATCATAATGGGGCCGAGAGCGCAGAGGCCGAAGCATCCGGTCTTTACGATAAGCACGTCATTGACGTTCTGAGCCTTGAGCTCGTCCTCGAGAGCAGCAATGACCTTCTTGCTGCCGGAGGAAGTACAGCCAGTACCGCCGCACACAAGGATCTGCTTGCGGTAGCCGGTCTTTTCGGCGAGCTTCTTGCCCTCCTCCTCGACTACCTTTCTGACCTTGACAAGGTCTTCATACTCGGTCTTTATTTTGTTGAGATCTGCAACTGTCATTACTTATCGGCACCTCCTTCGTTATAGGAATCAAGGATCTTGCTGACCTGATCGGGGGTGATCTTTCCGTAAACGTCCTCGTCGATAGTCATTACGGGAGCAAGACCGCAGGCACCTACGCAGCGGCAGGCGTCGATGGAGAACTTGCCGTCGGCAGTACATTCGCCGGACTTGATGCCCAGCTTCTGCTCAACGGCCTCAAGGATCTTATCCGAGCCCTTAACATAGCAGGCTGTACCGAGACAGACGCTGATGCGGTGCTCGCCCTTGGGTGTAAGCGAGAACTGAGAATAGAATGTCGCAACGCCGAAGACCTCCGAAAGGGAGAGCCCGAGACCGTCTGCGATCATTTTCTGGACCTCTACGGGCAGATAGCCGTAGATACCCTGTGCTTCCTGAAGCGTAGGCATAAGTCCGCCCGGCTGGCTGCGGTGAGCTTCGATAACTTTCTTGAGCTCAGCTTCCTGCTCGGGAGTGCCCTTGAACGGGATCAGGGATTTTTCACTCATAACAAAACCTCCTACAAATATTGTACGGCACACGCCGTCAGAGCCGCGGACGACACAACACCGCGCCTCTTAAAAAACCAATACCACGGCATGGCAGAGCACACCGTTATATAGTTAATTATATACCTTTTGTTCCGCTTTTGCAAGTGTTTTAACAAACATTTAAAATATGAAATTGCTTTTTGTCGATATTACACTAATATCCCTTTTTATTTTGTTCAAACCGATATATCATTAAAATAACACCCGCCGCACGACGCATCTGCGCCGTTTCGGCGGGTGTCCCCACGGCCCGTTTTTACGGGCTTTATATTTGCTTTAGCTTATGACATATACTTTTTTACATATCGTCCCCGAAGATGAACTGATCCAGCTCCACGGGGGACAGTGCCCCGATGTGTTTTTTTACCAGCTCGCCCTTTTTAAACAGCAGCAGCGTCGGCACCGACATGATCTTGAACTCCGAAACGATCTCGGGGTTCCTGCCGGCGTCCACCTCCGCAAACACGACGTCATTCGTTTCCTCCGAGGCACGTTCAAACACCGGCGCCATCATTGCACAGGCCGGGCAGGAGTTGGTATATATATCCACCACGATAGTTTTCCCGCTGTCGATAGTGGTCTCCTTGAAATTCTGATCCGTTAATGTCATTACTGCCATTTTTATCCTTCCCTCTGATAAGATTTTCTTTTCAAAGCCGTTATCCGAACACCGAGCAGGTCTTTGAGGTCGCCTTGATGCCCTTGGCCCCGTTGACCACCGTTTCACCCCAGTCGGGGGAGAGCTGTGTGCCTTCCCAGTCGTAGGAAAGGTCGAGGTATTCGACTCCGCCGCTGTTGCCCTTCCAGCTCCAGCCCATCCAGCCGATGCTGTTGGCGTCGCAGTATTCCATTATATAGCCTTCGTCCACGTCGCCGTCGGAATGGGTGTAGCCGAACTCTCCCACGCAGACGCAGAGCCCCTGGTCGGTGGCGCCCGTCAGATTATCTTCAATGGTCTTTTCGTTCTTGCCCGCCGAGCCGTACATATGCACCGAGAACATGGTGTTCCTGTCGGGGTCGGATTCAAAGACCTCCATGCCCTTTTCCTTTATGGACTTGCCGTACTGTCCCCAGCCTGCCGAGTCTACCATTATGGTATTTTTGATGCCGGCCTCTCTCAGCTGCGGGATGACGGTGGTATAGCCCTCGGCCCAGGTCTTGCTCTTCCAGTCGCCGATCCACTCGTTGGCTATGTTGAGGATGACGAAATCCTCCTTGCCTATCAAGGCGTCCTTCATCTCTATCCAGAAATCGGCGGCCTTCTGAAGGTCGTCTATATCATTGCGCCCCGTGGCGTCGTGGACTTCCAGCACCGCCACCATCTGATATTCTTTGCATTTGTCCGTCAGCGCATTGATGCTCTCCACGGAGTCCTTATCCCACTGTACGCCGTCGGCGAGGACGAGGCGCACGCAGTTGGCACCGGTCTTGTCGATAGCTGCAAGAGCCGTCTGATCGTCGCCCTTGTACCAGCAGTGAGCGTGATTGACGCCCCGCATAACGAACTCGTTGCCCTTGGCGTCCAGCAGTTTTGTACCGTCCACCTTGAACCCCGCCACGCTTGAAGCATTTGAGGGCGAGGACGCCTTGCTCTCAGTCACCGCCGATGAAGCCGCCGAGGACGCCGCACTTTCCGCCTTGGAGGAACTGTCCGAGCCTCCGCATCCGGCCAGCAGCAGAGCGGCAGACACTATAAGCGAGATCATTCTTTTCTTCATTATCATATGTTCTCCTTTGTCATAAAAGACGTTTCATCCGTTTTCAGACTTATTATATCACATCGGACCCGCACATTCAAGACCTTTTTTGAAAAATACTCTGCTTTGTCCCGTGTAAAACCCCGCGGGACGCAGAAACGGCCGGTACTTTACGCCGTACCGGCCGTTTCACTGGTGCTGTTTTAATGTCTGCCTCTGAGGAGCTTCACCGCCAGCAGTATCACCGCAGCGAGAGCGGCGGCAGCGGCGACTGCCTTGGGGATCTGATGCTTTATCTCGCCGGACATCACCGACATGATCCCGCTTCTGATCTTTTCGGCCTGCTCATCATCGCAGCCCACGGTCTCCGCGATAGCTGCTCTTACAGCGTCGTTCTCCTTCTTGTTGAAAACGTTGTAATTCTCGATGCGGTCGATAACGGCGGCGCTGGCAGCTTCGTCGAGGCCTGTTGTTTCGGATACACGCTTTGCAAATTCTTTCTTGTTCATTTTCAGTTCCACCTTTCGTTTTCTCGGGGTCGTTTTCCTTTTGTGATTACAGTATACCACGGGAATTATTAAAAAATCCTTAAATTTATTTTTGCGCTGTTATGCACAAACATTCCCCCGCCGGATAGTGCATTTTCACGAAGTTTCCCCGGGGCTCTTGACTCCGTCACGGTCTTATAATAAAGTATAAGAAAAATGCGAAAGCTGTGACCTTTTGCCGGAAAAGCTGTCTATATATATAGCAGGCGGCCTGCACAGAAAGAACGGTGCTGTTTGCCGGGTGAATGCATTCAACAGATAAGGAGGGCTGACAGTTGGAGGATAAGGACATTATAAAATTGTATTTCGAGCGTTCCGAGCAGGCGATAAAGGAGACCGAAACCAAATACGGCGCCTACTGCGGGACTGTCGCCTACAATATCCTGAATAACAAGCAGGACGCCGAGGAATGTGTCAACGATACATACCGTCGGGCGTGGGAAACTATCCCTCCGCAGAAGCCTGCCTCCTTATCGGCATACCTTGCAAGGATCACAAGAAACACGGCCCTCAACCGCTTAAAAGCCGCAAATGCTCAAAAGCGGGGACGGGGAGAGTATCAGCTTGTTTACGAGGAACTGGAGCAGGTGACAGCCTCCGGAGAAAACGTGGAGGAACGCCTTGACGAAAAGCGGCTGACCGAGATCATTGACCGTTTTGTCAGAGAACTTCCGAAGGACAGCCGGCTGGTGTTCATCGGCAGATATTTCTGCTTTGAGCCGATAGCCGACATAGCCCGTAAGACCGGCTTTTCGGAAAGCAAGGTCAAGATGATTCTGTTAAGGACAAGAAACAAGCTGAAAGAGTTACTGGAAAAGGAAGGTGTCAATATATGAATACTGAAATGCTGATAGACCGTATCGGGAGCCTTGATGACGAGCTTATCGGCTTCTATCTTGAATATCAGAAGCCGCAGCTGTCCAAAGCGAAGATCGCTGCCGCTGCTGTTGCCGCTTGTCTTGTGCTGACTGCGGGCGGAGTTGCAGTTTTACATCTTAACGGCAGGGATATGCAGATTGCTGTTGACAGCGGATCCTCGGAACAGAGCTCTGTTTTGGACGAAAGCAGCTCCGCTCCTGCGGAGAGCGTTGTTTCATCTGCTGCTGACAGCCTCGTTTCGTCAGCTGCGGAAAAAACCGGGAAGGTCATTATTTCCGATGCCTTGCAGGAGGCTATGGATAATGCCGGGTCGGAGGATGAAGTGTTTGAAATTCGCATTGTTCAGAGTCCGGGTGATCTTGAGAATCAGAACTTTTCTGTCACGCCGGATGATGAAGGTGTTATCCGGGCGACCGTAAAGGATATCAAAAAAATGGCTGCGGAGGAAGGCAAGTCCGCAAGGATAATGCTGGCGGATGAGAACGACAGACAGGGTGAGAGCTACACCGAAGATTACATCTATGTCGATGAAGAGTATATTTCAAAAATGGGTGATGAAGAGGTCGAAGTCCAGGTCAATTTAAAAACAGGAAGCGTAAGAGAAGAGGTAAATGAAGTTCTCAGAGAGATAGATTCTCTTGAGGATAAGATGTCTGCTGATGAATTGAAACGGCTGCGTTTATCAAAGCTGAAAGAGATCTATGACAAAGCTCAGGATGAATTCATTAAGGAGCTTGACATTGATGAATCTAAGATCACTAACAGAAAAACTTTTATCGGCAAAATAAAACTCTATGCTGACAAAGCGACTTTGAAGAGGATCTACGACCACCAAAACGGTAAGGGAATTATAGTATATCTTGATGTAACTAAGAGTCATAATTACGATAATTACAGCAGCCTCAAAACGATAACGGACGATCTGAAAAAGGTGCTGAGTACGGCGCGGGATGACGAACTGATAAGCGTTACAATAGAACTGAAAGATAATATCGACCTGAAACAGATCGAAGAGCAGGCGATGAAAAACGCAGGCATCACAAGCGAAGAGCTTACAGCAGCCGAAGCCAACGGATATGCCCTTGACGACGAAGCGAATATATCCTATCAGCAGGAGATAGGAAAACTGTATGACAGGATAAGCATTGAAAAGACCAAGCTGCTGAACGAATACTATATGAAGCTGAACAACGGTTTCATGGAGTCGGCGGGGCTTACAGGGAAAGAATACAGTTACATCAGTACCCTGACGCCTTTCATCAGCGGCATAAAGCTGTCCAAAGCCGAGATCCTGCGGATAGCAGAAATGGACGGTGTCGGTTTCCTTTGGTATAACGGAGAGGACGAAGGTTATGATTTCGGTGATCAAGGAACGAATTTTTGATACTCGCCGATGTGATATATTCAAGATCGCCGTCCCGGGAGACCGGGGCGGCGATCAGATTTTTTATTCCTCGTCGAGATAAGCGCAGAGAAATGCCGAAGCAAGGCTTTCGGGTTTGATCTCTTTCACGGCTTCCTCGGGGGTGAACCAGTGAAAAGAATCTATCTCGCCGTTGGGATGAAGGTTTTCGGCGCAGTCCGTCCAGGCTGTGAAATTGCACATCAGAGTATTTGACGGCTCGTAAAACCTGGTACGGTTGAATTTCAGCTCCGTGACGGTCAGACCGAGTTCTTCCATTATTTCCCGCTTTACGGCGTGTTCCAGGGCTTCGCCCCGATTCACATAGCCTGCCACGAGAATGTTCTGCTTTCTGCCGTACTGCTGTATCAGCAGGATGCGCCCGTCCTCCTTGTTAATGACGATCATGCTCACGGCAACGTTATACATCGGAAAGCGGTACTGTCCGCACACCGGGCAGAAAGGGACTTCTCCCTCGCCGGAAAGCTCCTTTACGGTCAGCTCCGCGCCGCATTCCGTGCAGTGCTTCTGGATAAGCTCCATACTCCTTACTCCATTCCGATGAACTTGTAATCCTGAGCCTCTATGGCCGCCTTGATGACCTCCTCGGGAACATCCTTGCTGAGAGTGATGACAGCGGTGTTCGCGTTGTGGTCGGGGACTGCGCTCTCGATGCCGTCGATAGCTTCAAGAGCTTTCTTTACCCTTGCCTCGCAGTGTCCACACATCATACCTTCGATCTTCAATGTCTTTGTCATAGCTTTTTCCTCCGTTTTCATTGTTTTGGATCTTATTTTCCTATCATGACCCGGGTCATGAATTTTGACTAAATTCAGTCTGAGGGCGTTCATACATACGCAGAAGCTGGACATTGCCATAGCCGCCGCGCCGTAGGCAGGCTTCATCTCGATGCCGTAAAGCCCTATCGCCAAAGGGATGCACACGGCGTTGTAGATAAACGCCCAGAACAGATTTTCCCGGATGTTCCGTATTGTCGCCCGGCTGAGGCGTATCGCCGCGGAAACGTCCGTGAGCCTGTTTTTCATAACGACGATGTCGGCGGCGTCGATCGCCACATCCGTTCCGGCGCCCACGGCTATGCCGGTATCGGCGGCAGTCAGTGCGGGAGCGTCGTTTATTCCGTCACCCACCATGATGACCTTCCCCTGCTTTTTCAGCTCGGATATTTTCCTCGACTTGCCCTCGGGAAGCACTCCGGCGATGACCTCGTCAACGCCTGCCTGCCGTCCGATCGCCTTTGCGGTGCGTTCGTTGTCGCCGGTGAGCATATACACGTCTATGCCCATGCCTTTAAGCTCCTTGACCGCTTCCGCCGAGTCGCTTTTAACGGTGTCGGCAACGGCGATGATGCCGATGAAACTTCCGCCCTTTGCAAACAGCAGAGGAGTTTTACCTTCGTCCGAGAGCCTTCCGAGACGGCTTTCAAATTCTTCCGGGACGGCGTATTTCTGCGAGATATACTTATAGCTCCCGCCCTCCAGCACCTCGCCTTCAAGCAAAGCCGTAAGGCCGTTTCCCGCAAGAGCCTTGAAATCCGTCACCTCCGGGACGTCCATTCCCGAAGTCTTTTCCGTTACCGCCTTGGCAAGAGGATGCTCGCTTCGGGATTCAAGGGCCGAGGCGTAAGTCAGCAGTTCCGTTTCGGTGATGCCGCAGGGGATGATATCTGTGACATCCGGCCTGCCCTCGGTTATGGTGCCGGTCTTGTCCAGGGCGGCGATATTCGCTCTGCCCACGGCTTCAAGAGAAGCGGCGGTCTTGTAGAGGATGCCGTTTCTGGCTCCCACGCCGCTGCCCACCATGATAGCCACGGGAGTTGCAAGTCCCAGCGCACAGGGACAGCTTATGACAAGCACGGAGATAGCTCTCGCGGCGGCAAAGCCGAACTCCCTGCCTGCTGCCAGCCAGCCGAGAAGCGTCAGCAGGGCTATCCCCATAACGGCGGGGACGAATATCCCCGATACCTTGTCGGCTATCCGCGCTATGGGAGCCTTCGTGGCGGCTGCGTCGGAGACTGTCTTGATTATCTGTGAGAGAGTGGTGTCCTCGCCCACTCTTGTGGCGCGGCAGCGGATATATCCCGACTTGTTGACTGTTGCCGCCGATACCGGGGAGCCCTCTTCCTTGTCAACGGGGATGCTCTCTCCCGTGAGCGCAGATTCGTCCACCGATGAGGAACCGTACACCACGATCCCGTCAACGGGGATGCTCCCGCCGGGTCTTACCGCAAAAATATCCCCCGCCTTGACCTCTTCGATACCGACTTCGATCTCCTCGCCCTCACGGTAAAGCACCGCCGTTTTCGGAGCGAGCTTCATAAGCCCCTTCAAAGCATCTGTGGTCCGGCCCTTGGACAGGGATTCCAGCATCTTCCCCACCGTGATAAGCGTGGGTATCATCGCCGCAGATTCAAAATACAGGTTCATGCCGTACTTCATAACGACCTCGTGTTCGCCGTTTCCCTGGGCGAGGATCATTATGAACAGCTCCGCGAGGGAATACCCGAAAGACGCGCCCGAACCCAGCGCCACAAGGGTGTCCATATTCGGATGCCCGCCGAAAAGCGACTTGAAGCCGCTTGTGAAAAATTTTCCGTTTATTATCATTATGACGATAGCGAGAAGCATCTCGAATACGCCGAGGAAAACAAGGTTGTCAAATGCCTCCGGCGCGGGAAAGCCCCACATCATATGCCCCATTGAGAAATACATCAGCACCAGAAGCACCGGCACCGACTTGATAAGGCGCTTTCTGAGCCTGGGCGTTTCGGTGTCTTTCAGCAGATCATCGGACGCCGCCGTTTTGGCGGACGCGCCTTTTCTGGACGCTCCGTATCCCGCGTTTTCCACCGCCCGGATGACTTCCGCTTCCGAGGCGGTGCCTTCGACGCCCATTGAGTTAGTGAGCAGGCTCACCGCGCAGCTTTTTACTCCCGGGACCGCCGATACGGCTTTTTCGACTCTTGCGCTGCAAGCCGCGCAGCTCATCCCGGTCACGTTATATTGCTCCATAAGGTCCCTTTCTTATTTCATTATCTTCTGCAAGGTCTCCGCAAGCTCGTCGATGACCTCGTCTTTTCCCGCCCGTATATCATTGACGACGCAGCTTTTCATATGCGAAGTCAGCAGCACCTTGTTGAAACTGTTCAGAGCGCTGTTTATAGCCGACACCTGGACCAGGATGTCCGGGCAGTAGGCGTCGTTTTCCAGCATTTTTTCCACCCCGCGGACCTGCCCCTCTATTCTTTTGAGCCTGTTCATCAGCGACTTGAACTCTTCCTCGCTGCGCTTCTTTTTACGCTCGCAGCAGCAATTCTTTCCGTACATACTGTCCCTCCTTCAAATACCCTCACGGGGTATCTTACAGTTATATTATATACCCCCGCAGGGTATTTGTCAAGAGGGGGAAAACAGAAAATCATATAATAAGCTCCCGAAGCCGACAGTTTTGTCAGTTACGGGAGCTGTTTTCATATCAAACTGTCCGGGCATATGTTAAAACAGTGTCAAAGTCTTTATTATTTGTTTACCCAGTCTTAACAAGTATGTGTTACAATAATAATTTAGGTCAGATCAGATCTTCGGTCGGCTGGCCGGAACTAAAAAATATCCCTCCCGGTCAGACACACCGGGATCAAATAAAAGAGGAGTAATGCAAGCAAATGTGGATCACAAGCTGTTTATTGCTGATAATCGGTACTATTGCGGCTGTCTGCGGAGCAAGTTTCTATATCAGAAACCGCGAAGCCGCCGGCAGGATACGTTTATATATTTTCTCCTACGGCATAAGTGCCGCCATATGGTGCATATTTTTCGGATGCATCGGCTTCTGTGAGGACTTTGAAATGTGTTATATCCTCCGGAAGATCGCAGATATCGGAGTTGATGTCTTCCTTATCACCGAGACCTTTTTGGTGACGCACATCTCCGGCGCCGGAAAGAAACCGGTGCGGGCATTCCGCCTGCTTTCGGTAATAGCGGGGGCTGTGGATTATTATTTCTTCTCGCAGAACAACGTCAGCAGCTTTGTGCGCAGCAATGGCTGGACCAGCTGGACCGCAAATCCCGACGGGGCCTTCGCCAGAAATGTCCACACCGTATATATCGCCTTCACTTTCCTTGTGCTGTTCTCCTTCGGAATCTTATGGCTTCGGAACAACAAGGCAAAACGGCTCCGTAATTTTTTGAGGTTTGTTTTTATTGCGAACTTCACAATGCTGCTGTTCACACTGCCCGACACCTTTTTCCCGGCTTTGGGTCTGACAGCGATCCCCACCTCGGGAATAGGAGCGGCCGTCTGCGTTATCGTTATATGGTACGGCGCCACACAGCTCAGCTCCTTTGACCTTCGCATGGGCAATATCCGTGACAGAGTCTTCGATTTCATAGAAACGGGCGTTATCGTTTTTGACACGGACCACAGGATCGCCGTGGTAAACCGCTTTGCCGATACCCTTGCCAAAAAAGAGGGACTCGGCGGATGCAGTCTTACGGAGTTCTTTGATGTTGCCGAAGACTCCGCCGACGAGATGTTTGTCAGATCCGGTAAGGAGATCGTCAGCGAGAGGCTGTGGAGCACGGATCACAGCAAGGCGTATTCCGTAAGGCTCAACGCAGTTAAGGACAGCTTCGACGAGATCTTCTGCTATATCTGCGTATTTGTGGATGTCACGGAGGAGGTCAAGGCGGTATCGAAATATGAGATCGCCAGCCACGCAAAGAGCCGATTCCTGGCTCAGATGTCTCACGAGATACGCACGCCGATAAATGCCGTTCTCGGAATGAACGAGATGATCCTGCGGGAGTCGGAGGACGAGAATATCCTGTCTTATTCCGAAAGCATCGGCTCGGCGGGAAACACTTTGCTTTCGCTTATCAACAGCATACTGGATTTTTCCAAGATAGAGGACGGAAAAATGGAGATCATCACCGTCCGATACGACACGGCTTCGTTTATCAACGACCTTGTGAACTCCATCGTTCAGCGTGCGGATTCCAAGGGCCTGCGGTTTGTTGTCAATGTGGACGGCAGCCTGCCCTGTTCTCTGATAGGTGACAATGTGAGATTCTCGCAGGTAATAATGAACCTGCTCACCAATGCCGTGAAGTATACCGAAAAGGGCTCCGTGACCTTGGAGATCAGCGAGGAAAGCAGAGACAGCAAGGATATAAGCATCCGCGTTTCGGTGAAGGATACGGGAATAGGCATCAGAGAAGAAGACAGAGATAAGCTGTTTGAATCCTTTGAAAGGCTTGACGAGGTAAGGAACCACGGTATAGAGGGCACCGGTCTCGGTATGTCCATCGTCACCAATCTGCTGGATCTTATGGGGAGCAAGCTCCGTGTCGAGAGCACCTACGGAAAGGGCTCGGAGTTTTCCTTCGTGATAAAGCAGCAGATCGCCGATGACACTCCTATGGGCGATTACGAAAAGCGTCTCAAGGAAAGCGCTCACCACGAGAAGAGAGACGCTTTGATAGAAGCTCCCGCTGCGCGTATCCTTCTTGTGGACGACAACGATATGAATCTCAAAGTCGCCAGCAACCTGCTCAAGCTCTGCAAGATAAAGCCGGATCTCGCAGCTTCGGGCGAGGAGGCCATAGAGTATATGCGTAAGCACGAATACGATATCGTGTTCCTCGACCATATGATGCCCGGAATGGACGGCATCGAGACCTTGAAGCGCCTCACGGAAGAAGCTCTGATCCCGGAGCATACCGTGATGATCGCGCTTACAGCCAATGCAGTCGTGGGTGCCAGAGAGAATTATCTCTCGGCAGGCTTCAGAGATTATCTTTCAAAGCCCATTGAGGTCAAGGAGCTTGTCAAGGAACTGCGGGAATATCTGCCCCGGGGAGCCTATAAAGAGGCAGAAGCCAAAGAAAAGCCCGCACCCGAAGCGCCTGCGGCATCCGGAGCCGGGAGTGCTCCTTCGGAGGAGCAGGGAGGTTTTGATCTGACAAAGCTCTCCGCCCTGGGGATCGATGTGGAAACAGGTATGCAGTACTGCATGGATGACGAGACCTTCTATCACGAGATGATAAGGGAATTTGTGTCGTCGAGCATTGAAACGGCAAATGCCCTGGAAAAGTTCTGCAAGGCCGAGAACTGGAAGGATTACAGGATAACTGTCCATGCCCTGAAAAGCAACGCCCGTTCCGTGGGAGCCGTTGACATTGCGGAACAGGCCCTGGCGCTGGAAACGGCCGCAAAGGAGAATGATACAGAGTTTATAAAAGCAAAGAACAGTTCTCTTATCTCGTCCTGCAAAGCTCTTGCGGAGGCACTCGGGAAAATTTGATCCCCTTGCCGGAGTGCTTGTGATCATACCGATGCATAACAGAAAACAGAAGCGTTCAGCACAAAGCAGTGCGCTGACAGGAACCGGCCTTATCGGCTGAGAAAAAACATACCAACAAAAAGAGCTGAGACAAACAAAACCTGTCTCAGCTCTTTATAATTCTTTGTTAGGACCCTTTTCCGCAGCTGTTGTTTTTTGGGGGTCAGCACGGATAAGCAAGCCCGTCAAACTGCGTAATTATGTGTTTTTAATCGATCGACTTCATAGTCGGGAACATTCTCCGTTCATATTTGAGAATGATCAAATTGCGTAAACTCGCGGTTTTACAGGCTTTTTACAGCGTCTTGCCTTGAAAAAAGTCAAACAAATTGCCATATAATGTCATATAATCTCATAATAAAAGGGGCATTTTTCGTAAAATTCTTCGTAAAAACAGAGGACTGAAACCGCGCAGATACGTTGCTTTCAATTGTTTCAATGTCAATTCTGTCTGGAAAAAAGAGCCTTTCATATTATACTATTATCCACTCGCCCTTTTTGTTTGAACCTATCCTGCGTATCATATTTTTTGATGCCATGCTCTGTATCGCTCTCTTGACCGTGGATTCCGAACAGCCCAGAGCCTTTGCGATCTCTGCCCTTGTGATACCGGGATCAGATCTTATCAGCTGAATTATACACCGCTCTCTCTCAGACGGTTTTATCGGGTCATTTGTCGGGTCACTTATCGGGTCATTATGACCCGTTAAAAGTCCGCTGATGTGCATTTCTCTGTTGTGAAGCTCGTTATTATCCCCCAACATAAGGTTTTGAAGGAATCTTTCAAGGAATTCAGTGGTTTCGTATATGCCGTTTTTGATATTGTTATAGTTCGCACGCACCAATGCGTTTCTGAAATACCATGAGTGTTCCGCAAAAAGCGTGTTATCCGCATCAAATCCGAGCTGCCTAAGATATTTGATGAAAAACACTGCTGTCGTCCTTGTATTGCCCTCTCCGAAAGCGTGTATCTGCCACAGTCTGGAAACAAAAACGGCAAGATGATGTACTGTTTCCTGCATAGTAAGACCGTTGTAGCGGAATGCTTTTTCCTGTGAAAGATCATATTCAAGCATTTCCCGCAGATCGCGTGCGCTGCCGTAGGAAACCGTATCTCCGTCCAGTACCCATTCTCTTTTGGCGATGTTGTAATCCCTGAGTATGCCTGCGTGAGAGTATATCCCGCCGAACAGTTCTCGGTGTATGGTGATATACTGAGCAGCAGAAAACACAAAGGCTTTTTCGGAAAGCAGCCTTGCGATCCTTGCAGAAACTTTGTCTGCCTCCTCTGTACTGTGCTCGGTATGGCCTTCCTTGCTTTGGTAGTAGGCATTTATAAGCTTATCTGCCTCATCGACAGTGATCTCGCCCTCGATATTTTTCCTTGCTGTTTCATACAAGTATTCCGAAGGCTTCAAGCCGTCCACATCCTGTAAGCCGATCGCGGCAGACCAAGCCTCTCCCTTTTCCCTGCGTGTGGGAGGAAGATTCTTAATATATTCATCAAAAGGGTCTTTTTTTATATCGTTCATACTTCATTAAACCTCATATTCATTGCGGCCGGTTGTTTGATCTTTTCGGAAAAATATCTTTACTCCTTCTTTGGAACACATCGTTTTATATTATTATACTACAATGCTGCCAAATATTCAAGTGCTATGGATCAAAGACCGTAATTAAATTCGTTCAACTTCAGCCATTGTTTTTCACCCCAGCCTGATCTTTCCCTCCAATTCGCTGAAAGCATCCTTGGCCACCTCTTTATGAACTTCGTTCTAGACAGCAAGTGTGGTCTGGGCATCGTGGTGTCCCATTACGCTCATTATTATGCCCAGCTTATCGAGATTTTCACAAAGTCTGGTGCAGAAGGTGTGCCTGAGATTGTGCGCGGAGAAGTGTTCAAGGATTACTGGCTTTCTTCCGCTCGCTTTGGCGGCGGTTTCCTCAAACTTGTTATATCTCAGTCGTGCGCGTTCAAGTATCCCGTTTACGGATTTCTCTGACATAACATCTCCGAAACGGTTTCTGAGTATGAACCCCGATTCTCCGTCGATGATTATGTCCCTGCATCCCTGCTCATCCTGTTCTGTTATGATATCGGTAAGTACCTGTCTGACATTGTCAAACATCGGAATATCTCTGATACCTGCTTCGGTTTTTGCGGAATGGATATGATATCCGCATTTCCCTTCGGAATCCCTGCGATAGCTTAAACCTATCATAACATGGATCATTTCGGCTTCAAGATCTATATCGCAGCGGCGCATTGCAGTCAGCTCACCGACTCTCATACCTGTGCCAAGCAGCAGACAGGCAAGTCGGTACGCCGTTTTTTCTTCACTGTCTTTGTTTTGAGCAAGATACGAAATAAAAGCGTTCTGCTCTGCTATGGTCAGGGAATGCTTTTTCGGAGGTGTCCATCCAAGAGTTTTTTTGAGCTCTCCTATCACATTATCGCTGGGATTGCTCCCGATAACGCCGTCCCGAACCGCCATAGTCAGCGAAGGATGGATAACATTCTGAATAGTATCCAGCGTATTGATCGCAAGCATCTTCTTGTTTACCAGCTCGGAGTAAAAGATCAGAACATCACTGTAACGGATATCAGCCAGCTTCTTCTGACCGAAGCCTGACCTGACGAAGTAATTATACATATATACATAATTGTTATATGTCGATTCCCTGAGCCTAACCTTTGATTTGAGATACCTGTCCACAATGTCATTCTGATACTGATAACGATCAAGATTTATTCCTATGAAGTGTTTTTTTACCACTTCATCGAGCTTCTCAAAATCTACATTACCTTTTATTGTATTCCTTGATAATATCGTGTGCTGTCTCGGACGGCTCGTCCTTTTCTGCTGCCTCAGATCTTAGCATTGACTTATTGCCGCTGAAGTGGTACAATATCAGTACGGCAAGGCTTTGCAGGTATGCTCGGAAATACGGATAAAAGAGGACATAAGCTATGAATGACAATTATTTTACTCTTATAAATAACGAACTGTTTAAAACCAAAACCGATATTATTGTATATTTAGCGGGTTGGGAGATAAATCCCTATTCAAATGCATATGATCGCATTGACGATTACTCATACCCGAGATCACGGGTGCCAAAGCATTTAAAAATATTCAGCTCAGAATACGATAAAGCGATGCTGTTTGACCGGATCAGCATCGAGATCAGTGATATATCTAAAAAATCCAATTACCGGATGTATGTTGTAAAAGCTCCTGCTGACTGCAAAGGGATATGCCTAAAGACAGAGCTTTTAGCACAGTGCTACAAAGCGTGCTTAAAAAAAGCATCGGATTCAGGCGTAAGATCGATCATGATCGATATGTTTGCGGCGGGCAGAAAAGGCTACGATCCTTTGCAGGCATATTTTATTGCAAGAAAAGCCATAAATGAAGCTATGCAAAAGCTCAGAAAAATGACGATATTTTTAAACGTTGATGATACATATATTTTCAGTAAACTCAACAGGTTTGAAGCGTTCCTGAAAACTGTCAACGATGAGGATATCCGATCCGACATTAACAAAACGCTTGAATTGATTGAAAAGTTTGACTGTGAGGAGAACAAGCTGATGCTCTCGATCATGGAACCGGAAACAGAATATGCAGCTGCTGTAAGAGAAATAAACGAATTGTATTCAGAATGCTATACGCAAATGTCGGCAGAGGAATACTATAAACACATGATAGCCGAGACGATAAACAAATGGCTGAATACCGATAATGACGAATACTCGGGCGGAAAATATGAACACAAGCAAAGAAGCAGCGCTTTGCTTGCAAAACTGATCGATATATCACCGTCAACGGTTACAAAGCTTACAAACGAAAAAGGAGGCATTCCGACAAGAGAGATGCTGATATCACTGGCAATTGGAATGAAGCTCAATAAAAAGGAGCGCCTGAAATTTGTCCTTTACAGTGATCCCGGCCGTATGTACCCGGATAATGAGAAAGAGAAATACATAGAAAGCCTTCTTAATGAAAATAAAGGAGAATACAGTTATAATGATATAAACACGTCGGTATTCAATAAATTCGGTGAGACCATCCGCAAGACTGTCGAGCGTGGAGAAAACACCGTAAAGAAAAAGAAAGCCCCTGCCAAAAGCAAGGAAAAAGAAAAATAGATATTTCCCTCAAAAGCCGCATTTACGCGGCTTTTTTGTTTGCAAACATTTCGTGATTGACGATCACTCCAAGTTTACGAAAAAGATGCTACAATGTAATCACAGCAACAACAATAACAACAATTCAGCTGTGAAAGGAAGTGCAAACATGGAAAACATCAAAATGAGCGCCCCTTCCTACATCTACAAGGGCGCAAACACCACGGCGGTCATACCGCTTGACAGCGAACTGCTGGGAGAGAGGATGATCCTTATCGACGATACGATAACCTCACAGACAGCGGTTGACTTTTACAAAAGTGTTCGCTATCTCGCAAAATCTGACGAGCCGATCAAGGTCATCCTTTCCTCGGGCGGAGGCGAGGTCATCGCAGGACAGGCGATCTACGACATCATGCAGGGCGTTAAAAATGAGGTGCATACCTACTGCCTCGGGCGGGCTGCGAGCATGGCTGCGGTGCTGCTTGCCGCAGGGACTAAGGGACATCGGTATATCCTGCCGCATTCGGAGGTCATGATACACGAGGTTCTGATCGGCAGAGGCGTGGGAGGTTCAGCGACAAGCATTTCAAAGATCTCCGAGTCGATCAACAAGACGCGTGATGTGATGAATGGCATACTCGCCAAGCACACAGGCAAGACGATCGAGGAGATCAATGAAGCTACCTCATTTGACAACTACATGACCGCAGAGCAGGCAGTTGAATTCGGTATCTGCGACAAAATCATTACAAACATCTTTGAGGAGGAATGACCATGGACGGAAAAGAATTAGAGAAGCTTGCAAGCAACATATTTGCACAAAGCGAGTTCAGAAACGGAGTTTTCAGAGCCGCCGAGGGATGTGAATACAGCTTAGACGACTTTGACACCAAGCTCAACAACAACGTGCTTATCGTCGGCGGAAGCGGTACGGGAAAGACAAGACACATCTGTGAGCCGAACATAAGGGAAGGCGTAGGGAGTTACCTGATCTCAGACCCGAAAGGACTGCTGCATAAAAGGTGGGGAACGTATCTCGCTGACAGGGGCTACAAGGTAGTGCTGATTGACTTCACTCATCCCGAAAGGAGCGACGGCTACAACCCTATGGACTATCTGCCTTCAACGCAGGCAATAACCAAGCTGACGACAACGATCACTGCAAGCAAGGAATCCGAGGGTACGCAGGCAGACCCCTACTGGGATCGTATGACCGTGCTGCTGCTCTCGGCGATAATAGCATTTATCATCGAAACAAACCGAGAACGAACGTTCAGGGAGATACTTCGTCTTGTAGAGCTGGGCGAACGCAAGGACTGCGACGACAAGTCCTCGGAGCTGCAAAGCCTGATGCGTCACCATAAGCGCTGTCACCCTGACAGCTGGGCGTGCCAGAAGTTTGAAGCGGTCGATACCGCACCGTACAAAACATACGACACTGTAAGGAGTACCCTTGCCGCAAAGTTCTCCGCCCTCGATACCGAGGAGCTTAGAATGATGATGAAAAAGGGCGGCTTCGACTTCACGCAGATCGCTAAGGAAAAGACAGCTGTATTCATCACAGTCAGCGACACCGACCGCACCCTTGACCCGCTGGTGAACATCTTCTTCACGCAGGCCATGAACGAGCTTTGTACCTACGCTGACGACAAATGCAGCGGCGGCAGGCTGCCGATACCCGTCAGGTTTATCCTTGACGATTTCGCAACGAACTGCCGCATAGACGAGTTTCCGAGAATGATCTCATCTATCAGATCAAGAGCACTCTCGGTGATGCTGATGATACAGTCCGAGGCACAGCTGCGGCAGGGTTACGACCACGACGCTCAGACGATCATATCCAACTGCGACACATACATCTACCTCGGAGGCAACGACATTCAGACAGCCCGTGCGGTCAGTGAGCGCTGCGACAAGCCTCTCAACGAAATATTGTATATGCCTGTCGGTAACTGCTGGGTATTCAGACGGGGATCGCAGCCCCGGTATGCAAGGCTGAACGATGTCGTTAATATCGACAAGGCAAGGGAGAAGTAAATAAAAAAGGTCTGCCGAGGGTTTCCCCGGCAGACCGAATAAATATCAGCGCTCGTCCTTGCTTTTCTCTTTCTCGGGCGGATAATACTTCACAATATCCGTCAGATCGCATTCAAGAAAATCACAGATGCGTGTCAGAACATCAAGATCAATGCGTGACATTTTGTTGTTGCAGTAAGCATTAAGCTGTGTCTGCTGCAAGTTGCACGCACGGCATATCTTATATTTTGATACGCCCTTTGATTTTCTGTATTCATCAAGAGTAATAACTATCTTTCCGGACATAGTAGTCCCTCCTTTTGGTACATGTAGCTTTATACATATTATACAAAAGCATAGGACTTTTAAAAAGATATATTTATAAACAATGTAGAAATATACATACATTGCTTGTTTTTTGTTGTTTCTGCTTGTGATTTCTGTTATAATCTAACATGGTGATATATAGTATGCAGATATATGCATATAAGCACTGTTCAAAGGTGGTTTGACCTTATCACAAGAACACGCATCAGTGTCTGCGCACATTTTTATTTCTAAAATTTTTCAGGAGGTAATAACTATGAAATTGAGAACCATTACAGCAATAGCGGCTGCACTTTGTATTTGTCTTTCAGTGTCAGCCTGCGGCAACACCTCAGATAGTACTGAGAGCACAAAAAGCTCATCGGTAAGCTCTGAGAGCAAGGTGGAAAAGAACGAAGACAAGGCTCAGGACAGCACTGGATCAGATACAAAAGATGAGTCATCTTCTGCTGATTCATCAAAAGATGATTCATCAGCTTCAGAAGACGGTGAGAAAGCGGCTGAGGGCACTATCAAGACCACATCTTATTCAAGAGAGGGCAAATTGATCTACGTCACTACTCACGACAACCATGGCAACAGAATATCTCTTGAGGGCAAAAACGGGGATTATCACATTGACTATGAGTATGACAGTGAGGATCGCCTGATAAAGGAAGTCAAGACGGATGGTGACGGCAAGGAGGTCTACAGCGAGACCACCACCTATGACGAAAACGGTAAAATACTGGAATACAACTGCGTAGGAAATGGCTCCGGTTATAAAAAAAGCTATGTAGAAAAGTATACCTATGACGACCACGGAAATATACTCACCAAGGATCGTACTAAGGACGATAAGGAGACTGATCATGACGAGTATACCTATGAGTATAACGCTGACGGCACCAAAGCGTCTGAGATACAGAAGATGCATGACGGCGACTATATTGAGCTCTCCTATGAATACAATGCTGACGGCACCGTAGCTGTGATGCATTCATCTGATAATGCGCCTACGGGCAACAAAATGATTAATACGACTACCAAATATGAGTATGATGCCAACAAAAACATGATAAAGAGCATCACCTATAATGACAAGGGCGAAGAAAAGACCATTGAGGAATGTGAGTATGATGACAAGGGCAATCTGACAAGAGACCGTGTCGAGCAAGTCAACGATTACTTTAATCTTACCACCTACGAATACGACGATAAAGGAAATGAGACTAAGGAGATCCACTACAAGAAACGCTCTGAGGATAAGGTGGATAGATACTCTACCCACGAATACGATCAGTACGGCAATGTGGTGAGATATGAGAGCTATGACGGAGACAAACTAAAAAGCTATGAGACATACGAATACACTTATTGGAATTAAGTAAAGGAAGAAATAATTATATTTTGCAAAAAATGCGTAATCAAATAGCTGACGGTGTTGTTTATTTGGAGAATGAGCACAGTGATCAGATCATCACAAAAAAACTCCCGCAGTCCGAAACTGCGGGAGTCATTGTTTCTATTGTACGAATTTCACGACTTTTCGTAAAATCTTCGTAAAACGGCTGCTTTTTGCCTTTGATGATCTCTCAAATCGCGCATATACGTGGGTTTGTTAGTCTATGCTCTTCATAGTCGGAAAAACGTTCCCGAAAACTCATAACCCTTCGCAGCCCTTTATATCCCTGCTTTTCGAGGGCGGCTGCATTTTCGGTTTTATACAGATCTCCGTAATTCTTTACAATCGGTCGTAAATCTGTCGTAAGTTGGTCGTAAGGTCTTATTCGGTATCATCTTTGGTCAGCGATTTGAAATACTCATCAAACCCGATCATCTCTTTCGATTTCAGGTCTTTGGTCGCATCGGCGTAAATTCCCAAAGTCGTTTCAACATCGGCGTGTCCGAGAATATCCTGCATTGCCTTGATGTTCACCCCCGCCTCGCACATTCTTGTCGTGAAAGTATGTCTCAGCGAGTGATTGCTGAAATTCGGCAGCGTAGTGATCTCCTTACCGCCGCTCTTGTCGATAAGCTCGTAATTGCAGTCACGGATCATCCTTTTCAGTGCTTTGTTGAGTGTACCTTGATGCTGAACATTTCCAAAGCGGTTAACAAAAATGAAATTGCAGAATCCGTCAACCTCCGCATTGCAGGTGATCCCGACCTCCTCTTGATATGCTTTCTCTTTGAGGAATGCTTCCTTCACCTTCGGAAGCATAGGTATCGTCCGCTTGCCGGCTTCTGTCTTGGGCGTGTTCACTGCAAATGTACAGCCGTTCTGCTTGCCTCTGCTGAAATAAACAAGGGTGTGATTTACGCTGATCGTGTTTTCCTCAAAGTCAACATCCTCCCAGCGGAGCCCTGTCAGCTCGCCGACTCTCATACCCGTCCACAGCATAACCGTGAATATTGGCTGCCAATGTGCATATCTCGCTGAGTTTGCAAGGAAGCTCTCAAATATCTGCTGTTCTTCAAGCGTGAGCGCCCGCCTTTTTTCATCATCTCGGTTGTGCGCACGTTTCAGCTCCTTCAAAGCATTGTCTGACGGATTGTATCTGAGATAATCGTCCTCGACAGCCAGCTCCAGAACCTGATGCAGCACGGTATGTATGCAGTCGATGCTGTTGACCTTGATATGCTTTTCATCTGCAAGACTGTTGTAGAACGATCTGACATCCGTGCGTTTCAGTTTGGTCAGCTTTATCCTGCCGAAATTCGGCTCAACAAACTGCTCGTAGGAATACTTGTAGTTGGAGAAGGTGTTGTCCTTTAAGCCCTTTTTCAGAGTTTTCCACTTGTTGTAGAGATTGTTTACCGTGAGATTTTTAACATCGGCATTGATCCCGTCAAGTGTATCCCGCAGAACATCAAGCTCCTTTTCACGAAGCTCGTCAAGGGTCTTTGCATATACCGAATGCCTTTTGCCTGTTTTGTCACGCCACTTGAATTCAAATGTTCCGTTAGACCTTTGATACTCGCCCTCCTTAAGAACTCTTTTCTTATTATCCTTGCGTCTCTCTATTGCCATGATAAACCTCTCTTTCATAACATAGAGGACACGTTTGATGCTTCTATTATACATCGAGCGTGTCCCGATGTCAACTATATTTATATAGAAAAAGCCTTTGCCAGATATTCCTCCAGCTTCAAACGCTTGATCAGTCTTTTTGTACCGACCCAGATCACAAAGCTGCAATTCTTATCATTTGTAAGCTCACGCAGCTTGTTCTGCCCGATGTTGAAATATGCTGCGGCTTCTTCAAGGGTGAGGTTGGATTTTTCCCAGATAGGGACTTCGTTTGTTGTCTTAACCTTCAATGTATCATTCCTTTCAATTAAATTTATGTCCAAATTATCGTACTGTAAACCATTGCATTTCTCTCCTTTTTGTGATATACTGTTTATGGATCAAACTGTGGGAGGTGTCTTATGGAACGCTGCGATTTTTACTCGGTCATGCAGATCATAACTCGTTTTATCAGCGAAGCGAAAGCTCCGAATCAGACCGAGCTTGTGTATCTGATGTTCAATCAGTTTGCTGTCGAGCATGAGGATTTTGACTTCGACCAGGGGCGCGTCAACCGCTGGCTGAAAGGCAGGGACGCTGTCAGCCCGACCATAACCCGCTTCTATTTGCAGGACGGATATGCCGAATATCTTGCTTCCGACCTCGAAGAAAAGGTCTTTCCGCTGATGACCGATGTTCACAAGGCTGAACAGGAGATATATGATCTGCTGATGAATGATGTTTCGGTGTCCGATCAAAAGAAAACCGAACTTACAGAAATATATCCTCCGAAAAATTTAACTGAAACAGCCGATTTTGTATCTGCTGTATTGCTGTTCGGTATGGAGCGCAAATTCCAAAAGAGAGAACCCAAACTGCTCACAAGCAGCACCCTGTCACCATTTGCCGCCGAACTTATCATGTCGGGAACTGTTCCTGCTCCCTGCAAACATTTCTGCGGGCGCGATAACGAAATATCCGAACTTCACAATCTGCTCGAAACTCATAGCAAGATCTTCATTACCGGACTTGCAGGCATCGGCAAGAGCGAGTTTGCAAAAGCCTACGTTAAAACCCACAAAAAAGACTATACCAACATTCTGTACTTTAACTACCCCGGCAGCCTGCAAACGCTCATCGAGGATATGGACTTTGTCGATGATCTCCCGACTGATGATAATACTACACGCTTCAAAAAGCACAACCGCTTTTTGCGCTCACTCAAACCCGACACACTTCTGATAATCGACAACTTCAACACCACCGCTGCAAACGAACCGCAGCTTGATGTGCTGATGAAGTACAACTGCAAAGTGCTGTTCACCACCCGCAGCAGGTTTGAGGTCGCCTTTACTTACGAGCTTAACGAGATCACCGACCTTGAAAGCCTGATATCACTCGCCGCATTTTTCTATACCGATACGCCCAATCACCGCCCGACTGTCGAGCGCATTATTGAAACGGTCAACCGACACACCCTCTCCGTCGAGCTGTCCGCAAGGCTCTTGCAGACGGGGATATTGGAGCCGGACGAGGTGCTTGCAAGGCTTTCCGAAAGCACCGCCGCACCCGATGCGAGCGACAAGATAACGCTTACGAAAGACGGTCACACTAAGAAAGCGACCTATCACAGCCACATCAAAACATTGTTTTCGCTGTTTGCGCTTTCCGATGAAATGCAGTCGGTGATGCGCTATGCCGCCTTTATTCCCGCCGAGGGAATCCGTGCAAGGCTGTTCGCCAAGCTGATCGGCCTTGAAAATATGGACGCAATAAACGACTTGACCGAGCTTGGGTTTATCCAAAATCCCGAAATGGATCTTATCACCTTGCACCCGCTTGTGCAGGAGATCATAACCGCCGACCTTTGCCCCGATATAGATAACTGCCATCCGTTGCTGGATAATATCCATCGAATCTGCTTGCAGCACGGCGTTGATATACATTATTACAAAACGCTGTTCGGGATAATCGAGAATATTACGAATAGAATAATCGTGCAAAACGCGGCTGATTATCTCCTTTTTATTGAGGACTGCTTCGCATATATGGAGAAATACCGCTATGCAAGCGGCATGAAAAAGCTGCTCACGGTCATGACCAATCTGCTATCCGATGAAGCCCTCGGCACACCGAATGACCGCGCCTTACTGCTGAACGACCAAGCCTCCTGCGAGGGACTACTCAACGGCAATTACCGAAAAGCAATAGAGCTTGAAAAACGTGCGCTGAAGCTCTGCAATGCCGATGCTAATTTGCAGCTTGCCACAAATCTTAATATGAACCTGGGCTATCTTTATCAGGCTGACGGTCAGTCTGAGTCTGCAAAGCAGAGCATGGAGAACGCTATGCTGATCATCGCAGAACTAAACGAACCGTCCCACGATGTTATTATCATGTCACGCAATTACGCCCGACTCCTCGCAGAAATAGGCGAAGCCCGCCGAGCTGTGACCGCCCTGCAAAAGTGCTCCGAGCTCATAAAATCAGTCAGTTCCGAACAGTCCTCCGACTATGCAGATGTGTTTTTCGACATCGCCGTTATCCGCTTGCAGCTTGGTGATGTGCAGGATGCAAATTCCCATTTTGTCAGAGCCTTCAAGGTTTATCGCAAGGTGCTGTCAGATGATGATCTCCGCGAAAAAGCCGCACTCGCAGTCAAATATTTCGAGCGTGCAGGTATTTCAAAGCTGCCTGATTACTTATCATTAGAATAACCCCGCGTGACCGCCGTCCTTTTCGGAACGGCGGTTTTTATCTGCGGAGCTTCTTTTTCTTCTGCGGTGCCTTTACGGGCTGGGGTTGCTGCACTTTCAAAGCCTTCTGCGACAAGGTAAATTCGATGCCCTTTCTCGTGTATTCCTCCCCCAACCTGCCGCCGCGAATAGAGATCGGCTTGCCGTTTTTGTCGAGATACAGCGGGTGCCGATATGACACCGTGTTGCCAGCAACTCTGCAATCAATTCCGTATTCTGTCCGAATGAAATGAATAACGTCATCAAAGGTCTTGCTGTTTGGTGCTGCAACCGCAAGCCTTATTATCTGCCTCAGATCATCTTTATAGCTTTGCTCGCCGCGCTTGTGGATCTGCGTCTCGCCGAAGGTCAGCTTGTCCTTTTGCTTCGATATATCGTGGTTGTAAAAGCTCTCCCGAACCGAATTTGTAAAGCCGTATTCAAGACATTTCTGCCCGAGGTATTCCGACATTTCATACAGGTCGTGCTGACTCCTGCGGAAAGACTTTCCTGTATTAACGTTGCAGTTGCTAATCAGGAAATGCGCGTGAACGTGATCGGTGTCGGTATGCACGGCTATTAAAACCTCGTAACCCTTACTGTGGATAAAATGCTCTGCAAAGTCCTGTGCGATCTCGAATGCCGCCTTGTATTTCACGTTATCATCGGGGTGAAAGGATATCGACATTTTGTGGGCGAGTATAGTGTTCTCCTTGCGCTTGAAGCAGCTTTTTCCGTTCAGCTTCCGTGTCATAAGAATGCTGTTTGCAAAGCTATCACGGTTGCAGCCAAGGGCTGTGTAGAGTCCCTCATAGGTTTTATTTATGCCGCTTTCGAGCTGCCGCTTTTGTCGTCCAAGCATGTATGCAGCCGCAGCTTTCAGCGAACCGACAGACCTGCAGGGCTTGTAGCTGATGTTTACATTTCCGAAGGGCATCTGTCCTCCGTAAGCGGCTTGTCAAGAAATGCCGACAGCCTGTTCATAGCCTCGCAGAAGGAGCTGTGCATATGCTTGACCTCCCGCACCGCAAGTCCGTCCTGCATGATGTTCACAAGGTAAGCGACCTGATTCAGATTCACTCCGATCTTCCGCAGCTCGTGAACGATAGCTTTTACTTCATCATCAAAACGATACACCTTAATATTACAGCTATGTATCAGCTTTACAAAGAAATCAGTCTTGCTTAGTCCGCTTGCTTTGCGCTTTCTCTCGAATGCTTCAAGCTCCTTTTCGGTCAGCCTGATATTGAATTGTATGTTCCTGTTTCTGTTCATTTTACCCCTTTCTCAGCCGCCCACAAAGTCCATATCAATGTCCTCGGCTGATGTGTTATTCTCGCCTGTATTTGTGATACCCACAGCACCCGGCACGACGTTATACGGCATCACCATTTTGGAAAAGCAAGCCGCAAGGAACCCGGGCAGAGCCTTTTCCAAAGCTCTTTCCACAGCCGAAACGATCTGCTCAACAAACTGTTCCTCACGCTCCCTGGTCTCAAAATACGGATCATCATTTTTCCTGTTGTACCTTTTAAAAAACTCCGTCACAGCCAGCACGACGGCCTGACTGTAGGACTTGAATATCTCCCTGTCCATAGCCTGCATATGCTCCCAAGCGGCACGGTCAAGGGGCTTATCAAGGTTGAAGCGAAGCGTTGTACATCTGATATTGCTCACGTCTTCTCCTCCTTGCCAAGCTGCCTGTCAGCGATAGCTTCGTAACCTTTTGCTGCGGCGCAGATATCGTCGATTATCGTCACTCTGCTTGCATCATACTCTCCGAAATGCTTGACGATACAGCCTCCGCCGCCTGCAATGTAAAGCCTCATCAGCTCGGGATCGTACTCATACTTTGCAAGGGCTTCAAATATCCCGGTACAATACATCTTTATTGTATCGGTGATGCAGTTCAGATACCTCTCGGAAATATCCGCCTTGCCCGTGCGGATGACCTGCTCGATAATGCTCTCGTCGATCTTGGTGCAGAACCTGTCCATTACTGCATTCTTCGCAGCGATAACGCATTGATTCACGCCGAGCTTTTCTGTGCAGCATTTGCTCTCGACAGGACGCTTGTCGTTGATAAACATGATGTTCATTGTACCGTTGCCGATGTCCGCAAGCAGGTTCACACCCGTCATCTGCGAGAGCCTGTCCACCACCGCCGGATACCCCTGCGGATAGACCGAACAGCCGACAATGTTCAGCTCATACGCAGCATCATTAAAGACAAACTGCACGCTGCTGTTCTTGGTAATGTAGCGCCGAAAATCCTCACGCTGCGCTTTAACCCATGTCAACGGGAGCCCTGCAGCGATATGAACGTCGGCCTCTGTGCAATAGGTACACCTCAGTTCTTGTGCAATAGCTGTCAGCGTCAGCAGGTAGAAATCCTCATCGCTTGACTTGTCAGCGACAAAGGGCTTGTGACTCTCACCGATGCGGTAATACATCCCGTTGTAATGCAGGATGTTACCGTCAAAGGTAGGTCTGGTGTTGTAGGCAGTTATTCCCGTTGGCATTATCGTATTCGCAGTTTTGATATTGCCGTAGCCGTGGTCAATGCCTATGATCTTTGTTCCGTTCTTCAATTCTCTCATTTTTGCCTCCAATCTGAAAATGCGCGTTTTCGGTATGCCTGTCATACCTCTCCGCAATATTTATGATACCACCTTTTTACCGATCTGACATTGACTCAAAAATGACTGAAAAATGATGAATTTCACGCTGCAAAAACACCGCTGATACCAAAAATCGCATCGGCGCATACGCGCCTGAATCTGATTTGAATTGAAAATGGTATGAAAAATATGGGCAAAAAAAGAGCGATACCAATCGGTCTGCGTTTTGGTATCGCTTCGGTATATGTATTTACTTTTATTGCAGTCAGCCTTGAAAATGTCTCCCTTGAGAGTCTGAGTGCTTCTCCGAGGGGCTCTCTGCAGATCGGTTCACAGGGCATTGGAGAAGCATAGGCAGGTAGCACCGCTGGCTATACAAACCCCGACTATGGGCGGGCTTTGCATAGCTGCGCGGTACTACCTGCTCAGAGGGAGTACCCTCCGAGACCTCCCCGAAGCGACCATACGGTCAGATAAATTGTATGGAATATTATTATTTACTCAAACAACTCCCCCGCCGTATCCCGATAATACTCCGCCTGCGCCGACCAAAGCTGCGCATAATGACCGCCTGCCGTCACGAGCATATCGTGACTTCCACGCTCTACGATCTCGCCGTTATCCATAACAGTTATCTCATCGCAAAAGCGGCAGCTTGACAGTCTATGTGAAATATATATAGCCGTCCTTGTGCCGACAATGCCGTTGAATTTTGTGTAAATATCGTGTTCGGAGATCGGGTCAAGTGCTGCGGTGGGCTCGTCAAGGACGATGAACGGCGCACCCTTGTATATCGCCCTTGCAAGGCACAGCTTCTGGGCTTCGCCGCCCGAAATTTCAACGCCGTGTTCGTCAAAATCCTTGTAGAGATAAGCGCTGATACCTTCGGGCAGAGTGTCCAATCTTTCGGACATACCGCTTCTGCACACACAGTCCTCGACCTTCTCAGCATCGTACTCGGTACTTGCCGCCACATTCTCCGCAAGGCTGAAAGCGAAGAGACTGCTGTCCTGAAAGACTACCGAGAACAGCGCCATATAATCATCGTAATCATACTTGCGAATGTCAATGCCGTTGAGCGTTATCTCGCCCTTTGTCGGGTCATAAAGCCTGCACAGGAGCTTTACCAGCGTTGACTTCCCGCAGCCGTTTCGCCCGACAAGCGCCATTTTCTCACCGATACGCCATTTCATATTCACATCACGCAGAACATACTGCTCCGTATTCGGGTACTTGAACCACACATGGCAAAACTCAAATTCGTACTCGTTGTCATTACGCTTTTCGGTGGGGATAGTGCCTTTGTACTGCTCATCGGGCATTTCAAGGAAATCGAAAACGTCTTTAATGTATGTTGCAGCGATACGGCACATACTGATGTTATCCGAAAAATTAGTAATGCCGCTTGATATACGGGTGAACAGCATTACGAAAGCTATCACATCTCCGGGAGAAAGAGTGCCGTATATCGCCCGAAATATAGAATAACCGTACATAAATATTCGGGAAATCAGATTCATCAGCTGCAAGCCGAGATTATATTTGTAGCATTTCTTGTAAGTATCGTATGTCAGCTTGATCGTTCTTTGGGTAGAACGCTCCATTTCACCGATAAAAAGCTCCTGCTGTCCGTATATGCGTATTTCCTTACCGCTTCGGTATGACCTTAATGCTTGCCCCAGATAAGCGTTATAGAGCATATTATTGAGATTTTCTTCTTTGTTCTGCTGGATCTCCTCATAGGCCCTGTCAAAACGGGCATTGAATACAAATATCTTTATTACTTCTGAAACAGCCACAAGAGCAGCCGCTGAAAGGAACCCGAGCGGAGAGCAAATAAACCCGACAATTCCGCTTTGCCCGCTTTTGATAAACACAGATGGCAGTATCATTATTACACCGATAATGACAGTAAAAAAGTGATAAACAAGCCCTGCCGTTATTTCGGGAATACTGCTGACGCTATGTCCTCCGAACATATTGTTGACAGTCCTTTCTATACGGCTGTTTGTATCGGGCGATTCAATATGTGAAAAGTCCATACGCATGACCTTTTCATTTATCATATTATTCAGGTTTTGAGAATGTGTAGCCTCGTGACATTGCCGCCTTCGCATTACGATCTTTGAGGTAATATATGCCAGCAGACACAGACCTACATTCAAAGCGGTTATCCTCAGCATCTCATTAAGGCTCTTACCGTCTGCAATTCCGTTTATGATCTGCTGAACTAATACGATAGCAAGATATTCCGATGCAAGATAAAGCATATTATCCAAAACAGCCCTGAGAGTATATCCCTTGTCCGCTTTTTCATTAAGCTTCAATGCCTTTATAACAAGCTGTCGTATCTCCTTATGAGACAGCTTCTTTCTTTTGCTGTCACTCATGTGCTTCCACCTCCCCGTCATTGTAATATGAGCTTTGCAGTTCAAACAGCTCGGCGTACTTGCCATTCATCGCCATTAGCTCCGAGTGTGTACCGATCTCAGCTATCTCGCCGTTATCAAGGAGAATTATCCTGTCACAAAAGCGAGTAGATGCCAGCCTGTGCGAAATAAACACACTTGCCTTGCTCTTTGAAAAGTCGGCATATTGCAGATACATCTCCTGCTCGGCAATAGGGTCAAGTGCGGCGGTAGGCTCATCAAGCAGGAGTATCGGAGCATTTTTGTAAAGTGCTTTGGCAAGGGCCATTTTCTGCTTCTGACCGCCCGAAAGCTCTATCGCATCATCATACAGATTGCGGACAAGGCGTGTCCTCTCTTTATCGGGCAGGCTTTCTATCTTTTCATAAAGTCCTGCCTGCTTCATGCAGCGAGTGAGCTTTTCCTTGTCTGTCTGCTCATAAGGCAAACCCGAAATATTCTCCGCTATGCTTACGGGCAGCTCCTGAATATCCTGAAATACCGCTGAAAACAGTGTAAAATATTCATCACGGTTGTAGGCATTGACAGGCTTTCCGTTCAGCAGAATCTCACCCTCGGTCGGGTCATACAGACCGCACATCAGCTTGATGAGCGTGGTCTTGCCTGCACCGTTTAAGCCCACAAGTGCCAGACGTTCGCCTTTGCGGAGCGTAAATGACAGATTTCTGATCGTCGGCTCGTCAGCCTTGTAATAAGTATAGCTCACATTCTTAAACTCTATTTCGTAGTCATCGGTGGGCAGTGGTTCGCCCTTGCCACGGTTGGTCTTATCGGGAATATCACAGAATTCTCTTGCGAAGGAAACATTATCGCTCTGCCATTTGAAGCCGCTGTAATGGTCTGCAAGATTATGTACTGTATTGGAGAGCAGGGAGATCGCATTGAAATACAGCACAAAGTTTCCTGCACCGATACTTCCCGTAAACGCACGATAGACCACATATCCGTAAGAACACAGATAGCCTGTCCACAAAACGATCTGCTCCAATACATCATGACGGAATACCCACTCGTCCTGCTGTTCATACCAGCCAAGGCGGTTTTCAAAGGAGCGCTTCATTGCCTGCCTGAAATAATGGGGCAGATTGAATATACGCACATCTTTTGCGGACTTTATATCTCTCGATGCACCGTTAATATAGTTTATCTGACGATCAAAACCCTGCCAGTTATCAGACATATTCCATATCCAATCCATCTTGTGAATATTGATCCTGTAACTCAGATAACTGGGTACGGCAACAAACAACAGCATTATTGGATTCAAATAAGCGAGTATTCCTCCAAGTGCTGCAAACGCAAGAATATCGCCAAGCATGATCTTCATATCACGCAGCATATTATATACGACCTGCTGTGTAGCTGTAAGTGCTTTTTGTGCAGCATCATTTACATTAGTATGCTCCATATTCTCGTAATCGGTGTAAAGGCTTTTTCTCACAAGCTTCATTTGAATATGTCTCGTAAATGCTTTTGCACTGACCCAACCGTTATATCCGTTTACTCTGTTAGACAGCTCTGCAAGCACCCTTTCGCCCACAATCAGAGCAATAACTATTATGCCTATATTAAGCCGGTCATTCTCATTCATCACAAAGTCAACAACATATTTATCAAGAAACATTCCTGCAATACTACAGCCCCTATCAAAGAAAAAGCCTGTAAATATCGCAAGCACAGTCAGCTTGTCGGTTTTCCACGCTTCGGATACTATATACCGCACATTTTCCCAAAAGCCGTATTTCCGTGCAGCCCGCTCCGCCTTGTATTTCTTCCAGGCCGCTTTTTTCTTCTCTTTGTTGTATTTCTCAATTTTCACTCGTTTCACCGCTTTCACCTCCGACTTTCAGTATAACATAAAAATGACCGCTCGTGTGGATTTCGGAACGAACGGTCAAAATACGGAATGAATGGTCATATTTATCCATTTATTGGCAATAATAATTCCGTTGCAAACACGCCTTCTTCATACTGCCGATTCACATATCCGCCGTATTTCTTAGCAATGCGGTCAATGCGAAACAGCCCGAAGCCGTGAGTGCCTGCTTTGGTTGTGTGAAAAATGCCTTTGTCACGCACAACGGCAGGCGAGGAATTTTGCACCGAAAGGTAAAATTGCCCCTTGAATTTGTCGATATATACACGGATAAAACGTGCGTCTACGGGCAGCTTTTCACAGGCTTCCATAGCATTGTCAAGCAGATTGCCAAGTATCGAGCATAACTCCACATCGGTAAGTGAAACACCGTTCGGGATATGTGCCTTGACATTGAGCCGTATGCCTTTCTGTTCTGCAACGGACAGCTTACTGTTCAGCACAGCATCCGCCATAACATTGCCCGTCTTGATAGAGGTATCCGCCTGCGTGAGATCGTCAGCCAGATCGTCAAGATACTGTTCCAGCTCGCCGTTATCGCTGTCAAGGCGGTTTTTCATATTCTGAATGTGATTGCGGTAATCGTGCCGCCACTCCTGTATCTGTCGGTACATATTCTGTATTTCGGCGGTCTGCTTTGCGATAAGGTCGCTCTGGAATTCTGCGATACGCTTGTCAACAAGGCGGTAGAACAGCTTTCGGAGAAGAAAAAACACAGCCACCAAAACCGCAATGCCAAATATTATGATTGCAATAACGATAGCTGTTTTCATGGTCTGTTCTCCTTGTATAAGCTGATAAATGCCTTGTTCACGCTGTCATAGAGCCTGCGGGCCAGCGGTATCTTCCTGCCGTTATCAAGCGTTATATCCGTCTTTGAAATGCTGCGAACAAAGCCTAAATTCACCACATAGGAACGGTGGCAGGACACAAATCCTTTCCCCAGCTTTTCAGCGGCAGCACTCAGACCGCAGGTGCAGAGTACCTCTTTGCTGTCTTTCAGCATAATCTGCGTTTTCTTACCAAATGCTTCAAGATACATAATATTATCGGCATTGACACACACAGACTCATCACCGCCGGGGAAGATCACTCTGCTGTCAGCCGGGTGACGGCTTGCATATCGGTCAAGCACCGCAAAGAGCTTGTCCTTATTCACAGGCTTCAACAGATAATGGAGCGCCTCCACATCATACCCGTCCTGCATAAACTCCGAATAGCCTGTTATAAAAATGATCGGGAGCATATCGCCCTTGCTCCGCAGCTTTCGTGCAAGATCCATTCCGTTCATATCGCCCATTTCAATATCAAGCAGGAGTAAGTCGCAAGGAGTATCGGGATAGCCAAATAGAAACTGTTCGGCGGAGGTGTATTCGTTTATTCTTACAGTTGGATTCCATTCAGCAAGCATGTCTCGGAGTGAGCCAAGCTGAGCCGCGTCGTCATCACAGACGGAAATATTAAAGGACAATGATAAATCACCTCGTTATTCGCTTTACGTCCGGATATTCATCTAATAGTTTTACAAAAAAACCATATTTATACTTATAGTCTCCTGCTAAATCAATAAAATCCTTTATCTTTTGTATATCTTTTTCGATATTATTTTCTGTTTTCTTTTTAAATTCCATAATTATAAGATTAGAATCATTTGAGCCACGCTTATGTATAATTATATCTGGATAAGTACCATTTTGAAAATTGGGAGTTTTTTTGAGTTCATCAATATTTTTATTATACTCGCAATCTACATCATATTTACATAATTCTTCTTTATTACCTAATAAAATCTGAAGATAAGTTCCAAATTTATGTGTAATTGCTCTTTCACTAACATCATTTACAAGAAGATACTTATCATTAGTATATAGCATTTCGAAAGCCTTATTAACAGCATCCTCGAGCAGCTTATCCTCTGCATCTAATTCTATAAATCTTTCCATATCCTGCTTACCTCCAATTCCGTTCTTTATATATCATAACACATTTTTCAATAATTGTAAAGAAAATACCGAAGCAGAATATTAAATCCACTTCGGTATTATCAGTTTCTAATCAAACGTGTCCTCAACAATTCGGTCGTAAGTTGGTCGTAAATCTTGCCTGTCGGTTTACAAAACCCACGTAATTACGCCACTTTTTAGTCCAAACTCTTCATCGTCGGGAACAGCAGCACGTCTCTGATAGCGGGAGAGTTGGTCATCAGCATCACTAGACGGTCGATGCCGTAGCCGATGCCGCCGGTGGGGGGCATTCCGATCTCAAGAGCGCGGAGGAAGTCTTCGTCGGTGCGGTTGGCTTCTTCGTCACCCTGGCTGAGAGCCTCTTCCTGAGCCTTGAAACGCTCGCGCTGGTCAATGGGGTCGTTGAGCTCGCTGTATGCGTTGCACATCTCCCAGCCGTTGATGAACAGCTCAAAGCGCTCCACATAGTCGGGATTGCCCGGCTTCTTCTTGGTGAGAGGGCTGATCTCAATGGGGTGGTCCATAATGAATGTGGGCTGGAGCAGATGCTCCTCCACGAACTCCTCAAAGAACAGATTGAGGATGTCGCCGCGCTTGTGGCGCTCCTCGAACTCCACATGATGCTCCTTTGCAAGGGCTCTTGCTTCTTCGACAGTCTTGACCTCGCTGAAATCCACGCCGGAATACTTCTTCACGGCCTCGATCATGGTCATCTTCTCAAAGGGCTTGCCCAGGTCGATCATCAGATCGCCGTAGGGGATAGTCGTGGTGCCGCAGACTTCCCGAGCAATATGTCTGAACATACTCTCGGTGAGCTCCATCATGCCGTGGTAGTCGGTGTAGGCCTGGTACAGCTCCATAAGTGTGAACTCGGGGTTGTGCCTTGCGTCAACGCCTTCGTTGCGGAAGACTCTCCCGATCTCGTATACTCTTTCAAGTCCGCCGACAATAAGCCTCTTCAGATAAAGCTCCAGGCTGATGCGGAGCTTAACGTCCTCGTCAAGGGCGTTGTAATGGGTCTCGAAGGGCCTGGCTGCTGCGCCTCCGGCATTGGAGACCAGCATGGGAGTTTCGACTTCCATAAAGCCTCTCGCGTCGAGAAAACGGCGTATCGTTGAGATGATCTTGGATCGCTTGATGAACGTGTCCTTGACCTCGGGATTGCAGATAAGGTCGGTATAGCGCTGGCGGTAGCGGGTGTCCTGGTCCTTGAGACCGTGCCACTTTTCGGGCAGGGGCAGCAGGTTCTTGGACAGCAGCTTTACGCTCTGGGCGTGGACAGAGATCTCGCCCATTTTAGTTCTGAACACAAATCCGGTGACGCCGACGATATCGCCGATGTCGCCCTTCTTGATGTAGCGGTCGAAGTCGTCCTTGCCCACCTCGTTAAGGCGCACATAGAGCTGGATCTTTCCGCTCTTGTCCCTGAGATCGAGGAACCCGGCCTTGCCCATCATCCTCTTGGACATAACTCTGCCCGCGATGGAAACGGTGACCTTGTTCTCCTCCAGCAGGGCTTTGAGAGCCTCCTCGTCGTCGCCGGCCTTGGCTTTGAGTTCGGCCTCCAGCTTTTCGTACTGTGCCTTTGCATCCTCGCAGCTTGCGGTGACGTCATACTTTGTGATCTCAAAAGGATCGGCGCCCTCGGCTTTGAGAGCGTCCAGCTTTTCCATTCTTATTCTCTTGTATTCGTTGACCTCCTCCGCGGAAAGCTCGGCGGCTTCCTCTTCGGCGGGAGAGGTATTTTCCTTTACATCACTCATTTTAATACTCCTTTCGATAAACGATAGGGGCGGTGCGGATCACTTGGAGATCTCCAGCAGCTCGAACTTGATAAGCCCGTCGGGGACTTCTACCTCAAACACGTCGCCGACCTTTTTGCCCAAAGCGGCCTTGCCGATCGGGGACTCGTCCGAGATCTTCATGTTATCGGGATCGGATTCTGTGGAGCCGACGATCTGAAGCTGCTCTACTTCATCCATTTCCAGGTTGCGCAGCTTGATGATCGAGCCGATGCCCACCTCGTCAACGGAGATATCGTCGTCGTCAACAACGATAGCGGTGGCCAGGATCTGCTCCATTTCCGCGATCTGTCCCTCGAGGATCGCCTGCTCGTTCTTAGCCTCGTCATACTCGGCGTTTTCGGAAAGGTCTCCGTAGGAACGTGCGATCTTGAGGTTCTCGGCTACCTCGCCTCTGCGGACGTTTTTGAGATACTCGAGCTGTTCCTTGAGTCTCTGAAATCCTGCTTTTGAAATGGTGTTTGCCATAGCTTTTTTCTCCTTTATCAACTGTAATTTTGGATATACTATCAAATTAACATTATACACTATTCCCGCTGCTTTGTCAAGCATTTGTGCCCTGCATTTTCTGAAAGCGGGAAAAGAATTGTTGACTTTGTTGTTAAATTATGCTATAATAAATGCACTGTAATACGATCATTTTCGGCGGTTTGGCATAATCCGTCATGACAGGGAGGAATAATAATGGCAAGCAAAGCGCAGTCTGCGGACAGCTACGATTTTTTTATCAGCTTCGCAAAGGAGGACGTGGATACTGTCCGGAAGATAGTTGAGGTCATGGAGAACATCTACCATGTAAAGTGCTGGTTCCAGCTGAAAGATTCCAAAGCGGAATTCGTCGATGCGATCATGGACGGCATTGAGAAGTCGCGGGCGTTCCTGCTGTTCGTCAGTCCGCATTCCGCGAAGTCGTATTTTGTCCTCAACGAGGTGCATCATGCGATGGGCTGGAACCAGTCCCACGAGGAATACAAAGTGGTGCCGATCATTCTTGACAAAGAGGATCCCGAGCTTCACAGCAGGATCTACAAGGACATCTCCTTCTATGTCGGAAGATACAATATGCTCAAATACGAGGGCTCGTCGGCTATCGACTCGCTGATACTTACGATATTCGATCAGACGGGATATGATACGGTCGATGAAGCGCTGGTGACCAGCACTTATCATATCAGCGAGAACGAGTCGATCCGTCTGAAAGCGCAGAACGAGGTCATGCTGGATTTCTCCGAGGAGTATTTCAGAGAGCTGGTCAAGCCCGATTCGCTGGTGCTGGACATAGGATGTGCGGGGGGCGATTTTATCGCTTCAAGGCTCGAAGGGCTGGAGTACCGCGCCCTGCTGGGGCTGGACATTGACGGCGCGCTGGTGGAGAAAGCCGAGAAGACGTACGGCTCGGATAAAAACAAGTTTGTTCAGTGCAACGCTATGTCGGATCAGATAGAGAACGTCCTTGACGATTACCTTGACGAGCAGGATGAGCGGGGCTTTGACGTCATCACTATCTCGGCGCTCATCCTGCACATTGCCGATCCGGTGCATCTGCTCCGGACGGCACGGCGCTATCTCACCCGCACGGGCTATCTTATGATACAGGACGAGGACGACGGCGCCAACGTCGTGCATCCGAATTCCAGGTTCTTTGATCTGGCATTCCGTATCTGGGCGGATTCCAAAGAGAGCGGCGACAGGCATTGCGCGAGAAAGATACCGTCATATCTGAAAGAAGCCGGCTTCAAGAAGATAAGGCTCTGCAAATGCGGGATCTCCAACGTCGGCATGACGGAGGAGCATAAGGCGGCACTGTGGGATCTGTATTTCAATCATCATCTCTGGCTGGCGGCGGACGAGAATATGTTCTACGACCTGGTCCACACTCCGAAGCTGGTGGAAGAATACAGAGGAATGTATGACGAATACAAAAAGAAATACGATGCAGGAGAGATATTCATCCAGCTCGGTTTCTATGTTTTCACGGCGCAGAGGTAAACAGGCTGTCAACGAAACGGAAAGGCGTGAAGCTGAAAAATGTCCGATCTGAAAAAGCTGATAAACAGTCTCAATAAGCTGGGCAGGGTCATGCAGGCAAGCGATATGCCGCAGAAGTCCGGGAGAAAGTCTGCGCCCAAATCCGGGGGAAGGAAGTCCGCACCGAAGGCGTCAGCACCGAAGCCTTATGCTCCGCCGGCACCGCCGAAGCCCTCTGCTCCGCCGGTCCGCAAGCAGACCTCCGAGGAGGACGAGTGGGACAGGCAGTTCAATGAATTCCTGACTCAAAAGGGCAGGGAAGAGGGCCACCGCGTCATCAACCCCCTCAAAGAGGAACAGCCCGCTCCGGCGCCTCAGCCGAAGCCCGCGCCTTCGGGGCAGGGCTCCGCCGCCGACGAATGGGACAGGCAGTTTGAGCAGTTCATGGAGCAGAAAAAGCAGGACGAGGAAAAGGCGCAGATCGCCGCCGTAACCTCGCTGACGGTCCCGGAGGGCTATGTGAACCCCTACGCCGGCGATCAACGTGCGGAGGGCATTTTCTGCGAGGACGTGAGCGAGGCCCTCGGCATCTGCCTTGACCGGCTGGGAAAAGTGGACATCGAATTCATATCTCAGATCACCGACCGCGCTCTGCCGGAGGTCATCAATGCTTTGAAGGGGCAGATCTTCTGCGACCCGGAGAAGTGGGACGAATGCTGGTATAAAGGCTGGGTGACGGCGGCGGAATATCTCAGCGGGAATATGATAAAGCGCTACAATTCCGCACGAGCCGCCGAGAAGAAATACGGACGGTCCTTCTTCGACAACGTAAAGGCCGCCGAGGCCGCTCTGCCGCCTCCGCTGGATGTTAAAGACATTTATGCAACCTTAGGCTCCCCGTGGATACCGCCGGAGATCATCGACGATTTTATCTTTCATCTTTTCGGGGCCGCCAATTCAAGGCGCGTCCCCACCGAGGCCAACAAGACGGTCCACGACAGTGTCACCGGGGTGTGGGAGATACCCAACAAGAGCCGTTACGGTCATTCCTCGCGTTCGCTGTACTACGGAACCAAGCGCGTGGGACCTTTGCAGCTTATGGAGAAGCTCCTCAACTGCCGGCAGGTCCAGATATTCGACACCGAGACCAACTCCGCGGGCAAGGCTGTCCGTGTGCTGAACGAGCAGGAAACGGTGGCGGTGCTGGAATGCGAGAGCCGCCTTCGGAAGGATTTCAGCGAGTGGCTGTGGCGGGATCCCCGCCGTGCCGAACGGCTCCAGATGATCTACGAGAACAGTTTCAGCTGTTTCAAGAGCCGCAGTTTCGACGGCTCCTTCCTCACCTTCCCGGGGATGAACGAAAAATTTGAGCTTTACGATTTCCAAAAGGAAGCCGTGGCTAAGATACTATTCACCCCGAACACGCTGCTGGCCCACGAGGTGGGCTCCGGCAAGACCTTCATTATGGCGGCGGCGGGCATGAAGCTCCGTCAGCTGGGAATGTCGAAGCGGAATATGTTCGCGGTCCCCAACAGCCTTGTGGGGCAATGGGAGAGCATTTTCAAGGAGCTTTATCCCGAAGCGCGGATCATCACCGTGAACCCACAGGACTTCACCAAGGACAAAAAATCCGCGACTCTGCGGACAATGATCGACACCGATTTTGACGCGGTGATAATCGCTTACAGCTGCTTTGACCGCATAGCCCTTTCCGACAGGGCGATGCGCCGTCTGCTTTCAATGGAGTACGAGGAGATCGCCCGGTATATCGCGCAGACGGGAAAGGAGCCCAAAGCGCTCCACGCCAAGCGGACGGCTCTGCTGGGACGCATCAAGGCGCTGGAGGTCTCGGAGAAGAAAGCCGATCCCGAGGGAGCAGAGCCCTGCTTCGACGAGCTGGGCATCACCACGCTGTTCCTGGACGAAGCCCACAACTACAAGAACATACCCATAGAAACCTCGGCGGGGCTGCTGGGCATCAATTCCCGGGGCTCGGACAAGTGCGCCCGTATGCTGGAAAAGGTGCGCTACACGCAGGTAAGCGGACGGGGAGCGGTCTTTGCCACGGGCACGCCCATAACCAATTCCATTTCCGACGCCTACACTATGCAGAAGTATCTCCAGTACAGCGATCTGAAAGCTCTGGGACTTCGCAGCTTCGACAGTTGGATAGGTATGTTCGCCGAAGCCAAAACAGATTTCGAGATCGACGTGGACACTTCCGGCTACAGGATGTGCAGGCGGCTTCGCTCCTTCCACAACCTGCCGGAGCTGACGGCTATGTTCTCGGTGGCGGCCCACTATCACAAGACCGACGGCCGCCGTGACATCCCGGAATTTGCAGGCCACGAGGACTGTACCGTGGCCAAGTGCGAGGCTCTTGCGCAGTTTCTGAGGGACATCTCCGAGCGGGCCGACGCCGTCCGCAGAGGGGAGATCGACCGCAAGACAGACAATATGCTGAAGATCACCACCGACGGCCGCAAGGCGGCTTTGGATATAAGGCTCGCGGTCCCGGAGGCGGGAGAGCAGCTTCAAAGCAAGGTGCGTTTCTGCGCCGAGAACGTGTATCGGATATGGCAGGACAACGACATCGAGAACTGCACTCAGCTGGTGTTCTGCGACATCTCCACGCCGAAGGCGGAGTTCAACATCTACGACGAGCTGAAACGTCTGCTGACCGAAAAGGGCATCCCCGCGGAGCAGATCGAGTTCATCCACAGCTATGAAGATGATGACGAAAGGCTGGCGCTGTTCGACCGTGTCAACGCGGGAAGCGTCCGTGTGCTTATGGGCTCGACCTTCAAGCTGGGGACCGGCGTCAACGTGCAGACAAGGCTTAAAGCCGCACATCATCTTGACGTGCCCTGGCGTCCCGCCGATATGATACAGCGGGAGGGGCGCATCCTCAGACCGAAGAATCTGAACAAGCAGGTGCGGATATTCCGCTACATCACCGAGGGCAGCTTTGACGCCTATTCCTGGCAGCTTCTCGAGACCAAGCAGAGTTTTATCTCTCAGCTGCTTGCCAACGAGCTTACCGAGCGCAGCGGCACGGAAGTGGACGGCGTGGTCCTGGATTACGCCGAGGTCAAGGCTCTTGCGGTGGGTAACCCGCTGATAAAGCGGCGCATCGAGACCGCCAACGAGCTTTCGCGCTACCGCATTTTACAGCGTCAGCTCACCCAGCGGCGGCAGTATCTCACCGAGCGGCTGGCAGTCATCCCCGAGGAGCGGGAGGCCGTAAAGCAGATAATCGAAAACGCCGAGGATGATCTGAAAAACCTTCGCCTGCCGGAAAACGACACCGTCACCGCCGATATGCGGACGGCTCTGCGGGAGGCGCTGGAGGCAGCTGTAGCCGCCCGCACCGACAGCAGCGTCACCGTCTGCGAGCATCGGGGCTTCAAGATCAGCCTGCGGCCCAATATGATAAGCTCCCGTCCGGCGGTGAAGATCGAACGCCGAGGGACCTACTTTGCGGAGCTGGGAGATTCCCCGGCGGGCTATCCCGCGAGAGTGGACAACGCTATAGAGCGTCTGCCGAAGTTCATCGAAGAGAACGAGGAACGTCTTGCGGAGCTGGAGCGTGAGAACGTTGACGCTCAGCTGGAACTGGACAAGCGGGAGAACTATCTTGACGAGATCGAACGCTTTGAAAAAGAGCTGGCAGGCATAGACGAAAGATTACAGACAGGAGCATGAAAATGATAATCTTCAACGCTAAGATATACACCCAGGACAGGGAGCGCCGTGTCATAGAGAAGGGCTTTGTCCGCTTTGAGAATGGGCTCATCACCGAAGTCGGTGAGGGAACTCCCGAAGCCGCCGAAGGCATCGACGCCGGAGGAAGGACGCTTTATCCCGGCTTTATCGACATCCACACGCACCTGGGCCTCACCACCGGGGGCGTAGGCGTCGAGGGCGAGGACTTCAACGAGGAGAGCGAGCCTGTGTCGCCTCAGCTTCATATCCTTGACGCGATAAATCCCTTTGACGTCAGCTTTAAAAAGGCCCTTGAAGCGGGGGTGACGGCAGTGCTGGTATCGCCGGGATCAATGAATCCCGTGGCGGGGGACATCTGCGCCGTTTCCACCGACGGCAGGCGCATCGACAGTATGCTTCTGCGGAAGGTCGGGATGAAATTCTCCCTCGGAGAAAATCCCAAGATGACCTATATGAACCGTGACGAAACTCCCTGCACCCGCATGGCTATCGCCGCTATGATCCGTGAGGCTCTTGCCAAGGCGAAGCGCTACCGCTCCGACCGCGAGGCCGCCGAGGAACCCGGCGATCTGCCGGAACTGGACCTGGGCAGCGAGGCACTTATCCCTCTGCTGGACCGCAAGCTCAAGGCGCACTTTCACTGTCACCGTGCGGACGATATTTTCACAGCTCTGCGCATCTCGAAGGAATTCGGACTGGACCCGGTGCTGATCCACTGCACCGACGGGCATCTTATCGCCGGCGAACTGGCGGAGGAGAAGGTCCCCGCCGTGGTGGGGCCGATCATGTGCGACGCCTGCAAGCCGGAGCTGGTGAATATCACTCCCGCTAATGCGGCGGTGCTGGCCCGGGCAGGTGTTCCCGTGGCGATATGTACCGACCACAGCGAGATACCCATAGAGTATTTGCCTATCAGCGTGGGAGTCTGCATGAAGCACGGTCTGTCCTTTGAAAAAGCCCTTGACGCGGTGACGGTCACCGCCGCGGAAATTGCAGGCATCTCCGACTTGACAGGCTCCGTTGAGGTGGGCAAGCGTGCGGACTTCGTCCTCTTTGACGCCCCGCCCTTTGAGGTCATGTCCTCGCCGGTGATGACCGTCTGCGGCGGGAGGATACACAGCTTTGAACAGACTGTTGATCGCTGAAGGCCTGGCCTGCCCGGGGATCGCCCGGCATAGTTCCGATATCCAAAGAATAAAAGAGCGGTACTGTCCAATTTGTTGGACAGTACCGCTTTGCGCTTATGTATTATTTTCTCCCTTTGGGCCTGCTTCCCGGCTCTCTGCCTTTGGGCCTGCTGCCCGGCTCTCTGCTTTCGGGACGGCGTTCCTGATTTCCTGCGGCGGGACGGCCGTTTCGGTTTTTGTTCTCGGGACGTTTCTTCCTGGCGAATACTTCCTCGGGATCCTGCACCATTTCGGTGTCGTCATCCTCATCGTATTCCTCAAACTCGTCCTCGTCCTCGTCGTCATCCTCCTCGGCGGCTTTTCTGCCGAAGGGCTTCATGATAAGGATATACTCTATCGCTATTGCCGCTATCGCCGCAAGGATAGCCATAGCTATCATAAAGGTCCTGCCGGAAGTGTCCTGTTCGGGGACCTCGGAGCTTACCGGTTCCGCCGCAGACGATACGGGGTCGGCCTTGGCGATGACCAATCTGAAGCGCAGTTCCTTGCCGCTGTTGTACTTGACCACCATTTCCGTCTCGCCCGAAGCAAGGAGTGTTAGAGCGCTCTGCTTGTAAACGGCAAGCCCGGTGTCGATGATCTTCACCGACTTGACGTTCTTGGCGTCGGGGATTCCCAACTCATCCAGCATCATGGGAAGCGTTCCCATTTTGACGTTCAATACGGGAAGCTCCTGCGAGCTTTCGTCCTCCTTCTCGGACTCGACAACGGAGCTTTCGTCCTTAGCCGGCTCCTCCTGATACTTGACGATGCCGTTCTGGATGTTGTTCGGCACGTCCAGAAGGTCGTTATCTTCCAGCTTATCCACCGAAACATAGATCACCGACTCGGTCATTTTCTTATCGGTTATCTTGAAGCGCATGGTGGAATAAACACCGCTGTACTGCGTTCCCTTGGGGTTCAGATAGCTGAATGTATAGACGCTGTCCTTATTCTCCTCGGTGGGCTGTCCGCCTATCTCCTTGGAGTTGATTATGCTTCCCGACAGTTCCATAAGCGAGCTGTCGTACTCGATCTTTATAACAGCGGTGGTGATGAGCTGATCGGGGACTATGTTGAGTGTTACCTCAAATTCATCGTCCTTTATCTCACCGATAGTAAGAAATACCTTGGTGGGCTCGATCTTCCTGCCGACACTTGCTTCGGTGGTGGTGGTCTGCGAAGCCGTGGCCTGAGCAGAAGTCTGAGGCTGTGTCTGCTGAGTCTGCTGTGCGGGCGTGGTAACTGCCGGAGTGGTCTGGGTCGCCTGGGTAACGGGGGCCTCGGTCACGGTGGTGACAACAGAGGTCTCGGCGGGCTGTTCCTGATGAGCTGTCGTCACGGAGCTTTCGCCTGTTTCGGCAGGCTCTATGGGTTCGGGCTCCGCGTAAGCGCTCACCGCGCCGCATACGGCTACTATAAGTGCCGCAGCCGCAGCCGTCAGCCTTTTCATTCTCACATTACCGCCTCCCTTCATAGAAATGCTTGGATACACTTTAAATAATATTATATTACATCCTCCGCTTTTTGTCAAGCGGTATGAACACTTTATTTTGTGCTTCAGGACCTTTGGGTTCACAAGATATACCGATAACGCCGGTGCTAAAACAGCTTCACGCACACCGCCGTCAGCAGCGGGAGGGTCAGTCCCGACAGCACCGTGGTCACGGCGAAGTATTCCGAGCAGCGCTCCGGCTTCTTGTCAAACAGCACCGCGAACATGGTGCCGGTGGTGGCAACGGGGCAGCCCGCCGCGATAGTCAAGGTCATTATCACCAGTTCCGGGGCGGGAGTGAGGCGCATCAGCGCGTAGCATACCGCCGGGACCGCTATCAGCTTCATTCCGCTGACAAGGTAGATGCCGGAGTTCTTCATCGCCTTGAGAAAGTTGGTCTGCGAGGCGGTGGCTCCCGCGATAAGCATAGCCAGAGGTGTATTCATCGAAGCCACCAGCTCCAGCGAGGAAGCGGGAACGGAAGGCAGTCTGATGTTGGTCAGATAGAAGATCAGTCCGATGACCACCGCGATCACCGAAGGATTTTTCAATGCGCTGAGGAAGGCCGAGAAATCCCGTGTGCCCTTCATCACCATGTAGCCGTGGGTCCAAACCAGCAGATTGAACAGCGTGATATAAGCCGTCAGATAAAGCACGCCCTCCTGCCCGTAGATGCCGTTTATCAGCGGTATCCCGATGAATCCGCAGTTGGAATAGATGCTGGCGAAGCGCTCGATGTCAAAGTCCGGGCGCCGCTTGGGGATCACAAATGTTGCCAGCAGTATCGCCGCCGCAAAGGATATGGCCGACAGCAGGAATGCCCAGGCCAGTCCTCCCAGCAGCTTGCTGTTGAGGTCGGTCTGATAGGACATGAAGATCAGCAGCGGATTGACGATATGCAGTTCAACGGCGGAAAGCTGCTTTAGGCCGCTTTTGGTTATCAGCCCCCGAAACCCACAGGCTCCTCCCAGCAGCATTATTATAAACATTATGGCGATCTGTTTGCCTATCAGTAAAGCCGTGTCCGTAAAATTACTTCCTTTCAGAAATCAACTGTTGATAATGCCGTAGCAGCCCGGGCGCCTGTCCCGGAAGAGGCCCCATTCAAGGCGGGCTTTTCTGATCTCTTCGAGATCGAATTCCCGCATGATGACGCCGTCGTCCTCTCGTCCCGCCTGTACGGCAAGCTCTCCGACTTCATCGGTGATGAAAGAGGAGCCGTAGAATTTCAGCGCCGAGCGCTGTCCCCCGTTTTCCCCGCAGGGCTCCACAGTCTCGGTGCCGTAACGGTTTGCCGCGATGACGGGAGTGAAATTGGCCGCCGCATGGCCCTGCATCACCCGACGCCAGTGGGGCATTGAGTCGGTCTCAAGGATAGGCTCCGCGCCTATCGCCGTGGGATAGAACAGCAGGTCTGCGCCCATTACCGCCATTGCCCGGGCGGTCTCCGGGAACCACTGGTCCCAGCAGATACCCACGCCGATGCATCCGAAGCGGGTGTCCCACACCTTGAAGCCGGTGTTTCCGGGAGTGAAGTAGAATTTCTCCTGATAGTAATGGTCGTCGGGGATGTGTGTCTTGCGGTAGACGCCCAGTATTTCGCCGTCGGCGTCGATGACCGCTGCCGAGTTGTAGAGCACGTTCACATCCCGTTCGTAAAAGCTGACGGGCAGCACGACGCCCAGCTCCCGCGAAACGTTGGTAAAATGCTTCACCGCGTCGTTTTCGGAGAGGGGCTTTGCGAAGTCATAGTAATCGTATCTGCGTTCCTGGCAGAAATACTGACGCTCAAAAAGCTCCGGCAGAAGTATGATGTTGGCTCCCGCAGCTGCCGCCTCGCGCACCAGCTTATCCGCCTTTGCGATATTTTCATTCACATCCCGGGTGCAGCACATCTGCACCGCCGCCGCAGTAACTTTCATTTAAAACACTCCAGTCCTGAATATGTTATTCCGCCCAGAAAACTCTGCCTTCCTTGCGGGGCGCAGCCGGCGGGATCTCCCCTTTGGGGTAGCCCACGGCGCAGTGGCCGATGCCTTCCCATTCGCCTTCGATACCCAGCTCCGCGAGGAAACGCTTCCATTCCTCCTGCTCGAATTCTTCCTTGGCGCGGTGGATCCAGATGCTTCCGAGGCCGACCGAATGTGCCGCCAGCATCAGATTTCCCATAACAAGGCTCCCGTCATAGACGTAGTTGTGCTGGGTCTTGTCCGCAAGCACGATAAGAATTACCGGGGCGCCGTAGAAGGGGTCAAAGCCCTCGTCCCAGCCACCGACTTTTCTGTTGGCGTCGGAGATCCTGTCCCGAAGCTCCTTGTTTGTGACCGCCACGGTGATGACATCCTGCCTGCCTCTCGCGCTGGCAGCATAAAGCCCTGCCTCAACGATCTGCTGGATATCCGCCTTCGGGGGCATATCCGGCTTGAAGCTGCGGATGCTTCTTCTTTCTTCCATAGCTTTGATAACTTCGTTCATAATGATCCTCCTTATAGTTGTTACGATATATTCTTTGCCCGGCCTACAGAAACGTGATCGCTCAGCACCGCATGGAGATCGGTGCCTTCTTCGGCCTCCCATTTCCGTGCGCCGATCACCGTGTAGATCACGCTGCCGTCTTCGGCGGGCTCTTCTCCGTAGCTGTCCTGATAGAACACTCCCGTGGAGACCGTCCTGTCCCGGAGGATGCCCTTGCAGTCTTCAAGCCTGCATCCCGGAAAGTTCACGTTCCAGATCTCGTTTATCCCCAAGTGGGCGTCAATAAGCTCGGCGATGATGCCGTCAAGGTATCTGTCGGTGACTTCGTGGAGATCGCTTGCGTCCTCGGAAAAGGCGATAGTGTGTATGCCTTGGAAGGCCGCCTCGAAGGCCGCTCCCACCGTGGCGGAATACTGTAAGTCCGAGGCCATGTTGTAGCCGTGGTTTATCCCGGAAAAGACAGTGTCCGGCCCGCCGGGGACGATGTTGAGCGCGCCGATCCTCACGCAGTCGGCGGGGGTCCCGGAGCAGGCAAAAGCCCGGACGCCCTCCACCGGGAAATCCGTTTCCCGGGCGCTGAAGCTGCCGTGAAGGGTTATGCTGTGAGACATTGCGCTTCGCTGGCTCTCGGGAGCCACCACCCAGACCTCGCCGTATTTCTTCGCCGCCCGAGCCAGTCTGATAAGCCCGTCGGCGTAAATGCCGTCGTCGTTGGTAATAAGTATCTTTTTCATTCCGATGCTCCTTTGCGGGACGCCTTTATTCAAACCTTACCGAACGCAGGTCGAAGTCGCTGCCGGGGAGAAATACCAGAGAGATGCGGCACCGTGTCTCCATTCCCTCGATTGGGAACTCGCGAGGGGTGTATTCTTCGCATCCCGGGAATTCCAGCAGCCAGCGTCTGACCTCGGTGCCTTCGGCTTGCAGATGGATGCTGTTCAAAGGCAGAGCCGAGCGCCCGGTGACGAATATCTTCGCCGGCGGCGTGTCAAAGGAGAATTCCCCAAGGTCAACGGTCACGTTGTTGCCGATGCCCGTGACGGCATCCTCGCCGCGGGTGAAGCTGTCGCCGTAGATGTTTTTGGCGTACAGTACGGACAGCTCGCAGTTTTCCTTGCGGCGCTTCTCAAATCCAAAGCCCTGTATATCATAGGGCAGCTCCGACTTGAAGGAGAGAGTGTGGACTCCCCGCAGCACCTTTGTGAGGGTGTAGGTCATGGGCTGATAGGTGAGCCAAATGGGCTTCAGGTTGTATTCAAAGTCGCCGACGCATTCGCCCTCCTCCGGGGTGCCGTCCCAGACGCTTATGCGGACGGGAGTGGCGTAATTTGCAAACAGAGGTATGGTTATCCTGTCGCTGCCCAGGGGGCCGAAGTCCACGTTTTCAAAGCCTATCCAGCTGCCGCCGCCGCCGAAGGCCGCGCCGTGCTGAATGCCGACGGTAACGCTCCCGCCGGACATGGTAAAGAGCCCTCCCGCCACGAACTTGTACGGGTCGGTAAGTGCGGAGCCCAGGCCTTCCGAGGTGAGTTTCAGCATTGTGAATATGTGTATCTTATCGGTGCCGTTGCGGCAGGCCGCCCGCAGACAGAATTCTCCGTCCCCAAGACAGCGGACAGTGACGCCTTTTTCGTCCCGGGAGGCGATGACCGCCAGCGGGGAGTCGATGCCGTCCGCGGTGGTGACGCGGTATTCCAGCTCTCCGCCGTAAACCGCGCCTGCGGGGTACAGCTTCACATCAAAGTGCAGTTCGGGATGTTCCGGGTCGAATTTCAGACGTTCTCCCGAAAGCTCGATGCGCCTTACCGGGATGTCCTTTTCGGGGTCGGGGCAGTCGCAGAGGCGGGGAGTGCAGCGGTGCAGGAAACTGATGCCCTTCACGGGCTCGGCAGGGACCGCCTCCAGTTGCAGACTTGCCTCTTCCAGCGAGGGAGAGGTGACCCGTACAGTTATCGCTCCCGGCTCCTTTGCCGGAGCGACGATCGCCAGCAGTCTGCCGGAAAACAGTCTGCGGGATGTGCCCTTATACTGCTCGTAATCGGTGGAGTCGCCGTTATCGAGGCCCACGAGCCGTCCCGCGCCGGTGACTTCCACGAACACGCGGTCATTGGCGTTGGCGGCAAATATGCCGTCCTTGTCGGCGGCGGAGAGTTCAACGAAGATAAGCTCGTCGGAGCCTGCGGGGACAGTCAGCCTGTCGGGGGAGAAAAGAATCTGCCGGGCGTCCCCGAAGCTTTCGGCTGAATGGGTAACAAGACAGTTCCCCTCCTTGTCAAAGCCCTGGGCGCTGAGCTTTCCTTTGCGGTAGGGCAGTTTGAGATCGTATGTCAGCTCCCTGTCGTGCTGAGGATCGAAGTCCCTTCGGGCGATGACTTCTCCGTCGAAGCACACTTCAAAGTGAGGGCAGTTGGTGGCAACGCGGATGTCAATGATGTCTCCCGGGGAGAAATCCCAGTGAGGGAAAATGTGTATAAAGGGCTCTTTTCTCCAGACCGACGCGAACACATAAGCGCCGTCCTTGAAGAAGCCTGCGGTGTCGATCTGTCCGAAGTAGCTGTTTTTGGTGGAATAGGGTGTGGGCTCGCCAATGTAGTCGAAGCCCGTCCAGATAAACTGTCCCGCGCAGAATTCACGGTCGCGGTCGGGGATGATGCAGGACTCCCAGCTTTTGGCCGCCCATACGGGAGAGCTGTTTCCGAGGGCGGAGCACTGCTCGTCGTCCTCGCAGAGTATGGGTCTGTCCAGCGGGAAGTGATAGATGCCCCGGCTCTGTACCACCGAGGAAGTTTCCGAGCCGAAGATCATCCAGTCGGGATGCTCTGCGTGATGCTCGTCATAAAGCCGTTCGGAATAGTTGTAGCCTGCGACTTTCAGAATGTCCGCGCATTTGCGGGCATTCTCGCCGCCCATATAGTTTGAGCCTATGGTAATGTAAGCGTTGCCACGGGGGTCGTGGCTCTGCACAAGTGCTTTCAGCAGAGAGGTGACTTCCATGCCCCGCTCGTCGGCGTGGGTGTCGTATATCTCGTTGCCGATGCTCCAGCCGATAACACAGGGATGATCGCGGTCCCGCCTTATCCACGAGGCCACGTCCCGCCTTATCCAGTCCTTGAAGAAGCGGGCGTAGTCGTATTCGGTCTTGGAGCGCTCCCACATATCAAAGCCCTCGTCGAGGATAAGGAAGCCCATTTCATCCGCCAGTTCCAAAAGCTCCGTAGCGGGAGGATTATGGCTGGTGCGGACGGCGTTTACGCCCATTTCCCGCAGTTTGAGCAGCTGTCTTTTTATCGCGGAGCGGTTCACCGCCGCGCCCAAAGCTCCAAGGTCGTGATGCATACAGGCTCCGTGGAGCTTGACGTGCCGTCCGTTGAGGAAGAAGCCGTGGTCGGGAGTGAATTCTATGTCCCGGAACCCGAAGCTGACGGTCACGCTGTCAACGGTCTCGCCGTTTTTGAGAAGCTCCGCCCTGCATTGGTAAAGCTGAGGATCCTCCGCATCCCAAAGCTTCGGAGAAGCGAGCTTGAAGCTCTGAGTGTTTACGGAATATCTGAACCCTTCGCGGGTGACCTCCGGCGAAAGGGCGGACCTGTCCGCGGCGCAGAGGTCGCTTACGCAGACTGCACATTCCTCGCCTTTGTATGATATTGCCGTTTTCAGTACCAGCCCAGCGGCGGGAGCGTCTGCGGGACGTTCGGCTTCGGCAGTGACGGTGACGTTCCCCGAACCGTCTGCGGAGATATAAATGCCGTCCGGGAGAAAATGGGTATCCTCAAAGCGGGAGAGCCACACTTTTCTGTAAATTCCCGCCCCCGAGTACCAGCGGGAGTTGGGCTCCCGATGATCGACTCTTACGGTGACGGTGTTCTCTCCCTCCCGGAGAAGGCCGGTTATGTCAAATTCAAAGGTGGTGTAGCCGTATTTCCATTCTCCCGCGGGCTCTCCGTTGACGTACACGCGGCAGTCCATGTATACGCCCTCAAAGCGCAGGGAAGTGCGCCTGCCGTCGGCGGGCAGGGTGAAGCGCCGCCTGTACCAGCCCGTTGAGGTCTTGTAGAGGTCCTTGGCGTCCTCGATGAGCCAGTCGTGGGGGATGTCTATTTTCTGCCAGGCGAAGTCCTCGCTGTATTCGGTGCCTATGGGCTGAAGCGAAAACTCCCAGCCGTCACAAAACAGTAGGGTCTCTCTCATAGTGTTTCTCCTGTCGTTATTTGATAGCGCAAAGGTCGGAACGCTCGTAGCGGTTATGCCCTTTCAGGCTCTTTTTGTATTTCCAGCATTTTATTGCATCTCCGAGAGTCCTGCCCTTGTTGTCGGCAAAAAAGTCCCGGATGTAGGTGTTGTACTCAAACTGACTGTCTATCTGCGGTTTGTTCTTTTTCTTTTCCTCCAGCAGGATGAAGTAGGCTTCGACCGCTTCGCCGTATGTTTTGCCGGCATTCTGCTTCAGCCACTTCTGAAAAGGCACATTGAAGGAAAAACTCCCGCCTATTTCCGACTTGAAAAAAGCCCGATGCTTTTCGGTACAGACAAAGTTTTCCTCGATTATGCTGTCCTTTGTAAGCGGAGCGCCGGTATCGGGCCGGCAGACTGACTTCCGGGGTGATGCAGACAGGACCTCGCCGGTGTCGAGAAAGTGTGCTATCCGCTCTGTGAGTTCGGATTTCCCTCCCGAGACCGGGAGACCGTTTTCACGGCAGAAAGCGGCAAGCTCTTCTTTCAGATAATAGTACTCGCGGAAGACGCTCCCGCTGAGCGTAGTATCGAGTTTCGCTCTGTCTGACATTTTCACACCCCGCTGATCTGACCGGCAAGGGGTATCTGCTGAGTGATGCAGTGAATGTTACCGCCGCCCAGGATTATCTCCCGGGCATCGACGGGGATGATCTTCCTGTCGGGGAAGATCCATTGCATTATAACTCTTGCGCGGTCGTCGCTCTGCCGGTTGTCACCGCCGAACTGCGGCAGAAGGATGCCGCTGTTTACAAAGTAAAAGTTGACGTATGAGGCCGCCAGGCGCTCCCCGGCTTCCCGGACGTCCTCGCCCTCTTCAAAGGTGTAGCCTTCCAGGTCGTGTTCGGTGACAGTCACCGGAACATCGGGTATCGGCAGGCGGTAGACCGTGAACTTCCGGCCCTTGGCATCGGTCTCGCTTTCGAGGCAGTCAAGGCAGGCTTTTGACAGCGGATACTGGGGGTCGTCCTTGTTGTCGGTCCAGGCAAGGACAACTTCTCCGGGCCGCACGAAGGCGCAGACGTTGTCAACGTGCTCGTTGGTCTCGTCGTTGTATATTCCCCGGGGCAGCCAGATCACCTTTTCGCCTCCGAGATATTCGCAGAGGGTATTTTCGATCTGCTCCTTTGACATGGAGGGGTTGCGTCCGCCGCTGAGCAGACAGCTTTCGGTGACCATAAGGGTCCCCTCGCCGTCCGAGTGGACGGAGCCGCCCTCCAGGACGAAGTGCTGCGCGTCGCAGCGATCATATCCCGCCAGCTCGCAGAATCTGGAGGCCAGGGCGTTGTCGCGGCCCCAATGGGCGTAGAGCCCGTCAACGGTGCCGCCCCAGGCATTGAACTGCCAGTCGATGCCCCGGACGGTAATACCGTCCGATACAAAGGTGGGAGCCACGTCCCGCGCCCAGGCGTCGTCGCTGGGGATGTTCAATACCGTTATATTGTCGTTGTCCCCAAATAGTTTCCGCGCTTTGGCTTCGGTGCGGTCTGATACGATGACAAACACTCTCTCGCCCGCAGAAATCTCGCGGATAATATCCGCGAATACATTTTGAGCAGGCTCCGCGCCGTACCCCCAGGAGCCGGGGCGTTCGGGAAATATCATGACCGTTGCCGCGTGAGGTCCGAACTCCGCAGGCATACGGAAACCGTCGGTCTTAGGTGTTGAAGAAAGTTTCATATCTTATCATCTCACGATTCAGGAAAGCCTCTGTTTGAAATCCTCGTAGCCGAACCGCCGGATAAGCTCATAGCTCCCGTCCTTGCGGAGCAGGCCGATGTCGGGCAGAGGCATTCCGTTGAAGGTGTTGTTTTTGACGAATGAATAGATCGCCATGTCCTCGAAGCAAAGCCTGTCCCCGACGGAAAGAGGCGCGTCGAAGCTGTAATCTCCGAAAACGTCCCCCGCCAGACAGGTGCGTGAGGAAAGGCGGTAAAGGCAGGGCTTTTCGCCCTCCTTGCCGGAAAGAAACAGAGGCGGACGGTAGGGCATTTCCAGAACGTCGGGAGCGTGGCAGGCCGCCGAAGCGTCCAGCACCGCGATGTCAATGCCGTTGCGGACGATGTCCATGACCTCCGTTACCAGCCAGCCTGCGTTCAGTGCCACGGCCTCTCCGGGTTCAAGATATATCTCCACGCCGTACTTTTCCCGAATGCGTTTTATCAGCCGGCAGAGCCGCTGACGGTCATAGCCCGGACGGGTGATGTGATGCCCGCCGCCGAAGTTGAGCCATTTCAGCCGGAAAAGATATTTCCCGAACTTTTCCTCAACCGCTTCAAGGGTGACTTCCAGAGCGTCGGAATCCTGCTCGCAGAGGGTGTGGAAGTGAAGCCCGTCAAGATACTGCAAAAGGCTCTCGTCAAAGTCACAGGCCCTCACTCCCATGCGGGAGCCTACGGCGCAGGGATCGTATATCGCCGTCTCCTGGGTGGAGCATTCCGGGTTTATCCGAAGACCGATGCTCTTGCCCGCACACCTGTCCTTGAACTTCATCAGCTGAGCCGCGGAGTTGAATACGATGTGGTCGCTGACTTCAAGTATCTCACCGAATTCTTCGTCCTTGTAGGCCGGTGAGAAAACGTGTACCTCGCCGGGAAAATGTTCCCGTCCCAGTTTGGCCTCGTACAGGCCGCTGGCAGTGGTGCCGCAGAGATATTCCGCGATCATCGGGTACACCGCGAACATGGAGAAGGCCTTCTGTGCGAGAAGAATTTTACAGCCCGTATCCTGCATCACTTCCCGCAGTATCTCTAAATTATGTTTCAGCCCCGCCTCGTCAATGACGTAGGCGGGGGTGTTTATCTCTGCGAATACGGGCCTTGCCGTGCGGAGCATTATTCCACCGTTACCGGGTTCTCGTCAACTACCCAGGGCAGACCGTATTTGTTCAGCATATCCATGTAGGGATCCGGGTCGAATTCCTCAACGTTGAAAACGCCCTTCTCCGCCCAGGTGCCGGAGGCCACCATTGCCGTGCCGATCATTGCGGGCACGCCGGTGGTGTAGGAAACAGCCTGTGCGCCGGTCTCCTTGTAGCACTCCTGGTGGTCGCAGACGTTGTAGATGTAGATCGTCCTCTCCCTGCCGTCCTTGACGCCGGTGAAGATGCAGCCGATGTTGGTCTTGCCCACGGTGCGGGGACCGAGAGAAGCCGGGTCGGGGAGCAGTGCTTTCAGGAACTTGATCGGCACGATCTCGTGCCCCTCGAACATTACGGGGGTCGTTCCCAGCATACCCACGTTTTCGAGACACTTCATGTGGGTCAGATAGCTCTGTCCGAAGGTCATGAAGAAGCGGATGCGCTTCACGCCGGGGATGTTCTTTGCAAGGCTCTCGATCTCCTCGTGGTGGAGCAGATACATATCCTTCATTCCCACGCCGGCAAAGTCGTACTCCCGTTTGATCTCCATGGGCTTGGTCTCTACCCAGTGACCGTCCTCCCAGTAGGAGCCGTTGGCGGACACCTCACGGAGATTGATCTCCGGGTTGAAGTTGGTGGCGAAGGGATAGCCGTGGTCGCCGCCGTTGCAGTCCAGTATGTCGATGTAGTGTATCTCGTCAAAATAGTGCTTCAGCGCATAGGCGGAGTAGACCTGCGTAACGCCCGGGTCGAAGCCGGTGCCCAGCAGGGCGGTCAGTCCGGCGGTCTTGAATTTCTCGTTGTAGGCCCACTGCCAGCTGTAATCGAAATAGGCGGTGAAGCCCTTCTCCTCGCAGCGCTTTTCGTAGACGGCTCTCCACTCGGGATCGTCGGTGTCCTCGGCTTCGTAGTTGGCAGTGTCAACATAGTTGGCTCCGCATTCGAGGCAGGCGTCCATTATCGTAAGGTCCTGGTAAGGCAGAGCCACGTTCAGAACGGTGTGAGGCTTAAATTCCTTCATCAGAGCCACCAGGGAATCAAAGCTGTCCGCATCCACGGGGGCGGTGGTGAGCTTGGCCTTGGTCATGCCTCTCAGCCTTTCCGCAAGAGCCTCGCACTTGGAAACAGTCCTGCTGGCAATAAGTATCTCCGTGAAAAGGGGATTTTCGCAGCACTTGTAGATAGCAACGGTCGCCACGCCGCCGCAGCCGATAACCATAAGTTTCATATCAGTGTCCTCCTTGTTCTTTGTAATATGTACTTTTCAGATTTAACATATACACCGCCGACACCGTCAGCATGATGATGCCTGATGCCGAAACGTCGCTGAGGTAATGGGCTCCCGCGATGATCCTCGCGAACATCACCGCCGCCGAGAAGAAAAATCCGATGAATGCCAGCAGATGTTCCTTCCCCTTGAAGGCGGGGACTATCCATGCCAGAGCGGGGAATCCTATGAAAGCCGTCATGGACATCATGGAATGTCCGCTGGGGAAGGAGGCAAACTCGTCCTTGTATATCCCCAGCTTGCCGGGCAGCTCCTTGGTGTAGGGGAATTTTTCAAACCAGGGGGTGAACTCCACTCCGGGATAGTTCTTTGCCACCGTTCGCGGCCGCGGACGGTGCATCGTTCCCTTGATGATCTCCTGAACGGCATAGGCCGCCGTCACGGCGATCATAAGCATTATTATCCTGCGCACCAGCTTCACGTCGCTGTTTTTCAGAGCCAGCCTGTAGCCCGCGTATCCCAGCGGCAGGAACACGAACAGCATTATCGGTATTATCACCGCCATGTTTCCCCGCGTGCTGGGTATCAGCGAATCAAGACAGTCGCTGGAGGTAAAGGTCTTCGCTCCGAGAAAGCAGAGACTTGCTGTAAGGAGTGCCGAGATTGCAGTAAGCACCGCCTTTGCCCCTTTGCCGTATCCGCAGCCGAGGCTGCGCTGTACCAGCGCCCCCGCAAGCGGCACCGTCACTGCGAACACCGGCATAGGACCTATCAGCCCCATGATGCGCCCGAAGATATTGCTCTCGGAATACAGCGTCTCCGTGATGTTCCTGTCCTTGACGGTGCCCACAGTCAGCAGCACGGCAAACAGAAACACCCCGATCACGGCAAATACCGTTCTTTGCGTGAGCTGATCTCTTGTCCTCTTGATATTACTCATGCTTTATCCTGCCTTCTTCCTCCTCCAGCAGGTCCTCAACGTACTTGGGGAGCATGAAGGCGCCCATATGAAGGTTGGTGGTGTAGTACCAGGTCTTGATATGCCTGTTCTTCCAGCGCTCGGCATCCAGGTCCTTCAGCGGGTGATACTTCTTCGACGCGAAGCCGAAGAGCCAGTAGCCCGAAGGGCAGGTGGGGATGTGCGCCTGATATACCCGGCTTATGGGGAAGGAGCGGAAAGCCTTGCGGTGCATCGCACGGCAGGTCTCCTCGTCTTCGTCGAAGAATGGGGAGCCGTGCTGATATACCATTATCCCGTCCTCGCGGAGAGCCTTGTAGCAGGATCCGTAAAACTCCTTGGTGAACAGTCCCGCTGTGTGGCCCAGGGGGTCGGTGGAGTCGTTGATTATCAGGTCGTATTCGCCCTGCTTGCCACGCAGGAAACGCAGGCCGTCACGGTAATGGAGCTGTACCCGAGGGTCGTCCAGACCCCGGGCGTTGTCGGGGAAGAACTCACGGCAGACCCGCACGAACATCTCGTCGGGCTCCACCACGTCGATGACCTCTATCTCGTCGTAGTAGGAAAGCTCTCTTGCCACGCCGCCGTCGCCGCCGCCGATGACCAGCACCTTCTTCACGCCGGGATGCACCGCCATAGGCACATGGACTATCATCTCGTCGTAGGTGAACTCGTCCTTCTCGGAGAATATCACCGACCCGTCGGAGGTAAGGAACCGTCCGAACTCCTCCGAGTCAAAGACATCTATCCTCTGAAAGTCGCTCTCGCCCGAGAAAAGCTGTTTCTCGACCCGTATGGACATTTTAACGTTTTGTGTGTGGTATTCGGAAAACCAGAAATCCAAGCTGCTTCACTCCCGTTCCCGCCGCCCCGTTGAGGGTACGGCGCTGTCAGTATTCATATCTGCGGTCGATATAGGCTTTCTTCGGCCCGCTGGTATCTCCCCAGATGCTTATCTCATAATCTCCGAAGGAGAGAAATGCCTCATATTCTCCGTCGAAATACATTTCTATACAGTTCACTTTCATGCCCTCGGCAAATCCCTCTTCGGTCAGAGCCGTACCTGTCAGTTCAATTGCTTTTGTCAGAAGCTTTGATGCGGCAAATTCCCGCAGTTCCCTGTCGTGACGTGCGGCATCGCGGCAGAAGGCTTCAAGATAAGAAAGAGGATTCGTGTAAGGGGAGTATTCCCCCGAGACCGTCACCTCGATATCCGTTCCCAGCCAGTCGAACCTTGCAGAGTAGGCTTCATATTCGTCCTTTATCTGCATATCCCCGAACATCTCCGACATAAGGTGCAGGCCGTCCTTGTACTCACGGATAAGCTCCCACAGAAAAGGATCGCAGACCCCTGCTTTGATTATCTCGGTGACGAACAGCCCGCTTAACATCCCGGTGTATCTTAACGGCGGGTGACATCTGACGCGATAGACCGTCTGCTCACGGAAAAGAGTAATATATCTGTCGTCCTGAAGCTCATCGTCGGTGGGCTCCCATATCAGAATATCCTTTGCGGAGCGCCGTTCGCCGGTAGTCAGGTCGATATATCCGAGGATCCACATGGATACCCCGAGAGGACGTTCACCCTTTTTGTGATACTGCTCTCCCATTCCCATGGTGGCTGCAAGGTATTCGTGCTGTTCCGGCAGGAACTGATCCAGCCGGCTCTCGGGCATTTCCCCGCCGCCTATCCTGTAGGGACGCCGCATGATCCGTTCCTCCTTTGAGAATAATGCCTCAGCCCTCCATCGCTGAATAGTTTGGGGCGTCCAAAGCGTCGCCGCTTATGTGGACGGAGTGCCCCGCAAACATATCGTCGTCATCAAACCAGACGTCGTAATCTCCATCCGCGGACATTTCCACGCTGCTGATCTTTATGCGGGTCTTGAACTCCTCCTCGGTGATCTCGTGGTCAAGGTGATCGTCGTCCCGCCAGTCGTTGGCAAGGTATGTAAGCTCTTCAGCGGCAAAGTCCCGGACCTCCTTGTCCCGCCGTTCCGCCTCACGGCAGAACTGCTCAAGGTTGGCAAGGCACTTTTCGTCCTCCTCCTCGTCGGTGTTGAAGGACACCTCTATTTCCGTTCCCAGCCAGTCAAAATCCGCGTGGAAGTAGCCGTAGCGCTTGTTGAGCTCCATTTCTCCGAAGAGCTCGGAGTGCATGAACACCGGGGCGAGATAATCTCTCCACAGAGCGTCGAGGAAAGGCATCCTGTTCACGGTCCCCAGCACTTCAATGGGATAGAACCCGCTGCTTTTTTTGGAAGGGAAGCCCTTTATCCTGTACTTGACGCCCTCCTTGAAATACTGTGCGTAGATCCGTTTCTGATATTCTTCCTCAGTGATCTGCCATGTGAATATCGTTTTTCCCTCGGTGCGTTCGCCGGTGGTCAGATCAATGGAGCCCAGTATATAAGTCGTGGCGGTGGGGATAGCGTCATTGCCGCCCCATTTAGCGCCGTAGGTGCTTCCCCCGCCGACCATGATAAGATACTCGTGGGGCTCTTCGTAAAAGATCTCTTTTCTGTTCTCGGGGAGTATTCCCGAGCCGATTTTAAAGGGATATTCCATAGCTTTGGCTCCTTATCTATCTTTTAGGTATAGGTCTTCCGGGCACTAAATACTTCTGCCGCATCGTCACGAAGCTCCACTCGGGATGATGCTGAAAACTGTTTATCATCAATTCCTGAAGCGAGCCGAATACGGCAGTATCGTTCCAGGCCGACATAACAAACAGCTTGCTCGTGCTGCCCATATATATCTTCACCGGATACTCATTCCCGATAATGCCTATCCACACCACGGGCTCTCCCGCAAGCTCGCACATTTCCTCGAGATTCTCCTGCACCCACAGAGGCTCCTCCTCACGGTCCAGCCTTGCGGCATAATCGAGCCCCTCGGCCTCGCTGTCGGGGAAGATCTTGAACAGCGTATGTGGCGGGTACCACGAATACTTCTCGGCGGAGAGGTTGAGATACCAGCCCTCCGCAAGGCCGTGAAATTCCCGGATGAAGTTCTTCGCTCCCGCAGGCAGAGTTATCCCGCCGGTGGCATAGAAATCCACGATCGTCTTCATCGTTTCGGGGCTGATTTTCCGGCCCTTGTGCCAGCCCGCAGCTTCGAGGCAGGCCGTAAATTTTCTTTCGGGTGTCCCTGTCAGCGGGTACTGTTTCTCCATAGGCTCTTTCATTTCAGCACGTTCAGCCGTTCAAGACTTCCGTCCTCGGGTCCCTGCATGGAGCAGCCCTTCTCCTTGGCAAAAAGCGTGTAGTCGATGATCTCACGGGTTATCATTTCTCCCGGAGCCAGTATCGGTATCCCCGGAGGATAGCACATCACGAACTCTCCGCAGATGCGTCCTTCGGTCTCCTGTATCGGAATAAGTTCCTTTTCGGCATAGAATGCCTTCTGCGGCGTGGCCGCAACTATGGGAGTGATATACTCCGCATTGTGCAGCAGCGACACCGGCTTCGAGTAGAGCCGCTTGATGTCCTCCAGCGCTCCCACCAGTCTTTCGATGTCCTGTATGCGGTCGCCTATGGAAATGTAGGCGAGGATGTTTCCGATGTCACCGAACTCGATCTGTATGTCGTATTCGTCCCGGAGCAGGTCGTAGACCTCAATTCCCGTCAGACCGATGTCACGGGTATACACCGACAGCTTCGTAACGTCGAAATCGAAGATGCTCCCGCCGTTGACCAGGTCCTTGCCGTAGGCGTAATAGCCGCCGATGGAGTTGATCTCCTCTCTGGCGTACTCTGCCATTTTTGCCACCTTCTCAAAGGACTCCCTGCCCCGCAGAGCCAGGTTTCTTCGGGAAATATCCAGGCTTGACAGCAGCAGATAGGAAGCCGAGGTGGTCTGCGTGAGGTTGATTATCTGCTCGACATAGCGGGTGTTGATATTTTCTCCCAGCAGCAGCAGAGAGCTTTGCGTCAGACTCCCGCCGGATTTGTGCATGGACACCGCAGCCATATCCGCGCCGGCCTCCATAGCCGAAACGGGAAGATTCTCGTTAAAGGAAAGATGCGTGCCGTGAGCCTCGTCCACCAGCACCAGCATATTATGCTCGTGGGCTATCTTCACGATAGACCGCAGGTCGGAGCATATCCCGTAATAAGTGGGATTGTTCACGAACACCGCCGTTGCTCCCGGGTTGTCGCGGATAGCCTGCTCCACCTGGGAAAGCTCCATACCGAGAGCAATGCCGATGTGCTTGTCCACGTCGGGATCGACGTAGACCGGCTCGGCTCCGCACAGCACCAGCGCGTTGATGACGCTCCGGTGAACGTTCCGGGGCAGGATGATCTTGTCCCCGGCCTTGCAGGCGGTGAGTATCATGCTCTGCACCGACGAGGTGGTGCCTCCCACCATAAAATAGGCGTGAGCCGCACCGAAAGCATCTGCTGCCAGCGACTCGGCATCATAGATCACCGAGATCGGGTGGCACAGATTGTCAAGGGGCTTCATGGAGTTTACGTCCAGGCTGACGCACTGCTCTCCCAGCAGCTTTACCAGCTCGGGATTGCCTCTGCCGCGCTTATGTCCCGGCACGTCAAAGGGCACGACTCTCTGCCGTCTGAATCTTTCAAGAGCCTCGTATACGGGGGCTGATTTTTGCTTCTCAATATCCATAGCATTCTCTCCAAAACAAAAAAACGCAGGTGAAAATATCCACCTGCAAGTCATTAACGTGTTAGTGCAAGATTCGCACAGACATCCGGAGCAAGCGCCGATTTCTTATTGACCGTTTCACAAGTGATATTATAACTTATAAAATTTGAGCTCTTAACTCAATCAATAATGCAGAGCCTTTACTCTGCGTTTCGGCTTTCGACCCGCCTGTCCGTCCGGGCTTGGCTTTCCTCCAGCGGGAAAGCGGTCGCGGCCGATCTTCTCGGCCAGATCTATTATAACATATTCCTCCGACAATGTCAATAGCGGATAGATCATCCGCTGTCAGCACCACCGCTGATTGATATAGCAGGCCACCGTCTTGCCGTTGGGCTCGAGGATGAATTTCGATACCGAACCGCCGCTGCCGCTGAAACGGAAACGGGCGATGTCCTCGAAGCTGTATCCCATTATCATCGACTGGAGGAAGCTTAAAGCCGTCCCGTGGGAAACGATAAGGATTCGTTCCTCGGTGCTTTCCGTGGTCTGTCTGTAAAACGGAAGCAGTCTTTCCCAAAGCTCGCGGTCGGATTCCGCGTCGGGGAAGGGCTTGTAGTCGGGGTCGTACCCCGATGCGGGAGCCTTATGCTCCCGGTACCACTCCCGGAGCTTGCCGTTGCCTTCGCCGGCATTGACCTCTCTGATGACCTCCGTCATCACGGGCTCGATATGAAGGGTACGGTTTATCTCCTCCGCCGTCTGAGCCGCTCTTTTCAAGTCGGAGCAGTACATCACATAGCCGCGGTGACAGTCCTCCCAAAGCAGACATTTGCCGATCTCAAAGGCCTGCTGCCGTCCCCGTTCGGTCAGGGGCCAGTCCCCCCAGGCGCCGATGTGTCCGTTGACATGATGCTCCGATTCGGTGTGCTGAACCGTGATGATGAACTTCCGCTTTCTTCGGCTGAAAAAGCCGGAGATCACCTGTTCCGCACGTTCTCTGCCAAACCAGCCCTCGCCTTCGCCGAGTTTCGGGTAAAGCCGTCGGAGATCCTCTTTCTCTCTGTCGGAGAGCTGGGAAAACTCCGTCTCGGAGCGGTCCGCCGGGACAGCGATGAGCTTGCTGTCGCCGTCGTTTCGGCAGAAAACGCCTATGACCCGAACGGGTATCTCCTGCCCGAGCCGGCAGACCCCGTCGGTCATAACGATAACGTCAAGATGCTCGCAGGGCGGAGTGCCCGATTCCTTTATCCACCCCGAGGGCTGAGGGACGTTTCTGATATAGGACAGGCTTTCGCAGTCCTTGGCCTCGAATGTATCCGTGTTCGGCATATAGTGCATCCGCTTGGGATAAGCCGATGTCTGTTCTATCTTCGCAGTGTATAACATATCGCACCTCTTTCTCCGTCGGTCATATCAGCTGCCCGAGCATTTCTTCTATCTTCTCCTTTGTCGCCAAGCCCTCCGAAAAGGCGGTGGCACCTCCGCAGGCGGTGCCGAGCTTCAGAGCGTAGTCATAGCCCCTGCCGCAGCCCGCCAGGAAGCCCGCCAGCATGGAATCTCCGGCGCCCACGGAGTTCTTCACTTCTCCTTTGCATACTCCGATGCGGTGACGGAGGCCGTTTTCGTCGATAAGCAGGGACCCCTCTCCGGCCATGGAGACCAGCACGTTTTTCGCCCCCATTCGGCGAAGTTCTTCGGCGCAGGTGAAGATCTCGTCATCGGTGACGAGGACCCGTCCGAAAAGCTCTCCCAGTTCCTGAACGTTGGGCTTGATGACGAAGGGCCTGTATTTCAGCACGTTCATCAGCAGTTTGCCGGCGGCATCCACGGCTGCGCGGATATTTCTGTCCGACAGCCGTTCAAGTATGCGCTCGTAGATGTCCGCGGGCAGGGAAGAGGGTATGCTCCCCGCCAGTACCAGCGTGTCGCCGTCGCAAAGCCCGTCCAGCTTGGAGAACAGAGTCTCCAGAGCATCGGCGCTTATTTCGGGGCCGCCGCCGTTGATCTCGGTCTCCTGTTCGGCCTTGAGTTTGACGTTTATCCGTGAACAGCCCTTTTCCAGCCGGACGAAATCCGAGGTGATGCCCATAGCCGCAACGCCCTTTTCAATAGCCTCGCCGGTAAAGCCAGCGGTGAAGCCCAGTGCGGACGACTCAACTCCCAGCTCCTCCAGCACCGCCGAAACGTTGATGCCCTTTCCACCGAAATAGATCTCCTCTCGGGCGGAGCGGTTCACCTCTCCGGGAATTATCCGGGCGGGATGCATGACATAATCTATCGCCGGATTGAATGTGACTGTATATACCATTGCGTGACCTCCGTTTCAGAACTGTATGTACCGTAATTATACCACATCCGACAGGATTATTCAATCCCGGATGCAAATATTTGCATCAAAACCGTTGACGAATGCGGAATTGTATGATAGAATAAATGTATGATACCGTGCGTTTAACAGAAAGGATGTGCCGTTATGAAAAATATTCTCTTTGCCTCGTCGGAGGTCGTTCCCTTTATAAAGACAGGCGGTCTTGCCGATGTTGTGGGCTCCCTGCCCAAGTGCTTCGATAAGTCGCAGTACGATATCCGTGTCATCATGCCCAAGTATGAATGCATGGCTCAGAAGTGGAAGGACATGATGAAGTATGTCACCCACTTCTATATGGGCTTCAACGGTGAGGACCGTTATGTGGGCGTCCTCGAAACGGAGTACGACGGCGTGCATTTCTACTTCATAGACAACGAGTCCTATTTCTCCGGCCCCAAGCCCTATATCGACTGGCATTGGGACATTGAGAAGTTCATGTTCTTTGACCGTGCCGTGCTGTCGGCACTGCCCGTCATCGGCTTCCGTCCCGACCTTATCCACTGCCACGACTGGCAGACGGGACTTATCCCCGTGTATCTCAATGACAGCTTCCAGGGCGGGGAGTTCTTCCGGGGCATCAAGACGGTCATGACTATCCACAATCTGAAATTCCAGGGCAACGACAACTCCCTGGTGTTCCAGCGCATCTCCGGGCTGTCTAATTATTATATGACCTACGACAAGCTCCTTATGGGACCCGACGGCAATATGCTCAAGGGCGGACTTGTCTACGCCGACGCTATCACCACCGTTTCCGATTCCTACGCCGAGGAGATCAAGACACCCTTCTACGGCGAGGGCCTCGACGGACTTATGCGGGCAAGAGCCCACGACCTCCGGGGCATAGTCAACGGCATCGACTACGTTGACTTCAACCCCGAGACTGACGGCAATATCCCCGTGCAGTACAACGCCTCCAACGCTATCCCGAAAAAGCTGGACAACAAGCGTGCCCTCCAGCATGAGCTGGGTCTCGGCACCGGCGACAACCGCTTTATGATCGGCATTGTCAGCAGACTTACCGATCAGAAGGGCTTCGACCTTATCTCCTATATGATGGAAAAGCTCTGCCAGCGGGATATACAGCTTGTGGTCCTGGGAACGGGCGAGCAGAAGTACGAGGATATGTTCCGCTGGTTCGCGGGCAAGTATCCCGAGAAGGTATCGGCCAATATTTATTACTCCGAGGCTATGTCCCACAAGATATACGCCTCCTGCGACGCCTTCCTGATGCCGTCGCTGTTTGAGCCCTGCGGACTTTCCCAGCTGATGAGCCTCCGTTACGGCACCCTGCCTATCGTCCGTGAGACAGGCGGTCTGAAGGACACCGTGGAGCCCTACAACCAGTTCACCGACACGGGCACGGGCTTCTCCTTCACCCACTACAACGCCCACGATATGTATAACACCGTGATGTTCGCCCATTCGGTATACGTCAACGACCGCGCCGCCTGGAACAGAATGGTGGAGCGCGCAATGAAGAAGGATTTCTCCTGGCAGGCCTCCGCGGAGAAATACAGGCAGATGTACGACTGGCTGATAGGATAAGAAATATATACGGGAGCGGGAGAGATCCCGCTCTTTTTTTGCTTTTTTTATCCGCATACTCCCTTGACGGCTGGGCGCTTTTGTGATATAATGATACGGAATGCAGTAAAATGAAATGTGAGGGCTTGCAATGATCTGTAACAATATTCTTGAGGCAATGGGGCATACCCCGCTGATAAGGCTTGCTAATATGGTCGGCGATGATTCTGCTCAGGTGCTTGTCAAGTTTGAAGGACTCAACGTGGGCGGTTCCATAAAGACCCGCACCGCTTACAATATGATAACCGCCGCCGAACAGGCGGGGCTTATCGGCAGGGACACCGTTATCGTGGAGCCCACCAGCGGAAATCAGGGCATCGGCCTGGCGCTGATAGGCGCGGTGAAGGGCTACAAGACCGTTATAATCATGCCCGATTCCGTCAGCCGCGAAAGAAGGATGCTGGTGAAGCACTACGGCGCCGAGGTGCGCCTTGTCCACGATGACGGCGACATCGGCAAGTGTATGGACGAGTGCCTGCGCATCGCCGAGCAGATGCGCCGCGACGACCCGAATGTTTACATCCCTCAGCAGTTTGAGAATCCCGCCAATCCCCAGGTCCATCGGGACCACACCGGCCCGGAGATAATCGAGCAGGCGGGCTGTCCCATAGACGGCTTCTGCTCCGGCTTCGGCACCGGCGGTACGCTGAGCGGCATCGGCAGGACGCTGAAAGAGAAATACCCGGACATCGTGATCTGGGCGGTGGAGCCGGAGAATGCCGCGATCCTCGCGGGCGGCACCATAGGAACGCATCTCCAGATGGGAATAGGCGACGGGCTCATCCCCGGGAATCTGGATCTGAATATCTACGACGACATTTACATCGTCACCGACGATGAAGCTATCAACACTTCAAAGGAACTGGCCCGCAAAGAGGGCATCATGTGCGGCATCTCCAGCGGGACCAACGTGGCGGCGGCACTGAAGCTGGCCAAAAAGCTGGGCCGGGGCAAGACCGTGGTCACGGTGCTTCCCGATACCGCCGAGAGATATTTCTCGACGCCCCTTTTTGAAAACGAGTAAAAATATCCTCCGGGACTGTTGATTTTTCCGGAAGTTTGTGGTAAAATGTATGCAGCGGGAGGTGTCCGCAGATGAGACTGATAAAGTATATGCTGATGCTCACCGTTCCGCTGGTGATACTTGCGGCCTGCGGAGGGAAAGAGACCTCCTCGGGGGCATCCGAAAGCCGGAGCAGCGCTTCGGAGCCGGTGGTCATCACCGACAGCAAGATAGGCGAACACGACGGCTATTCCTATGAGCTCTGGAAGGATAAGGGCGATACCCAAATGACCCTTACCGGGGGCGGCTGCTTCACCTGTGAGTGGAGCAGGATCAATAACGCTCTCTTCCGTACCGGCCGGAAGCTGGACTGCACCAAGACCTACAAGGAGTACGGCGAGATCTCCTTCGACTACGGCGTGGACTATCAGCCGAAGGGAAATTCCTATCTCTGCGTTTACGGCTGGAGCAAAGCCCCGCTGGTGGAGTATTACATCGTCGAAAGCTGGGGAAACTGGCGTCCCCCCGGAGCGGACAGTTCTTTGGGCACCGTTGAGATCGACGGGAACATCTATGACGTCTACAAGACCACCCGCGTGGATCAGCCCTCTATCGCCGGCACCAAGACCTTCGACCAGTACTGGAGCGTAAGGCGCGAAAAGCCCGCTGACGGGAAGATCGAAGGCAAAGTCAGCGTCACCAGGCATTTTGAGGAGTGGGAGAAGCTGGGGCTCACGTTGGGAAAGCTCTATGAGGCTTCCTTCACCGTGGAAGGATATCAGTCCTCGGGGAAGGCGGAGGTCTACCGGAACGAGCTGACAATGGACGGCTGACGTCCGGATATCATTTTGTGCTTTGCCGCTTTTGTGCGGAGCAATAAAAACATTTATTCAAAAGGAGGTCATTTTTATGGCTGACAATCAGGGCATCGTTGTTGAGAAGAGAAGCATTGCCACCTGTATCGTTCTCTCAATAGTTACGCTGGGCATCTATATGTTCTATTGGATGTATAAGCTCCACGTAGAAACTCACGCTGTTGCAGGTGAAACACCCACTGTCTCAGGCGGTATGCTGATACTGCTCACGATCGTAACATTCGGAATTTACGGTATGTACTGGTCGTATAAGCAGGGCGAGCGCATCGACAAGATCCACACCATGAGAGGCGCTCCCGTCGGGAACAATGCCGTGCTCTATCTGATACTTTTCATCGTTTTCAGCATAGTTGCCATAGCGCTCATGCAGAACGAACTCAATCAGTACGCTTGATCCTTACATCTGCCTCTGCTCCGGACCGCCGGAAGCAGAGGCAGTATTTTCGGGAGGAAACGATATGAAAGCAAGGACCCATTCTCCTTCAAGACTGATAGCCGCTTACGGGCTCGGTGAGCAGAAGCTCTCCGCGCTTTCTTTGTTTTGCGACAGGGAGGATATAAAGCTCCGTCCGATACGGGCAGGCGAGGAGGACAAAACGGCGGGAGAGCTTTGCCGTCCCGCAGAAGATGCCGCGCCGGCCCCCGAGGGGCAGGAGGGCGAGTGCCTTATCTTTTCGGGATTTGACAGAAGGTCCCTTTCCGAGACCGTGGACGCTCTGCGCCGCGCGGATATCCGCGTGACGCTGAAAGCTATGCTGACTCCCTCCAATTCCGGCTGGACCTTGCGTTCGCTGTTAACGGAGCTTGCCCGCGAACACGAGTATATGACCTCCCGCGGAGGTGCAAAATGACAGTCCCCAAGCGCTATAAGGGCATAATCTACATTATCATCTCGGCGTTCTGCTTCGCGCTTATGGCCGCCTTTGTACGGCTTTCGGGAGATCTGCCCACCTTTCAGAAGACCTTCTTCCGAAACTTCGTGGCCCTGTTCTTTGCCGTGGGAGTGCTGATAAAAAAGCGCATACCTCTCCGCCTCGGAGAGAAAAAACTGCTCTTCCCGCTGACGGTCCGTGCCTTGGCAGGCACCGTGGGAATGATCGGCAACTTCTACGCAATAGATCATCTCGTCCTCTCGGACGCTTCGATGCTCAACAAGATGTCTCCCTTCTTTGCCATAGTGTTCTCATATCTGATACTGAAGGAGAAGCTCACTCTGTTTCAGATAACGGCGGTCATCGTGGCTTTCGGCGGCAGCCTGCTGATAATCAAGCCCAGCTTCACCAATGTTGACCTGCTGCCCGCGCTGGCAGGCTTCGCCGGCGGAATGGGAGCGGGCCTTGCCTATACCTGCGTTCACTATCTGGGACAGCACGGTGTCAAGGGCCCGATCATCGTGTCCTTTTTCTCGGCTTTCTCCTGCCTGTTCTGCCTGCCCTTCCTGATCGCAGAGTTCACTCCAATGAGCGGGACCCAGTTTCTCTGCCTGCTGGGAGCGGGCGCATCAGCGGCCGGCGGACAGTTCACCATAACTGCCGCATACACCCACGCTCCCGCCCGGGAGATCTCGATCTACGATTACTCTCAGTTGATATTCTCCACCTCTCTCGGATTCTTCCTTTTCGGAGACATCCCCGACGGCTGGAGCTTCCTCGGCTACGCCGTCATCATCACCATGGCGATCGTGAACTTCATTTACAACAACCGAAGAAGCGAATAACAAAAAAAGGAGCCCCGGCGGATCTGACCGCAGGAGGCTCCTTATCCGTTTATGAATACCAAATTACAGTTTGCAGGTGCGTTTGTTATTCGCCCGAGAAAGCATTTCTTCCCTGTTGAGAGCGTGTCCGAAGGGGTTCGGGGGCGCCGTGTAGGGCGGGGGCTTGCCCCCGCCGAAAGAGGGCGTGAGCCTTTGTTGTGATTCTGCACACGGTACAGAGCGTAGCAGTTCCCCGGTTTGCGCTCTTCATTTAGTTCGTCGGGGGACGGAAAGACGCTCAGTCCCGAATTCACGCAAGCGTGAATTCGCTCCCTCGCTGTTTCCTGCGAGTGCAGGAGGACACCTTTTCCGGCGCTGCGTATAGTTTGTCCACGATAAAAAAATAGGGAGACATACTTTGTCTCCCTATTGTTATCTTTGTGCAGCGCCGGGGTCGTCGCTGACGCGCCGAATGGGGCTCTGCCCCCGTCCCCGCGAGGGCTCTGCCCCTCGACCCCGCAAGCCTTTGGAAAAGGCTTGACCGAAACTTTTAATGCGCTTCGCGTTTTGATTTACAGCTTTGTTCGTTTTGGATTACAGCACGCGAACTCTTACTACGCCGTCAATTGCCTTGATAGCATCAACGTCTGCTTCACCCTTCACGTCAAGGATCGTGCAGCTCCATTCCTTCTTGCTCTTGTTTACCATGTTCTCAATGTTCGCACCCTTGTCCGCAACTGCGGTGGTGATCTGCGAGATCAGAGCAGGTACGTTCTTGTGCAGGATGCATACCAGTACGTCGCCCGTCTTGGCAAGCTCCGCATTCGGGAAGTTTACGGAGTTGATGATAGCTCCGCGCTCAATGTATGCCTTCAGCTCGTCAGCTGCCATAACAGCACAGTTGTCCTCGCTCTCCTCGGTGGATGCGCCCAGGTGAGGGATAGCTACTACGTTCTCAACGCCCAGTACTTCGTCGCAGGGGAAGTCAACTACATATCTCGCAGCCTTGCCGCTGGCAAGTGCCTCGATGATAGCGTCGCTGTTCACCAGCTCGCCGCGGGCAAAGTTCAGGATGCGGACGCCGTCCTTGCAGAGTGCAAGAGTGTCCTTGTTGATGGTGTCCTTGGTGTCGGCGTTGAAGGGAAGATGCAGAGAGAGATAATCGCTCTCGGCGTAAACGTCGTTGATGTTGTTGGTGACCTTGACCTGGGGCTTCAGGTTAAGAGCTGCGCCTACCGACAGGAAGGGATCGTAGCCGATAACGTTCATTCCCAGGGAGATAGCGATATTGGCCAGCTTGCCGCCGATAGCGCCAAGTCCGATAAGGCCCAGGGTCTTGCCCATGATCTCGCAGCCTGCGAAATTGCTCTTGCCTTTTTCTACCATTTTGCCTACCTCGGCGCCGTTGCCCTTGAGGGTCTTGGCCCACTCGATAGCCTCGGGGATCTTTCTCGAAGCGAGAAGCAGACCGCAGAGAGCCAGCTCCTTAACAGCGTTGGCGTTGGCACCGGGGGTGTTGAATACAACGATGCCCTGCTCGGCGCACTTGTCAACGGGGATGTTGTTGGTGCCTGCGCCTGCTCTTGCGATAGCCAGCAGGTTATCCTTGAACTCCATATCGTGCATCTTTGCGGAACGCACCATGATAGCGTCGGGAGCGTCGCAGTTATCGGTAACGTTATAGTCAGCGCCGAGTCTGCTGGTGCCGACAGCGGCGATCTTATTGAGCGTCAGTATATTATACATTGTGATCGATCCTTTCTGAGTGAGTTATTTAGTCAAACAGCGCGGAGAATTTTCCTCCGCGCCGATGCGTTTTATTACTTGAATCTTACGGCGGTGCCGTATGCCATGATCTCGGAAGCTCCCTGAGTGATGGACGAAGAGCCGTAACGGATGCCGACAACGGCGTCAGCCCCCAGCTGCTTGGCGGACTCTATCATTCTCTCGGTAGCGGTCCTTCTTGCGTTATCCTGCATCTCGGTGTACTTCTTCAGCTCGCCGCCGACCAGGTTCTTGAGCCCTGCTCCAATGTCTCTGAAAGCGTTTACGGAATTAACGGTGCCGCCCTCAACAAGACCGAGGATCTCATAATCTCTGCCGATGTTTTCAGTAGTTGAAAGTAACATTGTGTTTTCCTCCAATCATCAATATTATATTCTCCCGTCTTACGGCGGGAAAAGAAAATGCAATCTCCTGCGAATTATCAGGCGTTCTCAGCCTCGAACTTCTTCATGAACTCGACCAGCTTCTCAACGCCCTCGATAGGCATAGCGTTGTAGATAGAAGCTCTCATACCGCCTACGGTGCGGTGGCCCTTGAGGTTCTCGAAGCCGGCAGCCTTAGCCTCTGCTACGAACTTCTTGTCCAGCTCCTCGTTGCCGGTTACGAAGGGAACGTTCATCAGCGAGCGGTCCTTCTCAACAACGGTGCCCTTGAACATCTTGCTGCTGTCGAGGAAATCGTAGAGGATCTTGGCCTTCTTCTCGTTGTGAGCCTTCATGCCCTCGAGGCCGCCCATCTTTTTGATCCACTTGAATACCTTGCCGCAGATATAGATGCCGTAGCAGGGAGGAGTATTATACAGAGAATCGTTGTCAGCCTGGATCTTCCAGTCCATCATAGTGGGGCACTGCTTGAAAGCGGGGCCGTCAGCGATAAGGTCCTCACGGACGATAACGATCTGCACGCCGGCAGGGCCTACGTTCTTCTGAACGCCGCCGTAAACGACGCCGTACTTGGTAACGTCGATAGGCTCGCTGAGGAAGCAGCTGGAAACGTCGGCTACAAGGATGTGGCCCTTGGTGTTGGGCAGGGTCTTATACTTTGTGCCGTAGATAGTATTGTTCTCGCAGATATAGACATAGTCAGCGTCCTCGGGGATATCGAGGTCGGAGCAGTCGGGGATATAGGAGAAGGTCTTATCGGCGGAAGAAGCAACTCTGACTACCTCGCCGTACTTCTCGGCCTCGGCAGCAGCCTTCTTGGCCCACTGACCGGTGATGATGTAAGCGGCCTTGCCGTTTCTCATAAGGTTCATAGGCACCTCGGCGAACTGGAGCGAAGCGCCGCCCTGGCGGAAGATGACCTTATAGTTATCAGGGATGTTCATCAGCTCGCGGAGATCCTTCTCTGCGTCCTTGATGATCTGGTCATAAGCCTTGGAACGGTGGCTCATTTCCATTACGGACATTCCGGTGCCCTTATAGTCGAACATTTCCTCTGCGGCTTCCTTGAGGACCTCCTCGGGAAGGACTGCGGGGCCTGCACTAAAGTTGTAAACTCTGCTCATTTTTGATTACCTCCGTTATGAATTTGAATGAAAAAATCAACACTATAATTATAGTACTTTTCGCCTTTAAAGTCAAGAGATGCGGGCTATTCTTTTTTTGCTCTCCCGACCCGTATTTTGCAATTTTGCCTTGCAAATCCTGCATTTTTGCCCTCAAACGGCGCATCCCCGCGCTTTCGGCGCGGTTTGTAAATTTTTTTTAAATATAGTCTGCAATTTACGCCGTAAAGCCGGAGATTTGACAGGTCCGCACCTGAAACGGAGAAAGGATCTGATCCGAAGGGGCAAAGGTGTGCATCCGAAGGGGTTCGGGGGCGACCGGAAAGCCCCCGGTCCGAGCGCGGACGGCGCAACTCCGCCGCAAACGACATAGTGCAGAAAACAAGATAGCAACGCGGCGGGGCCCTTCAAAAGCGCAGACAGTTTCGAGCATCCCAACCCGCGTTTCAGTCACAGCAGCTATGAACAGATCGTGCAGAACGGGCATCTCGGCAGGAGCCCGAAACCGCAGTGACCGCAGTCGTTCGCTGCTTGGTGCGGCGGTTTATTCAAGGCACAAAACTTCCCCGCCCGCACAAGGCAGTCGGCCGAATGGCCATCGCGCCGCGGGGCGCGTTCCTTAAAAAGCGGTCCGACAAAAGAGGAGTTCAGGAAAGAGGGGAGCCCGAGGGGGGAACGAGCAAAAGCTGAAACTACAAATCATATTTCGTTTAATGAAACCGAGTTCGTTCCGGGGCGTTCTGTCACGCCCGTAACGTTGGAGCAGAATCCCCACACAGCTGCACGCACCATTTCGGGGGCTTTCCGGTCGCCCCCGAACCCCTTCGGCCCCGCCTCTTACTGCGGAGCAGGATTCCGGCTTAGGCGCACGCCCCTTCGGGTCCGCATCTCTGCCGAGTAGTCCTACGGACGGAAAGACGCTTGTCCGCTCCGCGTCCTCGCTGTTTCCTGCGAGTGCGGGAGGACACTTTTTCCCGGCGCTGCGTATGATTTGTCCACGAAAAAAAGAGCAGGGAAACTGCTTTGTTTCCCTACTCTTTTTTTGTGCAGCGCCGGGGTCGTCGCTTCGCGCCGAGTGGGACTCTGTCCCACGCCCTGCAAGGGCTCTGCCCTTGACCCGCTGGGGCTCTGCCCCGATTTTTCCGAGCTTGCGAGGAAAAATTGACCTCGCCAGGGCTACCGCGCCCTGGACCGCGGAACGCGCTTCGCGTTTGGTTTACAGCTTTGTGCGGCTCTTTAGACTACCGCTCCGTTGTTCGGTCTCGGCGGCTTGGGACCGCGGTTCGCCGGCTTCTTCATGCCGGGACGCCCGCCGTTCTTGATGCGCTTCTTCTCAGCGTGCTTCTGCCACAGTACCCACAGCGTGGGAGCTATGCAGTTGGAGGAGTATACACCCGCTATCATACCGATTATCAGAGGGAAGGCAAAGCTCATGATCGAGGTGATGCCCCAGATCGCGCAGACAATGCATACTACCGTCATGGCCAGAACAGTCGTTACCGTCGTGTGGATCGACCTGCCCAGGGTCTGCGTTATGGACATATTCACAAGCTCTTCCGTGTCGTACTTCCTGCCGTAAAGCCTCTCGTTCTCGCGGATACGGTCGTATACGATGATCGTCGCGTTGATCGAGTAGCCCAGTATCGTCAGCAGTACCGCCATGAAGTTCGCGTTGATCGCAAACCGGCAAAGTACGAAACAGCCGTATACCATGCACATATCGTGGATCAGCGCCAGCACCGCGAAGCCGCCCGCAGAAAGTCCGCCGATCTTGCGGAAGCGGAAGCCGATGTAAATAACCGTGATGACCGCCGCAAAGGCGCAGGCTACCAAACACTTGAAGAAGAATTCCGTACCGTTGGAGGCCGCTACGTCCGTGGACTCCAGCACTTCGATCTTGCTGTCCGGGAATTTCTGCTTCAGAGCGTCCGCCAGCTGGGACTGCTTGTCCTGGCTGATGCCGTTATCGGAAGAGAAGGAGAGCTTCAGCGTCTGCTTGCCCGAGGAGAAATCCTCTCCCTCGGTGACGGCTGCCGTCTCGCTTATCGTATCCGTTACCAGCTTCTCCACGTCTCCGGTGGGGACGGTTCCTTCGTAGGTGTAGGTGATGATAGTACCGCCCTTGAACTCGATAGCCACATCAAGTCCGGAAATAATGGTAACTGCGGCGAATACTGCGATAAGAGTGCAGGAAACGGCGTAGAACACCTTTCTGTGGCTGTTGGGCCTGAGGACCTTCCTGCGCTTCTCGATAACTGCGCTGCGCTTTTCCTCGTCCTCGGGGACGCCGTACCACTTGCGGCTGCGGAATGCCTTGAACTTAGAGAGCGACGAGAGCATCAGTCTCGAGCAGAACACTCCGAATACGAAGTTGAGGATGATACCTACCAGCAGGGTGTAGCCCAGGCAGTAGATAGTACCTGCGGTAGCCGCTCCGAACATGGAGAAGATCGGCTTGAGGAGAGTTCCGAAGGCGCTGTCGGTAGGTCCGAAGGCACCCATAAGGATGACCGCCACGAACACGACAGTGATATTTCCGTCGAATACGGCGCTCCAGGCTCTCTTATAGCCCGTGGTGATAGCGCCCGTAAGGGTCTTGCCGGCGAGAAGCTCTTCCTTGATACGCTCGGCGGTGATAACATTGGCGTCAACGCCCATACCTACCGCCAGTATGATACCGGCGATACCGGGGATCGTAAGGGTAAAGCTCTCGATATTGGGGAAGAACCCGGAGATGCAGGCAACAGAGCCGATGACCTGTCCCACCAGGGCGATAGAGGCCACGAAGCCCGGGAGCCTGTAAATGATTATCATGTAGATCGCAACGCAGATAAAGGCGATGATGCCCGCGATGAGCATAGCGTCTCTTGCGCCGGAGCCCAGCGTCGCGGAGATGATATTGGTGCTGGTGGTCTCCAGCTTGAAGGGCAGGGAGCCCGCGTTTATCTTATCTGCCAGGGACTTGGCGCTGTCGTAGGTGAAGTCGCCGGAGATCTGAGCGGAGCCGTCGGAGATGACAGCCTGTACTCTCGGGGCGGAGATCATGCTCTCGTCCATCCAGATAGAGATCTGTCCCTGAGAGGGATAGAGCTCTGAGGTAGCTTCTCTGAACTTCTCCGTACCGGAGTCTTTGAGTTTCAGCTCAACGACGTAGGTTATCTTATTGGTATCCTTATCCTGATACTGGCCTGCGGAGGCCTTTTCAACGTCCTTGCCCGTCAGTACAAGGTTAGCGTCGTCGTCCTTATCGGTAAACTCTGTACCTTTAATAAAGCGGAGGACGGCGGTCTCGCCCAGCTCCTTGACGGCCTGCTCGGGGTCGAAGCTCTCTTCCCCTGCCTGCCACGGGAACGAAACGATGACTCTTCCCTTGGAGTAGTCCACATATACCTCGCTGTCCGTGATATTAAGGGCCACGAGACGCTGTTCGATGATAGCCTTTGCCGAATCCATTTCATCCGAATCGGCCTCATAGCCGTCGGCGGGCTCGAAGGTAGCGTTAACGCCTCCCTGTATGTCGATACCCCAGCGGATCTCGTCCGCGCCCTTGATATAGGTCGTTCTCGTATCGCCGAAATAGGTATGGATGCCGAAGAAGGTCAGGTATCCGAGACCCAGTATACACAGCAGCACGATAAAAAAGACCGGTTTTTTAGTCCTTCGCACTTTAGTTCCTCCTAAATACAAGTTATGGAAGGCTCACAAGTGAGCATACACATTCACTTTACTATTATAAATCAACTCGCCCCGAATGTCAATAGCTTTAAAGCAAAAAACCGGAAATCAATTTTGAGAGCGGTTTTGGAAGTGTCCGAAGGGGTAAAGGTATGCATCCGAAGGGGTAAAGGTGTGCACCCGAAGGGGTTCGGGGGCGGCCGGAAAGCCCCCGAATACGGTTTACGCCAACGAAGGGCCCCGCCGCAAATCAAACCTGCGGTCTGCACTATGTTTCCTGCGGCGGAGTTGCGCCGTCCGCGCTAGAACCGATCGGAAAGCCCCCGAATACGGGCGTAAGCCTTTGTTGGAAATCTGCTCACAGTTAAGGGCGGAGCAGGAAGTCGGGCAGGTTTCCGGCTTGCGCCCTTCATTTATTTCGTCGGGGGACGGAAAGACGCTTGTCCGCTTCGCGTCCTCGCTGTTTCCTGCGAGTGCGGGAGGACACTTTCCCCGGCGCTGGGTATGGTTTGTCCACGATAAAAAAATAGGGAGACATACTTTGTCTCCCTACTGTTTCTTTGTGCAGCGCCGGGGTCGTCGCTTACGCGCCGAGTGGGGCTCTGCCCTCGTCCCCGCAAGGGCTCTGCCCTTGACCCGCAAGCCTTTGGAAAAGGCTTGACCGAAACTTTTAACGCGCTTCGCGTTTGGTTTACAGCTTTGTGCGGCGCTTAGGTCTTGTTCCCCGCAAACTGCGTCTCGTAAAGCTCGCAGTAGCTTCCCCGTAAAGCAATAAGCTCTTCGTGACTGCCCGCTTCGGATACCTTTCCACCGTCTATCACTACTATCTTGTCCGCATCGCGTATCGTGGAAAGACGGTGCGCGATTATCAGAGAGGTGCGGTCTTTCATTAAAGCTACCATAGCAGATTGAATGTGCATCTCCGTCCTCGTGTCCACCGAGGATGTCGCTTCGTCCAGTATCAGTATCCTCGGGTCCGCCAGTACCGCCCGGGCTATGGATAAAAGCTGCCTCTGCCCCTGGGAAAGATTGGAGCCCCCCTCCGAAAGTACCGTGTCGTACCGCTCCGGCAGACGTTCTATGAATTCGTCGGCGTAGGCCTTCTCAGCCGCCGCCTTCACTTCCTCGTCCGTGGCCGTGGGGTTGCCGTAACGGATGTTGTCCGCTATCGTGCCGGAAAACAGCACCGTGTCCTGCAGAACAATGCCTATGGACCGCCGCAGAGCCGAAACGGGTATCTCCCGGATGTCAGTGCCGTCCACGGTGATGACGCCGCTGTCCGGGTCGTAGAAGCGGGTCAGCAGGTTGACCACCGTGGTCTTGCCGGAGCCCGTGGCCCCGACTATGGCTATCTTCTGCCCCTGCTTTACCCAGAGGTCAAGGCCCCGGAGCACAGGCTTCTCCGGCAGATAGCCGAAAACTATGTCCTTGAAGTCGATGTCGCCCTTCACGTTCTCCGGGGAGAAGGGCTTGTCCCCGCCAACGGGTTCGGGCTCCGCTTCCATGACCTCAAAGATGCGCTCCGCGCCTGCGATAGCCGTCTGTATGTTGGCGTACTGGTTGGCTATCTCGTTTATGGGGCGGGAGAACTGCTTCGAGTAGAGGATGAAGGCCTGTATCGTTCCCACGGTTATCCAGCCCTTGATGCTGAACCAGCCTCCGAAGGCCGCTATCAGCACGAAGCCGAAATTGGAGATGCAGTTCATCAGAGGGCCCATCATACCGCCGCAGATCTGCGCTTTGATGCCTGTGCGGCGCAGTTCTCCGCTCATTTCACGGAAGCCGTCGATAGCGTCCTGCTCCTTGGAGTAGGCGGCCACGGTGCGGCAGCCCGTGACCATTTCCTCGATGTGCCCGTTGAGCTTTCCGAGGATGACCTGCTGTTCCACGAAGAATTTCTTCATGTACTTTGTCATCTTTGAGGAGACGAATATCGTCAGGAAGATCGTGGAAAGGGAAATAAGCGTCAGCAGAGGCGAATAGGTCAGCATGATGACAAAGGTGCCGAGGACCGTCAGCACGCCGGAGATAAGCGAGCCTATTGACTGCGAGATAGTCGTGGAGATGTTCTCGACGTCGTTGGTCATACGGCTCATAAGGTCGCCGTGACGGTGATTGTCGATGTACTTTATTGGAAGGCGCACAAGGCTCTCGAAGAGGTCACGGCGCATGGTGCGCACCGTCACCTGTGACAGCTTGGCTGAAAATCTCCCCTGGAGATAGGTCATCACCGCCGAAACGGCGTAGACTATCCCAAGGACTATCAGCGTAGTTATCAGCTTTTCCGTATCGACGCCCGTTCTCTCCTCCGAGGGAGTGATGCAGTCGATAGCTATCTGCTGAATTTTCGGGGCCGCCAGTCCCAGCGCGGTGATAGAGAGCATCACTGCCAGCAGGGCAAAGAACAGGTATCTGCTCCTGCCGATGTAGCGCAGCAGTCTGCCGAGGGTGCGCCTTACGTTCTTGGGCTTTTCACGCTTCAGAAGGTCGGCGTGACGGCCGCCCGGGCCGCCCCTTCCGGGGCCCATGGGAGGCATCGGAGGCATTATCCCTCACCTCCTTTGATAATATTATTCGTCTGATCTTATTTTACCACACGGGAGAAATAAAGTCAACTGTTTTATGAAATAACGATCACGGAAGGAATAAAAAATCTGTGCATCAGCCTGCAAAAAAAGCCGGGACTGGGCGTAATGCACAAAGCCCTTTGTGCAAAACTATCAAATGTGCGAATTGTAAATGCATCCTTATTATGCTATAATAATGTATAAGCTGTTAACACAACTTCATTCCACCATAAGGAGGTAATTATATGAAACTGAAAAAACTGCTGAGCTCTGTATCAGCTGCCGCGGTGCTGATGAGCGCTCTGCCGATGTCCGCATTTGCGAAAAACAAGGAATTTGCGCTGCCCTTCGAGCTCACCGCTCCCACATTCCTAAGAGCCGATGCTAATCCCAGCGATTTGGGCGTGAAGGTACAGTGGACGATGAACGATACCATGAAGGGATGGGCCGAAGCATACTATGAGGACAGCGAAGCCGTCCTTGAAGCTTTGGGCGTTGAAGATCTGTACTTCCAGCCGCAGATAGACTGGTCCATAGATACTCCGGATGACTGGAAATGGAAAGAGGCGGACGATGCCTACTGGCTCAATGACCGCGGTGACGAGGACGGATACCAGAAGCTGGGCTATTGGGCCTATACCGACCCTGTAACGCAACGTATGGTGGACGAGGAATGCGATGTTCTCGATTATCTCGGCTGTCAGAGCGACACGGACGATACCTTCTGGTACGGTGATCACGAGGACGGCAGCGACTACACCGGCTTCAAGGATGTCCTCAAAGAAGGGCAGTATTATACCGTATCCAACATCGACGAAGAAGTATATCCGAAGATAAATCTGTCTGAACATCCCGTTTATGTGCGTATGCGCTATGTGGCTTTCTATACCGCCGAGGGCGGTGACGGCCTGCAGCAGTATAAGGCCTCCGACTGGTCCGGCCCCGTGAAGGCCAACATCTCCGTCCGCAAGACTAAGGAAGACCTGCCCTTTGAGCTTACCGCTCCCGAGTCCGTTCATGCCTCCCTTACCGAGCAGGAGGGCGGGCAGACCGTTCAGGTGGCCTGGGCAAAGAACAGCAGTATGTGCGAGTGGGCCACAAGAGATTCAGACCCCGAGACCCACGATCAGATGATCGAGGAATACAATGAGCTGGGCTTCTATGAACTGTGGTTCGAGTCTCAGGTGGACTGGTCCGTTGACGACACCGAGCACTGGCACTGCACCGACGAGAACAACGACTACTGGCTCCACGACGGCTATGATGAGAATCACTGTCCGCGTCTGGGCAACTGGGCTTTCCTCTCCTGCGAGGGAAATGCGGAAAAGGTTCAGAGCTGCTGGCTGTTCAGATACTTCGGCTGCGTCTACGATGCAGATGATCCCGACGCCAAAGACAGCCTGTGGTACGGCTGGCACAACGATGACGGCGTCGGCTACGACGGCTGGAAGGATGCTTTGGGCCAAGGCAACTACAAGATAGTCACCGACAGTGAAGGCGACAAGTACGCCGCTTTCGACTGGGACGGACATTGCATCTATATCCGTATGCGCTACATCGTCCGCTACAGCCTTGCGCAGGATCCCCAGGCTCTGGGCAGACTGGTCATCGCCTCCGAATGGTCGGAGCCCGCTAAGGTCAACACCGAGGCATTTCAGCCCATGACCAAGGAAGAGCTCACCGCTCCCGAGATCAGCGCCCTGAGAATGACAGACGAGGACTTCAACGATTATCCCGTTTTCGCCTGTATGCTCAACGTTCCCGAGAAACTCTCCGAGGCTATCACAAGAGTGGCCGCCGACTACGAATACGGCGGACAGACCGTTCTTCAGCTCCAGGCCCGCGTTAAGGGTCAGGAGAATTGGGTGGAGCTTCAGGGCGATATCTGGATCAAGACCGGCGAGATGAAGTTCGCCCTGCTGAACCTCTACGAGGCGCAGCAAGTGCCTGTGAATATGCCTATCGAAGTAAGAGCCCGCTATATCACATATCAAAGCGATGATTTCGGTGACGTATACTCCGACTGGTCCAAGATCCTTGAGTTCATCAAGATAATGAAGGGCGACGTCAACGGCGACGGCAAGATCAATATGAAGGACTTAGCCGAACTCCAGCGCTATGTAAACGGCTGGGGCAACACGATCGTATTTGACGCCGCCGACCTTGACAACAGCGGCGCTATAAATATGCGTGACGTTGCCGCCCTTCAGAGACTTATCAACTCCCTCCCGGTCTGAAAAGCATCGGAAACCGACGGAGAACGGCGGCGGGGAAGGATCATCCGCAGCAGCGGGAACGGTCCGCGCCGCCGTTAAAATGATATAAAAATAAGAAGAAAGAATAAACGAGTTTTTCTTTATTCTTTCTTCTTTTTTTGATGTTTATTCTTTGGGCTTCTGACGCTGTTCCTGCTCGTACTGCCGACGGGCGAAATCATCCCGGGGCGGGGGAACTATCACCCCGGGATTCCGGGGCTGCTGCTGTTGCTGAGGCTGACCGTAGCCGTACTGCTGCTGCTGAGGCTGACCGTAGCCGTATTGCTGCTGCTGCTGGGGCTGACCGTAGCCGTATTGCTGCTGCTGAGGCTGACCGTAGCCGTATTGCTGCTGCTGAGGCTGACCGTAGCCGTATTGCTGCTGCTGAGGCTGACCGTAACCGTATTGCTGCTGCTGAGGCTGACCGTAGCCGTATTGCTGCTGCTGAGGCTGACCGTAGCCGTATTGCTGCTGAGGCTGACCGTAGCCGTATTGCTGCTGCTGAGGCTGACCGTAGCCGTATTGCTGCTGCTGAGGCTGACCGTAGCCGTATTGCTGCTGAGGCTGACCGTAGCCGTATTGCTGCTGCTGAGGCTGACCGTAACCGTATTGCTGCTGCTGAGGCTGACCGTAGCCGTACTGCTGCTGCTGAGGCTGACCGTAGCCGTACTGCTGCTGCTGAGGCTGACCGTAGCCGTAGGGCTGCTGAACGCCGTACTGCTGATAAACATAGGGCTGCTGATACTGCTGCTGTCCGCTGCGGACGTACTGTCCGAAGGGCGTGCCTATGGGCAGCAGGGGAGCGTCGGTCCTGGAAAGCTCGCTGACCTTCCGGAAGGCGATAACGGTTATCAGTATCTCAAAGCCGAAGAAGATGAAAATGAAGACGTCGTTGTCAACGGTAAGGCAGAAGTCGTAGAAGCCGTGGGTCAGCAGCGGGACGGTTATCGACCTGCGCAGGTTGGCGGAGCGCCCGGAGGCGTCGCCGGCGCACTCGGCCCGCTTGGCCATGCCGTAGAACCAGCCCATGAATACCGCGTCGATAGCGTGTCCCGGAACGGAAAGGATGCCGCGCATTATAGCCAGCTTCACGGTCCCGTCGCCCACCACATAGAGGATGTTCTCCAATGTGGCAAAGCCCAGGGATACCGCCACGGAATAGACCACCGCATCGAAGGTGTAGTTGAAATTCGGACTGCGCCAGGTCCGCACTCGCAGTATGAAGAACTTGCATCCTTCTTCGGCCAGCGCCACGATAAGGAAATTATCGATAAGCATATAAGCATAGTTGCCCTCGTCGAGGACGGAGTCAAGGGCCTTTATCAGCCCGACTTCTGCCAGTCCCGCGGGGATGACCATGAGCGCCCCCAGCACGAAGAGCCCCACCAGCATCCCGATAGGCTCCTTTTCGATCTTGTCCTTATGCCAGATGAAGATCATCAGCAGAGCAGCGGGCAGCACCGACAGTACAAACAGGATCCACATTTGCATCCACTTCCTTTACATATCTCAGCCGTCAGACGGCAATTTTCTACATTATAGCACACTCTCCGGCAAATTTCAACCCTTGGGCAACTATTGGTTGCTTGACCTCTCCCCGGAGCCGTGGTATGATAGTAACAGAAACCGAAGGAGGAATGACAAATGAATACCGGTGAGATACTTCGTGAACTTCGCACCCGGAAGGGGCTCTCTCAGGACGCTTTGGCGGAGAAGGTCTTTGTGACCCGTCAGGCTGTTTCCCGCTGGGAGAACGGCGAGACTGTCCCGGGGACGGAAACTCTGAAACTGCTGTCAAGGCTGTTCGGGGTGTCCATAAACACCCTGCTGGGCTCGCCGCAGAAACTGATATGCCAGTGCTGCGGAATGCCCCTGACGGACAGCGACCTGGGCAGGGACAAGGACGGCACCCTCAACGACAGCTACTGCAAATGGTGCTACGCAGACGGGGAGTATATGTACAGCGACATTGACGACCTTATTGAGGTCTGCGTCAGAAATATGGTCAGCCCCGAGCATCCCGAGGAGGAAGTCAGAGCCTATCTGAAGGAGGCACTTCCGAAGCTGGACTACTGGAAGCGATACCGCGAGCTGGGCGGCGACGGACGGTTTGAGGAATTCAAGCGCCAGCTGATCTCCGAGATCAACGCTTTGAACATCGAAGGGATGCCGAAGCTGGAGAAGCTCAACGCTCTTGTGGGGAGCTATGTCAATCTGCCTTTCAGGCTTCCGGGGGGAAACACGGTAAAATTCCTTGACGACAACACCACCTATCTCGGCAATCAGCTTGAATGCGAGTTCGGCGGAGACAGATGCTTCGGCGTGCTGGCGAATGCGGATTTCATTCTTGTCTGCACCTACGGCGAAAACGGCTCCGACCCGGAGCTGGTGATGTATAAAAAGAGATGATGAATAGTATTTGTGAAGTACTTCACCCCGTAAGTGGTGCATCCGAAGGGGTTTCGGGGGCGATCGGAAAGCCCCCGAATTCGGGCGTGAGCCTATGTTGGCTTTTTGCTCCACCGTTTGGAGCGGGGCAGGATGCCGCCCCACTTTAGCTCGTCGGGGGACGGAAAGACGCTCGGTCGAAAATTCACGCAAGCGTGAATTTGCTCCCTCGCTGTTTCCTGCGAGTGCAGGAGGACACCTTTCCCGGCGCTGAGTATGATTTGTCCACGAAAAAAAGAGTAGGAAAAACAGCTTCGTTTCCCTACTCTTTTCTTGTGCAGCGCCGGGGTCGTCGTTTCGCGCCGAATGGGGCTCTGCCTCCGATTTTTCCGAGCTTGCGAGGATAAATTGTCTTCGCGAGGGCTCCGCCCCTCGACCCCGCAAGCCTTTGGAAAAGGCTTGACCGAAACTTTTAACGCGCTTCGCGTTTGGGTTTACAGCTTTGTGCAGCTTCGCGTTTTGGTTCACCCCTGCTGCCTTATATGCTCCTTAAACTCCTCGTTCAGATCGGGATAGGCCGAAAGCATGGGCTCCACATCCTTGCCCTTCTTGCGGTCAAAATAGTTCTTCGTGATCTTCGCCACAAGCCCGCTCAGAGCCACAAGACAAATAAGGTTCGGCACCGCCATCAGCCCGTTGAAGGTGTCGTCAATAGCCCAGATAAGATCGCTGGTTATCAGCGTCGAGAATACTATCAGCAGTATGTATATCACCTTGAAGACCGTGACAGCAATGCGCCGCCCCTTTTCTCCCGCCTTCTGAAAGACGAACTCCACCGCCTTTTCACCGTAGTAGGACCAGGCCAGTATGGTGGTGAAGGCGAACAGCGGCAGGATGACCGAGTATACCGCCACGCCGAAGGAGCCGAAGTTGCTCTCGAACATCTTGATAGCCATGGAGGTGTCCTCTTCAAGCCCCGTAAGAGAGGAGAGGTCAAAGGTGGTAAGGAAGGTCAGAGAGGTCAGCGTGCAGATGATGAAGGTGTCGAAGAAGACCTCAAACACTCCCCAAAGCCCCTGCTTCACAGGCTCACGGGTCTCGGAGGCCGAATGGGCGATGACCGAGGAGCCCAGTCCCGCTTCGTTGGAGAACACGCCCCTTGCCATACCCTTGCGGATCACCGTGGCAAAGGTGTAGCCCAGTACGCCGCCTCCCGCGGCCTGGAATGTGAAGGCCTTGGAGAATATCAGCCCGAAGGCTTCGGGTACGTTGTCAATGTGCATCCCGATAGCGATAAAGGACATGGTGATGAACAGCAGGGACATAAAAGGCACCAGCATCGAAGCCACTTTGCCTATCCTCTTGATGCCGCCGATGATGATGACTCCCGCCACCGCCGCCACGACGATGCCTATTATCAGCTTCACAAGGCCCGTGTCGCTGAGCCCTACGGCTTTGTCAAGAGCGCCGGATACGGTGCCGCTGATCTTGTTGGTCTGTACGCCGCTCATCCCCACGGAGGCCAGCAGGCAGAACACCGCCGACACATAGGCCAGCCAGCGCCATTTCAGACCGTGGGCTATGTAGTAGAAGGCGCCGCCGGAGAGGTCGCCGTTTTTGTTTTTCTTGCGGAAATACAGTCCCAGCACGTTCTCGGAGTAGTTGGTCACCATTCCGAAGAAGGCGGATATCCACATCCAAAGGACGGCGCCGGGTCCGCCGGTGAGTATCGCGGAGATGACTCCCACGATGTTTCCGGTGCCTACGGTGCCGGAGATAGCGGTGGCGAAGGCCTCGAACTGGGAAACGGAGTTAGCCCCGGTATCCTTGCTTTTCTTCCGCCCCAGCCCTTTCAGGGTGGGCACAATGGTGCTTCCAAGGGACTCCTTGAATTTTGTCACCTGTAAGAATTTGGTCCGCACCGAGAGCAGCAGGCCGGCGGCGAGTATCAGAATAATGATAGGCCAGCCCCATACGATGCCGTTTATGAAGTCATTGATCTTGGTTATGACTTCTATCAAGCCGTCGAACAATGTAGCTCCTCCTTGTATGATTATTGAAAACAGTCATCAACTTTTCTATTATATCATATTTCCCGGAGGAATGCAATATGCGCGGGCGAAATTTCTTTCTCACGCGGGATAAAAGCCAAAAAGCCGGCCGGAGCATCTGCCCCGGCCGGCCCGCTTTGTATTCAGTCGATAACGTACAGCGTCGTTACGGCTCTGCCTTTTTCAAAGACCACTTCAAATCCTCCCAGGGACCCCGTGACGATTGCATTGCCCGAGGACGCCCTCAGAGTGTCGAAAAGCTCCTCGCCGGAAAACCCCAGCACCTTCACGTAGTGTATCTTGTACTTCCGGGACGAAAGGTCGATCTTCATCGCCGGACCCTCAGAGGGGTTCCCCAGCCATTGGTTGTCCAGAGGATAATACCTCTCGCGGATCATCCCGTCCGCAGACGCCTGTGCGTTCACCGCCGAGTAGCTGTACTGGCCGTCTATGTCCGCCATGTACGCCTTCGACAGCATAAGCCTCCTGTCGATCTTCGAGCCTATCTCTATCACATGGGGAGGCCCGTAGGCCCTGGCCGTACCTGCCTGGGAAGTCACCGATACCGTGTTGGCTCCCATGATGTAGGGAAAAGTCCCGTAGGCCTTCCGCGAGTAGGCGGTCACCGCATCCCAGATGGTGGAATGCTCCTTGACGTAAATATAGTTCACCTGCCGGGTGCCGCTCTCGCAGGTCACATGGGGGATAGTCACGTTCGCCTGCAAAAGGGTGGACAGGGTCATATTGTAGTTCATCCCCGGGACAGGCTCGTTCTGCGCCAGGAGCCGGCTCCAGCCCGGAGAGCTGAAGCTCACCTCCGACCGTCCGTTCCGCTTCCGCGATACGATGTATTCGGTGTATCCGCGGTGAAGTGTCCTGCCGCCTGCGATCAGCCGGACTCCGACCACGTCCTTCACAAGACCGTCCCAAAGCACCTTTCCGCCCAGCAACGTCGCCGGACTGTATTTGTCCTTGTAGAATCTCAGCCTTACGATGCCGCTTACGGTCTCCTCGATGCCGCTGCGCATTATGAATTTCAGCCTGCAAAGCTCGCTCATGCCTGTCCCTCCTTACAGTTCGCAGAGGGTGATGACGAACCTGCCGATACCGCTGTCATCGGTGCAGATCATCAGCGCCTTTTCCGCGTAAAGGCTCGCGTAGGTCACGCCGCCTATCACCGCATTGCTCACGGCAGTCCCTCTGAGGCCCGAAAGCATGGTGCGGAAGAATGTCCCGTCTCTTCCGATGCCGTACCGACCTTCGAGGATCAGCTTTTTCGTCCCGCCGACGATCTTCCTGTCGCTGCCGCCGTTTAAAAGCCGTATCTCCGAGACTGCGCTGCCGAAACTCACCGTCAGCCTGTCCAGCTCGAAGCTGCCGCTGCCGAGATCGGCCGTTATAGCGTTCCTGTTCACGTTCATGCCGCCACGACCTCCGCATCCTCATAGCCTTTCAGCACCACGGTCACCGTGATGAAGAGCCTCCCGGTGACGGCATCGGTGATAAGCTCGCCGATCTCCGTCATACGGACGTTCTTGTCATGCTCCAGCAGCAGTATCCGCCCGACGGCCTCCACCATGCCTCTCAGCGTGGGACCGTCTCTGAAACCGCATTCCGTGCCGTAGCATTTCACCGCCGCCGTCACCGTGGTCTCGGCTCCGAGGTACTGCCCCCGCCCGGCGGCGCACTTGGAAACCTCGATCTTTTTCAGCTTGGGCACCGCGTATCTGATCGTGCTGCTTTTGTGCAGCCTCACCCCGGAGACCTCAGTCTCCACCGTGAAGCCCCCTCTCGTGAAGGCCGAGTTTATGATAAAAAGTATCTCGTTCATTCCTCATCCTCCGTCCCCACTGCCTCGAATACGAAGCCGCTCAGCTTTGCAATGCCCGACAGCTCCGCAAAGGCGTGTCTGCGAAGCTCGTCCGCCGACTTTACGCTCTTGGGATCGGCGGCGCCTTTCCTTATCATTCCGTTTTCGCTCATTACAAGATCTTCACAGCTGGCCTGCTCCAGAGCGTATTCGTATGCCGCCTCGCAGGCCGCCGCGTATTCGCAGCTCACCGCCTGGGCCGAGGTCAGCTCGTCCACGGTCAGCGCCTTCTGTATCTTTATGACAGCCCTTGATACCAGATCGGTGTGGGCCGAAGCGCCGGAAAGCCCGCATATCCTTGCGAAAAGATCCGCAACGTGCTCCACGTTGATAGAAGCCATTGAACCTCCTCCTTTCTCCGTACCGCAAAGGGCGCCGTTCCCGGCGCCCCCGCAGAGAGATGCTCTGTATTACGAAGCCGATGTTGCCAGTACCTTTACGGCGCCGCTCATCAGCTTGGAGAAGCCCACGGTCACAGAGCAGGCGATCTCGTCGCACTGAGAGGAGATCAGCTTGTCGTAGTCCACCACGATGTCAGTGCCGTAGACCATCTCGCCGGCGCAGTTTGAGTCGATGCCGATGATCTTGCCGTCGGTGATAGCCGCGCACTTCACGATAGTCACGCCGTAGGGCGTCTTTACCTTGCCGCTGGACATAAAGTCGGAAACGCAGAGCTTCATCTCGTCCAGAGCCAGGATCTCAGCCATTACGTCCGGACCGCAGACCATAACGTTCATGTCGAAGTCCCCGATAGAGGCCCAGAAGGCCGCAAGATCGGCATAGGTGATGCTTGCTCCCGCGATGCTGCCGGGAGTTACGCCGGTAGACAGCGCAGTTACGGCCAGCTTGTTGACGGCTCTGGAGATCTGTGCGCCCAGGCCCTTCAGGATCACGCCGAAGGCTTCAAGCCTCTGCTTTCTGATGGACTCGTAGCTGCAGTTGAGCTTTCTTGCGAACTTGGTCAGCGCGGATGCGCTGCTTGCCAGTCTTACGGTGGTCTGAGGCAGGCTTCCTCCCTGGGAAACGCCGTTGTCGTTGCCGCTTACGGTCACGGTCATGCCTCTGAAATCCATGCCGTCGGTGTAGGTGGATGCCGCCGCGATGTCACCGATGATAGAGGCCTCGTTCATGCCCTGCTTTATCATCCTTCTCACATACTCCGGGAACAGCACCGCCGACTCCTGAGATACGAAGAACTTCTCCACTCTGTCGCAGTTCTCCCCGGAGACCCTGATGTCGAATCTCTTGAGCTGTCTCTCGAAGGCGTCCAGCCCCGCCAGCTCGGTGTTCACATAGTTCTCGTCCGGGTCGAGCTGAGTCAGCGCCTGGGTGAAGCTCTTTCCGGTGATCGAATAAAGTCCCTTGTCAAGTTTTACGTTGTTGTACATAGTCAATACTCCTTTGTGTTTTTTACATTGTTGATGTGTATCGCTGTTTTCCCGCCGTCCCGCTCCTCTGAACTTCAGGTCAGATCTTGAACTGCCCGTTGGATGAAGGCTTCGGCTTCTCACCGAACAGCTCGCCGCCGTCGGCTTCGTCCTGTACGCTCTGGGCTTTCAGCTTTCTGCGCAGAGCCTCCAGCTCGTCAAAGCTCATCCGCTCGGTCAGCGCCTTCACGACTTCCACCGCCATTATCGGACGCACCGTGAAGCTCAAAGCCATGATCTCCCGCTTGAGGAGATCGCAGGCTCTGACGTTTACCTCCCGCTCACGGGCCAGTTCCGCTTTGAGCACCGCAGTCTCGCCTGCGCTCTCGCCGGAGAAGCGCTTCTTCACGCCTGCTTCGGTCTGAGCCGGTATCGCCACGAAGGACCATTCATAGGCGTCCGTGACTCCGTCCAGAACGTCGCAGCAGACCTTCCCGCCGTAGCTGCGGCCCTTGATGTGCCCGCAGGGATTTTCCTCCCTGTCGCTGCCGCAGACGGAGCAGGTCCGCCTGCTCACCTGGCAGCTCACCGACACTTCCTTCTTGATGCCGCCCTCGATCTCGGTTATCAGATCGCGGTTGCTCTCGGTGCGCATCATGTAGGCTTTAGCATACAGAAAAGTATACACTTCCCCGCAGGAGGTGATCCTCTCCGGGTCCTGTCTGACCTCGCATTCGTAGATCCGCGCCGTCTGATTTCCGCCCTTGGGGTCGTGGTCGAAGATGCCCGTCTTTCCCGCGAACAGCTCCGCCAGCTTCTCTAAAGCCTCCACGGAGAACCTCTCGCCGTCCCGGTCGATCTCGTTGTCGCACAGCACGATAGGGAAGGCGTAAACATCCTCCGCTTTGACGTCGCTTCGGGTGAAGCGGTTCACCTTTTCCAGCTCGGACTCGTCAAAAACAAACTCCGTGTCCATTTCAGTTTCCTCCCTTCAAACTGTTTTCCAGTGCCGCCGCCTGCGCGTTGTAGAGCCGCGCCTTGGCCAGCGCCTCCTCGTCCTGGAGGTTGATATTCCTCCATTCCACCTCGCAGCCGCAGCCGAAGCCCTCCAGCCTCAGATACGCCTCGCCGATCTTCCGCAGCACCGGTGTTATCAGCCGCCTGTAATATTCCAGTTCGCTGGTGAGGATGTCCGCCTGCTGTGAGCTCATGCGCTCCGTGCTTGACCAGCTGAGTCCCAGTAAGAAGGGGGGTATCGATAATTTTGAGATCATCTGTTCAAGCAGCTGTCTGACAGGCACCTGCGTTTCCAATACCTGATTGTCCGCGCCGATGACTTTGATGTCCACATCTCCCACAGCCACAAAATCCTTGACAGCTCCGCTTTTTGCGCTCGCCATCCCGTCGGACCACTCCTTTGCGATCTGACCGGCTCTCTCCGCGGCGAACGCGGATTCCGCTTCGTTGGCAGGCTTGTAGGTCACCGCATACCTCACGTTGCCCGCCCTGTCAAAGTTCTGTCCCACGCATTCGTAGATGCGCATAAGTATCTCCGACAGCGCCGGGATGCCTCTCAGCAGCGACACTCCGTCGGGATGCTTCACCGAAGGGTTCAGCGTGGTGTAGAACCACCTGGCCTCCGGCGGCAGCTTCACCTCTCTGTCACCTGCGTTCAGCCTGAATTTTACATCAAAGGGGTCATCGCCCCTGACGGCTCTGAATAAGGTGGGATCGGCGATGCATACGCCTTTGATCCTGCGTTCTCTGCGGTCGATGCCGATAGTTCCCAGCGCTCTGCCGTAGGTCAGCAGGGTGTCGAGATACAGGTCCGCGAAGGTCATCAGCGACCGTCCCGAGGCTCCCACCCGCACCTCCTCCGAGAAGCGGTCCAGCCCGGCCTGAGCCTGCTTTTCCCCGCTTATCAGACGGAAATCGTTGGTGAGCCTTTCGATCTTCCCGAAGCAGGCGTCGAGGATAGGCACCTCGGCTCTGAGGGCCTCGTAGAACTCGCCCTCGAAGCTCCCGTACCCCGGAGCCAGCCGGAACACGCTCCTCTCCGCAGGGAACGCCCCCCGCTCCGCCTTCTGTGATTTTTTACTTTTGAACAACAATGGTTTTTCCTCCTGTTCTTTTTTTACAGCAAATTACGGACTGCCGGTTCATTGACCTTTACGTCCGCGCCGTTGCCGCCACGAAGAACGCTCCGTCTTTTTCTTTCAGATATGCGCTCACAAAATAGCGGATGTCATCCATAGCGTGATCGTTTTCCTTCACCGGGACGTCCGCACCGCCTTTTTCCGACCACCTGTATAGGCCGAATTCCCGGATGCTGTCCGAACAGCCCGCGTGGAGCTTTATCTGCCCCGAGTTCAGCGCTCCCGCAACTCTCCTTATCCCCGACACCACATCGTTCTTCGCCGCCGTTACACGGTATCTCCCGTGGCGCCTTATGCATTCGATGAAGGACGCCGCCGACGGATCCACGATCACCTGCTCCGGGATAAGATCCCCGCAAAGCCTCACAAGGCCCATGTAGTGTTCCTCGTCCGTCTTCTGCCGCCCCTCGCGGCGCGAGTCGTAGTAGTATTCCCGCATCCTGTACCATACCTTTCCGCTGAGCCCCCAAAGTCCGAAGCTGGCGGGGTTCACCGTTCCGTAGTCGCAGCTCACCGCGTATTTCTCAAAGCTCGCCGGCAGTACATCGCATACGTTCCTCTCGCGGCTGAACATCGGATAGATAAGCCCTTCGGTGCTTACCCACCGCCCCAGCACGAACCTCTCGTAGAAGGCCCCCGAGTAGAACCGGCAGTAGCGCCGTATCGTTTCCCTGTCCATACTCGGATTGTCCCATAGGTCAAAGTGGATGTAGAGTATACCCTTTTCCGGCGCCTTGTCGATCCATTCCCGCTTGAACCAATGCTCCCGATGCTCGGGATTGCAGTTGAACCACAGCTTTGAGCCCCTCACAGAGCATCGCGCCGCCGCCTGCTCCACAAAGCTCCGGGGCATCAGCGCCGCTTCGTCCAGCAGCACCCCCGAAAGGGTCATGCCCTGTATCAGCGCCGCCGAGCTTTCGTCCCGGCCGCCGAATAGATAGAAGCGGTTCTTCCTCCCGCCGAAGGAAATTTCAAGATACCCCTTCGAGGTGTATTCCTTCACCCGGAAGCCGAACCTCTCCGCCGTCCTTATCAGCGGGACTACCAGATTTCTCCGCACCGAGGTCACGGTCTTGCCGCAGAAGGCGAAGTCGTGACCCGTAAAAGTACAGCTCGCCCAGATCACAAAGGAACTGCTCATAGACCAGGTCTTTCCCGAGCGTATAGCCCCGTCGCAGATTATCCCGTCAAGCTGACGGTCTCTGCGCCACCATTCCATGACCCGCATCTGCTTCTCCGACAGCTCCAGCCCGCCGTACCGCCTTGTCACCCGGCGTCCGGCCCGTTCAAGTATCTCCTCTTCCGTTAAGATACGGTCACTCATCGCCGACACCGTCTTCCGCGCCGTCACCGCCGTAGATCATCTCCACAAGGTTCTTCACCTTGCGGTCGCCCATTTCGCCGGCGTCTATCTCCGCCAGCTTTTCAAGGGCTTTCTGCCTGTCGAAGAATTTCACCTCGACACCTCCGCCCTTCACCTTTTTCAGCTCGCTGACATTGAAGAGATCGGCCCGCGCTATCATCTCCGCGTCCGGCTCTTCCGTGAAGACAAGTGCCGCCGCATCGTTCACTCTGCCGTAGGCCAGCCTTTCCAGCCCCGCACGGATGTCCGAGCCGTTTGCGTAAAGCTCCTCCCGCTCCTTTTCGATCTGCTTCCTCACCGACGGCCTTGACATCAGCCTCAGACCGTCCATTCCCGCCCGTGAGGGCTCGATGCCTGCGTCGATAGCCGCATCCTTCGCGTTCCCGCGCCTCACAAAGCTGAGGATAAAATCCTTGATGCTCACCGTGTTCATAATTGCTCCTTTCGGTACATAGATTTTTGACCTTTACTGTAAGACCCCTTTCACCTATACCAAAAAAACTCCCCTTTGTTGCACTCAAACGTGCAGCAGAAGGAAAGAATAATGAATAGTGAATATTGAATAATGAATAATAAAGGTGCCCCTTCGGGCAGACTGCCGGGTGCGGAAACACGCCTTGACGGCCCTTTTCCGCATATTGCACAATACCTTTTGTGCAAAACTATAAAATGTGCTAATTGTTTCAAAACGATAAATATGTTATAATATACCTATACCTTGCAATTGATCAACAAAGGAGGAACATATATGAAACTGAAAAGGATCATCAGCGCTTTATCGGCTGCGGCACTGATGCTGGGCTGCGCTTCGCTGCCCGCGTCGGCGCTGAAGGAAAGGACGGTGATAAACGTCAATAAGGTCAACATCACTGTCAAAAGCACCTCGTCTCTTTACTGCGGCCTTATCACAGAAAACGGGACCCCCAAGTACCGCTATCTCTGGTCGGATGACATCGAGTACAGCTCCACGGTCTACGCGGCTGTAAGGAATGCCCTCTCCAATGTGGATGACGGAGTCTATGCCGATGCTCTTTCCAAGTATTACCTGGATAACTGCGAGGAGGTGGAGGACAGGTCCGTCAAGGGTATATGGGTCAATATGAACAATATCCATTACGGCACCGAGAAGCCCGACTGGACCTCCGCGAAGCTTGCCGCCGCCGACTGCTATTCCGAACCCGTTATCAAAAGCAGTACGGACGGTAACCTCTATAACATAAACGAAGGATTTGCGGCCAGCTGTCATAAAATGGTGAAAGACAGCGGCGCGGACGAGTCCGAGATCGTTGACGATGCCGGCAAGACCTTCATTGTGGACTGTCCCCTGGGCGTCACTGCATCTGTTGCGACCGACAGCGTCACCTATACAGTCATAGACGGCGTGCTGGTGAAGATCATCGACAGGACCCTCGATTATTACTGCGAAGGCGTAAGGGTATACTACACCGCCGCCGACGTCAAGCCCTCAAGCAATTCCACCCTCACCGTTGCCGAGAACATCATCAGGGAGCCCAAGGTCTATGTGGGAAAATTCTCCACACCGGAGGGCAGTACGGTGAAGTACGTCTGGTCGGATGAGATGACCGTAAACGAGGACACGGTCACCGCCCTGCGCACCGCTCTCGCGGGCATGGAGGACAAAGACTATTCCGCCCTCGTACCCGAGGCCGTGCTCGATCAGGAAACAGGTAAATACAATTACGACAAGGTGGCCTTCTGCTCCGACCCCGCAATGCAGGCGCTTATGGACTCCGGCTGGAGCTCCGCCGATGCCGCAGGGAAAAAGTGTTTCCCGGAGCTGTATGCCACCTCCCCCGAAACAGCGGAGCTGTATGATAAGGACGCCGGCTTTGCCGCCGCCGTGGACGCCCTCGACGCCCGGCGCAAGGATGGCATCGACAACCCCGTGGACGCGGGCAAGCGCATCATAACCCACCTTGACAGCCGCTCCTTCACCGATGTGTATTATACTCTTGAGGATGGCCGGGTCGTAAGGCACAGCGATATTACCGTCTATCACGACAGCGAAGCCCTGACCGTTATCTGCACCGAAGCCGAAATGACCGAAGAGGCCCTCTCCTTCCGCGGCGACGTGGACGGCAACGGAAAGCTCAATATGAAGGACCTGGCCACTCTCCAGCGCTATGTCAACGGCTGGGACGTTAAGATCAACGAGAAAAACGCCGACCTCACCGGCGAAGGAAAGATCAATATGAAAGACGTGGCGGAACTTCAGAAACTGCTGAATTCCCTTCCCGCATGATGACCTGAAGGAGACTTTACAATGAAATTCACCATGCTCACAAAACGAGTTTTCGGCATCGCGGCAGCCGTCGTTGCGGCCCTGTCCTGCCTGCCGCTTTCAGCTTCGGCGGAGACCGTAAGGAACGAAACTGTCCAAAGCGCCGATTCCTTCGATGTGTCCGAAGAAGCGGTATACTCTGCCATGATCGCTAAGAAAGATGAATACCCGGAAGGTCTGCCCTGGACCAACCAAAACTCCTACAGCTGGAATGGCGGCATCTACAGCTGCGGATACGGATGCGCGGGCTTTGCCTTCCTGCTCAGCGATGCCGCCTTCGGCGACCTTCCGGCACGCGTATACTACGATTACACTCAGATACGGGTGGGAGACATCCTCCGCATCAACAACAACACCCACTCCGTCATCGTTCTGAGCATCGACAACGGCGTTTATACCATAGCCGAGGGCAACTACAACGGTATGGTGCATTGGGGACGCACCTTGACTTTTGACCGCATCAACGACGGCACCACATCCTATGCTCTGACCCGCTACCCGGAGAAAGCCCCGGCTGTCCCCGGCGACGTGGACGGCAACAGCGATCTCAACATGAAGGACCTGGCCACCCTCCAGCGCTACGTCAACGGCTGGGACGTGGAGATAGACCTTGAAAATTCCGACCTCACCGGCGAAGGAAAGATCAATATGAAAGACGTGGCGGAACTTCAGAAACTGCTGAATTCCATGCCCGCATGATAAAAGGAGGAAACAATATGAAAACTATCAGACGTCTGCTGGGCCTTTCGGCGGCGATCGCTATGTCCTGCACATCCATACCCGCAAGCGCCTTCGAGGAGGAAAAGTATGATCTGTATGTCAACGGCTCCCAGTTCACCTCCGTGAACCTGTCCATTGCCTGCGGAGAGGGAACTGCCGTCTTCGACGGAAAGGACACCCTCACACTCACCGACGCCTTCCTTGATGAGCCCAGCGGCTCCCCCGAGGGAAGCTTTCTCTACGGTGTCATCAACAGCGGGCTTCCCGATCTGAAAATAGTCCTCGTGGGCGAGAACGTCATCGACGGCAGGAACAACGTCAACGACGGCATCGACTCCGACGGCAGCTGCAATGTGACCATTACCGGTCCAGGCTCCCTGGAGATCAAGGATGCCTACTACGGCACCTACATCGGCTACTGGGAAGACCCCGGCGCCGACCTGACGATCACCGGCGGTGCCAGCGTAAAGGTCACAGAGCCCTCCTGCGCGGGGATCTGGGTCAACCACGACATCACCTTTGACGGCTGCAAGGCCGAGATCATCAAAAGCGACGAAGGCAGATACAACGGCATCGTCTCCAATGTGGGCGGCACCGTCACCTTTACCGACAGTGAAGTGGAGGTCAAAACCTACTGCGCCGCCCTGGACCTCGGCAACGGCGACGACACCGAACACGCAATAGTTGTCAATTCCGGCACCGTCACTCTGGAGAGCCGTTCTCTGCCCACAGACCCGGATGACCGATACAACGGCGTTGCGGTCTCCTGCGAGCCCGACGGAGGGAGCAAAGAGACCAAATGCACCCTTACCGTAAACGGCGGCATACTTAACATCAAGGCTGAGGGCAAATGCGTCGATCTCCCCGCTGATAAGATCATTCTGGGCGACGGAGTGACCTACATCAAAGGCACGTCTCTGACCGACGGCGGAAATGTCATCGTCGGCATCGACGAAGAGCCGGCTTTCCCCGGCGACGTGGACGGCAACAACAGGCTCAATATGAAGGACCTGGCTACCCTCCAGCGCTACGTCAACGGCTGGGACGTTAAGATCAATGAGAAAAACGCCGATCTCACCGGCGAAGGAAAGATCAATATGAAAGACGTGGCGGAGCTTCAGAAACTGCTGAACTCACTGCCGCCGGAGTAAAAGCGCGAAGCGAGTTCCGCAGTCCAGGGCGCGGTAGCCCTGGCGGGGTCGAGGGGCGGAGCCCTCGCGGGGACGGGGGCAGCGCCCCAGCGGAGCTCGAGGCAGAGCCTCGTTCGGCGCGTCAGCGACGACCCCGGCGCTGCACAAGAAAAGAGTAGGGAAACGAAGCTGTTTTCCTACTCTTTTTTTCGTGGACAAATCATACTCAGCGCCGGAAAAAGCAGTCCTCCTGCACTCGCAGGAAACAGCGAGGACGCGAAGCGGACAAGCGTCTTTCCGTCCGTAGGACCACTTAGTAAGAGCCCTGCTTTCGCCCTTTCGGGCCGCCTTTTTGTGTAATGTGTATGGAATAGCTTTAATTCTTTGTTCATAATCACGAAAAGAAATGTGCGAAATGCTCTTGAAATTTGTGTTAAAATATTATATAATTATAGTATCGGTTTGTCTGAATGTTGTGCATTATAACAATTTGACAAACGTTAAGTATTTTTTAGCAAGGAGAGAATCATTTTGAAAACCTACGAAAGCACCCATATCAAGAACATAGCAGTCGCGGGACACGGCGGCTCCGGTAAAACATCCCTCGTGGAGGCCCTGCTCTTCAAGAGCGGATGCACCGACCGTCTCGGCAAGATCGCCGACGGAAATACAGTCTCCGACTATACCGCTGAGGAGATCAGAAGAAAATGCTCGGTATATACTTCGCTGTCCACCTTTGAAAGGGACGGCTTCAAGATCAACCTGCTGGACACTCCCGGCCTCTTCGATTACGAAGCAGGTATGGTGGAGGGCATCAGCGCCGCAGGCTGCGTGATGATAACCGTTTCCGCCAAGTCAGGCGTGAGAGTCGGCACCCATAAGGCCTACGACTACGCCGAGGAGAACGGCAAGCCCCGTATGTTCGTGGTAACACAGCTGGATGACGAGAACGCCAACTTCAATAACGTGCTGACTCAGCTCAAGACCGAGTTCGGCCCCACGGTCTGCCCCGTTATCGTTCCCGTTATCGCCAACAGAAAGGTCGTTTCCTACGTTAACCTCATCGAGATGAAGTGCTATAAGTACGAGAACGGCAACGCCGTTGAGACCGATATGCCCACCGCCGCCGTCGCCGAGAATATGGAGTACCGTATCGACGGACTGGTAGAGGCCGTTTCCGAGGCCGTTGCCGAGACCGACGAGGAGCTTATGGAGAAGTTCTTCGGCGGAGAAGCCTTCACTCAGAAGGAGCTTATCGACGGCATCCACAAGGGCATGAACGAGGGCAAGATCACTCCCGTAGTGTGCTGCTCCGCCGCCGACCTCTCGGGCATAGATATGATCCTCAAGGAGATCTCTCTGCTGCTGCCCGCTCCCTCCGAAAACGACACCAAGGAGGCCGTTGATAAGAACGGCGACCCCGTTGAGATCAAGTGCGATAAGGATGCGCCTCTCGCTGCCTTCGTGTTCAAGACCGTTGCCGACCCGTTTGTAGGCAAGATGAGCTTCATCAAGGTACACGCCGGCGTGCTGAAGACCAATAAGGATGTTATCAATGCCACCACCGGCTCCACGGAGAAGGTGGGCAAGCTGATGACCCTGCTGGGCAAGAAGCAGATCGAAATGACCGAGGCCAACTGCGGAGACATCGTAGTCGCCACCAAGATGAACGTCAATACCAACGACACTATCTGCGACGCTTCAAGAGTAGTGAAGTTCCCCGAGATCAGATTCCCCAAGCCTACTTATGCTATGGCTGTCAAGGCCAAGGGCTCCGGCGACGAGGCCAAGATCTCCGGCGCTATCGCAAGGCTCCTTGAAGAAGACAAGACCCTTAAATACGAGCAGAATCCCGATACACTGGAAATGATCCTGACAACTCTCGGCGGCCTGCACCTGGAATCGGTGGCAGGCAAGCTCCACGATACCTTCGGCGTTGACATCGAGACTTCGGCGCCCAAGATCGCCTATAAGGAGACCATCCGCAAGAAGGTAAAGGTACAGGGCAGACATAAGAAGCAGTCCGGCGGCCACGGCCAGTTCGGCGACGTTTGGATCGAGTTCGAGCCCTGCATCTCCGACGAGCTTATCTTCGAGGAGAGAGTGTTCGGCGGCGCCGTTCCGAAGAACTTCTTCCCCGCAGTAGAAAAGGGCCTCCAGGAGTGCGTGAAGAAGGGCGTGCTGGCAGGCTTCCCCGTAGTGGGTCTGAAGGCTATCCTTGTGGACGGTTCCTATCACCCCGTTGACTCTTCGGAAATGGCCTTCAAGATCGCCGCATCCCTGGCCTTCAAGGACGGTATCCCCAAGGCTGAGCCCATGCTGCTGGAGCCTATCGACAATCTGACAGTCATCGTTCCCGACGAGAACACCGGCGACGTTATCGGCGAGCTGAACAAGCGCCGCGGCAGAGTGCTGGGAATGAATCCTTCGGCTAAGAAGGGCCTGACCGAAGTAGTTGCCGAGGTCCCCGAGGCTGAAATGGCCGACTTCACAATGGTGCTCCGTCAGATGACTCAGGGCAGAGGCTCCTATTCAATGGAGCTGGCAAGATACGACCAGCTGCCGGGCAACCTGGTAGCGGCTGTCATCGCCAACAACAAGGTAGAATAAGAAACTATACCGCCGCACGTTCCGCGCTCTGCGGGGCGTGCGGTATTTAATAAACGAAAGGATGTATAATATGAACAGGATAGATAAGCTGACAGAAGATTTCAGATATAAGTACGACAGATTCTTTATCGGCTGCGATGCGGCAGAGGAAGAGGGCCTGTGGGACAAAGAAGAAAACGGCGAAATGGACGGCTTCTATCAGAACGACCTGGTGAGCGTCATCATCAGACTTATTGCCGCCGACGGAGTTATCAGCGATAAGGAGACGGAGTATCTCAACAAGACCTTCGGCTTTGACTACACCACGGAAGAACTGAAGGAAGTTTACCGCAGCTGCGAGGAAAACATCGGCCGTTCCTTCGACGAGACCTTTGAAAGCGGCATCACCCTGCTCCGGAGCATCAACGAAGAGCTGGCAGACGCCTACAAGGAACTGCTCTGTCTTATCTGCGACATCATCATCGAGTGCGATAACGACATCTCTCCCAAGGAGATAGAAGAAGCGAAAAATCTGAGGTCAATGTTTGAGTAAGATCGGATAATCAACTGTCAATTAAACGGGAGGGACCGTTATGAAGATGAAGATCGCCTTTGCGGCGGTGCTTGCGGCAATGCTGGCATCGGCGTCGGGATGTTCCATAAATACCAACGAATCGGCGGCCTCTGCGGCGGCGGAGAATTCCGCGGCTTCGGCAGGCGAGAGCCTTGCTGCCTCCGAGGACGGGAAGGCTGCGGAGAATGCGGCTTCGGTCACTTTGAAGGGCAGCTCCGCGGAGATCGGCGCGGGAGCCTCCGGCGTTACCGCCGAGGGCAGCACCGTTACGCTGACGGCGGCAGGGGAGTACACCTTCTCGGGCACACTCGACGACGGTCAGATCGTGGTCAACGCTCCCAAGACCGACAAGATCGACCTTTACCTGAACGGCGTCACCGTGAACTGCTCCACAACCGCTCCGCTGAGGGTCATCCAGGCGGACGGCGTGACGCTTCATCTGAACGAAGGCACCGTCAACACCTTCACCGACAGCGTCAACAGCTCGGCCAACGCCTGCATCTCCTCCAAGGACGACCTGACCGTCAAGGGCAAGGGCAAGCTGGTGGTGACGGGCTCGGTGAAGCACGCGATAAAGAGCTCCAACGACCTGCGCATCAAGGGCGGGGAGCTTGAGCTCAGCGCCAAGGCGGCAGGACTTTACGGTGAAGATTCCGTTCAGCTCACGGGGGGAAACATCGTCATCAAGAGCTGCAAGGACGGCATCAAGTCGGTGATCGACGAAGGCGGCGAAGCGGGGAAGGGAACTGTCACCTCCGAGAACGCGACGGTAGACATTCAGAACGCTTCGGGCAACGGCATCGAAGCCACCACCGGCGTCACTGTCACAAGCGGGAGCATAAAGATCCACTCCATAAAGCAAGCGGTCAACTGCAAGACGCAGACCCTTGCCGAAGGGACGGTAGTGAAGTACTGAGAGGTACAGATGCGAACAGAGTTCCGCACCGCGTAAGGTGTGCATCCGAAGGGGCTCGGGGGCGACCGGAAAGCCCCCGAATACGGACGTGAGCCTTTGTTGCGATTCTGCTCCCACGTTTCGAGCGGGGCAGGATGCCGTCCCGCTTTGGCTCGTCGGGGGACGGAAAGACGCTCCCAAATTCACGCAAGCGTGAAAAAATTCACGCAAGCGTGAAAAAATTCACGCAAGCGTGAATTCGGTCGCTGTTTCCTGCGAGTGCGGGAGGACAGCTTTTCCCGGCGCTGAGTATGATTTGTCCACGCAAAAAAGAGTAGGAAAACAGCTTCGTTTCCCTACTCTTTTCTTGTGCAGCGCCGGGGTCGTCGCTTCGCGCCGAACGAGGCTCTGCCTCGAGCTCCGCTGGGGCTCTGCCCCCGTCCCCGCTGGGGCTCTGCCCCCGTCCCCGCGAGGGCTCTGCCCCTCGACCCCGCCAAGGGCTGACCGCGCCCTTGGATGGGCGGAATGCGCTTCGCGTTTCCCCTCAACCCCCAACCACCAAAAAAGGAGCCCCCCTCGGGACTCCTTTTTCCTTATGCCTCTATCCTGTACTCACCGTCGGCAAAATCCACCACAATGGGTCTTTCGGTGCTTACTTCTCCTGCGATGATTTTCTTGGCTACAAGCGTTTCTACCCTGCGCTGGATGTAGCGCTTCAAAGGACGTGCGCCGTAGCTGGGGTCGAAGCCATGGTCGATGATCGCTTCCTTCGCCCGGGGAGTGACCTCCACCGAAAGCTGTTTGTCCGCAAGCCTCTTGGAAAGCTCGCCCAGCATCAGATCTACAATGCGCCCGATCTCGTTCTTGGTCAGCGGCTTGTAGTATACGATCTCGTCCAGACGGTTCAGAAATTCCGGACGGAAAGAGGTCTTCAGCAGTTTGTCTACCTGCTCCCGTGCTTCTTCGCTGATCTCCCCGTCCTCGCGGATGCCCTCCAGAATGTAGGGCGAGCCTAAGTTGGAGGTGAGGATGATTATCGTGTTCTTGAAATCCACGGTGCGGCCCTGTGAGTCGGTTATCCTGCCGTCGTCAAGGACCTGGAGCAGGATGTTGAATACGTCCGGGTGAGCCTTTTCGATCTCGTCAAAGAGGACCACGGAGTAGGGCTTGCGGCGCACCGCTTCGGTGAGCTGTCCGCCTTCGTCGTAGCCCACATATCCCGGAGGCGCTCCGATCAGTCGGGTGACGCTGAATTTCTCCATATACTCCGACATATCAATGCGGACGATGTTCTTCTCATCGTCGAAGAGAGCCTCGGCAAGTGCCTTGGCAAGCTCTGTCTTGCCCACGCCCGTGGGCCCCAGGAACAGGAAGGAGCCTATGGGCTGGTTGGGATTGGCGATGCCCGCCCGCGAACGGAGTATGGCCTCGCTGACCTTGGTAACAGCCTCGTCCTGGCCGATGACCCGCTTGTGGAGGATGCCTTCAAGGCCCAGCAGCTTCTCCCGCTCGCCCTCCATCAGCTTCGCCACGGGTATGCCCGTCCAGCGGCAGATGATCTTGGCGATCTCCTCCTCGGTGACCTTGTCTCTCAGCAGAGAATCAGCGGAGGGATCCTTTTCGAGAGCCTTCTCGGCGGCTTCCAGCTGAGCTTTCAGCTCGGGACGCTTTCCGTGACTGAGCATAGCCAGCTTGTCAAGGTCGTATTCCCGCTCGGCCTTGGCGATCTCCGCGTCGCACCTGTCGATCTCCTCCCGTATCTTCTGTACCGAGGATATTGCGGCCTTCTCGTTTTTCCATTTGGCCTGCATCGCGTTGAACTTGTCCCTATGCTCGGCCAGTTCCTTCTGAACTTTAGCCAGCTGCTCACGGGCAAGGTTGTCGTCTTCTTTTTTGAGGGCGGTCTCTTCGATCTCCAATTGCATTATCTGCCGCCTGATATCGTCCAGCTCGGTGGGCATGGAGTCTATCTCGGTGCGGATAAGAGCGCAGGCTTCGTCCACAAGGTCGATAGCTTTATCGGGAAGGAAACGGTCGGAGATATAGCGGTTGGAGAGGGTTGCGGCCGCAATGAGGGCGGCGTCCTGTATCTTTACGCCGTGGAAGACTTCGTAGCGCTCTTTCAGTCCGCGGAGTATGGCGATAGTGTCCTCGACGGAAGGTTCGTCCACCATAACGGGCTGGAAACGCCTTTCAAGGGCCGCATCCTTTTCGATGTACTCGCGGTACTCGTTCAGCGTGGTGGCACCGATGCAGTGAAGCTCGCCCCTTGCCAGCATAGGTTTCAGCAGGTTGCCTGCGTCCATAGCGCCGTCGGACTTGCCTGCCCCGACGATAGTGTGAAGCTCGTCGATAAAGAGGATGATCTGTCCGTCGCTCTTTTTGATCTCCTGGAGGACGGCTTTGAGCCTCTCCTCAAATTCGCCCCGGTATTTGGCTCCCGCCACGAGAGAGCCCATATCCAGGGAGAACACCTTTCTGTCCTTCAGCCCGTCGGGGACGTCCCCGCGGACGATACGCTGGGCCAAACCCTCGGCTATGGCGGTCTTGCCGACGCCCGGCTCACCGATCAGTACCGGGTTGTTCTTGGTCTTCCGGGACAGTATGCGGATAACGTTCCTGATCTCGCTGTCCCGCCCGATAACGGGATCCAGCTTGTTGGCCTTGGCAAGGCTTACCAGCTCGGTGCCGTATTTTTTCAGCACGTCGTAGGTCTCCTCGGGGTTCTGACTGGTGACCTGCGCCGAGCCCCTTACCTCGTGGAGGGCCTGCAAGAACCTGTCGGATGTGATGCCGAAAGCCCGGAACAGTTCCTTGATCTCGCTGTTGGGGCATTCAAGCAGTCCCAGGAAAATATGCTCCACGGAGATATACTCGTCCTTCATGCGGCCCGCCTGAGATTCGGCTTCGGCAAGAGCCTTGTCCAGGTCGGAGCTGATATACATCTGATCCGCGGGACGGTAATTGCTCCCCTGTACCCGGGGCAGGCGCATAAGAGCCTTGTCGGCGGCCTCGGCAAGATTGGCAGCCGACAGTCCCAGCCGCTCTATCAGCTGAGGGATAAGCCCGTTCTCCTGGTGAAGCATAGCCGCCAGAACGTGCTGCTGATCCACCGCCTGATTGCTGCCCTTGACAGCCAGCGACTGCGCCGCCTGCAAAACTTCGATAGATTTCTGTGTAAGTCTGTTCATGTCCATAGTAGATTCTCCTCTCTCTGTATATATTAATTATCAACTATCAACTATCCTTTATCAACTAAATCACCAGCACGCCCTCGCTCAGATAAGCCTTGTACCGTTCCTCTATCCTTTCAGCAGAGGTCTTGTCCTCAAAGTAGAGGCGCAGACAGCCGTCCAAAAGGTTGATGTACCCGCCGATAGCCTCCGCCAGCTGTTCATCGGAGAGCGCGGGACCGTTCGGCGAAAGAAACTCCCGTGTGAAGGAGGCTCCGCCGCCGGACCAGGGGTTCCCCTTGGGGAACAGCTTCCGCAGATACTTCCCTTCAATGCCTATCCAAAGGGCGAAGAACCCGCCGATCATGCCGATCAGGCTGTCGCTTTGGGTCCGCAGGGAAATTTTCAGCCGGCCCACCGTCCCCTCGAAGCTCCGGGAGAGCTCGATGCCGTAGTTCACCGTGGGACGGTATTTGTATTTCAGCGGGCTTTTGAGCATTATCATAGATCCGCCGCTCTGGGCCACGTTGACGGGCCCGCCGGTCATCAGCCGTCCGATGCGGTCAAAGATGTCCCGCATACGCATTTCCGGGGTGAGCATAGACACCCGTTCCGCAAGTATCTGATTGATAAGATTGCTGCGGCTGGTGCCGAGGGAGTAGGCCATATCGTCGATAGCCTCCACCACGTCGTCGGCAAGGACGATGCTGTAAACTGATTTTTTCATTTGGATCACCTGTTTCTGTTTGGTGTGGGACACATCCCGCGGAAGGACACTACATCCCGCCGAAGGTGCGGATAAGCAGTATCGCGGCGAGAAGTGCCGCATGGGTGCCGGCAGCCAGCACCCAAAAGCGTTCCTTGGTCGGTCTCTGCAATGCCATAGTGATTCTCCTTTGTTGTCTCTTTTCTGTTGTTCTTCGCGGCGGCGTTACGCCGTCCACGGGACTTTTTTATCTTTCTGTATAACATTATACCACAATTATATAATTTGTCAAGGGGTTTATATAATTTTCTTTGCAAATTATTATTTCGGGCACAAAAAAGCACCTCCGCAGGGGAGATGCTTTTACACTCCGGGAAAGGAGCGCAAAAAAAAGGACCCGCCGAAGCGAGTCCCTTTTGTTAGTTTTTGGTTTGTTGCTCGAAGCAAGGATCCTATTAGGTTCCAGGTACGAACGAAGAACCGATGCTGTGAGACTTATCAGGATCAGTCTCAGGATTCGGATACTGACCGATCATGGTGCTGCCGGCCTCGTCAGCCCACTGAGCCCACTTGGGCTTGTAGTTGTCGATGAGCCATGCGCAAACGCCTACAGCAGAACCGTTGTCGGACATTGCAACGCCTACAGCCTTCTCAAGAGCGCCGGAAGCAGTAGCAGCAGGAACAGCAGCGTTGTAGGTGAGAGGAGTGATCTGAGTCATCTTACCATCTGCAACGAGGTCAGCGCAAGCGCTGGATACGGTTGTGAATACGAGCTTCGCATTCGAGTTTGCGGACTTCAGCTTGGACTTCTTAACGTAGCCCATCATCGAAGGAACGAGGATGGCAGCCAGAATGCCGATAATGGCGATAACTACGATAAGCTCTACCAGTGTAAAGCCCTTCTGTGCCTTTTTCATAGGAAATCCCTCCATAAAAATAATTCTTTTTCAGCAGAGCCGTTTGCTCTTGCTGTAATTGAATTATACACCCTATTACCCGTTTTGTCAATAGTTTTTTCGCAATTTCCCTTTTTTTGTATACTCTCACAAAAACCCGCGCTGTAATAGTCTGTTTTGCACAAATTGTTTAAATCAATTAACCATTATTCGCTTCAGCAGGACAAAGTTTTTTTGCATATTGTGTGAATTAATGCGGCTTTACGCCGTCTCGGCGCATTCAGTCCGCCTGCTTTTTCGCGGTCTCGGAGGCGGTCTTTTTGGTGGTTTTTGCCGTGGTCTTTTTGGTCGTAGTGTCGGCGCCGGACCCCTCTGAGCTGTCGGGAGCCTTGGTGGTCTTTTCGGTTTTCACTGTCTCCTTTTCGGAGCTGTCCTTGTCCTTAGCGGTGGTCTCGGCGGGCTTCTTTTCCTCCCCGGCCTTGGCCAGCTCGGCGGCCCGGGCCTTGAGATCCGGCAGCTCCTCGCGGGTGACGGTGAGGTCGTTGGAATAGAACTTCACCAGAGATTCCAGAGTGTTGTACTCCTCGTTGAGGGAGATATCCTCGTTGAGGAGGTAGCTCCCTCCCCACTGTCCCACATAGCTCCAAAGAGCGTGCTGATCGGCCATGGACTGTATGGAAGGCGTGGTGCCGCACTCGGCCATTGCGATAGGCTTGTTGGCGGTAATATCCTGCAGGAACAGCAGTTTTTCCACCTGTCCCGCAGTGTTGCCCTTATCGTAGATGTCTGCGGAGACGATGTCGCACATCCTGTCGCCGACGTACCAGTCGTCGTCCTGGGCGGACCATACCCAGATAAGGTTGTTCAGCTTATGGTAATTTGTCTGCCGCTGATAGAGCAGCTTCCAGAGCCATATGTAGGAGCTTTCGTCCTTGCTCCACCAGAAATACCCGTTGGAGGCCTCGTGGAGGGGTCTCCACAGTACGGCGATGCCCTTGTCCCGAAGCTCCGCCAGCTTCTCGGAGACCTTGTCGATGTCCTCAATTATCGCAAGGCACTCGGCGGAGATCTTCTTTGACTTCTTGAGCTTTTTGAGCTCGTCAAGGGAGAGGTCGTAGATCTTCTCCTTGGTGACGGCCTTTGAGAGGTCGAAGTCGGACTCGTCGGCGTAACAGCTCTTGCCGCCGCCGGGAGCGAGCCAGTGCCACATATAGCCCACGATGCCGCCGTCCTCGGCCCATTTCTCGGCGTACTCCAGTTCGTTCTCGCCGATTATCATATCCTGGGTGAAGGGCATAAGGTCTCCGAAGCGGACAGCGGGGTAACGCCCCGTTATCTCGCTGATGCGGCGGGTCTCGGTCATGGTGCCGACGGTGTCGTGCTGACCCGTGAGGACGGTCTTGCCGTAGCTCTGACAGATATACTCATAGAGCGCCCGGGCGTTGACATCGGCGTTCTTGTTGACGAGGGAAGCCTTCCCCAGGCTGAGTTTCAGGTCCCGGACGTCGGAGCTGGCGGTGACGGTGATGCTGTCCAGGTCCACGGCTCCCTTGGAGGTCAGCAGGGCAAACTGTGCCTTGCCCTTTTCGGCATAGATATTTTTCAGCGTCACGAGGGTGAACTTGCCGTCCCCGGGGACGGTGAACTCTCCCACGGGGGTCTCCCCCACGGTGAGGGTGCATTTGCTTTCCTTATCGGCGGCCACGGTGAGAGCGATGCTGTAATACTGGCTCTCGGGGAGGTCGAACTCAAAGGTTACGCTGTGCTTTGAATTCAGTCCGGTGAGGTAGCCCTTCCCGGAGAAGTCCTTCCGCTTCTTCGCGGACTTGACCCCCTCGGGGAGTTCTTTCAGTTCCTCGGCCTCGGCGGTCTGAGAATACTCCTTGAAGGCGGTCTCTACCGCGGTGATCTTCTTCTCCGCCTCCACGGTGGTGGTGACGCTCTCGGCGGAGCTGTCGCTGACGGGGGCGGTGGTAGTCACGGCCTCCGACGCAGTCTCCGAAGCAGTCTCCGACGAAGCCTCGGAGGACGCCTCCGAGACCTCCGCAATAGATGAATTCTCGCCTATGCTGTGTCCGCAGCCGGTGAGCAGCAGCACTGCCGCTGCCAGCGCGGTTATCCTTGTTCGTTTCATACTGATTATCCTTTTCATTTTTACACGTTCATTCCGCGGGGGTCATAATATATCTCTTCCCGGCGGATGCCTCAAATACCGTCAGGCCGGTCTTTTCGTCATAGGTGACGGGGACCGCTTCTCCGTCGGATGTGACGGCGGCTTTGGTGCCGAAGGCGACGGTGTATCGGCGGTTACTAACCGCCGATACTTCCGCCCGAACTATCTTCCCGTCCTTCCACTCAGCCGAGACCACCGCTCCGCCTCTGGCCCTGAGCCCCTCGAAGCTGCCTTCGCCCCATTCCGCCGGAAGGGCCGGCAGCAGGTCGATGACTCCCCCCTGGGACTGTAAAAGCGCCTCGGCAATGCCGGCGGAGCCGCCGAAGTTGCCGTCGATCTGGAAAGGCGGGTGCATATCGAAAAGATTATTGCTGGTGGAGTGCGAAAGCAAAGCCCGGATGTTCTCCGAGACCTTTTCGCCTTCCCGGAGCCGTGCCCAGTGATTGATTATCCAGGCCCGGGACCAGCCGGTGTGTCCGCCGCCGTGAGCAAGACGCCGTTCAAGAGTGGCCTTTGCCGCCGCCGCCAGCTCGGGAGTCCCCCGGAAGGTTATCATGTCGGCAGGATAGAGAGCAAACAGCTGCGAGATGTGCCGGTGCCCCGGCTCCGCTTCGTCGTAGTCCTCGGCCCACTCCTTGATCTGTCCGTACTTGCCGATCTCCGGCTTCGGGAGCTTGGCACGCATGGAGCGCAGCAGCCCCGCGTATTCCTCCTCCCGGCCCCCGAGTATGTCGCTGGCCTCGATGACAGCAGTAAACAGTTCGTATATTATCTGACTGTCCATAGAGGGCCCCTGACAAAGGGACCCCTTGGTGCCGGAGGCCGTGATGTAGGTGTTCTCCGGTGAGACCGAAGGACTGGTCACCAAACGTCCCTTGCTGTCTTCGGTGAGGAAGTCCACAAAGAACCTCGCCGCCTCGCAGAGAGTACCGAACTTCTCCGAAAGGAAATCCACGTCCTGGGTGAACCTGTAATGCTCCCAAAGGTGGAGACAGAGCCAGGCCGCCCCCATGGGCCACTGTGTAGCCGGCATCCATAAGTCCTGGGGAGCCGTGTCGCCCCAGATGTCCGTGTTGTGGTGACAGCAGAAGCCCTTGCATCCGTACATCACCCGGGCAGTCTCACGGCCGTTCTCCCGCATTCTCTCGATGTGGTCGAACAGCGGAGTATGAAGCTCCGGCAGACCGCAGATCTCCGCGCCCCAGTAGTTCATCTCCGTGTTGATGTTCACCGTGAACTTGCAGCCCCAGGCGGGCCACATATCCTTGTTCCATATGCCCTGAAGATTTGCGGGAAGCGTCCCCTCACGGCTGGAGGCGATGAGCAGATACCGCCCGAAGTTGAAATACAGCTCCGTGAGCTTGCTGTCCCGGCCGCCCTCGCGTACCCGCGCCAGCCGTTCGTCGGTGGGAAGGGAAGATGCTCCCTCGCTGTCGTCCGGAAGGGTGATGCGGCACCTGTTATAGTATTCTTTGTAGTCTCTGATATGTGCGTCCAGAAGCTCGCCGTAGCTCTTGGCGGCGGCTGTCTCGGCGTCAAAGCGGACCCTGTCCCGCGGGTTGGAACAGCGGAAAGAAGTCTGCGCCGCGACGATGACAGTCAGTGCGTCTGCGCCGGAGCATTCAAGAAAACTGCCGTAGGTCCGCAGCTCGCCCCCCTCGGGGACCGCTTTGAGCATTGCCGCAAAGCCGATGCCGTCTTCGCCGCCCTCGGCGCCGTAAAACAGTATGCTGTCTCCCTTGGGAGTGTTGTCGTCAAAGTAGTCGTCCCGGCCGTCCAGCTTCATGCGAAGGCTTATCTTCCCCTTCTCTTCGGCAGTAATGCGGATGACCGCGACCTGGTCCGGCTCGGAGACAAAAGCCTCCCGGACAAATCCGCAGCCGCCGATCTCGTATTCCGTCCGGCAGACGGCGGTGCGCAGGTCAAGAGAGCGGGCCTTGTACCCGCATTCCGTTTCCGCGTAGTGTATTATATTAAGGTCGCAGAGCGGCATATAATGGCGCTGGTTCACGGGAGTGCCGCAGAAAGCGTCGTTGACTATCGCTTCCGCTTCGGGGATGCGCTCTTCGGAAAGCAGGTCCCGGACACGGTCAAGATTTTCCTGCGCCGAAGCGTTGTTCCTCTTCCTCGGCCCCCCGGACCACAAAGAGTCCTCGTTGAGGCAGATGCGCTCGTAAAGCGGCTGCCCGAACACCATAGCACCGATGCGCCCGTTGCCGAGAGCAAGAGCGTCGTTCCAGTCCTCGGCAGGAGCCTTATACCATAGCAGATCAGCAGGTGCGGTATTCATCATAAAAAACCTCCGTCTTTCCAATGGATAGTTGGATCGAAATTCCGAATTAAAAGGATCGTTGTCGTATCCTATATATTATAACATACTGTATTGGAATTTTCAAGCATTTTGTCCCCATAAATAAAACCCGCCCGGAGATGTTCTCCGGGCGGGGTAAGTATCAAAGCTGAGCCGAATAATTTGGGGCTTCCTTTGTGATATAGATGTCGTGGGGGTGAGATTCTTTGAGGCCGGCGCCGGTGATGCGGATGAACTTGGCCTTCTCGCCCAGTTCCTCGATAGTATGGCAGCCGCAGTAGCCCATACCTGCGCGGATGCCGCCCACCAGCTGGAACACGGTGTCGGAAACGGGGCCCTTGAAGGCCACGCGGCCCTCAACTCCCTCGGGGACCAGCTTCTTGGAGTTGGTCTGGAAATATCTGTCCTTGGAGCCCTTGGCCATTGCCGCCATGGAGCCCATACCGCGGTAAACCTTGAACTGTCTGCCCTGATAGATCTCCACGTCGCCGGGAGCCTCCTCGCAGCCTGCCAGCAGAGAGCCCAGCATTACCACGCTGGCGCCGGCAGCCAAAGCCTTTACGATGTCGCCGGAATACTTGATGCCGCCGTCCGCGATAACGGGGATGCCGTACTTGGCGCAGGCGCAGGCCGCGTCATAAACAGCGGTGATCTGCGGAACGCCTATGCCCGCGACCACTCTCGTGGTGCAGATAGAACCGGGGCCTATGCCCACCTTGATAGCGTCGGCGCCGGCCTCGCAGAGAGCCACGGCAGCCTCGGCGGTAGCCACGTTGCCCGCGATAACGGGAATGTTCGGGAAAGCGGCCTTTACCTTTTTAAGGGTATCTATAACGTTCTTGGAATGTCCGTGAGCGGAATCGAGAGCCAGGATATCCACCTGCGCCTCGATAAGCGCACCGGCTCTCTCCAGTACGTCGGCGGTCATGCCGATAGTCGCGCCGCAGAGCAGGCGGCCCTTCTTGTCTCTTGCGGAGTTGGGGTACTGCACCGACTTTTCGATGTCCTTGATAGTAATGAGCCCTTTGAGGATGCCTTCGCTGTCCACCAGCGGGAGCTTCTCGATCTTATGCTTCATCAGTATCTTCTTGGCGCCTGCAAGGTCGGTGTCAACGGGAGCGGTAACAAGGTTATCTCTTGTCATAACGTCGGAGATCTTGATGCTGAAATCAGTGATGAACCGCAGGTCGCGGTTGGTAAGTATGCCTTCGAGCCTGCCCTTTTCGTCCACGATAGGCACGCCGGAGATCTTGTACTTGCCCATGAGTCTGTCGGCTTCCTCAACGGTCTTGTCGGCGGTGAGGGAGAAGGGATTGACGATAACGCCGTTCTCGGAACGTTTTACCTTATCCACCTCTTCGGCCTGCTGAGCGATGGGCATATTCTTGTGGATGATGCCGATGCCGCCCTCGCGAGCGATAGCGATAGCCATTTTCGACTCGGTGACGGTGTCCATAGCCGAAGTCATTATCGGCGTATTGAGGACGATGTCCTTAGTCAGATGCGTGTGGATATCCACCATATCGGGGGTGCAGTCGCTCTCCCCGGGGATAAGCAGCACATCGTCGAAGGTGAGGCCCTCCTTAACGAACTTGTTGTTGACATTTGTTTCCAGCATAGTAATTACCTCCCGTTTCTTATTTAACAACCTTCTTCATTATTTGTTATTCTTATTATTATACACTATATTCCCGCGGTTGTCAACAACTCAAATCTTAAAATATTTTGACTTTGCTTATTAACCCGACGAACGGAAGGAATGAATAAAGAATAATATTGGCGTAGCCCCGCACTTCGTAGTGAAAAGTGTATCCCCGAACCCCCTCGGGTGCATCCCTACCGAGTGTTCCTACGGACGGAAAGACGCTCGTTCGCTTCGCGTCCTCGCTGTTTCCTGCGAGTGCAGGAGAACACTTTCCCCGGCGCTGAGTATGATTTGTCCACGAAAAAAAGAGTAGGAAAACGGCTTTGTTTTTCTACTCTTTTCTTGTGCAGCGCCGGGGTCGTCGCTTCGCGCCGAATGGGGCTCTGCCTCCGATTTTTCCGAGCTTGCGAGGATAAATTGTCTTCGCGAGGGCTCCGCCCCTCGACCCCGCAAGCCTTTGGAAAAGGCTTGACCGAAACTTTTAACGCGCTTCGCGTTTGGGTTTTCTACTTTGTGCGGTCCCGCCGCATCACTATCTTGCTTCCTGCACTGCGTCGCCTGAGACGATATCCTGCCGCTTCGGCCTCTTCCTAAGATACTTGTATATCCCCTTGTAGTGCCTGTACGCCTCACCAAAGGCTCCGTCCTCCAGCGGGATGCTCCCGAAACAGGTCCGCTCAAATAAACGCGCTATCGGCGTGATGTCTGCATTGTTGTGCTCCCTCGCATAGTCGGTGAGCATCTTCGCCGTGTAGGAGCGCAGTTCGTCCCCGCCGGAAAATTCCAATAGCTTTATCACCCTCGCGTAGAGCTTGATTATCCGCGCATCACCCTTTACAAAACGCATCCTGATCCTGAACGCCAGCTCGATCACACGGTCGAACATGATAACGATGAATACAAATAACCCCACTCCCAGCAGTACGAATACCCTGCTGAAATATTCCGCAATGGAGGATATGCTGAATCCGCCTCCGCCTCCGGTGCCTTCGGACATATATCCCGGTACCGTGGGGTCGAAGACCAGCCAGCCCGCTCCCGCTACGAAAACTTCAACGTAAGCGTGCGCGTGAGAGTCCCGGACCGCGATGCTCCCGCTGTCGGTCTTTTCGTAGGCCGCAAAGCCCTCAACATATCTTGCCGGCAGGCCCACGACGCGGGCCATTATGGTCATAGCCGTGGCATAGCTGGTGCAGGAGCCCGTCTTGTGGTCGAAGAGGAAGGCTTCAAGGGAGGTGTCGTCGGGCTCGAAATCCACATCGTAGATGAAACCCGCGTTCTCGTAGTAGACTTCAAGGGCCTTCGCTTTGTCGTAGTCGGAGACCTTCCCCTTGACGATGCTCCGGGCCAGCTCCGCGATGCGGGGAGAAGTCTCCACACCGCCGGTGTAGTATTCCGCCGCCTTCTGATACTGGGTGATAAGGGCGGTGTTCGTCAGGTCGCCGTTTTCCGCGGCGGTCATCAGCATGGTGTAGTAGCTGTCCCCGTCCATAGCCAGCTTCGAGGCGTAGTTCACATAGTTATCTGTTTCGGGATAGTACCGGACGGTGTAGTCGTAATCCGCCTCCACTTTCTTGACCATTATCTCTCCGTCGCCGTACATATAATACGGGTCGCTGAGGGATTCGCTGAAAGTCTTGGCGATGACGCCGGAAGGCGTGGGCACATAGACGCCCTTGAACCTTTCGTCAAAGACCCGGAAACTGCTGTCGGTGAACTCTCCCAGGGTGAAAACGGAGGGGTCCAGACCGTACTGCCTGTACCTGCCTGTATCGGCCAGAGCCTTGAGGCTGTTGTAGTAGGTGTTTCGGTCGATGTTCATTCCGGAGTAGTAGTCAAAGGTAGTGTACTTCTCCGAGCCCCTGTCGTTGTGCCAGGTGTCGCCGTAGAAGTTGTCGTAGGCCTGGCGTTTCAGATAATACACGTCCTTGGGATAGTCCGATTCGCAGTAGAAGAGTATCTCGCCGGTGTAGCTGGCTCCGTACCTGGCAGAGGAAGAAGCGCTGTACCGCGAGTAGGTGTTCTTGGAGTTGTTCAGCGGGGTGATGTCAAAGGCATGGGAATCCCGTTCGAGAACGGACTTGACCTCGGGCTTCGGTATAAGCATAGCGAAGGCCCCCGCCGCCGAAACGAACACGGCCACCGTCACGATGTATGCGATATCGTTAACGGCTCTGACCTCAGCGGGCTTGTTCTCCCGGAGCCGGTTGTGGACCAGTATAGCCAGGAACACCGTAACTATCACCGTGACCTCGTATCCGTTCATGATGTCGGCGCGCTTTGCGTAGATAACAAAGGGGAAGAGCAGACAGAGCATCAGCCCCGTGGCCCGGAACCTCACCCGGGTGAAATAGTAGACGATAGAGATAAGGAAGAACCCTCCCGACAGGTACATCATAAAGAAGTAATAGATGTTGAATCCTGCGGTGTCACGGTTGAGATAGAACCAGTCGGTGAAGGTGATAAAGGTGTTGTACCACCCGGCGCTCATCAGCCGTGAGCCCAGGAACATCATCAAAGAGAACAGGGCAAGGTAGACCAGCATACCCAAAAACCTGCGCTTCTTGATAAGGTCGAAGAGCATGAAGCACCCCACGGACATAACAGCGAACAGCACCGTAAGGGGAGCGGTCATCTCAAAGTAATAGCATTTGATTATCATCCTTGCGATGACGGAAGTCATCAGGATAGGAAGCGCGCTGCGGCTGAAAAACTCTATTGCTTTCTTTTTCATCCCGTAACACCTTCTCTGATGGATAGTTGATAGTTGATAATTTATGCCGACAGTTATAATAAATGCTTGAATTCAAAGTCCTCGGAGCAGGTCCAGATGTCTCCTGCGGAGGCGGAGAACCCGCTGTCCTCGCTGACCACAAGGGTCACGTTCCTGTAGGAAAGCAGCTCCGCCGCCAGCTTGGAGTCGCTGCTGCTTATGACCGTAAAGCAGACGTTCATCCCCGTGCGGAGAGCCTCGTCGGGGAGGCGGTCGGTCTCGCCGTAAGGCACCATATCCGAAAGGGCCTCGGCCAGCAGATAAACATCCCCCAAAGACTTCACCGACAGCATATTCCACTTGCCGATGTAGTAGTAAAAATCCGTTTCCAGCCCCTGCTGAGAGAGCATGGAGAGCATAGCCAGCGCCCCTTCGATGATGTTGTCCGCCCGCTTGCAGCTGTAGTTCTGCACATCCTTGGGCAGGTCGAGAACAAACACCTGACTTGTGACGGAGAGCTTCTCGTCCAGCCGGACCATATAAATATTCCGCTTTGAGGACAGCTTCCAGTTTATCTTTTTCAGCGGGTCGCCGGGATAGTAGGTCCGATGCTCGTAGCCCGGAGTTCCGGTGGAGCCCATAGCGGTCTCGGAGGTCTCGTCCTCGGAGTCGTCAAAGCCGATGTTGTCGGCAGCAGTCCTGATGACGTCCAATTGTGTCCCCGTGTCGGGAACGTTGGGCATTATCCGCAGACCGATGCGGGTCTTGTCCTCCTCCACGGGTATGACGCTTCGGGAGAGCCCGAGAAAATCCACGGCCTCAAAGGCCTCCACACGGATATACGACCGCCCGGAATACTTCGCCTTGAAGCGGAGCTTCACGGTCTCTGCGGGACGGTTCGGCAGCATGGAAAAACGTATGCCCGACTCTCCCGCAGCATAAAGCTGAGGTCCCGATCCCAGCCGTATCTCTATCATCGGCGAGGGCAGGCGGCTGTGCTTTTCCACCTTTATCAGCACCTCGACTATGTCGTCCTTTGCCAGCAGTTTATGCTTGCAGTCAATGGACACCGACAGCTTTTTGCTCAGACGCTTTGTCACCAGCAGAGAGGCAGTCAGCGCCGTGACCAGTATGACTGCGATAAGCACGCCTCCGGTGCCGTCGATCATAACGGCCATGACCACAGCCACGGCTATGCAGAACAGGTATCCTAAAAGGCTTTTCATATCAGTTACCGCCGTCTGCGGGAGCCGTAACGGTCAGAGCTATCTGCCGCAGGGCGTCCTCGTTGGACTCGAATGCGCTCTTGCCCTTGGGGGAGAGCATAAGTCTGTGTGCCAGTACGTCGGTCATTATATCCTTCACGTCGTCGGGAACGACATAATCTCTGCCCTTGACGTAGGCGTAAGCCTTTGAGGCTTTCAGCAGAGCGATGCTCCCTCGCGGGGAGACTCCCAGCTTGACGTAGTCGGAATTTCTCGTAGCCGTTACAAGGTCGATGATATACTTCTTGACAGCGGGAACGGCTCTGACCTTTGAGGCCTCTGCGATCATATCCCGCACGTCCCCGACGGTCATAACGGAGTCGATGGATGCCACCTGCTCTCTGCCTTCCTCGGCGCGGTCGATGATCTCCAGCTCCTCTTCAAAGGTGGGGTAGCCCATGGAGATCTTCATCAAAAACCTGTCCATCTGAGCCTCGGGAAGGTGGTAGGTGCCGTAGGTCTCCACCGGGTTCTGAGTCGCCAGCACCATAAAGGGTGCGGGCAGATCGAAGGTCCTGCCGTCAAGGGAGATCTGATGCTCCTCCATTACCTCCAGCAGGCTGGACTGGGACTTGGGCGAAGCGCGGTTGATCTCGTCCGCAAGCATGAAGTTGCACACGGCGGCGCCCTGCTTGTATTCCAGTTCTCTTGTATCGGGGTTTATCATGGAGAACCCGACGATATCCGAGGGCATGATGTCGGGGGTGAGCTGTATGCGGTTGAACTTGCCGTCCACCGACTTGGCCAGCGCGGAGACCAGCCTTGTCTTTCCCACACCGGGGACGTCCTCGATAAGGATATGTCCCCCGCAGAGCATAGCCGCCAGCACCCTTTCGATAGACGGACGCTTCCCGACGATGATCTTTTCTATATTCTCGATAAGTATTTCTGTCTTGTTGGCCATATTATCAAACCTCCGCAGAACATTCAGATATTATTACTATTATACTATATTCCGCCCGGAATGTCAAATGGAGAAATAATGAATAACGAAGAAGAAAAAAGAATAAGGGAAAATGAAGAAGCCGCCCTCGGCGGCATTCCAAAAAATACCGTCCGCGGAGCGGACTCCTTTATTATTCATTATTCACTAACTGTCGGCCCTCCCCCGGTCTGTAAATCAACCGCGGATAAGTGCCAAAAGCTCCTTCTTGGGCACCGGCCTGGAGAAGTAGTATCCCTGTAAGTAGTCCACCGACAGGGCGGTGAGCATTTCGATCTGCTTTTCCGTCTCCACGCCTTCCACAAGTATCTTCCGGTGCATCTGCCGTATCATATGGACGGAGCTTTCCAGGATGATGCGTCCCAGCTCGCTTTCCTCCGCGCTCCAGAGGATGCTCTTGTCGATCTTCACCACGTCGAAGTCCAGCATGAAGATCGCCCGCATATTGGAGTAGCCCGTGCCGTAGTCGTCCATGGAGAAACGGAAGCCGTCGGACTTCAAAGCCTTTACGACTTTGCTCAGAAGCTCGTAGCTGCTGGCGGCCAGCGACTCGGTTATCTCAAAGTTGATAGCGCTCTTGTCGATGCCGTATTCCTCGGTGACGGCGTTGATGTGCCTGACGAATCCCGGCTGCATACATTCGATGACCGAAAGGTTCACGTTGATGCTCTTTATCCCCAGCGACGAGGGGTCACCGCTTTTTATGAAACCGCAGACCTCCCGCAGGACAAAATCGTCAATGTCGTCGATAAGCCCGTTCTGCTCGGCTATGGGGATGAACTCGTCGGGGTAAATGTTCCCCAGTTCCCTGTCGTGGAGCCTTATCAGGGCCTCCGCCCCGTAGAGACGGCGGTCTTTCAGAGTGTATGTGGGCTGATAGTAGACCTCGAAGCCGCCCTCCTCAAGCCCCCGGGCAAGGGCACTTTCCACGGCGGCGCGGCGCATAAGGTAGTCCAGGTCGCGGCCGGAGAGTATTTTCTTGTCCAGGTCGGCGGGAATGGGGCTGTCCGCCATATAGAAGGCGTCCCCCGCGGACTTTATCCGCTCCGGCGCCTGGGATGTCATCACCACGGCGTTGAGCAGCAGCTCCGTATCCCCGAAGTGCCAGGGACGGTCAAAGCGGCGGCTGACGATGTGAGCTATCTTTCCCGCCCGTTCCTCGCTGCCGGTGGTCTCGGTGAGGATGAAGGTCCCGGGGCTGGTGCTGTAAATGCAGTAGCGCGGCACCATAGTCCGCAGGAAAGCCGCCACCACGGTAGTGAGTATATCCGAACTGTCGAAGGAGCCTGTACGTTCCAGCAGTTCAAGGTTGGTTATCTTTATGCATATGACTCCCACGGGACGCTTGTTGACGATATAGGTGGAAAGGTCGTTCTGGAGCGCCTTGCGGTTGTAGACTCCCGTGTCGATGTCGATGCGGTCGTCCTCGGTCTCGATGGAGGTCATAACTCCCAGCAGGCCCAGAGCCTCGGCGAACAGCTCGGTCCGCAGGTCGATGTTGACCAGCTGCATCACAACTCCCGCGATCACGATGATGAAAAAGTATATCAGCGCCAGCCGGCGTTTTGCAGTCAGAGCGCTCCAGGAGGACAGCAGCCGGAAGAAGGATATGCCCAGATAGAACACGGCGGCGATGTAGATCATCGCCTCGCCCCACCGACGGACAAAGACCCTGTCCCCGGAATAGTCATAGACCCAGTGCAGGAAGGGATTGAGTATCGTCAGCAGTTCGGTGATGATGAACAGCGCCCCGAAAAGCAGATTTTTCCGAAGTCTTGCGAACTTGCCCATTCCGCAGACCACGCTGACATAGACAAAGAAAATAGGGCAGAGGGCGGCGTGGAACAGGAAGTAGAGCCAGTCGCAGACCCGATAGACGAAGAAAGCCCCGTCGGAGGTGAGGATCATGGGCTGAATGATCGCGTTTATCATCTGCGTGACGGAATTGAGAGCGATGATGCTGATGAGCGCCAGATATATCTTATTCTGGAGCTTGTCTGTCCGCTGCTGGATAAGGGTAAATACGATGCCGGTGATGCTCACCAGCAGAGCCGAAGAATAAAGCGCAAAATGCGCCATGTTCACGCCGTTCATTTTCCGTCACCGTCCTTTCTCCGTCGGAGTATACTTATACATTATAATCATACCATAAAACGCAGGAAAGTTCAAGAAAAGAAGTATGAACGGAAAATAAATTTTAACGTCCATACTTCTTTTTAAAAACAAAATATCAAGCCCTACTGTCTGTTGTAGTAATCTATTCCTTTATCGGGGATGAAGAAGGTGCGGATATATCCGTCGGTGGAGAGCACGAGGAAATAGCCGGTCTCGGTGTCGAAGTAGACGGTATCGCCGTCCTCCTTTTCGGTCTTATGCAGGACGGAAGGGGAGTCGGAGTTCAGCAGGTCGTTGGCGAGTTTCAGATATTCCTCTTTGGTGATGCTGCCGAACTCTGAGCCGTGCTTCTGATAGTGGCTCTCAAAGAGCTTTTTGGAGCGGAAGCTGTACTGCTTGTACTCCCTGCTGTCATCGGAGGGCGTCTCCGCCGCAGAGGAAAGCGCATCGGCAGCGGAGCTGTCCTCCCGCGCCTCTGCGAAGGTCTGAGAACCCTCCGCCGCGGAGACCTCCGGCACGGAGGAGACCGTTTCCGCCGCAGAGGAAGCCATCACGGCAGCAGCGGGCATCGAGCTGTCAGCCCGGGAGCTGTCGGTTTTGCCGCCTTTCCCGCCGAAAGCGATAACGGAGATAATAACGATAACAGCAGCAGCCAAAGCCCCGAAGCCTGCCAGGCTGAGTTTTTTCTTGTCCATAATAATAATTCCTTTCGGGAAAAATGTTGACCGCGCAGATAAGAGCGTGCATCCGAAGGGGTTCGGGGGCGACCGGAAAGCCCCCGAATTGGGGCGTAAACCTTTGTTGTAATTCCGCTCCACCGTAAAGTGCGTAGCAGTTCCCCGCTTTGCGACCTTCATTCGGTGCGCTGCCGGACGGAAAGACGCTCCCGTTGGTCGCTGTTTCCTGCGAGTGCAGGAGAACACTTTTTCCGGCGCTGCGTATGGTTTGTCCACGCCAAAAAGTGCGGAAGGACGGCTTTTGCGCCCTACTGTTAACGAGTGCAGCGCCGGGGTCGTCGCTGACGCGCCGAACGAGGCTCTGCCTCGAGCTCCGCTGGGGCCAGCCCCAGACCCTGCAAGGGCTCTGCCCTTGACCCGCGAGGGCTCCGCCCCTCGACCCCGCCAGGGCTACCGCGCCATGGACTGCGGAACTCGCTTCGCGTTTGGGTTTACCGCTTTGTTCGGCCCCGCCGCATCACTATCTCGTTTCCTGCACTCCGTTGCTTGCGGCGGAGTTGGGTGCAGGGGCACGCCCCTGCCGGCGGAATTGCGCCGCCCGCGCTCGGGCCAGGGGCACGCCCCTGCCGGAAGTAAAAACCCCGGCGGACGCATTGATACGCTCCGCCGGGTCTCCGTGAGTTTACTCTTTGCCCATTATCCTGTCAAGCGCTTCTTTCGCCTTCTCGGGATCGTCATGCGCGTTCACCGCCTGGAGGTCCGCTTCCGTGAAGGTCTTAGACTTCTTGCTGCAGTTCCGGCATTCAAAATAGTATGTGATATTCGGAGCGGCATCGTCCGATTCTTCCTGGATAAGATCAAGGATCCCCCCGCATACGGGGCAGTAGTGTTTGTGTCCTAACATAATTATTCTCCTTTCGGCCGCAGGATCATCCCGCAGCGAATAAATAAATATCAAGTTCGTTCTTCGTTCCGTTACCCTTCCTGCGGTGAGCATCACTCCCTCTGAACAAAATCCGTCTTCCGCGCGGCCCTCGGATGTCCGCCCGGCTTTGGGATTATTATAACAGAAAATCGGGGATATGTCAATAAAATATTAACATATCCGTGAAATTGTTGCATAACTGCCGTCCGTTTTTGTGCATATAGACGGACGCCCTTCACCACCCCTCGGTTAATATTACCGCATTCCCCGCCGTACAGGGCATAATGTTTATATTGACACGGGACATCTCCTATGTTAAAATATTCATATAAACATCTTACGGGAGGTAATTCTTATGAAACGGATAAATATTCTCGCGGCAGTCCTGGCGGCGGCAATGCTCGCTTCCTGCGGAGGCTCCGACAGCAAAGCGGACAGCTCCGCAGCCTCCAAGGCGGAGACCGTCTCTTCGGCGGCAGCCGCGGAAAGCACAGCGGAAAGCACAGCCGAGAGCGTCGCTGAAAGCACAGCCGAGAGTACAGCCGAGAGCGTTGCCGAGAGTACAGCCGAGAGCGTCGCTGAAAGCACAGCCGAAAGCACCCCCGAAGCTCCGCAGTACAGGAACATCAAGGTCATGACCCTGGGCGACTCCATAACCGACGGCTTCTGGCTGGAGGGCGGCTACCGGGTATTCCTCTGCAATAAGCTGGAGGAAAACGGTCTCTCACAGTATGTGGATTTCGTCGGGAGCAATCACAGCGGACAGTGCTACGACAACGACCACGAGGGCTACACGGCCTTTGCCATCGAAGGCTTCACGAGAGTCAAGGGCGTGGGGAGCCGTTCGGGCATAGCCAAATTCGCTCCCGACCACATCGAACAGCACAAGCCCGATGTGCTGACGCTTATGATCGGCACCAACGACATCCTTTCCCAGTACGACCTGGACAACGCCGGCAACCGTCTGGAGTCCCTGGTGGATAACTGCCTTGAAGCCCTTCCCGAGGGCGGCAGGCTGTATCTCGCGTCCCTGCCGGATATGGATGCAAATGACAACACCTACATCGACAAGAAAAAGTTCACCCCGGAGACCATGGATGAAATGGTGGCCGCCTTCAACGGGAAGGTGAAGGCCCTTGCTGAGAAGAAGCAGGGCGAGGGCAAGAACGTGGAGTTCTGCGACGTCCATTCGGTGCTGACCAAAGCCGACCTTTACGACGGAGTGCATCCCAACGAAGAAGGCTACAAGAAGCTGGCGGACTACTGGTACGACATTATCGTGAAGGAAATAACAGCGAAATAGAAAAAGAAGAATAATGAACAGTGAATAATGAATAATTAAGGAGCCGCCTGCGGCAACGGATCTTATCGGCCGTCCGCGGCGCGGACTCCGTTATTATCAACAAAAGCCTCGCTTCAGGGGCTTGTTTTTTTTATTTGCAAAACGCGCGGTTTTGTGGTATAATAATAATTTGGAAAAAGTTGAATGTCAAAGACCCGAAACGCACTCCAAGCGAGCCGAGGGCCTTTGGGGCGAGAGTGAACGAAGCGACAGAGCGAACTTGTTCGCTTTGGGAGCGAAGAGAGCGAAGCCCCAAACTGTCCGCCGAGGCGAAGCGGGGGTATGGGGGTGCAACCCCCATTATAATAGGAGGTAAAGTATGATAAGAGAAGATTTAAGGAATGTTGCGATCATCGCACACGTTGACCACGGCAAGACAACACTGGTGGACGGTATGCTCAAACAGAGCGGTACGTTCAGAGAGAATCAGGCCGTGGACGAGAGAGTCATGGACTCCAACGATATCGAGCGGGAGCGCGGTATCACTATCCTGGCGAAGAATACTTCGATACACTACAAGGATGTGAAGATAAACGTCATCGACACCCCGGGCCACGCCGACTTCGGCGGCGAGGTGGAGCGCGTGCTGAAAATGGTCAACGGCGTTATCCTGCTGGTGGATGCCGCCGAGGGCCCTATGCCTCAGACCCGTTTCGTGCTCCAGAAGGCTCTGGAGCTGGGACATAAGATCATCGTCGTTATAAACAAGATCGACCGCCCCGACGCAAGACTCAACGAGGTGGGCGACGAGGTGCTGGAACTGCTTATGGATCTCGACGCTTCCGACGAACAGCTGGACAGCCCTATCATCTACTGCTCCGGCCGCGACGGTACGGCTTCCTTCAACCCCAATCAGCAGGGCAAGGACCTCACCCCTCTGCTGGATGAGATACTCTCCTACATTCCCGCCCCCGAGGCCGACGGCGAAGGCACTATGCAGTACCTCGTTTCCGCGATAGACTATAACGACTATGTGGGACGTATCGCTATCGGACGCATCGAGAGAGGCGTTATGAAGGTGGGACAGGAGGTCACCGTCGGGGACTTCCACCAGACCAAAAAGGAGTACCGGGGCAAGATCGTTACAATGTATCAGATCGAGGGGCTCAACCGCGTCCCCGTGGAGACCGCCAAGGCGGGAGACATCGTCTGCATCAGCGGTATCGAGAATATCACTATCGGAGATACTATCTGCGAGTTCGGAGCCTTCGAGGCTCTGCCCTTCGTGAAGATCAGCGAGCCCACCGTGGAGATGACCTTCTCCGTCAACGACTCCCCCTTCGCGGGACGCGAGGGCAAGTTCGTCACCTCCCGCCAGTTAAGGGACAGGCTCTTCAAGGAACTGCTGAAGGACGTTTCCCTCAGAGTTTCCGAGACCGACTCCACCGACAGCTTCAAGGTGGCAGGACGCGGCGAGATGCACCTTTCCATACTTATCGAGAATATGCGCCGCGAGGGCTACGAGCTGGGCGTTTCCACTCCCCGCGTGCTGTATAAGGAAGTTGAGGGCAAGCTCTGCGAGCCTATCGAGAGGCTTGTTATCGACGTGCCGGAGAGCAGCGTGGGCTCCGTAATGGAGAAGCTGGGCACCCGCAAGGCGGAGCTTACTCAGATGACCCCCGTGGGGAGCCGTATGCGTCTGGAGTTCCTTATCCCCGCGAGAGGCCTTTTCGGCTACAGGAGCGAGTTCCTCACCGACACCAAGGGCGAGGGCATTTTGAGCTCGGTATTCCACAGCTATCAGCCCTACAAGGGAGAGATACAGAAGCGCAACACCGGCTCGCTGGTGGCCTTCGAGGCCGGCGAGGCCGTGACATACGGACTTTACAACGCCCAGGAGCGGGGCGAACTGTTCATCACGGCGGGCACGCCGGTTTACGAAGGCATGGTAGTGGGAGCTTCTCCCAAGACGGACGACCTTGTGGTGAACGTCTGCAAGCGCAAGCACCTCACCAACACCCGGGCCTCCGGCTCGGACGATGCTTTAAGGCTCATCCCGCCCCGTAATCTCAGCCTTGAGGACTGTCTGGAATTCTTAGCGGACGACGAGCTTCTTGAAGTAACGCCGAAGAATCTCCGCATCAGAAAGCGCATACTTTCCAACACGCAGAGAGCGAAGGACAGGGCAAAACACTAACGAAAGCCCAAAATACGGTTTACGCCAACGAAAGCCCAAAATACGGTTTACGCCAACAAAAGCCCCCGCCGCCGTCCGCGGTAGGACCAGGGGCACGCCCCTGCCGCTTAGGACTCCGGGAAATCAAAATCCATAGCTTTTTTTATCCATTCGTCGAGGTCGTAGCTGGGCTTGCTTTGAGGGAACGAGGGCTTTTTCTCCTTCGGAGCGGGTGAAGGCTTTGAAGAGGGATAGCTCCCGCTCTTTCTTATCCAGCGGCGCAGAGCCGCAGGATAGCTTTTGTAGGTCTTCCCCGCAGAGGCACAGTATTCGCTCATCTCTTCGATAGCTTTGCCGGCTGTTTCTTCGGAGAATTCTTCGCAGAGAAGCGAGTGTTCTTCATCGGTCAAAAGTATATTTTCGTATCTTCCGTATTTCCCGGGGAGAGGGGGAGGGGACGCTGCCAAGCGTTCAGTCTCAGTTTCAGTCTCACTCTCACTTTCAGTTACAGTATCAGTATCAGTTACAGTATCAGTTACAGTATCAGCCGGATTTGCCACATCGGTTTTGGCAAAATCGGCATTTGCCGGATTTGCTTCATCGGTTTTGGCAAAACTGGCATTTGCCAGAGCATTCGTTTTCATCTTTTCCGCTTTGGCGTATGCACCTTTGGTGCCTGCCTCGGAACGTTTTCGGCAGGTGTCCTGCCACTTCTCCGCATCGCGGTCAAGGCAGTTTTTCATCATTCGGAAGATGACCCTTTGAGCCCCGGTAAAGCTCGGTTCTTCGCCCTTTGAGGCGAAGAGGAACAGGGCTCTTGTCAGCTGTCCCAGCTGGGCATCGGTAAGGTCCTCAAAATAATCGGACCAGTCGGTATAGGCGACAAAGCTGTTCTTATTATTCATATTTTTTCCTCCTCAGATATTGAAACAGTCTTTCACCTACAGCGGAAAAAGTGCATTTTGTTGCACGCAAAAATGCAACGCAGGTCCGAGCGCGGACGGCAGGGGCGTGGCCCGAGCGCGGGCGGCGCAACTCCGCCGCAAGCGACATTGTGCGGGAAATAAAGTTTGATATGCGGCGGGGTCGGACAAAGCAGTAAACCAAACCAGGAGCCTGCTGCGCCCCCATTATAATAAGAGGTGAGGTTATGAACGACAGAGTTAAGCAGATCGTAAAGGAGCTGATCCAGAACTGTGACCTGCTGGATAAGCAGGGGTACAAAGTCAGCGGCGGAAAATATGGGGTCCGGCATTTTTGGGATGTGGCAATGCTCCGGCTGTTCGTCTATCTCGGAACGAGAGGAAAAAATCTCTCTCCCGAAGAGTCGATCTTCATCTCGGAGATCTGGGGCTGGAGCTATTCCCGGGATGACCTGGTCAGGATCGTGAAGCCCTCCGCTTCACGGATGGATGACGTCATTGATGCCGTGGTGATGCTCTGCCCGCCCTTCGCGGAAGCGGAGTGCGACGGTGTCCTGCCGATGGGCGCCGCAAAGCTGATCTCCTCCGTTAATGAGATCTCGCTGGATTTCATCGCCTGCGACGGCAGCAGCACTTCGGAGGAAACTGCCGTCCTCGGCAAGCTGATCTTCCGGATGAAGAACTTCACCGGTAGCTATCTCAGCGCCAGGGGCGGGGCAAAGAAGGCTCCTGCCGAGAATAAGAGTACAGATAATGGGACAGTTGCACCTCCCGTGAAGGAAGCACCCCCGGAGCCGGAGCCGACTCTTGAAGAGCTTATGGACGAGCTGAACTCCCTTGTGGGACTGGAGAACGTCAAAAGCGAGGTATACAGCCTGTCCAACGTGATAAGGGTCCGCAAGCTCCGTGAGGAAAGGGGCTTCAAACAGCCGAAGCTGTCGCTTCATTTAGTGTTTACGGGCGGTCCCGGCACAGGCAAGACCACCGTGGCCCGTCTTATCGGGAAGATATATCACTGTCTCGGAGCGATCTCCAAGGGCAAGCTGGTGGAGGCCGACCGCTCCCGTTTGGTGAGCGGATATGTGGGACAGACGGCGATCAAGACCCGTGAAGTCTGCGAGAGCGCCCTGGGCGGGGTGCTGTTCATCGACGAAGCCTACGCCCTCACGGCGGGCAAGGGGCAGAACGATTTCGGTCCCGAGGCGGTGGAAACTCTGCTGAAATTCATGGAGGACAACCGCGACGATCTTGTGGTGATCTGCGCTGGCTACACCGATCTTATGGAGGAATTCCTGTCCTCGAACCCGGGGCTGAGGTCACGGTTCAACCGCTTCATCGACTTCCCGGACTACACGCCCGACGAACTGACGGAGATCTTCCGTCAGCGGTGCGGGAGCTACAAGCTCGAGGTCGAGGACGAGGCGCTGGAATGCGTCCGGGCCTTCTTTGAGGACAGGTGCGAGAACAAGCCGGAGAGCTTCGCCAATGCCCGTGATGCCCGGAACTATTTTGAGCGGGTCATCACCCGCCAGGCGGACCGCCTTGCGCCCATGGAGGCTCCCACCGACCGACAGCTTATGACGATCACGGTAGAGGACGTAGTGGGAGTCGTATTGTAACGGACAGCAGACAACTAAGCAAAGGAGGATAACCGTGCCGGCAAACAACAAAGATCCTAAGAAAAAGAGGAAGCCCAAGTACCGTCTCGGACTTCTTATCATAGCGTCGCTGATAGTGCTGGGTGTCACCTTTGCGGCCTATATGGTCAACACCTCCCTTGAAGAGACACTTATGGAAGAGAGAGGAACGGCGATAGTGACCCACGATTACGGGTACGACGCCGAAAGCAAGCAATAAACCAAACGATCAAGGAGCCCGCCGCCAAAGCGGACTCCTTTTTTTTATGCGGGATTCTGCACACCTCTCTTTACGGGGCGCAAGGCAATGCCAATATTATTCATTTTTCATTATTCCTTCCGTTTCACGGCACAAAAAGAGATGCCGGTTTTTGTGCAAGACTACAGATTATCCTCCGAGGTGCCGGACTTCGGTTGACAAAATGCAGGAAATGTGATAAAATACAACTGTAAGTTATGTTCATCAAACTTGGCAATGCGTGTGCATGGCCGTTTTTGTTATCCAAAACGGAAAGGATATGATAAGTATGTTCAGAAAACTGATAGCCGCTGCTGCGGCGGCAGCTATGGCCTTCGACGGGCTGGGCGCCGTGGGAGCCGGTGCCGCGGAGAAGGTAGAGAAGGTCATCTCCACAGAGAACGTCACCGCGGATGCTTCGGGAGCGGTCCAGTCCCGCACTGCGGAGCAGATCCTGGCTTATATGAAGGCGCACCCCTTTAATTTCAACAACGATACCTTTGCAGAGACCCCCGTATACAGCGGAGGGACCTACTCCCTCGGAAAGGTGAGCAGTGCTTCCCTCAATAACGCCCTCAATGCCCTTAACTGCGTAAGGTACGTCGCGGGACTCGATGAGGTCACGCTGGACGATACCTACGGCAAATACGCCCAGGCGGCCAGCCTTGTCAACGCCGCCAACGGCGACATAAGCCACAGCCCGTCGCGTCCCTCGGGGATGTCCGATGAACTGTATAACCTGGGCAAGACCGGCTCCGGAAGCAGCAACCTCGGCTACGGGTACAGCAGCCTTGCATACGAAGTTATCTTCGGCTGGATGAGCGATTCCTACGGCAGCAATTTGAGCTGCGCCGGCCACAGACGCTGGTGCCTCTACCCGCTGATGAAAAAGACGGGCTTCGGACACGCCGGTTCAGCCACCGCTATGTACGCCTTCGACGGCTTCAGCAGCTCCACGGGCAGCTACAACGTCACCTGGCCCGCCGCCAAGATGCCCACCTCCATGTTCAACACCGGCTTCCCCTGGACCTATTCAAGGGATAAGACCTTTTCCTCCAACACCGTGGTCACTCTGACCCGTAAGAGGGATTCCAAAAAGTGGGTGTTCTCCAGCTCCTCTGCTGACGGAGTTTTCTACATCAACAACGACGGCTACGGCCAGAAGGGATGTCTGATATTCAGACCCAGCGGTATTGACAGCTACGGCGAGGACCAGTTCACGGTAACTGTCACCGAGGGCTCCTCCAGCTTCTCCTATACGGTGGATTTCATTTCCGCCTGCCTCCATAACAATGTATATTCTTATTCCGCCGGAAAGGCCACCTGCACTTCCGACGGCAATACCGCTTATTGGTACTGCGACGATTGCGGAAAGTATTTCAGCGACTCCGCCTGCACCAATGAGATAACCAAGGCCAGCACCGTGATAAAGGCCACAGGCCATAAGACCACCGCTACCGCCGCCAAGGCCGCTACCTGCACGACAGCCGGAAATACGGCCTACTGGTACTGCTCCAACTGCGGGAAGTATTTCAGCGACTCCGCCTGCACGAACGAGATCACCAAAGCCGGCACCGTTATCAAGGCAACAGGCCACAAGACCACCGCCACCGCCGCCAAGGCCGCTACCTGCACCACAGCCGGAAATACGGCCTATTGGTACTGCTCCAACTGCGGAAAGTATTTCAGCGACTCCGCCTGCACGAACGAGATAACCAAAGCCGGCACAGTTATCAAGGCCACAGGCCACAAGACCACAGCCACCGCCGCCAAGGCCGCCACTTGCACCGAAAACGGCAACAAGGCCTACTGGTACTGCTCCAACTGCGGAAAGCATTTCAGCGATTCCGCCTGCACCAACGAGATAACCAAGGCCAGCACCGTCATCAAAGCAACGGGTCACAAGACCACCGCTACCGCCGCGAAAGCCGCGACCTGCACCACAGCCGGCAACACCGCCTACTGGTACTGCTCCAACTGCGGAAAGTATTTCAGCGATTC
>FMXS01000023.1 GCA_900104495.1 Ruminococcaceae bacterium FB2012 | reverse complement strand
TTCGCCACCGGGCTTCAGTATGCAAACCGTACTCTTACCTTTTGAAACATCAATACCTACACTGATCATAATGATACCTGCTTTCTGAAAAGATTTGTAATGTTTCCGCTCAGGAGCTTATTTAAAATTCATTTTGGTTAGTGACGCGAACGCTGCTGTGAACTTGCACAACAAGAACAACCTGCTTAATCGAATTTGATAATAAGAAGGCGGCTGACGCTTTCAATACCGAACGCAAAGTTCCAAGGAGGTGATCGTCAGTCCATTACCTTCTTATTATACAAAAATAAGCATAGCCTGTCGCTACTGTAGTCAGCAGTTAGGACTATGCTAATATTGTACCAAAGAGGTGACGTTGGTATCGAATAAATCTTATTTCGAATATTATCAATGGATATATTCAAAGATACCGCACGTCTATAAACCGCAGTAGCGAATTCGCCCATTTTTGAGGCTATGTCCAGTATTTTATCATCGCCTTCAAATACTTTCTTAAAGTCTTTTTCAGGTATTTGATCAACCATTTCTTTTGCGATATGCTGAGGTGTTACCACTTCAGAATCACTGATTTTGCCAAATCTATTTATCGCAGTTGTTGCTCTTTGTATCGGATCATTGTTTTCTTTGTCATATTCGTGTGATAAGCGATACAAGTCAAAGATCTTATCGTCAAGCGAACGCAATGCACTGCCGCTCATGTTCTTTTTCATGAGCTTTATAAAACCCTTATTCATGCCGAGGTTTCTAAAGATTCTTTCGTTTTCCGGCGTGCTGACACTCTCCAGGACATCATTCAGACTCTTTATCTCCTCTTCACTCTTGCACAGAAAAGCATAAAACAGAATGCGTCTGTAATAGGAACGGCATTTATTGATAAATATCCTACATGCCGTTTCTTTCTCTGTTGTTCCTTTTTCAGATCCTGTTGGATCCTTGCTGTCGGTTTTATCCGTATTGACTGCATCGCCGTTAGTTTTTATGTCATCGTCATCAAGGTCTGTTTCTTCTTTATATGTCTGATCTGTAAGGCCTTTCCCAGATGTTATCTCGAATTCTTTATCTATTATTCTCTTGATGCTGTCAATGTTAATAAGATTTGTATCAACAATAATGTCTTTGGCGGCTTCTGTTATCCCACGGTTTACAGAATACTCGCTGACAGCTTTCAAAACATCAGTTGGTGTAACTTCTACCAGTTTGTTTTCGGAAATATGTATGATCGGCGATACTTCAAGATCTCGTTTTATTCTTTGCTCGCTTTCCTCGTTCCCGCCATCTTTTGTGTTAATGTTGTAAACTCTTGATTTCGTTTCTTGCAAGTAATACATTCTTTGAGGATCGAAATCAATCAGAAGAGTCTGCGGTTTCATATCCTTTTTCATAGAGAGCTTTATTTCTTTGCCGTCAACAATTTTTGTCCCCTCGTATTCAACAACATACTGGCTTTGCAATCTGAAAATCGCCTGATCATAATCCTGCGGAGATGCTGTATCTTTCAGGAATATCATCGTATCCCATTCCGGCACGGTGCATCCTGTGAGCATACGGTTTACGGTCAGTGTTATAGTTTTTATATTTTTGGATTCACAACTTTTAATCTTTGATTTTACTTCGCTAATTTTATTATACTTTGAATCAATGCCTGATATGTTGATGATTTCATATTCGGAAAGATTACTGAATTCGGATTTTTTCTCCGCGATCAAAGCTTCCATAGCATCGCAAGATGCGCAATACGGCAAAACCATAACGATGTGACGGCAAAGTTTGCCGTCTTTAATGCGCTGATTGTCAAGAAAACTCAATATGTTATTATCGCTTTTGTATCCATCAATAGCTTGAAGGAAATCAAGCACTTCGCTTTCGTAAACAAATTTCCGATATTCTCTCTTATCGTCTTTTTCAACTGATCGAGGTGCAAACAGAGCTGATAGATGATATGAATATCCCTTTTCTTTTAATTCCTTTATCTTGTTCATTGCCGATCGGTTCAGACTAAACGCAAAACGAACCATCTGGGGAAATCCGTAATAAGGATTTTCCCATTCTTCTTTGCCGGTTTCCTCTTGACGACCGTCGGCAATATTCTCTTTATACCATCTTTCTTTTTCGGAAATAATGTCAGAATACTGGCAAAAGGATATAATGTCATCTTTTTCAAACTCGCTTCCCATTAATATCCTATACGGCGTACCGGAAAGATGAAGCTTAACTTTGACATTCAAGCCTTTGGTAGCTTTTTCGAGCTCTTTTTCAGCTTTATCACGTTGTAAGCTACTCAAAGATTCATTTTTTATTCCGTCTGATTTTTCTATTTCTTCCAGATGACTATCTTTTTGATAATGAGCATCTGCAATGACCTTGCCGAGAGTTTCCGCTCTTGCTCCAAAATGAGTCTCATCGATTATCATCAGATCTATCTGAGATTCGAACAATTCTTTAAAACGCTCTTTCTCTTTTGACAAATCCTGTAGCGTTAAAAACAGAACAATACATTTGTTTATATCTTTTTTAGCATCCGATAGAAGCTTATCGTTTTTCTTTAGGCTTCTGGAATTGAAAAACACAAAGTTCTCAAATTGCCCCGGCCTTTGCACATTTTCCTTCCATTCGTCTGCAACATCAGCTTTACCTGAAACAACCAAGACGAATTTCGCTTTCATTGCTTTTGCGCAGCAAAGCGAGGTAAATGATTTTCCAAAACGCATAACCGCATACATCAACAGGTTTGCTCTGTCGTTTTCAAGTGCGACTTCAAATTTGGATATAGCATCGGTCTGAAGAGGATTTTTTGGCTCCCAATCAAAAGGATCCCGCGGATATACCGATTCTATCGCTGTTCTTTCTTTGATTCCATAATAGGTATAATTAGTCCCGGTTTGACCATATGATGTGACGATATCCCTTATGGCATCTTCAACATCTTTCTTTGAAGCGTTTTTAAAGAATTCTTGTGAATATGGCCTGCCAGGAAAAACGTCCTTCGTCAGACGCTTGTGCTGAGGCTCAAGATACTCGTGCACAGCATAATCTCTGAAATAAATGTCTTTGCCTTTTATTTCCGCAGACCAATCGCCAACTTTGCGAAGGTCTTTAAAACCGGCATTTCTCCATTCATTCAGTCGCTCTTGAACCGTGCGAAATGTGTCTCCGACCTTTAAATAATTAGGTATAGTTGCTGTCTCAAACGCATAGATTTTCGGCTCAATACGGCCGTAAATAACTGTTGCCAAAATCGAATCGTCTATTCTGTTATTTCCCATACCCATTCTCCTTTAGTAATGAAATAAATTTTACAGTCTTATTTGCTTTCCAGTCTTTGATTTTGCAGTATATACCTGTGTGTTTATATGGATCGTTTTTGGTACACCCGGGACACGGTTCTTTTGTTATCTCCTCACAGAACAACGAAAGCTGCACTTCCTCAAAATCTTTACAGCTGTCCGGTATTACGAATTTCAAACCGTCCATCTGCCAAATGTTCCAGGAAAGGATCTCTGCTATCTTTCGAAGCATTTCAACTGTTGCCGACGTTTTGAACTTTTCTTGGTAGTAATCTGCAAACGTAAACAACAAATTCTCCCGTGCGAGAAGAACGTTATCGCCTTGCCAATCAAAACCGTAGGTGTTTTGAAAAGCTACAGTTGCCCATTTAAGCCAGTCCTCCTCAGAATCCGTATTCTCGGATACAACGCGAAGTTTTCTGTCAAGCAGTCCGATACGCGAATCTACGCTGATATACTCACCGGTAACAGTATCATAACGGCTCGCCAGATAAGGTGCTTCGCCACAGGTGATCTCAAGACGCGTATCCGAAACATAGTCCTGCCAGGTCTTTCCGGTTGATGTTGGAAACGGGATCTTTTCTTTGGTGGGAGTCCATGTTTTCTCGCTCTCTATATTGAAAACGAAATCCTTGCCAAACCAAGCGTTATCAACGAGGTTATTCTGTTTGTTGCAGATCCATGAAGGGGTAAACACTTCCGCTTTTTGTTTGATTCGTTCGGCTTGCTCTTTTTTTGATTTTTCTACGCGCGGTTTTACAACGTTGCCGTTATACCCCGTCACGGACTTAATGGTAATATGATCATAGCTTTGATATCCATAACCACGTGAAGCATAATTATCGGTTGCCCAGATGATATTTTTCTTGGATGAACGATCCTTTAGAAGGATTTCAAGTAATGTAATATCAAGATGGTAAATATCATTTTCTTTTACATCAACGAGGTTTCTATTCATATATCCTACCACACTTCCGAATACGGTTTGTCTAATTATATTAGATATTACGAATGTTCAATTTGCTTGTTCCGTTTGCAATATAATCATCATACCATATTCGCGACAATTAATCAAGCGTTATTTTTGTAAAAACCAATGCTGAGTTGGAACTCTCAAAGCCCATAATTATCGATATTATACAGCCGAATAGATTTGAGTAAAGAATCCTCACATCTTAGGACACTTCCAGGACACTATGGGCACCATTTTGGGAGCTAATGATTCGCATCATTCCGATTAAATTTGCACTAAATCAAAAATCGAAATCGCACAAAACCGCGCAAACACGTATTTTACGCAACGCTTCGCATCATTTCAAAATCAGTTTTTTAGCTTTGGGGTGGTAGAGGCCGTGGGTTCAAGTCCCGTCACTCCGACCAGCACAAACCGCGTAAATACGCTGTTTCAGGGCTTCCTGAGACAGCGTATTTATTTTGTAAAACCGGTTTTGGGCACCATCTTGGGCACCATTTTGATTTTTTTGAAAACCGTGCATTTTCGGGGCTTCATAAGAATCCCGAAAAATCTGCCCTTAATGCGCCAGGGATCTGTGGCTGTTCCGCTGCCTTCCCACGGGCCCCCACCGCAAAGGCGGTCAGGTCCACCGCCGGCATGGACAAGACAAGCATAGCCAGTGCCATGAACACCGCTGCCAGACGCTTTGAAAACGTTCTTCTTCCAACATTTGTCATATATCTGCACCTTGCCGAGCAAGAATAGATTAAAAGTTATAACTATACGTTTTCATTATACCACATTCTTTCAGATTTTTTGCAAGATGTTTTAGCAAATTTGTAGGATATTTTCCAAAAAATAGACAGAAAAGATGATCTCTGCGCCAAGCGGGCTCCCCTTCCTTAAAAAGGTATGATCCGGACATAACAAAAGGAGCTGCCGCAGCAGCCCCTTCCTTATTATATTCAAATTACTGATGAACGAATTTTGCAGTATTACTTCTGCTTGCGTCTGCCTGCAGCGACAGCGCCCGCGAGAATAACAACAGCGAAGGCTGCGCCGGCATAAGCAGCGCCTGTGGCGGGGTTGGTGCCGTCCTTTTCTTCCTGAGAGGAAACTTCGCTCTCTGCGGGTTTGCTTTCTTCCTCGGGTCTGCTCTCATCCTCTGCGGGATAAAGCTCGTTCATTTTTTCATTGATGAATGCAAAGTCGTAAAGCTCCGCATAGTTGCAGCTGCCGTCCTCTGCACGCTTGAGCATCTGATAATCGGGCTCGATGCCGGCGTCGATGCTCTTGCCGTCCTTATCCACAAGGTGAACGCTGCTGGACATTCTGTAAGGCAGACCGTCCGGGGTGATGCACATATATACTGCGCAGGCACCGCCGCCCGACTTGTCTCCGAAGAGAGGAATGTCGCAGTCCTTGCACAGTGCGGGCAGAAGATTTCCGCAGGAGAAAGCATATTCGCTTATGAGGACGCCGAAGTTCAGATCGTACTGCTTTTCATCGTCCTTCTCGTCAAACACGCCGTCGAAATTGGCGTCTATATCGTACTCTGTATTGACATACTGTTCGGAGATAGTGTTAAGGAAGTTGATATAGCTGTTTCCGGAGATAAGCCGCATTATGGTCACAACGAGGTCGCCCGAGCCGCCGCCGTTGCAGCTGAGGTCGATAATAAAATTCTTTACCTCGGGATCTTCGTCGGCCTTCTTCATAGCATCGAGAAGACCGCCCAGTTCATCCTGGGGCCTTTCGCCCTTGCCGGCATAATATTTTTCCCAGTCCTCCCTTGATGCCATGAACGAATCGAAGCAGTAAAACGCGGTATTGCCCTCTTTGCGATATTTCTCCTTGCCGATCGCTTTTTCCCTTGCTTCGTTTACGGCTTTGTCCAATTCGAGTCTGGCATTCTTCCTGCCGGAGGCTTCATCCAGATCATAACCCGTTACGCTCGCTGCCTCTATCATAACTTCATCGCTTATACCGAGCGCGTTTTTCAGCATACTGCAAGTCATATCGAAACCCATGTGACCGCCGTCAAAGAACAGCAGATCAAGCAGGTAAAGTCCGGCATCATACAGTTCGCCGCTTTCGGAAAGAAGCAGATCTTTAAGACCCAAAAGGCCGTCCGCCTTTTCGTCAAGCTCCTCGATAGCCTTGTCAAAGCTGCTGGTATTATTAAGCGTCTCTTTGATCATGGCCTGTCCGGACATACCGTAGAAGGTGTCGATCGCAAAACAAAGCTCGCCGTAGCTGAACTTAGCTGTTTCGGGAGAGCGCTTGCCGTCCTTGAAGAAGCAGCCTACCGCTTTTGTGCAGAATTCTTTCGACCAGGAGGTCTCCATTGAATTGTAATCGCTGTTATCGTCAACAAAATAATACTCCTCTCCGTCATAGAAGGAGCTTATCATCGTAACGCTCTTGAAAATATCGTTGGCAGTGATAAAGGGCACCCACAGCTCGCCCTCATCGGAGCGGAGATCGATACCGTAGCCCGAGAAATCGATCGAGGTGCTCACCGCAGCACCGTCGAAATCCGTGTCCGCCACTCTCACAAAGGGCATACCGTCGTAATAGACATTATATACATTATCCTGACGATAGATCGTAGTATTGATGAATTCACTGAAATCATCGGAAGTGAGCAGATCGGTGTCGGTGTCGATCTTCGCAGTCTGTCCCAGCGGGTTGGTCAGAGTGAATACGGCACCGTCCGCATCGACCTTGAGCTCCTTGCCGAGGAGCAGCTGGTAATAATCGTTCAGCCGCACATAAGGCACCGCGGGCAGATCGCTGTAAAAACGCGAGGAAAGGGACTTCACATTGTCCTGCGAATAAACATGAGCCGTGATGTCCTTTTGTGTGAACTCAGGATCCTCGGCAAATGCAGCGAAGGGAAATGCGGATGCACAGCACACCAGTGCGGTGGCAGCGCTGAAAAGCTTTTTTATCATTTTTGGTCCTCCTTTATATCATTTCCGACGGAGAGAAACGCCGTTTCCTCCGCCTGATTATTACATTATAGCACATTCGTCAGTATTATTCAACCCTTCGCCGGTATTTTTGAAGGATTTTACAGGTTTGGCAGGAATTTAACTTTGTTTTTTTGTTTTGAGGTATATTGTGTTAACCTGATTTATCAATGTACGTTAGATTCTGATTATATTTCAAATCAACAAATCTCTCCCCAGAAATATCGGCGGCATAAGCAAAGAATTCAGAGGAGTTTACACCACGGAAAATAGTATCCTCAAGAACGCTGTAATCTTTAATTCTAGGTAAATAACAGTAGGTGCAAAGGTAGTCCCAAAGTTTTTTGATAGAGAGGTTATTCTGATTTTTCCACAGGAGATTATCCAATTCAAGCAAAAGTAATGCCGGAGCCCATTTATCAATTACGGCTTCACGCTGAATAACCTGTGCCGCAGCCTTTTTAATGATGTCTTCTGTGCCTCCGCTTATACGGAAATTATCCCAAACGACTGTAACGGCGCTCGATCAGCTCAAAGATGAAATGTTGCTCGCTCTCCGTCATGTCATTGAGCAGCCATTCGTCAAGGATCAGCAGACGGTAGCCGCTGAACTTTTTCAGAAGCTTGGATCTGCCGTGAACATCAAGCGATGCCTCGCTGAGCAGCTGCATTAAATCAGGAACGCGGATATACCTTGTACGGAATCCATGCATACAAGCCTGTCTGCCGATAGCGCACGCAAGGTAACTCTTACCGGAACCGGTGAATCCATTGAACACGACAGGCTGGTTCTTTTCGATGAAGCCGCAGTTTCCAAGTGTCAGGATCATATCCTTGTCCAATCCGCGCTTTTCATAATACACATTTACAAGCGCTGCATCCGCAATACGGAACCTGGCCGCACTAATCAGACGGTGAACCTTTGCGTTGTACTTGGCTGAATAGGTGTAATCGACAGCAAGGTTAATACGATCATCAAATGAAAGCGCCATATATTCCGGCTGCTTTTCCTGAAGGTCAATGGCTTCAACCAGCTCGCCGAGATTCATTTCACGCAGCTTGCGTCTCGTCTCTTCACTCAGCATGACCGTCACCTCCGTAATAGGCAGCACCGCGCACAAATCCGGCGGGTGACGATTCATTCTCTTGCTTCTTGTTCTCCTTGTATTCCACATCCTGACCGGAAGCGAGAATCGCTCTGAGATGTGAATAGTGCGGTACACTGACATGTTCGAGCGCCAGCTCACAAGCCGTTTCCAGACGCTCGGCAGAGTACTTCTTGCTCAGTTTCAGTACAGACATCGATGGATTGATGCCTTGCTCGGAAGTGTTGTAGCTTTTGAAAATACGGTCAATGACCTCTAACGTATGCTTTCCGACAGAGGCTGCCCATTCCCTGATATTATGCTCATTCCATTCTGTGTTCTGAAAGCGTTCGGGAATATCTTCGGGATAGGTATCGTACCTGTTGCGGACATAGCCTGGAAAACGCTTGTGAGAAGAAATGCGCTCGTGACCGCAGTAGATCTCGATCAGGCTGTCGGTGATCTTGAGATCAACGGTCTTGCCTGCAAAACGATACGGCACGGAATACTTGCAGGTCTGGTAGGTCACATGAAAATCCGAGCCGATGACTCGCCCGTATTCCCACACAGCATACTCATACGGAAAGGCAGGCAGCGGACGCAGCGTGATACGTTCATTCGCTTCAAATACCGCACGGCGGCTGCCCTCACGCTTCTGGAAGGGTTTGTTATTGAAATTCTCCAGTGCCGCCGCAACATCAGTCTTCAAATCATAGATCGATGTGTATTCATTGTTTCGCAGACGGGCGATGATGGCAGTAGCGATCTTTCCAACGGTACCCTCAACGGATGCCTTTTGCTTCGGCTTTCTCACGCCTGCGGGCATGATAGCCGTGCAGTAGTGGTTTGAAAAGTCCTCATAGCACTGGTTCAGATCGATGTCGCCCTCGCGGGGATGAGTTACCACACCTGTCTTGAGATTGTCGCAAACGATACGAAGCGTAACGCCGCCGAAATACTCAAACATATGGATATTGCAATTGATCCACGTCTGCTCATTCATGTTCAGACAGGGTTCGACATATGCAAGCTGGCTGTACGGGAGAGTTGCGACAAAGAGATAGACGGGGTACACTTTCCCCTCATCAGTATCGTGAAGACGCATTGTCTTGCCGCTCCAGTCAACTTCGCATACAACACCGGGCTTGTGCGTGATATGATTAGTGAGGTCATTCTGCTCGACATACTTGGCATAATCGTCACGGAACTTTGTGTAACCGACAGGAATACCGTCCCTAACTTTTTCCTTGTACTCCAGCCACAGCAGTTTAAGAGTGACACCGGTCTTCTTCAGTTCAGTATAAAAAGTCTTGTATTAACCTTTCTGATCTAATGAAAGCATTCCCGACAGTCGGAGAATACTCTTTGATAGAATGATCTTCCATAAAAGAACCAAGCCGTGCGTAAAGCCTGCGATAATTGATAAGCGAGGAATCCATATATCCCAAGTTTTTAAGTTCGGCAATGACCGCCTCAGAAAGTGTCCCAAAGTCCGTTTGTTTTTCGCTCATGTTAAGCCTCCTATTGTATCAAAAAACAGGTCGAAATGACCTTGTATTTATTATTCAACAGGTATCGTTATTCAGGCAACTGACTCGGGAACTGCGTAATAGCGCGCAATTCTTGATTTTCCCCTGATAATGATACTTCTCGGATAATGAGCCTTATTCGAGATCTCGAATAAGGCTCATTGCCGGAGGTATTTCTTCGACTGCATAACAGAGGGAGACACCACCTGTCCTTCGGCGCAGATAGTTGCTCTGATCGGTAAGGCGGCAGACTTCGAGCAGGCTGCAAAGGAGGCAAAGTACACAAGAGAGCAGATAATGGAAATGCGGCAGGAAAAAGTAAAGCCGCTGCTCGACAAGGTATATGAGATCATAAATACACTCAGACCTGGCAAGGGATCTAACCTTGGCAAGGCGGTAACCTATGCCCAAAATCAGAAAGAAAAGTTATATCTGTTCCTTGATAATCCCGACGTTGAAATGACCAACAATCTTGCCGAGAGAACGGTCAAACCTTATGTCATAAACCGGAAAAACTTTCTGTTCAGCGATACTGAAAAGGGCGCAGATGCAAGTGCTGCAGTTATGAGCATCATCGAGACAGCCAAAAGGAACTGTCTTGATGTTTACGGATATCTGCTTTATCTTTTGACGAAAAATAGTAACACTTACACAAATAATTGTAAATAGGCAGGAATGCCTGCGCCTGCGGCTTGCAATTTCAGCGCTGTTATGTTATATTATAGTACAGGGGATAATGCACGTTGTGCAAAACGATGGCTGAGTGCAGGACAGCCCCGGTCGTTTCAGACGGTTAGGATCTGATGGCAGACAGGATATTTTGATCTGAAACTATGCTGACAGTATATGAATAGAGATGATTTTATGCAAATATCTGAAAACAGATACAAGCACGGGAAAAGGATCGCTCTGTTTCTTTTTGCCGTCGTATATATGCTATGCTGTATGATCCCGGCATCGGTCTTGGCTGAAGGCGCTATGATCGGAGGCGGAAAGGCTGTTATCGGGCAGGCTGACGGGACAGGCTACGGCGTAAAGTTCTATAACGCGGATAACGGTCTGCAGACCGATGATGCCAATGTGGTAATGTTGTCTTCGGACGGCTTTATCTGGATAGGCGGCTCCGGCGGGCTTATCCGCTATGACGGTACTGACTTTGAAAGGCAGGATCCCTCCGGCGGGATCACCGGTGTAAATACCGTCTTTGAGGACAGCAAGGGATACCTTTGGGTAGGCACGAACGACAACGGTGTGGTCTGCCTGCATAACGACCGGAGCGAACATTATTACTACAAGAACGGATTGAATTCATCCTCGGTCAATGCCATAGCAGAGGACGGCAGCGGAAATATCATTATCGGCACCAAGCTGGGGTTATACGTGATCGACGAGGACAGGAACATCAGCATGATCGATGCTCCCGAGCTTAAAAATTCCTATATCAGACAGCTGGTCACGGACAGTTACGGATATACTGTGGGCGTTACGAGCAGCGGCGCATTGTTCCGGCTGTTCGGCCTGCGGCTGACGGATCACTATACCGGCGATGATATAGGGGCCAGCGATATTTCTACCGTGCTTCCCGTGAAGGGATCAAAGGACGAGGTGTATTTCGGCAACGGTTCGGGAATACTCTGCCGCGGCAGTTTTGCCGATAAGTTTGATTCTCTTGAGAGGATCCCGGTGGCCTATGACCGTCTTATCCCCGATGACAGCAACGGCGGATGGACAGATTGGGAAGATGATGACAGCAGCTCCGAGGATGATAACGGACCTGAACAGACGGAGCTGTATGAGCACGTACTTGTGAATGAGCCCATAAATCACCTGTGCTATGCCGCAGACAAGATCTGGATCCTGATGAACAGTCATATATTCTATTACGGCGGCGAAAAATTTATCCCCCTTGATAATGTCCCGCTCAACAGCAGCGTTGAGAACATGGCCGAGGACTTTGAGGGAAACCTTTGGTTTGCCGCAAAGCGGCAGGGCGTAATGAAGGTCACAGCCAACAGGTTTATGGACCTGAATGCCAAGGCGGGTATCGAAGCCCGGAATGTCAACGCTGTCTGCATACGCGACGGACTGATCTACATCGGTACCGATACAGGGCTGCAGCTGGTCAACAGTTCATATACGCCTGTTGACAATATGCTCACAAGCGTGCTTCCCGATGTAAATATACGCTGCCTGACAGTTGATAGTAACAATACCATATGGGCTTCGACCTTTACAAACGAAAGTGGCATCATCGGTCTGACCGAAGAAGGAGTGATCCTCTTCTTCACCGAAGATGACGGCCTTCCCGGGAACAAGATCTACTGCGCGGCTATGGCTCCCGATGGGTCCCTGCTCGCTGCTACGGATAACGGTCTCGCTGTGATAAAGGACGGAAAAGTCAAAAGAGTCATCAATGCCGACAACGGACTCAAAAACCCCATCATCCTTACTGCGGAAGCTGACGAGGTCGGGAAGTACTTTCTCGGCTCGGACGGCGACGGATTATATGTGGTGGACGGCAGCAGCATCACCCATTTCTCCCGGGATGAGGGGCTTACCAGCGATGTGGTCATGCGCGTTAAAAACGATAAACAGCGGGGGATCGTCTGGATAATAACCTCAAACTCGATACAGTATTACAAGGACGGAGAGATCAGGACCGTTGAGGGCTTCCCCTACACCGGCAATTACGATATATACTTCGACAAGCACGGCAACGCCTGGGTGCTCTCGGCGAACGGTATCTATGTTGCCAGCGCAGACGATATGCTGAGCAAGAGCCGGTATGATTATTCCTTCTATAACTCCTCGGACGGCCTCCATAGCCTTCCGACGCCGAACTCGTACAGCTATCTTGACAGCAACGGCGATCTGTATATCTCGGGAAGATCCGGCGTCAGCGTGATCAATATCGATTCGGATCAAACTCAGGATCAGGATATAAGATTCAAGGTATCATATATCTCTGACGGAAACAACAAATACTACCCCGACGAGAACAACACTTTCACTCTGCCATCGTCGGCGGATAATATCACGGTCTACTGCAGCGCACTGACATACTCTTTGCACGATTCTCAGATACAGTATTATATGGAGGGCTTTGATGACAAGCCTGTTACGGTAAACAAATCCGAGATGGGGCCGGTGCGATACACCAACCTTTCGGGCGGCGAGTATGAGTATCAGATGTCGGTCATCGACGGCCGCACTCATAACGCAAAGAATACTGTCGGATTCAAGATCATAAAGCAGCGTTCATTCTATGAGCACTGGGCTTTCTTCGTGCTTTGCGGAGCCTTTGTGCTGCTGATGATGGTGTTCATCGTATGGCTCATTATCAGGAAAAAGAACGAGAAGCTCCGCAAGCAGGAGGAGGAACAGAAAAAGATCCAGCGCCTGTTCGAGCAGACCGCCACAGCGCTCGTAAACGCTATCGATGCGAAAGACAAATATACCCACGGCCATTCTTCAAGAGTGGCGGAATACTCCAGAAAGCTGGCCGAGATGCTGGGCAAGGATGAACAGGAGTGCAACGAGGTCTACTATGCCGGACTCCTTCACGATGTCGGAAAGATAGGTGTCCCCGAAAACATCATCAACAAGGACGGACGCCTTACCGATGAAGAATTCGAGAAGATCAAGCAGCATCCCGATATGGGCGCTCAGATACTGCAAAGTATCGACGAATACCCCTATCTGAGCCTCGGCGCCCGTTATCATCACGAGCGGTATGACGGAAGGGGCTACCCGCATAAGCTCAAAGGCACTGATATACCCGAATTCGCAAGGATAATCTCGGTGGCGGATTCCTATGATGCCATGACCTCAAAGCGAAGCTACCGCGATCCGATACCTCAGCAGAAGGTGCGTGAGGAATTCGTTAAGGGGATGGGCTCGCAGTTCGATCCCGAGTATGCAAGACTGATGCTCCACCTTATCGACCTTGACACGGAATACACCATGAAAGAGCGCGAGGTCATAAAGGAATTCTCCGGCAGGAGCGAACTGGTGATCGACAAGTTCAAAAGCACCGTCTCCGACGGCATACCCGTCACTCCGCAGATGACCACAATACACTTCAGGATCAGCCCGAAGACCGGCTCCGGCGCTCCGCCTGTCCCGACGCTTGTGCTGTTTGATTCCCTCGACGGCCGTGTCCACTCCGATGAAAAAAAGATCAAGGATCTGCTTTATTTTGAATATGCGGAAATACGGCTGGACGGTAAAACAGTGGTCAAGGGCGCAAGGAAGATAGTGACAGATCAGCAGGCAAAGGCTTCGGGGGATGTAAAACCCACCGGACACTACACCCTCGAGGCTGTCAAGGTGAAGGATCACGTTCAGATAAAGATCTATTCACGCGGCAGCGTGACAGAGGTGATTGCGGCGCTCCCCGACAGCTCACGCTTTGCGTACATAGGAATCACAGGCGAGAACTGCCGTATCTCGGATGTCAGGATAGACAAAGCGGAAGAGCTCACCCCCGCCGACAAGATCAGGAGGATCGTCGAGGAGATAAGCTACATCGACGTTCCTGCGGGTGATATCCCCAACGTTCAGATAGACGGCTACCGCACCGCCTCCTCGGAGGGAATACCCGTCACAGACGGGATGAAGATCAGATTCCACTCCAAGAGCCTGCCGACCTCCAGACTGGTCTGGCACTGTCCTTATATCGATATATTTACCTCCGATGACGGCAAGGTGAACGGCGAGAACTACATCGACTGTTCATTTATGAGGATCGACGGAGAATGCTGGCAGAACGATGATGTCTGCAAAGTTGAACTGGTGGTCAACAAAAACGATGATTTCAGAGGCTGGGACAACTGGAAAAAGCTCAACAGGGACGGTCTCGAATGCACAGTCACCTTTGAAAAGCAAGGCAATACGGTCACTGTCATCACCGAAAACGGCGGCATCCTGATAAGAGTCAGCACGGAGCTGTTCGACGCAGCCGATAAAACAGTCTACGCCGCGCTGACAGGTGACCAGTGCGCTATCACAAACATCCGGATCATAAATAAAGACTGAAACGGATCGGATGGCGGATAAAATCCGGGCATATGCCTTGCAGAGAATATGTTCGGAATAAAGCTGTTGATAAACCATAATAATGAATACAGATCAGAGTGCCCGTGCAGCAGTACGGGCACTTTTTTGTGCAGGGACGGTCATGTTTTTCAACAGTTTTTTCTGCGGCGTTAATTATGCGACACTTCGTCGCACTTTTGTTGATTACGCAACGATCCGTGCCTTATCTGCTTACTGCTGGCACTCGCTATCAGTAATGCCGCTGTCACAAAGAAATACTGTTCTCCGGCTGTATCGCATTCAGATAATATGCGGTACAGCTTTCGTGTTTTCTTGCTTAATTTAGGTTTTATCGGGGATGAGTTTAAAAACTACCGAGCGCATCTGCTCAAGCATCTTTCGGGCAATATCGCATGGCGGCATCCCGAGGATGCGATAGCGCAGAGAGAGCGTCTCAAAGCCGAGCGTGAGGCCGCCCGTAGCCTCCTGCGCGGGCTCGGCAGCACTGAACGCTTTGATCTGCTTCCTGATCGCCCGCAGGAAACGGGATAATATCGCGGCATAAAGCCGGACAGACAGCGGCAGGATCGTTTGACCGACCCTGCCGCTTTTGTTTTACAGACGTTCCTCCCGGGCTTATTTATCTGACTTGAATATTTCTGAGTTTTCTTGCACCCGTTTTGCAGTCGGCAGGGTATTACTTACGGAAGCGCAAAATAAAACATTTTTTCAGGAGTAATCAATTATGCCGCCAATTACCAGTTTTGTAAAGTACAAGAACAAAGCGAACTCTGAACAGCACATGGAGACTGCCCGAGACGCTGATTTTTTAATGGCAGGCCACGTGCTTGGTATGATCGGTCAGCTTGTAGACCCTGATGACCTCAGGGATAAAAGCCCTGAGAATGTAAAGCTGTGGAACGAGATATGCACTATTGCAAGCCCGATGTGGAAAGACGACGGCAAAGGTAAAACGTTTCACGTTGCCAAAGGACCGGCGATGATCGAAAAGCACAAGCAGCAGCTGGAATGGGAAAAAAACGCAAAGAATCTCAATAAGGTCGTCAATCTTATCACAGATAATTTTGAATCCGTCTGCAGAGAGTCCTTTGCCAATGCTGACAGTTCGTCATGGCTCAACAACAGTTCTATAGCATATTTTATTTATAAAGGTCTTCCCAGACTTTGCAACTTCTTTGAGCTTGATGTTCATTTCCTTCCCGATGAGCTTGCCGAGACCTACAACAAAGTCGCCCAAGAGAAAAATAAGCCTCTGCTTTGGGACGTACCTGCCGAAGATCGTGTGCCTGTTGTTCAGAATGCCGGCGCCAAGGATAAGGCCGGGGCCGAAGTCAAAAAGGAAACGTGGAAGCCGAGAAACCAGTTTGCAAAGGTCATCGCAGGCGTTGAAAACGAGATGGACATGGTGGGCATGGATCACCGTGACATCGAGCGTGCAAGAAGCATCAGAGAAAAGGTAAACCCGATATATTATAACGATAAAAAAGTGCTCAAAGGCCTTGAGGACAGCTTTGCAGACGTTACCGCAAAACACCGTGTAACAGGTGCGGGCGGTTCCACCACAGAGCACGACAATATGAAAAAGAGCATCGAGGACGCAATGAAGATGCTCAGGAACGACAGAGAGCATCCGGTATCGCCGTCTCAGAAGCTCAGCGTGCTTGAAAAAGCAAGGGATATGACCGACATTTACATTGCCGCAAAAACAGAGGGCCACGAGAACGATCCGACCTGGCAGCCCACTTCCCAGATGGGCAAGAGAAGGCTCAGGGGTGCAAGGAAAGCTCTTGCAATACTGAACGAAGAGATAGAGCATCTCAAACTCTTCAAGGCGGGACTGGTACAGCCCGAAGTCAGCTACAACGAATTCCTCACGGCAAGCGAGGCTTCAAAGGTCGCACCCGATGCCGATAAGAAATCCTTCGCAGAGGATCATCTGTTCATCGGCACCGCACTTGACAGTGAGACTGTTGTTTCTAAGGAAAAGCTCAAGGCTGTCCGCGGATATAAGCCGGCGAAAAAAGCCGAAGCCAAAAAGGGCATGGACTACCGGGAATGGTGCAGAAAATTCCCCAAAGAGCCGAAAGATGTCAATGAAGAAGAACTCTCTCCGATACAGAAAATGGATCTTGACAAATATAACGATATGCGGAGGATCAAGAACTTTTCCGCATACTTCGGCGGCCTGCCGGTGTCTATGATGATACAGAACGGCAGCAAGAATTTAGCAAGCAAGCTCACCTTAACAATGGACTGCATAGCCTCTATGTTTTATGCAAAGGACGAATACGAAGAACTGTTTGATGAAAGCGATGAATTCAAGACCCCCGAGGAAGAATGGAACGCTGGTCTGAAACACTTCAAGGATCTGAAGGATATCCTCACCGAAGGCGACAACTTCAACGAGGTCATGAAGGGCATAGAGCAGGCCGACGAATTCTCCAAGGCCCCCGGGATGAACTTCAAGCAGCAGTTTTTCGACTATCTTGAATTTGTAAATCTCAATTTCGGAACAGAGATCCCCTACGACGATCTTATGGAGAAATACGAAAGATCCAAGAATGCTCCGGCAAAAGCCGAAGAACCCATAAAGGCAGAGGAACCCGTTAAGGCAGAGGAACCCGTTAAGGCAGAGGAACCCAAAAAGGCAGAAGAACCCGTAAAGGCCGATGAGCCCCAAAAGGAAGAGCCCAAGCAGCAGATGACCCATGAGGAGAAGCTCAGCGCAGAGCTCAAGCCCCGTCTTGAAGTCCTTGATCAGGTAGTAAACAAAGAGTTTGTAAAGGGCAATATGGATCTGCTCACCAGCATGAAGAAATACAACAAAGCACTGACCGAGGTCATTGCGATCCGCATCCTGGCCGACAGCAAAAAGATAGAGATCGGCGGCAAGGACTGGGACAAGGAGGTCGCCTTCCAGGCAAAGACCGTCCGCGACAGCGATGCCTATGTCAAAATGCTTGACCCGGTGGAAACCAAGAGATTAAAAGAGCTTGCTGAAATGGCAAGATCCGGCGACATCAAGAACGAATACGTTAAGTTTGTAAGCAGCGCAAAGAAGGAACATCAGGAGCCTGCAATGCCTAAGGCGGCAGAGAAAACAACATCTGCCGGCGGCGTGGGAATGAAGAAGTAAAGACAGAAACAGACGGACAGGGCGAAAAGCTCTGTCCGTTTTTCGTTTCTGATAAGCCGGAGGGCGGAGAGAGCTGCACGAGGAATACTAATCTGAGGGTGAGTATTGACGGCGAGCTTCGGTATTATGATCAGCCGAAAGATCGTCTCGGACAATTTACATCTGCTGGGGGTTCGGGGTTGACAGACAGTTCGGAAAGTGGTAAAATTAATGGCGAACGTCTTGAACAGAACAGGATAGAACTTAAAGAGTCGCTCAAAGCAGGAGCTATTAGCTCTAAACTATATAAGGGCGATAAAAAGCATTCCGGTCAGGCAAAGCACAAGAAAGATTCAGAAGCCTATAATGATGCGATAGCCAAAGGTGAAATGCCGAGCAATACAGAACTTAGTTACATGGAAGTTCAAAAAACCATCAATGAAAAGTGTGGAACTGGAGAGGTTATAATTATTTAGGCAACACCGCACAGCCCGCGGCTTGCGCATCTGACGCACAGGGGTTGTGCGGTATTGCCTTAAAGATAACAACAGAACGCAATACAAGGAAACCATTACGCTTGATTATGACTTTGGATTCTACGGAGACACTAAAACGGAAACTTATGAGCCTACCAACCGTGCTACTATCCATTATTCTAAACACGGAGCACATCTTGTTCCTGCTCGAAAACTATAAGGAGGCACACCATGCCGGTCAATTCGCAAACTTTATATGATTCTTTTTATCATAATGTAAAATTAACTGACAAGAACGGTGATACTGTTGAAGGATTTGTAATCTTTTATGAGTCAGAGTACGACAGCGGATATGATGAGGCTGCAATTGCTTTGAACAATTTGGTAGAATACAAGGAATCCGACATTGCAGATATCGAAATACTTGATTAACCGCCTCCCGGCGGTTTTCTTATGCACGAAAGGAGAACGTCACGGCTGATCTGAGCGCCATAGCTGCCGCAGTTTATGAGCAGCTTCAACCAAAAAAAGATATATCCCCCGCCCGGAGGATATATCTTTTTGCTTGTCATATTCTGTGATCTTTTTACTGCCGGAGCTTTCAGCGCTTCTTCATGGGATCCGTCTTTTTGGAAGCCTCGGCGGTCTTTTGGGCCTCGGCGGCAGGCTCGTTTTTGACGGCCTGCGTCTGCGGGTGCTTCCGCGCATTGAGCGCCTTGACGGTCTTCACCATGTCGTTCACCGTCTTTTCGGGGGCCCGGGGAGTGTTTTCTCCCAGGGCTTTCAGGGCGGCTTCTATTCTTTTTTCGTCCATAGCTGTCCCTTTCTCTTTCTTATTTCTTTACGGGGTTGTTGTTCGGGGCCTTGATCTCTTTGGCTGCCTGGGGCTGAGGCTGTGCAGACTTTGCAGCTGCAGCCTTCTCCTGCTTGCGGGCAGCGTGAACATTCACAAAGTTCTGATAAACGTCCTGTGCATGATCGGCAGAAGCCTGCTCATAGAGTGTCTTGGCAGAGTTCCTTCTGAGAGTCTCCTTGAAATCGTTGGAGTGATATACCACATCGACCTGCTTGCTGAAAACCTCGGTATCGATCTTATCGTTCTTGTCTTTCATCTGGCTCTTGAGATAATATGCTGTGACTATCTGTGCATACTGCTTTGAAAGAGCATCTTTGTCGGGATATTGGCCTTTGTTCTTCACCTGAGTCATTGCGAACTTTACAACATCCTGAGCATCGGCGATGAATTCGTCGGCAGTCTTTTCTGTCGGCTCAGGCTCTTCGGCTATCATGGGAGCTTCTTCCACAGGAGCCTCTTCCTCGGGGACATCCGGTACAACAGCTGTGTCAAGGTCGATCTCGATAGACTCGCTCACTGCTGTTACGGAAGGTCTAACGTCTGCCTTAACTTTCTCAGCGCCGATGCGAGCTGCCTTTTCACGGACCTTTTCTTTTCTTGATGCTATTTCTTCACGGATCTCTTTCTTCTTCTTGTTTATATCGTTGAGACAATCTTCAACAGACATATCGTCAACAAAGTAGGGGGATATCTCGTCGCTGAGCTTCTCCAGCGATTCGATGCTGCAGGCTATCGACTCCTTTATTGCGACCGAGTCGTATATACGGTTGCGTCCTGCTTCTCTTTTGTAGAAATATTTATAGTGTGAATCATAATATTCCTGGGCAGCCTGCTGCATATCTTTGAGTGTCTTGATTATCTCCTTAGGGCTCATGCTGTGGTCAAGAGTATACAGATCGTCTGCAAGATCGCACATTTTTATATACTGTGCGTGCTTCTTGGGATCGAGATGTCCTCTTTCGGCTCTGTCCGCACTGAGACGTGCGCACGTCGGCTGTGCAGTATCAACTATCTGCTTTATTTTCAGTCTGAAAACATCCAGCTTATCCTGCATTTCGGTGAGGTCACGGAGATCATCGGTCTTAAGCTCTATGATCTTCATGCTTTCAGGGTCAGCCTTCTGAAGACGGCGGCGCTCCTGCTCACATTCGATGGACTTGATCTCATACTTGCAGGTCTTCATAACAGTGGATCTCTGTTCTTCTTCTGCGGTATGCTCTTTTCTGTAATCGCTGATCTTCTTCTCGCGATCCTGCTTCATATTTTCAAGCTGCTCATCTGTAAGATCCTTGCGGGTATTAACGGCCTCAGAATAGCGTACTACCGGCTTTCCGTTAACATCAGCCACAGGAGCGACGGAGAAAGAACCTATATCGAATCCCACCTGTTTATCTACTACGACTCTCAGCTTATCGACCATTTTATCGCTCAGCCCCTTGCCGGAGAGGCGATCCAGAGTCTTACGCTTTGCAGGCTCAACTGTGATATTGCCGTTTTCATCTGCCGCACCGTTCAGAGTGTCCAGAACATAGCGTTCTACCGGTCCGGCATGCTCGGTATCGTTCAGAGCATTATTAAACATAGCGACGATCGCTATACCGGGATCAACGATCTTGCTGTATTTGCTGTTAATACCCAGAAGGCTGGCAACGATCACAGTACGGTCCGCCTCGGCGTCAGCAAAGCAGTCATACTCTTCCGCCTCACCGTTGACGATAGAAGTCTCTGTATCCATGAACTTGTCCATCACATTGTAAGCGGTCTCACCGTTCTGCTCGTAGATCTCATAGATGAAGTCTCTGATAAACTGTTTTTCTTTTTCACCATTTTCGAGAGCATCCATGATAATGACCTTCATAAATGTCTTTACAGCATCGTATGCAGGGTTAGTTCCCTCTTCAAATCCTTCATCACCGCCGTTTCCCACAACGTTCTCGGAGATGATCTGCTTCATATAGCCGACAAGACCTGCCATATCTTTCCTGCGGTTAAAAGCAGACATAGTGTCAAAGTACTGATCGTGTTTCTTAATGTATTCTTTCTGGTCAGGCATTTTCTTTTCCTCCGTTTATTTGTTTTTGGTGTTCCGGTCTTTCTGACCGCTTTCATAAGTAATACCCCTTTACGCCTTGAAAGGGTGCAGAAAAACAAAAATATTTCTGAAAACCTGCCTGCTCAGATCCCGGAGTCTCTGCGGGGCCGTGTATGCTTATATTCTGCCGCTTTTTGCCGGGAAGCACAAAAGTATTGCATTTTATTTTGTTTTATGTTACAATTGATTAAAACAAGGAAATAACTGTCACGGAAAGGAGCGTTACAATGCTCTTTGAATATTTTTCTTCAAACTACGCAACTCTGCTGCTGATCTCGGCGATAATAGTTATAATGTTCGTGAACAAGAGCTACGAGATCCCCGCCACCGATCTTTTCATCCTGACGATCTCACTGCTGCTGATAATAACGGTGTTCGACACTGTGGGATATATCTGCGAGACCGACAGCCCGGCGCTTACCCTTGATTTGGAAGGGCGAGTGTGGCTGCGGAACATATCCTCCGCCATAAACTATATACTTCGCCCCTTTGTGATAATGACAGAGATACTGATAATCATTCCCTCGGAGGCAAAGCTGAAGCCCCTTGCGGCTATCCCCGCCGCCATAAACCTTATCATTTATTCCACCGCGTTTATGGGCAGCAATATCGCCTATGAGATAACCCCCGACAATCATTTCTCCCGCGGCCCTTTGGGAATATCCATATTCATTACCCTGCATTTCTATGTTTTCCTGCTGCTTGCCATTTCGGTAAAATACTTCCGCAAGCTGAGCGCGGGAAAAAATGCCATAGTCATTCTTATAATCACTCAGACAGTGCTGACCTCGGTACTGGAATACACCAACCTTATCACGGGCTTCTCCAGCTTCCTCACAGCGCTGGCGGTGCTGGAATACTATATTTATCTCTCGGTCATCTATCAGCAGGATATCCGCAACAAGATCACGCAGAAGGAACTTGACCTTGAAAAAGAAAAAATGCTGCTGCTGCGAAATCAGATACACCCGCATTTCATATACAATTCTTTAAGCATTATCCGCTCCCTCGCAAAGCGCGACAGCGTCCGGGCAGTGGACTGCATCGACAACTTTTCTGATTATCTGAAAGCCCATATCGGAGCCATTGAACATGATGAGCTTATCAGCTTTGAGCAGGAGCTTGAAAACGTCAGGATCTATCTTGATCTGGTAAGAGCGGACAAGGCAAGGCACCTTGAAGTTATCTATGACCTGAATACCGGGGATTTCCGGCTGCCGCCGCTGTCGCTGGAGCCTATAGTCGAGAACGCCGTCAACCACGGAGTGAGCCGGGACAGCGGCGTCATCACGGTAAGCTCCTTTGAAACAGAAGAATGCTATCTGATAAAAATAACCGACAACGGCACGGCAAAGCATTCCCCGCAGGATAATGTTCCCTTCCACATGGGCGTCGGGATAGAGAACACCCGCAGGCGGCTCGATATGCAGTGCGGCGGGACCCTTGAAATGGATATGAGAGAAGACGGGACCACTGTGACCGTTACAATACCGAAAAAGAAGGTGACTGAAAATGAAAGTGCTTATAGCGGATGACAATCAGCTGATAGTTGAGGACTTCCTGGACGAGCTGGGAAAGATCATCCCCCACGCTATGTGTATCGGCACAAGCAGGGCGGGAGATGTCATAAAGCTGTTCAAGGAGTATATGTTCGATGTGGTGATACTCGATATAGATATGCCGGAAGCAAACGGGATAGCCCTTGCAAAACAGATACTTGAAATAAAGCCCCGGACCAACGTGATCTACGTGACGGGCTACGAGAAGTTTGCCCTGCAAAGCTGGGAGACTCCCGCCAGCGCTTTCCTTGTAAAGCCTGTTAAAACGGAAAAGCTCCGGGACGCGCTGGATCATCTGCGCCACCCGGTCTCCAAGATATCTGACGAATCCATAGAAACCGAATTTGCCGGGGACGGCATCGTGGGCAAAAGGATAACCAAGTTCCGTGAGGAACGCAATATGTCAAGAGAAGAGCTTGCGGGTCTCCTTTCCGTGGCCCCCCAGACCGTTTGCCGCTGGGAAAACGGCAAGCGTCTGCCAGACATCATAACTCTTATCAAAATAGCCCAGATACTCGCCGTTGACCCGGGAGACTTTATGTGCTGAATCGCTTCGCTGAAATAATAAAGAATAAAGAAAAAAGAATAAAGAATAATCAAGGTGTCGCCTGGGGCGATGATCTCTGATCATTCTTTATTCTTTGTTTTTTATGCGCTCATATAAGCGTGATCTCGAGGAGAGTGACGTCGTCGGACTGTTCGGCTTCTCCGGCGAAGGCGTCAACAGCGTTTTTGACTTCCGTGAGAAGCTCTACGGGCATAGCCTTTCTGTGAGCGTTCAGCGTTTCAAGCATCCTGTCAATGCCGAACATTTCGTCCGCGCTGTTGAAGGCTTCCGGAACGCCGTCGGTGTACAGGAAGAGGGCGCCGCCCTTTTCAAGCTGAAGCTCGTATTCCGTGTACTTCGTCCCCATAAAGCTTCCCACAGCCATGCCGTGCTTATCCTTGTAAAGCTCGAACTGCCCGTCCGCCGTTCTGATAACGGGATATTCGTGCCCCGCATTTACTGCGGTTATTTTACCGGTGGATATTTCCAATATCCCGAACCAGACAGTTACAAACATTCCCTCCTCATTATTGCTGAGGATTATATCGTTGGTCTTTTCGATGACCTTTGCAGGAGAAAGGCCCATCATAGCAAAATTCTGTATCAGGATCTTTGTCATCATCATATACAGCGACGCAGGTATCCCCTTTCCGGCAACGTCCGCCATTGCAAGGGCAAGGTGATCGTCGTCCACAAGGAAGAAATCGTAGAGATCGCCGCCCACCTCTTTGGCAGGGTCCATAGTCGCATAGATGTCAAATTCCTGCCTGTCGGGAAATGCGGGATAGGCGCTGGGAAGGATATCAGCCTGCAGCTTTGCGGCGAGATCCATTTCGGCGGCCACACGCTCACGTTCACCCACCAGTTTCAGGTTCTCTTTCATATAGCTGTCGATCTCCGCTGCCAGTGCGGAGACGTCCTTCGCCAGCATACCGATCTCGTTTCCCGACTTTATCCTGCCGATCATTTCTACAGCTTTGATACTGTCCTTAGTCTTGCTGTACTCGTTTACGGCGGTCTGGAGCTGCGAAAGGGGCTTCACGGCAACCCGGTGGAGCAGAAGTATCATCAGCCCGCAAAAAACGATTATGCCTGCTGCCAGAATAATGACCATCAACTTGATATCACCCATCAGCTCGCCGCGGAATTCGTCCCAGTTATAGTCGAGGATCACAGCAGCCTGTACCTTTCCGTTGAAGAATATCGGGCAATAGGCAGTATAGTGGTTCTCAAAAGAGGACTTTCCGAAAGTTCCGCTGACTATCTCAAACTCGACCTTGTCGGTATTGCTTGATATGAGTCTTTGTATAGCGGGATGCTCCGAGAGGGTGAGATCGAGCTTGTCGCCAAGCTTCATCCCCTCTGCGACGGGCTGTGCAGAGTCCTCTATAAAACTATCAAGGGAAGCATATTCATCCGCCTGATAGTAAACAAAGCCCAGATTATCTTCACCGACAGCTATCACAAAAGTAGCACCGTGTCCGAACTCATTGTTTTCGTAATCCATCAGATAAGCATTGGTATCATAGATAGATCTTGCCATTTTGATCTTTTCGTCATCGGTGGCATATTTATCAATGAGCTCGGCGACTTCTTCCGCCGGCGTTTCGGAATCCAGCATTTCGGGTTCTCTTTCCGTAAGATCTTCAAATACCATGCCTTCGCTGAATTCTTCCTGGGCCAATATCTCTTCACAGTGTTCCCTGGAATATTCGAAGAACCAGTTTATCCCGAAATTGCTCAATATCGATTTCCTGACGTGCTCGATGTCCCTGGTTATCATATCATCCTTGGCGGTGAGATATGTCCTTGAAGCGCTTCTGTAAACAAGAAGCGTCCCGAATACTCCCGCCAGTATATAGAAGATGACGATAAGCACCGACACCTGTATCATCAGCCTGCGTTTTTTCATAAGACACCTCAACAGTCCTGCTGTGACAGCAAGACAGATCACTTATACTCTGCTTAAATTATCGGGGAGCTCCTTGTCGAACCGCGAAACAGCCCTTCTGACAGACAAAAAGGAAAACAGCGATCTGCCGCAGTAGGCGTGGAGCTCAAGGTGCGAGGAACCGTCCTCAAGAACGACCTCCTCGAAAATCAGCACCACCGGGCGGAACAGGACGCTCTTGATGTAGCAGGAAACGGCATCGGGCGCACATTCAAGAGCGAGGGAACGCCCGATGTTTCCCATAGCCTTTGCTGCGGCGTAAAGAGCCTGCTGGCTTCTTTTGAACCGCGAGTTGTATCTGTATCTTTTATCCTTTATCCCCAAAAGCAGCACATGGCCTGCCCCGTCCCCGACGCCGAGGGGGGATATCCATTTCCCTCCGCCCGAAGCTAACCTGCCGTCATCCAGTGTAAAATAGCTGCCTAAAAGGATATGCTTCAGCTCACGCTTTCTGTCCTTGCTTTTCCTTTTTGCAAGTTTTTTCAGCTGCCTTTCCGTCAGCTTCGGGGAGGCTTCCTTGTTCTGTTCCTGTTTTTCGGATGCCGTTTCCTCCTGCGGGACAACTTCATCCTTTTTGTTTCTGCCGCTCATTTCTGCTCCTCCGCTTCGGTAAGCACCCATTCTCTTTCGGCATTCATAACACAGCGGAGCCTCTTTTCGACGCCGAGGCTTTCGCTTTTCAGAAGCAGCCTGCTGCCCAGGGCGTTCATATCTATACCGCCTTTGGTGACAAGAGAAGTATCCATCGCAACATCGTAGTAGCTGCGGCCTTCGCTGTCTGTTCCGGGCATGACGGTATAGAGCCCCTCGGGTATCTCTCCGTCGGCTTCAACGGTAAGAGTCCAGTCGCCGCCGTTGGGAAGGATCACCCTGCTGCCCGAAAGCAGATAGGGTGTCTTGCTGTCCGCAGCACCGGGAGCGGAGCTGTTCATCCGCATATCCTCTGTCCTTATGTGCATGGTCCCGCTTTCGTCGGCATAGACGGTTATCTCAGCCTGAATGTTCACGGCATCGTATTCAACGCCTTCAAGCACACCGCCCTGTCTGAAGGAAACCGTCGTATAGCCCGGCCTCATCGGAGTGAGGGCGTAGACTGTGTTTTCTTCCGTCTCGGCAGTTTCCGCATCAACGGATACTATGCCTGCCGGGTCCATGGAATACTCCCATTTCGCACCGGCTTTCAGCGAGATAAGAAGCGACTGCCCTCTTTCCGAAACGCTTACAGGGTATCCGGACTCGGCAAAGTAGCTTTTCGGCTCTGCTGCTTCGCTGCTCTGCTCCTCCGCAGAGGAGGAGCCTTCGGAGGGCTCCTCATTCCCGCCGCCGAGCTTTACTGCCAGCACCGCAGCGGCTATGACAAGTATCAGCACAGCAAGGCAGATGAGCGCCGCCTTCTTGTGTTCCTTTATATTTCTGATAAAGTTTTTCATATCATATACCTACCGTGTGACGGCCTCAGCCCTCCTCGGGCTGCTGTTCTTCCTCGGTATGCGCGGGTTCGTCAGTCACCTGACCCTCATCCGGCGGAGCTGTTTCTTCCGTACCGCCGCCGCTGTCCTCTTCCTCATTCTCGTCAGGCGGTTCTTCTTCGGAACTGCTGCCGCCCTCCGAAGAAGACGAGGTGTCCTGACCTGTGCTGCTGCCTGAGGGGACATATTTCTGTCCGGCTGCGGGAACGGTAACGTTGATAACGTCCTTTATGCCCGGATTCTCCACTGCCCAGACCGTAATGGTATAGGTCATGGGGACAGAGCCCTCGTTTACGGGTATCGACACCGCAAAAGCTGTATCGTTCCTGCTGGAGTATTCCTCGGTAATATCGGTGAGTATACCGTTTGTGAGCATATCGACTCTGAGATCAAAGCCCTCGTCGCTGTTGCTTATTATAACGGTGCCGCTTACGATCTTTCCGCCGTCCAGCTTGATATTCTTCTCGTGACCGTCTACCTTGCCCTTGTATTTATCGTCTGCGGTAACGCTGGTGGAGAGGCCGACCTTTTTAAGGGTAACGGACTGGCCTTCTTCGTCGAACAGAGTGTTTATCCTGCGGTTGACGATCTCCTCCCCGAGACTGCTGATCTCAAGATTGTCTATCTTCCAGCTGCCCTCAGAGGGGATGAGCCTGATCGAGTTGAGCACACTGCACTTGGGCAGGAACAGCCTTACAAGTGTCCGTTCGCCGGTCTTGAACTGCTTGCTGTCGGACTGGATATACTGTCTTATATCCTTGAAGGTCTTGGTATGCGGAGTGTTCTTGCTGTCCACATAGCTGAACACTGCCTTGACGGGAACGTTTATGCCGCTCTCGGTGCTTTCATCTGACTGTGCGGTGGTGAAATAAATATCCAGCGGGAGCACGCCGTTCTCGCTTTCATTTTTATCCACGGCTTCAAGCTCTCTGGTGATGTTTCCGGTCTCGTATTTCTGATTGAAGCTGTAAACGCTTTCAAGCTTGACCGCATCGGGGTCCTGTCCCGACCGGCTGTAGTTTATGCCGAATGCCGCTTCCACCGAAGCGGTGATATTGCCGAAGGAGATCACCCTGTAGCCCGTTATCTCAGAGAGATAAGGCACATCGAAGGTGAATTCCGCCATCATACCGGGATAGATCTTGCTGACTCCCGATTCCGTAAGATAAACATAGGGCGAATAGTATTCGCTTGTGGGATCGAGGGAGGAACGGTATTTCAGGCATACGGCTATATCGTTGGGATTGAGGTTGTCCTCCGTCATTCCGAAAAGCGCCATTTCGGAGGTATCCGGGCCGAAGGAGAGCATAAGCGTCTGCTTCATCGGGGTATAGACCTTAGTGTAGGACATGGGCAGGGCTTTCAGCCCGAGAGTTGCCGAGGCTCCGCCGAAATCGAAGGTGTAGGTCATGACCACCACATCGTCCCGTACCTGCTGAACGATAGCATGATCGAAGGCGACCTTTGCATTCCTGCACTGAAGTGACAGCGAGGAGATATTCTTCATATCCGATGCCGACAGGCCGATGTAGGAGAACATCGCGTCTTCTGTTCCGCTGCCGGATATGTTCAGAACGCCCTGTTTGGCCTGCATGAGCTTTGAATTGGAGATATTATACTGAACTGCCGCGCTGACGTTGACGCCCTCGATATTCCTTGAATGTGAAGACGGGAACACGAACAGATTGAGGGTGTCGTTGGTGGATTCGGGGAACTTGGACACCGACGATGCCCATGAGGAAGACTCGCTCCAGGTGATGGTGTTATCACTGAAATAAACCGTCAGCTTCTGGGGCTCCCCTGCAGGGAGCAGCAGCTCCTCGTATTCCTTGCCGCCCCGCTTTATCATTTCGCAGAGCGGGATAGTCTGCATTGCGCGGACATATTCTCCGTCCTTGGAATTGTTGTTGGCCGAAAGGGTCACAACGCCGCTGTCGGATTTTATGCGTGATACGGTAATGCCGCCGATTATCCACTTCGAGGGCTTGTTGTTCCTGCTCACGGCATGGAAGGTCATGCTCGTAATGGTCTTGACATCTACCAGCGACGGCAGTATGAACCTGTCAGTGTGGTTCGGCCGCAGCATCCAGTTGGGATCTGAGACTGTTCCCAGATTGGCATAATAGGATGATCCGCCTTTTGTACCGCTGTCATAGGCCCTGGCTGTCTTGTTCATATAGGATGCCATTCTTGAAATGACGTCGAAGCCCATCGTTCTCGGCTGACCGTCGGTGTCGATATAGTTGAGGTCGCAGGAAACACTGCCCTCAACATCAAGATAATCGGACTCCCACGGAAGAGTCTTGATCTCGCAGAGCAGATTGATGACTTTCTGCTTATAGGAGACCTTGTATTTTCTCGAGATCTCGTTGACGGTACGTCCGGTACGTGCCTTGACTGCCGCATCCTGGGATTTGTCGTTGTAGTCTATGCCTATCCAGCCGATGTTGTCAAAGACATACTGATCCGCGGAACCGCCGGTGGTGCGCTCGGTAACGGTTATCTGTTCGACATTGAGCTTATCGAACACATCGCTGTCCTCGGAAACGTCCTCGGGGATGACCCGCAAAGCAGTCACCTCGCCGTAATCGCGGTTGACGGAGATGGAGAACATCTCGTTGCAGCCCGCTCTGAAGGCGTCGGAGGAAAGCTGCTGATTTGCAAGCACGAATGCGCTGCTGCCGCTTGCGAACCTGAGCTGGAAATAGAAGTGGTTGCTGGAACCTGCGTCGCCGTTGAAGTTGCCCGCATCGGGGTCGTCGGCGACCTTGACGTTTATATCGTAGGTCCTGCGGATCCTTGCGTATCCGAGATTCTCCTTGGTCTGCTCATAGGACATCGAATATCGGACGGTGTTGAAATCCAGTTCTCTTGCCGTGACCACGGTACCCTCCCCCGTATTGAAGGAGAAGGAGTCCCCTGTTGTCACAAGGAGCTTTAAGTTTATGGGGAAGGGAGGGATGACGGTGGTATTCATCGAGCGGACAATGCGATAGGTGGTGCTCACATCGCCGGAGGTCATATCCTGCGCATATATCCTGCGCCTGCCGATATCGTTGGCAACGGCTACGGAAATGCCCGCCACCTGCCAGTCATCAGAATCCGCTCCGACGCTGAGCTCAACGCTGGTGATAGCGGAAACGTCCGCTAACTTCACGGGGAATTCAACGATGTTCCCGGCCTGGACGCCGTACTTATAGGCGAAATTGTCGCCTGTGCCGGCGGAGGAAGGCCAGGCTCCGAGATAGTCCATCACCTCATCGGAGATATTGTAATAGGGAGAAGTCATCTCCGAGCCGGAGGTATCCTGATAGGTGAGCCGCACCTTGGTGGAACCGGAGGGTTCCGCGCCGATGAGACTGTCGGTTTTAAGGCGTATCAGCACATTGCCGGAATACTCCGCACCGATGAGCGGTGCATTTTTGTTGTATGCAGTCAGCTTGAAGGTATCCGAAGCACCGGCATTTATCCTGATGCCCTCGGAGGTGTTGATCGTATTGTAAAGGAGAGGCGCGTCCTCCGAAAAAGCAAAGGTGTAGGTGTAGCTTTTCAGGACAGCCTTTGTAACGGTGTCCTCTCCGTCGGGAGTGTTGGACATACGGCAGGTGCCCTTATACATGGAAATGCCCGCCACACGGATATAATCGGCGTCAAGGGCAGTGATAAGGCGGTCTCTGTCTCTGCTGGAACCGATGGGCTCAATGCCGCCTTCGGTCTTTAATGCATCCCTTGCGGCCTTGCCCACAAGGAGCCTTGTGCTGATAAGAGAGCTGTATTCCGGCAGGCAGGCTGTAAAGGCCAGCGCCTCGCCCCGCTGAGCAAGACCCATAGTGCGGACGGTGTCGCCGGACTGTTTGTACTGTCCCAGTACGGAAAGCAGAACGGGTATCGTGACGCTTCTGGTCCAGCCGTTCTGATCCTTGTAGCTCACTTCAAGAGCAAGATGCTCCGCTATCGGTCCGGCTGCGGGGTCGCTGACAGAAGCGCTGCTCCTGAGCAGAGTTTCGATACCGCCGTCGGGGACATCGGAAAAATCTATCCTGAATGAATACAGATCATTGTAGGGCATTGCAGACGAAGTTGTCCCGTCCACCTGACGCAGCCCGAAATAGGATGATCCGGAGCCGCCGATATTGATAAGCGTATCCCCTGCGGCGTTGAAGGTCTGTGTACCGCTCTTTTTGCTTTGAAACTCGCAGATGCGCTGCTTACCCAAAGCATGGAAATACTTGCCCGAATAGAAGCCGTACTCGCCGTAGCCGCCGATGCTCGTCACTTTGCTGACGGCCATGCCCTGAACGGTCCATCTGCCGTTGGACATGAATACATCTATGCTGTTCACGGTCTTAATCGCCGTGTCGGTCTTGAAAAGGAATTCGTCTATGGACCAGGGGCTGAGTATAGTGTCGGAATCTGTGTTCTCGTTGACCGAATAGCCCAGGTCACGCAGATCGTTGTGGCTCTCACGGAGATTGTCCAGCAGTTTGCTGCCGGTCACCTCCTGATCCTGATCAATATAGTTATCCACCACCGAGGTGATATATTCAAACTGCTCTTTGGCTTTCGCTATCTTCACAGGGTCCGGCTCTGCCATAACAGTGGATGTCTGGGCAAATCTGCCGGGACTGTTTTTCTTTATGCCTGTTATGGTGGTCGATACCCATTTCTTGACCTTGACTGTCTTTTTAAGGCTCTTGATATAATCGCTGACCATTTCCCGGCGCTCTGCCGTGGGGAAGATGTACTTGGTCTGGGGAGCGCCGTTCACATCGGTATAGCGTATCGCAAAATACTCAACGCTGCTGCCGGAGCTGATGCCTGTGGAAACAGTAAGGGTGTAGAGGTCCTCGGAAACGTCAAAGGACAGTCTCCCGCTGTTGTATTCCTCCACCTTCCTTGCCTGACTGGTAGGCTCATAGCTGCCGGTCACGGTATTGTCCGGCCAGGTGCCGCCTGATTTTATCTCGGCTTCATAGGCTTCACCGTTCTTGTATATCTCCATAGTCGGAGAATCGTCCTCAGACTCTGATTCGGGAACATCCTCCTCCTCGGAAGCAGTCTGGGATGCGGCCTGTTCCGTCTGCTCGGCATCTGCAGCGGAAACATCAAGGCACAGCGAAGAAGGCACTAACGAAACTGTCATCATCAGCGCCAGAAGTCTTATTAAGGTTCTTTTCACAAGGCTTTTTCCGTTCTTCATTTTAAATTAAACATCTCCGCATATCCGACCATTTCCAGAACTTCTTCCACATAAGGCGAGGCATTGATTATGCTCATTTCGCCGCCGTTGCCTCTGACCTTCATATACAGGTTCCTGAGTGAGCGTATCCCTGCGCTGGAAATATATTTCAGACCGCTCATATTAAGAGTGATATCAGTAAACCTGTCGGCTGTTTTCAGGAACAGCTCGCCCACCTGCGCGGAGTTCGTGCTGTCGAGCTTCCCGATGAGGATCAGCTCGCCCTCTCTGCCTCTGTCAACCAGCTTTATATCCACGGTCAGGCACCTCTTTTCTTCCTTAAATCCCTGATATGAGATGCAAGTTCATCAAGCGATATTTCCATAGTTTTTACATCTATTTCATCCATTCGCTCTGCAAGAGTCATCTCGCTGTAGCTGTCAAGCTGCTCGTCCAGCAGCGACATGATATCGAATTTCGGGGTGAAATCCTCGTCTTCCTCCTCTTCGGGCTCCTCCGGAACAGGCTGCGGCGCCCGGGGGATATTCCTGCCGCCCATTGCGGGAGCCGCCACCGGCTTCTCCGGTTCGGCGATCTCCTCCGGAAGCTCATCCTCCAGCAGAAGGTCTTCCTCCGTGGGTTCTTCCCTTGCTGCCCGGATGGGTGCGGCATTGCGGGCTGCTTCTGCGGCCTGCTGAGCAAGCTGCACGCTCATCTCCCGCCTTACCTCCTCGCGGATAGTGGCTATAAGCGAGGCCACATCTATCACGGGCTGAACAGGCTGCGGCTGAGGAGCCGCAGGAGCGGGCTCAGGCTCGGGCTCGGAACTGATCTCCTCAAAGGTGAAGCCTTCGTCGTCATCCTCCTCCGGCTGCTGCCTGCGGGCGCTGCGGTAGGAGGGTTCTTCTCTTGTATCTCCGTCGTTTCCGCCGTAGAGCCTGTCGGCCTCCTCGGCGGTTATCTCGCTGAAGGTAAAGCCCTCATAACCGGCAGACTGCGCCGGCTTCTCATAAACATAGCCGGATATCCTGTCGGAGGCGTTGGCTTCGTGCTCGGCACGGCTGTCGGCCACGAAATCCTCCCACACCTGCGCTCCGTCATCACCGTCGAAATAGTGGGACTGATAATCGGGCTGCTCGAACATATCCACCATTTCCTGCGGCACCTCGATCATAAACGAGGAACGGCTGGTGGGGCTCATAACAGTGAACGCCATGCCTCTCGGGGCGGTGACTATCTGATCCTGCTCGATCTCGTTGATGCCGCCGGCCTTTTCATAGAGCTTGCAGAGGTCGTCCATGTCGTTCGGCGCAAGGCCGAAGATAAAGCTGTACTGGCAGGCGTTGATGATAGCAGTGGATTTCCTCGCTATCTCCTCGCTGCCGACAAAGTCCTTGATGTTCTGTGTTATGACTATCTGCATACCGTTGTACTTACGGATACGCTTTGCCAGCTGGAACATAAAATCAAGGGCTATGGGGAACTTGGTGTCGATGAAGATATGCGCCTCGTCGATGACCACCACGATCTTTCTGTTCAGACCGTATTTGCGGTTGTAATCACGGTTCTTGATTATCTCGTTGTCGATGTATTTAAGCACCAGGAGCATCTGCGCGTTTGCGATGGTGGAGTTGCGGTTCGCAAGCAGCGACTGGAAATTGAACACCGAGAAATTCTCGTCCGTGGTGACGGTGGAAGGGCCGTTCCAGATATTGGCGTTCCTTCCGCCGGTGGCGAACTTTGAAACATAGTTCAGAAGCGTCTGTAACATACTTCTGAGATACTCGTTCCGCGTGCGCTGGAAATCCTCAAGGACGATATCGTAAAGATCGTCAAAGATCGGGTAATCGGCGGGAGTAAGGGTGGAGAGGTCTGTTTCCATTGTTATTCCGAAGTTGGTATAAAGCCTCTCAACCATTGAATTCAGATATTCGAGGGCTTCCTTGTCCACATCGGGAAGTATCTGCCTGAAGAACTCCTCAAGGAACTGAAGGTGCGCCGAGAATCCGGTGCCGGTATCGTCGCCGCCGGCCTCGTCGTCCTCAAGGGTGGTGATGATGTGGAAGGGGTTGAGCCTTCCGAATTTCGCGTTGCCTACGTTGATGATCTTTCCGTGAAGTGTGTGGGCAAGCTCGGTATATTCGTTTTCGGGGTCGAGGATAAATATCTTGGCATTTTCCGAAGCCATATTTGTCAGCAGTGCCTTTGTTCCGTAGGATTTACCGGAACCGGACTTACCGATGATGACCATATTGGAGTTGACCCTCTCTTGATCTCTCCGGAAGAAGTCGATGAACACGGGAACGCCGTCCTGCGTGCCGAGACGGATACCGCCCTCGTCGGAAACCCGGGAGTATATCCAGGGATACATTGCAGCAACAGTATTAGCGGGCATGGGGCGCCCGTCATTCAGCATGGGGTCGTAGCCCGATACCTGCGAGCCGATGAAGGCCTCCAGCTGGGAATAGTCCATAGAGTTCAGACGCATACCTGTTTCCTGCCACACTCTGCGGACTGTCTTTTTCATGTCGGCGATAACGGCAAGGGAGGTATTCTTTACAGCATCCTTCCTGCCCCACTCGGAGGTCTTTATCGCATCGTACATACTGATGTAGATATTCACCGTCAGCAGCGACTCGTTATCCTGCTGCAGCGTTACCAGCAGGCGGCTGAGGGTCTCGATATGAGATTCCAGTTCCAGCCTTTTTGAATCCACGCCGGTGGTCATCAGCCTGCCGCGAAGCTCCTGAAGGGAACGGTCTATGGTGCGGATGGATTTCGTTCTTTCCATGGGAGTGATCTTTACGACCACCTTAGTGGAGGGAACGGACATGACTCCCGCAAGCCACGCATCGCCCACATCGGAGGGGTAGTTCACTACCCGCATCTGATGAGTCACTATCTTGTTTATATCCGCCCTTCTCGTGTTGAAAGCAAGACTTTCGGGCATAGCCCATTTAACGTAATCCTTGGGGTTTATCCTGTCGATGTCCCGCTCGTCAAAATCGAGGCAGTTGGTGTATTTCAGGAACACCGCCAGCTCCTTGTCGCTGACAAGCCTGCGGACGGTAAGCTCGCCCTGCGTAAGGGCGGACACCGCCGAATCCGTATCTATCTGGAGCTGCCGCTTGTCGATATTGTAGATAGCGAAATAGTAGAAGGGCTGGACCACCTTGTTCTCAAAGCAGATGTCCCGCATGGCGTTGATACGGTCAAACTGTATCTCAACGCGGCTTTTCAGCTCATCCTCCGTGAGCAGTCCCTTTTCGTAGGAGGCTCTCAGCTCGTCAAGCTTTTCATATTCCTTGTCGAGATATTTGTCGTAGATTATCGGGCGGTCTATCTTTATGATGTTGGCGGAATAATCCATTTTAAGGGAACGAAGTATCTTGCCCAGACAGTTCTCAATGGACGCATTGCGGCGGAACTGGCTGAAAAAGCGGAATTCCACCGGGTCGATCTCTATTATTGTACCGTAGTATTTGCCGTTGTACTCGATGAAGCCGTCACCTATTCCCGTGAAGGGAATGACGTCTTCGATATCTCTGCCGCTGCCGAGGGAGTCCTCCTTGCTGTCCGCCTTTTTCTTGACTGCGGCGTCTTCTCTTTCTTTTCTTTCCTGCCAGATAGCATTCTTTTCCTCGTCGGAGACATCGCTGCTGGCAAGGAGTTTATCCTCGTCCTTCCGGCGCTTCTTCTCGTCGATCATCTTCTCTATGGTGTCGTGGATGGAATCGGCCTCGTCAGGATCGTACTTTTCGGAGAAAAAGTCCTTCCAGTGATCGCCCTTGTTCAGCTCTGTAGCACTGGATATAAGATGCTTGTCGGTAAAGGTCCTCCAATACCGTTTCGGGAAGGAGAGATATTTCAGCAGATTGAGGATAAGCCTGTAGTTGGGCTGTGAATCTATCCTGAAAACGAGGAGTATCCCCACGGCGAGAACGCCGACGGTGATATACACCCGTCCGGGAAGAGTGGAAAGGAGAACAAGCGCAGTAAGCCCCAGTGTGATAACACCGACGATGATATCACCGAGGGTGATCCCGCGGAACAGTTCGATCTTGACTTTGGTCTTTCCGGGTATCAGTCTCATGACCGGTTCTCCTTTCCTTCAAATTTTTGCTTTGGGTTACTTTTTTTCGGCGTGAACTGCACTCACCCGAGCCGCCGAAGGCGGCAAGGCGAAAATGTCAATACACAATTACTTTATGTTACTTCTTGTTTTTCGGCGGGAGCGGGGGCGGCTGTTTGTTGTTGCCCTTTCGTCCCTCCTGCTTCTTGATCTGATCCGCGTAGTAGCCGTAGCCGGCCTTGACCTCGCCCTGGGGCTTGCCGCCGTTTCTTGCGGCTCGTTCTGCGGCCTTGACAGCTGCTCTGAGCTCGCCGGGTCTCTTGATCTCGCCCTGATCGTTATAGGGGAGCATCTCCTTTTCCTCCGGCGAGAGTTCCTTGCCGTCAAGGAAGCCTTCAGGGATGTTTATAGCCTCTCTCCGGGGAGCGTGACCTGTTTCGGCCTCCGTATAGGCATCCTCTACGGCCCGTTCAAAGGCCTGATCTCCGGGATCAATACCGAGTGCGTCAAGCATCGCGTTCAGCTCGTTTTCGGCCCGGACCGGATCCTGCGGAACGTTCATGGCAGCACCCTGATTCTGCGGGAGCTGACCCTCCGCACCCGCATCGTTGCGGGGAGCTTCATCGAAGAGCTTCTGTACCTCCGGGTCTAACTGTCTCTGAGGTCTGTGCGGAACGCCGCCGTCGGCTTTATCGCCGCCCTCCGGGGCATCCTTCCTGTAGCTGCTGAGCAGATCCATCATCCGCGGATCGGGGTTTCTTTTCGGAGGCTGAGGATTCTCTGCCCCCGCATCGGCATTTCCGGCGTTATCCTGTCCCCCCGGAAGGTCTCCGGCAACGACGCCGTTCCTGCCGTTTACAGGCAGCTCGCCGTTTCCGCCGTCACCGGCGCCGCCGGCCTGACCGCCGCCGACGATGGGATTACCGTTCTCGTCAACGCCGAAAAGCTTCTGTAAATTAGGCGGGTAATGTCTCTGAGCGCCCCCTGCGGGACGTCCGCCGTTTCTTCCGCCCTGACCGGCTCCGGCTCCGACATTGGGTCTGCCGTTTGCTCCGGCATTTCCAGCGTTATCTGCGCCCCTTGCGGGACGAGCTCCGCCCCCGCCGGCCTGACCGGCACCGTCACCGCCGCCGGCAACGGGTTTACCGTTCTCGTCAATTCCGAACAGCTTCTGTGTATTCGGAGAATAGCGCCTCGGAGCGCCGCCCGGA
>FMXS01000050.1 GCA_900104495.1 Ruminococcaceae bacterium FB2012 | reverse complement strand
CTATCATGTGCCCTATGACGGATTTTATTATTCAGTCCCGTACAGTTTCTATCATCGTTCAGTATGTATTCATGCTTATGCTAAAAAGATTGAAATATACGATGAAATAGGTAATCGTATTGCCATTCACGAAAGACGCCGTTCTGGAAAGCGCTATGTTACTTCTATAGACCATATGCCTGAAAACCATAAGGCTGTCGTTGAATTTAATAATTACAATGGCCATTATTATCGCCAGCGTGCTGCAAAGATTGGAAATGACACATTCATTTTTGTCAAGACCTTGTTAGAGTCCGTAGACTTCGAGGAGCAGGCTTACAAATCATGCATGGCAGTTATAAACTTCAGCCGTACCTATGGTAATAACAGGGTAAACAAGGCCTGTAAAAAGGCATTGGAATTACACTCTGTTAATTATACAACCCTGAAAAACATTCTCAAGAATGGTCAGGATAAGCAACCCGCAAACAACACAGCCGATGCGGATACTCCAACTCCATATCATGAAAATCTCCGTATCGGAGAATGGATGTAAAGGAGGTATCCATCATGAACTATCAAACAGTAGAGCAACTAACAGAAATGAAGTTGCATGCAATGAAACTTGAATACGCAAGGCAAGAAGAACTACCGGCTTCATCAGAGCTTTCCTTTGATGATCGACTAGCAATGATTGTCACTGCTCAGTATGATGCACGAGTTCGAGCAAAAACGAATCGGTTAATCAAAAAAGCGGAGCTAAGAGAGCCAACAGCAAGCCTGTCTGATATCGATTATGATTCGGCACGAAAGCTTAAAAAAACAGATGTTGTTCGATTGGCGGATTGCCAATGGATTAAAAGCGGTAACAATCTCATCATCACAGGTGCAACTGGTGTTGGGAAGACATATCTTCTTTCTGCTTATGGCAGGCAAGCTTGTATGCAAGGATATTCCGTGAAGTGTTATCGAACTACACGTTTGCTAACCAACCTTACGATTGGAAAAGGGGATGGTTCATATAACAAGCTTATGAAAGACTTGGTGCGTCCTGATTTACTGATTCTAGATGACTTTGGTATGAAACAACTCGATTTAGGGATGACCCAAGATTTCTTAGAAATCATAGAAGAGCGATACCACCATCAGAGATCAGTGGCTATATCTGCCCAGCTTCCGGTGAAAGACTGGCCTTCGGTTTTCAAGGATCCAACCATCGCAGATGCGGTCTTAGATCGAATCGT
>FMXS01000019.1 GCA_900104495.1 Ruminococcaceae bacterium FB2012 | reverse complement strand
GATCATAACTATCAGCAGTTTCTGCAAGGAGCAGATCTCGGAAGTATATAAAGTCCCGGCAAAGCGGATAGGCGTCGTGCCCTGTTCGTGGGAGCATATCCTTGCCGTGGGCGAGGACGAGAGCCTCTTTGAAGAATACCCGACAATACAAAAGGGCAGGTATTTCTTTGCCCTTGGCAGCTTGGAGGAGCGCAAGAACTTCAAGTGGATAGTCGGGCAGGCAAAAAGAAACCCCGCCGAGACCTTTGTCATCGCGGGGGGCAGCGTCAAGAATTCCAGCGAGAAGCTGGACCTTAGCGGCATAGACAATCTTGTCTTTGTGGGCTATATCTCCGACGAACAGATAAAGTCGCTGATGAAAAACTGCAAGGCGTTCCTGTTCCCCTCCACCTTCGAGGGCTTCGGCATACCGCCCCTTGAAGCGCTGGCTATGGGTGCGCCGGTGATCTCGTCCGGCACTGCCTCAATGCCGGAGGTGCTTGGAGGTTCGGTACACTACACCGACCCTTACAGCTATGACGCAGACCTTGACGCTCTGCTGAAAGAGCCTGTTTCTCCGGCTTCCGAAGCCCTTGGGAGATACAGCTGGGAGAGGTCGGCAAGGAAGCTTTTGAGGCTTATCAAATTATATCAGAGGGACGGAAAATGAGCAGTAAAATATACATAGACGGTTTTTCACTTACCGGAAAAGAGCTTTTCGGCATACACAGATACACCTACGAACTGCTGCTGGAGCTGGACAAGCTGATAGATAAGGATTCTGTCATTCTGCTTGTCCCGAATGACTCGGACAAGGATTTCGGTTTCAATAACATTGCTGTAAGCAGGGTCGATCTCGATGTTTCAACAAAGCTGGGAAGAAAGAAGTGGAACTACTTCGGCTTTCAGAGATATGTCAAAAAACGCGGCGGTATCTCGCTGGATATGACGCTGGGTCTGCCCTTTACCGGGTGCGATATTGCAGCGGTCTATGACTGTATCCTGGAACGGGTCAAGGAGAATTCAAATACTAAGTTCAAAAAGCTCACGCGTCTGCTTTATATGCTGAAAGTCCGTATCAATCTCAGACGGGCAAAGGCTGTTATCACCATCAGCGAGTATTCCAAAAAGGATATTACAGACATATACAAAGCTCCCCGCAAAAAAATAGCGATCATTTATACTGCCTGGCAGCATTTTGACCGTATCGTCCCGGACTGCACCGTACTGGAAAGACTGGGTCTGGAAAAGGGCAGCTACTGCTTCTCGCTGGGCAGCAGAATGTATCACAAGAACTTCCGCTGGGTGGCTGAGGCTGCAAGACAGAATCCTCAGTATACATTTGTAGTCACGGGCAGCGATCTTATCAGCACCTCGGATGCTTATCTTAACGATACCAAGCCGGATAATATGATCTTCACCGGCTATCTCAGCGACGGCGAGATCAAGGCGCTTATGGCGAACTGCAAGGTGTTCATACAGCCCTCGCTCTATGAAGGCGCCGGTATGCCGCCTATGGAGGCGATGAGCACCGGAGCAAGGTGCATCGTTTCAAACCGCACTTCTCTGCCGGAGCTCTACGGAAACTCTGTCTGGTATATCGACCCGGAGAAATACGAGGGGATAGATATTGACGAGATAATGTCCGGAGAGATAGCTGACAACAAGGAAGTGCTTGACCGGTTCAGCTGGAAGAAAGGCGCCGGAAGGCTTAATGCCGTTCTGAACGATGTCCGCCGCAGAGTTTCACGTCAGGAAGCAGAAAGATACAAGTAACGAAATAGGAGCTGATGTAATGGTATCGATCATCATACCTGTCTATAATGTTGAAAAATATCTTTGCGAATGTATAGACAGTGTTTTGCGGCAGTCTTTCTCCGACCTTGAGATTATTCTCGTAGATGATGGCTCACCTGATAACAGCGGTGCTATCTGTGATGAATATGCTAGAAAGGACAGCCGGGTAACCGTTATCCACAAATGTAACGGTGGCCTTTCCGATGCGAGAAATGTGGGTATGGCAGCTTCTCACGGAGAATATATCTATTTTCTCGATAGTGATGACTATATTGTTGATGATGCCATCTGGCAGCTGGAGAGCAAAGCAAGGACAGAAAATGCTGACATAGTTTTCTTTGATTCGGATAATTTTGTCGAGGATTTTGAATTCCCGGATTATATAGAAAACTTTTCAAGGACACACTCCTACCGTACTGAGCGCGGATCTCTGCTTCTTGGAGCAACAGTTAGGAGAAATGAATATTGTCCGTGTGTGCCGTTCTTGTTTTTCAAAAGAGATTTTCTTGCAGAAAACGGGCTCGTCTTTTACAAGGGCATCATCCATGAGGACGAACTCTTCACCCCTATAGCTTTTGCCAGAGCGAAAACTGTAGCGTATATTAATAAAAAGCTTTATGTCAGAAGACTGCGAGGGAATTCCATCATGTCGGCTAAAGCCTCGGCCAAAAGCTTTGAAGGCTCTGCTGTTGTGATGAAGGAGCTCGATAATGAGCTTGGCAGATATCCTGTTCATAGCCATGAGTACAGAGCGATAACGCTGTGTATGGGCTTGAAATGCATAGATTTGCTTCTGAACTACGCTCTGCTTGACAGTGCGGAAAGGAAACGTCTGCGATTGCAATATGCTGCAATTGAAGTAATAATAAAGAAACACCATTATTTTGGAAGTGAGAAGCTTCGGCTAAAGACAAAGCATCCGGTACTATATTCGTTTTTCAAGCAGCAAATTAGACCGATATCCAAAAAGAATTGATCGGAGCATACAAATGTCAGATTCAAGAGGAGTGACCTCCAACAAAAAATTGGCGCTCACCATCACCGCAAGCTTCATATCCTACCTTGTGACATTCGGGATCAGCTTTATACTTTCTCCCTATATCGTTGAAAAAGTGGGAGTGGAAGCCTACGGATTTGTCGGGCTGGCAAACAATTTTGTAAGCTATGCGACTCTTGCGGCAGTAGCTCTTAATGCCCTCGCGGGAAGATTCATAACGGTTAAGATATATGAGAACGATATCGAAGGTGCCAACAGGTATTTTTCTTCGGTTCTGATCTCGAACGGGATCATCTCTGTGTTCATCATGACCGTCCTTACCATTGTATGGGTGTTTCTCGAGAATATCGTAGATATCCCGTCAAATTTCCTCTGGGATGTCAAGCTGCTTTTTGCTGCAGTCTTTGTGGAATGTGTACTCAGCACATTCGGTTCTGTATTTGCCGTGTCTACCTTTGCGACCAACAATCTGCACCTTAATTCGCTCAGGACTATCGAATCAAGTATTGCCAGAGCAGTGATACTGGTGCTGCTTTTCATGTTCTTCTCACCGAACATCTGGTATCTCGGCGTGACAGCCCTGCTGATGACACTTTACTGTGTGCTCTACAACATCCATTACACAAGGAAGCTGCTGCCTTTCATACATATCAGCTTCAAGTATTTTGACATCGGCGCAGTCAAGACACTTCTTATATCCGGAGTCTGGAGCCTGATAACCCGGCTCGGAGCCCTGATGAGCGAAGGACTCGATCTGCTGATAACCAATATCTTCATAGATTCGACCTCCATGGGTGTGCTGTCGCTGGCAAAGACTATCCCCAGCCTCATACAGAGCATTATCGGGACTATGGTGGAAGCCTTCTCTCCCAACTTCACGATCCTGTATGCACAGAAGAAAACAGAGGAGCTGGTTAAGGCTCTGAAACAGTCAATGAAGATCATGGGTATCATCTCCAACCTGCCAATAATCATACTTATTGTCTGCGGAGAACGGTTCTTTGCTCTGTGGCAACCGACTCAGGATGCTCGGACGCTGTATATCCTCTCAATCATGACCTGTGCCGGATTTATACTCAACGGCGGTATCAACTGCGTTTTCAATATCTTCGTGGTCGTCAACAAGCTGAAGGTCAATTCCATAGCCGTTGTTATCAGCGGTGCGATAAACGTAGTCATCGTGCTGATACTCTTAAATGTCACCGAGCTTGGCATCTACGCGGTGGCAGCAGTCAGCACTATCATAACGATACTGCGTAATCTTATCATCATAATACCCTACTCTGCGAAATGCCTCGGGCTGAAATGGAACTCTTTCTATCCCGACGCTATCAGGCCGGTGATCTTTACGCTGATAAGCTCCGCACTTGGCATACTGCTTATCATTCCGATACCTCACGGCGGGTGGATGAGCCTTATAGTATGTGGAGCGATAACCGGCAGTATCTCGGTGCTGATAGGCTTCTTCGTGATACTCAGCCGCAGCGACAGAGCGGTAGTTATAAACAAGCTTCTAAGGAGAAAACATGAGTAATATCATTCAAAGGGCCAGAGACAAGCTGACCTCGATAAGCAATCTCAATAAGATCAATAAGGATCATGACCGCATAACGGCGCTGAAAAACCGGTACGCCGGCAAGCGCTGCTTCATAATCGGTAACGGCCCGAGCCTTACGCCCGAGGATCTTGAACTGCTGAGATCGCACAAGGAATTCTGCTTCGGCTCGAACAGGGTCTATCAGATCTACGGCAGGACGAAGTGGCGCCCCGATATCTACTGCGTGCAGGATTACAAGCTCATCTGCGCTTCCACCGCCGAGATCTCGGCTGTCGATGCGAAGCTGAGGATCGTGAGCACGGTGCCTCAGTGGAAATACCCCCCGCTGAAAGGCTTCCTGCGGGTAAGACATACTATGAAGGAGTTCTACCCCGAGCCACCTGAGTTCTCGGAGGATATCTCCGACTGCATCTACGAGGGCTTCACAGTGTCGTATATGTGCATCCAGACGGCTGCGTATCTGGGCTTCCGGGAGATGGTGCTTCTGGGAGTGGATCACTCCTATTCGCAGGAACTCACCGCAGACGGCAAGGTCAGGAAGTTTGACGGCGTCAGGGATCATTTCTCGGATAAGGACAAGGCGGACAATCTTCCCCAGCTTTACAGATCCACTCTCGCCTATGAAGCCGCAGAAGCCTATGCCGATGCTCACGGCATAAAGATATACAACGCTACAAGAGGCGGCAAGCTCGAGGCCTTCGAGCGCAGGCCTCTGGAAAAGATACTGGAGGACTGAAATGAAGATAACAGCAGTCGTACCCATGAAGCTGAACAACAGAAGGCTGCCTCAGAAAAACACCAAGCCTTTCACAAACGGCAGCCCCCTCTGCCGGTACATTCTTGACACTCTCCTGAGCATACCGGAGATAGATGAGGTCTATGTGTATTGCAGCGACCCTGCCATAAAGGAGTATATCCCTGAGGGAGTAAAGTATCTCAGACGCTCGGAGAGCCTCGATCAGGATACTACCAAAATGAACGAAGTGCTCTCCTGCTTTGCACGGGAGGTCGATGCGGATATCTACGTCATGACCCACACCACCGCGCCGTTTATCAGCGCCGGATCGGTAAGCAAAGGGCTGGAGGCGGTGAGAAGCGGGGAATACGACTCTGCCTTTGCTGCAAAGAAGCTCCAGGACTTTCTCTGGAAAGACGGCACGCCCTTCAATTACGAGCTTGACAACATCCCGAGGACGCAGGACCTTCCCGCACTTTATCAGGAGACGAGCGGCTTCTATATCTACCGCAGAGAAATAATGACAGAGCTCGGCAGAAGGATAGGCCTCAAGCCTAAGATAGTCGAGATCGGTGAGATCGAAAGCATCGACATTGACGAGGAAGAGGATTTCCTTATTGCCGATGCCGTTTACAATACGCTTTATAAGGATCGTTCACAATAAGCGCATGGAGATATGATGAGATCATGTCAGAAATAAAGGTTCTTGACTGCACCCTCCGGGACGGAGGCTACTGCAACAAATGGGAATTCGGAAAAGAGAATATAAAGAAGATCATCTCAGGGCTCTGTGAATCGGGCATTGAGTTTATTGAGTGCGGCTTTCTCACCAACAGACAGGAGCACAGGGACGGTTCAACGCTTTTCACAAATGCCGATCAGCTCTCGGAGATGATCCCTCAGAGCGGCAGGAAGCAGATGCCGGTATGTATGATCAATTACGGAGAGTACTCCGTCGACGATCTGCCGGATTGCTCCGACACCGTCCTCGAGGGGATAAGGGTCGCCTTCCACAAGAAGGATATGATCCCTGCACTGGAGCTTTGCAGGCAGATCAAAGCCAAGGGCTATAAGATCTTCGTTCAGGCTATGGTCAGCCTGAACTACAGCGACAGGGAATTCCTCGAGCTTATTGAAAGAGTAAACGAGCTCGAACCCTACTGCTTCTATATCGTTGACAGCTTCGGCGTGATGAAGAAGAAGGATCTTATCAGGCTTTTCAGCCTGGTGGAGAACGATCTTTCCAAGGACATCGGGATAGGGTTCCATTCCCATAACAATATGCAGCTTTCTTACTCCAATGCCCAGACTCTCGCAGATATGCAGACCTCTCATTTCCTGATAATAGATTCCTGCATCTTCGGCATGGGCAGAGGCGCCGGCAATCTCAACACCGAGCTTTTTGTCGAGTATCTCAACGACAATCTGGGCGAGAACTATTCCCTCAAGCCCCTGCTTGTCATAATAGATGAAATACTGAACACCTTCTATCAGCGGAGCTACTGGGGATATTCTCTGCCCAACTATCTTTCCGCAAAGCATAACGCCCACCCGAACTATGCATCCTATCTTGACAGCAAGAATACCCTTACAGTTGAAGCAATGGACGATATCTTCTCACTCATGGATGACTCCGAACGCAGCTCCTTCAACAGGGAATACATTGAAAAGCTTTATACCGAATACATGGAAAACGGCAGCGTTCAGGAGCAGCATCTCGCTGAGCTCTCCGAAAGGATAAAGGGCAAGGGCGTGCTCATTATCGCACCCGGGCGCAGCTCAGTCTCTGAGAAGGACAGGATACTTCCCTACACGGAAAACGCAGAGCTTTTCTCGGTGAGCATCAATCACCGTTATTCCGCCGCCGAGACGGATATGATCTTCGTCAGCAATCTGAGGCGTTTCCACGAGCTCGACAGCAACCTCCATTCAAAATGTATCATAACCTCGAATATCCCCGCTTCCGATGTCTATCTCAAGACCTCCTACGGCGAGCTTCTCAACGATGTCAGCGGAGTCCACGACAATGCGGGTATGATGCTTATACGTTTCCTGATCAAAATGGGTGCCGCGAAGCTGTATATCTGCGGGATGGACGGCTACTCCGCCGACCCGTCTCAGAACTATTCAAGCGAGGATCTGAATTTCTACACCAGAAGAGCCGCCATGGAGCAGATGAACGAAGGTATCGGAAGAATGATAAAGCGTTTTTCCGAAGAGATAGAGCTGGAATTCATCACCGACTCCAGGTTTGCCAAATTCAGTATGGGAGAAATGTAAGATGAAGCCAGAGCCGCGAAAACGAAATTCTTCCTTTGAGCTGCTGAGGCTCGTCAGTATGTTTATGATTCTCTGCCTGCACGCCAATAAGGATATCATGTTCTCCGGGAGCTATGAGATAAGCACACTGAACAAAGCGTTCATGCTCGGGACCGAAGCCCTCGGGATCGTAGCCGTAAACTGCTTTGTGATGATCTCCGGGTATTTCACTGTGACGAGCAGAAAGCTCAGGCTCCGCAAGGCGGCGGAGCTGATAGTGCTCACCAGCGGCTACGGGATCCTGATATTTGCCGTCATGTGCCTGACCGGGAATGCGGAATTTTCTTTCAAGCTGCTTATAAAGTGTACCGCGCCCTATTTCTACGACAAGGTGTGGTTCATCAATATCTATCTTGTACTGTTCCTGCTGGCGCCGTTTCTCAACAGGGCGCTTACTTCCCTCTCGAAGAAAAACTACCGTTTGCTTCTTCTGATAAGTATACTGCTGTTTTCGGTATGGCCTTCGTTTTTCCCCAACCCTCCCTCTCAGGACGACGGCTACGGTATAGTTTCCTTTGTCCTGATCTATATGACCGCAGGCTACATCCGGCTGCACGTTGAGAGCAAGCCCTCCGTGCTGAAATGTCTGGCGGCATATCTGATCTTTAGCATCGTAACGGCCTGCCTGCTGGAAACAGAGGTAATATCCGGGAACTGGCTCAATTACAACAGCGTATTCATCATAGCGGCATCTGTCTCGCTGTTTATGGCCTTCCGCTCACTGACGTTCAGCAGCGAAAAGATCAATCTGATCTCCGGCTCTGTGATAGCCGTCTATATCATCCATGCTCATCAGCTGATCCGCCCGCTGCTGTTTGTCGAATGGCTGCGGTTGCCGGAGCGTGTGCAGAGCGCAGTTTATCCCCTCATTTATCTGGGCATACTGCTTTTGTTGTTTGCGCTGTGCCTGATAACAGACGCTCTGCGCAGGCTGACTGTGCAAAAGCTGTCCGGCAAACTGCTTGACAAGATCTCATTTTTCAACCTTGAGTTTGATATCTGAAACAAATACAAGGCTGCTGCACCAAAGCATTCAGTGCAGCAGCCTCTTTTTTCAGCGGATCGGATACCGCAGCTCAGGCATTACGGCTTGCAGGCAAGGCCTCTTGCGGTAGTCCAGGCGTTGTCCTTGGAGACGGTCATCAGCAGAGAAAATGCGCCGTCCTTCTTGCCCCTGTTGACCATTCCGCCGATCAGTGAAACGGAAGGCTCTGTTCTGTTCAGTATTACAGATCCCACATCGGACACGGATATTGCGGTGTTTGTGCTGTTCCTGAAAACGAGGCACAGCTTTGAGCCGCATGCCGATGTGGTAACGGTGTAGGGCTGCTGCTGCCAGCCCGAATCCGAGCTTTTGATGTTCGTAGCTGGATCACAGACCCCGACAGCGACCATTATCCCCTGGCCGGTCGTACTTACCGACACTGATTCTCCAGGGTCAAGATAGATCATATCCGGTATGCAGACACGGATAGGATAATACTCGCTCTCGCTCCCGTAGACCTCAGGCACGCTGCCGATACCGCCGTTCCAGCCGCCCTGCTGCGGCTGATAAGTCCTTCGCGAGGAACGGAAGGTGTCGGCGTAACAGGTATCGAAATCCTGAGACTCGGTGCATCCCGAGGGGAGCATACCGAAGGTGCCGAACGCCATAGCAGAGATCTCACTGTCTACCGATGTACCGTCCGGCTGCGCTCCCGAGGAAATGTATCCGCTGCCGGTAAGATTGTAGCCGACAGCTTCGGAACCGTCGGAGGTGCCGTAGGTGAGCTTGCATCTGAAGGTGTTATCTGCCCCTCCGATAAGCCCCAGAGGGCGGTGGTAAAGACCGCCCCACCAGTTCTCCATACCGAACACCTTTACAAAGTTGCTCCCTCCGGAGATATCTCCCGCAAACAGACCGGCCTGATCGAGTGCGCCTGTGCGAAGGAGGCTTATATCCGCATTATCGGTGAGACCCGACCCGAACACAGCCTGTGTATCGAGGCTTTTTCCGATCAGCACGAGCAGCGCGTTTATAAGAACGCGGTCGCACCAGAGCTCGGTGCTCCAGATGGGTGCCGAGCCTTTGTTGTTCGCCGCCGCTCTCGAGTTCTCCGTCGCCGCACTTGTCGGCTGTACACCGTTGCCGTTGTCGAGCAGCTGCCCCGAAAGGCTGCGGGTGCAGGACGTCCCCGTACCGTTGTAGATCGAAGTATAGAAATGGGGTTTGATCTCTCCTTCGGCATCTATGTTGCACCAGCACTTGTAGCTTTCATCGACTTGATGGTCAGAACAGAAAAAGCTTCCTTCTCCGTCAGCCTCTCCTTGCTCAAACTTATACCAAATCAGCGGCCACTCCATCATGGCGTTCCCCTCAAACGAGTTGTTTGCGATATCCGATGAAGTACCATCGGCTTTTTTGGTGTAGTCGTCCGGATCGAGATAATAGGCCACTGTACCGTCATAGCGCAGCATACAGGGCTTCGGCATGAAAAAGGCATCAGCCCAACCGCCGTAGGAAAAGGTGTTTGCCCCTATTGCTGCCGGCGCCTTTCCGACAGCATCCTTCAGATAAGTCACAGCCTGTGCGGGGTCGGAAACAGAGGGATCAACGTGCCAACCATATATCGTAGGAAGACTCATTATCTCGCCTGCAAGCCTTGATACCAGATCCTTGACAGGCATTCCTTTACTTGCTTTGATTACTTCAATGAGATCAAGCACTTTATTCCTCCTCGCTTTCATCTTCGGGAACGTCCTCAGGTGAGGGAAGCTTTTCGCCTGTGCCCCACTCTGTCCAGAGGAAATCTGTGTCAAGGATATAAAGCTTGCTCTCAGACGGAACTATCACTACAGAACCAGGTTCAAGCGTTTTGCCGCTTACCTCGTTGTAATAAGGGATGACCTCGCTTGATGCGACAATAAGCTCTGCGGCAACAGCAGCCATGCCGTTTGAGAGACAGACAAGTCTCTCTCTTATGATCGAATAATCCATTTTTGTACCTCCTGTTTTTCATATTGATTACAAATATTCCGAGGCGCTTGGAGAGAGTTTCACGCCCCGGAAGAAGTACCCCCTTCACTAATAGCTGGAAAAGAGTGTTTTGTTGCATACGAATGTGCAACTATGAATGAAATATTGAATAATTATATTATAAAACGTATAATTGTACGAATTTTATGTTTTATTATTGTACACAATGCCTGCTGTTAATAATTATAATTATTTGGGCAAGTGGGAAAATATAGAACTGAACAACTGAAATTTCGAAATCCTACTGACATTCTGAGAGCATCTTCAGAAATATGAATTAAAAGCTACGACTATATTCCTGTTACAGGGAATGTCATTCTTCAGCTTCACCGTGATCTGATGAAATATTCCGAATCCGGCTTGGGCGGTAATTACAAAATCACACAGAACTATCTGAAAGAAACACGACCCGACGGCACCGAATTTATCAGATTCACTCCTGTTCCGCCGTATGAGACCGCACCCTGCATTGACGCTCTGTGCGAAAACTATCGGGTCGCAGCGGAAAAGCAAACGGTTGATCCGCTCCTACTTATCCCTGTGTTTATCCATGATTTTCTGTGCATACACCCATTTAATGACGGCAACGGCAGAATGAGCAGATTACTGACACTGCTGCTTCTCTACCGGAGCGGATATATGGTCGGGAGATATATCAGCATCGAGAAACATATCGAAAAAACTAAAGGAGCATATTATGACGCTCTTGAAGAGGCATCGCAGGGCTGGCATGAGCAGGAGAGTAATCCTGCACCGTTTATCAAATACATGCTTGGGATAATACTTGCCTGCTACCGTGAATTTGAGGATAGAGTTGAAGCGATAGCTGAAGCAACGGTCGTTGAGGTCAAAAACGGGAAAGCAAAAACAAGGCTTGTGAAAAGCAAAGCCTATGATATTGTCAGGGCAGCTGTAGACTCAAAGCTCGGCAAGTTTACAAAGAGGGACATTGTTTGCATCTGTTCGAGCATAAGCGAAAAATCAGTAGAGGCGGCGCTCAAAAAGCTGCTTGATAAAAAGTATATTGAGCGTCACGGAGCCGAGAGGAATACTTTTTACTCCAAGTGTTCATACGGTGATATTACAGAAGCAAGTTCTCAGGTGGATGCAAAGGACGGCTTCCCCATCGGCACATACTTCAAGGGTGACAGCACTCTTACCGTTGAAAAAAATGACAATGTTTACTACACAGTCACGGTAAAGATCCCCACCGGCAGCAATACCGCTCTAGTTTATAACATCAAGGCTTATGCCAACGGCAGCAAGATGTATTACAGCAACGCTGCAAAGACCTCTGTGACCTATGACGCGGGCGGCAGCATTACCGATACAGAAGTCATCGACTACGCTCACGAAGGCACCTTCGATGCCTCCGACGCCAGCTACACCTGGACAGATACCGAGGGCACGACGGTATTCGTCCCCTGGATCGGCTATCATTCCCAAATAGTAAAATAACAAACAGATATTAACCCTTCTGAATTCACGGAAAGAATAATCTTGTTGTGCTGTAGCTCATTTGGCCATGGTCCTTATTTGGTACTTGTCATTCCAAAAAGCGGGCATAAATCGCTTCAGATCACTTTATTACCGTCCTTGTAAACCGCGCAAAATCGGGGATTACAGCAGTTCACATTAAACCGCAACAGGAGAATTTCATTCTTCAAGTCCCTTCACCTGCACCACGAAAGCCCGTATTTACGGGCTTTTTTATTATCTGCTATTTGGAGGTGTTGTTATGGGTTTGTTTTCAAAACTAATTAGGAAAAGTGATCCATCTGACTTACCGATTCCTAAGACTGAAAAACAATACTATCAAAAGGATTCATATTACACTGATTATGATTTAGCCGGTAATAAGGTGATACGTTTAGCAGAACGAAAAAAGAGTTCTTATCCATCGAAAAACGGTTTATATGTTCCAGAAATATTACTGCTGTCTTATTGTGGTAAGTATCCTAATCCTAAATCAGGTTATCAAGCATTTTGGTGGTTCAAATATGGTATCAGAAATGTTGGAGCTGTTTTAGATAGTCTTATGGAACGAGGATTCATTGAACTTGATCAGACTACTGGTAAATATAAACTAACTGAATTAGGTAAACAAGAAATAAGAGATAATGAATATGTGGAGTTTATGCATAAGAACAGTAAATTTGCCGATTTTACTGCTTGGGAGATGAATCAAGAATTAGCAAACAAAGACAATAGCAATTATTTATCTATAGCAGCAGATCATGGAATATATACCAAAGACCAACAAACAAAACGCACCATTGAAAAAGGTGTTCCGGCCCAAAAAAAGCGTAGTTTTGAAAATTCAATCGAGCGTGATCTGTACAATTCAAATCCTGAATACAGACGTATGAAAGACAAAATCGATTATGAAGACGAACTGTTAGAAAAGCTAAACTATTATGTGGCATTATACAAATCACAGAACAATATAGAAGCTCTCATTTCTGCCTACGAGGATGCATTTGTTGTTTCCGACCCACCATGCCGTTCAACTCAAGTATTTGACCTAATTAATCTATACATTAACCAAGGAATGCTTGATAAAGCATGGGAATTACTTAACAGAATCATTTTACTTCATCCAGATAAACTCTGCAGAATCAGAAAAGAACAATGCAGGATACTAAAAAAAGAGGGTAAATATATAGAGGCGTTAAGGTTTATTTCACTAAGTACTTTTGATAATTATGGAAATAAGAATTCTCCAAACAAACAACCTTTTTTAAAAGATGTTTCGCCAATAATAAAGAAATTATCTGTAGATAATACTGTTGCAGAGGAATTATGGACGATAATCGAATCTGAATTAAAGAATAAAAAGAGTTCCGAAGCAACTGTTGAAGCAAAAATATCCGCTTACCTCAAAGACAAATTTGGAATTAGTTGAATATGACGTATCACCACCTGTCCCGACCGTACCAAACGTTGCAAGGATAATATCCTCATATATTTCTATGTATTAAAGGGCGCAGAGCCAGATCTGCGCCCTTGTTTTTGTCCAAAATCCGGCAGACGCACCGTCAAGGCTCACGACACGTCAATACCAAACATATCCTTGTAGAAGCCCTCCGGGGCGTTGTAGTCGATAAGAATTTCGGTTTCATTTTCTTCTCCAACGAACGCCGTTGCGCTGTCCTCGAAGGAGCCGTTCAGCTCGAAGGTCAGCTCAAGGCTCTTGTCCTCGTTCTGATGCACCTTGACCTGCTTGACGAACATCCGCAGGCTTATATCGCTGATCTTACTCTGCGCCAGCACACCTTTCAGCGTTTCGGCGGTGTCGGAAAGCTGCTCTTTCCGCTCCTTGCAGATCTTGTCATACTCCCGAAGGTCTGCTATTCTCTTTTCAAGCATCGTCACTTCCGCTTCTCTTTTTTCTATCATCGAAGTGAACACATCCCACCGCTCCTTGTCGTTCATACGCTCGATTATTAAGTCCTCGACCTGACTTTTCAGGGATTGAATCCTCTGCTGATGCTGAACTATCTGCATCTCATACATCGGTTTCTTCCGCAGCCAGTCCTTGACTATCTTATCGTAGCGCTCTGCCTCAAAGGTGATGTTCGCCTGCCAGCTCCGCAGTTCCTCGGCAACGTACTTGTCGAGTTGGCTCTCGCGTATCGTGTGCGGAGTGCAGTACCGGCTGCCGTAGCGGTGACTGCTGTTGCAGGTGTATTCCACATACTCCCTGCCGTTGACCTTGCGTGTTCGGGCGATCATACTTGCCCCGCAGTCAGCGCATTTTATGATGCCCGCGTATCGGTATAGCTTGTGTCCCGTGTGGCTTCGGGGCTTGATCTCCGACCTCTGCCCAAGAAGGAACTGTGCCTTATCCCAAGTGTCCTTGTCAATAATCGGCTCGCAGAAATCCTCGTGGCGGAATTGTTCGTCTGCGGTGGTGAAACTTTTGGTCTTGTAAATCTTGCTCGTCACGCTCTTGTGATTTACCATCGTGCCGATATACAGCTCGTTGGTGAGTATGCGTTTAACCGCCGTCTGCACCCAAAGATATTTCTTGCTGATGTCGGGTTTCCAGTCGGCAAGACGCCGACGCTGATAGTATTCCGGCGACTTGATGCCACGGGCGTTCATCTCCTTTGCTATCGTAGTCAACCCGTAGCCGTCGAGGTAGAGCCTGAAAATCTCCTGCACGATCCACGCCGTTTCATTGTCGATGTGTATTGTTTTTGTATTCCTGTCGCAGAGATACCCGAGGGGCAGGCTCTCGATGAGCCCCTTGTTCTTCTGCTTCTGCCGCAGTCCCGCCCGCACCTTTCGGCTGATGTCCTTTGCATAAAAATCATTGTAGATCTGCTTGAACCCTATCAGCAGATCGTCGTTCTCATTGCTTGTGTCTATGCCCTCGGTTACCGAATATACTTTGACATTGTTCTGCCGAAGGTGGTCGATGAACAGGTCGGTCTGGGTTCTGTGGCGACCTAAACGGGAGAGGTCTTTCACCAAGACCAGTTCGACCTTACCCTCATCGACTGCATCTTCAAGCTCACCTAATCCTTTACGGTTGAAAGTCATTCCCGAAACATTGTCATCGAAGCTCTCGCCCACGATCTTATGACCGTGCTGATCGGCATAATCGACCAGTATCTGCCGCTGATTTTGCAGGCTGTTCTGCTCCTGATCCTCGTCCCGTGAGAGCCGGTAGTATAGCCATGCTTTCATTCTTATCACGTCCTTTCTTTTTGACACGCACATCGGGCAGGTCTGCGTATCAACACAGACACTACCACACTTGTGCTGAAAAATCCAGACCTCACGCTGTTTTGTCATCATTTTCTACCTTTTGTACAGAATCCGCCCCCGCAATGTTGGGCACTTCATCCTGCCCTGCGTCAAGGTAGTCGCGGATCATGGACTCGATGAATTTATCAAACTGCGCCCTGTCGCCGTTGTATCCCACGCGAACAAGGCTGATCTTCGGCATATCGTTTTTCTTCGCCATTCGGTTATCACGCTCCTTTTGATCGTCGTTGTTGTTTTTCTGTTTTCGTTTGCTTTGTTCATTTTAGATCGTCCTTTCGTTGAAATTTTAAAAGGGTACGGTGATTTCCGCACCCTTTGCAGTTGATAAGGGAGCGGTGTTTTACCGCACCCCTTGTTGATAAAAGGAGTCGGCGGTTTACCGACTCCTTAATTGACTGCAAAAAGATGACGCCCCATTTCAGGGCATCATCCTTATGGGGTGGTGTTTCACCCCCCCGCTTGTCAGTCGATATATTCTATCGACCAATTCCTGTACTCTCCGTCCTCGTCGTAAGGATAAAACGCATCCTCATCGAAGCCCGGAAGGTCACGATCCATTCCGTCGAACATCCGCTTGCAGAGGTAAGGCCAGTTGTCAAGGAAGATGCCTGCCTGAGTATCAAGTGCGTACCATTCGCCTTCGACCTTGACCACGGTAATGGTATGTCCGTACCAGCCGTTATCAGTGCAGAAGGCGTAAGCGCAATCGAGCCCGATGCCCTGACACACATAGTAGGCTTCGAGCGAATGATAAACGCAGGAGCCCCAGCCGTTTTGCTCCATCCACTTGAACACCGCAACTGCCTTTCCGTAATCGGTGCCGTCGTGCATGAGCTTCTTGCCTATGTTGATATAGTAGATCGGCGGAGTATCTGTTTCTTCGAGATTTTCTATCATAGTTGCGAGGCAGGTCACGTCAGGCACCTCAACGTAGGTGATGCCGTTCTCGATAACAGTTGTCGTTGCTTTCGATATGATCGGTGGCTTTGGAACTGTGATCTTCGTAGTCGTAGTCACCGCAGGCTGTGTTGTTGTCGTGGTCTGCTTTGTCGTTGCTTTCGGTTTCGCTGTGGTCGTTGTTCTTGTTGTCGTAGTCGCTGCGCTCTGCGTTGTCTGAATTGTCGTTGTAGCTGACCTCTGCTGTTCAGTTGTCGGAGCGGTTGTCGTTGTCATCGTCGTAGTCGCCCTGACAGGCTCTTGTCGCGCCGACACGGCCTTACTCTCGGACGGCTGCGTAGTTTCCCGACTCGTTCTCTCCGTCGCTGACGTGGGCGCTGTGTGCGTTGTGGTCGCACTCGTTGTTGTAGTTGTTGCCACATAGATTTGCGTGGTTGTCTGCCGGGACGTTGTGGTCTTGCTCTCCGCAGTTGTCACGCTCCCGGACGGCTTTTCTCTCTCCGTCGATATTATCGCAGATGAAGAAATTGTTGTCACAACCTCCGCGCTCGGCTCTGCCGACTGCGCGCAGCCGGAGAGCAGAGTGGCGAGTATCAGTATTGCTATTGCTTTTTTCATTTCAGTCACCACCTTCTATAATTTCACGCATCAGCTCTGCGCCGTCGCAGAAGCCTTGCTTGTAGCTGCGCTCATTGCTGATCGTGGTCTGCTCGCCCTGGATGTCGCAGAGCTTGTTGAACAGCTCGTTCTGCTCGGCGGACAGCGTTTCTTTGAATTCTTCGTGCAGCCGCAGCCACTCTTTGCTGAGGCCGACGTACCTGCTGTTCGTATCAAACTGCATATCTATCGGCGCTTGGTTGCCGTGGTAGATATCCTTGATGGTCATAATAATCCACCTCCTTGACTTACAAGGATACCACACCCGCCGCTGAATAGCTATCACCAATGTCGACAGATTGTTATGCCGGGATTTGTGCAAAGGGTATCACGCGAAATGATATCCTTTGCTGTTGCCGTTTTGGAAACACCTGCGGTGCTGAACGGTTCATCACCCGCACCGTTTCAGGGAAGGTGCGGTAGGTCGTATCTCACGACCCACCACAAGATGCAGTCCTGACTTGGGACTTAGCTGACCGAACGATTCGTTCTGACATGAGACCACGTCACCGTTTGTTACCCGGTCACATCTTCATCCCAAGCTCTTCCTTCTTCTCGATCTCTTTCGCCAGTGTCTTTCTGTCCGAGCCGCGCCATACATCATCTTCGACAGGCTCCGGCTCTGTCAGCGAAGCCAGAAGCCCAAGGCCGTCAGCAGCAAGGCCAAGCCCACCTGCGAAGTCAAGACTACTGTCCACAACTTGACCTTGAGCTTGTGCTTGAACTCTTCGAGCTGTTTCATCTGCGATGAGTATTGCTCGTTCAGTTTCCCAGCCTGTGAGACCAGGTCCAGCAGCGCTTTCCGCTGCTCCGTCAGCGCCTGCTCCGAGCTCTGCTCGATCTTTTTCAGCAGATACTGTGTGTCCTCTCTCGTCAAGAGCTCCGACATTGTTTCCAAGATCTCTGCCTGCGTATCCGAAGTCAGTTTCGTTAAACCGATCAGAGCCTTCCAGTTGCTGTCGAACACCAAGGTCGCTTTGCTTGTGTCTAACGCTTTCTCGACGCTCTCTTGCGAGGCTCGCTTCATATCCTCTAATCTTGAATTCACGCTCCATCATCTCCTTTCTGTATTTTTCTTCGTGAAGCTTATCATCCCGCGCCCTGCAACCGTTTGGACAGGTGTAGGTGATATACTTATGATTTTCCTGCCACGTGACCGAGTAGCCTTCCTGCCGCATCAGCCAACAGAAATGCTTTTTGCTTTTGGCTTTGCGCATTGCATAGTCGATAGTGTTTATCAGTTCGACCTTCCAGCTCTCACCTTTCATTCCCGAGTGATATTCTCTCGGAGATACACCACGGCTCTTTCTTTGCAGATGCGACTTGTCCAAAGTAACAACTCCATGCCGCTCACATATTTCATCCGACAGCTCACGCATAGCTTTCAGCGTGAACTTGTTTGACCTGAACTTATGACCGTCCTCGCAACTCACCGAGTTCACAATAAAATGACAGTGTATATGCGGCGCATCGGTGTGGCAGGCGATAACGCATTGAAAACCGTCGAAAGCTTTTTCTGCAAACTCACGAGCGATCTCCAACGCAAGCTCCGGGCTGATGTCGTACCCCGATGGATGCGACTGAACGAAATGAAAGTACTGTGCGCCGTCTGTCTTGCCGTAGAGCTGTTTGGTGTTTCTGAATTCTTCGTATGCAGTCTGCGGAGTACAATTTACAGCCGTCACCCATTTCTTGTTTTCAGTTTTATCGTCGCGGCAGATATATCTCAGCGAACCTTTTCCACCGCCGCCGCCCTTAGTTGATATCGCAGTTACCGTTGCCATTATCTCACCTCCCGTAGTACTTCGGAAATCATATCCGTTACAGCAGAGTACTCTTTGATCATAGCTTTCAGGTCGATGACATTTATCTCTCCCTGATTTGCAAGCCGCGTCAGCTGATTCAGATTGTTGCCGATAGCACGCTGCTGCCTGACAACATCTTGCAGCCCCTCGGCAATTATTATTTTTTTTCCGAGAGCAGTCCGCAGCACAAAGTCCGACAGCTTCATTCCGTGTTCTCTCGCTCTCCGATGCATACGGTTGTACTCATCCTCGGTGCATCGAATCGCAATTGTTTTGTTTCTCTTTCTCATTTTTACCATCTCCTTTATAATAGTTCCGTCACGTTTGGTTACTGAACCTCCTTCCTAAAGTCGGGATCTCCGACTTTTCGTTTTTCGCCGATAAAGGGGTACGGGTCTCCCGCGCGCTAAGGCTGTACCGCCCGGAGGCGGAACGCCATGCGCTATGCTTGCCCTCCACGGGTGATGCGTAGCATCACCCTGCTCACTCCCGTGAGGCCTCACAGCGGACTGCCGGAAACCGATCATTTTCCGTGATAAATATATCAACGAAGAGAAAAATACAACTGCTCTTATCTCGCCCACAGCCTCTTACAAATGCGCTGTGTGGCGTTTTGTTTTACAGCTCGACTGTTTCCACGGCTGCATCAGCAGGAGGGCACACAGCGGCGCACAGGCGGTCGTTGAGTTTGCTCCTGTCGATCACAGTCACGTTGACGACTGACGTGCTGTTCTCTCTGATAGAGATAGTGTTTTTGCTTGTCTTTGATTCGATCAGTCCTTCCTTGCGAAGCTGTTTCAGCAGATCGTTCTTCTTGATCGTGAAGTGCTCTCCCTGCTCCGCGCACAGTTTTCTCACCTCCGAGTGCGCGGTGTCCATGAACAGATAGTAGCTGCTGTCGTCGTGCAGACCGATACAGTTTTTCTGTCGCTGCGCTCCCGATCCTCTCGGCTCGGTGTAGCATCTGCCGCTGTCGAGCAGAGATTTTATCTTCTCGCAGAAGACATTGACAGGGTTCTCCCTGATGATTATTTCAGAGTTCGCAGCGGTGTTTTGCAGCAGCAGTTCATCAAAAGTTTCAGCGTACTTTCTTATATCCTGCTCACCGATCTGCTCGGAATCGAAAAGAAATTGCAGTAAAAATTCAAATCCGATCTTCAAGTGTGCGAGCATATCCGGCGTTCTTGTGTGCACCTTTATACCGCGCTCCGACAGCTTTCTGATAAACATTTCGCGGTAGCTTTCAAACTTTTCACTCAGCATATCTGAAAAAGATATCGCATCGTAAAGATATTTCTCCTTTATCCAATCGACATACCGCATCATCATTCCCGAAAGAATATTCTGCCTTGCGATCTTTTGGTACTCGGAAAACTCGTTGAGGACGATGTCGCTTTCATCAAGTTCAAGATAGAAATACCGAGCCTCGCCCGATTCACAAAGGCCGAGCGTGCTTTCACTTGTAACGATTGCGTTGCCCATAGGCGGTTTTGCGTTTTCTTTTTCAAGTCTGCTGTTCATCCTGCCGCGCCCTGAACGGTCGCCGTAGTAACGTGAAATGCACTGCGCGATCTCACGCATCTCCTGCTCTTTGTACATTCCACTTGGGTGGAAATCATCGATGCAGGTCAGCACATCTTTTAAATAGTAGATGTCCGCGAGGATGCTGTTGGCTGTGTCGTGGAATGACATCGGCAGATCACTCGCAGTAAAGCTGCCGTAGAACGAACAGAAAAGCGCCGCAAGCGAGGACTTGCGGCACCCGGTTTTACCTATTATCACAGCAACAAATTTCGGTTCATATCCCGCGATTTTTAAGAAGTGATTCAGCGGACACAGAAATGTCAGCGCAAGCATCGGAAGGACAATTCTCTGCGGAGCAAAGCTGTTTTCAAGCATAGCGGAAAGATAAATCAGATCATCTATCTCACAGGGAACAGTAAACCTATACCGATCAAGCTTGCCTTGCAGCTCGACTTTCATTTGGGTATCGCAGTTCTCATTCGGCATCAGAAACACATATCCGTCTGGGAACTCATGCCAGCCTGTCTGCAAAAAGACTGTTTCGTTACGCACCTCCTGCCTGGTCAGAAGTATCGCGTGGCTGATCTTTCCAAGCACATTCTGCCTTGGAATCACAGCACCGTACTGACCCCAGCGCTGCAATAACCATTTCATACTCTGCATCTCGTCAGCACTTACGATCTGCTCCGGCAGGACTGTTCCGTCCTTGTATGTGCCTGCGACCCGGAACAGTTTTCGCTGCTCCGCGCCGTCATCGAGTGTGATCTCCGCTTTCAGAACGGGAACAAAATCCGCAAGCTTCACCTCGATGACCTGCTCCTTGACCTTTATCCGCTCGCAGAGACAGCCGTCCTTGATGACGTAGGGTTCGTGATAGACCGACTCATCTATCACAGGAATAGGGTTTTCCATAGTTTCAATCAAGTTATCAAACCTCCTTCGGCTCTCATATATTTTTTGCGTATTACAGTATTACAGATCAGCGCAGACAACGCAGATACGGCGTTTGCAAAGTGTTGGTGCGTATTACAAATCGCATTACAACTGCATTACATCCGCATTACACAGCGCCGTTCCAAACACTTTTATACGCTTGGCGACTAAAAAAGTGAACGCAGTATTCATATTCCCCGGAGGGCGTTCCTGAACACCCGCCGGGGTAATATTTTCAAAACTATCGTAAAGGTAGAATTGGAAAGCTGAAATCTCAAAAGTGAGAGCAGTATTCATTCAGTGAAACCATATGCCATTTTCGCATTTTGTATATGCCCGGAACAGAAAATGCGGGAGCAGTATTCATATTCCCGGAGAGGGCTGTTCTGAACACTTTTTCATCCACAACTTCGGGACTACTGTTTCGGTATATCCAAAACACCGTCCTGCGAGAGCCTTTTTCAGCCCTGCGGAACAGCTTTTATAAAAATATGAAAGCAAAAATGCCGGGTCAACACAGCGTTGGCTCGGCAATTGCGGGAGCAGTATTATTTTTCTGGCAGAGGCGATTTCTGAACACTTTTTCATTGTTGCTCGTGTTGGAATAAATGAAAACAGAACCAGCGTCGGAAAATCCGACATTGATTCTGTGCATTACAAGTATTACACCGCATTACATCGGCATTACAGATTTCAGACCGATATTGCGCGGTTTGCGGGTCCTGTAATGCGCGTAAGACGATTTTTAGGGGAGGGGGGCGGGGCTTTGTTGCGGGTTGGTAGGCACACAGATTTTTTGATTCGAGGTGCTGCCCGGATGGAAAAACTGTGCGCCTGTGTCCTGCTCGATTTCCCCTCTCATATACATACCGTTGGCAGAAAGAAAAAATGGACATCCGATCTCCGCTTTCATAAAATGTTTACAAATGCGGTTGAATAAATACCCCGCCACCGGGCATACTAAACGGATAAAAAAATCCGCACAGATCGCTCTGTGCGGATAGCCTGCGCATGAACAGTTCGGGTGGTACATACAGACTATATGTTCTTTTTCTTCTGCTGTAAGTACCGGGTTCGGATTCTGTTGAAAGCTCGCTTTTTCAGCTTGCAGACATTGCTCAGGGTAGTTCCTGTCCTCTGTGCTATCTCCTGGTTGGTAAGGTCATAACAGAACAGCTTTACTGCCTCATACTGATTCGGCGGCAGTTTTTTATGCACTCAGCCAATCGCTCATCATCCGCAGCAGATGACAACAAAAAGCGCCCGCACTTTGCTATGCGAACGCTTTTATGTCATATACTTATCCATATGATCGACCTCCTCCGAGGCGACTAGATTTTCTGCTTATCACTTGAACGGATTTCCAAAGAAATATACATAAGTGCAATATCCGAGTGTGGCTAGCATTCGGCGGATTTGCCGCAACTGTAGTATTTCTCGGAGTAATGCAGTCTCTGATCGGATAAAAAGAAGATCGTATGCAATATACCGTGTGTTCGATCCGTAACCGAACGGAACATATTTAAGGCAACACCGCACAACCCGCGGCTGACGCCTCTGCACGCCATCTGCTTGCCAGCTTTCCGTCATATTACCCAAATTCTCCTTGCCGGGCGCCAGCCCGCCTGCGTCGAATTTAGGCAATCTGACGAAAACCTGGACTTCGCATCTGACGCACAGGGGTCGTGCGGTGTTGCCTTAATTGAGGATATAATCGAATAATGAAAGTTAACTCATTTTAATAAGCGTTCTGCACAAAGCAGGGCGCTTTTTTGCTGCCCGAAAAAATTTTTTCAGTTTTTTTGAAAACCTCTGTTTTTTGTAAAGGTAGTGTAAAGGAAGGTATGATATACTGAAGACACAGAAGGGGGAAAGAACCCGAAGAACAAAACATAATCAAAAATAAAAAAGGAGCGATCACTATGAAAAACACAAATAAAACAAACAGGATAGCAAGAACTCTTACAGCTGCAATGGCAGCAGTTATGATGATGACCGCCGCAGCCTCTGTAACGGCTTCGGCAGACACCTCGGCAGCTGCTTCGATGAGCGTCAGCACGGCAGCGTCAAAGTCGGGAGGATATCTCTATCACGGTAAAAAAGTCATCGAGGGTCACTACAAGGTGGACGGCAACGGGAATTACAGCTTCAAGTATTCCGACGGCTTCTTCAAAGTTGACCCCAGACAGTACGATCCCCACATGGCAACAATGTCCTGCGCTCTGGCGCACGCCTCCTGCACAAATGTCATAGACGGCGACTATTCCAAGGGAGCTGAGGATGTGGAGTCGATACTCACACAGGCAGGCTTTAAGGACTTCTTTGCAAACGATGACTACCTTAAAAAGCCCACCGCCGATTCTGTCGGCTGTGCGATCGCCAACAAGACTGTCGATCTCGGGAACACCGAAAAGAGAATAATCTCCGTGACGATCAGAAGTGCAAACTACGGAGCGGAGTGGGTATCGAATGTTACTCTCGGCAAGAGCGGCGAGGCTAAGGGATTTTCGGATTCCGCCAGAAAGGTTCTCGACAGCATCGGGGATTACATCACGGCTCACCCCGAGACAGCCAAGGATGTCAGGGAGGGCAGGGCGTCCTTCTGGTTCCAGGGCTTTTCAAGAGGCGGCGCAGTAGCCAATCTTGCTGCAAAGAAAGCTATCGACTATTATACCGTTAAATACGGCTGCACCGTATATGCTTACTGCATCGAGGCTCCCCAGGGCGGCATCGCAGCAGCAGAAGATCATTCGTGCGATTACAGCTCGATACACAATATTATAAACCCCGACGATATCGTTCCTTATGTTGCTCCCACGGGAATGGGCTTTAAGAGATACGGCGTTGACCACTACCTCAACGGCACCGATGCAGGTGAAATAAAAAACAGCACGCTCTTTAAGAACAACCTCTGCGACAACAGCTATGAAAAGTCCGTATCCGAGGAAAGGCTCGCGCTTGTCAAAAAGCATATCGCCGGAATGGCCGGAGCGAACAATGTGAGTGAACACGCCCCTTATGCAGCAGAAAACAAGAAGTTTGAGATAAACATCTCGGAAAGATCCGCCGATATCAAAAATGCAGGCGGTTCGGTAATCACCTCCGAGCTTATCAAAAACACCTTTGACGATGTCTGCAAGAAGATAAGCAGGAACGATTATGTGAACAAAAAATACGAGGACGCAGTCAGACACCTGATGATCTTCAATCAGACCGGCGGAGGTCTCAGATCACTCCAAAACGTTCTTGATCTCAAGTCTCTCGGAATAAGCGTTGTAAAAGATGTTTACACTCCGAGCGGTATAGTCGGTATCGTAATGGCAGTTTTCCCCTGGACAGCGCCTGCACTTACACCTGTCCTGATCAGAACTGCCGATCTTACCATCAGCGATTTCCTTGCCTCCGCAAAGAAGATCCTCGGAGAGGACGCTAAGCTCAGGACCGCTCTGAAGGACTATCCCGGCGGCGCGGATCAGGCTCTCAATGATATTCACAGCCTTGCATCTGCAGTGATCCCCACATTCAAAAACCTGAACGCAATGGTCACCTTCGGCGTGAATGCAGCAGAGCTTATAAAGAACCACAGCTTCATCCAGACCTGCGCATGGCTCAGATCCTACGATTCTTGGTTCGAGGATTCCCTTGAGGACAGCAGCACCGTCTATGAGATCCCCGTATGCACCGGTGGGATCACCATTCCCTTCGACTGGAAAAACTTCGGCTGCACCTACGGTTCTTAACTGCACCAATTATTTCTAAAAATAGTTTTCTAAATGGATAATCCAGTGTACAATATGCTAATTTTGACCATAATTCTAAATCAAGATTGCTACCAGTAATGCACCAAATTTTATAATGAATATCTGTCACCACTGAGTCAGCAGTTCAAGACTATGCTAATATTGTACCAAAGGAGATGAACGAATATGTTTACACTGTTTGTTACATTGTACGGCGGTGCTACCTTAGCCACACTAGGATATTGCACTTATGTATATTTCTTCGGAAATCCGTTTAAGTAAAAACAAGGAGTTTTTGAATGACATTGAATGTTGAGTAGAGCGTCCGTGCAAGAGTGCGGACGCTCTGACGGATATTCAAAATCATTCCGGGGGGCATCCCGGATAACCATACTCAAGAACAGAGCAGGCTCACAGCGCTGTGCTCTGATCCCGAACCGCTGAAACAAATACAGCGAAGCTTTCAGAAATCCTCGTCATAGAGGAAATCTGCCCAGTAGTACTGCACCATATACTCGTTCTGGAAAGAATTGACCGCACCTGCATCCAGTTCCTTAAAGCGGTAATAATCGCAGTCAAGCAGCTTTGTGTTGACGGCAAGGGCGTTGCGGCTGCGGACTATAACATCGCCCACGCCTGCGTTTTTGAGGCTCTGAAGCATAGAATAGATAAGCTGCTGGACATAGTTCTGCTGCTTTGCATCGTAGGGTTCGTCCTCAAACAGCACAGCAGCGATCTCCTTTGTACTGCACGAGCTGCCCTGTCTGTGAACAAGATATGCGAAGATCTCCTTCGATTTGCTGCGGTCAAACTTCATTATCTCGCCGTTAGGCTTGAACACCTCAAAGTTGCCGAAGCACTGCACGCGCAGCAGTGCATCGCTTTTCGGAACGATAGGGAAGCGCAGGTCGTCCAGCTCAGCCCTGACCTCGTCAGCGGTGACAGGCTTCATTATGTAACCGCTGGCTTTCATATCCATAGCATCGCCCTTGTACTCGGAAAATCCGGTGACAAAGATGATGTTCATTTTAGGGTTCAGCTCTTTGAGCTTTTTAGCCAGCTCCACACCGTTCATTCCGTACATATGGATATCAAGGAAGGCAATGTCGCAGCCGTTTTTCTCAGCATCCTCCAGCAGCTCGGCCTGCTTTTTGTGTGGGATGACCTCGGCATCCGGCCTGGCTTTCTTAATAGCCTTTTCAAGCATTTTCAGCATAAGGGGCTCATCGTCAATGCACAGTATCCTCATTTGTCCTTATCCTCCTTTTTGGTTTTCGGGATAATTACCTTAGCGGTCGTGCCGCGGCCGGGTTCACTTTCAATGACTATCTCGGCGCTGCACATATCTTTAAGGCGCTTTCTGATGTTCTCCATGCCGATATGAGAGCGCCCGTCATCCTTCTGAGGGGCGTTCACATCAAAGCCGACGCCGTCATCGGAGACTATGACCTCAAAGGCGGTATCCGTTTCCCGTGTGGCTATCGTTACCGTTCCGCCCTCTTCTTTCTTTCCGATGCCGTGCTTTACAGCGTTCTCGACTAAGGGCTGTATCGAAAGCTGCGGCAGTTCAAAATCCGTTGTCTGAATGTCGTATTCGATATTCAGTCTTTCATCAAAGCGTATCTTTTCAATGTACAGATACTTTTTCAGGTGTTCCAGTTCTCTAGTGAAGGGCACCGGTTTGGTCTGCTTGAGAGAATCCATATTCTCCCGCAGATATTTCGCAAAGGTTATGGTCATCTCCTGGGCGGCATCCGGGTCGATCTCACACAGCATAGCGATAGACGAAAGGGTATTGTACATAAAATGCGGCCTTATCTGCGACACCATTATCTGCACCCTTGCTTCGTAAAGCTCCCTCTCGGAGCGCGCGACTTCCTTGGTGTAGTGGTCGATCTCCAGAGCAAGATCGGATATGACATCCGAAAGATAGCCGATCTCGTTGTTTTTATATACCTTCATCATTTTTGCGACTATCTGGGCGCTGCTCTTGTCATTCGTGTAAGCGATAAGCGCACGCTGTATTTCACTGACAGGCTTTATCGTCTTTCGGTAAAGCAGGAATAACTGAACAGCCATTATAATTATGATGCCTGAGATGAGCAGAAACTGCGCTGTCCGCAGGTTGCTGTCTATGCTTTTTTTGAATTCGTTCCAGTTATAAGTTAATCCGAGGACAGCCCAGTTTTCACCGTCAATATTCACAGGTTTGTAAGCTATGTAGTAGTTGCCCTCGTCGGGAAAATCCTCCGATATTTCAAAAACAAACTTGTCAGAGCCGCTTTCGACAGCTTCTTTCAGCGCCTCATGCTCTGAGAGCCGGAAATCATAGTAATCACCGAACTTACGGACTTTACCGCTGCCTTCGCTTTCACAGATGACCATTCCTGTGTAGCTGCCGTGGGTATCCATGATAAAGACTTTTTCGTAATTGTTCAGCTCAGTCTCAAAATCCACCGAGGTCTGCCATGTGAAGTAAAGCATATTTGCTACATAATCCTTTAGCTTTCCCGATAATCCGTAGAGCCATTCTTCAGTCCAGAGCTTTTCATCCCACCGTTGTCTCTCTGCTTCCATCAAGTCATCGAATTCATTCGATTCCTCTAATGTGATCCTTATCATTTCCTTGTCGCTGTGTTCCTCAAGATAGGTTATCAGCCACTTGTTTTGCATTATCCTGTCATGGTCCGAAGTAGATATTATATAATCGTAGTTGTTATTCAGATTATTTTCAATGCGTTCGTTTTGCGCGGTAAGAAAGCTGTTGATCGTGCTTCTGTAAAACACCCATATCACAGCTCCCGACAGTATCAGAAACAACGGCAGCACAATAGCTGTTACCTGTATGAGCAGCTTGGCTTTATTCTTTGCTTTGTTTTTACTCAATATCTCACCCTCTCACAGTTTCTTCTTTTTATTCATTATACATTATTGTTCCGGAAAAGTAAAGATGCTTTTTTCGCCGCTATGGATTTTACACAGGGCGGTCATCTCCATGAGGCATCTGCAGGAGATGCAGGATCTGATGTTTCCCATAGAATATCACCCGCACCTTTTCCGGTACGGGTGATGTCTGATATTCTCGTTTCAGTCTTTCGTCAGGCTCATGCCTTGCCTTTCTTGTCTTTCTTGTGTTGTTCATTTTTGTTTCCTTTCGGTTTTTATCAGAGATGTTGTTTTTGCTTTCTGTAATTACAGTATATCACAGTGCCTCTTACAAACTACTTACATATCTTTTTGTTTTTCAAAAATATTTTTCAAGCTGTATTTTCGCCTGTATTTGCAGGAGTTTACTGGCTCGTTTCAAAAATATAAGTAATATACAAACACAACAAACACGAAAGAAAAAACTAAGGAGGAAAAAACAATGATCGCAACAATAGTAGCAGGAGCAGTAGCAGGCGCCGTAGGTCTCGGCCTCGGTTACTTGGGAATATATCTTTTCACCAAGATATAAACGGCTATAAAAGAACGAATAAGAAGGAGGAATGAAAAATGCTGACTAACGGATTACTGTCAATTGCCGGAACACTCTGTCTTCAATAGCTTGTAGTATATTTGTTTATTAAGTGATGATAACTCAAAAGCAAACATATAAAAAGCAGCAACAATCTCGTCCGTCCGTGCTTGCCTGATGTATAAGGTATAGGACCGGTGAGAAAAGGAACTGAAAAAATGAATACTATCCTATCGTGGAATTATTATATTCATCGAATCAGCCAAAGAATACAAGTCCAAAGAGTATTGGAGAGATTTAGATGAATATATCCTACGTGAATACCAGAATAAGATTAAAAGCGTTTTTGATTATGATAGAAATACGCATTTTTCGGTATTTCCTTTAGCTCCAATTCCATTAATTATAAAGCTAGGATATTTGTTTATGGATAAGGCCGAGGTTGATATATATCAAAAAACTAGACATCCGGATACTTGGAAATGGGTAGATAAAAAAACAACCAATTCATTTTCAATAGAAAAAAAGAAAATACATATAGGACATAAGGTGGCTCTTGTATTATCGCTTACAGCTGAGATTGGTGTGGAAAGAATAACAAACGTATTTGAAGCTGATACAATCTATTTCATCAGGGCAGATCGTCAGGATGTTGATTGTATTAGAAGTTTAGAGGATCTATCTGATTTTTGGCATAAATATCAAATTGTATGTGACGATGCCAAGAATGTGGAAAAAGCAAAAGAAATATGCGTATTCCCGGCGATGCCTGTATCTGCTGCATTTGAAGTAGGGCGAAGATATATGCCAAAAGTCTACCCTAAACTTCGTATCTATGATGATAGCAACGGATTTGTTGATACTAATATTATTATTGGGGAGGAATAATAATTGAAAGAAAGACAACATGCGTTAGGTGATTTTTTGGACAAAATTGCCGATGAACTTAATATTTCAGACACAATGATGGAGAAGGCTGTAAAAAGCTATGAAGCCGTAGGAAAATGGATCGGTAATGGTATTGATTACGATGTGTGTATCAAGCCACAGGGGTCTATGAATTTAGGAACCGTAGTACGCCCAATAGACGATTCTGATGACTACGATATGGATCTCGTGTGTTTACTTAGAACCGGACAGAATTTGCCCCTATCAGATATTAAAAGCATAGTTGGAGATCGTTTAAAAGCAAATGATAGATATGCAAGTATGCTTGAAAAAGAAGGAAAACGTTGCTGGACAATGCGTTATGATGAATTTCATATGGATATACTTCCGTGTGTTCCAAAAGAAAAAGTATATATACCCAAAATAGCTACAGCCATTAAATTAACTCATAGGGAAGGAAATAATCAGTATACTGAAAAATACAGCAATCCTGAAGCATATCATGACTGGTTTGTTAGAAGAATGTTGGCACAGAAGGAATTGATTGAAAAAAATTCTATTTATGCGAAAAGGAAAACAGAGATCGATAAAGTTCCAACATACCGAAGAAGGACAGTAATGCAGAAAACAATCCAGCTTCTAAAGCGGCATCGAGATATTATGTTTCAGAAAAATGATAATAATGCACCGATTTCAATAATTATAACTACACTTGCAGCTTTGGCTTACAAAGGAGAAGATAATGTGTATGATGCATTATCAAATATATTGAAGACTATTCCTGATTATATACAAATAACTAGTGGAAAATATAAATTATTAAACCCTGTTATGTCGGATGAGAACTTTGCAGAAAAGTGGAATGAAAATCATGCGAAAGCAGATTGCTTTTTTAATTGGCTTTCAACTGCTCATAAGGATCTTTTAGAAAATCCACTAAAATTCACTGGACTGGATCTTATCGCGGATACTCTTAAATCATCTTTGGGTGAAGCGCCGGTTAAAAGAGCGGTAAACAAATGCGGAGACGAAATGAAATCTTGTCGTGATGATGGGAGATTATACGCTGCCGGATTAACAGGAGGATTAGGTGTCATTCAAAACGCATCTGCAATAAAAGTAAAGGGGCATACGTTCTTTGGCAAATAAAAAACATCCCAAATGTAAACCTTGTACCCTTGCGCAACAATGTGCAGATTTACAAAGCAAATTTCCTATGAGCAGAGCTATGATTCGTAATGGAACTCTCTATTGGAGGGCAAAGGTAAAGCCGTCACCGTTATCACGAGTATATAATCTCGAAATAACATATCGCCTAAAAGAAAGCCCAAAAGTATATGTAGTTGGAGAGGGTTTGTGTAAGTTGGACGATCCTGATTTTCCACATAATTATGGTATTGATTATTTGGGGAATAAAGTTTCCATCTGTTTATGCAAAGCCTGGGAATTTTCATCAAGTCAATTGTTAAGTACAACAATGGTAGTGTGGGCTATAGAATGGTTATATTATTATGAAATATGGTTATTTACAGGTGAATGGAAAGGCGGAGGAGAACATCCCAAAAACAAAGAAGAATAATCATTATTGAAGAGTACTGTACTATGCTTGACAAAGAAATTCAAGATCGTAGAACTTAAAAGTGAAAAAAGTTTACTGTTGTGTTTAACGATTTCCGGCCATTATTTGGCCATTATTCTTACCCCAAATGGCTTAAAATCACATTAAACGGTTCGAGGCCACAAGTTCACAAACCGCGCATTATCGGCGTTTACAACAGTCTGCATAAAAACGCCGCAGGCGCTGGTAGTGCTTCAAGTCCCTTTACCTGCACCAACAAAAAGCGTAATATCTTGAGCGAAGCGAGAGATATTACGTTTTTTGTTTATGGAGCAGAAAGCAGACTTGAAGCCACTGTTCAACGTCCCTTCACCTGCACCACCAAAGCCCGTATTTACAGGCTTTTTCTTTTGCTATTTTGATTTTCATCCATATAAACAGTTGAGGCAGATGCACAAGGTGCAACTTGTGCATCTGCCTGTTTTTTACGTATTTTCGCGGTTTAATATACTTTGGTAATGACGTATCGGGCTGGTGAACGGTGCGGCTGACAAGATAGGAGGGTTTCATATTACAGCTGTTCTACCCGTCAGTTACTGACGTTCCTTATGGATCAATTCTGAAAGTTAAACTCACACATTGCCCACAGCGTCGATAAGCTCAATAAATTCCTCCGGCGTCATGTTTGCGGCATCGGCGAAGTAGCCGTCGATGATCTGTTTTTCATAAAGCTCTTTGAGCTGCGGGACAGTAAGTGTTCCGCCGTAGAGCAGGGGCAGAGGCTCCGGCAGGGTGGGCAGTGCAGAGGCTGCGGCATCCTTGACCGTCTGTATCATTTCAAGGGCATAGCCAAGATCTGTGGTCTCGCCCCCGAATTCCCACAGCGGACGATAGAGCAGGCCGGTGCGGTAGGCGGCATCCACGGTCACATCTGCAAGGCCGGTCTTTATCTGCCCGGTGACAACGGCTCTGGCTGTGCCTTCCTGTTTCATCTGAGCAGTTTCACCGAAGCAGAGCAGACACTTCATACCGAGAGACAGCAGCTTCCCAACGCCCCCTCTGATGAAGCTGTCCGGCTCGCCGAGGATGTATCTCCTGTCCGCAAGTCCGGTCATACCGGCATGGGCGCCGATGCCTTTCAGCTGCTCAGCGGTGGGCATACCGGAAACGCCCTCCGCGCAGAAACATTGTGAGCAGAGCTTCACAAGCTCTCTGTCCTCGATGCTCTTGCAGACCGCTTCAAGGGACGCGGTGGGCACGCCGACGAAGAGCATGATATCCTCCATGCGCTTGTACTGCATGGTCTTATCACACATCATATTTATGTCTTTGACGATCTGCTCCGCAGAGCTTGTGGGTGAAAAATTGTACAGATAAAATTTCAGCATACTGCTTACCTCCCTAATTCAACAAGCATATTGTTGAGCCCTATGACTCTTGAATACTCAACGTTTTCAGCAACGCTGTTTATCATTTTCAGGTTCGAGAATTCCTCGGTGTCTTCATCGGTCTTGGCGGGGTCGAATACTGCGCCGTTGTCCCTGACCGTGAGGATCAGCTTATCCGGCAGCACCTTACAGAACAGGTCTATCCGGGGCGGCTTCTTGCCGGTGTTGAAGCGGCGTATATGCTCCACGGTCTCCTCCGCCAGCAGACCCGCATACCGGGCGGTCTTTTCGATGACGGAGTTTGCAAGAGCAAATTCGCTGATGCTCTCGGACACGCTGACAGCCTGCTGAGCCTCTGCTTCAAGGCTCACATCGTATTCGGCAGCGTTCTCGGCGTCTTTCTCAAAGAGGAGTATGCCGCTGTATTTGTCGCTTTTGCGTTTGCTGATGACAAAGCTCACGGCAAACACCGCCGCCGCGGTCAGCATTTCGGAAATGAAGATCGACCACCAGATGCCCTCGGCACCGAAGGCCTTACCCATGCCCCAGGCCAGGGGGACGGTTATCACCAGTCCGCGAAGCAGCGAGATCATCACCGAAAGGGACTTGTGCTTTGTGGACTGGAAATAGTTCATCATAATGTAGCTGATGCTCATTCCGATGAGGCTCAGGGAGAATATCCTGACGGCGGGAACGCCGGCGTCCAGCTTCTCGGGAGCGTCGAAGGAGAAGAAGCCCAGCACCGTCTCCGGGAACAGGCATACGAAAGCTATCACCACCGAACAGCAGCCGAGGACAAAGATAAACGTCCGCCTCATGGTCATTTTTATGCCCTTGTAGTCCCTGTCGCCGCAGAGCATACTCACTATGGGGGTCATGGTGTCCGCACCGCCGGAGACGAACATGGAAATGAAAGTCAGCAGCAGATTGCACACCGAGAATGCCCCGATGCCCTCAACGCTGGCGGTGGAAATAACGATCCTGTTGAGCAGCACCGACTTGACGAACAGCAGCACGGTATTCAGCACCGAGGATATACCGCTGGCGCAGAGCTCACCGAGAAGTTTTATCTCCTGTATGCCGAGCTTAACAAATCTGAGGGCGCGTTTCTTGCTGAAAAAGAGATAGTAGATCACAAAGACCAGTCCGACGGCGTAGCCCGTCACCGTGGCGAGGGCGGCACCCTTTATGCCCATATCAAAGACCTTGATGTAGACAAAGTCCATGATGAGGTTCACGGCGTTTGAGGTGATAAGTATGGCAGAGGCCAGCTTCGGCTGACCGTCAACTCTCATCAGGAAGGAGAACGCGGGGACAATGATTATCAGCGAGCAGCCGTAAAAGCTGTAGAGCACATAGTCCGTCACCATATCCGTGAGCTTTTCCTCGTTGCAGATAAGGGAAACAATGCCGTCGGTGAAAAGCGTTCCGAACACCGTCACCAGCACCGCAGATATCACCGAGCCCGCCACGGCAAGGGTGAACAGTGCATTGGCCTTGCGGTTGTCCCGGTTGCCGAGAGCGGTGGATATGCTTATGAGCCCGCCGATGCCGAAGAGGAAGAACACGGCCTGAAAGAACAGTATCACCGGGTCGGAAAGATACACAGCCGACAGCGCGTCGGGGCTTATGAGGTCGGAAACGATGATGCCGTCGATGAAGGACGCCAGCAGTATGGACATTGCGCTGAGAATGGCGGGGATAAGATATTCATTGAACTTCCTGTTTAACAGGACGCTGTTTCTTTTCAACGTCATTCCGCACCGCCTCCTGCGTCAAAGAAAGTGAGCCCGTTCAGCAGGGTGATGAAGTTTATGATGTAGCTCTCCGCCGTCATCGACCAGCTGAAGCCCAGGCGGTAAAGCACCTGCGTGGTATACTCGTTGTCAACGGAGATCATCTCTACCTTCTTTGAGCTGTCCTTGTTGTCGTAGGCAAGCAGGGTAGTGAGCATAGCCGCCTTTTTCGGGTCGTTTCGTACCTTGTCGAGGCGGGAAACAAACTCATCCGTTTCGGCAAGCCTGATATCAAGGCCAGCCTCCTTCATCCTCAGAATGATATCACCGAGAGGGATGAAGTGGTTGTTGAAGGGGTGGAAGATGATACAGCTATCGGGAGTGGTGCAGAGCTTCATTATGGCGTCGGCGGTCTCGTCTATGGGGGCAAACTCAACTGGGTAATTCATCATGGAATAGGGATAAGCCCCGATAAGATCGTAGGCCCGGAGCCTGCCCATAAAGCCGTTGGTGGCAAAGTTTATCTGGAACTCGCCGTCCGATGATCTGGGGGCAAGGTTGCCGACGCGCATTATCTTGGCTCTGAGGCCGTCACGCACCGCTTCGAGGACGTACCTCTCCGCAAGGAACTTGCTCTTTACATACTGGTTGTCGATGTACTGTCCGAAGTAGAAGCTCTGTTCGTCGAGGTTTTTGCCTGCTGCCGGATAGCCGTTGACTCTGTCCCCCGCCACGCTGCCTGTCGAGATCTGCACCAGCATACTGTTATGCTCCTTGCAGAAGCCGATAAGGTTCTTTACGCCTCCTGCATTGACCCGCTCGATATCGTCGGTATCGGAGAAGTGCTTTACCAGAGCCGCGCAGTTTATGACGGTGTCTATCTTCGTATCCTTAAGCTCTTCAAACCAGCTGTCCGAGGTGACAGAGCCGTTCACCACGAAGATGCGCTCTCCGAAGAGGCCGTCATACTCACCGGGGAAATAATAGTGGAGCATTCCTTTGAGCATAAGCTCCGACGGGATGCCTTTGTCCTTGCGGTCTCTTATCAGGCACCATACCTTGCCTTTGAAGTTATCAAGGAAGTTTCTGAGGATATGTATGCCGAGGAAGCCTGTGGCACCCGTGAGCAGCAGATCACCCACAGCGTTGGGCTTGCCTGCTCCGAGCTTGAACTCGTTGGCTTTGAGTATGCTGTCAAAGGCGCTGTAATCATAACCCGAAAGGCCGTCGTCGTCGCTCTGACCGCCGAGAGCCTTTGCGGCAAGAGCCCGGGGAGTTTTCAGCGCGAAAATATCGGTGTAGGATATCTCAAGCCCCTTTTCGTTGGCGTTCACGAGCACGCTGGTAACGGTAAGCGAAGTGCCGCCCAGGTCGAAGAAGCTGCTGTCGGCGCTGACCTTATCGAGGCTCAGCACCTGCGCAAAGATATCGCAAAGCTGCTTCTCCGTCTCGTTGACGGGCTCGCTGAACTCGGTATTGAAGGAAAGATAAGGCTCCGGCAGCGCCCGGACGTCGGTCTTGCCGTTGGGGGTCTGGGGCATGGCGTCCATTCGTATCAGGCAGGAGGGTATCATATATGCCGCAAGCCGCTTTGAGATATGCTCCTTTACGGCGTCGGGGGTGATGCTCTCCTCGGCGCAGTAGTAGGCGCAGAGATGCTCCGCCGAGTTGATCTTTCCGATGATCGCCACTGCCTGCTTTACACCCTCGCAGGAGAGTATGGCCTTTTCCACCTCGCCCAGCTCTATCCTGAGCCCCCGCAGCTTCACCTGATCGTCGTTTCTGCCGAGGATTTTAATGTCGCCGTCATCGGTCCAGCGGGCTCGGTCGCCGGTCTTGTAGATGCGCTCGCCGTTAAGCTCATGGAAGCTCTTAGCAGTGAGCTCGGGATTGTTCAGATAACCCTTGGCAACGCCCGTACCGCCGACCCAGAGCTCGCCCACCGCACCGGGAGGCAGCAGGTTGCCGTCGTTGTCAACGATGTATTCGTTGACGTTGAGCAGCGGTCTGCCCACGCAGATCTCGGTCTCGTCGGTGAGCTCCTTGGCGTTGCAGGAAACTGTGATCTCGGTGGGGCCGTAGGTGTTGAAGATACGCGCTTTGGTGACGGCTTTCAGGTTTTCAAGCAGCTTGGGAGAATACTTCTCGCCGCCGCACATTATGATCCTGCACCCCGCCAGCACGCTGCGGAAGCTGTCAAGGAGCATATACTGTTCAAGTCTTGAGGGCGTGGCGTTGAATACGTCGCCGCCGGTCTGCTCAAAGAGAGCGCAGAGCTTCTGCGGATCCTTGGTCTGAGCCTCGTCAGCCAGCACGAGAGTAAGCCCGTTGCAGAGGGCGGCTGCGGTCTCTTTCAGCGACATATCGAAGGATACTGTCGTCACCGAAACATAGACGCTGCCCTCGTCGGCAAGAGCCTTGATGTGTATGTTCTCGGGGAAAGGCGTGAGATAGTTTGCGATAGAGCCGTGACCCACCGCAACGCCCTTGGGTCTGCCTGTGGAGCCGGAGGTGTAAATAAGATAAGCGGTATCATCCGGAGTAACGCCGCTGTCGGGAGCGGTGGTGTTCTCACATTTCAGCAAGTCTTCGGCATAGACTTCGTTGGAGAAGCCCCTCGGCACATCGGTGATGATGAACTTCGCACCGCTGTTTTCAAGGATGTAGTCAATGCGCTCCTGGGGGTATTCGGGGTCGCAGGGGATGTAGGCAGCCCCGGCTTTCAGGGCGCCGTACATAGCGATTATCTGTCTGCTGGTTCTCGGCAGGAGTATGGCTACTCTGTCGCCGCGGCAGACGCCGAGGTCTGTCAGAGCGTTGGCGAGCCTGTTCATTTCAGCGTTGAGCTCGGCATAGGTAAAGCTTGCATCGCAGGCGATAAGAGCCGTCCTGTCGGGGTGTTTTGCAGCCTGTGCTTCAAAGAGCCCGTGGAACAGGTGAACGGGTATCTCCCGCTTTCCGCCGGAGGCAAAATCAGCGAGCTTGCGGCTCTCCGCTTCGGTGAGCATACTAATCCCGCAGAGCTTTCCGGCGGGCTCGGAGATGATGTTCTCCGCCGTCCGTGCTATCGCCGAGGATATCATCATAGCCGCTTTCTCGGAGTACAGCGCCGTGTTGTACTGCACCTTTACGGCGATGCTGTCGGCACCGCCCTCCTCGATATGGACGGACAGGCTGAACTTCGGTGCGGGAGCGATAATAGCTTCCTCGGTGACTGTCTCGCCTTCAAGGGTTATCTCACCTTCAATGCCAAGCTGGCAGGCGTAGTTGATCTTCGAGGCAAAGCCGTACTTGTCGAACAGCCTGATAAAGGGATAAACGCTGTTCTTCTGCGCGGCGGCAATTGCTGCGGCGGTATCGGTGACGAACTGCTGCGCCGTTCTCTCGGTGTCGATGACGGCATGGAGGGGCAGGTTCTTGACGAACATACCGATAGAATCGATATATCTTACGTCCTGTCTGCCGCCGGAGATCATGGACATATAGACCTGTCTGTCGCCGGTACAGCGGCTCACTGCGTACTGTGTCGCCGCAAGGAACAGCGCCGCAGGGGTGAACTGTCCCGCCCGGCAGAAGGCCTCGGCGCGGCTGCGGTCAACAAGGCATACCGCCTCGCCGAGAGCGCCGGTTTCCGGCTCGCCGTTTAAGTCGGGAGTGATATCGCTGGCGTTCTCGTAATCCGAGAACAGCTCCTTGTAATACTCTCTGGCTTTCTCGCCGGCTTCGCTGTTTTCAAGTTCCGCTTCCTCGGCGATATAGTCGTAGTAGGAGCTGTCCGTCCCGGGCTCGGAGCCGTCGGTGTAGAGCTGCGTGAGCTTACTTATGAATACCGAGAGAGACAGTCCGTCCATAACGGCGTGGTGCGCATCAAAGAGCAGGATAACGCTGCTGTCGGTCTCTATTATCTCCGCACGGAACAGGGGGCCGCTTGAAAGTCTGAAAGGCTTGACAAAGGACTTCATATACAGATCAAGCGCGTCAGCATCAACGGCGGTGACAGGTATCTCCGGCTTGAGATCGGGAATGATCTGCTGGGTTATGCCGTTGCCGTCAAGGACGATGCGTGAGCAAAGCACCGGGGTGGCAAGTATCAGTTTTTCAAGGGCGTCTTTCAGCCTGCGGACGTCGGTCTTCTTCGGGAAGGTGTACTTCACCGGGATGTTGTAGACCGTGGAATCCGGCTGCTTCATGCTGTCATAGTAAACGCCCAGCTGCTCCGAGCCGAGAGGCGAAGAGGTGCGCTGAATATGCTCTGTCTCGGCAGCTGTCCCGCCCTTGGAGGTCAGCAAATGCTCAACGATCATATCCTCAACGGTCATCAGGGTGCAGTCTTCCTCCATAAGCTCGGAGACGCCCACTTTCAGGCCGTACTCATCAAAGAGCTTCGCCGCGAACATTATGGTGGTAAGCGAGGTGAGGCCTATGGAGATCAGGCTCTCGGTGACGCAGCTGCACTCAAAGCCGGTGATGGCGCTTACAGTCTCGCAGAGGCGCTTTTCGAGGCTGCTTAACTGCCTCGGGGCGTTGTCGTCGCCGCTCTGGATCGTGGGCTTCGGGAGCTTGCGTTTATCCACCTTGCCGTTGGGAGTTATGGGTATGCTGTCGATCTGCATGGTGACAGAGGGCACCATATATGGCGGCAGCTCGTCGGCGATGAAGCGGTTGAGGGAGGGTATATCCACCTTTTCGGGCGACACCACATAGGCCGCCACAGCCTTGCCGCCGCCGGGCAGCTCCACTGCAATAACGCTGGCATCGGTGATGCTTTCATATTCTCTTATGCGCCGCTCTATCTCGGTGAGCTCGATACGGAAGCCCCTGATCTTCACCTGCTCGTCCCGCCTGCCCACGAACTGGATATTTCCGTCCGGGAGATAGCGGCAGACGTCGCCGGTAAGATATGTTCTCTCGTAGCCGGGGATATCAAAAACTGTGTTGGCGATGAATTTCTCCGCCGTCAGGTCTTCCCTGCCGAGATAACCCCTTGTTACGGGATATCCGGACACGGCAAGCTCCCCGACAGCTCCGGGAGGCAGCAGCCTGCCGCACCTGTCGAGAATGTAGATATCGCAGTTGCCGAAGCTCTTGCCGATCGGCACGCTCTCGTACTGCCTGTCAACGTGGTAGTCGCTTACATAGATAGTACATTCGGTGGGGCCGTAGGTGTTCCAGAACTCAAACTCCGGGGGCTCGCAGGGCACAAGCTTCTCTCCGCCCACGGTGAATATCCTCATATATGGGCTCTCGGGGTAGGCGGTGATGTACTGTCTGCCCAGCTGTGTGGTGCAGTCCATCATGGTGATCTTATTGCCGATGACGAACTCATGCAGCTCCACAAGATCGAGCCTTGTTTCCTCGGGAACGATATACACCGAAGCCCCGTGGGTGAGGGCGGGATAGATATCCTGCATGGAGGCATCGAAGCCGAAGGCTCCGAAGGCGGCGAACCTGTCCTCGGATGTAACGTCAAACTTCTCTGCGAAGGAGATGCAGAAGTTCACAAGATTGGCGTGCTCCAGCATACAGCCCTTGGGTTTGCCCGTGGAGCCGGAGGTATATATCAGCGCGAACAGAGTGTGCGCGTCGGGAGCGTCAAGCTGGGTCTCTCTGTCCTCCGGGAGGTCGTAGATGCTGTTGGCAGAAATCACCGTCCCGCCGAAGCCGGGGATAAGCCCCGCAAGCTCGTCGTCGGCAATGACGATCTGGGCTTTAGAGTCCTCCAGCATGAATTCAAGCCTGTCCTGAGGGTAGTTGCTGTCGAGGGGCTGGCAGGCTCCGCCGGCTTTCAGCACGCCTAAAGTGCATACCGGGAACAGCTCGCAGCGCTTCACCATTATGCCCACAGGCTGTTCACGCTTAACGCCCTGCTTAGCGAGCAGCCTTGCGAGGTTCTCGCTGTATCGGTCAAGCTCCGCATAGGTCAGGCTCTTGCCCTTGAAGGACACCGCGATATTATCCGGGTGAGCCTTTGCCTGCCTGCGGAACAGCTCCGTGAGGGTAAGGCTGCGGTCAAATTCGACTTTGTTGTCGTTGGCCTTGCGGATGAAAGCTCTTTCCCGCTCGCCGCAAAGCTCTATCCCGCTGAGCCTGTCACATTCGGTCAAGCCCTTGACTATGTTCATATACAGGCGGGCGAAATTCTCCACCGTCTCGTCAAGGTAGAGATCCTTTCTGTACTCGAAGGAAAGGGTATAACCGCCCTGCTCCTTGAACACATCCAGGGAGAGCTTCGAGACGGCATCACCGGTCTTGCGGATATGGGGAGTGACGGTCTTGCCGCCGAAGTCCACCCCGCCGAACATCTCGCCCTGATATACAAAGAGGATATCCGAGCTCACCTCGTACTCGTTTGCAAGCTGAACTATGGACACAAGGTCGTGATCGAGGCTGCCGAAAAGTATCCTCTGCACCTCGGAGAGATAGTCGGAAACGCTCTTGCTGTCCTCGGTCTTTATGTAAAGCGGCAGCGTATGAACCAGCATTCCGAAAGTATATTGCAGCTCCGGAAGATGTCTGCCGTTTTCCACCACGCACAGCGAGGCAGGCTCCTGCCCCGACTGCTTTGCCAGGGCATAGGCAAAGGCTCCGAGGAAGAAGGTGTTCTCGGTGATGCCCAGCTTCTTGCAGAGAGACTGTATCTTATGAGCGTGCTCCGAAACGCTGAACCGCTGCACTCCGCCCTTTGTCCCGGGGGGATCGGTGATCTCGTCGGGGATAAGATTTGAATCGGTCTCTGCTCCCGCCAGCATATCGTCAAAGAACTTTTTACACTCCTGATAGCGCTCGCCGGACTTCAGCTCCTGCTCGTAGGAGCTGAGCCTGAAGCTGCTGACGGTCTCGGCTACAGGCTCCTTTCCCGCGCAGATCAGGGAGAGGTTCTTCATGAACAGCGAAAGGGAAGTGCCGTCGGTTATCAGGTGGTGAACGTCGCTTATGAACATCACGCCCGCGGGGGTATCGTATACCGCGAATCTGAACAGCGGGCCCTTTTCAAGATCGAAGGGCTTGATGAAGTCACGGCAAAGCCCGTCCTCGTCGGCAAGCTCGGCGGCGATGACGGGAACGTCGATAATCATATCGGGCACAGGCACCATACAGGGCACGGAATCCACGGTGCGGGCGCAGACTTTAATAGACGGATAAAGCTCCGCTGTCTGCTTGACCGCATCCGCAAGTGTCTGCGCAGTGATGCCGGTGTCCTTGTCCAGAAACAGGGTAACGGGGTTGTTGTATTCAAGGCTCTCTGCGTCGAGAATGTTGGCAAGATAGATGCCCAGCTGCGGGTCTGTCATGGGGTAGGCGTCCTTCTCCGGGAAGTCGAAGCTGATCTGCTCCTTCGCGGCAAGGCAGGCCGCTATCCCGGCAGGGGTGCGGTTTTCAAATATCTGCCCCGCAGTAAGGGAATACTGCGACAGCTTTTCCTGGAGCATCACGGCCTTTATGGAGTCGCCGCCCAGGGCGAAGAAGTCATCGTCGGCACCGGCTCTTTCAAGACCCAGCAGCTCCTCAAAGGCCTTGCAGACCAGCTTTTCCTCATCGGTCTGCGGGGCTCTGTATTCGGCGGCGAAGTCCTCGGCCTTGGGCTCGGGGAGAGCGTTTCGGTCGAGCTTGCCGTTCTCGTTGAGGGGCAGAGTGTCAAGGTGCAGGATGAAGCGGGGTATCATATATGCGGGCAGCGCCTCGGCAAGTTTCTCCCTGATAAAGCTGTCCGGGAGCTTTTCCGGGGCGGTGTAATAGCCGCAAAGATAGGTCTGTCCGTTTGAGTCGGTGAAGCTCCGCACGGCAGCGGCAGTAACGCCCTCTATCTGCGAGAGCCTTGTTTCGGTCTCGCCGGGCTCCACACGCTGGCCGTTGATCTTCACCATCCAGTCGCGGCGGTTGAGATAGATCAGGTCGCCGTCTGCATCCCTGCGGACGATATCCCCGGTGCGCACCATGCGGGGGCAGCCGTCCCTATCTTTGAAAGGGTTTTCAACAAATGTCTTTGCGCTCTGCTCCGGCAGACCCAGATAGCAGGAGGCAAAATGCCCGGAAATGCAAAGCTCACCCTCGTCGGCTTCGCTGCAGTCCTCGCCGAGGATGTAGGTATACACTCCGTCTATCGCTTTGCCGATGGGGGTGTTCTCGTATTTCCTGTCAATCGTGAAAGCCGTCGCAGCGGCGGCAGTCTCGGTCTGCCCGAAGGAGCAGATGATCTTAAAGTCCGGGTCATAGACGTTCGATACCCGCTCTCCGGCGACTATCACGCATTTCAGAGAGCTGCCCTTGCGCTTGAACAGCTTCATTATCTTCGGACTGATGAAGGAGTGAGTTATGCCGAAACGGTCAAAATTTTCCGCAAGCTGAACAGGGTCGCCGATGACTTCATAGGGCAGCAGAAATGCGGTCAGCCCCATTGACAGCGGCGCCCACACCGCCTGCAGGGATGCCACAAAGGTCAGAGATGCGCCGATGGCCTGACGGCTGTTTTCGTCAAGCTCCATGAGCTTGGTGTAGCGGAGCACCGACTCGGTAACGCTGGTGAAATCGTGCAGCACGCCCTTGGGTCGGCCGGTGGAGCCGGAGGTGTAGATAAGCACGGCGCTGGCGCTCTCGTCAGGAAGGACTGTATTATCAAGAGGCTGTTCCGCCTCGATGCCGGACATAAATGCTTCGTCGATGACAGCCGCAGCCTTGCAGTTTTCCCTGATATAGGCAAGCCTGTCCCCGGGATAGCTGTCCGAAAGCGGCGCATAGGATGCTCCGGCGTACCAGGCGCCCAGCATAGCAGCTATGTAATCCATACGCCTCGGCAGCTCCACGGTAACGAAGTCTCCGGGGCGCACTCCGGAGCTTATAAGCTTTCCTGCGATCCTGCGGGCAAGCTCGTCCAGCTGACTGTATGTAAGGCTCTCGCCGCTGCCGGTATCGGTGACGGCGGGATTATTTCCGAAACGCTTGATGCTGTCGCTTATCATGGAATAAATCCTGTTCATAACTGATCCTCCCAAATGATTTTTGCCGTGTCGGCCTCATTATATTATAACACACTTATAATATTTTTGCAACCTTAGAAGGTTGGGTTTTTGACGAAAATTACAAAAATCTATGTTCTGTTTCTCAGCCGGAGAGCAGATCATTCATCCGAGAATGCAGAACGGGTACCCCCGCCTCAGCGGAGATACCCGTTCCGTGCCGGGAGGCTGCGTACAGCCCCCGGTCATTCGATATCAAAAACATTTATAAGTCCGGTCAGCTTGAAGATCTCGGTTATGATGCTGTTTACATTTTTGATCTTCATACTGCCTTGCTTGTTCATCTGCTTCTGTGCGGCGGTGATTACTCTTATGCCCGCTGACGAGATGAATTCAAGCTCTTTCAGATCAAAGACGAGAGCAGTCACACCGCTGAGCTCGCTGTCCAGCAGTTCTTTCAGCTCAGGGGCGCTGTTTACGTCAAGACGTCCCTGTAGTTCCAGTGTCAGAGAGTCGCCGTCCCTGGTTTTTTTGATAGTCATATTTATCCTCCTGTCCGGATCGTTATGATCAAAGCACTTTATATATTGATTATACCACTGACACGAACAAAAATCAAGGGGCAGAGATCAATAATGTGACCGAGGAGTTTATTACAGCAGCTTGATACCCAGCATGGTTAGGTCGTCATACTGTGTAGCTTCGCCTACAAAGGCATCCACGTCTGCGTGTACGTTTTCAAGCAGCTTCTTGGGAGAAGCATCGGGGGCTTTGTTCAGGGCTTCGATCATACGGTCGGTGCCGTAGAGTTTATCGCTGCTGTCGGTGGCCTCGGAAACTCCGTCTGTGTAAAGGAACAGTGTGCCGCCCTTTTCAAGGGTGAATTCATACTGCTCAAAGACTATATTCTCAAACATCCCCACGAAGAGGGTATGCTTATCCTCAAACAGCTCAAAGCTGCCCCCCGGCTGCCTGATGGCAGGATTAAGATGACCTGCATTGGCGGCGGTGATCTTTCCGGTGGAAAGCTCCAGCACTCCGAGCCATACAGTGACGAACATATCCTCCTCGTTGTTTTGGCAGAGCTTCTCGTTGGTGAGCCTCAGCACCTCGGCAGGGCCGAGACCCATTGAGGCGAAGTTGCTTATCAGCATTTTCGAGGACATCATAAACAGCGCTGCGGGAACTCCCTTTCCGGAAACGTCGGCGATCACAAGGGCAAGATGATCCTCGTCCACAAAGAAGAAATCGTAGAAATCGCCGCCCACTTCCTTCGCGGGAGTCATGCCGGCGTAAATATCAAGCTCCTTCCTGTCGGGGAAGGCCGGGAAAACCCTCGGCAGCTGTCCTGCCTGTATCGCTCTTGCCATATCCAGCTCGGCGGCAACTCTTTCCCGCTCGCCCGTCAGCTCCGTGATCTCACGGGTATACTGATCTATGGCCGAGGCCAGCCCGGAGATATCGTCAGAGAGCAGACCGAACTCGTTGCGCTCTTTTATCTGCGACATCTTCGAGATAACTGCGGCGCTGTCTTTATCTTCGGTGTAGCTGCGGACGCTGTGCTGTATCCTGGCAAGGGGCCTTATGGATCTGCGGTAGAGCATGATAAGCAGCAGGAGCATAACAAACACGATCCCGCCGATGCCCATTATCAGAGCCTTCATCAGCGAGCTGTTCATCGTTTCTCTGAGGCTGTCCCAGTTATAGACGATACCCATGACAGCCTTTGTCCTGCCGCTCAGTATCACAGACTTGCAGGCTATGTAGCAGCTGCCCTTCATCGGGAAATCTTCGACCTTTTCAAACTCGATATCACCGGAACTGTTTTTCATCAGCTTTTCTATGGCGGGATGCTGAGAAAGGTCGATATCGTAGCGGTCACCCAGATTTTTGCTGTCATCGTTGAGATTAAACTCGCACAGCACCATCCCAAAGTTATCCCCGTCAACATCTATCAGGAAAAGATCTTCATACCGGTTATTTGTGGCTTCGAGCATAATAGCCTCCCACATCAGCCGGAATTTGGTCTTGACAAAATATGCCTGCAGGTCGGGAGTCATGCTGTTAACAAAGTCCATCGTACCGATGATGCCCTGATACTCTTCGGAGAAGTCGATATATTTGCCCAGCTCCTCCTGAGTAATATCGCTGACGGGCAGTGCAGGATCCTTTTCCCACTGTTCTATCACCCATTCCATGACATCTTCATAGAAAAAGGTATTTCCTGTTATATCGTAAAAAGACTTGGTCAGCATAGTCTCCATATTGCTGTTCTGCGCTTCAAGAAAGCCGTTGACGGTGGAGTTATACATTATAAAGGACACCGCGATTATCAGAGCGATGAATACAGGAATAAGTACAAGGCTGATCTGTATGAGCAGCTTCTGGTTTTTCTTCTTTTGTTTCATTTACATTTATCCCCTTGATGAAAGAGAAATTATCTGCTTATAGTATTATAACCTATAACGGAGTAAATGTAAAGCGGTTTTTACGGATATATACCTGCGGACTTTGTGCGTTAGTGCTCTTCATACCCGTCTGCGGTACAGCGGCCGTTTCATAAGCTCTCAGGCTCCTTTTTCCGGATGAGGGGCTTTCGCTTTTCTGTATATCCCCTTGATAAGCGCCGTCACCGAAACGATTAGCGGCACCGGCACCACCAGCACCATAGATACGTTCATGCCCGAGGCGTAGGCTATGGGGATTATACCGAAGCCAACGTTCGAGGGGCCGTCAAGGTTGCCTTTCAGCGCCAGCAGATAGAATATCATAACTCCCGCCGACAGCGGCAGCGAGATCAGCCCCAGCGGGAGAGCGGCTGCACGGCGCTTTTCCTCGGTGAGGTTGTTGTAATAAAGCTCCCACACCGCAACGCTGAGAAACGCCCCCAGAGATACCAGCATAGCCGCCGCTGTATAAGCCTGATAGCCTGCCGAGAAATCCAGTATGAAAAAGCTGTAAAAGAACCCGCAGAAGCCGTAAAGCCCTATCAGCAGCCACAAGCTCCTGACGGTGCATCGGAGGATCCTGAACCTCTTTGGTATCGGCGCCCGTGAGGGACCGCTGAAAGGCTCCGATGTTTTTCTGAAATACCTGAGAATGCATACCCCGAAGACGATGGACCCCAGGGAATACAGCACCGCATCAAGGGGGTAGAGCGCCGAGGGTGCGCCCTCGGTGATGGACAGATACCTGCCCGAGATCACCCCGATGATTACATATACTATGATAAACACGCCGAAGCAGATTCCGATAAGGGCGTGCTTTTTTGCCCGCCTGCGAAGGAGGTCGGGGCTCTCGTTGCGGTAGAAGGTGTGTACCGTCATCAGGCCGCTGAGGGTCATGAAAAATGACAGAAAGATCGGCAGGGATCTGAGGGCGTCCCGGAGGGAAACATCCGGGGAGCCGCAGACTATGGAGCCCACGCAGTCCGAAAGGCAGTAGAGGAAATTCATAAAGGTAAACGCAGAGATCACGAAGAAAAAGGCAAGGGCGATCAGCACGCCGATGGCCTGCTTTTTCTGTTTGGAGCCAAGTCCCGAAAGGACACAGCCGTTACGGTCAGGATCGTTTTTCATCACCATTTCACCCAAGCGGAAAAGTCTCCGGCTTCCCTTTCGTTAAAATAGAGGTGCTCCAGGTCGAAGGAGCCGTCCCTGCCGGTGAGGGTCACCAGCGAGGCTCCCATAAGGTCGAAATTCTCGGTGATGCCGGTGGAGGCCAGCCCCGCCTGCATATCCTTGTCCTCGGAGTTTACGTCGATATGTGCATAGTAAAGCTCCCCTCCGGTCTTGACGCCGAGGCCGATGACCACGCCTTCGTATTCCACCGTCCAGTCAACATTGTGGGCGTGCCCCATAAAGGCGGCTTTCAGGTTGTGCTCCTTTGCCCGGTCGATGAAGTCGCTGGCGAACCGCTCCTTGCCGTTGTCGGCAAAGCCCTCCAGCTTGAAGAACTTGTTTTTGAGGTCCTTGCCCTCCTCGGTGACGGCGAGCCAGGCTTTCTGGTTCTCGTCCTGGGGGATGTGGTAGTAGGCTATGACTGGAACGTCCTTCCCGGCAAGCTCATGCTCTTTGATGAACCATTCCGTCTGCTCGGGGCGGATATAGTCGTCGTCTATGGCGAGGTTGAGCTCCGTCTCGGAGAAGCCCGCTCCGGAGTCGATCTGCGCCAGCATCCACACCGCCGGGGTGTTCTTGGTGCCGTCCTCGGTGAGGTCTATTATGTAATTGCTCCTGCCGTAGAGATCGTCGTCGGGCTCGAAGTAGATACAATGCTCGGCGCTGCGGAACTTCTCCGAAAGGGTTTTCGGGTTATAGAGACTGTGGCGGTCGTGATTACCCCACACGGGAGCATAGACAAAGCCGTATTCCTTCGCCTTCTTCTCGAAGTAATCCACGAACTCGTTCAGGTGATAATTATTCGCCAGCATGAACATATCTCCGGTGAGCTCCACCAGGTCTATCCCGGCCTCTGCACCCTGAGCGGCTTTGATGTGGGCGCTGACCTCTTTGAGCAGCTTGTCGAGGTAGGTCTTTGACGACTGCACCGAGGAATTCACATTCCAATGGATATCCGTGAGCTGTAATATGTTGTAGTTATCGTGATACTTGAGAGCGAAGACGTAGTCCTCAAGATGCTCGGAGGACTTCTGCGGATCCGAGCATCCGGCAAGCGCAAGCATCATGGCTGCCGCCGTAAGTATGGATAAAAGCTGCTTTTTCATGTTCCCACCCCTGATGCTGTGCGGTTACTCCGGGAGCACAAAGTCGTTTATTTCGAAATGCTCCGGAGCGTCCCACACGCTGTCTATACCGTTCTGTCTGAGCAGACAGGCGAACTGCTCGGCGTATCTGCTGTCGTCGTTCCGCTGCATGATGTTGATGCAGAAATCGTCTCTTACCGAGAATATCTCCACGGATATGCCCCCGCTCAGGCTCATGTCGAGCATGGGCGAGAAGGAGGCTATGTACTTATCCAGCCCGCAGAAGGGCACCCGCCCGGTATAGCTGACCTCGAAGGTGCTGCGGCCTATACCGTCAAGGAAGAAAGCCTTCATGTGGTCGTGCTTTTCGGCAAGGGTCAGGTCTTTGAGCTTGTTCTCGTTAAATATGTGGGCGTTGACGCTCTTGCGGTCGTTGGCATCGTCGGCGCGGAGTATCAGAGTGCCGCGGGCCAGGGTGTTGAGCAGCTCTATGCCTCTGTGACGTACCCTGTCGGTGTAGGTTATGGGTACTATGTTCACATGGCAGAGGTGGCTGCTTGGTTTGCCGAGAGCCCGCCTGTACTGGTGCTGCATACCGCAGACTATGGGCAGCTCCGCATCGGGATGCACCTGAGAGATAGCCCGATACATCACCGACGAAACGAAGGTGGCGGGGCTGCCGTCAATGCTGGAAACGTATTTCATCATATCCTTCTGATCGACCTTTACCCTGAAGGACGTCCAGTTATCACGGTTCTGATATCCCTCCGGCAGGCCGTCTGCTTGAAAGACCTCCTCCGGACGATCATCCGAGCCCAGAGGGAACAAGGGCAGAGGTTCATCGGGGAAGGGGTAATCGTCAGCTTCATCCTCCGGGATATCGCTGTCCGGCAGGGCGATGCCTGAGGTATCGAAGACCTCCTCAGGGTGGAGCTTATGGAGATAGCAATACAGCAGGGTCTTGATAAAGGGGAAAAGGCCGTTTCCGTCGGTGAGAAAATGGGATGTGTCAACATATATCCGGCAGTCGTCATAAGCCAGCGCCAGCAGATGCCCGCTGCTCTCTCTGCCCCCAAGGGGTATGGCTCTGCCGCCGGGGGTCAAAGGCAGGGGCGCATAGTTGCGGAGCAGGACATATTCCTCCCCCTTGCGCACCAGCTTGACTGAAAAATAGGGATAGCACCCTATGGCAAGGTCTGCGGCCTCCCGCAGCGCCCCGGCGTCCACAGGCTCGGTCATCTCGATGCAGCATCTCAGGGTGTTGAGAAGCTCTCCGTCAGCTGCGTAGATCAGATTGTTTGCTTTGTATTCCATTGGAGTTCACTCTCTTTGCTGTGTAGTATCCGGGCTCAGAACTTCGCGCCCAGGGCGTCCATCTTGTCGATGATAACGACGCAGTCGGACTTGACGTGCTTCATCAGATAGCACATACTGTCCTCGGGGATGGAAACACATCCGCCGGTGTAGGGCTTTCTCTCGCCGATGCAGTGAACGAAGAATGCCGAGCCTGCACCGGGCTTTCCTTCCTCGTTGTAGCTGATGTTCAGACAGTACTGATAGGGATACATATAGTCATAGATATGCTCGCACTTTTCCAGGTCGAGGCCCGGCACTTCCGATGGATCTTTTATAAGCTGATTGTAGCGCATACCCTCTCTGTCGTCGGAGGACCAGTAGGTTTTCTCGTCGGCCTTGTAATAGGGCATGGCGCAGCCCGGATCGTCGGCTATGCCGAAGGCGCAGTTGAAGCCGTAAACGCCCTGGGGAGTGCAGCAGACCTCCTCGCTGGCCTGACCGATGCCGTCCAGCCCGGTAAAGCCGGGAGTTGTCATCAGCATCTTCCAGTTTCCGTTTTCATCCTTCTCGTGGAAGGATATCCAGGCGCTGCTCTTATCGTAGCCCGCCACCACAAACATCTGAGTTGCGGTCGCAGCCTGAGGCAGAGCCTTTACCCAGTCGGGGGAATCGGAGGGTTCCTCACCCATTCGCTCCCTCGGCGAGAGTATATCCCGGACGTCGGCGGTGCTTGCAGGAGTTTCATTTTTGCTGCTTGTATCGGGATCATTATTGCCGCAGCCGCCGAAGGATAAGGACACGGCAAGCAGGGCAGTGAGTAATAAGGGCTTGATCTTCATAGTGTTTCTCCCTTTTCTTTATTTCGTGTGCTGGATGACCCGGACAGCAAAGCCTGAGGGCGAGACCATCAGGGCGGTCCTCGACGAGCCGCTGTCTTCGATCTCATCCCCGAGGGGGTTCTTGAATCCGCGGGCGGCAAGAAGCTCTAAGGCTTCTTCGATATTATCCACGTTCATTCTGATAAGGGTCTGATCCTGGGGTAGACCGTCGGTCTGAGCCACATCCACCCGGAAACCGTCAGGGTGCTTCATATCGTAGACGTTCACTTTTCCGTCACCCACGCCTTCCTTCCGGTGCCGATGCTCAAATCCGAGGGCTTCAAAAAGCCCGGTCACAGACTTCGCGTCTTTCGTGACGATGATCGGGCTGAAATTCGTTATCTTCATAGAAATACCTCTTTTCCGGCTTGCAGATCGCGCTGCCATAGTTTGTATAATTATAACACATTTCTTAGATCAATTCAAGCGCTTTTTGAAAAAATCACCAAAACGGCAGAACTGATCTCTCACTTCATGTTTTACTGAAACAAAAAGGGTCGGGATCATCTGCCGCAGGAACACAGCTATCTCTGCGGCCGAAGTGATCCCGACCCGTTATTCCCGGATCCGCCGCCGGGCGGACGGTCAGACTACGGGTGTTTGATTTTAAGTGATGTCAAGCGCTGTGCAGCAGTTTGTTTATCCGTGCTGCCCGCAGAATCCGGTGGTCTCGTCGGGGTCGCTGGTGAGGATAACGTCCTCCGACTCAAATTCGATGATCTCTATTTCGAGTCCGGTATATTCATACTTTTTCATAGCTGTCCTGTCCTTTCGGTCATTAATGTTCAGGTTCATAGGTGTAAGGGCTCTCTGAGATCGGGCCTGTAGTGCCGCCTATCGTTACCGTGCCGCAGGTGCCGTTTTTTCCGGCGTCTATGCTGTTAGGTGAGAATTCTCCGGCTGTAGCAGTCACCTTTGTTACTCCGTTTGTAATGGTGATATTTCCGCAGGAGCTTTCTTCGTGGCCGGAGCCGATACCCGGTGCAAACATACCGCCTTTTGCATTGACAGTACCGCCGTTAATGATAATATTTCCGCCAGTAGCATAATCTCCGGAACCGATACCCGGCGCTCCTGCTCCGCCGACCACATTGATCGTTCCGCCGTTTATAACGATATTCCCGCAATTCATACGTGTGCCTCCGCCGATGCCTGCTCCGGAGCCTATGATGTTATTATGATCTACAGAGAGGCTGCCTGTTCCGTCGGTAGTAGGGGTCTTGTTCGGGGCTATGTAAATGCCGGGATAATCCTTGTAAGTGTAATCACTATCATCATAACCTCCGCCTACGAGCGTGTTTTTGCCTTCCAATATGATCGTGCAGTTGTTATCACAGATGATCCCCGCATACGTGCCGTCAGGGCGGAGATACACATCCTTCAGCGTGACAGTCGCGCCCTCGGCTATGCATATCTTTTTAGAGTTGTAGCTCTTTCCGGTCAGCACCTCGCCGTCCTGCAGGGTGATATCGTGATCAATGATCGAAAGGTCAGAGGTGATAATGTATTCCCTTGCTGCCTTGTAGTATTCGTACAGGGCGTTGGCCATAGCGGTCTCCTTTGCGGCGGCGCAGTAATAGTTCTTTCCGTCAATGACCTTTTTCGTAAGGGGTATCACGGTTCCGTTCTCCGCACACTTACCGGTGAACCTGACGGAAAGGCTGCCCATGCTGTCGTCGGTAACGTTGCTGACATAGAAGTTCAGCCCCAGGTCGTCTTTCAGGGTAAGGTTTGTGAATTGGAACTCATTGACGATGCCCTTTGTGATCAAAGTGCCTTTTGCATCAAAGTTCGACGCGGCTATCACGGCATTATTTCCGCTGCCGGAGATCTTTTCCGTTCCTTTATACCAGCCGTTACCGTTGGGAAGATACATCCCATCAGTGATGCCTGTAGAGAATTTGTTGTTAAGGGTGATCCTTGAAAGACTGTCGCAGCTTGTGAACATATGTGCCACATATTCAGCTTTGCTTGTATCAAATTTATCTCTCAGATCGAGGGCAGTCAGACTGCTGCAGTAGCCGAACATAAAACCTATATTTGTAGCCTTGCTCGTATCAAAGCTGTTTCCCAGTTCAAGAGCAGACAGAGATCTGCATGAGAAGAACATACTGTTCATATCGGTAACGCTGCTTGTATCAAAATCATCTCCGAGAATAAGCTCGGTCATTTTCTCGCAATAGGCGAACATATAGCTCATATCGGTAACACCCGACGCATCTGCATTACTGAGGTCAATGCTTTTCACATTGCAGAATTTGCTGCCGAGACCATAGAACAGTTGTGAACAGTTTGCCGGAAGAACAGTTCCCCCGTCGGCTATGATCTTAGTGATATCCGGTTTGCTGTATTGTGATCCATCGAGCAAATTTTCAACGTCATCTTTAGTCCACTCCGAGCCTGCAAGGTGCAGAACAACATCGCTGCCCTCAGTTACAACATAGGGAGCAGTATGCTCCTCCGGCTCCGCCGAGACCGGCACGGCTTCAAACGGGTCGAACCGCGCGATATCCGCAGGGACGGCGCCCGCCATAAGTGCAAGAGCTACCAGCCCCGCAGTGATCCTTTCAGCTTTTTGCTTATTGTCATGTTTTTTCCTCCTGTTAAGAATATGTCCGGATCAACTCAAAAAGCCCCGCAGGGCAAAGCTGCCCCGCAGAGCCGTTATAATTCCAATAAATGGCATGATCGTTATACGCTTTGGCATAGCTGCCGATCCCCTTCCGCCAGAGCTCCGCGCATCTGTGCTTGCTATAATATAGTTTTATAGCACAAAACATTGTATTTGTCAATGAAGCGAAACCATATATGGCGATTTTTGTTTCATATCTTGAGAACTGCAAAAAGCGTGAGGTTTTCCCCACGCTTTTCTGTGTTTTATGCTCTTGGATCAGGATATATCGCTTTGGAACCCTCCCGGTCGCCATTCATTCCGAAGCTGATGTCAATGCTCTTATCCTCGTTTTGATGAACACTGACCTGCTTGACTGGCATTCTGATGCGGGCATTCAGTCCTTAGTCTCGACCTTTTTAATGTCTTCCGACTGGTCTTTGGTAAGATCAAGTGTCGGGAACATCTCCGTATCAGGCAGCTGCATATTAAAGCCCTGTGTGCAGTCTATTTTAAGCTCCGCTTTGTCTACATCAAGCTCAAGTACATGACCGCCGTACGCTTTATCCTTTGAAACAAAGTGCAGATGCCAGCCTGCAGCGTTGAGGTCTTTCATATACTCAGGACAATACAAGGCAACCACCGTTCCCTCGATATTATCCCAACTGAATTCTCTCTGGTCTGTTTTAAGCGCTTCCGCAAGCGGCTTGTATGGCTTTTCCTGCTTCAGCTCGCTGCGAGCGTGCATTTTCTTGAATGTACCGTCAACTCTGACCATATAGAACTGGTTTTTGCCAAGCTTTTCGACCTTTTCATCAAGCAGCTTTTTAAGGTCGGCAATGCTTGATATATCACTGATATCCTGCTTTTCATCAGAGTCAAAGAATGTGACATTTGCAAACGGGATAGTTTCGTCATCAGGCGCAGTTTCTATTGAGCCGTCTGCCTTTGCTCTGTAAACAGTTCCGTCAACCATGATAAGCTCTCCGTTGACACCTTCAAATATTCCTATGCCTGTATCGCCTTTCTGTTTCAGCTCCTTGACGCTTATGCTTCCGTTATAGTCGCCGAGTGTCAAGCCCTGTAAAAGTGATACCTGATAGATAGTTTCCCTGTCAGTTTCCGGGGTCTCGTTCTTTTTGTTCTCGCTTGATGACGAGCTGTCACCGCAGGAGGTCAGCACTGCGAGGGTGAGCGCGAGAGCACAAACAGCTGCTTTCTTTTTCATGTTTCCACATCCTTTTAGTTTATTATTTTACGAACACAAAGTGTCGCTGTGCTTTGTTTCAGTATACCATATTTTTTCTGAGTTTTCAAGCAAAACAATAGTTTTATGTTTTATTATTCCTCCTCGCTTTACCTTTCCGACTGATCTACTTCCAATACTCAGCGTATGACTCACGCTCAGCAAATTGACTCTTACTGATGTGTCAAGGCCAAACATCTGCGCAGCCTTTGGCACTTCCGCTGCGGATAGGTTGTTGACTTTTCAATGAATTATGTTATAATGATCTCAGCAGATATCACGGTTCATAAGGAGAATATGAAAATGGTAAAATATAAGCATTATGACAGCTCGTATGAAGCTGAGGTATTAAAGGTCTTCACGAAGTCTTTTGTTGATTATCCGCTTTTTTGGGGAGTTTTCAAAGACCGGTTCAAATCAGAGAAAAAGCTGCGCAGTTTTTATGAGCATCTTATTAAGGGGATATTCAAAGCTACTGTCCGCAAGGATGACTGCTATATAGGTATTGAGGCTGGAAAGGTCAGAGTTATCGTGATCGTTGAGAAGCCCTCAGACAAACCGGTGGGTTTTTGGGATTATGCTGTCAGCGGAATGGCGGGTATCATAGCCAGGATCGGGCTCAGAGACACCCTTAAGTATATGGAATTGTCAGATAAAACGGAAACTGTTGTAAAAAGCATTCCCGAACCCCGCTGGCATTTGTATTTCCTGGCCGTTGATCCGAAATATCAAAAGCACGGAATCGGATCCGGTGCGATACAGGATCTTGTTATCCCGTTGGTAAAAGCTAATGGCGGAGATCTGATGACCGTTACTACCAATTCTGAGAAAAACGTGGCCTTTTATACTAAAAACGGGTTCACGCTGATAAAAAAAGAAACGCTTACATACAAAGATAAAACTATCGGGAACTGGTCTTTCAGAATGGATCTGTGACGGATCGGGAGGATAAAGGATGCATTCATTTTACATTTCCCCTGCCGTTTCCGGTTCCCGCGAAAAGCGTATCATGTTCCTGTTATAACCCGTAGTAACGAGATACGCCTTTTCTTTGTGTGCTTCCATCAGACCGCTCAACACGAATCCGCTGAGTCCGCTGACCTGTGCGTCGGGGTCGGTCAGATCGAAAAGCTTTCCCGAATCCCGTTCTATGATAAGCACCTGACCGTCTTCAAAGAAAAGTGAAAGCTCCACCAGTATCGGCTTCTTTGACTGCTTATTGATATCGAGGACGGTGAGCCCTATCTCCTCCGCAAACAACCCGGCCCGGTTTGCCGTCTTTTTCGGGTACTGATGGGAGATCAGGCGATCTGTGACCTGTGCGGAGAGTGCAGATACGGACTCCGGACTAAGTATATCGTCCATAACAACGATCTCGGTATCCATATCACCCAGCAAGAAGGGGAAGTCGTTTTTGCCGAATCTGAGATACACAAAAAGCATAGCGAAAACAAGCGTCAGTATCGGAGCAGCGACAAATCCCGCCCACAGACCGTTTATTCCGAAAAGAAGTGATCCGAGTACCGGCAGGAGGATATAAAGCAAGCCGTTTTGCAGACACGCGAAACAGGTCGCCATAGCTATACGGTCGATCAGCATATAGTAAGAAGTGGTGAGTGAGACCAGGCTGCAGAACACAAATCCGAGACAGACTATCCGAATAGCCGTTACCGACGAAGTGAGCGAAGCTCCATCGGTAACTCCGAACAGGCCGCAGAACTGCTTCGCAAAGATCATAATAAGCAAGGTCGCCGCAGCTCCTTCTGCGATCGCTGCTTTGATGCCCGCCTTCGTGACCCGCTTTATGAGCCTGTGATTCTTTTCTCCGTAATAGGTACCGACAAGGGGCTGCATCGCCATTCCCACGCCGTCCAGAACGACGCCGAACTCGATCAGGCTTACGACAACTGCCAACGCTATCAAGCCCGGATCTCCGTAGCTGCGTGAAATGAAACCTATCATTACATAGTCCATCAATCCCCAGCAGATATATACGGAGGAATCCACGATGCTGTACCTCGAGGTAAGCAGGAAATCCTTAAAGGACAGGTGCCACACAAAATGCAGGGTGTTGTTCCTGCGGAAAAAGTGCCACAGGCAGGCAAGGATACCGAGGCTGTTGCCTATGACCGAGCCTAAGATGATACCCGTCATTCCGAAGAATTTTGTCAGAATGACCGAGCAGATGATGTTGCCGCCTATCTGGAAGCCGTAACAGATGTTGTTGCAAAGCTCGTCTCCGTCGCTGTAGACCATCTGCTCAAGATAGAAGATCACAATGGTCAGAAAAGCGTTGATCGGCACAAGGCGGTAATACTTGGTGGCTTGTTCCAATGTCTCTCCCGTGATGCCGCTGGCGCTGAAATAGGCGCTTTGGAACACAAAGATCATAAGGGCGGAGATCAGTCCGAGACCGATGCTGATTATCAGACCCTGCCCGAAGATCTCGTCAGCGCGGCGCTTTCTCATAGCTCCGACCTCGCGTGAGAAAACGATGCCTACGCCTGTTGAGCCGAGATCTCCGAAAAACGTGACAATGGCTGTTACAGGCGTGATGGCGTTTATCCCGGCAACACCGTTCTCGCCTATGAAGAACCCGGCAATTATGCTGTCGCTCAGCAGCATCAGATACATGACTGCCTTGGTGAATGTGCCGGATATCAGCATCGAGCGAAATTTCTTTTCACAGAATCCTTTCAGATAAACCACCCCATTGACGGCCGCTTTTACGGCGGCGTTCTTTTCAGCAGTGTTATAGTTCTCTTACAGCTGCCCTTGACTTGTTTATATTATATCATATATTTGCATAGGAATCAATATCTTTAGTGTGTTGATTCAACTTTCAGCTTGTAAAAATGTAAAATCAGGCCGGAGAAAGCCTGAAATGGATGCTGAGTGGGATCTTTGGGGGAAGATGATCTTACATCGTCTGCCGTGACAGCTGTCAAGACTATTTTCTTTTTGGCTTGTTGATAACAAGCTGTCCCGGATATGTTAAGACAGCGGAGTACATCTTTAGCAGGGATCAGTAACTCGGTTTGATAAAAAAGCGCCCGTGCATTTTGTACGGACGCTTTATTCCTTGTTCTGTTTCATTCAAAAAACTCCTTGGCACAAAGGCAACACCGTACAAAGGCGTCAGCCGACAGCTGTGCGTGGTTGCAGTAATTGTTTCAGCTCAGGGAATATACTGTTGATCCGTCTGCGTGAGCAGGAATGTGATCGCTATGAAAATAAACACAGTTATCCCTCCTGTTTCTTTGCCATATTTTTAAGCGTTTTTTCTGTCCGATCATCCGAATATATAGATCATCGAAATGACGATAACAATGCCTGTTGCTATCAAAAGCCCTGTTATCATTCTCTTTCCTCCTTTCGGTGAATTTTGGTTTTGTTGATCTCCTTTGTTCTGTGCTCAGTATATCATACTGACCTTTGCAAGTCCTTTGCAGCGTTCTTCCCTCTGAAAGGCTTTCTGCCTTTTTTGGGTTTTTCTTTTTCTGTCTGTATAATAACATACCGACCCTTGCAGGTCCTTTGCAAAGATCGGTATATGTGTAGTATTATGCTGTTTAAGTTTGTCACGCAGCCTTATTCAAAATACAGAAACTCCGCCCAGGAATACTGGCTCATGAACTCGCACTCGTAGGCATTTACTGCGCCTGCGTCCAGCTCCTTGAAACGGTAGTAATCGCAGTCGAGGACGTCGGGATTGACTGCAAGGGCGTTGTAGCTGCGAACGACAGCCGCCTCCGCGCCCACGGCTTTAAGGCTCTTTATCATGGCGTAGATGTAGGTCTGCAAAAGGTTCTGGAGCTTATCCTCGTAGGGCGCGTCCTCAAAGATCACGGCGAACAGCTCCTTCAAGGTGCAGGAGCTGCCGTGGCGGGAAACGAGATAGGCGAAGACCTCCTTTGCCTTGCTGCGCTCGAAGCGGACGTGCTCTCCCGAGGGGGTGAACACATCGGCCCTGTTGACAAACCCCTCGACAACCGCCTGAAAATATGGTATAATAATATCATAGAAAGCGAGGTAGTTGCCATGCTCAAGAAGTCCGAAAGCAAGCAGATGAAAATGTCGTTTGTGACCCTTGAGAGCCTCATGCCGCAGGAGCATTTTCTGCGTGATCTTGATAGGCTCGTCGATTTCGATTTCGTTTATGACAAGGTCGCAGACCTCTATTCCAACACGGGCAGGCCGTCTGTTGACCCTGTTGTCCTGATAAAAATGCTGCTGATCGGATATATATACGGCATTGATTCCGAGCGCCGCCTTGAACAGGAGATCACCGTCAACATTGCATACCGCTGGTTCCTCGGCATCGACCTTGACGAGCGCGTTCCCGACCATTCGACTATCTCCCAGCTGCGCCGCAGAAAATTTGACGGCACGACTGTCTTCCGTGATATTTTTGATGAGGTCGTCCGCAAGTGCATTGAGGCCGGACTTATCGACGGCAAGCTGCTGCTTACGGATTCTACTCACATCAGAGCCAATGCCCGCAACGATCTGCGCGAGGTCATCGAAGTTCCCGATACTCCCACGGAGTATATGCAGAAGCTCGACCGTGAGGCTTATGAGCTTGGGCTTATCAAGGAGCCTGTTGATTACGATACTACCAAGACAAAAGAGGTCACCAAAAGCATTACGGATCCCGAATGTGGACTTCTGAAACGTCCCGGAAAGCCCACCGGTTTTCATTATCTCGACCATCAGACCTGCGATTCAAAGAATGGACTTATCACGGATGTTTTCGTAACTCCCGGCAATGAAAATGACTGTACTCATCACACCGAAAGAATAAAATATCAGATCGAAAAATTTCAGCTTGATACGGAGGCTATCTGTGCAGACAAAGGTTACGACAGCGGCGAAATATATACTGCGATGCTAAAGCGAAATATAAAAACTCTTATTCCTGAACGAAGCCGTTCTGGAACACCGAAATATGAACCTGAATTTGACCCTAAGAATTTCAAGTATTGTGAAGATCAGGATATCTATATTTGCCCGGCAGAAAAAGAATTGCTTTTTTCATCGTATAGTAAGAAAAATCGACGCAAAAGATATTTAGCGCAAAAAGCTGATTGTATAACTTGTCCGTATAGAGATCGCTGCATCGGAAATTCAAAAAATCCAAGAATGATAGAACGCTCAATTCATGAGGAGGCAAGAAATGTTCAGCGGCAAAATATTGATATACCAGAATACAATTCAGCGATGAAAAAAAGACAGGTCTGGTGCGAGGGAAACTTCTCACATCAGAAAGAGAATCACAACCTTAGACGCACCCGCAAGCGTGGCATTGAACGAGTTACCGAGCAATGCCTCCTATCGGCGTGTGCCCTAAATTTAAAACGTATGGTAAAGCTCCTCAAGGGGAAGCTTTTGCAGACGATATTTTCGATGTTTTTCAGCTCGGAGGACTTCCGGGCTGTGTTTTTTTGAGAATTTTTGTGGGTTTGTCAACAGGGCCGATTCGTTACTCCATCTGACGTCAGTAAAACTGACATCAGTCCGATTGAATCGTACTCACAGCTGTTGCCGTTTTGGAAGCACCTGCATCGTTTCAGGGCATGTGCGGTAGGTTGGATTTCACGACCTACCACAAGCTGCAGTCCCCATTCAGGACTTCATCTGCCGTCGCGTTTCACGACGGGAGACCCCGTCACAATTTGTTACCCCGTCTCTTTACATCTTCATTCCGAGTTCTTCTTTCTTCTCAAACTCCTTCGCCAGCGTCTTTCTGTCCGACCCGCGCCAAACATCATCCTCGACAGGCTCCGGCTCCGTCAGCGAAGCCAGAAGTGCAAGGCCGTCTGCAGCAAGACTAAGACTCCCTGTGATATCAAGACCAGTGTCCACAGTTTGACTTTGAGCTTGTGCTTGAACTCTTCGAGCTGTTTCATCTGCGTAGAGAATTGCTCGTTCAGTTTCCCAGCCTGTGAGACCAGATCCTGCAGCGCTTTCCTCTGTTCGGTCAGCGCCTGCTCCGAGCTCTGCTCGATCTTTTTCAGCAGATACTGTGTGTCCTCTCTCGTCAGCAGACTCGACATCGTTTCCAAGATTTCCGCTTGCGTATCCGAAGTCAACTTTGTCAAACCGATCAGAGCCTTCCAGTTGCTGTCGAACACCAAGGTCGCTTTGCTTGTGTCTAACGCTTTCTCGACGCGCTCTTGCGAGACGCGCCTCATATCCTCTAATCTTGAATTCACGCTCCATCATCTCCTTCCTGTATTTTTCTTCGTGTAGTTTATCATCCCGCGCCCTGCACCCGTTTGGGCAGGTGTAGGTGATATACTTATGATTTTCCTGCCACTTGACAGAGTAGCCTTCCTGCTGCATCAGCCAACAGAAATGTTTTTTGCTTTTGGCTTTCTTCATTGCGTAGTCAATCGTACACATCAGATCAACCTTCCAGCTCTCGCCTTTCATACCTGAATGATACTCTCGTGGAGATACACCCTTGCTTTTCTTTTGCAGATGCGACTTGTCCAGAGTTACAACTCCGTGGCGCTGACATATTTCGTCCGAGAGTTCACGCATCTTTTGCAATGTGAATTTATTTGATCGGAACTTATGACCGTCCTCGCAGCTTACCGAGTTCACAATAAAATGACAGTGTATATGCGGCGCATCGGTGTGGCAGGCGATGACACATTGAAAACCGTCGAAAGCTTTTTCTGCAAACTCTCTTGTAATCTCCAGCGCAAGCTCCGGGCTGATGTCGTATCCCGCCGGATGCGACTGAACAAAATGAAAATACTGAGTGCCGTCATTTTTATTGAACAGCTTTTTTGTATTTCGGAACTCCTGATAAGCTGTCTCCGGCGTACAGTTAATTGCCGTCACCCACTTGCCATTCTCAGTTTTATCGTCCCGGCAGATATATCTCAGCGACCCTTTTCCACCGCCGCCGCCCTTAGTTGATATCGCAGTTACCGTTGCCATCACTTCACCTCCCGAAGCACTTCTGAAATCATTTCTGTCACAGCTTTGTACTCACCAACAAGTTTTCGCAGATCAATAATATTGATCTCTCCCTGATTTGCAAGTCGTGTCAGCTGATTCAGATTGTTGCCTATTGCTCTCTGCTGCCTGACCACATCCTGCAGGCCCTCGGCAATTATTATTTTTTTTCCGAGCGCCGTCCGCAGCACAAAATCCGATAGCTTTAATCCGTGTTCCGCTGCTCTCCTATGCATTCGGTTGTACTCATCCTCGGTGCAGCGGATCGCAATTGTTTTGTTTCGCTTTCTGATTTGAATCATCTCCTTCATTAGTTCCGTCACGTTTGGTTACTGTTCCTCCTTCCGGCGGAGCGCTGCCCCGCATTTTTCTTTCGCCATAAAAGGGGTACGGGTCTCCCGCGCGCAAAGGCTTACCGCCCGGAGGCGGAACGCCAAGCGCTATGCTTGCCCTCCACGGGTGATGCGTAGCATCACCCTGCTCACTCCCGTGAGGCCTCACAGCGGACTGCCGTTTTCCCTCCTTTCCTGTGTCGATTTATCAGCGGAGATGAGAAATATCTGCCCCTCTCGCGCTCACAAATGCGCTGTGAGGCGTTTTGTTTTACTGCTCGGCTGTTTCCCCGACCTCTGCACTCGGAGGGCTTACAGCGGCGCACAGGCGGTCGTTGAGTTTGCTCTTGGCGATCACCGTCACGTTGACAACAGAGCTGCTGTTCTCACGAATCGAAATAGTGTTTTTGCTTGTCTTTGATTCGATCAGTCCTTCCTTGCGAAGCTGTTTCAGCAGATCGTTTTTCTTGATCGTGAAGTGTTCTCCCTGCTCCGCGCACAGCTTTCTCACCTCCGAGTGCGCGGTGTCCATGAACAGATAGTAGTTGTTTTCATCGTGCAGTCCGATGCAGTTTTTCTGTCGCGGCGCTCCTGAACCTCTCGGCTCGGTGTAGCATCTGCCGCTGTCGAGAAGAGATTTTATCTTCTCGCAGAAGACGTTGACAGGGTTCTCCCTGATGATGATTTCAGAATTAGCTGCGGTGTTTTGCAGCAGCAGTTCATCAAAAGTTTCAGTATACTTTTTAAAATCATTCTCACCGATCTGCTCGCTGTCGACTAAAAACTCAAGGAGATATTCCAAACCGATCTTCAAATGCGCAAGCATATCCGGCGTTCTTGTGTGCGCTTTTATACCGCGCTCCGACAGCTTTCTGATGAACATTTCACGATAGGATTCAAACTTTTCACGGAGCAAATCTGCAAAAGATTTCGCATCGGAAAGATATTTCTCCTTTATCCAATCGACGTATCGCATCATCATTCCCGAAAGAATATTCTGCCTTGCGAGCTTCTGGTACTCGGAGAATTCAGGAAGGACGATATCATTTTCATCAAGTTCAAGATAAAAATGCCGTGCCTCCCCCGATTCACAGATGCCAAGCGTACTCTCACTTGTTTCAACAGCGTTGCCCATTGGTGGTTTAGCATTTTCTTTTTCGAGCCTGCTGTTCATCCTTCCTCTGCCGGAACGGTCGCCGTAGTAACGTGAAATGCACTGAGCTATCTCCCGCATCTCCTGCTCTTTGTGCATCCCGGACGGGTGAAAGTCATCGATGCAGGTCAGCACATCTTTCAGATAGTAGATGTCAGCGAGGATGCTGTTAGCGGTGTCGTGGAAGCTCATAGGCAGATCACTTGCTGTAAAATTACCGTAGAAAGAACAGAAGACAGCCGCGAGACTTGACTTGCGGCTGCCTGTCTTTCCGATTATTATTACAACAAATTTCGGCTCGTAGCCCGCGATTTTCAGAAAATGATTCAGCGGACAGAGAAACGTAAACGCCAGCATCGGCAGGATAATTCTCTGCGGAGCGAAGCTTTCTTCTAACATAGCGGAGAGAAAAATCAGATCATCTTTCTCGCAAGGAACAGTAAACTTATACCGATTCAGCTTGCCTTGCAGCTCCACTTTCTTATCGGTGACATTCTCATTCGGCATCAGGAACTCAAAGCCGTTGGGAAACTCTCTCCACCCGGTCTGCAAAAAGACTGTTTCGTTACGCACCTCATGCTTGGTCAGAAGAATCGCGTGGCTGATTTTGCCAAGCACATTCTGTCTTGGAATCACAGTGCCGTACTGACCCCAGCGCTGCAATAACCATTTCATACTCTGCATCTCATCGGCAGACACAGTCTGCTCCGGCAGGACTGTTCCGTCCTTGTAGGTCCCTGCGACACGGAACAGTTTTCTTTGGTCTGCGCCGTCATCGAGGGTTACCTCCGCTTTCAGAACGGGAACAAAGTCAGCGAGCTTAACCTCGATGACCTGATCTTTGACCTTAATGCGCTCGCAGAGGCAGTCGTCCTTGACGACGTAGGGTTCGTGATAGACCGACTCATCTATCACAGGGACAGGGTTTTCCATAGTTTCAATCAAGTTATCAAACCTCCTTCGGCTCTCATATATTTTTTGCGTATTACAGTATTACAGATCGGCTCTGACAACGCAGATGCGGGCTTTGCAAGGCTCGGCGGCGTATTACAAATCGCATTACAACAGCATTACATCCGCATTACACAGCACCGTTCCGAACACTTTTATACGCTTGGCGACTTAAAAAAGTGAACGCAGTATTCATATTCCCCGGAGGGCGTTTCTGAACACCCGCCGGGGTAATATTTTCAAAACTATCGTAAAGGTAGAATTAAAAATCTGCAAATCAAAACTGTCAAATCGGCAGTTTTATGATCATCTGAAACTAAAAACGCCGGTTCTGAACAGCATCAGCCCGGCCAAAAGTGAACGCAGTATATTATTCCCGGAGCATAGGTTTTGGAGTGGGTGATCTATGCTGCGGGGATATTGATATTTGAACAGTTTGGTTTCCGTCGTGAAACGCGACGGTATTCCACTTTATCTAATTAAAAGGTGGGGGCAGTATTCATTTACTCCACCCCAATGACAGTTTGACGCTTTTTTCAAATGCTCGGATCAAAAATTGCGGGAGCAGTATTCATATTCCCGGAGAGGGCTGTTCTGAACACTTTTTTATCCACAGCTTCGGAACTACCGTTGAGGTATATCCGAAAAACAAAGCTCTCCGGCTCACTTTTCAGCTCTGCGGAACAGCTTTTGTGATAATATGAAAACAAAAAATGCCGGGTCAACACAACGTTGGCTCGGCAAATGCGGGAGCAGTATATTTTTCTAGCAGAGGCGGTTTCTGAACACTTTTTCATTGTTGCTCGTGTTGGAATAAATGAAAACAGAACCAGCGTTGGAAAATCCGACATTGGTTCTGTGCATTACAAGTATTACACCGCATTACATCGGTATTACAGCTTTCAGCCTGAATCTGCGCGGTTTGCTGGTTCTGTAATGCGCGTAAGACGATTTTTAGGGGAGGGGGCGGGGCTTTGTTGCGGATTTGTAGGCGCACAGCGCATCGTGGTGCGTTCGTCAGCAGAGCCGACAGGGACGATAATTTTGCAGGGGGCTCTCTATATTCTATCGTCACTCATTTATGCTGACCAATACAAAAACACTCCCGTTCCCTTTAATGTTGGGTGGGAGTATTTTTGTTGACAGCTCTTTACTAATTAAAAGGCTGCGATAAGCTTGATCGTCGTTTTGTTATCCGAAGATGGTCGAGATGATCCCTCCAACAATCATTGTGGTTGTAGCTACTCCGAGTGTTACCAGACAAAATGTGATCATATTTCTTCCTCCTTTGGTACAATATTAGCATAGTCCTAACTGCTGACTACAGTAGCGACAGGCTATGCTTATTTTTGTATAATAAGAAGGTAATGGACTGACGATCACCTCCTTGGAACTTAGCGTTCGGTATTGAAAGCGTCAGCCGCCTTCTTATTATCAAATTCGATTAAGCAGGTTGTTCTTGTTGTGCAAGTTCACAGCAGCGTTCGCGTCACTAACCAAAATGAATTTTAATAAGCTCCTGAGCGGAAACATTACAAATCTTTTCAGAAAGCAGGTATCATTATGATCAGTGTAGGTATTGATGTTTCAAAAGGTAAGAGTACGGTTT
>FMXS01000013.1 GCA_900104495.1 Ruminococcaceae bacterium FB2012 | reverse complement strand
GGCATTTTTGGTGCAGAGGATATTATGTTGACACAGTAGGACGGAATGAAAAAGCAATACGTGAATACATAAGGAATCAAACCGAGGAAGATTATATGCAGGATCAAATGAGCTTGAAGGAATTTATGGACCCGTTTACGGGTAGTAAGACCATGTAGGCAAAAAAGAACAGCCGCTTTAGCGGCTGCCCGTGAATGTAATGCGGTGCTAAACTTTCGGCACCCCTTGAGGGGTCAAGCCAGTACCAGCCCCTTTTAGGGGCAGAGCAAACCACCACTTTAGTGGTGGTTATGATTAGATGTTTATTTGCAGAAGAAACTACGGTGCATCGTTAACGTATGGGATATCTGTTATCATTTATCATGCTATTTGGAAAAATATGAAAAAACAGTTTTGAACTTAATATAAGTATATCGTTTTTTACTGTTTTACGACTTTATACTTTTGAATAATCGAGAATATTAGCTAAAGAAATCATTTTCACTTAAATCTTCATCCCCAATCATTTCATCAAGTGGAATTTGTTTTATTACTACCGATAGATCACACCTATCTATCATTTCATCAAAAGGTATCTGCTTCATTATTTCTGTAAGTTTACTCATGCTTTTATTCTCCTTCCGGTGTTATAATTGTATAATAGTTTTGTAATGTGATATTATGTCCATTTTGTTTTATATACATTTATGCTGCTATCTCAGCAACATTGTCATAATTAAACTTCTTTATGGCGATCACACAGAAAACAATTAATGTGATTATGAATATACATAGATATGTTATTGAATAATAAACAGAAACCACGGGCTGCCTAAAATACTTGGTAAAATGAAACCATATAATTGAGTTTGCCATAGGCATACTCCACATCAGCTTGGCTTTGATTGAGCAGAATGCTGTGCCGAGGGAAATAACCGCACCGCAAAGAACAAAGCCCATAGAGTTGTCTTTTATGTTAATATAAAAAAAGCGGTTATTACAATAAATTAAAGATAGAGTTGTCATTTATGGCTGATTATAGCAAAAATCCTACTAACAAATTAATGATAGAGTTGTCCGTATACACTTTTGCATTACAGCAAAGGGCGGCTATTTTTGGATGTCTTAGTGTTCGTCTATACATTTGTCAAGTCCGTTATAGCACAAACAAGCCCGACATCGTAACGTTGTCGGGCTTGTGCATTTTCGTTTTTTATTCTTATATTTGACTGTTCACCCGTTCTGTGATTCTCTTTTCAGTCTGAACTCCACCGAGCGTCTGAGGTAGCCGAGATATTCGTCATCGCGGCACATGGATTTTCCGCTGTCGTCCGAGAGCTTGGCAACCGGTCTGCCGTTGACGTATTGCAGCTTAATTACGATGTTCAAAGCCTTTTCTTCCGTGTCGTTGGAGCAGAAGGTCCCGATGCCAAAGGATACTTTGGATTTATCTTTGAAATAATCGTAAAGCTTTTGAGCGCGGTCAAAGTCAAGGCTGTCGCTGAACAGAAGGAGCTTGGTTTTCGGGTCAACGCCGTATTTCTTGTAGTGAGCAATGATCTTCTCGCCCCATTCGTATGGGTCACCGCTGTCGTGGCGGACACCGGTGTAATTGTTTACCATTGAACGGTTGAAATCCAGCAGGAAAAGATCTGTCGTGACCGTATCGGTAAGGGCAGTTCCGTTGTCGCCGTCGTACTCGCTGTACCAGTCCTTCATGGCGTAGTAATTCGTATAAGCCAGCGGGATCTTATCAATGCCCTGATACATCTGAACAAATTCATGTGCGTAGGTGCCTATGGGAGTTACGTTGTATTTCATTGCAAGGTAGACATTCGACGTGCCAACGCAGCTATTCGTCTCTGTAACAAGACGTCTGACGACTACCTCCTCCCATTCGCGAGAGAGCCTTCTGCGGCAGCCGAATTCAGCAAACTTGAAGGTGTATGTTCCGTCATTGAGAGCCTTGATCTTGGCATCCAGCCTTTCTTCGGCGGACTTGCGGAGCTTTTCGTAGTCATACTTCATTCTGAAATAGACTTCGTTCACTATCTCCAGCAGATAGATCTCAAACTGCATTGCCGAAAACAGCGGCCCGTTTACTTCTATGTTCAGCTCACCGTTTTCATTGAGCTTGACCGTAACATAATCTCTGATCGGATGCCAGAGCCTTAAAAACTCCACATAGTCATTCTTAATAAAGCGGATAGAGCGCAGATAATCAAGCTCTTCCTTTTTGAAGGACAAAGTGCAGAGATGATCTATCTGTTCGTTTATCTCCTGCACCATTTCGGGTGTGAACACGACATTCTTGTTGCGGCATTTGAAAAAATACTGTCCGCAGAGGTCAGTGTGCTTATGGAAGATCACTTGATCCATGTTGAATTTATAAAGATCCGTATCCAGCAGGGAAGTTACGATAGGTTCAAGTTTCATATCAATCATCCTTTCTCTGTTACAGAATGTCTATCTGGCAGCTTCTCATGGTTTCAAGAGCAGCTTCGTGCTTCTCCGGGGTCACTCCGGCGCAGCAGGCCGCATCCACCGACATCGGCACCTCCGGGAAGTTAGCTTTCAGCAGCAGGGCATTGCTGACCACGCAAATATCCGTGCAAAGCCCGATCAGTTCGATCTCAAGATCTTCATCTCCGACATATAACTTTATCAGATCCGGGAGATCGACCGAACCGAAGGTGTTCTTTTCAACGGCCGTCCAGTCCTTGCCTTCAAGAGCGGCGGCAATACCTGCGTTCAGCTTCCAGCCTTCCGTATCCTTGATGCAGTGCGGGACAGGCAGCTTTCTGCCTTCGGCGGTATCCATATAATTCTCAAAGTGAGTATCGAACGTGGCAAAGATCTTGCCTTCAAATTCTTCGATCTTTTTTACGGCTGCCGGAACCATTGCGCAGGCTTCAGCACTGCCGAGAGCACCGTCAACAAAATCCTTCTGCATATCAACAACTACAAGTATCTTTTTCATAGTAACAGCCTCCCCGATCATTTATTGTTGGTTTTTCTTTTGTAGAGCTTTGCGGGCCTGTGACCTTCTCCGCGGACGTATTCATCGGTCTCAGTGACATAACTGCTTACCATTCTTCTGAAATTCGCAGGCAGGACAGAAACATTCATAATAGTTTCCTGGACCTTCTGAAACGCGCTGAGAGTGAATTTTTCCGGCAGGAAGTCAAGAATAGTATCGTAATTCTTCGCTTCATTTCGGAGCGCGGTCAAAGCGGCAGCGATGATAGCTGCGTGGTCAAAGGCGAGATATCCGCTGTCAAGTATCTTGAAACGAGTCCGGCCGAAGCTGGTCTTTTCCTCAGATAAAAGCGCTTCAAGTACGGTATTGTCAAAAGTAAGGATCAAGTGGTATACGCCTTCATCATCACGGTCAAAGCTGACCGAAAACCATTGCGCGTCGGATGCGTCATCCATGCCGACCTGCTTCACAGCCTCCTCACTGATGATAGAAACATAAGCGCTGGAGATTATCCAGCCCCGCGGATCCCGCTCGGGCTTGCTGAAGATCCCCACCGGCATAATTGAAACGGGAAGCACGTTTGTCTCTTCCTTGATCTCTCTGAGCGCACACTCTTCAATAGTTTCGTCTTTTTGGAGAAAACCGCCCGGCAGTGCCCACATATCCTTGTAAGGATGCCCTCCGCGCTTTATCAGCAGAAGCTGAAGCTTGCTTTCGGGATTCCGCCGGTAATCGGTCTTGTCCTCAGATCGGATCATAAACGCGCAGACATCGGCAGTTACCGAAGGACGCTCGTAATCGCTGAGGTTATAATTCTCTAAAAATTCCTTCTCACTGTCCACTGTGATCGCCTCCTTTGTTATTTCTATAATGATAATATCATAAAATGATTAAGTTGTCAAGAGGTTTCTGAAATTTTTTATAAAAACAGCGGACCGCCTCAGCGATCCGCACTTTCAAATAGTTTTATGCTATTCCGGCAGTTTGCAGACATCCACCCATTCACATCTTCCGCAAAGGCTTTCAAGCTCGGAGATCGTCAGTTCGATAGCGCTGTTTGAACTGCCGCAGGCGGGGAAAACGCTTTCAAAGCGCTTCAAAGAGCTATCAAGATAAACCTTTACACCTTCGTTGACCGCAAAAGGACACACACCGCCCACCGCATGACCGATCATGCTGACCGTCTCCTCGGGAGTAAGCATTTTGGCTTTCACGGAAAATCTCGCCTTATATTTGGGATTATCGATCCTTGCGTCTCCGGCCGCTACTATCAGTATCGCTTCATCGTTGACCTTGAACGACAGCGTTTTTGCGATACGGCAGGGCTCGCATCCGAGAGCTTCGGCGGCAAGTGCTACCGTGGCGCTGGAGGTATCAAATTCGATTATCCTGTCCTCCATGCCGTGTTCTTTCATAAACTGTCTTACTCTTTCAATAGACATTTCTGTTCTCCTGTTTCTGTTTCAGATATTTATATACGCGTTCAGACTTTGCCGCCCTCCATAAGGAATGTAGCCTCCATATCGGCAATGTTTACCGCCAGCGCAAGAGGAAACATCTCAAGCGCTTTGCCGATAGTGTTCTTGTTTTCCTCGCCGGAAAAGCCCATATGCCAGCGGATAGCAAAAGCCTCTTCGCGGGTCAGACGCATGAATCCGCTGATTATGTAAACGGATTTTTCACCGTGGCCGTAAGGCAGATTGTCGTTAAAGGCGTAATACGGGACTTTTTCCCAGACGCCTTGATCGTTTTTGGCGTTCCTGAAGCTGGTCTCGTAGATATTGATCTTGCAGATATCGTGCAGCAGACCGACTATAGCAATAGATTCATCGCTTATATTCAGCCCGTAAAGGCAGCGGACCCTCTCGCGTTCACAATAGGCTTTCAGGCACTCGTACACATTTATAGAATGCTGGCAAAGACCGCCTTCAAAGGCGCTGTGATACTTAGTCGATGCGGGAGCCGTAAAGAAATCCGAGTTTTCGGAAAGAAGATATTCAAGCAGTCTTTCGGAACCCGGACGGGTAATGTTCTCCTTGTATATGGATGTGAATTTATTCATAAGTTCCATTGTATCCGGCATAGAATGACACCTCCGTTTTTATTATTATAACACATAAAAGAATAATATACAATACCCAAAGCCTCAAAAACGGCATAAACTTATCCCGGTATTGATTTTAACAGTAAAGTATGTTATAATTATCTCATCAAGAGATATAACAGATCGGAAAGGTTATAAATATGACATTGTTCAAATATTTGCTGCCTGTTATTATAGCAATGAAGATCATACTGGGCAGCGCTGGAGGCCGTATCTACGGTACTTTAGCGTATGGGGCCGTCGAAATGCTTAACAGGAACGCTTCAGCGCTGAGTACGGTTCGGCTCGATACCGAGATCTTCGACCAGCTGACCGGCGAGATCCGTTCGATAACAGGCTGCGGACCCACAAGTGCCGCGATGCTTATGTCATCGGAAAAAGGCTTTGAGATAACCAAAGATGAAGCAGTAGTCCGTGCTTATCAAAAGGGTTATTATTATTTCGCGGGAGAAAACTTCACATCGGGTCGAGGCGTAACTCAGGAGAACATACAGAGCTTTATAAGAGACTGCGGCTTCGACTCAGAGATCGACCATTTATGGAACGACTCCGATGAAATGATAACAAACAAGATAGATTCGCATCTGAACAACGGAAACCGAGTGATCGTCGGTCACAATTCATTTCACGGATTTCTGCATTACGCATTGATCTACGGAAGAACGATAAGCGGCGGAAAGATCTGTTACAACGTAGCCGATCCTTGGGGCGGACTTGATTCGGTTTGGACCAGAAACGAACTGCTTGAACAAATAAAAACCGTATACGGCTATGACAGTACGACCTTTGAAGGACAAGTCAAAGGAATACAGTGGCTGATATAAAATACATAAGGGACCTAAGCAAAAGCGACGGTCCCTTTTATGCACTTCTCCAAGTTTCACTAAATTTTCATTTAGTGAAACTTTATGTATCTTTTTATCTACTGCTCTGCTTACCGTATGATCCACAAACAGACAAGATTTACTGCCCTAATCATTGAAACATCTATTCAAAAAAATCATATTTGGCTTTCAGCCTGTCGAGTTTTTTCAGCACCGAAGGCGCAAGTACATAAAGAAATCCCAGCGAAGCTGCACCGTGGATGATGTCCAGCGGAAGTCCTGCGGAATATACGGCTGCAAGCGTGCCGGCGTTGATCTCGTTGTGCATTATAAAAAGTGTCGAGGGGTTGACGATCCCTCCATAGATGACTACCGCTGAAAAGAATCCGAAAAGCGCTATGATCTCCCGGCGCTTTGGGATGATCCCGTGTCCGAAAAGGATACCCGAGATCAGTCCGACCAGTCCCATTGAAAACATCTGCCAAGGGGTCCACGGGCCTTGACCGAACATGAAATTCGACATAAGCATAGACAGCGATCCGACGAGAAAACCGGTTTGTGAGCCGAAAGCCGCCCCGGAGATCACCACCACCGCAAGGACAGGCTTGAACTGCGGGAGCATATAAAAAGCCAATCTTCCCGCGACGGCAGCAGCTGTAAATACTGCGACAGTGACAAGCTCTCTTGTACCCGGCCTGCGTCCTTCGTATATAAAAAGAAAGGCAACCCCCGCTTCAAGCATTACAAGCAGCGATACGAACAGATACTTTCCCGTGTTCAGGAAAGCCGAGCCTGCATAAACAGTAAACGGGATAAGAACGGCCGCTGATAAGGAGCAGATAACAGACTTTACCGTCGGTTTTTTTCTTTTGCTTTTTGTGTGCGGAGCGGTCTTTCCGTCCGAGAAAGAAAAAGCGGCAAATATGACGGAGACCGTCAGCATAATATACGGCAGAAGTTTTTTATCTTTCAGCGCCGGGATTAGTTCCATGCATCCTGCCGCTGAAACTGCAAGCATTGCAAGCGATGCTATCCTTGCGAAAAGCCGTAGCTTGGAAAGCTTTTTCTTTTTGACGGACCCGTTTGAAGTTTCGCTTTTCTTATAAAGCTTATCGGTCGGAAGAATGTTTTCTGTCGGCGGAATAGACCTTCCGAGAGCCGTAAGCACATCGTCGGCTGTAACAGCATTGCTTATAAGGTTTTTAGTCATCCTTGCGGCTGAGGTGGTATAGAACAAATTCCCCGTAAAAAACTCCTGGGGCGAAGCTGTACCCAAAAGCTCACCCGAAAACAGCATGGAACATCGGTCACAGTAGGATGCGCAGAATTCCACGTCGTGACTTACGGCAATAACAGTCATTCCGCGGTCGCACAAAGCCTTGATAAGCTCTGCAAGCTGTATTTTGAAAAGCTGATCCGTGCCTTTGGTCGGCTCGTCAAGCAGCAGGATATCGGGACGGGCAAGCAGCAGCTTAGCCAGCGCCGCCCTCTGGAGTTCTCCCCCCGAAAGATCGAAGGGATGACGGCCCTCCAGACCTTTAAGCCTGCAAAGGCCGATGACCTCCGAGATAAGTTCCCTGTCGGATGTCATTTCAGAAAGATCGTCGATCAGCTTGTCACGGCAGAACAGCGAAGAGGGTTCTTGAGGCAGCACCAAAGCCCTGCCGTTAACGCTGAGTTTCCCGCAGTAAGGCTTTTTCTGCCCTGCTATCACGGAAAGCAAAGTGCTTTTCCCGACTCCGTTGCCGCCAAGTATGCCGAAAAACTCCCCTTTCCCGACTGCCAGTTCCAGTCCGTTCAGTACGTCCGAAGACTCTTTTCGGTAGCGGAATCTAAGTTTTGAGATCTCCACGGCTATTTCTTTCTTTACTTCAAAACTCCGCAGAGGGACACTGTATTCTTTTTCTTTGTCAAGCATACCCGCAAGCATTTCCCGTCCGCTTGAAACATCAAGAGGACAGCTTCCCTCCCCGCCGAGACCGTTCCATATCCTTACAGGAACAGGCAAAGACTGTAAAGCGGTGCTGTCAAGTTTTGACAGGTCAGGTTCCTGCGGTCTTTGGTCACATACTATCCTGCCTTCACGCATAAAAACTACCCTGTCGGCGATGGGGAAAACTTCTTCAAGCCTGTGTTCGCTGATTATGACCGTTGTGCCAAGTTCACGGTTGATCTTTTTCACTGCATCAAAGAGCTTTCCTGCGGAGATCGGATCAAGCTGAGAGGTGGGCTCGTCGAGAATAAGCAGTTCGGGACGTGTTGTCATAGCCGAGGCAAGAGCAAGGAGCTGTTTCTGCCCGCCTGAAAGCGTTGCCGTATCTGAACAGAACAGGTCATCAAGGCCGAAAAATGCGGACATTTCTGCTGTTCTTCGGCGAATGACGCTTTTCGAGGCTCCGAGGCTTTCCAATGAGAAAGCAAGCTCGTGCCAGACTTTGTCGGTGACGATCATTCTTTCGGGGTCCTGGCTGACAAAACCGATAGCCTCCGCTTGACGACGTTCGTCAAGCTGTTCTGCAGGCGAGCCCGCAAAAAGGATCTCCCCGCTCCTCTCTCCTTTCGGAGCAAGGACCGGCTTCAAACAGCGCAGGAGCGTGCTTTTGCCACAGCCGGAAGGCCCGCAGACCAGCACAAGTTCTCCCCTGCCGACAGAAAGGGAAATGTCCTTCAGAGCGGGAGAGGATGCATTATTATATGTAAATGTCAGATCTCTGACAGCTGTGATCTCCATTTGTGATCCTCCGTTAGCTCAAAAATGACCGGCAGAAAGCATAGAAGCCCGAAAGCCGAAAACTGTATGACCGACATAAGGTCTGTCTGCGCAAATGTTATCCTCGGATAACAGGTAAAACTGTTGACGCCTTTGATCTCGCAGAATATAACATATCCTCCGAGAACAGAAATTATAACGGTGAGAACTGCGTCCCGCAAAGAATATCTGAACATATTGAAGGAGCTTCTTCCGCTGAGGCCGTATCCCCGGCTTCGCATGGAATCGGCGGCGGTGATCGAATCTTCGAGGGAGCGGCTTATAAGAATTGAAAAAATCCGTGCAAGGTTTCTAAGCCTCTTGGGAATACTTCCCTCGCGGTAACCGAAACCGAGCTGTGACTGAGCCTCGCTTATCTCACGGAAACGACGTACAAACAGCGGGATAAATCTTACGGTCATGGATATTATTACGGTCAGCGCGGGAAAAAACCTGCCAGTCAGACACATCAGCCTGTCGCTTGTGAAAAGTTTTCCGAAGCAGTAAAACCAGATCATCGCTCCGCAGAGCATACATCCCGCAAGCAGACCGTAGATCAGAGCTTCAAGCGTTACAGCATTTCCCGAGGGCAGTTTTGCAAGGACCGTGACTCCACGATGATTGAACAGCACGTTTATCCCGCCGGCGAGAAAAAGAGGAATCAGCAGCAGCGGGGCTTTTTTTAACACGGCGCGCCCGCACAGCCTTAACGCAAAGCACGCCGCCCCGCAAAGGGACAGCGCGATAAACACCGGCTGGATGACAAAAGCACCTGCTCCGGCAAGTATAGCAAAAAACATAAAAAGCGTAAACGGGTGAAGCCTAGAAAATTCACTGCTGCGCATTTTATCCCGCCTTTGTGTAATAGTCGTCACCGACATCGACGCCGATATTGCAGGAATAAACAAACTCGATCACATCTCCGTCGGAAACTGCATACTGCGAAGAACTCAGCTGCGGAAACTTTCCGTTGACGGAATACATCCAGCCGGAGAGATTTCCCGCATCGAATTCGTAAAGATTATTGATGCCCTCGATATAATAATTGTTGGTGGCAGCGATCTTTGTGTACTCTATCGGTATCCCCTGCCCGTCGCAGACTCTTTTAAGAATGTCAAAGACGCTGTCGCCGTCATTGACTTCAATGTTTGTCGGCGCAAGTATGAAGCCGTCAGAGGGCTGTTCCGCGAGAATAGCGGCATCTATCTTATCTCTGTTGTCAAAGACTGTCGCGCAGGAGATCGAAAATCTGCATTGACTGTGCTGTTTTTCCGAAACAGCAGGAGTCGTTATCGGTTCGGTGACGGTGGTTGTCCCCGTTGCGGTGGTAGTCAGCATCGTTGTTTCGGGCGTGGTGACGGTTTCGGTCTTTGTTTCCGTCGCGGTCGTTCTTTTGGACCTTGAAACCGAAGTCTGCGCCGATGTGGCCGTTGTTGAGACAGATGATGTCTTCCCTGCCGTGACCGCCGTTGTGACTGAAGCCGTCTCCGTGACCGGCAATGTCTGCTCAGTGACCGATGTTACGGCTGCCGTATCGGAGGCCTTTATCTCGGGCTTATCGTTTTTTGAAACATCACTGCCCGAAAAATAAGCAATAACAAGCACGATGACAGCGGCTGCGGCCGCTGCCAGGGGCTTTATAAGCTTTTTGAGCTTTTCGGGCATGGTGATGTCTGCCTTTCGTTGTTATTTCTTTTTGCTTACGGCAAATGCGGCAGCGGCTGCGGTGATGAACATAAGTCCGAATGCAGCTCCGCCGGAGGTATTGGGATTGTCGCCCTTGTTGTCGCTTTCAGAAGTGCTGCTGTAAGAATAAGGCTTCAGCTGGGTATCGGTAAAGTCGTAAAGCGCGGTCTTCTGATCGTTGAATCTGGCGCGGGCAGTCATTGCAAGGAGAGCCTGCTCGGTTGCCATGCCGTCAAAAGATCCGTCCTTTTCGTGAGCAAATTCTCCTCCGCCGATATAATAATCTGTCAGCTTTTTAATAATTGTATCTGTTGAAAAAGGCTTATCTCCGTCATATTCGATCTCATCGTGAGAATAAACTGCGATCATGATCTGCGAAAGAGATTCGCTGCTGTTCACACCGTTTTCGTTATCGACAGTTTCAAGGAGCCACTTGAATCCTTTAAATACTGCATCTTCTGTTCCCTTTACTCCGCGAAGTGAGGTCAAAGCCATAGCTGTAAGGTCAACGTCCTCGGTCTTTCCGTCAAAGGAGAAGGCGCCGCTGTCAAGTTGGAGCGCAAGCAGTTCGTTAACATAGGGAGCTTTTTTTCCAACGGATGTATATGCGATATTCGACCAGATAAAGCCTGTGATGCCCTGCTTGGAAACATAATCCTTGTCTTCAAGCGCTTTCAGCAGGTCTACTCCGCCGATATCGGTGGGATCGTAACCGAGGGCGGCAGCAGTGATCGCAGCCTTGGCATTTTCGGTGCAGCGGCGTTCGTTGAGTTTTCCGTTCGAGGTGTTCTTCGCATTCTCCGCGATGCTGTCCATAAGCTTCTTGGTCTGTGCTTCAGTATATTTGCCGCTTCTTGCAAGACCGATAGCTTTCCATTCGTTGCCGGGAACAGCATCTTCCTTGGAAAGCCTGTCAAGAGTCGCAGCATAGATGTTGTCGATGTTATCGTCTTTTTCGTCTGCCTGATCTTTGAGCTCCTCAAGTTTATCCAGTGCATCCTCAAGGACGTCATAGTTGGAAACAAGCTCCTTCTGAGCGTCTGTAAGCTCCAGATATGCCTTGTATGCGGCAAGGACAGCATCCTCGCTGTCGAGAGTGACATCACCGATCTCGTCGATCATACCTTCAACGGCTTCGGCTGCTTCTTTATCTTCCTTTGAGGTCTCGTCGATGCTGATATGGAAGGTGTAGACGGACTCGGTAACAGCATCATTGCCCCAATAGCTGCTGGGCCAGTTGGAGTTCCCGACGCCCACATAAACGGTATCGCCGTCGTGAACGGTGATCGTATCCTGCGGACGGTAGCCTGCTCCCTTGACTTCGGGAGAATAGGTGTTCAGATACTTCCAGGTCTGGAAAACACCGTTGTTCTGAACAGGGTCTAAATCGAGTTCATTGGAATCAAGAGTGAGAGTATACTCAAATACGTCCGGCTTAAAATCTGCAAAAGGCTCAATGCCGAGATATACTTCTGAAAGTGAAGTATCATTGCTTGCCCAGCTGTTTCCTATATCGTCGCCTGTTACAGCGTATTCAAGAGTAATGACATCTCCGTCGGCGAGGCTCCCGTCTTTAACGGTGTAGGCGCTTACGCCTTGATTGGTGAACCACTGATTGAGAGCAACGTTCCAGCCGGGATAATAGCCTTCCTTTACGGCATAGGTAGTTTCGCCCACGCCGTTGATGTCGGAAATAAAGGGGCCCCAGCCCGAATCCGGGGCGCTTATGGTATAGCCGCTGCTTTCAATTGCTTCTGTTATTGCCGAAAACATGGTGGTGTCTTCGTTTATAGGCACCTCAACGGCTAAAAGTATTCCGTCCCAGGCGGCACCTTCCTCTTTGGAAAAGGTGTCATTTAATACAGCGACAAATACAGTGTCCTCCTTATCATCCGCAAAGGCTGCGGCAGGAAAAGCCGACAGTGTGACTGCTGCTGCGGCAAAGGCCGCAAGTTTTCTTTTGAGCTTCATTATTCTTCCTCCTGATCTGTATTTTTCGGGATACCGTTCCCGACAGCTGACGATTTGTTCTGCTTTCTCCGCAAGGCAGCACGTTTGCGCTTCTGCTTGCTGAGAAGTGCCGCAGAGGGTTTTGTTACGGGCTTTAAACCGGCTGCTTCAAGAGCCCTGGGGAAAGGCCCCAGCTTCTGCTTGATAAAGCAGACCTCCTCGGGAGTAAAATCCGATCGCTTGGGAAGCCTTCCAAGCTTTGATTGCTTGTCCGTAAGCATCGATATTGCTTGTCTGCGCTTTTCATCCTCAGGCATAGGGAGCCTCCTTTAAGAATAGCTGTCTCTAATATAAAAAGCCCTCTCCGTCAAAGCAGAGAAGGCACAGTGAACAAAGCCGTTACGGGAAAAAGCAGGTGCAGAAAAACAAGCCCTGCGTCAAGCCGCAAAACAGCCATACATTCATCTGCGCTTTCTTCTTGTCCAAGACGGCACGATCTGCCCTCGCGGGCACAGACTGCGGGAGTATTCCGACTTTAACGGTAATGACAGTTGCGGCCGAGTTTCACGGCACTTCCCAATAACACGCCGACGTACATCAGCGAGACCGCAGTCCCGTATTAAATTGTATCTTCAGTATAAAACATTTTTCGCAAAATGTCAAGTGCCGGCGGAACTGTTGGCTGTTTGTAAAATTCATATGTTATTAATTGACACTAAGGCTCAAAAAATGTATAATATAATTAATTATATGCACACTCACTTTCTCACGGAGGCGTTTATAATGATAAGAGACGTTCAAGATGAAATCATAAGACTGAAAAAAGAGAACGACATCTGCATCCTTGCCCATAGCTATCAAGGGCATGAGATAGTTGAAGTGGCTGACTACGTCGGCGACAGCTACAAGCTGAGCGTAGACGCTTCAAAGGTCACAAATCGGAATATCCTGTTCTGCGGCGTGCATTTTATGGCTGAAACCGCAAAGATGCTTTCACCCGACAAACGTGTATATCTGGCCAATCCCCTTGCGGGCTGCCCTATGGCCGAGCAGATGGATGCGGCAATGATAAGCGCGATCAAAGAGCGGGAGCCCGACAGAAAAGTCGTTGCCTATATCAACACCACCGCAGAATTGAAGACCGTCTGCGACGTCTGCGTAACCAGCGCTTCCGCTGTAAAGATCGTTTCCGCAATGGAAGATAAAAAGCTGCTGTTCATTCCCGACTGCAATTTGGGAGCCTTCGTTCAGAAGGCCTGTCCCAACAAGGATATAATGCTGCTCAACGGCGGCTGCCCTGTTCATGCCGCCGTGACCGAAGAAGAGGCCCGTGAAGCCAAGGCACTTCATCCGAAGGCTCTGCTTCTCGTTCATCCCGAGTGCCGTCCTGCGGTCTCGGAGCTTGCGGACTATGTGGGCTCAACTTCGGGTATCATCAAGTATGCCAAGGGATCCGACGGGAAAGAATTTATCATCGGTACCGAGATCAGCATAATCGAGCATTTGCAGTATGAATGTCCCGATAAGCGTTTCTATGCTCTTTCAAAGAAGATAGTCTGCCAGAATATGAAGCTTACTACCCTTTCCGAGGTTTACAACTCTGTTCGCTCTATCGCAGCCGATGACGGAGAGGCATTTGAGATCAAAATGTCTGACGAGCTTATTTCAAAGGCCAGAGTATGCATTGACGAAATGCTCAGACTCGGCGGCTGATGTTATTTTACATTGGTGAATAATTATTGAACCAGTTGTAAACGATTTCATAAATGTTAAGATCATTATATCCAAGTGAAAATGTTTATCAAAAACATAGCTGTTTCGGGTGAATATTGCTTCATAAATCACAATGTTTATATTGATTTTTCGGCATAAAAGCGTTACAATATAATCAAAGGTAATTGTTTATTTAATATTTTTATATCGGAGGTATGTGTATGAAATTTGCAGACGGTTTCTGGCTCAATCAGAGAGGCTACGAGGTAAACTACGCAGTTCAGGCTTATGACGTTCAGCCTATCGAGAACGGCTTCCTTGTGGTGGCTACTCCCTTCTTCGGCAGAGAGAGATACAAACTCCTTGGCGGAGCAAATCTTGAGATCAGATTCACCTCAACTCAAGAGAACTGCATCAAGGTAAATATCACGCATCATAAGGGCTATGTGGACGACGGTCCTCACTTCGTACTCAACGAAGGCAGCTTCAAGCCAGAAACGAAAGAGAATGACAATGAAGTCATCCTTATTTCCGGCGATACTAAGGTCGTTATTTCAAAGTCAAACTGGGATGTTACATATTATTATAAGGATAAGAAACTGACCAGCGGCGGCTGGAGATCCACCGGAGTTATCAAGGAAAGCGCTTTCAAGCAGCAGGCGAGACTTGCCGTTCAAGCGGACGACACCTTCTGGAGTTACCCTGCCGACGAGCATCGCACCTATATCCGCGAGCAGCTTGACACCACCGTAGGCGAATACTTCTACGGCTTCGGCGAGAAATTCACAACCTTCACCAAGAACGGACAGAACGTTGAGATCTGGAACGCCGACGGCGGCACCTGCTCCGATCAGAGTTATAAGAGCATCCCCTTCTATGTTTCTTCCAGAGGCTACGGCATTTTTGTAAACAGCACCGACAAGGTGAGCTTTGAGGTATGCTCTGACACCGTTTCAAAGGTGAGCTTCACTCTGCCCGGTGAGAGCCTGGAGTATTTCGTTTTCGGCGGCGAGAACCTCACCGAGGTCCTCAAAGGCTATACCGATCTGACCGGCAAGCCTGCACTGCCTCCCGCATTCTCCTTCGGCCTGTGGCTGACTTCATCCTTTACCACCAGCTACGACGAAGCGACCATCACCGGCTTCATTGACGGTATGGCCGAAAGAAATATCCCGCTTCAGGTATTCCACTTTGACTGCTTCTGGATGAAGGGACTCGAGTGGTGCAACTTTGAGTGGGACAAGGAGCAGTTCCCCGATCCCGAGGGGCTTCTTGAGCGCCTCCACAAGGATAAGGGCCTGCACACCTGCGTCTGGATCAATCCCTATGTGGGACAGCGTTCAAGACTGTTCGATGAGGGCATGGAACACGGTTACTTCATCAAGCGCAGGGACGGTTCCGTATTCCAGTGCGACGAATGGCAGCCCGGAATGGCTATCGTGGACTTTACAAATCCCGATGCCTGCAAATGGTATGCAGGTTATCTGCGTAAGCTCTGCGAAATGGGCGTTGACACCTTCAAGACCGACTTCGGCGAGCGCATCCCCACAAAGGACGTTGTTTACTTCGACGGCTCCGACCCGATCAGGATGCATAACTATTATACTCAGCTTTACAATCAGACGGTATTCAATGTTCTCAAAGAATACTACGGTGAGAACAAGGCTTGCCTGTTTGCACGTTCGGCTACCGCCGGCGGTCAGCAGCTTCCCGTTCATTGGGGCGGAGACTGCTCCGGCACTTACAACTCCATGGCCGAAGTCGTTCGCGGCTGTCTGAGCCTCTGCATTTCCGGCTTCGGATTCACCTCCCACGACATGGCAGGCTTTGAAGCCACGGCTACTCCCGACATCTACAAGCGCTGGGCCGCTTTCGGACTGTTCTCCACCCATTCCCGTCTCCACGGAAATCAGAGCTACCGCGTGCCTTGGCTGTTCGACGAGGAGAGCTGCGACGTTCTCAGATTCTTCACCAACATCAAGGGTCAGCTGATGCCTTACTATTGGACGCAGGCTATCAAGACCCACACCGTTGGCGTAACCATGATGAGAGCTATGGTCATCGACTTTGCCGACGATCCCGCCTGCCTGACTCTTGACAGACAGTATATGCTCGGCGACAACATCCTTTGCGCACCGATACTCAACGAGGAAGGCATCGCGCAGTATTATGTTCCCGCCGGCAAGTGGACTGACATCATCACCGGCAAGGTGCTTGAAGGCGGCAAGTGGTATACTCACAAGTGCAGTTACTTTGAGATGCCAGCCCTTGCAAGACCCAACAGTATCATCCCTTGGGGCAATTTCAAGCGCGACTTTGAGTACGACTATCTCAACGGGACCACGTTCAAGATCTATGAGCTTGAAGACGGGGCTTCCGCTGTATGCCCGATCTACGACACCGAAGCAAACAAGGTATTTGAGCTTAAAGCCGTCAGAAACGGCAATAAGATCGAGTGCGAGTACACTGACGTCAAGGCTTCCTTCCGTATCGAAGTATCCGGAACAGGCAAGGGTGCCGATGTAAAGGCCTCCGGCGCAGGAAAGGTCGTTATCGAGCTTTGATAAAATCATAGGATCACCGATAAAATTCGATATTCCGTTAAAGGACTGCTGCATTTTTGCGGCAGTCCTTAAAATTTTTTTCAAAAACCCCTTGACAGCTAATTCAAATTAGCTTATAATATAGCTAACGTGAATTAGCCAAAGGAGGTTCACAATGAATACAAAGAAAAGAATACTTGACGAAGCCCTGACTCTGTTCTCCGAAAAAGGATATGCAAATGTCTTTGTGGCGGATATAGCCGAAGCAGTGGGGATCAAGGCGCCTTCACTCTACAAGCACTATAAAAGCAAAAAGGATATTTTTAATGCGATCCTCGAAGAAATGAAAAACAACTATGACCGGCAATCATCCATGCTTAATATGAACGGTAACAACGCTTCCGCCGACGCGTATATGTTCGCGGGCGTATCGGAAGACGGTCTGGTTGAAACAGGAATGGGGCTGTTTCTGTATTTCCTTCATGATGACTATGTCCGCAAATTCAGAAAGATGCTCACTGTTGAGCAGTTCCGTGATCCGCAGCTTGCCCTGCTGTTCACAAAGCAGTATGCCGATGATCCTATATCGTATCAAACGGCTATGTTCGGGATGCTTTCCTCTTACGGTGTGCTCAAAGCAGAAGCCCCGGACGTAATGGCTCTGCAATTCTATGCGCCGATGTATATGGCTCTCACCGTTTGTGACAGGCATCCGGAAAGAGAAAAGGATTACCTGCCGCTTATAGAAAAGCATATAAGACAGTTTTCAAGGATCTATAACAATAAGGAGGAAGACAAATGAAAATAGTATTGATCCACGGACAGAATCATAAGGGCAGTTCTTATACGATCGGCAGAAAGATAGCAGAAAAGATGAACTGCGAAAAAGAGATCACAGAGTTCTTTCTTCCGAAGGATCTTCCTCATTTCTGCACAGGCTGCTTCAGCTGCATTGATAATGAAGAAAAATGTCCTTTCTACGCTGAAAAACAAAAGATCATGGATGAGATCGAAAAAGCCGATGTTCTTATATTTACAACACCGACCTACTGTTTAAGAGCTTCCGCACCGATGAAAACCTTTATAGATCTTACTTTTACATACTGGATGTCCCACAGGCCGAGACAGTGTATGTTTGAAAAGAGAGCCGCTGTTATCTCAACCGCTGCCGGAGCAGGGGCAAGATCCGCAGTTAAAGATATTACAACAGCACTCGGATATTGGGGTATCTCGGATATAACCGAATTCGGTATGTGCATCCGTGCTTCCGGCTTAGATGAAATGTCCGATAAAAACAAAGCAAAGGTTGAAAAGAAAACCGATATTATTGCAAAAAAGCTCTCCAAGTACAAAAGCCCCAAAGCAAGCATAAAAACAAAATTCCTGTTCTCTATTATGCGTATGATGCAGACGAAAAATATGGGAGCAGGTGAAGCCGAAAGAGAATACTGGGAGAAAAACGGCTGGCTCGGCAAGGCCCGTCCCTGGAAAAAGTAGATTTTTTCGGACAGTATAAGTATATACTCCTCTTCTTTTCTTGACACGGATGCCAAAGTGTGTTATAATCAGAATAATAATAACAATGGAGGGATCACTATGTATAAATTTGATGTTAAAAAGACCACCGCCGATGTTGTTGCCTGGGTAAAAGAGCAGTTCGACACTACGGCTTCTCCCGACACCAAAGCAGTTATCGGTATCTCGGGAGGCAAGGACAGTTCCGTTGCTGCGGCAGTATGCGTCAAGGCGCTGGGAGCCGACAGAGTCATCGGTGTGCTGATGCCCCAGGGAGAGCAGGCTGATATCGACTGCGCAAGGCTCCTGGTCTCGCATCTCGGGATAAAGAGCTATGAGATCAACGTGGGCGAATCCGTTGCGGCTGTTATGAAGGCCGTGGGCGGCGCTATGGAGATCAGCGAACAGGCAAGAGTCAACACTCCCGCGCGTATCAGAATGACAACTCTTTATGCTGTCGGAGCAAGCGTAAACGGAAGAGTCATCAACACCTGCAATGCGTCTGAGGATTATGTGGGCTATTCCACCAAGTACGGCGATGCAGCAGGAGATATTTCTCCCCTTTCGGATCTGACTGTTACCGAAGTCATAGCGATCGGCGATGAGCTTGGACTGCCTTATGAGCTGACCCACAAGGTCCCCATTGACGGCCTCTGCGGCAAGACCGACGAAGAAAACCTCGGTTTCACTTATGCAATGCTGGATCAGTATATCCGCGGAGAGATCACTCTTGACGACAAGCCCGAGATCAAAGAGAACATCGAACGCCGTCACAGAGCAAATCTCCATAAGCTGCGTTTGATGCCTAAATTCGTATATAAGCCCGAATAACGACAAAATAATAATTTGTTGTGCATTTTGTTTAAAAATTCTTGACAAACCGCTTTAAATATATTATAATAAACTTGACATGAAAATACCATATTATATTTACGAAAGGCAGGTCATTTATCATGGGCAAGTTTGTTATCAAGGCAACCAATACGGGCTTTACCTTCAGTCTGAAGGCAGGCAACGGCGAGATCGTCGCCATCGGCGGAGAGGTCTACAACCGCATCGACAGCTGCAAGAACGGCTGCGAGAGCGTTAAGAAGAATGCTCCCAATGCTCCCGTTGAGGATCAGACAGTTGAAGGCTTTGCAGCCGAGAAGTGTCCGAAGTTCGAGATGTATACCGACAAGAAGGGCGAGTTCCGCTTCCGTCTGAAGGCTACCAACGGACAGGTCATCTGCGCCAGCGAGGGCTACACCTCCAAGACCTCCTGCAAGAACGGCATTGAGAGCGTTAAGAAGAACGCCGCCGAAGCAGAGATAGTGCTGCCGGAGAAGAAATAAACAATATGATCCCGCATCGGCATCGGTGCGGGATCTTTTTTGTATATTGAATTTTCACAGCAGTTCGTAGTTCCCGGGGAGAAAAGCTGTCAGTTCCTTGATGCCGATGCGTTCAAGCTCCGCGCCGTTGCTGACGGCGGTGCTGACAGCATCCATGACCGAACCCATGCACATAACGTTGTATGCCAGCTCATCGGGGACTTGATTTTCTGCGAGATACTGTATAACTCCCTGCTCGATATATCCGAAATCGCGCAGCTGTGAACGTTTCAGCTTAACAAGTGCATCGCCGATATGGAGTTTCAAGCCGTCGCCCTGTTTCACTCCAAGGAGAACACAAGTAAAAAGATCGGGGATAAGAGCGAACATTTCAGCGGTAAGCTGAGTCCACATTCCGCAGAGCTCTTTCAGTTTGGCGCAGGCTCTGCGTTCGCTTTCGTCATCGGTAACATCGGTAAACAGGTCTATCGCGTGCTTGGTGATGTCAATAACAAGTTCGGGCGGAGCACAGTTAACATCGCCGGAAGGCTCCTTATCAAGCAGCAGTACAAACTGCTTTTCCGAATGGAAGGAGTTCTTATCCCTCCAATTCATTGCATATCGTCTCAGCTTTTCGGAAAGTTCAAACATAACAGCGCCGTTTATCCTTACCTCGCCGCTGATCTTGCCGTCATAGCAGACCGCATACAGTTTTATCCAGTAGGCATTCTTGCTCCCAAAATAATCGGGGAGCTCGCTTTTTATATAGCCGAACATATCCGGCTCGCCGCCGAAGTCGGCCCCGATAACATAAACAGCGGGATCGTCGGAGCATTTGAAGGTGCGGGTGCGTCCTGCGAATTCGGAAACGATACTGCATTCTCCGACGCTGTCAAAGGCGCTGAAAATGCTCAAAAGCACTGCAGCAGTGAACTGCTCTGCCCCGTTAATGATCGCTTCCTCAGCTGTGCTTCCGATGCCGGAGGCGTATTCGCAAAGCGGTTCGTCAAACGTCGGATGCGTAAGGATATAGAGCATTTCTGCGGAATAATTCCCGTGGGATTCTCCGATGCGCTGAACGGTACAGGAAAGAGTAAGCTGATACTTGACAAACATTATACCGTCATCGTAAAGCCTTGCATCGGTCTGTCCGTTGACGCGGCGCATAATGTCATCATAAACTATCGCGGCGAATTCATCGGTAAAATCTCCGCCTGTATCCGGCTCACCGTCATAGCGTGCCGAGGATGTTCTGTTGTCTTCCGGCATATTCTCACCTCCGTTGTTTGATGAAGTAATACGGTCAATAATTATTTGCGCACTCGACGGCCTTAGCCCATCCTTTTAAGTGCTCCACGCGCTGGCTTTCCGACATTACGGGAGAGAATTTCTCAAAGCTGCCGCCGAGGGATATGATCTCGTCGATGCCGCTCCAGAAGCCCGAGGCAAGTCCTGCGAGAAATGCTGCTCCGATAGCGGTGGATTCAACGTTTTCGGGCCTTGAAATATCCATGCCGAGAATATCCGACTGGAACTGCATAAGGAAATTATTGGAGCTGGCTCCGCCGTCAACTCGGATCGAGCCGAGACGTCCTACGTCCTCCTCCATTGCTTTGAGCACATCAGCAGTCTGATACGCGATCGCTTCCAGCACGGCCCGAACGATATGTGCTCTTCCGGAACCTCTTGTAAGCCCGGTGATGATCCCCCTCGCATCCGGATTCCAGTATGGTGCGCCCAGTCCTGTAAATGCGGGAACAATATACACACCTTCGGTGCTTTCAACCGAGGAAGCAATACGTTCGCTCTCGGCGGCGGTAGTAATCAGTCCCATTTCGTCACGGAGCCATTTCACCGCCGCACCGGCAATGAAAACAGAGCCCTCCAGCGCATATGTCACCTGGTCTCCTATTCCCCAGCCGACAGTAGTCAGAAGGCCGTTGTTTGAAGCCACGGGCGTACTGCCTATATTCATAAGCAGGAAACCTCCGGTGCCGTAGGTGTTTTTTACATCGCCTTTGTTGAAGCATTTCTGCCCGAACAGGGCTGCCTGCTGATCTCCGGCGCAGCCTGTTATCGGTATTTCGGCACCGAACATTGAAGCGTCGCAGACACCGATCTCTCCGCTGGAAGGTACCACCGCCGGCAGGATGCTTTCGGGTATGCCCAACAGTCCGAGGATCTCCTTATCCCATTTAAGGGTGTGGATGTTGAAAAGCATGGTCCTTGAGGCGTTGGACATATCAGTCGCGTGGACCTTGCCGCCTGTCAGTTTCCAAATCAGCCAGCAGTCAACGGTGCCGAACAGTATTTCACCCCTGTCTGCCCGTTCACGGACTCCGGGAACATTGTTGAGTATCCACTTTATCTTTGTCGCTGAAAAATACGGATCAATAAGCAGTCCGGTCTTGTCGCGGAAAAATTTTTCAAGCCCTTGGGCTTTATAGCCTTCACATATATCAGAAGTCCGCCTGCACTGCCACACAATAGCGTTGCAGACCGGCTCGCCGGTGTTCTTATCCCAAAGGATAGTTGTTTCCCGCTGATTGGTGATACCGACAGCGGAAATATCCTTCACGGAAGCTCCGCATTTTTTGAGTACTTCCCTTGCAGCAGTAAGCTGCGAGGAAAAGATCTCGTTTGCGTCATGTTCAACCCAGCCGTTGCCGGGATAGATCTGCGTATATTCAAGCTGAGATACCCCGGCGATCCTGCCGCTTTTTTCAAAAAGCACGGCTCTCGAGGATGTAGTTCCTTGGTCGAGGGCAAGGATGTATTTTTTCATATCCGATCCTCCTGTCTGAGATCATTTCTTTTCGAGGGCGTCAAATGCCTGCCTGAGATTTTTTACTCCGATAAGCTTGATGCCGAATCTGCTTCGGTCAACCGAAGATAGCGACTGCGCCGGCAGGATGCATTTTTCAAAGCCCATACGTTCAGCCTCGCGGATGCGCTGTTCGGCAAAGCTGATAGCCCGAAGCTCCCCTCCGAGGCCTATTTCTCCGAAGGCAATTGTTTTTTCGTCAACGACCTTGTCCCGCACCGAAGAATACAGCGCCAGCGCTATCGACAGATCGGCGGCGGGCTCGTCAAGCTTCATGCCGCCCACAACGTTAAGATAAACGTCAAGGCCGCCGAAAAAGAATCCGAGCCGCTTTTCAAGGACGGCAATGATAAGATAAAGCCTGTTGTAATCAAACCCGTCGGCGGTTCGCCTGGGAGAGGCAAATACGCTTTTGGAAACAAGAGCCTGTACCTCCGCAAGTATAGGACGGCTGCCTTCCATAACGCAGGCTACGCAGCAGCCGGAAACATCCGTCGGTCTGCCGGCAAGCAGCAGCTGAGAAGGGTTCTCCACTTGGGCAAGTCCCTTGTCCTGCATCTCAAATACGCCGATCTCGTTGGTAGAGCCGAAACGGTTCTTCACGGCTCTTAATATTCTGTAGGAAAGATTGCGCTGACCCTCAAAATACAGCACAGCGTCAACGATATGCTCCATTACCTTCGGCCCGGCGATAGCGCCGTCCTTGTTAACGTGCCCGACTATAAAAAACGGTATCTCCTCGCTTTTGGCGGTACACATAAACAGATTCGTGCATTCTCTGACTTGCGTTACGGAGCCCGTCGCAGAGGAAAGTCCTTGGATGCTCATAGTCTGTATCGAGTCGATAATGACAATTTCCGGCTTCTCCTTAACGACGACATCGCAGATAGCCTCGCAGTCATTTTCAGCCAGCAGATAAAGATTTTCGGAATCGACTCCGAGACGCGAGGCCCGCAGTTTGATCTGTCTTGCACTTTCCTCTCCCGAAACATAGAGGATAGTGTGGTCCTCTCCGAGGAATTGGCATATCTGGAGCAGCATTGTGGATTTTCCTATGCCGGGTTCGCCGCCCAGCAGCACAAGACTTCCCTTCACTGCTCCGCCGCCGAGGACACGGTCCAGCTCGCTTAGGCCGGTGGAATAGCGCACTTCATCATGCCTTGCATCAACGCTGCCGATGCCGACGATCGCAGAAGAAAGGTCCCTTGTCGAACGCTGTCTTGCCTTGCCGGAAGAGGGACTGACGGACGGAGCCACGCCCTCTTCAAGGGTATTCCACTCGCCGCAGTCGGGACAGCGGCCGTTCCATTTTGTTGTTTCAAATCCGCACTGCGAGCAGATATATATGCTTTTCGGCTTTGCCATAATATCCTCCGAATAATATTTGTTTATTCAATTATATCATTAATTTGGCTGTATGTCAAAACTTTTTTGAAATATATAATATTTTTGTCTCAAAAGTCTTGATTTTTGGACAGTTATGTGTTATAATACAAACATGGGTGAGATATTCTGTCTGCGACCATAAAGGAGGATGCTTCATGCAGAAGAAGTTTTATGTTTCAAACAATGCCGACGGCAGCGCTCCCGGCTTTGACCGATTCTCCCGCATCGAACAGCTCAATTTACTGATATCCCAGGGTTGGGTCATCAAAGGTTTTATCAACAACAGCGAAGGCTCGTTTTTCCTTATCGAGAAAAACTGAATTATATTTTTTTAAAGGAGGCGGTCCGGTGGATACCAATGCTCTTAACAACATTTCCTACGGCCTGTATGTGCTTACCGCTGCCGACGGCGGAAAGCTCAACGGCTGCATCATCAACACGCTTTCGCAGGTTACAAGCACGCCCGTCCGTGTTTCGATCACGGTCAACAAGGCAAATTTTACCTGCGAAATGATACAGAACAGCGGCAGCTTCAATGTATCAATGCTTGACCAGACCGCTGATTTTTCCGTTTTCAAGCATTTCGGCTTTGCAAGCGGAAGAGATACCGATAAATTTGCGGACTTTGAATACAAGCTCGCTGATAACGGCATTCCCTATATCCCCGGGCATACCTGCGCCTATCTTTCGGGAAAGGTCACCGAGAGCATTGATCTCGGAACGCATATGATGTTCATTGCCGACGTAACGGCAGCTGAGGTGCTTTCCGATAAGGCTCCGATGACCTATGCTTATTACCACGCCAATGTGAAACCCAAGCCCCAGGCGCAAGCCTCCGCAGGCAGCGGTGAACGCTGGATCTGCAACATCTGCGGATATATCTATGAAGGACATCTTCCCGACGATTTTATCTGTCCGCTCTGCAAGCACGGTGCCGCTGATTTTTCACTTATGGACGACGGCAAGAAAGAAGACGCCGATGCTCCGAAAAAATGGGTATGCTCCGTCTGCGGATATGTTTACGAGGGAGACCTTCCCGAGGACTTCGTCTGTCCTATCTGCGGCGTAGGCGCCGATCAGTTCCAACCGCTTTAAACAAAACACATCACCCGGCTGCTTTTCTGCGGTCGGGCATTTTTTTATGATAATTATCACTTGAAAAGTATTCGGCTTTATGATATAATCAAAACATATTATACGATCTGAAAGGATTGGATCACATAAATGAAAAAGGTGCAGATATTTTCAGACGGGGCCTGTTCCGGAAATCCCGGTCCCGGAGGCTGGGGAACTATCCTTCGTTTCGGAGAGCACGAAAAGGAGCTTTCCGGCGGTGAAAAAAGCACGACCAACAACCGCATGGAGCTTACAGCAGTTATCAAAGGTCTTGAAGCGCTGAAAGAGCCCTGCGAGGTAGAATTCTTTACCGATTCAAAATACATCATCGACTCGGTGACAAAGGGCTGGGCGTTGAAATGGAAAAACAACGGCTGGGTGAAGCCCGACAAAAAGCCTGCGCTGAACCCCGATCTTTGGGAAAGGCTCCTTGAACTCCTTGAGATACATAAGGTGACATTCAACTGGGTCAAGGGCCACGCGGGACATCCCGAGAACGAACGTTGTGACAGGCTTGCTGTTGCAGCAAGTCAAGCGGCAAAGCAGTCTTGAGAAACCATCGTTTTTGAAAGGCAGGTGCGTATATGGATCATGTCGGAAAGCACGGAGCGTTAAAAGTCAGCGGAAGAAAACTGCTTGACAAGGACGGATGCGAAGTCAGACAGTACGGAATGTCAACTCACGGACTCGCGTGGCGTCCGGAATTTGTGTGTGAAGAAACCTTCCGCGCCCTCAGAGACGAGTGGAATACCAACACTGTCCGGCTGGCACTTTACACTCACGAATACCACGGCTACTGCACCGACGGTGACAAGAACGAGCTTATGGGGCTTGTCATCAAAGGCATAGAGCTGGCGGTATCTCTCGGGATGTATGTCATTGTAGACTGGCACGTTCTCGGAGAAATGAGCCCTCTGATCTACGCAGACGAGGCAGAGATCTTTTTCAGAGAACTTTCGGCACGTTACGGGAACTGTCCCAATATGATATACGAGATCTGCAACGAGCCCAACGGCAGGACCGAATGGTTCGAGATCAAGGAATATGCAAAACGGGTCATCCCGATCATCAGGGAGAATGCCCCCGATTCGGTGATCCTGGTGGGAACTCCCGAATGGTCACAGCACTGCGATGAAGCTTTTGAGGATATGCTTGACTATGATAATATAATGTATACCTTTCATTTTTATGCGGCGACGCATTTGGATTCGCTGAGGAAAAGGCTTTCGTCCTGCCTTGACGCAGGTATGCCTGTATTTATCAGCGAATGCAGCATAACAGAAGCCTCCGGGCACGGAGATGTTGATTACGTCAGCACCCGGGAATGGTTCTCACTGATCGACAGATACAACTTGAGCTACATCTGCTGGAGCCTTTCGGCAACCACCGAATCAAGCGGGATCATCAGCAAAGGATGCACAAAACTTTCGGACTGGCAGGATGCCGATCTGAAAAAAACAGGGATCTGGTTCAGAAACAGATTCCTGTCCGAGAAGAATTAGACTTTTTGACTGGAGCAAAAATATGCTATGTGATATGCATACTCACTCCTCCTTTTCTCCCGATGCGGAACGCGGAGTTACGATAGCTAAAATGGCAGAACGCGCAGAAGCGCTTGGCCTCGGATACATAACCGTAACCGACCACTGCGACTGCGTTTACTGGAACAAGGCGGAGGAACAGGATTATCCCGAGCACCAAAAATCGGACAGTATGATGTTCGGGGCACGCGAATACGCGGTGCAAAGCATCAAGGAAATTGTTAGGCTCAAAGAAAACTATCCGAAACTGCTTTGCGGGATCGAACTGGGCGAGCCCCTTCAGGCCCCGGAAGCTGCGGAAAAGATCACAGCTATGAAAGAGCTTGATCTTATCATCGGTTCTCTGCACATGAACGCGGGCAAGCCGGATTTCTACTGGATGGATTATTCAAAAATTGGCTTGGATGAGATCACGTCTCTGCTTGACGACTATTACAGAGAGCTGCTTGAAATGTGCTCCGTCTGCGATTTTGACGTACTGGCGCATCTCACCTATCCGCTTCGCTATATCGAAGGCGATCACGGTATAAAAGCCGAACACGACAGATACACGGAAAAAATATCAGCTATCTTTAAAAAGCTGATTGAACGCGGCAAAGGCTTGGAGATCAATACTTCCGGTCTGCGTCAGAAGTACGGAAGGACCTTTCCCGATCTTGAATATATCAAACTTTACCGCAAGCTCGGCGGCGAGATGATCACCCTCGGTTCGGATGCGCATAAGCTCGGTGATATAGGAGCGGGCCTCAAGGAAGGCGCAGAGCTTGCATCGGAAGCAGGATTCAGATACACTGCGGTTTTCAGAAATCGGAAAGCTGTATTTGTGAAAATATGAAATCAGCGGCAGAGGACTTCCCTGCCGCTGATTTTTTATGTAAAGAATATTTCAAGTCCGATAAGTATCAGTATCACGCCGCCGAATATCCCGGCCTTGGAGGCGAGCTTCATGCCGAGCTTTTTGCCAAGCTTCAGCCCCAGCATACATATACCGAAGGTAACGATACCGATTATCAAAGCCGAAGCAAAAGCGCTGGGGAAATTATAATCAGCTATCGTAAAGCCAACTGTCAGAGCATCAATAGAGGTTGCTATTCCCTGTACGAAAAGTCCCATGGGAGTCAGCCTTGCGGGTTCGCTTTCTTCATCAGCGCGAAGGCTTTCAATTATCATTTTTCCGCCGATGAACGTTAACAATATAAGTGCAGCCCAGGGGATATATTTCTCAAAGCCTTCCAGCAGCTCGGCGGCTGTTTTTACGCAGATCCAGCCGATAAGCGGCATTATCATCTGAAAGAACCCGAAAGCTCCCGCAATGTATACTGCTTTTTTCATGCGCATTTTAGGTTCGTTGATACCGTTGGCGACCGACACCGAAAAAGCATCCATAGCTAAGCCGAATCCGAGCAGCAGACTATTGGCTATAAACTTGAAAAGATTCATGTAATACACCTCAAAAAATCACTATTTTTGATATATGAATTAATTTATTGTTAATATGCTTATGTTTAAACTGTTATTTTTATACAAAGTGTGTATGGACTTAATATGAACTTTTTGTTATAATATTAATATAAACTTAAAAAGGAGGTTGGATATGACACGACAGATCATAATACGCACGACCGCATTTGTTGCCGCAGTAATATTGATAAACACAATGCCCGGCTTTGCATACTCCGCCGGACTCGGCGGCAATGATATGTATGCGGATGCGGTTTACCTGATTTGCGAGACTGATATCAGTCCTCTTCAAGCAACTATACCTTATCTCAATTACAGCTATACCGGTTCGGAAATTACACCGATACCTACACTGAAATATAACGGCGTTGAACTGACCGAAGGAACAGACTATCTTGTATCTTATTCAAATAATGTTGACATCGGAGAAGGATCCGCTGTTGTAACGCTCCGGGGCATCGGATCATACAAGGGTACGACCGCGAGTTATTTCAACATCACTCAGCGAAATATATCCGAATGCAATATCTCAGGCATCGGTGAAGAGCATTTTACCGGCAAACCTGTCTGCCCCCTGCCGACCGTACAATTCGGCAGCTGCACATTTGAAAAGGATGTGGATTACACTCTGAGCTATTCGGAAAATACCAAATGCGGAACGGGATATGTTACTATCAAAGGCAGGAACCGTCTGAAAGGTTCAAAAACTGTCAAATTCAAAATAAGAAACTGGGATGTCACAAAGGATTTCGGCGCCGTCCCGAACGACAACGGTGATGATTATACTGCGTTCAGCAAAGCTCTCGCAAAAGCAAAGACAATGCCGGAAGGAGAACAACTTGTACTTGAAGTTCCGGCAGGAAAATATCAGATAAGCAAAACTCTCGGCATATACTCAAACACAAAGCTCCTGCTTGATAAAAAAGCGGAGATAATCAACTGCACCGATAACAAGACTCTGCTGGCAGTCATGGGCAGCAACGGCAATTCCGACGGTTTTACCGGCTATACCGAAGCGCACGACATAACCATTGAAGGCGGCATCTGGAACGGCAACGGAGAAGAAAAGACCATTGCAAAAGGGATAATGGTATTCCGCAACAGCAAGAACATCACAATAAAAAATACTGTTTTCAAAAAGGTTTACGGAAGTCACTATCTTATCTGCGACGGTATTTCCGGACTTAAAGTGACCGGAACGGTATTTAAGGACTATGTTCCTTATACAGGCAGCTGGAAAAATTACGATTTCACAAAATACACCACTGACGCTAAATCCAGGAAGAGCTTCATCGGTGCCATAGAGGCAGTTCATATCGACTTTGCCGAAGACGAGACTCCCTGCCGGGATGTTGAAGTCAGCGGCTGCACCTTTGACGGTGTCCCCGCCGGAGTCGGAACACATCACATCAACAGCAAAAAGGGCAAAAATATCTTCATCCATGATAATGTGTTCAAAAACATATGGTTCTCATGCGTACACGCAAGCAGCTTCAATAACGTTAAAGTGTATAACAACACTGCCACAAATTCCGGACTGCTTTTCCGCAGCGAGGATTCGGAATCTGAGGTTTACGATAACACCTTCACCGGTCTGAAAAAGCTCGACCCCGCCAGATATAACGACGATGATGTTATGTACGGCGTGCTATCGATGAAGAACAGCAAGCTCACATTACGCCGGAACATTCTGAAAAACATTCCCGGAAGCGGACTGCTGATAATGAACAACGGCAGCCTTGAAACAAATATATCTGATAACATCATCAGCGGATGTACTTTGAACGGAATGTATATTGACAGCGCGGCCGTCACACTGAGATATAACAACATAAGTGACTGCAAACGAAACGGCATCAGCGCGAACAACGCCAAAATTGACTGCCAGAAGAACAACATCCTCTCCTGCGGAGCAAGCTATGCATATCTGTCAGGGTCATGCGCGGACTCCATTGTCGGAAACAACGGCATAAGCAGAGGCGCGGTTTTCGGCGGAACTCTCGGAAAAGCGGTCAAGGCTGAAACCAACAAACCGACCATTTCAAAATTCAAGATCACAATACCCTATTCAAGCTATACATACACCGGCAAAGCGATCAAGCCTAAAGTTACCGTTAAAAACGGTTCCACAAAGATGTCAACGGAAGCGTATAAGGTGACTTATCAGAATAATACTAAGATAGGCACCGCTACGATCATAATCGAAGGCAAAGGAAGATACCGCGGATTTGTTAAAAAGACCTTTGTTATCAAGCCGAAGCCGGGAAATCTGAAGCTTACCGCTTCCGAAGGAGCATTCAAGGCATACTGGCCGGAGAACAAACAGGCCTCGGGATACACCGTAACATATTCCAAGGACAAAAACTTCAAAAAGGATGTATATTCATACACCGTGAAAAAGAGCTCAAAAACTTCGGTGAATTTCTCGTCAAAACCCAAAAGCGGCGAGACCTGGTATGTGAAATACCGAGCATACATTGAAGTTGACGGAAAAAAATACGGTAATTACAGCGAAGTCAAAAGCATTAAGGTCAAATAGTGCAAAACGCAAGCGGCAGAAAAACTCTGCCGCTTGTTTATTATGCACCCAAAAGCTCACGTTTGATATCTTTATTCAGTTCGGCAAGAGGCTCGGGAGCGGGCCTGCCTGTATAGTAGCCTTGAATAAGATCGGCTCCCAGTTCTTTGACGCATTTCAGTTCCTCAGCAGTCTCAACGCCTTCGGCAAGGACCTTGATATTGTTCATCCTTGCGAATTCAACCGTGCTCCGGAAGAACATCTGCTTGTTGTTGTCCTTGTCGATGCCGCTTATCAGAAATCTGTCAACTTTTATGATCTGCGGAGAATATCTGAGCAGGTTGACAATATTTGAATGTCCGGTACCGAAATCATCTATCGCCAGCGGAACAAGTTCCGATATGCTCTTGACTTTCTGAAGATCATCGTCGGAAACGGAGCTTCCTTCGGTGATCTCAATAACAACGCTTTCGATCTCGCTGCCGTAGAGCTTCATAAGCTCGCCGTAATCGTCTTCTTTCAGAAAATACCCGGGAATAGAGTTGATAAACACTTTCCTGCCCCGGAAATCCGCCTTTGAGGAATTGATGATATTCAGGACATTGAACATCGTCGCCTTTTCCACGTCGTAGAGCCGGCCGAATTCCTCGGCGGTCTGAAGCACCTCGATGGGGTTCATATTGATAGACCTGTCGGGACGCATCAGCGCTTCGTAAGCTACGATCTCTCCGGTACGGGCATTTATTATCGGCTGGAAATGATAGCTGAAAAGATTCTTGTCTATCAGCAGTTCAAATCTCTTATAAACATCTACCGGAAGCTTTGTCTTGCTTACGGAGCGTTCTGCATTTGCATTCAGCCTGTTAAGATACATCTCGTTGCTTGCCAGCTTGTAGAAGGTCGCCAGCGCGCCGTCCCAACCGGGATGAGCTTCGATACATCCTGCGTTGATCTCAAGGTAATAATCCTTGACATGACTTGTATTATAGGATTCAATAGCGCTGTAAAACTTAGATGTGGCAGCGTTTATGGTATCGGAAATATCGTCCGGGGAATCATAATAGTTTATGACCATGAACTCGCTTTCGGACAGCTTGCCGATAAAGCAGTTTTCATTGTTGGAATGCTTGAGCGTTTCAGCCACGAGGCAGATCATCTCTTCTATTTCCTGTATGCCGTAGTTTTCATAGATATACCTATAATCATGCATCGCATAGATCGAGAAGGAAACGGCTTTATTATGGTTTTCTTCCTCGGAGGAGAACTCGCTGAACCATTCCGTAGTGCCTTTAAGGTTAGGCAGACCGGTAAGCTGGTCGGTAAACGCCGCTGTTCTGAGGCCCACGAGCATCATTCTCTGACGGTAATATCCAACAAGGGAATTAAAGGAAACATTAAGCGCTTTGATAAGTCTGTTTATTCGGTGGGAATCGTGTCTCAGATCGTCGCACTTAACGGCATAGTAACCGTAGACCTCACTGCCGGAATAAATGCTCCCCAACACATAAGCAGAAGTTTCCTTTATCCAGTCATCCATATCCGGGATAAGGTCTTTGAATTTAAAACTATTGATCTTTCTTGAACGGACATTATATTTTGAATAAAAGAGTTCAAGCTCCTCGGTAAAAATAGAATTCCGTTCAATTTCATTGTCAAGAACCTGCATAAGGAAATCCGAATTAAGGCAGAGATAAGACTCTGCAAGCAGAAGATCGGGCATTATCGCCGTAAGAGAATTCATATCTCTTACGTCAAGAGCCTTGTCTATCCATTCAAACACAAAATCCTCATGCATTAAGGCATCATGAACTTCTCCGAACTGCTCCTTTGAAGCAAGTCTGAAATCAAGCTCTTCTGCGGGGCATCCGCAGGATTCGGTGAAACATGGAGCAAATCTGTTGAGATGTATCTTCGGCTCTGCGTTATTCTCAAGAATATCGCAAAGGATGTTCACCGTCAGCTGAGCGCAGCCTTTATAATCTTCCTTGCAGGTCGTGAGCCTCGGCATAAAGTATTCAGCCTCGGGAACGCCGTCAAAGCCGGTGACGATCACATCCTCGGGAACACTGTATCCGTGAAGGCGAAGCTCATCGCAGACTGCAATAGCCATATAGTCATTAGCGCAGAATATCGCCCTCGGCGGAGCGCCGCGCTTTTTGATGATACGCTGAAGCGCATAGACGGCCGGAACGTTCCAGTAATCGCCGTATTCCACATTGTCATAAGAAAATTCAAGGCCGTTGGCTACAAGCGCGTCCTTATAACATTGTATTCTTATGACCGAATCGGGATCGTTATCTTTACAGCCTGCTATAAAGCAGGTGTCGGTGACGTGATGTTCACGGATAACGTGTTCCATAAGCGCCTTGAATCCCGAAGTGTATTCGTTTATGATGCAATGACAGCCGTCAACCGTACCTTTCAGAACGACAACGGGAACATTATGCTTTTTGGCATTGGCTATGATCCTGTCGGGAACGGCTCCGATACGGAAATTCTCGTAGTATACCACAAGAGCGTCAAGAATATCAAAATTTATAGCTTCATAGATAGAACCGGCGCCCTTGTCGTTGTGATCGTTATTATAAAAATCGACCGTACTGTTAAAGACAATAAGCTTCATGCCCGCAGCGGCTGCCGACTGCTGCAGGTAGAAAAGATATTCACCCATTCCGACCGTGTGCATCTTTGTGACGCAGACACCGATCACTCTCTTTCCGCTTATCATCAGAATCTCTCCCAAACAATACGATCGCAGGACAAAAACTGCATATAACTTACCAATATAATTTTATCATAAAAAGAAAAATATGTCAACTTGCACATTTTATATCTTTGAAAAACAACTGTGAATCATCTGTAAAAACAAATGATAATTCTTTATTATTAGATAAAAGAACGATCTCAGATATTTGCAATTCTGAAAACAGTTTCTCTGTCGAGCTTATACGGGCAGACCGCAAGCTTTTCCGGCTTGGCAAGAACGCTTTCGGCTGACATTTCAAGCAGTTTACGCTCGGGATTTATAGGTGCAAGCCGTTTCATAAATTCTTCCAGGCTGTCCCCATCCGCGAAACCGGCAGCGCCGAGAAGACGGTCTCGCAGGTCTTTATCCGCGAAGCGAAGATAGTTCGCCTGGAAGGCTCCCACTGCGGGACCGTGAGGGATACCCGCATTGTATGTAAGCATATAGCTCAGCGCGTGAGGGATAGTTGTTCCCGTTTGCGCGATAGCCATTCCTCCGAAGGTGGATGCATCCATAAGGGACAAAGCGGCTTTCTCGTCAATATCTTCACATCCCTCAATATAAGGACGGCATTCATTCCAAAGAGAAAGCCCGGTCATAACAAGCATCATGCTGCTTCTGTCGGCGTTGATGTTTACACCGCTTTCTATCAAGTGAGAAAAGGCATCTATTGCCGTGTTGATTATAAGCGTCCGGGGTGCCGAAAGCAGATATTTCCCGTCCGAAAGCGCCAATGCCGGAAATATCCTGTGTTTAAGCGATACTTTGGTTTTCAGATCGTGTCTTGTGATGACCGATACCCCCGTGACTTCCGATCCTGTTCCGCAGGTGGTGGGAACAGCGGCAAGCGGCAGATGTTTCCCGCCGGTGGAATTATACATATACTCCCAGCCTTTATCGGAGTTTGCGATCATCAGTGCGGCACCCTTGGCAGCATCTATTGCCGAGCCTCCCCCCACTCCGATGACGAAGTCTGCAACGCCTTCGACGCCGGCATCCCGGGCCTTCATGACAGTTTCCACGCTGGGATTTTCTTCGACTTCGTCAAACAGAATATACTCCGTGCCGTGATCCGAGATCGCAGAGATAACATCGTCAAGAGAGCCGTTCTTCTTTGAAGAGGACTTCCCTGTAACAATAAGAGCTTTCCTTCCCAGGGATGATAGCTCCCTGCTGTGTTCAGCAACGCAGTTATGCTCGGAATACAGCTTTGCAGGCATAAAAAACTTCATAATATCATCCTTTGTTTTATTGTGATAACGCTTTTGCTTATTATAACATATCCGAGGGGATAAATCAAGCAGAACAGGCTTTTTCGGTTGACAAAAACCTTTATTGATGATATAATCAAATCAACAGGACACAAGCCCGCCGGACGTCAAAGCCTCCGGCACAAAGGAGTAAAATGCTATGAAAACCGCTTTTAGATACATACTTCTCACATTGACGTTCTCGCTTCTGGCAGGATTCCTTTCCGCCTGCGGTTCGGAGAGCGGAACGGTCACAGGTGACTGGACCATAAAAACCGTCAACGGTAAATCACCGGCTGATTTCGCTTCAGAAAACGGTGTTTACGAACTCGGAACTGCCAAAAATTTCACCTTTACAGAAAACAATGTGACGGTTTCGGCAGTTGACGAAACCGGAAATATCGTTTCCAAAAGCTACGACATCAAGAAAAACGAAAAAGGTCTTGATATCCTCGCTTCGGGCTCTACGATCTCTCTTGAATACATTGAAGCCGAAGATCAGATAAGGTATTCTGTCAAGCAGAACGATGTTCAGTATCAGTATATCCTGAAAAAAGGGACCACCGATCTTGAAAGCCTTAAAACGATCAAAGCAGAAAAAGGCGCTGTTACGACTGTTACCGACAGCAGCAAAGCGCAGGACGAGGTCGTATGATCTACCCTGTTTTAAGGAGGCGTTATCACGGATATAAAAGCATTCAAAGGTCTGATATTTGACCTTGACGGAACGTTGATAGACTCGGCACACGTTTGGCATGATATTGATGTGATGTTTCTTGAAAAGCGCGGGATCACGATACCCGATGATTATGCAAAAATGGTCTCGGCTATGAATCTGTACGATGCGGCTGAATATACAAAGGCGAGGTTTGCTCTTGATGACTCTCCCGAGGATATGATCGGTGAGTGGTTCGACATGGCACTGTACGAATACGCCAACAACATAAAGGCTAAGCCTCACGCCTCAGAATTTCTTCACGAAATGAAAAAGCGCGGCGTAAAGATCGCTCTTGCGACGGCTTCTCACAAGGAGCTTTACAAAGCCGTACTGAAAAACAACGGGATATTTGACTGCTTCGACTTCTTTTCCTCAACGGATGAAGTCAAGCGCGGCAAAGGATTTCCGGATGTTTACGAGCACGCCGCCGAGGGTCTCGGTCTCAAAGCAGAGGATTGCGCTGTTTTTGAGGATATTATCGAAGGAATACGCGGGGCGAGATCCGGCGGATTTTCGACGGTGGCTTTCCTCAATGGCTTCTTCCCTGCGGACGACGAAATGATGCGCCGGGAAGCGAATCTTTGTATTACGGATTATCTTGAACTTATAAACAGCTTATAACGGGTACGCGTGACGTGCCCGTTTTTATTGTAACGAACGCCAGCCGGGCGGCATACTATAAAGCATAGCAGCATTAACGGAGGAGTAAACATGAACAAGCTGAATATTATTTGCATCGGCGGAGATGCAAGATTTATATATATGTGCAGTTATCTTTCTATGAAATATAATGTATACGCTTACGGAACGCAAGAAGCTCCCGAAGGGACCGTAACTATCTGTTCGCCGAAGGAAATGCCTGTCAAAGCGGATGTACTCGTGCTTCCGATGCTGAACTGCATTTCGGAGGAAAACGGTTCTCTTCTGCTTCCCTGCAGGGACGGAAACATCGGCATCGGAGAGATTATCCCGTATTTAAAAGACGGTGCGATAATCGCAGGCGGACTTGTGAGCGAAAAGGCAGCTTCATTTTTTCACAATGTCGGATATGAAGTAACAGACTACTTCAAAAGGCGTGAACTCGTTGTCAAGAACTGTATTCCCACTGCCGAAGGTGCGTTGATGATCGCAATGCGCGAAAGGAACGAGACCGTATACGGAAGCACGGTGCTTATCACAGGTTTCGGGAACGTTGCAAAAGCTGCGGCTAAGCTGTTTTCCGCCTGCGGAGCGGAAGTCACCTGCGCCGTCCGCAGAAAGGATGCCGCGGCTGAGGCAGAATGTGCGGGATACCGTTCCGCTGATATTTCAGACCCGAAGGTATATGCCGATGGAAACGGTATTATCATCAACACCGTTCCCGCGCTTGTGATAAACGCTGGGATCCTTGAAAAACTGAACATCAGCACGCTGCTGATAGATCTTGCATCTAAACCCGGCGGTATTGATTTTGCTGCCGCCGAAAAGCTTGGGATAAAATGTTTCCATGCGCTTGCTCTCCCCGGAAAGGTTGCTCCCGTGACCGCTGGCAGATATATAGCCGAAACGGTCGAAAACATCATATCCGAAAGGAGAGGATAGAATGTCTTTGAAAGGCATAAAGCTCGGCTTTGCGATGACAGGCTCCTTCTGCACCTTTGAAAAGGCTTTCAAAGCGGCGGAAGAACTGGTCAAAGCAGGCGCAGAGGTTTATCCGATCATGAGCTTTAATGCTGCGGGCATCTCAAGCAGATTTGGAACGGCGCAGGAGCATCTTGACCGCTTAAAAGAGATATGCGGCCGGGATGTTATCAGAACGATAGAAGACGCCGAGCCCATCGGACCGAAAAAGATGTTCGATCTGCTGGCGGTCGCGCCCTGCACTTCAAATACTATCGCCAAGCTTGTTAACGGCATTACCGACACGCCGGTCACAATGGCTGTAAAATCCCATATCAGAAACTCAAGACCCGTGGTAATTGCGATCTCGACAAACGACGCACTTGCAGCCAGCGGAAGGAATATCGGTCAGCTGCAGAATTACAGGAATTATTACTTTGTGCCATACCGACAGGATAATTATGCAGGAAAGCCGTATTCCGCTGTTGCCGATCTAACAAAGCTGAAAAGCACAGTAGAGCTGGCGCTTGAAGGCAGACAGATACAGCCGATCACATTGACACCCGAAGCTCCTAAGTAATAAACATTCCCGCTGACGGATAAGGTTTCCGACAGCGGGAATGTTGACTTTTTTGGCGAAACAGGGTATAATATACAAGTAAAAACAGATCGGAGGACAAGCAATGGTTCTAAAATATATTCTGCTCTCGGCGGAGCTGATCCTGCTGGTAATGTTTCTGATCTCTCTGCCCTTTGTAAATGTCGGAAACATAGCAGGCTCGTTTCTCTGCATCCTGCTTATGGTAATAACCGTAAGGTTTGATCTTGTAAAGCGCCTTTGGACCGGTACGGCCGGTAAAGCAGTCATTATAGGAGTGCTTATACTGTTTGCGGCAGGAATGACCTTTTCGGGCTTCTGTACCGTAAAAATGCTGGGTGCTATGAACGAAGATAATGATTCGCCCTCGGCGGTGGTGGTGCTGGGCTGCCAAGTCAGAGGACAAAGGCCCTCAAAGATGCTCAAACGCAGGCTCGATACCGCTATTGAATATCTGAACGAACACAAGGAACTGCCCGTTATCGTTTCCGGCGGCAAAGGCTATGACGAGGAAATATCGGAAGCCTTATGCATGAAGAATTACCTGTCCGAAAACGGAATATCTGAGGACAGGATAATCATGGAGGACAGATCGGAAAGCACAGATCAGAACCTTGAATACTCATTCGCCATACTTGACGAAATGGGCCTGCCCCGAAGCATTGTTCTGATAACCGACGGTTATCACCAGTACCGCGCTCAGCTGATCGCCGAAAAGCACGGTGCCGAAAAGATAGGTTCACGTTCGGCTTCTACCGAGTTCCGATTCATCCCCACATACTGGGTGCGGGAATGGTTTGCTATACTACAGGAAAAAGTCCTCAAATAGACAAAAGCTGATACCGAAGCGATAAGCGTCCCGGTATCAGCATTTTTTTATTCCATATCTCTGAATTCTTCCTCCGTGATTATCGGGATGCCCAGTTCTTTGGCTTTTTTGTTCTTGCTTGAGCCCGAAGTCACATCGTTGTTTATAAGATAATCCGTCTTTGCGGAAACCGCAGAAGCCGTTTTGCCGCCGTTGGCTTCGATATAGTCTTTCAGCTCATTGCGGTTTTTCCAGATGTGGACAGCGCCGGTAATAACAAAGGTCTTCCCCGCGATCCCGGAGCCGGTATCAACGGCCTTGGGAAGGCTGATATTCAGTTCCTTCAAAAGCGCATGATATTCCGCGAGATTGTGTTCCTTGGAAAAATATGCAGCATAGTCGTTGGCAAGGATCTCGCCTATGCCGTCGATAAGCATAAGTTCTTCCGCTGTCAGCTTTTCGAGCCGTTCGGTATCGGGATATTCAGCGCAGATCTGTTTTGAAGCCGCTCTGCCGATATTCGGGATTCCCAGCGCATAAAGTACTCGGCTGAGTTCGGTATCCCTTGAAGCCTCAGCCGCTTCATAAAGCTGAGTATAGGATCTCTCGCCGAAGCCTTCAAGACTGATTATCTTGTCTTTGTGATCGGAAAGATGATAAAAGTCCTTGAACTCCCTAAGGAAGCCGTTTTCCACAAAGGTCTTGATCGTGGAGGATGCAAAACCCACGATGTTCATAGCATCCCGCTGAACGAAATGTTCAAATCTGCCGAGATGCTTTGCGGGGCATTCGTGATTCGGACAGACAAGGGTCTCCACGTCCTCGTCGGAAACCTTAATTTCTGTGGGCTGACCGCAGGCAGGACAGGTTTTTGCAACGGCAGGACTCACCACATCGGTGTCGTGGGTAGTCTTGTTTTCTCCGACGACAGGGATTATCATATTGGCTTTATATACCGAAACGGTATCCCCCACCGCAAGATTCAGTTTTTTCATAATGCTGATGTTATGCAGTGAAGCCCGTGACACGGATGTGCCTTCAAGCTCGACCGTGTCGAATATCGCCACAGGATTTATAAGTCCTGTCCTGCTGGGAGACCATTCTATCTCACGCAGTACGGTATCGGCTGTTTCGTCCGCCCACTTGAAAGCCATGCCGTTTCTCGGATGATGAACTGTTTCACCGAGACTGCGTCCGTAAGCAATGTCGTCAAAGGTCAGCACAAGGCCGTCGGAGGGGAAATCGTTATTGACTATCTCGTGCTCAAAGAACTCTATCGCGGGTATCAGAGTTTCGCTGTCAACGATCTTGCCGAAGACAGTCTGAAAGCCCAGCGTGCCGAGCCATTCAAGCATCCCGGAGACGGAATTGATATCCGTACCTTCAGCTTCCGAGACCGAAAAAGCAAAGAAGTTTACGGACCTCTCTGCAACGATCCTTGAATCAAGACTTCGAAGGGTCCCCGAGGCAAGATTGCGGGGGTTTTTGTAAGGCTCAGAGCCCTCCGGAAGAGAATCGTTGACCCGATCAAAATCAGAGTAGCTTATCAGCGCCTCGCCTCTTAACGCAAGATGCCCCTTGAAGGGTATCGCCTGAGGGATGCCCTTGATCTGTCTGGCATTGGCGGTCATATCCTCGCCGACTTCGCCGTTTCCGCGGGACACAGCCTGTGTCAGCCTGCCGTCATCGTAATAAAGACAGACAGTCAGTCCGTCAAGCTTCCAGGAAAGGAAGCCTTTCTGATCGCCCAGCCATTCTTTCAGCTGGATTCGGTCTTTGGTCTTGTCGAGCGAGAGCATCCTTCGCGGATGCTTCACCTTCGGAAGATAGGAGCTGACCTCAAATCCGACTCTCTGGGTCATACTGCCGCCGAGGATGATGCCTGTTTCCTTTTCAAGTGCTTCAAGTTCGTTGTAAAGTCTGTCATACTCCGCATCTGTCATTATCGTTTCGGAGGTATTGTAGTATGCGTCTGCGGCTTTGGAAAGAAGGTCATTTATTTCCTTCATACGGCTTATCTTTTCGTTATTCATATTCCTCACCCCGAAATATATCAAAGTCTGAATGTGAACGGGAGAAAATCTCCCAGCTTATAGGTCTTATCGGCAAGAACGATCTTCAGATCGCTGCCGCAGAATTCGTTGAGGACTTGCAGACAGGCTCCGCAGGGAATACAGGGTTTGGAAAAATCCCCGTCGCTGCTGCCGACGACCGCAATGGCTTTGAAATTCTTACAGCCCTCGGACACCGCTTTGAACACCGCAGTCCTCTCGGCGCAGTTTGTCAGCGAAAAGGACGCATTCTCTATATTGCAGCCCGTGAACACACTGTCATCGTCTGTAAGCAGCGCCGAACCCACCTTGAATCCCGAATAACAACTGTAAGAATTCTTGGCAGCATTTTCGGCAAGCCTAAGCAGCTCTTTGTCGTTCATATTGTTTACCTCCGCGGTTTATTTCAATTCTACAACAGTTACGCCGTCCTCGCCTTCGCCGTAAAGCCCTCTCCGCGAGGACTTGACGTGGGGATGATGCTTCAGATGGTCTCTTATCGCTTTTTTCAGCACACCTGTTCCCTTGCCGTGGATGATAGTTACGATGGTGATACCCGAAAGGACGGCGGCATCAAGGAAATTATCCACTTCGTACACGCCCTCGTCAGCGGTATATCCCCGTATATCAAGCTCGGACTGCACCTTGCGGGTCATCCTGCTTTCAACGCCTTTGGTGGAGATACCCGAGCCCTTTTTCTGCGGCTTGGGCTTTGCTTCGTTCTCTATCAGCCGAAGTTTGGCGACATCAATTTTGGTCTTCATTATCCCGCTTTGGATAAGGCAGATACCCTTCCCGTCCGGCGGATTGATAACCACCGCTTTCCTGTTGGTATCGGCAACAAGCACGGAATCGCCCTTTTTCAGCGGACGAGGCAAAACATAATCTTCATTTCTGCTGTCGGACACTGGATTTGCTTCAAGATAAAGCCTGTTCATAGTCTGACGCTGAGAACGGCGGGCTTCAAGGGCTTTGTCGGAGAAATTCGCGGCATCCTTTTCCTTGCGGAGCTTTTCAAGCTCTTCGATAAGTGCTTGAGACTCGCGCTGCACCTTGTTGACAATGTCAGAGGCTTTTCTCCTTGCAAGTTCAAGTTCCGTCTCTTTTTCGTCGTAGAATCTTTCGCGTTCTTTTTCAAGCTCCGCTCTTATGGCTTCGGCCTCGCACTTATTGCGTTCGGCTTCGTTTTTCTGAGTTTCAAGTTCGGTGCGCATACGTTCAAGGCTGTCGATGATACGCTCAAATCTTCTGTTGTCATCGGAGACGAGAGTTTCCGCGTGAGCGATTACCTCAACGGGGACGCCCAGCTTCTGAGAGATCGAAAAGGCGTTTGACTTTCCGGGAGCGCCGATAATAAGCCTGTAAGTCGGCTGCATAGTATCAACATCAAACTCGCAGGATGCGTTTTCAACGCCCTTGGTATCAAGGGCGAACATTTTCAGTTCTTGATAATGTGTAGTCGTTACAACGGAGGCTCCCTGTTCACGCAGACGTTCAATAATAGAAACAGCAAGCGCTGCGCCCTCGATAGGATCGGTGCCGGAGCCAAGCTCGTCCAGCAGGACAAGACATCTGTGATCGGCGGTACCGAGAATGTCGATCACATTGTTCATGTGGGCCGAAAAGGTGGAAAGGCTTTGCTCGATAGACTGCTGATCTCCGATATCGACGAGAATATTTTTATATATGCAGATCTTGCTTCCGTCTGACACCGGGATAAGCATACCGCACATGGTCATCAGCGTCAGCAGACCTACGGTTTTAAGAACGACAGTCTTACCGCCGGTGTTCGGGCCGGTGATTATCAGCGTATCATAGTCTCCGCCCAGTCTGAAATCAATGGGAACTACCCTGTCCTTGTCGATCAGCGGATGCCTTGCCTTGTGCAATATTATTTCATTATCGTCGTTCAGTTCGGGCTCGCAGGCGTGCATAACGGAAGCAAGCTCGGATTTTGCAAAATACAGATTCAGCTTGACAGCAGCATTGAATCCCGACATCAGCGGCTCGGCAAACTGCGCCGTCTCCTCGGAAAGTTCCATGATGATACGGTGTATCTCGTCCTGCTCTTCGCCTTTTAATATTCTTATATCATTGTTAGCCTCGACAACCGACATAGGTTCAATGAAAAGCGTGGAACCCGTAGCAGAGGTATCATGGACAAGACCGTTTATCTGTCCCTTGTGTTCTGTCTTGACAGGCAGAACGAACCTTCCGTCACGAATCGTAACGATAGAATCCTGGAGGTATTTCTGCGTCGAAGAAGACTTAATCATCTTATCAAGAGTCTCGCGGATGCGAACCTCCGAGTTTCGTATTTTTTTACGGATAGAATTAAGCGTCGTACTGGCATCATCGGCAAGAGTGTCGCGGTCGATGATCGCGGCTTCAAGTCTGTCCGCAAGATATTTGTTGGGAAAAAGCTGCTCAAAATAGAAGTCAAGGGGATTCTCCTTGTCAAGCACATCGTTGTACCAGCTGCAAAGCATACCGATCTGCTGGAGCATCCTCTTGATCTCGATAAGCTCGCCCAGGGAAAGCGCCGCACCGGACTGCGCCCGCTTTACCGAAGCGGAAATATCCTTGAAGTTATAAAAAACAGGATTACCAAGTTTGATCGACAGATCGAGCGCACAGCTCGTCTTGCCGATCTCCTGCCTTACCTGTTCGATATCGCCGCTGGGTTCGATCTTCAAAGCAAGCTGCTTCGTAGTCTCGTTGGAACATTTCTCGGAAAGCAGCTCGAGTATTTTATGTAATTCAAGTTTTTCGTAGTATTTATTCAAGTAGACACCTTCTTTATAAGCTCTTGTAAAAAGCAAGAGTATCAAAACTGCACTGATAATGGAATTTCACATAGCCTTCGGTGAAATCTGTCAGCAGTTTCTGATACTTCGGTGAGATCCTTATTGCAAACAGCCTTTCAAGATCAGTCAGCGAAATGTGACGGACGATATACAACAGATTTTTGTCCAAAACCATATCTGCCGCAGAGTTCTCCTCTGCATTGCAGCTTTCGCATTTGAGATCTCCCGAATAAGGATCAAAAAACATCCTGTCGTCTTCGTATTTATAACAAACAGAGCAGCCTATAAGATTCGGCCGAAAACCGATCTCACATAGCAGTCTGAATTCAAATATTGATTTAAGAAGTTCGCGGTCCTTCTTGCCTTCATTCAAATAGTAAAATGTATTCAGCGTCAGACGCATTACTTCGTTATTGTCTGTATTGCCTTCTATCCTGCTGTAAAACAGCAGCTCGGTAAAATACGCTGCCAGAGAGGCTTTATAAACATCCAACCTTAATTCATAGAACATGGAGATAGACTCTGCGCTGTTCAAATAATAGTATTTCTCGCCTTTTGCATTTCGTTTCTCCTCTGCGCAGATCACAGAATAGGCATATAGCTGCGTAGCCGAGGAATACTTTGAGCTTTTCATGCCTCCTCTGACAAACACGGAGATTATCCCCATTTCCTTAGTGAGAACGTATATCCTCTTGCTGCTTTCGCCCGCAGGCATTTCTTTTATCACGAAGCAATTTAAAGTAAACATCCCCGAGTTCCTCCGATGAATGCTTATATTTCAGATAATCCTCGATCTTGCCGGTCTGCATGAATCTTTCCCAAAGCATTTGTGACGCCTCCTCTTACTGCAATTATTATTTGCAGCCGCAGAAGCAAATATCAGTGGTAAATAATTCAGTCGAGGCCGAAATTCTTGATAAGGGCTTCGCGGTTCCTCCAGCCCTCTTTGACCTTTACCCAGCACTGAAGATTGACTTTGATAGCAAAGAATGCTTCAAGCTCGGCTCTCGCATCAGCGCCGATCTTCCGCAGCATTGAACCGCCCTTGCCGATAACTATTCCCTTGTGGGATTCGCGCTCGCAGTAAATGGTAGCGGAAATGTCAAGGATATCCTCGCCGCTGCTGTCGGTGCGCTCGTTAAGACTCTCAATGGTCACGGCAATTCCGTGAGGTATCTCGTCGTTAAGATTGTTAAGCGCCTTTTCTCTTATCATTTCAGCCATGATGACCTTCTCGGGTTGATCGGTCAGCATATCATCCGGGAAATAGTGAGGGCCCTCAACGGCGAATTTGTTTATCGCCTGCATAACAAGCTCGAGGCCGTCAGCTTCAAGCACGCTCACGGGAATGATCTCTGCAAAATCGTAGAGCTGAGAATACTCGGAGAGCTTGGCTATAAGCTCGGACTTGTCCTCAAGCAGATCTATCTTATTCACCACAAGTATAACATGGGACCGTTTTGAAAACTCGGATGCAAGCACCCGCTCCGGCTCAGAGATCCCCTTTGTGCAGTCGATAACGAGCAGGGCCGTTTCAAGTTCCGCGACAGAGTCGTTGATAGTTTTGACCATATGCTCCGAGAGCTTGTTTTTCGCCCGGTGCATTCCCGGAGTGTCTATAAACACATACTGGGTATCGCCTTTTGTAAGTACGCCGGTGATCTTGGTCCTTGTGGTCTGCGGCTTGGCACTGACAGCGGCTATCCTTTCGCCTATCAAAGCATTGAGAAGCGAGGACTTTCCCACGTTCGGCCTGCCGATTATTGTAACGAATGCATTTTTAGTCATTTTTTCTTATCCTTTCCTTTTCCCTGCGGAATAAAAATAACACAAAACCACGCTATCACCGAAACGATCAGCAATATCAGCATTATGATATTCTCCGCGAAATACTTTCCTATATTACGAAACACTTCAACATCCCAGAACAGAGCAACTCCCACAGCCGCAGCGCCGACAGCAGCCGCAAGCACGGCTCCGGCGGCGCAGTCCTTGGCGATACCCGCAAGTCTTTTATGCTCCGGAGAAACAAGGTCAACGATCGCTTCGACAGCCGTGTTCAAAGCCTCCAGCGAGATAACAGCGGCGATAACGATATACACTAAAGCCTTCTCTGCCTTGCTGAGATCGTAAAACCTCATAAAAATCAGCACATAAAAAGCGGCGCAAAGATGAAACCTCATATTGCGCTCGTTTTTTATACAGTGAATTATTCCGGAAAATGCGAATTTAAAGCCTTTGGCAAAGCGAATAAGCTCAGTTTTTATAGTCATGCTCTTCGATAACGAATGTTTCATCACGGGAGATACCGAGGCTGGCCAGTATTGCCTCTTCCTTTTCCCGCATTATCCTTTCCTGGAGCTTTCCTTCCTCGTGATCGTAACCCAGAAGGTGAAGCATTGAATGTACGGTAAGGAAACCTACCTCACGTTCAAGGGAGTGACCGTATACTTCCGCCTGGCGGAAAGCGGTCTCAATGGATATAACGATATCCCCCAGCAGAAATGCGCCTGTTTCGTGATTGACATCGTAAACACCGTTTTCACCGAGAGGGAATGACAGAACATCCGTGGAGCGGTCAATTCCCCTATGCTCAAGATTAAGAGCATGGATAGCTTCGTCGTTGACAAATGTAACGCTTATCTCGTAGCTCTCGTTATGTCCTTCGCTTTCAAGCACAGCATGACAGCATTTTCTGATAAGCAGACGGATACCCGTCGGGATCTTGATATCGTTCTGATCGTTGGTTATCAATACTTTAACCTTTCCCATTGTGATTTGAACTCCCCTTTTCATAGTATTTTTCGTAAGCCTTGATTATATCCTGCACAAGCTTATGTCTGACTACATCCTTTTCGGTAAACCTGTTGATCGAAATATCCTCGATACCTTTGAGGACTCTTATTGCTTCGATCAGACCCGACCGCTTTGAATCCGGCAGGTCGATCTGCGTTATGTCTCCGGTGATGACTATTTTTGAATTGAATCCGAGGCGGGTAAGGAACATTTTCATCTGTTCCGGCGTAGTATTCTGCGCTTCATCAAGTATGATGAAGGAATCGTCAAGCGTCCGTCCCCGCATATACGCGAGAGGCGCCACCTCGATGCATCCGCGTTCCTGCTGCTTTGCGAAAGCCTCAGGTCCGAGCATCTCAAACAGCGCATCGTAAAGCGGCCTCAGATAAGGGTCAACCTTGTTCTGAAGATCACCCGGCAGGAATCCCAGCTTCTCGCCCGCCTCAACGGCAGGCCTTGTGAGAATGATCTTATTGATCTCATGTGCTCTGAAAGCTTTGACAGCCATAGCCACCGCAAGATAGGTCTTTCCCGTTCCGGCGGGCCCGACCCCGAGGACGATGGTGTTATCCTTTATTGCGTCCACATACCGTTTCTGCCCCAAGGTCTTTGGCTTGACGATCCTGCCGCTCATAGTGACACAGATGCCGTCATCCGTCAGCTTATAAAGATTCTCCTGAGTGCCCTCTCTCACAAGGGAGAAAACATATCGGATATTCTGCTCCGTGATCGGTTCACCCTTGTTAGCTATAGCCAGCAGTGCTTCGATAACCTTTGAGGCATAATAGACATTTTCCTCATCACCGGTTATCTTGATGTCCCCGCCGCGGCTCAGAACTGTGACCGAATATTCCCTTTGGATAAGATTTATATTTTCATCGTAATTGCCGAACAGATTGAGTACGGCGTCCATTCTTTCAACATTTATAACTTTTTCAGCCATTGAACGAGATCATATCCCCTTCTGAAATAATCTTGCATTTATAGTATACCATATCTTTATAATAAATGCAATTGTTTTTTCGATGTTTTTCACATATTTTTTTTATTTATTAATGAAAAACTCTACTTCTTCACTAATGACGCCGTAAAGTTTGTATTCAGCCGTCAGATAAACGCCTTCCGGTTTGGTCTCAACGGTATAATTCTTTGATCTGATTTCAAATTCGTCAAGGAAATTGTTCTCATAGGCATCCGCGAGCCTTTGCGCCCTCTCCTGCGCTTCCGTCTCTGAGATCGGACGTTCCGTATAGCTGTATTTTGTAAGCTCCGTGGTCTTTATGCCCACAGGCAGTTCGACGCCGAAAAATGACAGATTGCTCTCCGTATACTCTCCGATAAGACTTTCGCTTTCCGCCTCAAAGAAAAGCGGGATGTCAGTATCAAACAGCGACAGAAAGCTCTTGCTTTCCGGCTCACCGAGGACAGTCTTCTCCGAAACGGTGTAGGGCTGGAAAAACGTTTCTCTGCGTTCAAAACTTCCATAGACTTTCCCTATGGAGCGGGTGTAGTAATGCACATAGAAGTGCTTTACGAAGCCTTTTCTGCTGTAACTGAGGTCGCCAAGCACATCTCCGCTGACGATAACATCCCCTTTTCTGACTCCGCTGCCTACCGTAGTCATCAGCTGTCCGTCGTTGATCTCCACCTTTTCGATAACTCCGGTGTCCCGTGCGATCAGATTAGTGGGGAGCCGTTTTTGTGTGTATTCGGGCTTATCTATATTTTCAACTATATCTATTACCACTTTACAGCCTTGAACGCTTATCCCCGCCCAGGAAATGCTGTCAAGCTTTTGTTTCAGCGCACGTTCGGCAGCGGTAAAATTCACGTCCTTTTTGCCGGTCCCGGCTCTGATACCGTTCTGATAAAGCAATGCCATGACCTCTTTTTTGATCTTGGGGTCATCCGTCAGTATCTCAAAGCTGAAAATGATATTTGAAAGGATATTCAGCAATATGACAGCGATCAGACAGCCGATTAGCATTCCCTGTTTGGCTTTAAGCATCCCGAAAAGCCTTGCGGCACCCGAAACATTTATGATCTCCCATTCGGCTCCGAGATTTTCAAGTTCGTGTTCAAAAACACTTTTGACCTCCAACGGAACAGTAACATACAGACTGCCGCCCTTCGTTACGATTTTCTCCGCAGGAAGGCGGTTTTCGGATATAGATCTCAGCACTTTCGGGGCATACGCTTCGCCGATCTTATAAGTATACTTTCCCAGCAGGATCATTTGGCATCACTTCTCCTTCTTTTTTCAAGGGACAATGAACCTATCCTGCCCGATACTCTGACACTGCTGTTGCTGAAACTGTCAACGGTCAGACCGCTGCCCCATATCTCTACCGTGAACTGCCTTGTTGCTATCCTCGCAAGGATCTCGCTGCACTCGATTATCTGACGGCAGCCCTCTATCATAACGCTCTTGTCAGAGGTTATGGTAATGTAGGAAAATCCTCCTGCTGCATCGGCCAGCTTATCCGTATATCTGCCCATATCTTTCCTCCGGGATCTTTTTTTATATTATATTTATGAAGATGCGGGCGTATACATTAGAGAGGTGATAGATTTGAAAAAAATCAGAGAAGTATTGCTTGCATCACTCTTGTTATTGAGTATGGCAGGACTGATAGTATACTCAAAAGATGTGTCGGAGGCCGTTTTACAGAGCGTAAAGCGCTGCGTCGGAGTTATCGTGCCTTCGCTTTTCGCGTTTATGGCGCTTTCCGGATTTATGATACGTTCCGGAGTGATAACGTATATTTCCAAGCCTTTTGACTTGACAGTCGGGAAACTGCTCAAACTGCCTGCCGGCACTTCCGGATTGCTGCTTATCTCAAATATCGCAGGATATCCCGTCGGGGCGTCAATGCTGGCAGATGCCGTCAGAAAGGGAAAGATCGACCGTCGTTGTGCTGAAATAATGTCGGTCTTCTGTTATGCCGGGGGACCGGCCTATCTGATAAATGCCGTGGGAACTGGGATCTTCGGCAGCAAGAAAGCGGGGATATCCGTTTTCCTGAGCATACTAACGGCAAATCTCTTGCTTGCGGCAGTGATGTGCAGGATATACAAGCCGAAAGCAGAGATCAGAACCGACGGACGAAAAGTTTCATCGGAAGATCTGATATGCTCCGTTACCGATGCGGGTGAAAAGATATTTGATATGTGTTTTATGATAATCTGGTTTTCAGCTATCCTTGCTGCCGCAGAAGGTACAGGTCTGCCCGCGCGGATAGGAAATACGCTGGGCCTCACCCCTTCGGAAGGAATAATGATAAGATCCATGTTTGAGATAACAAGCTCCTCCGCTCTCGACAAGAATGCTTACGGCTTGCTTCCGTGGCTTGCCGTTTTATGCAGTTTCGGCGGCGTCTGCGTGATATTACAGCTCAAAACAGTCATCAAAGGCAGCTTCGGTTCAAAGCTCTTTTGGAAATGGATGCCCATCCGCGGAGTGCTGGTCTATTCCCTCAACAGGATATACAATTGGATATTTTTGGATGATAATATGCCTGCATTTGCACGAGACAAGGAAATAATCGTCGAATTAGACAATTTATTACCCTCACTTTGCTTGATAATGATGATTTTTATATTAGTTTTGCAAAAAAGACTGGATTTTTTGAAAAGAGTATGATATAATTATAAGGTAAAAAATCTATTAGCTGTTAAAAGGAGTTGTTTTGATTATGGCTAAGAAGAAAAACTTTTTCGGAAACGGAATTCAGCCTTCCTGCTCGTACTGCGCTTTCGGCAACCGTTCGAGAGAGGGCAACAAGGTCCTTTGTGAGAAGCAGGGTCTTGTTGATGCTGATTACAGCTGCAAGAAATGGGTATACGATCCCATAAAGAGAGTTCCCAAGAAGCAGCTCACGATCCCCAACCAGGAAGACGATGTTATCTGATCTGTTTACTTAAGGCGACAGCTTCGGCTGCCGCCTTTTTTATGTTCAGACGATCGCCTCGCGGGCAAAATAATCCGGCACCTCTCCGACTATCACCGTGTCTGCCGCGACATATTCCTCGCTTATTGCAAGGCTTTCCTCCCCGGTGGGAAGAAAGGCCGTAAACTCCACCGAAACAATGATCGAAACTTTGAATCTGGTCTGATTTATGCCGGCGCCTTCAAAGGAAGTCTCCAATCGGGTATCTGCGGTCCCGGAACGCTGATACCTGATGCTTATCTCGGGACCTCTTCCGCTGAAATAGGCAATATCCGTAAGATCGCCCAGCGTCAGCGTTACTTTGTCATACTCGTTTGATGATATACTTTCGTTGACCCTGCTGCGAAGGAAACTTTGCAGCTTATTGACAGCTGCCGTATCGGCTTCAACGGAAACGATCCTGCCGCTGTTGTCACGTTTTATACGATAATAGTCCGCATCCAGTGACGCCGCCTCGGAAGCGGCCTCCGACAGGATGTTGTTTAGTATCTCACCGCATTTATATCTGCACAGTTCGGCAAGATGATGCTTTACGCTTTGGTGTATCACTACGAAAACAACGATGACAAAAATCGCAATAAAAAGAAGTACATACGAAAGCAGACATTTTTTTGAAGCTTTTCTTGAACTCAATGCCGTCACCCCTTAATATTATAGGATGACAGCCCCAAAAAAGTGAAAGGACGAGCCAATCTCTAAGCCCGTCCTTTGATCTTTGTTTGATATATATTACTTGGCGGCAACTGCTGCCTTCGCTGTCTTGACGATATTGTCCGCACAAAGACCGAAATCCTTGAGAAGCTGTACCGCAGGACCAGAATGGCCGAATTCATCATTCACGCCAATCTTTACCACCTTCGTGGGCAGCTTAGCCGAAAGGACATCGCAGACAGCGGAGCCGAGACCTCCGATGATGCTATGCTCTTCAACGGTCAGTACAAGGCCGGTGGCCTTGGCAGCCTCAACGATGATCTCCTCATCAATGGGCTTGATAGTATGGATGTTGATGACTGTTGCCGAAATGCCCTCAGCCTCCAGTACCTTTGCGGCCTCGATAGCCTCGGACACCATAAGTCCGGTAGCAACGATAGCGATGTCATTGCCGTCGCGGAGCTTGATGCCCTTGCCAAGCTCAAACTTGTAAGTCGAAGCATCATTGAAAACAGGCGCAGCCAGTCTTCCGAAGCGCATATAAACAGGACCGTTATGCTGTATAGCAGCCTCAACGGCAGCCTTAGCCTCAACATCGTCCGCGGGGTTGATGATCGTCATTCCGGGGATAGTACGCATAAGAGCGATATCCTCGTTGCACTGATGAGTAGCGCCGTCTTCGCCTACGGAAATACCGGCGTGAGTAGCACCGATCTTAACATTGAGGTGAGGATAACCGATAGAATTGCGGACGATCTCAAAAGCGCGTCCGGCAGCGAACATAGCAAATGTTGAAGCAAAGGGGATCTTGCCGGTGGCGGCAAGTCCGGCGGCAACGCCCATCATGTTAGCCTCTGCAATACCGCAGTCGAAAAATCTTTCCGGGAACTTCTTCTTGAAAATACCGGTCTTGGTAGCAGCAGCAAGGTCTGCATCAAGAACATAAAGGTTTTCATACTTATCGCCGAGAGCAGCAAGCGCTTCTCCGTAGCTCTCTCTTGTAGCCTTCTTAATTACGTCTGCCATTGCTCAGCCCTCCAATTCCTTAAGTTTAGCGTTCAGCTCGGAAACTGCCTGCTCGTACTGTTCCGCATTGGGAGCGGTACCGTGCCAGCCCACTTGATTCTCCATAAAGGATACGCCTTTACCCTTAACGCTCTTCTGAATGATAACGACAGGCTGTCCCGAGATCTTCTCGGCCTCGTCAAAGGCTCTCTCGATGTCGTCGAAATCGTGAGCGTTCATTTCGATAGCGTGCCAGCCGAAGGCCTCAAACTTCTCCTTAATGGGATAGGGACTCATAACGTCGCTGATCTTGCCGTCTATCTGAAGGCCGTTGTTGTCAACTACGGCAACGAGATTGTCAAGCTTGTAGTGTGCCGCAAACATCGCAGCCTCCCAAACCTGGCCCTCTTCGATCTCACCGTCGCCGAGGACGGTGTATACCTTGTAAGTATTATTGCTGATCTTGCCGGAAAGAGCCATACCGCAGGCGGCGGAAATGCCCTGTCCAAGCGAACCCGAGGACATATCTACACCGGGGATAGTGATGCAGGGATGTCCCTGGAGCATAGCGCCGATATGACGCAGGCTCTTGAGCTCGTTCTTGTCAAAGAAGCCTTTCTCGGCAAGCACGGAGTAAAGAGCGGGAGCCGTGTGGCCCTTTGAAAGCACGAATCTGTCCCTTTCGGGCTCATCCGGGGAATTCGGATAGACATTCATCTTCGCAAAATAGAGATAAGTCAGCACATCTGCGATCGAAAGAGAACCGCCGGGGTGACCCGATTTAGCATTGAAAACACCCTCGATTATACCGAGGCGCACTTTGCAGGCTGTGATCTCAAGCTGTTTTTTGATAGTAGCATCCATAACATAACCTCCAAATTATATGATATAATATCATTTATCAAACTTAGAAAATATAAGATCAACAACTTTTGCGATAGCATCCTCTTCGCAGGATATGTCAAGCACGATATCTGCGGCGGCCTTGGTCTCCTCGGTGGCATTTGAGGGACAAATACCGATATCGGCGGCTTTCAGCATCTCAATGTCGTTGTTGTAATCTCCCACCGCGATCACGGTATATTCATCCATGCCGCAGGCTTTTTTCATTTCTTTCAGCGCAGAGCCCTTGGAAATGTCAAGGGGAAGCATTTCATAGTAGAACGGCGCAGACCGCACAAAATCCACGCCTTCAAAGCCCCGGGACTCAACAAATCCGATAAGTCCGTCCATTTTATCTTCTTCAAGGGCGAACAGGACCTTGTACCAGTTCTGCGGTATAGAGGAAACATCACATAAGATAGGATCGACCTTGCATATCTTACAGTGCTGTTCCTCCATTGGGGTCATCTGCGGGACAAAAACGCCGTCAAGCAATAAAACTTCACATCCTACGTTGGAATTGTTGCGCAGGATCGTATCTGTAAAGCATCTTGCCTTTTCGGGCAGGTATACATCGTAATACTGTATTTTCTCGTTTATATCGTAGACCATACCGCCGTTGCACATTATTATCGGCGCATTAACGGTCAAAAGATCGAAATACTGCTGAGAAGCCTGCAATGATCTTCCCGTTGCGATAGAAAACCTTCCGCCGGCCTTCTGAAGCCTTTCAACGGCTTCGAGATTCGCCCTGCTCGGTATTTTGCTGGCGGGCAGAAACGTGCCGTCCATATCGGTGATAAGAAGCACCCGGCTTATATCCTCAAACATTTGTGTAAGTATCCTCATTTCTTGAGTTTGTCAAGCATTTTGCGGAAGTATTCCGGCAGTTCGCTGTCAAACTCCATATATTCACCGGTAGTCGGATGAACAAAACCGATAAGCTTTGCGTGAAGGCACTGCCCCTCGATGCCCTTGAAAGGCTTTCCGTAGACCTCATCTCCCAGCACCGGATGCCCGATATAGGCACAGTGGACTCTTATCTGATGCGTTCTGCCTGTTTCAAGTCTGAATCTGACAAGTGAATACTGTCCGAACTCTTCAAGCACCTCGTAATGCGTTACTGCGTGCCTGGAATTCTGCTCGGTCACACACATTTTCTTTCGGTCAAATTTGCTTCGTCCGATAGGTGCATCAACTGTGCCTTGCTTTTCCTTGAAGCGTCCGCAGCAAACAGCTTGATACTCCCGCGTGAACGAGTGTTCCTTGATCTGCTCAGCCAGCTTATTATGGGCGTTGTCGTTTTTGGCGACGATAAGCAGACCGCTGGTGAGCTTGTCGATCCTATGCACGATCCCCGGACGGATGACCCCGTTTATGCTCGAAAGCCTGCCCTTGCAATGAAACAGCAGAGCGTTCACAAGGGTGCCGTCGGGATTTCCTGCGGCAGGATGAACCACCATTCCTTTGGGCTTGTTAACAATCAGAAGATCATCGTCCTCGTAAACAATATCTATCGGGATGTCCTGCGGGACGACATCAAGCACCTCCGGCTCGGGGATAACAATACTTACCTGCTCCCCGCCTTTGAGCTTGTAATTTTTGACGGGCGTACAGTCATTGACCTTTACAGACCCGTTTTCGATAAGCTTTTGTACAGCATTTCGTGTCAGTTCGTCACATTGTTCGGAGATCCATTTGTCAAGCCGTTCACCTTTGCATGTTTGATCGGCTTCTAAAAGCAGTTCATCCATCTGTGATGTCCTCAGTTGGAGTATCCGATGCGTTTTCGGATGATGCATCGGCAGTTTCGGCGGCTTCCACCGGCTTTTTCTTTGAAGACTTATCAAAAAATAGGAAATATACCGCAAGAACGATAACTCCGACCACAACGCATATATCTGCAAAGTTGAACACCGGGAAATTGATCGGCTCAAACTTGATATAATCCACGACCTCTCCAAGCCGGATGCGGTCGATCAGATTGCCGATACCGCCGCTGATTATCAGGGCCAGCGAAACCATAAGAAGTTTGCTTTCCTTGCGTTTGAAATACATATAGACCATCCCGCCGAGGATGACCACCAGCGGAAAGCCCACCAAAAACCAGGTCTTGCCCTCCATCATGCTCCAGGCGGCGCCTTTGTTGGTGATGTGGGTCAGATTGAAAACATCAAAATCGCCGAAATGAATGACGCGGATGATCTCGCCAGTATCAATATTATTTACTACTGCCAGCTTGATAAGCTGATCCGCCAGCGTCAGCAAGGCGATAATGATCAAAGAGATAATAAACATCAATGAATCCTTTATAACTGCCAAAAGGCTCTGCTGTTTCACAGAGCCCTTGGCTACTTGATTATTCTACTGCTCTGCAGCACCTTGCGCAGAGTGTCGGGTGATCGGGATGCTGTCCGACGGTCTTGTCGTAGGACCAGCACCTCTCGCACTTTTCGCCCTCAGCCTTGTTAACGGTGAAGGAAACTCCCTGCATATCGCCCTTGAACTCTCCCTTGTCGGCGCCGGCTTCCACCTTGACCTCGGATACGATCAGAGCATCCTTCAGCTCGGCGGTAACAGCCTTGATTGCATCGGCCATTTCATCGGAATAGATCGTTACGGATGCTTCCAGCGAAGCACCGATGACCTTGTCGGTTCTCTTCAGTTCAAGTGCCTTCTTGGCATCCTCTCTGATAGCTGAAATAAGTCCCCACTTGGCTGTGAACTTCTCGTCAGCTTTCAAGCCGGTCTTTTCGGGCATATCGTTTAAGAAAATGCTCTCTGCAGCCTCGCCTTCAACGTGAGGCATAAAGCTCCAGATCTCGTCGGCTGTGAAGGAAAGGATGGGCGCAACAAGCCTTGCGATAGCCGAAAGTATCTTATAGATCGTGGTCTGTGCCGCTCTTCTTTCAAGAGAGCCGGCCTTTTCGCAATAGAGCCTGTCCTTGATAACATCAAGATAATAGTTTGACATATCTATAACGCAGAAATTATGGATAGCGTGGAATACGATATGATAATCAAATACTTCATAAGCGGCGTTTACCTTATCGATAAGCTCGTCCAGCTTGATAAGAGCCAACTTGTCGATCTCCATAAGATCGTCGTAAGCCACGGCATCTTTGTTGATATCAAACTCTGTAAGGTTTCCGAGGATGAATCTTGCGGTGTTTCTGATCTTCTTATAAGAATCGGAAAGCTGAGCCAGAATATCCTTGGAAATTCTGATGTCTGAATGGTAATCGGAGGAAGCGACCCAAAGTCTGAGGATATCGGCACCGTATTTGTCGGTGATATCCTTGGGATCAATACCGTTTCCGAGAGATTTATGCATCGTTCTGCCCTGTCCGTCAACGACCCAGCCGTGTGTGCAGACAGCCTTATAAGGAGCACAGCCGTTTACAACAACGGATGTCAGCAGCGAAGACTGGAACCAGCCTCTGTACTGGTCGGCACCTTCAAGATAGAGGTCAGCGGGGAAAGAAAGGTCCTCTCTTTCGGAAACAACGCCTGCATGGGTGCAGCCGCTGTCGAACCAAACATCCATGATATCCGTTTCCTTCTCGAACTCACCGCAGCCGCATTCGCATTTAACGCTCTCGGGGATGAATTCTTTAAGGTCACGGATGTACCAGGCATCAGAGCCCTCCTTACGGAACAGCTCGGAGATAGCGTCGATAGTGGTCTCGTTCACGATAGGCTTGCCGCAGTCCTTGCAGTAGATGATCGGGATAGGCACGCCCCAGGTCCTCTGACGGGAAATACACCAGTCGGAACGGTCACGGACCATGCCCTTGATGCGCTCCTCGCCCCAGGCAGGAATCCACTTGACGTTCTCGATAGCCTTTACGGCTTCCTCTTTGAAGTCGTTAACCGAACAGAACCACTGATCGGTAGCTCTGAACAGGATAGGCGACTTGCATCTCCAGCAGTGAGGATACTGGTGGACGATCTTTTCGGTAGCCAGCAGATTTCCGGTCTCGGTCATATGCTTGGCGATAATATCGTGAGCCTTGTTTGTGGGAATGCCCGCAAACATTCCGGATTCCTCGGTCAGAACGCCCTTGCCGTCAACGCCTACAACGATAGGCAGGTCATACTTCTTGCAGACCTCAAAGTCATCGACGCCGTAGCCGGGAGCGGTATGAACGCAGCCCGTACCGCTTTCAAGCGTTACATGGTCACCCACAATAACGAGGGATGTCCTGTCCATAAAGGGATGCTGAGCCTTGCAGAATTCCAGCTCCTTGCCGGTGAACTGTCCGACAGTTTCGTACTCTGTGATGCCGGCCTTTCTCATGGTCTCGGGAACGAGATACTCAGCCATGATATAATTCTCTCCGCCGGCCTTAACAACGGTATAATCGTAATCGGGGCCGAGGCAGATAGCAACGTTGCCCGGAAGTGTCCAGGTGGTAGTTGTCCAAATTACAAAATAGGTATTATCCTTATCTAAACCGAGAGGTGCAAGGAGGCCCTTATCCTCTGTCACCTTGAACTTAACGAAGATAGAGGTACAGGGGTCGTCCTGGTACTCGATCTCAGCCTCGGCAAGGGCGGTCTGGCACTCGGGGCACCAGTATACAGGCTTTAAGCCCTTGTAGATATATCCCCTCTTGGCCATTTCGCCGAAGACCTTGACCTGTCTTGCCTCAAATTCGGGCTTTAAGGTCAGATAAGGATCGTCAAAGTCACCGAGGACACCAAGACGCTTGAACTGCTCTCTCTGTGTATCAACGAAAGAAAGTGCAAACTCTCTGCAATGCTTTCTAAGCTCAACAGGAGGGATAGCACCGTTCTCGACGCCGATCTTCTTCATAGCTTTGAGCTCGATAGGCAGACCGTGAGTATCCCAGCCGGGAACATAGTTGGAGCAGAAACCGCTCATATTCTTATACTTGACGATAATATCCTTCAGCACCTTGTTAAGCGCGGTGCCGAGGTGGATATCTCCGTTGGCATACGGAGGGCCGTCGTGGAGAATATAAGTAGGCTTGTTCTTGTTTCTGTCGATGATCTTATAGTAGAGTCTGTCCGATTCCCACTTTTTTATAGCGTCGGGCTCCCTTTTGGGCAGATTTCCTCTCATCGGGAAATCCGTTACAGGGAGATTAAGTGTCTTGTTATAATCCTGTGACATTGATCATGCTCCTAACGATTAATTATTTTTGCCGAATTTAAGATCCTGCTCCTTGGGCAGAACGGGCTCAAAGGAACCTGTGTTAAGTATCTTGTCGATGTGTTCCTTCTCGGCAGCTTCCTCGGCGGCCTTTCTTTCCGCCTCAGCCTGAGCGGCAGCCTCCTCGGCGGCCTTAGCCTCGGCAGCAGCGGCTTCCTCAGCAGCGGATGTATCCTCTTCTTCAAGCTCGGTCTCGGGGAGCTGCATGATAAGCGCAAGCTGTTTCTGATAAAGGGGCAGAAGCTCGGCCTTGAACAGAGTGACCTCTCGCTTGAGCTCGTCATAGCGTGCCTTTTCAGCTCTGTATTCTTTGTTGATCTCATCTATCTTCTGCTTGGTCTTCTCTGTCTCCTGCTTGATCATCTCGGCGCATCTGTCGTGATACTCCTTGGTGATTCGCTCACACTCGGTAGAGCTCTGCTCTCTGAGCCGGATCTCTTCCGTCTTGGCGGACTCGATCATATCTCTTGCCTGCGACTTGGCATCGGAAATGATTTTGCTTGCTTCCTTCTGAGAATGAACGAGAGCGCTCTTGATAGCCTCCTCGTCCTCACGGTACTTGGCAAGCTCCTCATTCAGCTTCTTGACTTTTTCATCGCTTTCTTCCTTTGATTTAAGAGCAGCCTCATATTCCTGGGCTATCTCGTCAAGAAAATCCTTGACCTCAGCCGGATCATAGCCGTTTCTTACGGCAGAAAACGATCTGGCTTTGATATTCGATGCTGTCATCATTGATATGACCTCCTAAATGTATTTGTTTACAATAATATGTATCCTGTTTTTCTTTGTAAGAGAGCCTACGTCGGTCAGGACAAATTTTCCGTAGCCTTTAACAGATAAAACATCGTCCTGGACGAGCTTGGTATCTGCAAGCAGCGAAACGACATGATTCACCTGAACGCTGCCGTTTCTTATCAGTGAAGCAGACTTTTCTCTCGAAAGCCTTAAAGCAACACTAAGTACACTGTCAAGCCTCAAAGAAGCGACAGTGCCGCTCAAAGAAACAAAATTTGGTTCGTGGACAGTTATCTCCTCGGTGAATTCAAAGGCTTTTACGCCGACTCTGCCCACTTTCTCAGACATCAGCACCGTGGGGGCGACCGTTTTGTAAACAAAGGCAACTGCTTGTCCTTCCGAAACGACGATATCGCCCACGGTATTTCTTTCAATGCCAAGAGACATAAGGCAGCCAAGGAAGTCCCTGTGGCTGAGGGTATCGTTCTTTCTGAAAGAAAACCCGACAGCCTTTATGGGAAACATATCCTTGCTGACAGTATCATACGGCGGAAACATACCCAGCACACAGCGCTGGGCACCTTCATATCCGCCCCAGAAGAGATAATTGTCAAAGCACTCCGATGCAAGCACTTTTTTGCAGAGCGCCTGCTGATGTTCATCGAGGAAAAAGGTAAATACGGTCTCGTATTTCTCCCCGCAAGCTCTGACATTATCTGTCATTCTCCCTGCAAGCAGCTTATCTTCATCGGAAAGCTGTCCCAGAAATGACAGACTGTTTTTCATCAGAAGCTGTAGCCGTTATTTTCAAGCTCGCTCATAAGATCGTCACCGACGAACTGAACGTTGCTCGGAATAATAGCGAAAGTCTTCTGAGCCATCATCTTGATCTTTGCATTGTTAGCATAAGCAACGCCGGAAATAAAATCAAGGATCCTCTTGGCGTCGTCGCTCTTGACATTCTCAAGATTGAGAAGAACAGTCTTCTTCAAATTGATGTCATTGCCGATCTCAGTGACCTCGGAATACTTCTCGGGTCTGGCAAGAACGATCTTCAGCGAGCTGTCGTAATCAGCTGAGGACTGCTGCTGAGGACGGGAATAAGTCGGTCTGGGCTGCGGCTCCGGCTTAGGCTGAGGTGCAGGCTTCGGAGCATCTGCTTTTCTGCTGCTTCTGGTATCTTCGTACACGGAACGATAATCCTCCTCTTGTTCAGTATCTTCTTCATCACCGATAAAAATGTTTTTAAACCCCTGGATAACACTCATTGTTTAACCCTCCATATATTTTCTGGCTCCGAAGAGCTTTGTACCTATTCTTACGAGCGTGGAGCCGTGCTTCACGGCCAGCTCATAGTCCCCGGACATTCCCATTGACAGAACATCGGCTTCAACATTGGCGAGCTTCAGCTCTTTGAGCTTTTCATACAGTTCCCGCATATGTGCAAAGATCTTTTCGTCAGCGCCTATCGGCGGAATAGCCATCAGCCCGCGGATGCGTATATTCTCAAAGGGAAGCATCTGCTGAGCGAGATCGAACACGCCGCCGGCATTAATGCCGCTTTTGCTTGCTTCCTCCCCGATGTTCACTTCAAGCAGGACGTCCATTTTCCTGTTGTTTTTGACAGCCAGTCTGTTTATCTCGCCGGCCAGTTTAACGCTGTCAACGGACTGTATCATAGAAACATCGTTTATGATGTACTTGACCTTGTTCGTTTGGAGATGACCGATAATATGTACCTCAGCCGAGCTGTCATAACTGTCTTTCTTTGAAAGATACTCCTGCACTCTGTTTTCGCCCAGCAAAGTTATGCCCTGCGAAATTGCAAAATTGATCTTTTCCGGCGGGACAGTCTTAGTCACCGCCATGATCTTGACAATGTCATCCGCCGATCTGTATTTAGCCACGGCGTTGCCCACATTGTCTCTGATCTCTTTGATATTTTCCAGTATCTCCCGGAACTCATCCGGAACTGTCGTTTGCTGATTCATCTTGATTTGAGACCGCCTCCAGTAAGATCTGATCGTAAAGCAGAAGGTATTCCGAATCGGAAGTATTCTTTGAAACCACAAAATCGTTTCCTTCGTAGATGACCTCGATCTTTTTGAACGTTACCTCATTGCCGAGGATAACATATACACCCTTCTGATCGTCCTTGAATCTGATAGCGTCACGGGGAACTTTTATCCCGTGATAATCGTCAAACATAAGTTCAAGAGACAGCACCCGGGAACTTGCTATATCCGAATCGAGCCTGTTGCAGCTCATTACGGTAACGCATTTGCCTTCATCATCGGGTTTTCCGACGGAAACTATCCTCACCTTGTAGACATTATCAGTATTACCGAGTCTGAATTTCAGACTGTCGCCTTCCACGATCCTCTTGTCATCGGGCAGGACAGCTACAATACTGCACGAATAATCCTCAAATATCTTTCCGATCGCCCCGGAGGGAACAGTCTCGCTGTTTCTGCCGTCAATAACGGCTTCAACATCGCTTCTGGAAAGATTACCGAGTTCATCCGGTTTGAGCTTCGATTCATAACCGTCGCAGTAAGATACAAAGTATCCCGATTCTTGAATATCCACGGTTTTAACGGAAGTTTCGTCAACAGCCAGCTTTGATGCCTTATTGTTAAGGTCGGTGATCTCACGCGAATAGTTGACCGATTTCCCCGTAATGACGTTATAGATATTCATTTTCAGGAAAAGCTCATCGGTGGAGCTGTCAAAAGCGGCACGGTTCCCGGTCAGAGAAGACGAAAGGAGCTTTCTGTATTCGGAATCTATCCTTCCCATAAGGGTATCGGGCTGAACATACTCGGCGTTCCCGGGATTCTGAGCACTTTCGAGAGCCGCCGCCTTAGCCTTATATTCATCAGACTTTCTCTTGTTCAGAAGCGTCTGCTCATCGGGATAAACATTTGCTATAATACTCCCCGGCGAGAGCTTGCTACCATTGCTGTAGAGATATTCATAAACTCCGCTCACATCGGACTCAATAATCTTCTCGTTGCGAACGACCACGCCCTTGAAGGGAATATTTTCGTTAATATCGCAAAGCACTGCTTCCTCAGTCTTGTGCCTGTCATTCAGCCTGTAATATATCTGGCTGCCGACAGTCAGAAGGATAAGGACCGAAAGCAGCACGATCAGCGCTTTGGTCGTCAGTGTATTCATCTGCCGGACCTCTGTTAATCCTGCTGATTGCTGGCATCAAGGATGTTGATGGGCCTTACGGGGGAGATAGTGGAAATTGCATGCTTATACACCACATTCTGTTTTCCCTCGCAGTCGAGGATAACGATATAGCTGTCAAATCCCTTAACGATGCCCTTGAACTGATACCCGTTTACAAGGAATACCGTCAGTGATATCTTTTCTTTTCTTGCCTGATTTAAAAAAACATCCTGTAAATTCAGATTCTTATTCATTTTTTCCACTCCTTTTAAGCTTACACATAGCGGTTATAATAAATCACCTTATATTATAACACATAATTTCCGATTTGGCTACTATTATTTGAACAATATTCAGAAAATTTTTATAATTTTCGGATTTATCGGCATAGACCCACTCTACGCCCTCCATACGGCGGAACCAGGTCAGCTGACGTTTGGCGTAATGACGGGTCTCCAGCTTGATCTTTTCAACAGCTTCATCAAGGGAGATCTCCCCTTCAAAATAAGGGATAAGTTCCTTATATCCTATGGCTTGATAAGCCGTTGAAGGACTGTATCTGCCGTAAAAACTGCGGACTTCATCAACAAGACCGTTTTCGAGCATCATATCGACGCGCTTGTCTATCCTGTCATAGAGGGCCTGCCTGTCCTCAAAGCCGATGCCTATAATACAGCTGTCAAAGGGAGAGGCTTCAAGTCGGCTTTCCTTTTTCAACTGTGTCAAGGTCTTTCCCGTTACATCATAGACTTCAAGCGCTCTGATAACACGGTTAAGATTGTTCTCGTGTATCGCAGCCGCAGCCTCCGGGTCAACGGAGGAAAGCCTTTTCCAAAGGGAATGCTTGCCAAAGGCTTCGGCGTAGGCCCGCAGTTCCTCACGCTTTTGAGTATTGCCCACGGATTCGTCAAACTTTACATTATCGACCAGCGAGCTGATATACAGTCCTGTACCGCCGCAGAGTATAGGCAGCTTGCCTCTTGAAACAACATCGTCGATGCATTGCCTTGCAAGGCGGACATAATCGGCGACGCTGAAGGGTTCATCGGGTTCAAGGAAATCTATCAGATGATGCTTGATCCCCTGCATTTCCTCGGAAGTGGGTTTGGCGGTAGCAACGGAAAGACCCTTGTAGATCTGCATTGAATCTGCTGAAACGACTTCGCCTTTATACAGCTTTGCAAGCTCGACTGCAAGCCCGGTCTTGCCGGAGGCAGTCGGTCCGCAGACGACCAGCAGCGGGATCTTTTCAGCCATAGTGTTCTCTCCGTTTCTCAGATTATCCGTCGGAACTGCTTTTCAAGGTCGCGTTTTTTGAGCCTTATCATAATCGGCCGTCCGTGGGGACAATATCTTATCTCGTCGTTTCCGTAGACGTTGTTGACCAGCGCCTGCAGCTCGATGATATCCGAATTGTCGTTCGCCTTGATCGCGGCCTTGCAGGCTATGGAATGATAAAGCTCGTCAAATATCTCCAGCTGCGGATTGTGCTTGCAGTCAATGAAATTCTTGGCAAGCATCGTCACGATGTCCGTAGGATTCTCGTCTCCGAGAATGATCGGAACGCCTTTCACCGCAACATTCGGAGCAACGTCCGGCTCTATGCAGAAGCCCAGCTTGTTTACCGCCTCAACATTGGCAGCAAGGGCGTCATATTCATCGTAAGAAAGCATCACCAGGATAGGTTCAAGGAACATCTGCGTGTCAAGCTCGTTGGCTCTGTCCTTGATTTTTTCAAAGATATACCGCTCGTGGGAGGCGTGCTTGTCAAACAGAAGCATTTCATCCCCTGCCTGGGCAACAATATATGTCTTGAAAAGCTCGCCGATGACAACAGGTTTGACAGGCTCCTTATAGCTGTCCGCAACGATCTCGCTCCGGCGCTCAAAACTGGCATTTGACAGATATTTGAACTCACCTATCTGCTCGTCTATCTCTTGAGTTACCGTCTCAACATCCTCGGAAGTTTCCTTCTCCTGTTCAAAGCTTTCGTCGGACACAGGAGATACAGGCATCGGAGAGGGCGGCTGTTTAAGGGACTTCAAAAACAGATCCTCGCCGCCCATATCGGAAGGCTTGACGGGATTTCTCTCCGGGAGCTTCTCTGACAGTACCGGAGCGGTGATCTTCGGCTTCGGAGGTTCCGCTGGCTGTTCCTTAGGAGTTTCCACCGCAATGAATTTCAGCTGCTCGCCCTGGGGCTTGGGAGCAGGTTTATAAAGCTCTTCATCAGTGAAATGACGTTTTTTCTCAAGCGTCATATCCACCGGCTTGTCCTCTTTGAGAAGCGAATCCTTTACAGCAAAATAAACGGCCTCGTAGATCAGCTTATCGTCGGAAAACCGCACTTCTATCTTCGTGGGATGCACGTTGACATCAATTATTTCGGGAGCAGCTTCAATATTCAGCACGCAGGCCGGGAACTTTCCGGTCATAATGGAATTTCTGTATCCCTCTTCAAGGGCGCCGCAGCAGGTCTTTGATTTGACATATCTGCCGTTGACAAAGAAATTCTGAAACTTTCTGTTAGGCTTGCCCCATAGAGGTCTGACGATATATCCGCTGACCCTGATATTGTTCCAGGTGGAATCCACGGGGATAAGCGAAGCCGCAAATTCTCTTCCGAAGACGGAATTTATGACAGAATAAAGTTTTCCGTCCCCCGCCGTGATAAGCTCCGGCTTGTTGTCGCGGATGAACTTCAAAGAGATCTCGGGATGCGACAGCGCCAGCTTTGTCACAAGATTGGCAACGTTATTTCCTTCGGAAGTGTCCTGCTTCAGAAATTTCAGACGCGCCGGGACATTGTAGAAAATATCCCGCACCACAAAGGTCGTGCCGTCGGGACAGCCGCACTGCTCGTTGAGCTTTTCTTCTCCGCCCTCGATGATATAGTGAGTGCCGTACATTTCCTCCTTGGGCTTTGTCAGCACATCCACCTTTGCAACGGCGGTGATCGAAGCCAGCGCTTCACCTCGGAATCCCAGCGTCATTATCCCGGAAAGATCGTCCTTCGTAACGATCTTGCTGGTGGCATGACGCAGAAAGGCCTTTCTGATATCCTCGGCTGCTATCCCGCAGCCGTTATCGGTAACGCGCAGATATGTGCGTCCGCCGTTCTTGATCTCAACGGTTATCACGCTTGCAGATGCGTCAATGGCGTTTTCGAGCAATTCCTTTATCACCGAAGAGGGACGGTCGATGACCTCGCCTGCCGCGATAAGTTCATAAACTTCCTTGCTCAGGACTTGAATGTGAGGCATAGTTGCTCCAATCTATCTTATTTATCATAAGTACTTCAGCAGATCCTTGACAAACTGTCTCAGCTCGCTGTCATTCATTTCGTCTATATTTGTTCTCCTAAGTTTGTCGGCGATCATATCGCTGCCGATCTTCTGGAACGATATTTGTGTATCGTCTGTCTTTGCAATAGCTGCTTTGGCTTTTGCGTTCTCAGCTTCCATTTCGGCAAGCAGGGACTTTGCACGGGTTATTATCTTATTCGGGAGCCCTGCCAGCTTGGCGACTTCGATGCCGTAGCTTTCATCTACTCCTCCGGGGACGATCTTTCTCAGAAACTTTATCGTATCGCCGCTGGGCTTGACAGCCACTGAGAAATTCCGCACTCCCTCAAGCTCGCTTTCAAGCGAGATAAGCTCGTGATAATGGGTCGCGAACAGCGTCTTGCAGCCCAAGGACTTTGAAGTCGAGATATACTCGGAGACCGCCCTTGCAATGCTGATGCCGTCAAAAGTCGAAGTACCTCGGCCCACCTCGTCAAGGATGACAAGACTCTGCTTTGTGGCGTGCTTGACAATATCCGCCACCTCGCTCATTTCCACCATAAAGGTGGACTGCCCTGCCGTCAGATCGTCGGAAGCGCCGATCCTTGTGAATATCTGATCCACCACAGAAATTCTCGCATAATCTGCGGGAACGAAGGAGCCGATCTGCGCCATAAGGGTTATCAGCGCCACTTGACGCATATAAGTGGATTTACCGGACATATTCGGTCCGGTGATAACAGCCATTCGGTTGCTGGTAAGGTCCAGGTAGGTATCGTTGGGGACGAACATCTCGTCCTTCTGCATCAGTTCCACCACGGGATGCCTGCCGTTTTTGATCTCAATTACACCGTCGATAGCAATATCCGGCTTGGAATAATTGTTCTTGATCGCGGCCTTGGCAAAGGAGGCAAGCACGTCGATCTCCGCCACGGCAACGGCAGTTTCCTGCACAAGCCGAAGCTGAGTTCCGATAAACTCCCTTAGTTCTATGAATATCTCCTGTTCAAGGTTCAGTACCTTATCGCTTGCTCCGAGGATCGTATTCTCCGCGACTTTAAGCTCATCGGTAATGAACCTTTCGCAGTTGGAAAGAGTCTGTTTTCTGATATATGTATCGGGCACAAGGTCGTAATAGGACTTTGTGACTTCAATGTAATACCCGAAGACGCGGTTATAACCGATCTTCAGATTTTTTATACCCGTCTTTTCGCGCTCACGCTTTTCGATGTCTTCAATGATGCCCTTGCCGCCGGAGATGATGTTCCTGAGGCTGTCAAGCTGTTCATTGAAGCCGTCCTTTATAACTCCGCCGTCCTTGATGTTTGCGGGAGGTTCGTCCACGACAGCATTTTCAATAAGATTGGAGACAGCTTCGAGTGTCGAGATCTTGCTGTTCAGCTTGGAAAGCAGCTTTGAAGAAAATCCGCCGATGATCTCTTTCAGCGCCGGAAGTTTAAGAGCAGTTAGAGACAGAGATTTCAGATCGCGGGGAGTCGCAGTCTTATACATTACCCTTGTCATCAGACGTTCAAGATCGTACACTCCGGAGAGGACTTCCGTAAACTCGTCCAGCTCCACCGGTGAAGAAACGAACTGCTCAACGGCGTTGAGCCGGTCGATTATCTTTGTCGGATTTACAAGAGGCTGTTCAAGATACGATTTGAGCATTCTCTTGCCCATAGATGTCTTGGTATTGTCAAGCACCCAGATAAGCGAGCCCTTGCGTTCCTTGTTTCTAAGTGTTTCCGTCAGTTCAAGGTTACGTCTTGCAGTATAGCCGATAGTCATTATCGGGTCGGCGTCATGCCTTATGATATTGGAAAATCTCCCCACAAGAGCCTTCTGCGTTTCGTGGATATAAGCAAACAGACCGCATACGGCGAAAGCCGATGTGCTTTCGGCTTTTATCCCGAGGGAATCAAGGCTACCCACCGAAAACTGTGTCAGCACCTCATCGGTGTGGATAAGAGGCGAGAAATCGCGCTCGTCAAGGAGCTGAACGGCAGCTTTGAGCTTCTGCTTGATAAACTCTCCTATTTCCTTGAATGACAGAAAACCGTCATTGATAAGTATCTCAACGGGCATGAACCTTGCCATTTCGTTTATGGCATTTACAGCAATATCCTTGCCGGCAAATTCAAACAGGTGCACCTCGCCGGTGGAGATGTCAGCAAGGCACATAGAGGCTTCCTTGCCCTTAGCATAGAACGAACAGATGTAGTTGTTTGACGTCTCATCGAGCATACTGCTCTCAATAAGTGTACCCGGAGTTACGACTCTGATGACCTCTCGCGGAACGAGTCCCTTGCACTCGGCGGGGTCGGCTGTCTGCTCGCAGATAGCCACCATATAGCCTCTCTCAACGAGTTTTTTCAGATAGATCTCGCAGGCATGATAAGGTACGCCGCACATGGGCGCTCTTTCATTGAGGCCGCAGTCTCTGCCTGTAAGCGTCAATTCAAGCTCCCGCGAGACAGCGATAGCGTCGTCAAAAAACATCTCGTAAAAGTCGCCGAGCCGGTAAAAAAGTATATGCTTGCGGTATTTCATTTTTGTATCGAAATACAGCTTCATCATCGGTGACAGCTTGTTAACGTCAACGTCCTTTAATAGTAACATCGGAAACTCCTGTTCTGTTCGTAATTACTTTTATATCAGCCGCATCCGCCGCAGGTTGAGCAGCTTCCGCCGCAGCCGGAAGGAGCGTGGTCCGGGCAGCTCATGGGATCCCCGCCGTTAGCGGCAACGGAAATGATGAACTGCACAGAATTGATAAGATAGTCAAGGCCTGCCTTGGCTTCATTATAGGCGATCATATTGGGCATAGCCATTATCTCATCGTAAACAGCTTTGATGTCATTTTCGAGAGAGACCATCTTCTCGGCATCTCTCTCGCTTTCTTCCTTGTGAAGCTCGGTGGAAAGATTCATTCTCATGATATTGAAATCGCCGATCTTGCTTTGAAGCTCTTTATCGGCATCGGAAGCCTTGCTGGCCTCCTGGAACTTGATATATCTCTCGTCCTGCTGGATAGCAGCGCCGAGTTGTCTTGCGGTGTCTAATGCGCTCATTTGAAATTCTCCATTCTGTTTTTAGTTTTTATCATTCAACGATCTCGCCCGTCAGCGCCCAGTTCATAGCCTTGGTTATCCTCACATTGACAAACTGTCCTATAAGGTTTTTATCGCCCATGAACTCAACAATGATAGCTTCATCGTTTTTTCCTGTTAAATAGCCTTCTCCTGTGCGGCCTTCGGCTTCCGGAAGCACGCGGCAGACTTTTCCGACGAACCGCTTCAGCCATTCACTTGAAGTCTCTCTTTGCTCAAGAAGCAGCTCTCTCAGCCACTGACCTTTCTGCTTGTCGGATATGGGATCTTCCATGCCGGCTGCCTTGGTGCCGCTGCGCCTTGAATACACGAAAGAATAGATATTATCGTACTTGACCCGCCGGATAAGTACCTTGGTCATGCAGAACTCCTCATAGGTCTCTCCCGGAAAACCGACTATCAGATCGGTAGTCAGCGAAAACTCCGGATCACGGCTTCTGGCGTAATCGACGATCTCAAGATACTTTGCAGCGGTATAGCTGCGGTTCATTGCTTTCAGCACTCTGTCCGATCCGGACTGGACCGGCAGATGCAGATGCTTGCAGATCTTGCCGCAATCAAATATCGTATCGATAAGCTCACGGGTGGCATCCTTCGGGTGTGAGCTCATGAACCTCACTCTGAAATCCCCGTCGATCTTGTCTATTTGTCTGAGCAGCTCCGGGAAACCGTAGCTGTAGGAGTTGACATTCTGACCCAGCAATGTGATCTCCTTGTAGCCGTCGGAAACGAGTTTTTTCACTTCCGAGATGACCGATCCGGGATCACGGCTTCTTTCACGTCCTCTGACATAGGGAACAATGCAGTAGGTGCAGAAATTATTGCATCCATACATTATCGGAACAAAGGCCTGGAACTTATTCTCCCGCAGCTGGATAAAATCTTCGTTGATATCCAGCGGCCGTTCACACTGATCAAACACTCTCCGCTTTTTGCAAAGCACTTCATAAAGCAGCTGATAAAGTTCGTTGTACGCAAAGGTTCCGAAGACCATATCCACCTGCTTATAGCTTTCTTTGATCTTATCAGCGACGTGTTCGAGCTGAGCCATACAGCCGCAGATACCGATAACAAGATCGGGCTTGTTCTTTTTCAGCCGTTTCATATCTCCGAGATTTCCGAAGACTCTGTCCTCAGCATTTTCTCTTACCGCGCAGGTATTGAGAATAATCAGATCAGCCTGTTCGATGTCCTTTGTAAAGCCGTAACCGACATCGGCAAGCCGTCCCATTATTCTTTCCCCGTCGGAGACGTTCTGCTGACAGCCGTAGGAATGAACATAAGCAAGCGGAGCGTGCCCGATGGAGGCAGTAAATTCCGACGAATATTCTCTGAGAAAAGCCTTAGCTTTTTCTGCTTCGAGTCTGTCAGACAGAGGACCGTTCATAGCCTGCTCCTTTGCGTAATATCAATATATAGTGTTTCAGAAGACACAACTATACATTCTATATTATTATAAACCTTTTATGCTGATTTGTCAATAGCATATAAAACAAAAAGAACGGCTTGTATAAAGCCGTTCTCAGTATTCGGATATTTAGCCCCAGTACTGGTTCCAGAAGCAGCCGTAACCGCCCCAAGGAAGCTGGAAGCAATAGCTTACTTTGCTGCTGGTGACTCTTGTTCTGGTATTGCACCACCAGAAAATGCTGAAGTCGTTTTTAATGCCCTTGTAATATGCCTTGCAGTAAAGAGCGCCGTAAACAGCCTGCTTTACTTTCTCGGGTACCTTGTAATAGGTCACTCCCCTGTTGGTGAGTGCAGCCTCTGAGATATATCCGCCGCTCTTGTAAAGAACATCCTGGATGCAGTTGTATCTCTTGAGGTAAGGAGTAAAGATCGGATGATTGGTATACTTAGCATAGGTATAAGCGTTAGTGATGCAGTCAGCTGCGTAAACAATGGGCTTATCCCATATATCGCCGTCCATGCCGCCGACCTCGTGAGTGACTACCTTGCAGATAGCCTCCCAGCCTCTCTGGTCGTAATCCATTCTTGCAGTCTTGATAGTAACGACCTTCGAGAAACTGCTCTTTACAGAGCCGTTGACTGCTCTTACCTTGAACTTGTAGTTTGTGCATCTCTTCAGATTGGTAACAGTGCACTTGGATGCTGTAACAGTCTTGTATTTGGTGTAAGAAGTATAAGCGCCGCCCTTAACATAAAGCACATATTTCTTAGCGTTCTTAACATCGTTCCAGTCAACGATGATAGTGTTTGTCTGTTTGTTATACGGATGAGTATCTGCGCTGTCATATCTTGCCTCAGGTACGATAGTGGGAGCAGAAAGCTTTTTGACCGCTGCTGTATCCGCTGCATCAACTCTGAGATCAGAACTGATAAATGTGAAGACCAGCATTGCAATAATAAATGCTGCAAACACTCTTATCAGACTCTTACGTGATGATATCGTTTCACTCTTCGTAATGTTCATAATAGTTTGGCAAATGGTTCAGGGCAATGAACCGCCAAGACACTTCCTTTCTGTAATAGCTTATTACAAGCATATTCAATTTTTAAGGTTTTATGTACGGATTTGTAATCATTTAACTTAATTGGTTACAAACCTGTTACAATCAACAACGTAATTGTAACACAATTGATTCCGTTTGTCAAGCCCCTGTATTCATATTTGCTGTTTTTGGGCCGAAAATTGTCTTATTCTGGTAACAGAGTAATAACAAAATAAGGCCTTGAATAGTATATTACAAACAAAAACGTTCTCAAAAACAAAGGCTTTGATTGTTCAAATCAACAAAAAATCAATTCATAAAATAAATACAGAAAGAGGTAGTTAAAGATGAACACATATTTCCCCGAAGGAAATCTGCTTGAAAGTACCGAAAATACGCGGTTTACAGGCAGTCATGAGGGTATGCTCGAAGCATATGCGGCAGGTGCCGTCATCGAAGGCATCGCTGCCGTCTGCACGCAGGATCATGACATCATTGTTGAGCTTCCCTGCGGACAAGGGATAATAAAACGCGAAGAAGGTGCCGTCGGCATCCGGGAAGGGTCAACAAGGGATATTGCTCTGATCTCCAGAGTAGGCAAAGCTGTCTGCTTCAAGGTTACAGGGATCAGCGAGAGCAGCGAAGGCATCAGATACATACTGTCAAGACGAGCGGCACAGGAAGAATGCATCTGCAATTATATCAGCAAACTCACCCCGGGAGATGTAATTCCTGCGAAGGTCACTCACCTTGAAAAGTTCGGCTGCTTTGTTGACCTCGGATGCGGTATCCCCTCACTGATACCAATTGACGCGATCTCTGTTTCAAGGATATCACATCCCGCCGACAGATTTTTCTGCGGTCAGAATATCTATGTTGTCATCAAGGGACGAGAAGGCGAACACATACTTCTCTCACACAAGGAGCTGCTCGGCACCTGGCAGCAGAATGCCGACAGATTCACAGCCGGCCAGACTGTCACCGGGATAGTAAGGTCATCAGAAAGCTACGGTATTTTTATTGAACTGGCCCCTAACCTTGCCGGACTTGCCGAACCGCGGGAGAATACATATCCCGGACAGGCAGCAAGCGTTTTTATCAAGTCGCTGCTTCCCGAAAAAATGAAAATGAAGCTTATCATCGTCGATGCTTTTGACTGTGATAATTTCCGTCCGAAGCTGAATTATTATATCACCGGCGGTCATATCGACAAGTGGATCTATTCCACCCCAGGCTCGTCAAAGCTGATCGAATCCGTTTTCTGACACAAAATAAGCTGCCGGCCTTCCAGCCGACAGCTTTTATCATTTCTTCTTGACAGCATCCCAATACTTTTTGGCAAGCTGTTCGTTTTTGTTGTCACCGAATTTATAGTAGCGTTTGTTTTTCAGCGGGTCGGGGAGATACTGCTGCTCCACCCAATGATGCGGGTAATCGTGGGGATAGAGATAATGCTGTCCTCTGACAGCAGCTCCTTCTCCGTCAAAATGCTTGTTCTGAAGGTGACGCGGGAAATCCATTACCCCGCCCTTTCTGACATCCGCAAGAGCGGCATCCATAGCAAGATAGGCGCTGTTTGATTTCGGCGAAGTCGCCAGCAGGACCACCGCTTCCGCCAGCGGGATACGCGCCTCGGGAAGGCCCAACTGCATAGCGGCATCAACGCAGGACTTAACGATCGTTATCGCCTGGGGATAAGCAAGACCCACATCCTCGCAGGCTATTACAAGTAATCTGCGGGAAAGCGAAATTATGTCACCGGCTTCGATGAGCCGGGCGGCATAATGAAGTGCCGCGTTCTCATCGCTGCCTCTGATCGATTTCTGAAGAGCCGAAAGTATGTCGTAATGCTGATCTCCGTCCCGGTCATAGTGCATATTGCTGCGCTGTGTCAGACGTTTGGCGGTATCTAATCTTACTGTCAGGACCGTACCGTCGTTATCAGCGGAGAGAGTACAAAGCTCAACGGTGTTAATGGACTTTCTGACGTCTCCGCCGCAGCCGAGAGCGATATGCTCGCAGACGCCCTGTTCGAGCCTCAGCTTCAAGCCGAGATTATCGGCACAGAACTGAAAAGCCCTTTTGATCGCGGGAAGGATCTGCTCCGGGGTGAGCGGTTTGAATTCAAAGACCGTCGAACGGCTGATTATCGCATTGTAGACATAGAAATAAGGATTTTCGGTAGTCGATGAGATCAGCGTTATCTTCCCGTTTTCGATATACTCAAGCAGCGACTGCTGCTGTTTCTTGTTCAGATACTGGATCTCATCAAGATACAAAAGTATCCCGCCGATGCCGCTGATAGATTCAGTTTCCGCAATGATCTGCTTTATATCGTTGATCGAAGAAGAAGTACCGTTCAGCTTATGCATGGTCATATGTGTATTCGCGGCAATGATCTGCGCAACAGTGGTTTTGCCTATGCCGGCAGAGCCGTAAAATATCATATTGGGGATCTTGCCGCTTTCAATGATCCTGCGGAGCGGTTTGCCCTCTCCGAGCAAATGCTCCTGCCCTACTACCTCGTCAAGAGTTTTCGGACGTATTCTTTCTGCGAGCGGAATCATATTTTTTCTCCTCAGTCAAAAACGTTCTGGATGTCCGGAAGTCTCAGTTCGTAAGCACGGCTGTTGATCTTTTTGAGCAGAAAAGTCTTTGCAATAAGTATGGCATCTCTGCACTTGACGTTCTGCATACCCAGCACATGACGGTAAATGATAAACTGGTCGCCGCCCAGTTTCATAACGATAAAACGCGAGCATTCAAAGGTCCCTCTGACGATATTGTCGGAGGAGATAAAATTCCAAAGCTCGTTGTAAATAGCTCCGTTGACTTCCTCAATAATAAATTCCTGCAAAAGCTCCATGATAAAGCACCCCCTATATTTACAGTATAACACATTATCCCTAACATTTCAACAATATATACAAAAAAATATCGGCACCCGAAAGGATGCCGATATTAAATCAAAATCAAATCATTCGTAAAGCGGATACTTCTTGCAGATGCCGGTAACAAGCTCTCTTGCCTTGTCGACATTAGCTTCAAAATCGGCGGCGGTAAGATAGATCGCCTCTGCGATAACGTCCATATCCTCTTCAACAAGTCCTCTTGTGGTAACGGCGGGAGTACCGATGCGGACGCCGCTGGTTACGAAGGGCTTCTCGGGGTCGTTGGGGATAGCGTTCTTGTTTACAGTGATGTATACCTCGTCAAGGTCGTGCTGAAGCTTCTTGCCGGTGATCTTGAAGGGACGGAGATCCGCCAGCATCAGATGATTGTCAGTGCCGCCGGAAACGAGGTCGAAGCCCTTGTCCAGCAGAGCCTTGGCAAGTCTCTGAGCGTTCTTGACGATCTGCTCGCCGTAAGCCTTGAACTCCGGCTTGAGAGCCTCACCGAAGCAGACGGCTTTGCCTGCGATAACGTGCATAAGAGGACCGCCCTGCGTGCCGGGGAAGATAGCGCTGTTGAACTTCTTTGCAAGAGCCTCGTCATTGGTAAGGATCATACCGCCTCTGGGACCTCTGAGGGTCTTGTGGGTAGTTGTGGTAACAACATCGGCATAGGGCATCGGGGATTCGTGCTGACCGGCAGCAACAAGTCCGGCGATGTGTGCCATATCCACCATGAAATATGCTCCGACGGACTTGGCGATATCGGAGATGCGCTTGAAATCAATAGCTCTCGGATAAGCGGAAGCGCCTGCAACGATGAGCTTGGGCTTAACTTCCTTAGCCTGCTTTTCCATAGCGTCGTAGTCGATATAGCCGTTATCGTCAACACCGTAAGGAACGAAATTGAAATACTTGCCCGAAATGTTTACGGGAGAACCATGGGTAAGATGTCCGCCGTTGTCAAGGCTCATGCCCATTACGGTATCGCCGGGCTGGAGCAGTGCGAAATAAACTGCCGTATTAGCCTGTGCGCCCGAATGAGGCTGAACGTTTGCAAACTTTGCATCGAACAGCTTGCAGGCTCTGTCGATAGCGATCTGCTCAACGATATCGACGCACTCGCAGCCGCCGTAATATCTCTTTGCGGGATAACCCTCGGCATACTTGTTTGTGAGTACCGAACCCATAGCAGCCATAACTGCGGGAGAAACGATATTCTCACTTGCGATGAGCTCGAGATTCCTTCTCTGACGGGCAAGCTCAAGGCCCATAGCTTCTCCGACTTCCTTGTCGAATTCCTCGACGAAACCAATTGTGTCCAACATTTTCATAGCAATACTCCCAACTGTTTTAAATTTTTGCTAAGCTTTAAACTTCCGCGTGATGACACGCCTTAAATTATATTATAACATCACGATCCGAAAATAGCAATACTGAATTTATAAATTTTACAAAAAAATCCGCCCGACCGAAGTCCGGCGGAAAGTTTATTCAGTTTATACCGAGGGCAAATGTGATCGGAACACCGAAAAGAACACCCGCATTCGGAAGGGAAAGGTCCCCGGTAATCTTCAGTATAGTTTCCTTGGCAGCCTCTACCTGTTCATCCGGGACGGCAACAAGTATCGTCTTGCCCTTCTTTGAGGGGTCCTCTCCTTTAAGCATTTCTCTGAGGAGGCCGATAGTCGGCAGATTGTCCATAGTCGAGATCGACTTCGCCATACCTATGCTGTCGATAGCCGTCCCTCCGTGTATACCAATACTTGCAAGAGCTTTCATAATATCGTCTACAAGCTCTGTTCTTTTTATGATCAAAAACAATACCTGCATGATCACATCTCCTTTCCGATTCTTTATTACAAGGCTCTGAATGCCGCAGCGACCCAGTCCTCCTTTTCACTGACTTCTATTAGCTCAAAGCCGGCGGCTTTGATTGTGTCAAGCACTTCATCTTTACGGCTGTCGATTATGCCGGATATTATCAAAGTGCCGTTATCGGCAATGAAAGGCCGGAATCTTTTACTCATTGCGATAAGAACATCGGCGACTATATTGGCACACACCACCTGATACCCGCAGCCCAACTGTCTGACAAGGTTTTCATCTTCAATTATATTGCCGCAGTAAGCAGAATAAATCTCTTTCGGGATGCGGTTCTTCTCCGCGTTCTCTCTGGCGATCTTTACGGAGTTCTGATCTATGTCCACGGCCTTGACGCTTTGCGCTCCCAGCAGGATCGCAGCTATCGAAAGTATCCCGCTGCCGCATCCGAGATCAAGAAGAGTATCGTCCTTGTGAAGATGTTTTTCTATCAGTTCGAGGCAAAGCTGAGTGGTGTTATGCTGTCCTGTTCCGAAGCTTGATGCGGGGTCGATCTCAAGGACCGTCCTTTTCTCATCCTCAGGAACAGTTTCCCAGGAGGGCTTGATAAGCAGTTTCTCACCGACAGTCAGCGGCTTGAAATACTGTTTCCAGTTATTTGCCCAATCCTCTTCCTTGACATTTTTCAGTTCGTATTCCAGCCTGCCGAATCTTTTATCGGCATCTCTTGCTTTGAGGGCTCTTAGCTCTGCCTTTATTGCTTCAAGGTTTTCCAGCCCTTGACCGTTCTCCGGGAGATAGACCGTCACCGTGGTCTCGCAGTCTTTCAAGCCCATAAGGTCGTCATCTATGTAATCCCAGTTGACGGACTTATCGTTGAGAAACTCCTCAAAGTCGGCAGCGTCCTTGATGACAAAGCCGTTTATACCCATTCCGAGGAGCGAACCTGTAAGAGGTTCTATACCTTCGGATGTTGTAAAAATATCAAGTTCTATCCAATTCATAATTTGCCCTTTCATTTAATAACGTTATTATAACATATTTTTAAATATTTGTCAACATTATTATCAGAACTTTCTTATCTGCGGTCTTATATCCTTTCCGAAGAACATTATCGGTACATAACAGCCCGTTATTCTTGAGATCAGACGTTCATTATATGTTTTGTTGAGCTCACTGACGGTTAAGTTAGTTGAAATAATTGTAGGCTTTTCAAGATTGATCCTTGCGTTGATGATCTCGTAAAGTGCCGATTCGGTGAACGGCGTTTTGAATTCCGAACCGAGATCGTCGAGGATCAGCAGATCGCAGGCGGTCAGCTTATCAAGAGTGTTCCCGTCTGCCCTTCCGAAGTGTTCATCCTCTACCTTTCTTATAAAGGTAGCAAGCTGACCGAAGACCAGGCTCCTTCCTTTGTCAATGATCTCCTTGGCAATGCAGGAGGACAGAAAGGTCTTTCCAAGGCCAGTTTTTCCGATAAACAAAAGCGAAGGGCTCTGCAAGCTGAAATTCTCGGCATATTTCCGGCAGTAGTTATATATCTTTTTCATCTTCTCACGGGGAGAAACACCGTCTTCGGCTTCTTCGGGATAGTATTCAGCCACAAAATCTGAAAAGCTGTTGAGCTTTACACCGCAGTTTTCCATAGTTTCCTCTGCGGAATACTGTTTCAGCAGAGCCTCAAAACAGGCACATCTTTTTCCTTCACGAAAACCGCTGTCCTCACAAAGAGGGCAGTGATATTTTACATTGAGATATTCAGCGTCGCCTGTCAAGTCAAGGAGCTTGGCACGTTTCGTATCTGCAAGGATTCTGGTACGGTGCTTGAGTTCCTCTATCTTCAGTTCAGCATCCGCACCGTCTTTAAGAACTATTAAGAGATATTCCAGACTTGTCTTTTCAAGCTGTCTGCATATATCCGCGACCTCGGGATACTGCATATAGATCTCAGAGCATCTGAATTTCTGTTCTGCCTCTGCGGTTTCCTTCCTGCGGAGGAGTTCATCTGCTGCTCTTCTGAAAACTTTCTCACTGTACGCCATCTGCGATTCCTCCGTTCTCGGGATCAAAGCTCTTTGCAAATCTTTCCCATTCGTCAAGATCGTAAGAGGTATTTTCGTTCTCGCCCTTGGACGCCTTGTCCGTCTGCTTACCTGCCTTTGCGGTGTCATGTTCTTTGACAGCCTGTACTGAAGTTAACCCCTCGGCGAACCAGCTGTCCACGATCTTTGCAATGTATCTGAAACTCGGTTTGCTGATAGCATCCATACATTTATCATAGGCTATTTTCAGCATATCGATGCTGATGCCTTTCTCGTTCCACTGTCTGATCTTCTCCGACTGATTAGCCGAAGGCTTACCCTCCAGACCTATTGCTTTGGCGGCTTTGTATTCATAGGATCTTATCATTGACTGCCTTATGATCTCAGCTTCTACCTCGGGATAAGAAACGATATTCCTGTCGAACCAATCCTTTGCCATTTTTTCAAGATAGGCGATGCTGTGCTTTTCCAGCTTGTGACAGTATTCTATCAGCAGCATCAAAGATTGTGCATCAAAACCATAATACTCGATAAGATTGATAAAGCCCATTATCTCGTTATCCTTGATAACAGTTCCTTTTATCTTCTCGTATTCGGTCACAACAAATTTAAGGTCCTCATTTTCGTTGAGCTTGTTGGCAAGTTCCCTGGGCGAATATATGAGAGAAGTCCTTACAGGCTTCTCCTTCGCGGGAGCGGGTTCCTTCTTCACTGCCGCCGCTGAGACCGCGACCGCAGGCCGTTCACTCTGCTTTATGCCCTCGACTTTTATAACTCCGAGATCGGCCCAGTAATGAACAGCGTCATTGACCCTCGGTTCCTTTACGCCGGAAAGTTTTGCAAGCTCTGCGCTGTCAACGGAGCTGCTGCTCCCCGAAAGGATGCAGAGAAGCACCTTGACGAAATCGCCGTCCGCAAGCCGTAAATGCTCGTCCACTATATTACAGGGAACGTTAAAGAAACGTCCCCAACGGTCAAAATCTATTTTATAGGTCACGATAAAAACCTCCGGCATCAGATAAAGAGAAAATGTAGATTAATTATAACATATACCCGAATCCTTTTCAAGATGCATTATACACAAAAAACGCGGAGGAAATTTTCCGTCCGCGTTTGTCATATCTGCTTTATTCGTCAAAGCACCTTTTTAAGGTACTGCCCCGTATACGAAGCCTCACACTTCGCTATTTCCTCGGGAGTGCCTTCGGCGATGACCGTTCCGCCCTTGTTTCCGCCCTCCGGACCAAGATCAATGATATGATCCGCTGTCTTGATAACATCAAGATTATGCTCGATAACAAGGACTGTATTCCCGTTGTCGCAGAGCTTCTGAAGCACATCTATCAGCTTGTGGACATCGGCGGTATGAAGTCCAGTCGTAGGCTCGTCAAGAATATAGATCGTCTTTCCGGTGGAGCGCTTTGAAAGCTCTGTTGCCAGCTTTACACGCTGAGCTTCACCGCCGGAAAGTGTCGTTGCGGGCTGGCCTATCTTGATATATCCGAGACCTACCTCAAACAGAGTTTCCAGCTTGCGCCTGATCTTCTCGTGATTAGCGAAGAACTCAACGCCTTCTTCGACGGTCATTTCAAGCACATCGTAGATGTTCTTTCCTTTGTATCTGACTTCAAGAGTCTCTCTGTTATATCTCTTACCCTTGCAGACTTCGCAGGGAACATACACGTCCGGCAGGAAGTGCATTTCTATTTTCAGTATGCCGTCGCCCTCGCAGGCTTCACAGCGGCCGCCTTTAACATTGAAGGAAAACCTGCCCGGGCCGTAGCCCTTCATTTTCGCATCATTGGTCTGAGCAAAAAGGTCCCTGATATCGTTGAAAAGTCCCGTGTAGGTCGCCGGATTCGATCTCGGTGTCCTGCCGATAGGTGACTGATCTATGGCTATGACTTTGTCGAGATGCTCCGAGCCTATCATTTCCTTGAAATTGCCCGAGCGGATCTTGGCTCTGTTAAGCCTGCCCGCCAGTTCTTTATATACTATCTCGTTGACAAGAGAGGATTTTCCGCTTCCCGATACCCCGGTGACGCAGACAAACTTCCCGAGAGGGATGTCAACGGTAATGTTTTTAAGATTGTTCTGACAGCATCCCTTTACGGTCAGCTTTTTGCCGTTGCCCTTGCGGCGCTTTTCGGGGACGGGTATCCTTCTTCTTCCGCTGAGGTACTGGCCGGTTATGGACTTTTCGCAGGCTTTGATCTCGTCGATCGTTCCTGCGCAGACGATCTCTCCGCCGTGTATACCTGCTCCCGGACCCACATCGACGATATAGTCTGCGTTATACATCGTGTCCTCGTCATGCTCGACAACGATAAGTGTATTGCCGAGATCGCGCAGTCTTTTCAGCGTGGCGATCAGCTTGTCATTATCCCGCTGATGAAGACCGATAGAAGGCTCGTCAAGGATATACAGAACTCCCATAAGATAGGAACCGATCTGCGTGGCAAGCCTGATACGCTGACTCTCGCCGCCGGAAAGCGAACCGCTAGAACGCCAAAGGGTAAGGTATTCAAGTCCCACACTTGAAAGGAAGCCCAGCCTTTCCTTGATCTCCTTGATGATCCGTTCACCGATGAACTTATCGCGGTCGGAAAGTTCAAGGCTGTCAAAGAAATCAAGGGCTTCGTTTATTGACAGCTTGCAAAGGTCGGATATATTCTTCCCGCCTACCGTTACGGAAAGGCTTACGGGATTGAGCCTGTCGCCGTGACAGTGAGGACAGGGCTCGTCGCTCATGACCTGCTCGATATCCGCCCTTGCCCAGTCGCTGACGGTTTCGGCATAGCGCCTTTCAAGATTCGGGATGATGCCCTCAAAGGCGGTATCGTATTCCCGCTTGAAATAATCGTTGCTCCGGGAGAGCTTCAGCTTCTGTCCCTGGGTCCCGTAAAGGAAAATATCTATTGCATCCTGCGAAAGCTCTCTGACCGGAACGTCAAGAGAGATGCCGAATGTCTCTGAGATAGCTTTATAGTAAGCCATAGCAAAGGAAGTCTCGTCAAGGCTGTTCCAGCCGCTGGCTTTTATAGCTCCCTGCCTTATGGACAGCTCCGGGTTCGGGATTATCAGCGCGGGATCTATCTTTTTATAGACACCGAGGCCCGTACACTTTTCGCAGGCACCGAAGGGATTGTTGAAGGAAAACATCCTCGGGACGAGTTCTTCTATAGAAACACCGTGTTCGGGGCAGGCATAGCTCTGTGAAAACAACAGAGGCTCCCCGTCTATCACATCAACGCCTACTATTCCGCCGGTGAGCTGAGAAACAGTTTCGATGCTGTCTGTCAGACGAGACTTGATCTCCGGCTTGATGATAAGCCTGTCAACGATTATCTCAATATTGTGCTTCTGATTCTTGTTGATCTTTATATCTTCCGAAAGATCGTAGGTTATACCGTCGATCCTTGCCCTGACGTATCCGGATTTTCTCGCCTGCTCCAGTTCCTTGCGGTATTCGCCCTTGCGTCCGCGGACGATAGGTGCAAGCAGCTGTATCTTTGTTCCCGGTTCAAGAGCCATTACTTGATCAACGATCTGATCCACCGTCTGCCTTTTTATTTCTCTGCCGCAGACCGGGCAGTGAGCCACGCCTATGCGGGCATAAAGCAGACGAAGATAGTCATAGATCTCTGTAACGGTCCCGACAGTTGATCTCGGATTTTTTGAAGTGGTTTTCTGATCTATGGAGATAGCAGGGGAAAGGCCGGTGATAGAATCCACATCCGGCTTTTCCATTTGTCCGAGGAACTGTCTCGCGTAAGAGGACAGCGACTCCATATATCTGCGCTGACCGTCCGCAAAGATAGTATCAAAGGCCAAAGACGATTTCCCCGAACCGGAAAGCCCCGTCATAACGATCAGCTTGTCTCTCGGCAAGGTCAGATCGACATTTTTCAGATTGTGCTCACGGGCACCTTTTATAACAATTTCATTTATCGGCATATCACACTCTCCCGAATATATGGAAATATACTATTATATATATTATTACAATAGGGGGTCATTTTTCTCCGCGAAGTTCTGCGATCTTATCCCGCAGGAAAGCAGCGTGTTCAAACTCTAAGAGCTTAGCCGCTTCCTTCATCTGCTTTGTGAGCTTATCTATCAGCTGCTCCGTCTCCCGCTTTGAGAGTTTGGACTTCTGTCTTGCGGAATACTCGACCTCTTCCTTGGTGGAGATATCAATAACGTCCCGGATGTCTTTCTTGACAGTCTTGGGCACGATTCCGTGCTTCTTGTTGAAGGCCTCCTGGATGCTGCGGCGGCGTTCAGTTTCTGTAATTGCGGCTTCCATTGACCTTGTGACCGTATCGGCATACATTATGACCATTCCCTCTGCATTTCGCGCCGCACGGCCTATGGTCTGAACAAGGGAGCTTTCCGAACGCAGGAAGCCTTCCTTATCCGCATCAAGAATTGCGACAAGCGATACCTCCGGGAGATCAAGGCCCTCACGCAGAAGGTTGATGCCCACCAGCACATCGAACTCACCGAGCCTGAGGTCCCGGATGATCTCCATTCTCTCAATGGTATCTATATCATGATGCATATACCTGACTTTAATTCCAAAGTCCTTGATATATGTGGTCAGATCCTCGGCCATTTTTTTGGTAAGAGTTGTCACCAGCACGCGCTCGTTCTTCTCGATACGCATATTGATCTCGGAAATAAGATCCTCTATCTGTCCTTCCGTAGGCCGGACTTCAACAATAGGATCAAGAAGTCCCGTGGGTCTGATGACCTGTTCAACTATCTGCTGTGACTTCTCCTTTTCGATTGGTCCGGGAGTCGCGGAAACAAAGATCGCTTGATTGATGTGACTGTAAAATTCATCAAAAGTCAGCGGACGGTTATCCAGCGCCGAAGGCAGTCTGAAACCGTAGTTGACAAGAGTTTCCTTCCTGGCACGGTCGCCGGCGTACATTCCTCTTACCTGCGGCAATGAAACGTGGGATTCATCCACCATTAGCAGGAAATCATCCGGCATGAAGTCAAGCAGAGTAAAAGGCACTGCTCCCGGAGAACGCCTGGCAAGTATCCTTGAATAATTCTCGATGCCGGAGCAGAATCCGACCTCCTCCAGCATCTCAATGTCATAGTTTGTCCGCTGAGCGATACGCTGAGCTTCGATGAGCATATCCCGGTCCTTGAAATACTTTATCCGATCGTCAAGCTCCTGTTTGATCTCGTCGATAGCGTCGTGCATTTTCTCCTTGCCGACGATATAATGACTTGCGGGAAAGATCGCCGCGTGAGAAAGATGTCTGATAAGCTGTCCGCTGACAGCGTTCAGCTCGCTTATCCTGTCGATCTCGTCCCCGAAGAATTCCACTCTGACAACAGTATCGGTAGAACTGGCGGGATAGATCTCCACCACATCCCCGCGTACCCTGAATCTGTTTCTGACAAAATTGACATCGTTACGCTCATACTGTATCAGCACCAGTTCGGAGATCAGCTTGTCGCGGGATTTCTCCATGCCCTGTCTGATGGAAACGACCATTGACTTATACTCGGAAGGATCGCCGAGAGAGTAAATGCAGGAGACCGAAGCAACTATGATAACGTCACGGCGTTCGGTGATGGCGGTGGTTGCCGAATGACGCAGTTTGTCTATCTCGTCATTGATCGAAGAATCTTTTTCGATATAAACGTCCTTGCTGGGAACATAGGCCTCCGGCTGGTAGTAATCGTAATATGAAACAAAATACTCAACGGCGTTTTCGGGGAAAAACTCCTTGAACTCTGAGCACAACTGCGCCGCAAGTATCTTATTATGAGCCAGCACAAGGGTCGGACGGTTGACCCGTTCGATGACATTTGCCATTGTAAAGGTCTTGCCCGAGCCAGTAACTCCGAGAAGAGTCTGCTCCTTCATACCGCTGTTCAATCCGCTGACGAGTTTGTCCACGGCTTCGGGCTGATCTCCCGAGAGCTTGTAATCAGATACGAGTTTGAATCTGTCCATAACGATCTCCATACACTAAAACGAACAATAGTTTGATGCTATATTATTATACAACAAAACATTTTAAATGTAAAGTACCGTAACAAAATATACTTGAAAAACATTTGGAAATAATGTAAAATAATTATGGTAAAATTCTTTACAGGATGTGGAAAAATGAAAGAGCTGAGCATCAATAAAAACGACGCCGGACAACGCATGGACAAGTTCATTGCCAAAGCAGTTCCGAGGCTTCCGCAGAATCTGATGTATAAGTATATCAGGCTCAAAAGGATAAAACTCAACGGCAAGCGCTGTGAGATCTCCTCACGGCTGAACGAAGGCGATAAGGTACAGCTTTATATAAATGACGAATTCCTTGAAGCCGAAAGCTCCGACGCGCCGGATTTCATCCACGCTCCCACCGCTCTTGATATCGTTTATGAAGACGAGAACATCCTGCTCGTCGATAAGAAATGCGGACTGGTTGTCCACGAAGACGACAGAGGCTCAAACGATACTCTGATAAAACGCATCCTGCATTACCTGTATGAAAAAGGCGAATACGACCCCGCTTCGGAGAACTCCTTCGTCCCGGCGCTCTGCAACCGCATCGACCGCAACACCGGCGGTATCGTCATCTGCGCAAAGAACGCAGAAAGTCTGAGAGTGATGAATCAGAAGGTCAAGGACAGAGAGCTTGAAAAGAAATATCTCTGCATCACCGTTGGGATACCAGAAAAGAAAAGTGCAAGGCTCAAAGCATATCAGCTCAAAGACAGTGCAAACAACACCGTTAAAGTATACGATAAACAAGTCCCCGACGGCAAAACGATGATAACAGATTACCGTGTCATTCGGGAAGACAAACAGCGGGGACTTGCCCTGCTGGAAGTCGATCTTATTACCGGACGCACTCACCAGATCAGAGCGCATCTTGCACACGAAGGCTATCCTCTGCTTGGAGACGGTAAATACGGTATAAATAAGGTCAACAGGGCATACAATATAAAGACACAGGCTCTTTACGCCTATAAGCTGACCTTCAGATTCACATCGGATGCCGGCTGTCTGGCTTATCTTGACGGAAAAAGCTTCGAAGTCAAGGACGTATGGTTTTTGGATATGATAGGATGAAACAACTAATGTCATTATAAACAAATGTAATTGTCAATGTATGTATAATTTGTCGAAAACAGCGGAATCCTCTTGATTAATTCGGAATGATATGATATAATTTTAATGTTATATTTTCGCATTATTACCCTAAGGAGGCACAAACCTATGATAGGAGACCTACACTGTCATACTACACTGTCTGACGGTTCCCTCGGCATTGAAGAGATCATCGCACAGGCAAAACGTATGCAGCTCGACGTTCTCGCCATCACAGATCACGATACTCTCTCGTCTTCGAGCAGAGCGCAGATACTCGGTGAAAGATACGGGATCAAGATTATCCCCGCCGTTGAGCTTTCGGCATGGGATAAAAAAAGAAATATGAAAGTTCATATTCTCTGCTATGCTCCTCAGAAGCCCGACAGGCTCGAAGGTCTTTGCCTGAAATCCTGTTCCATCAGGACAGAGTGTGCAAAAGACATGATTAAAAAAGTCATGGAGCGGTATCCCATTCCCCAGGATGCAGTGAGGATGTATACAAAGGGTTCCAAAAGCATCTACAAGCAGCATATTATGAGAGCACTGGTCAATTACGGCTATGCTACCGAGCTTTACGGCGAGGTGAATGACAGGCTGTTTAAATATCCCGACGGCGAGTGTCTTGTTACAAGAGAATACCCCGATGTCAATTTTGTGCTTGACCTTATCCATTCGTCTAAGGGCATTGCGGTTATGGCACATCCTTATTTGTTTGATAATATCGAACTGCTCCATGAGCTGACCGATGCCGGAAAGCTTGACGGCGTAGAGGTATATCATCCTTCCGCAAACAAGGAACAGCAGCAGAATCTGCTTTCATTTGCCGCCGAACACGATCTGCTTTGCACGGGAGGCTCCGATTTCCACGGGCTGTATAATGAAGTGGCAACGCATATCGGAAAGATGACCACGGATCCCGAAAACATTGAAAAACTGTTTAGGCTGATAAATAAAAATATCCAGCTGAGTAAGGCTCATAAGCCCAACCCTGAGGAAGCATGATAAAAGCCCTGCACTATTACAGTGCAGGGCTTTGTTGGTCATTATTTGCCGTTGAAATCGAAATCCTCGGGATAGCATTCACCGATGATCGTTTTGGCATATTCCGAAGCGCTTTGGCGTTCTTCTTCAGTCCTGGCGACCCAGACGAAGAAATCCGCTCCCATTTTACGGGCCTTGGCAAGACGGCTCTCGGTCACGCATCTTATATCGCAGGAAACGAAATCGGGCTTGGCAATATCCCACATGAAAGGCATCACACCGAGATGTGAAGAAGCACGTTCAAACGTAGTGCCTTCATCGGCTTTGGTGACCAGTATCCCTCGGTAGATATGCGGAACATTGAGCCGGAAATACAGCATAGAGATCGGGTCAAAGCTCTGAACGGCATATTCTCCCTTGTACTGTTTCAGAACATGATAAGCTCGCTTTTCCAATGTCCATACGGGAGACCCGCGTTTCAGTTCAACGAGCAGAGGAACACGTCCGTTTACAAATTTCAGCACTTCCGTAAACAGCGGTATATGCTGGTCAGTTCCCGCAAGGCTCATTTTTTGAAGCTCCTCGCAGGTGTAGTCATAAATATCGCCCTTCTCGCCGCACATTCTCTGCAAGGTCCTGTCGTGAAAAACCATGAGCCTCCCGTCGGATGAAAGTCGGATATCCAGTTCTATCGGCACGCCCTTTTCTATGGCAAGCTCAAAGGCCTGGATAGAATTCTCCGGAACTCCGTTCCCGTGAAGGCCTCTGTGAGCTATATATTTCCCGAATTCCATTTGATACACCTCTTGTTTTTATTCATTTATATAATAGCGCATTTGAGAGTATTTGTCAACCGCTTGATTTTTCTCTTTTGTTCACAGAATTGTTATATAAAATATCACATAACATACACATAAACAGTGTATAATGTTGAAGTATCTTATGGGACCCGGACAGTCCCGGAAAGGAAAAAAGTATGATAAAGAAGATCTTTGCAGCTATCCTTGCTCTTACCATAACAGTTACTGCGCTGACATCCTGCGGCAACGCCGACAGCTCACAGTCCGGCGCGGAGACGTCATCAAGCTCCGCTGAGCCGGCTGAAAGCAGTACCGAAAGCATCGATGCTTCCGCATCCGACAGCACCGCAGAATCTCAGACCTCCGAATCGGCTCCCGAGGTAACTGTACCCGAAGCCTCCCTCACCATAGACGGAGAAAAGATCGACACATCAAAGCTTGTTATGTGTACCGTTGACGGCAACGATATCGACTTTGATATGTTCAGATACTATTACTTTTATGTGATGACCGGTATGGGACTTACAGCTGAGACTCTTGCCTCCAACGAAGATGCATTCACTCAATTGAAAACAGCTATAATTACTCAGTTCAAGCGCGATTATACCACGGTCCATCTTGCCAAAGAAAACGGCATCACACTTACGGAAGAATCGAAGAAAAACATCGAGGACAAGCTAAAGACGATCAAGGAAAACTACGAAGACGATGCTGCATATCAGAAGGCCCTCAAAATGTCCTATCTTACCGAGGAGACCTACACCAAGATGCTGGAGATCGCCGAGCTTTACACGCTCGTTGAATCTCAGCTTCTGACAAACGAAGGCAAATACGCCACCAAGAAAGACGAATTCAAGAAGATCGTTAAGGACAACTCCAAGTATTCAAGAGTCGTGCATATTCTTATACCGTACTATTCGCAGGCAGAAATAACCGATGAAGATACAAAGTCCTCTTATGAGAGTATGTCCCTTGCGCAGAAGGGCAATGCAAAACAAAACGCCTATGAAGCACTTTCCGACGAAGAAAAGGAAAAGGTAAAGGAAGCCGCCAAGAAGGTAGCCGAAGAAGTCCTCAAAAAGGCAAAGGACGGCGAAGACTTCAGCAAGCTGATAACCGAATACGGCTGGGATCCCGGAATGGAAACACAGCCCGACGGCTACTACATCAATAAGAATACCAGCTTTTTTCAGGAATTCAAGGACAAGAGCTTTGAACTTAAAGAAAACGAGATAAGCGATCTCGTTGAAAACTCCACCTACGGCTGGTTCATTATCAAGAGACTTCCCGTCGATATGGACTATGTGGAGAAAAACATCGAAAATATGATCCTTGAATATGACTCTCCCACTATCAACAAGATGTTCAACGAGCTGGTAGAGAGCCTTGAATTCAAGGGCAGCGATTATTTTGAAAAACTTAAACCCGACAGCATAACCTGATAACAGCAAAGCGGCTGAGCAGTTCACATTGCTCAGCCGCTGTTATTATTTCTTGTTGTCTATCTTCAGGTATTTTAGCTGTAAATAAATGAAATACCCGATACTGTAGGTTGTGAACATCATAATGATGATAAACAGAGCCCACCGAAATTCCGTTGATCTGTAAAAAGAACTTGCGATCTTCAGCCTTGCAGCCGACTGCGATCGAGTAACGGTGGAAGTTGCGATAAGGTCAATAGAAGCTAAAAGCTCACCGTTGTATTCGATCTCCATTTTCCCGAGGACATCGCCCTTTTCGATCGGTGCAACAACATTATCATAGACCGAAACTGATTTGCTGACAACGTCCTTGGAAATATCCACCGGCCAAAGCATACTGCATCCGCTGGAAGGTTTGAGATTTACATAGTCGGCTTCTGCGCCGAACTCAACTTTGGCATCGGTTATCTCGCTGTTTGGATTAATAAAATCCGTCATTACCAAGGAGTTGAACGCCCATTCATACAGAGCCGTATGATCGAGGCAGCTGTAGCTTACATAATCATCGCCGTAGATGGAATCGGGATTCTGCTGTCCCTTGTTGACATCGGAAGGAGTCTTCTCCATAGGAGCGTTCAGCGAAACCACAAGGTAGTTATAGCCGTCATATCCGGCAAAGGATGCAAGACATCTGCCGGAGCCGCTCTGTACCGAGCTCTTTATGCCGTCGGCTTTTGAATAATAGTACGGTGAATAGCTGGACACCATCATATTGTCATTGTAAAGATTAGTACCTTCGGAATGAATATCCGTAGCTTCAAGCTGACAGTTTTCCATAGAAGTGATTTTCTTGAATATGGGATACTTCTTTACAAGATAGCGGCAAAGCTTTGACATATCCTTGGCGGTGGAGTAATTTTGGGTGATATAGAAACCGTGTGAGCAGGCAAAATGCGTATTCTCCATACCGAGCTCTTCGGCTTTTTTGTTCATCAGGACGGTGAAATCGTAAAGGGTCTCCGCCATATTAAGGGCGGTTATATTCGCAGCCTCACAGGAGGAGCAAAGTATCATCGAGACGAGGATATCGTAATAGCTTACCGATTCTCCCGGTCTGATATCCGCTGTGGGCGCCCCGGTGTCGTAAAGTTCATCGTAGGCATCGCTTCCTGCGGAAACATAGGTCTCTTTCAGCTTTTTCTCGTTCCCGTCAAATTTGTCAAGTATCAGAGCGCAGGTCATAAGCTGAGTAAGATACCCGGGAGACAGTTTTTCCTCACTGTTGATGTCCACAAGAGGTTCGCCGTTATCGAGGTTCATCATATAGATGGACGTAGAGTAAAAATAGATCGGAACAAGATTGTTATTCTCGTCCTTGCCGTTTGTCGGAGTAAATGTTACAGCCGACGCAGCAAACGGGAGTGTAAAAAACACAGTGAGCATGACCGCAAAGATCAGGCTCAGTTTTTTCTTGAATTTCATTTATATCGAGACCTTTCAGGTTTTATCTTTTATCCTGTAAACTATTGACCTTGATTCCCTGCCCGTCTTTTCGACTATTTCAAGATAGCTGAGCAGGTTAAGGATAGTTTGTGCTGTCCGCAGTCTGATACGGGCAGCTTTTGAAAACGCAGTTGATGTAAATTCCGCGTCAAGACCTTCGGGAATAAATATCCTGTAATCATCGGGACAGCGAAGATAGATCTCTTCGTTCAGCGAAGTGGGAACTCTGTCGCACCTTGAGGATCCTCGCTTTTTGTCCCGGGACCAGCCGTTGAGATACCTTGTCTCTTCAACTTCAAGCAGACAGAGACACAAGCACATCCTCGGATTGTCAAGAGTATACTTTATCCTGTAAAGCTCCGCGGCGGCATCGTAGATGCTTCCCCTTTTGGGCGACTTGCGCCGGGATGTAACTTCACCGGTGTCCGTATCTATCCAGGAAAGATACTTCACCTGCGGGATAGGATAGACCACGGTAACATTACAGTAGTCAAGGAAGCATTCCAGCTTTTTCAGCAGCTTGTTGAACTGCCTGGTCTGAATCTCGATAACGCCGTTTTCACCGACGATATCGGCCACATAGCTTCCGACTTTTATCTCCTGGTTTTCCTTGTGAGGTTCAAAGTATTCCTTTAACACGGCGTGAAGAGTTTTCTCGCCGAGGGTGCCGATGCCGTTTCTCTTTTTTTCTTTACCGATAACAGCATTACAGGCTGCCGAAAATCTTTCTCTGTCCATAAATTATCCCTCACAATTTATTATTATAACAGAAAACAGCCGTTAAGTCAATCATTTTAACAACAAAAAATCTGCGGATGTTAAAAACGCATCCGCAGAACATCTGTATTGTTACTCAGCCGTATCCATCATCTGTACGGCTTTCATCATTATTGCACATTCAAGACGCTTTTTCTGGATCTCGCAGGCAAGCTTGTAGGAATTGTGGATGTCGCCGGCATAGAGATAATTGTTGGCGTTGCAGCCGCCGCTGCAGTAGAACTTCGCCCAGCACTTCACGCATTCGGGTTTGGTGTAAACATGGGCTTTTGAAAACTCCTCCTTGATGCCGTAATCGAAGCTGCCGTCGTTGACATTGCCCATCCTGAATTTTTCTATCCCGACAAACTGGTGGCAGGGATAAATATCGCCGTCGGGAGCAACCGCAACATACTCGTTGCCGCATCCGCATCCTTTAAGGCGCTTTATAGCGCAGGGGCCCTGGTCAAGATCAAGCATAAAGTGGAAGAAGTTGATGAACTTCCCTTCTTCTCTGATCTTGGTGATCTTCTCGGAAAGGATCTCGTACTCCCTAAATATCTTCGGGAGATCTCCGTCAGAGATAGCATAGGGCATCTTGGGATCAGCCATAACGGGCTCAACAGAGATCTGCTCAAATCCCTGTTCAAACAGGTGAATAACATCGTTTGAGAAATCAAGGTTGTACTTTGTATATGTCCCGCGGACGTAATAATCCTTGTCGCCCCGCAGGGGAACAAACTTCTTGTAGTTCTCGATTATCCTGTCATAGCTTCCCGAACCGTCAACGCGCCTGCGCATACGGTCGTTTACTTCTTTGCGGCCGTCAATGGAAAGCACAACGTTGGACATCTCCTCATTGATAAAATCCATTTTGTCCTCGGTGAGAAGCATACCGTTGGTAGTTATTGTGAAGCGGATCTTCTTGTTGTACTTCTTCTCTTCCTCACGGGCGTAAGCGACAATCTGCCTGACCACATCGAAATTCATAAGCGGCTCTCCGCCGAAGAAATCCAGCTCAAGAGTCTCTCTGTTGGCGGACATCTTCATCAGAAAATCAATAGCCTTTTTGCCCGTTTCAAGATCCATAAGCATCCTTCCGCCGCCGAAATCTCCCGTCGAGGCAAAGCAGTATTCGCATCTGAGATTGCAGTCGTGGGAAACGTGCAGGCACATTGACTTGATAGGCGAAGCCACCGAAGTGAGCGCATACTTTTCGTAATCGTCCTCGCTGAACAGTATCTTGTCGTTATACAGCTCAACTATCTCCGCATAGCATTCTTCGATATCGCCTGCATCATATGTCTTTGACAGCTTAGCTACGACCCCCGCAGGACATTTTTCATCAAAGGGAGGCTCAACGTTATCGAGAAGATCGTAAGTGAGATCGTCAATAATGTGGACACCGCCGCTGTTTACATCGAGCAGGATATTTAATCCCGCAAGTTTGTATTTATGTATCATACTTTTCTCCTTTTAAAAATCAGAGTAAAAATTAAAGGGACATTGCAATGTCCCTTTATATTCGTTCTTTAACAGAAACGATCAGGCATCCTTCTCACACTTCTGGTTAGCAACGGTGCAGGAAGTCTTGCAGGCAGACTGACAGGAAGCCTGGCACTTGCCGCAGCCGCCCTTGGCAGCAGTAGCCTTGAGATTTGCTTTATTGATAGTTTTGATATGCTTCATATTGAAATTCCTCCAAACTATAATTTTCTTTATTATATCATATAATGCGGTACAGATTATTAATTTTTTGTGTCCTTAATATAAACATTTTTTCAATACCTTGTATTCTTGCTGTTGACACCTACAATACCGCCGATTGAACCGCAAAGCATAACAAGAAACAGCTTAGCGCCGCCGGAAAGTCCCTCGGTGGATTTGACAAAAATAAGACTCAGCAGAAACAGGATAATGAAAATAACGCCTCCGCACATAACTCCGAGGAGCAGGCCGTTGCGCCGGTTTTTTCTTGCGCCCACATATCCGCCGACATAAGCACCGATGCACAGCGCAGCCGCAGTTACGACAGAGACGACTGATTCGGGAACGTCTATCTTTGTCAGCAGAAAAGCAAAGCCAAGAACTATCAGAAGAATAATAAGGATAGCCCATCCCGCCGAAAGCATGGAACGTGAGATCAGAGAATTTCTGAAACGTTCAAATCTCCTATGTTTCGTCATAGATATCCCCTCCCGATATAGTATATTCACGGAAGTGCGGACTTATGACAAAAGGCTCCGCCTAAGCGAAGCCTTTCCAGGTCAGTCATCGTGTACGGTAAGATTCTTGGCGATAGCCCACTTCATTACTCTGATCTTGGAACGGTCACCGCCGGTCTCGATAACGACAGTGTCATCCTTTACAGAGAATACGATTCCGACGATACCGCCGTTGGTGATCACCTCATCACCGATCTCAAGTTCGTTTCTCATCTGAGCATCTTTCTTATCCTGCTTCCTCTGCGGACGGATAATAAAGAAATAGAAGAAAACAAGGATCAGTGCAAGCGGGATAAATGTTACAAGCAGATCACCTGCAGAAGCTCCGCCGGAAGAAGCGAAAAGTGCAGCAAAATTCATTTTACAGTCCTCCATATTAAAAACTAAGTGATATTATAACACACATCGTTCCTAAAATCAAGTGTTTTTTATAAATTATTTTGCATTTATACTCTGCCGGTAACAAATAAAAAAAGTTTTGTAAAATTTCAAAAACCTATAGCTTTTTTCAGAATACTGTGATATAATGATTATGAACAAAAAATCCGATAGGAGGTATATCATTTTATGAATATTGACAAAATACTTACCGAACTCACTCTTGAAGAAAAAGCATCCTTATGCTCGGGAAGCGACTTCTGGCATACCAAGACCGTTGAAAGGCTGGATATTCCGGCGATAATGGTTTCAGACGGTCCTCACGGACTGCGCAAAAATGTTGATCTTGCAGATAATCCGAATCAGGCGATAGAAGCGGTCTGCTTTCCCGCCGCCTGTGCGACTGCCTGTTCCTTTGACCGCAAACTGATCGAAACTCTCGGCAAAGCCATAGGCGAGGAGTGCCAGCACGAACAGCTTGCTGTCATCCTCGGACCCGGCTGCAATATCAAGCGCTCCCCCCTCTGCGGCAGGAATTTTGAATACTTCTCCGAAGATCCTTATCTTGCCGGACAGATGGCAGCCTACCATATCAAAGGCGTACAGAGCAAGGGCGTGGGTTCCTGCATCAAGCATTTTGCCGCCAACAATCAAGAAACAAGACGCTTTTCCGTTTCCGCAGAGGTAGACGAAAGAACTCTTCGGGAGATCTACCTTGCGCCCTTTGAAACAGTCATCAAGGAGGCTAAACCCTGGACCGTGATGTGTTCTTATAACAGGATCAACGGGGTCCATTCCTCTCAGAACAAGTGGCTGCTGACCGACGTGCTTCGGGACGAATGGGATTTCAGCGGACTGGTAATGAGCGACTGGGGCGCCGTTGATGACAGAGTTGAAGGCATCCGCGCAGGCCTGGACCTTGAAATGCCCTCCAGCCTCGGCAAGAACGACAAGCTGATAGTTGAAGCCGTTGAGAGAGGCGAGCTTTCAATGGCCGACGTGGACAAATGCGTAAGGCGTGTTCTCGAACTGATCGACCGTGCCACCGAGGGGGCCGATCCCACAAAGGAATGGGACAAGCTCAAGGATCATCAGCTTGCGAGAAAGCTGGCAGGTGAATGCATCGTACTGCTCAAAAACGATAACGGTATTCTCCCGCTTAGCAGCAAAAAGAAAACCGCCTTTATCGGTCTGTTTGCAAAAGAGCCCAGATTCCAGGGCGGCGGAAGTTCCCATATCAATTCTCTCAAAGTTGACAGCGCTCTTGAATGCGTAAAGGAGTTTGCCGAAGTCACCTATGCACAGGGATATGTGACCGATGAAGACAGGATCGACGAAGCCCTGCTGAGTGAGGCGATAGAAACAGCAAAGGCCGCAGATACAGCGGTGATCTTTGCGGGTCTCCCTGATTCTTTTGAATCCGAGGGCTATGACAGAACACATATGAAGATGCCGTACTGTCAGCTCAGACTTATCGACGAGATCACCAAGGTATGCAAAAATGTTGTCGTTGTGCTGCACAACGGCTCACCCATCGAAATGCCCTTTGTCGATAAGGTCAGCGGTATCGTTGAAGCCTACCTTTGCGGCGACGGTTCCGGCGGAGCGGTCTGCGACGTGCTGTACGGCAAGGTAAACCCCTGCGGCAAGCTGGCTGAGACCTTCCCGAAAAAGCTCTCGGACAATCCGTCCTATCTCAACTTCCCCGGCGAGGGTGACAGGGTAAAATACAGCGAAGGACTGTTCGTGGGCTATCGCTACTACGACAAGAAAGAGATAGAGCCTCTGTTCCCCTTCGGCTTCGGACTGAGCTACACCACCTTTGAATACAGCGACTTACGGCTCTCCCACAACGAGCTTGACGAGGACCGCACTTTGAAGGTTGAAGTCACTGTCACCAATACCGGCAAGGTAGAGGGCAAAGAGATCGTTCAGCTTTACGTTGCCGACAGAGAAAGCTCTGTCATCAGACCGGTCAAGGAACTGAAAGGCTTTGAGAAGGTCTTCTTGAAACCGGGTGAGAGCAAAAAGGTGGTATTTGCTCTTGACAGCAGAGCCTTCGCATATTACGAAACATCTATCAATGACTGGTTCGTGGAGTACGGCGCATACGATATTATGATAGGCGCGTCTTCAAGGGATATCAGACTGACAGATACCGTGTATGTCAACAGCAAAAAGCGGCTTCCCGTTAACTTTACCCTCAACAGCAATTTCGGAGACATCAGACAGTTCCCCGAAGGGAAAAAGCTGTTGGAGGAAGTTTTAAGAGCCACCAACGCCGTCGGCGGATTTGACGAGGACGACGAAGAAATGCGAAGGATGAACGAAGCAATGACCAACGAGCTCCCGCTGCGGGCGATAGTCAGCTTCACGGATGACCCCAGGCTGACACGGGATTATCTGCAAGGGATAATTGACAAGGTCAACGAAATACTGAACAGATAATAATTATTCGGGCGCAGATCATACGGTCTGCGCCTTTTGTAAACATTTTTAAAACTTTGATTTACCCCTTTACAAAGGCAAATCGCTATGTTATAATATAATGTGGTGTTGTTTGTTAACGTATCAGAGAGATGCGGGCAGCTCCACGGCCGACACGGCCGCACGCAGATATACTGCAAGGAGGAAAAATTAATGGTAAGAGCAATTGTAGGCGCTAACTGGGGTGACGAAGGAAAGGGCAAGATCACTGATATGCTCGCTCAGGAGTCCGATATAGTTATCCGTTTTCAGGGTGGCGCCAACGCAGGGCACACAATAGTAAACCACTACGGCAAATTTGCACTTCACACTCTCCCTTCCGGCGTTTTTTACGATCATACCACAAGCATTATCGGAAACGGCGTAGCGCTTGACGTTCCCAAGTTCTTCAAGGAAGTCAGCGAGATCACGTCCAAGGGCGTTCCCATGCCTAAGATCCTTATCTCCGACCGCGCTCAGATGGTAATGCCTTATCATATTCTTTTCGATCAGTACGAGGAAGAGCGTCTCGGCAAGGCCAGCTTCGGTTCCACAAAGTCCGGTATTGCTCCCTTCTATTCCGATAAATATGCAAAGATCGGTTTCCAGGTACAGGAGCTTTTCCACGAGGACACTCTGAAAATCAAGATCAAGCGCGTACTTGAAACCAAGAATGTACTGCTTGAGCATCTTTATCATAAGCCTGCCATTGATGCCGATGAGCTTTTCAAGACTCTTATGGAGTACCGCGAGATGCTGGCTCCTTACGTCTGCGATGTTTCGGCTTACCTTTGGAAGGCTCTCAAAGAAGGCAAGAACGTACTGCTTGAAGGACAGCTCGGTTCTCTGAAGGATCCCGATCACGGTATCTATCCTATGGTAACGTCTTCATCTACACTGGCGGCCTACGGCGCTATCGGCGCAGGACTTCCGCCCTACGAGATCAAGCAGATCGTAACCGTTGTCAAGGCTTACTCTTCGGCAGTAGGCGCAGGCGCATTCGTTTCCGAGATCTTCGGTGACGAAGCTGACGAACTCAGAAGGCGCGGCGGCGACGGCGGAGAATTCGGAGCCACCACGGGCCGTCCGAGAAGAATGGGCTGGTTCGACTGCGTAGCCACAAAATACGGCTGTCGCATCCAGGGCACAACGGACGTTGCGTTCACGGTTCTTGACGTGCTGGGCTACCTTGATAAGATCCCTGTTTGCGTCGGCTATGAATACGAAGGCAAACTGCTGGATGAATTCCCGACTACTCAGATCCTTGAAAAGTGCAAGCCTGTAATCGAAGTCCTCGACGGCTGGAAGACCGACATCAGAGGCATCAAGAACTACGATGACCTCCCTGCAAACTGCAAGGCTTACATCGACTTCGTTGAGAAGAAGATCGGCTTCCCGATCACAATGGTCTCCAACGGCCCCTCCCGCGACGATATTATCTACCGCAAGAGCGAGCTGAAATAATAAATCTGACTTTTAGCACACTGCCTTACGGCGGTGTGCTTTTTTATATACGCAAATACGACCCCCGGTTTCCCGGGAGCCGCATTTGTATTTGTATGAGATCGTGTTATGATCGTGAAAGCGATTATACGCAGCCCTGCTCCTTCATAGCCTCTGCTACCTTGATGAAGCCGGCAATGTTGGCGCCTGCAACCAGGTCATCGCCAAGACCGTACTTGTTGGCAGCCTCGATAGAGGACTTAAAGATGTTAGCCATGATGCCCTTCAGCTTCTCGTCAACTTCTTCAGCAGTCCAGTTATAGCGCATGGAGTTCTGGCTCATCTCAAGACCCGAAACAGCAACGCCGCCTGCGTTTACAGCCTTGGAAGGTGCAACGATAACGCCGTTAGCCTTCAGATACTCGATAGCCTCGTTGGTTGTAGGCATATTGGCAACCTCAACGTAATACTTAACGCCGTTGGCAACGATCTTCTTAGCCTCTTCCATACCAACCTCGTTCTGAGTAGCGCAAGGCATAAGAATGTCAGCCTTTACGCCCCAAGGCTTCTCACCCTTGAAGAACTTTACGCCGAACTTGTCAGCATAGTCCTCAGCACGGTTGCGGCAGGAAGCTCTCATTTCGAGCAGATAGTCAACCTTCTCGTCAGTGGAGATACCGTCCGGATCGTAAACATAACCGTCGGGACCGGAAATGGTAACTACCTTACCGCCAAGCTCGTTGACCTTCTTAACAGTACCCCAAGCAACGTTGCCGAAGCCGGAGATAGCGAAAGTCTTGCCCTTGATGCTGTCCTTGAAGTAGTCAAGCATATTAACTGTATAGTAAACAGCGCCGTAGCCGGTAGCCTCGGGACGGATAAGCGAACCGCCGTAGGTCATGCCCTTACCGGTAAGAACGCCTGTGAACTCATTTCTGATCCTCTTGTACTGGCCGAAGAGGTAGCCGATCTCTCTGCCGCCTACACCGATATCACCGGCAGGAACGTCGGTATTGGGTCCGATGTGCTTGCAAAGCTCGGTCATGAAGCTCTGGCAGAAACGCATAACCTCAGCGTCAGACTTGCCCTGGGGGTCAAAGTCGGAACCGCCCTTGCCGCCGCCCATAGGAAGCGAAGTCAGGCTGTTCTTGAAGGTCTGCTCGAAGCCGAGGAACTTGATGATGCCCATATATACGTTAGGAGCAAATCTCAGACCGCCCTTGTAGGGTCCGATAGCGGAATTGAACTCGATCCTAAAACCGCGGTTTACCTGTACCTTGCCGTTATCGTCAACCCAGGGAACACGGAAAACGATCTGTCTCTCGGGCTCTACCATTCTGTCGATAACGCCTGCAGCTACGAGGTCGGGTCTCTGCTCAACAACAGGCTCGATGCTCTGGAAAACCTCATTTACAGTCTGAAGGAACTCAGGCTCGCCGGGGTTGCGCTTCTCTACCTGTGCGAGTACGCTCTTGAGATACTCATTCTTAAGTGCCATGAAAAAAACTCCTTTTTTGATAAAAATTTAGATGGGTACGCGCTTTAATGCATTGCACATCTAACACGACTTTATTATTATAGCACACTATAAATGATTTTGCAAGTCCTAAATCAAAAAAATTCAGAATTTTCTGAAAAAAGTACTGTTTTTTTGAATTTTTGGAGATTTGAACGTATCACAATTGCAAATAACGGTTTTTGCATAGTCATTTTACACAAATATCGCAAATAATAAAGCATCGGCACAGCCGATAAAGCGGTTGTGCCGATATAATAATGTATCATAATACTATTTCCGCGCCCTCCGAAAGCCTGAACGAGTATATATAACAAGCCTTGACAGGCTTATCAAGCAGTTTGTCAAAAGCCGCTTTATACAGTTCCAGCTGAGTGCGGTAAGTATAAAGTTCGGAAACATCCTTGAAATCATCTGTCTTATAGTCAACAAGGATGTAACCGTCGCCTTCAAGGAATATACAGTCGGCAATGCCTTGAAGCATCGAGCCCTTCGCAAGATACTCTCCGTATTTATCCGGGAGGTCAAGATCGTCATAGGAGATAAGGAACTTTTTCTCGCGCATCTTTACGGGGGAACTCTTCATCCTGCGGTAAAAATCGCCTGCGAAGAATTTTTCCAGGGCTGAAACGTAAACTCCCTTTCGTTCCTTCTCGGTGAAAAAGCCTTTATCCGTAAGACGCCGAAGTTCATCCTTTACGCTTTGCTCTGCCTTGTCATAGTCAGCAAGCTCCATAAACAGGTGTGTGCAGGTGCCGCGCTGGGCGGGAGTGAGACTTCCCTTCTCGTCGTCAAGAGTCGGAAACTGCGGATAGAAAAGCTTCAGCTTGTCGGACTCTTTACGCTCCTTTTCAGCCGTAACGATCTCGGTTACGGAAAGCTTAGCGGCAGCCGGCTTTCCTTCCGAATCTTCCTTATAGCTGAATATCTTTTTCAGCCTGTCGGTCAGTTTATCGTCCGGGATACCGTTATAAAACTCCGGCTCGGTGCCGAGAGTTTCATCACCGGGATCGTGATCGAGATAAACTATCCCTGTCATATCATTGATAACAGGCAGCCGACAGCTTATTCCCAGCCTGTCAAGCAGAGGCTGACGCGAACTGCTGCAAAGCAGAGCAGCCGCTATCCACTGCACATAACTGCTGCATTCTCTGACTATTCTCGGAGTAACGCCGCCTGCCTGGGAGATCTCTTCCGCAAGCTCACGGATAATCTTCCCCGTTTTGGAATTGCCGTGACTGTCAAGCTTCATATTAATGGGCAGGAACAGACGCTCCTTTGCTCTTGTAAAGGCCACATATAGCAGCCGAAGTTCCTCGCTGAGCAGCTTGTTGCGCTTGATGACCTTGATCGCGGCGTGGGCAGCGGTCTCGGTCTTTACGAGAGTATTGCGGTCGGTGACGGTCAGACCGCATCCGTATTCCTCGTCCAGCAGGAGCCTTGAATTCAGATCTTTTTCATTGAACTGCTTAGTCAGACCGCAGAGGAATACAAACGGAAATTCAAGTCCCTTTGAAGCGTGGATAGTCTTAACCAGAACGCTGTTTTCGTCCTCGACCTCTGTGGCGGCCTGGGTGAAATCCTTCCCGCCGGCGGAAATTGATTCTATATATCTGATAAATCCCGCTGTTGAGCCGTCGCTGTTTTCGGAATAAGATCTCGCATATTCCAGCAGCAGACGGAGATTTGCCCGCTTCTGCCTGCTGTTTTCGTAGGACGATACAGCCGCTAAGAGATTCGTTTCGTCATAGATCTTTCTGATAAGCATAGAAAGCTCCATTCCCGCAGAATAAAAGCTGAGCTTTCTGACAAGTTCCCTTGCGGCAATGCATTTCTTTTCAAGCACGGGATCGTCCACGGTGAGTTTTTCGCTTTCCTTTTTGTGACTATCCTTTTCGGTCTGTCCGACAGAAGCAATGATCTGGTAAAGATGTTTGTAAAAAACAGTTTCTCTCTTGTTACCGCTCTCATCGGTGATGACCTTTTTCTGCTTTCCGAGAAGCCGTACTCTTGCAAGTTCGTCGGCTGTAAAGCCCATTATCGGAGAAAGCATAACTGCCGCCATTGGAATATCCCGCATGGGATTGTCGATCATCTTCAGAAGGCTCATCATAAGGCTGATCTCGCGGGAACGCAGATATCCCCTGCTTTTTTCAGCGGCAGCTTTGAGACCGTAAGACGCAAGGGCCGCTTTCAAAGTCTCTATTGAACCGCTGCTTCTGTAAAGGATACAAAAGTCCTTGGGGGCACAAGGCCTCGGTGTCGAATCGGGCTTATCGTAAACCGGAGTTTTTTCGTCGATCAGCTGGCGGATACGTTTGGCTATCGCGTAATTCTCGTCAATTGAGAAGTCCTCGTCCGCATCAGTTTGGTCGGCTTCTTCCGTATCTGCTTCCGTATCGAAAACGGTATTCTCCACAAAGATGATCTCTGCCGGGGCGTCAGTTCCCTTATATGCGGCCCCTTGATGAAGTCTTTCACCGCCGACATATTCGATCTCGCCGATCTCCTCGCTCATCAGCTGTGAGAAAACAAGATTGACAAAACTGATTATATTTCCGCGGCTCCGATAGTTGCTTTTAAGCTCCACAAGCATAAGCTGTTGGTTTTCGTCCTTTGAAGCGGCCTCCCTCGCTTTGATAAACAGCTTGGGATTTGAAAGCCGGAAGCTGTATATCGACTGCTTGACATCGCCCACGACAAACACATTTGAGCCGAACACTTCAAGATCGTCCGTGTCCGAAAGAGCCTTGAAGATCAGCTCCTGGAGGTCGTTCACATCCTGAAATTCGTCTATAAGAAGAAGTCTGTATTCCTTGTTTGCGCGAAGCTCCTCGGCAAAATCAGTGCGGACCGTTTTTCCGTTTTCACGTTTAACAAGCAGCGAAAGCGCCATTATCTCCACATCGGAGAATTCAAGCACATTCCTGCGAAGTTTTTCTTTGTAGGCAAGCTGTGCCGCCGACACGGAAAACTCGTTCAGTTTTTCAAGCACATCTGCAGATTCGGAAAGCGGAGTTTCAATATCGTATCCCATACCGTCAAGTTCTTTGGCAATACGCTGAACCAGCTTTTTTGACTGATCTCGAAGTTTTCCGTTCTCAATGAACAGTTCGTGAAGCACCGGCGGGTAATCGTCGTTCTTTCCCGGATTGTTCTTAAACTTCGGGAACGAACTGTGCGCCGCGTGCCAGAGCTTCTGCCAGTCGCTATCGTCAAGGGCGTGTCTGACGGCAGCAATCAACTGTTTGTCCTCTTCAAGCGCGGCAAGATTAGCTTCAAGCTTACGGTCGATCTCGGGAAATCTTTGGATATTGGCTTTGACACGCTCGTTGAGTTTCTCGGCCCTGTCGAGCCACCCGTTGTATTTATATGCAAGGGTAAATATGTACTGAGGAATCGCCTTTCCGCTTCGGAGTTCGGAAATACGGTCATTGACCCATTCGTCGGGGAAAGGCAGAGAACGTCTGAATTCGTAGAGTGAACGTCCGCGGGAAAGGATCTCTTGAGTGCTGCCGAGCTTGTCGTACAAATAATCAAAATCGGAGCGGTTATTTTCCGCAAGAAGTTCCAAAGCATCCTTGAACGCACGGTCAAGGACAGCCGCCGCATCGTTTTCATCAATTATGCGGACGCCGTCCTCAAATTCAAATTCATTCAGACAGCGCTTTACAAGATCAAGACAGAACGAATTGATCGTTGAGATCCTCGCAAGAGAAAGCAGATCGCGCTGAGAAGAGAGCCACTTTTTCTCCTCGTCGGAAAGTGACTGACGAAGCTTCTCTTCAAGAGCGGAACCAAGCTTTCTCCGCATCTGATCGGCGGCTTCGTTTGTGAAAGTAACCGCCAGCAATCTGTCAGCGGGCAGTTTATTGACACAGTCCGAAAGAATAGAGATAGTGCGCTCCACAAGCACGGCTGTCTTGCCGCTGCCCGCGGCAGCAGAGATAACTATACCTTTATCCCGTGTGTTGATAGCAAGCAGCTGGTCATCATTCCATTGAGGCATCTGACTCTCCTCCCTTCTGTTCTTCTGAGATCTTCTCGACATCTTTTTTGAATCGGTCAGCGTCTTCCTTCGTGATCTGCCTCGGGTCTCCGTGAAGCACTCTGCCGCAGATCGCGTAATGCTCGCAGCCGGTGCAGGGATTGTATTTACCTTTCATCACGGGATCCGCGGGGATAAGTCCCTTTGAAAGCCTCTCCGCAAGGGACAGAATCTTCCTTCTGGCAAATTCTTCCGACGCTTTCAAAAACGCCTCGGTGACTGGCTGCTGACCGTTCCCGGATACGGTCCCGTCGTTTTTCAAAGTGATAGGCATGAAAATGCCGTTATGATCTCTATTGAAGGCATTGATAACATTTTCCTGCCCGGACATCATCCCGTCCGGCTTGTATTCTTTCAGCCGGAGCGAATATGTATCGGCATCCGTGCCCGGCGCAGGCGGAAGGAGCTTGCTGTCGGGCTCCTTGATGTGAGAATAAAGCACCGCAGCCGGGAAAGCATTTTCGATCTCCCCGGTGAGAGCGAGAAGATATACCAGCAGCTGCATATTCAGTCCGTGGTACAGCTTATCGAGTTCAAGGGTAGTCATGCCGGTTTTGTAGTCGATTATCCTTATATACTTTTTGCCGTCGGTATCAGTAAAAATATCCGCTCTGTCAATGCTTCCCACAACGCGGATCGTCAGTTCATCGGAAAACTTCAATTCAAGCAGGCTTTCACCGTTTTCACGTGTAAGCTTATACTCAAAAAATGACGGCTCAAACTGACAGTTTGAAAATTCCTCCCGTATGAGCTTTACCGTTTCAAAAACAGACTGCTGATACTTTTCTCTCTCAGCGGCAAAGGAAGGCGTTTTTCCGTATTCTCCGCCGATCTCTTCGGTCTCGTAAATATAAAAAGCCTGAGCTATCTTTTCCTTGAGCTGTTCGTCCGTATAGCAGACAAAACTCTTGTTATAGACCTTCTTTCCGTCCTTTTCGGATGACATCAGCATTTCAAGACAGTGATGAAGATAATTGCCTTTTGTCATTTTATCGAATTTTATGCTCTGAGGATCCCGCAGTTTCAAACCGTACTGACAGTAATAAGAAAAAGGACAGGTAAAAAAGTAATTCATACTTGTGGGAGAGAGTATCAGCTTTTCCGGGTAAAAAAGCTCCTTGGCTGTCTTAGGAGAAACGGTAAAGCTCTGATCATATTCGTATCCCGGGAGAGCAGCTATCCTTGAAGCATATTCATCAGAGCCTTCAAGGGCCTTCTCGACCGATGATACGGTATCTGCATTTCTTCTGAGGGTTGCAGCCTGAGCTTCGCCCTCGGCAGTTGACTCCGCTTGTTTGCTTATCACTGCCAGCTTTTCCTTATAATGCTCCAGATATTTATAGTATGCGCTTTTATAAGATGAACAGAAAAAGCTGATCGGCAGCTTGGATATGTAAAGAACATCAGCTCCGCCGAAAATACCCGAAAGAGTGTCGATAAGCAGGGACCTTCTCCTGCTCTTTCCGGCTGTATCAGTTTCTGAATAAAGCGCGTAAAGACGCTTCTTTGGCAGGCAGAGAGTTCGGTAGGCGACGAGCCTTTCGTTTTCGGCACTTTGCAAAGCCGTACCCGAAACGGCAATATCGGTGCTTATAAGCTGCTGCTTCTCACTTTCGGTAAACAGTCCGCCTCCCACAGGATCAGCAGGAAAAATACGCTCGTTCATCTCAATGACAAAAAGCACATCCACATTGTCAAGCCTTGAACTTTCGGCGTTGACAAGACGGACGGCGTCGAGCTTCTGCGGCGGCGAAGAGATACTCATGCCGGAGGTCATCAGCTTGAAAAGCTCATAGAACTTTTTCAGCGGGACGATCTCATCACCAAGCTCGTCATGGATGGTTTTGAACGCGCCGAAAACGAGCTGCCAGATCTGACGGTTCGCTCTGACAAATTCAAGCTGTGTTTCGTTTTCCTCTCCAACAGAACGCTTTACTACGGAATAGACCTGCTCCGAGAATTTGATCTCTTTGAGAAGTTCAAACAAAGCCTCGCAGATCTTTGCGCCGGTGGCTTCAATGCAGGCTGCTTTGAAAGCTTCAAGAGGCTCAATTATCTTCTTTCTGATATCTTCAAGATTTGACGGAACATTATGTTTTTTATCATGGGAGCCGAAGGGCTCCAGCCACATATCCCCGTCAATATTGTAAGTGATACAGTGATCCTCAAGATTGGTGATCTCAATTTCATTCAGCGGAAACAGAGGCGACTTAACATAACGCATAATGTCATCGGTGTGGTATCTCTGCGGGAGAATGCACTCAAACAGACTTTTGAGGAATATCACAACTATGGAACTGTCCGCACGGTTCCGACGGTCGGTAAAGAATGGTATGCCGTAACGGTCAAAAGCTGCCTCGGCTGCGGAAGCGCAGATGCTCAGATCACGGGCGGCGACAGCAATATTCCCGTAGCTGTACCTTCCGCTGCGGACGAGCCTTTCTATCTCGGCGCAGACATACTCCGTCTCATCGTAGACATCGTTGGCAGAAGCTATGACAAGCCCGCCCAGCTTCTTTTTATCTGATTTTTCACCGGTGCAGTAGTAACGGTCAATAGCGAGAGCCGTCTTTCCGGCACCGCAGATATTTCTAAGCTCGATCTCTTTAAAAATGGTATTGTTGCTTTTAGCAATATCAATAAGCCTTGAACAGGTCCTTACAGTTGCGGCAAAGGTGTTTTCAATGACATTTCCCTTTGGATCACTGTATCCAATCAGCGAAACTGTCACGTCTGCGTGCTGTGCGAGCATAGCGTTTATCATATCAAGCTCGTCGTGGGAAAAATCAGTAAAGCCGTCTATGAATACAGACATCCCCGCAAAGTAACGGTGCTCCTTCACGAGAACAAGAGCATCAGCAAGGGCGGTCAGACTGTCACGTCTGCCGGCTGTTTTGAGTTCTTCAAGATACAAGGCATATATCCTTGAAATATCATAGAGCTTTTTTGTCAGACTTCCGCTGAGACGTTCCGAAGCAATGCGAAGGTCTTCCGGCGTGATACCGGAACGGATAAGCTCTGTAACAAGACCGATCACCTCCGCGATGAATCTGCTCTTTCCGAGGGAACGCTTATAATGCATACATTCGCCCGAGGCTCTGAACTTTTCAACAGCCTTGAACATTGTTATCAGTCTGATGTTTTCATCAGCGTTTTCATAGGCGCAGCAGCCGTATTTTTTGCTGATAAGCTCCGCGAGCCGATTGATACCGGCTGTTTCTATGCTGTTAAAGGCTGCAGCTCCGAGAGCCCGGTACAGCTTTTTGTCACATTCAAAAGAATACTGGTCCGGCATAATAACAAGCACGCTTTTGTTTTTTGAGACAGCATCACGCACAGCGTCACAGAAAACTTTGTCTCGTTCACTGTTAAAAGCGCCTTTGATCATCGTCAACATAATATCACCGCCGTCTGAATAGTTTTTCATACAATAATAATATCATACTACCCAACGGATGTCAATACGGATATGCCGACGAGTACCATATTCTGTACAGTTAGCCAAACAAAAATCTGAACAGATCAAAGATCGCAAAGCTGTAGCTCACATCTTCACCGCTGCTTTCTTCGGCTTCGCGGGAGCAGGCGCTCAGAATGAATGTGGGAAAGAACAGGCACCTTCCGCTGCCGAAGGGCAGAAAAGAAGAGACCATAACAGCTGCGGCTGTCCCGGCGGCAAGTGAGACTTTAAGCTTTCTTGATACAGACATAATAAAACCTCCGATAATAGCATTTCACTGCTATCATTGGAGGTTTGTATATATTTTATTCAGCCGAGTACGATCTTTGCGATATCGCAGCTCTCTTTTGCGTCGCGGGCGTAGAAATCCGCGCCGATCTCTTTGGCATAATCTTCGGTAAGAACGGCTCCGCCCACCATAACTTTACAGCCGGAGTATTGCTCTCTGAGCAGTTCTATCGTTTTACGCATACTCGGGAGAGTCGTTGTCATCAGCGCCGACAGTCCCACGAGCCGCACCTTATGTTTAACAGCAGTATCCACTACCAACTGACAGTCCACATCTTTTCCGAGGTCAATCACATCGTAGCCGTAGTTTTCCAGCAGGATCTTGACGATATTCTTGCCGATGTCGTGAACATCTCCCTTTACCGTGGCAAGAACGATCTTGCCCTTGCTTTCGGCCGCCTCGCCGCTTTTAGAAAGATGTTCTTTGATGACCTCAAAGCAGCTCTGAGCCACTCCCGCCGATTGGATAAGCTGAGGGAGGAAAATCCTTCCGGCTTCAAAATCGGCGCCGGTCTTGTCAAGGGCAGGTATCAGCAATTCGTTGATGATCGACATTGCCTCCATTGTTTCAAGGAGATGTTCTGTGATCCTTGCGCCCTCGCCTTTAAGGCCGTTGGCGATCGCATAAGGCAGATCAATATCGGAGGGACCCGCGGCAGGCTTTGCCGCCTGCGGAACGGTCTGACCGTAATGCGCTATGAAATCCTTGGAGCCCTTATCGTGGTTTGCCAGCAGCTTGTATGCCCGAACGGACTGCATCATCGCGTCAATGTTCGGATTGATTATGGGGAGTGTCAGACCTTTCGTGAGAGCCATAGTAAGGAAATTCGAGTTGACGATCTCCCTTGCCGGCAATCCGAAGCTGATATTCGATACTCCCAAAACCGTCTGGCATCCCAGCTCACGGCGCACTCTTTCAAGAGCATTCAAAGTCTCCATGACGCCTTCCTGTTCAGCCGAAGCCGTAAGCGTAAGACAATCAATAAACACATTTTCACGGGAAATAGCGAGGGATTCAGCTCTGGAAACTATCTTCTCCGCAATGGCAAAACGCTGTTCGGCAGTCTTCGGGATGCCGTTTTCGTCAAGGCAGAGCCCGACTACGGCGGCACCGTATTTTTTTACCAGCGGAAGCACCATCCTAAGGGATTTTTCCTCGCCGTTGACCGAATTGACTATCGCCTTGCCGTTATATATCCGCAAGCCCGCATCAAGCACTTCGGGATTGGTGGAATCAAGCTGAAGCGGAAGATCCGTCACCGCCTGCAAGGCTTTAATGACTTTTACCATCATCTGCTTTTCATCTATCCCCGGGAGACCGACGTTTACATCAAGTATATCCGCCCCGGCATGGACCTGCTCGATAGCCTGCGAAAGGATGTAGTCTATATCGTCCGAAAGCAAAGCCTCTTTGAAGCGCTTCTTGCCGGTGGGATTTATCCTTTCGCCGATGACACGGGGCTGGTCGATGACTACGGTGTTAGCCGGCGTACAGCAAACAGACACAGGTTTGTATTCGGGCTTGACATACTTCTTCCCCGCAAAAGCCTTTTTAAGATTTGCTATAAACGCAGGCGAGGTCCCGCAGCATCCGCCGACCACCTTGACACCGAGAGGGATAAGTTCGGTCATAAGTCCGGCAAACTCCTGCGGAGTGATATTATAGGCTCCCGTAACCGTATCCGGAAGCCCGGCGTTGGGCTTGAGAACGATAGACAGGGATGTGTTCTCCGAAAGCTCCTTAACCACGGGTATCAGTTCCTTCGGCCCGAGAGAACAGTTAACGCCGACAGCGTCAACACCCAGCCCGCCGATAGTATGGGCCATAGCGCTGACGGAACATCCGGTGAAGGTCCGCATATTCTTCTCAAAGGTCATAGTGGTGATGATTGGCTTGTCCGAGTTCTCTTTGGCGGCAAGCACAGCCGCTTTCAGCTCGTGAAGATCGGTCATGGTCTCAAAGACGATAAGATCGGCTTCCATGCCGGCTTTTACGACTTCTGCAAAGATGTCGTAGGCTTCTTCAAAGGAAAGGGTGCCTGCCGGCTCCAGCAGCTGTCCGATAGGCCCCACATCAAGAGCAACAAGGGCTCCCCTGCCTTCGGCTGCCTGTCTCGCACATCTTATACCCGCCGATACTATCTCGTTAACGGACTTCCCACTTTTTGCAAGCTTGTATCGGTTCGCACCGAAGGTATTGGAATAAACTATATCAGAGCCCGCGTCGATATACTGCTTATGTATATCTATGATCCAATCGGGCTTTTCAATATTCAGCAGCTCTGGAATGTCTCCCATTTTCAGACCTTTGTCAATAAGCATGGTGCCCATTGCGCCGTCAAGGAAAACAAACTGTCTGCTTTCAAGCAATTCATTCAGTCCCACAATGATATCCTCCTTTTCGGAAAGAGCAGTTTTCAAACATATTGCATCCGAGGCATCCCTGTCTTTTTCTCGGAAGCGGACTATCCGAAACACCTATTATCGCCGTAACGGATTTTGAAGGGACAAGCATCCCGCTGTCGGTGACATTAAGACCGATCCTCTTCGGGGCATTGAGAACATCAAGAAAGGTCCCCTGCAAGTCAAGGGGAAGGTCCCCGTAGCCGGGCGAGTAGCGCCAGGTCATGTATTTTCCGGGCAGAAGCGCTTTGATCTCAGACTCAGCTTCGTCGCAAACATCTTCAATTGCAGAGCTTGCGATGCAGTCGGTGACAAAAGCCTTTGCCATATCAAAAGCCTCTTGACGCCGGATAAGCTTGTCCGCTCCGGAAGAAAGTGTTGCACAAAGTAAAATGCAGCTGTCACAGCCTTCAAGATGCTCTGAGATAGAGTTCCCTGTAAGTACAAGCTCGGTCCCGCAGACTTCAATTCCTGTCCCTTTTCGGCATATAGGGAATAATCTGTAAATATACAGCGGTGATATCTCTCTGGAAAGCTCTTCGGCGCATTCGTATACAAGAGGCATCAGCGCGGATGCATCCCTGCCTCTGCTTCCCATATACACGAGAGCCCTTTCAAGATCTATGTTTTCAACTGTCACTTTTATCAGCAGCCTTTCAGCTCATCATATCGTCAATAACGAAGGGCAGCTCGACTACAAAGCATACTCCGCCTTCAAAAAGGTTTTCAACAAAGACTTTTCCGCCGCAAAGATCAACGATCCTTTTTACAAGGGCAAGTCCGAGACCGTTTCCTTCGGTCTTTCTCGAATGGTCCCCTTGATAGAACTTCTCAAATATCTTTTCCTGCATAGCCTTGGAAATGCTCGGTCCGTTGTCGGAGATTCGCGCAGTAATGTTGCTTTCCGACCTGAATAGATGAACAATGATAGATCCGTTTACAGGCGTGAACTTTATTGCATTGTTGATGATATTCTGCCATATCTGACCCATGAGATCCTCATTGCCGTAATAATAGACCTCATCGAGGGCAATATCAAGGTCAATGTTCTTCTTAGACCACTCCGGTTCAAGCATCAGGATTATCCTTCTTATCTGCTCATCAAGTGAGAACCTGGTCTTATTGGCAATGGTGGTCTGATTTTCCAGCTTGGAAAGATTCAGAATGTTGGTCGCAAGCTTAGACAGTCTGACAGTCTCGTCAATGATTATCTGTGTATACTCGGTTCTTTCCTCGGCTGAGATGCTGTCGTTCTGCAGCAGCTTGGCAAATCCCTGTATTGAAGCCAAAGGAGTCTTGAACTCGTGAGAAACATTGCTGATAAAATCTCCGCGGAGAGTTTCTGTTCCGGAAAGTTCTTCTGCCATTCGGTTGAAGTTTTTCTGAAGAGTGCGATATTCTTCAGCGCCCTTCTCACTTACTCTTACATAGAAATTGCCTCTTGCCACCTCAGCCGCAGCCCGGCTGAGATCATTTATAGGCCGCAGCAGATACCGTGTAATGATGATAGTAATGAATGTTCCGAGAACTATACATATGATAAATGAAAGAATTACCACAAAGTATATCACCCAATAGTTGTTGTCCTTAGATGTACCGCTGATAGCAATATAGTTACTCCCCAGCTTCATATAGGCAGTTGAACTCGGAAACAGTCCGGTGGTCTCAACATAATAATTATTGAGCCTGATCTCGTATTTGTGTTTTTCGATAAACTCGCTGGTACTGTCAACAACATCTATCGAAACAGGCGTTATCGACAGCAATGAACGTATTTCCGTCTCGCTTAGAGCATCTATCTGAGAAAGCTGGTTTACGGATGAAGCTACCGAAAGCACCTGATTCTCTGAGTTCTGCCGCATTATCGGATTAAAGATCAGCACCAGCAAAACGAGAGCGATCAAAGCCGAAACAAGCATTACTCCGAAAAACAACAACGCGACCTTCAGCTGCAAACTTATATTCAAAACATCTTCACCGCCTTAAACAAGCTTTACAGCCTTATATCCTAAGCCGCGAACGGTTATAATATCAAAATTCGGATTACCCTTATATCTCTCTCTGAGACGTTTGATATGAACATCGACAGTTCTTTCGTCAACGTCCTTCTCCATGCCCCAAAGCTCGTCAAGCAGCTGACGGCGGGTAAATATCTTATTCGGATAGGAAAGGAGCTTGAACAGCAGCATAAACTCCTTCTGCGGGATCGTTTCTGCCTGTCCGGCTTCGAACTTGACAGACTGAGCATCATAGTCAAGCACACATGAACCGACAACCAGTGAATGCTCCGAAGCCATTTTTGCACGTCTGAGCAGTGCGCCGACACGCAGGATCATTTCGTTGACATCAATAGGCTTGACCATATAATCGTCCGTACCGGACATAAAGCCTTTCTGCTTATCTTCAAAGCTTTCTTTGGCGGTGACCATCAGTATCGGCAGGTCGTAATTTGCTCGTCTGAGCTGTCTTGTCAGCTCATATCCGTCCATATTGGGCATCATAATATCCGATATGATAAGATCGATATTGGTGTGATCGAGGATCTCCAAAGCCTTGACTCCGTCCTCTGCGACAAAGGGCTCATATCCGTTCTGCTTTAGAGCCGCAGACATCAGCTTTCTAAGGCTCGAATCATCCTCAACAACAAGCACTTGAAACACAAGATCATCTCCCTTTGGTACAATATTAGCATAGTCCTAACTGCTGACTACAGTAGCGACAGGCTATGCTTATTTTTGTATAATAAGAAGGTAATGGACTGACGATCACCTCCTTGGAACTTAGCGTTCGGTATTGAAAGCGTCAGCCGCCTTCTTATTATCAAATTCGATTAAGCAGGTTGTTCTTGTTGTGCAAGTTCACAGCAGCGTTCGCGTCACTAACCAAAATGAATTTTAATAAGCTCCTGAGCGGAAACATTACAAATCTTTTCAGAAAGCAGGTATCATTATGATCAGTGTAGGTATTGATGTTTCAAAAGGTAAGAGTACGGTTTGCATACTGAAGCCCGGTGGTGA
>FMXS01000006.1:84270-257772 GCA_900104495.1 Ruminococcaceae bacterium FB2012 | reverse complement strand
CGAATACAGCACCGAACCCTCCGCATCAATAGCGGTAACGTCCCCCACAAGGACGTTTCCGTTTTCGTCCTTTTCGTGGAGTACGCTCATGGTGTCCCACGCCCCGACATCGTTCCAGCCGCAGTCGCAGGGAAGCACCAGCACATCGCCCCTCGAAGCCGAGGGCTCCATAACGGCGTAGTCAATGGACATTTTCCTGATGTTCGGATAAACGTCGTGAAGCACTTCCTGCTCTTCCGGGGTATTCATTGCATTGCCGATCTTTTCAAGCTCGGCATAAATATCCGGGGCGTATTCTTTTATCTTTTCAAGTATCAGCGAAGCCTTCCAGATGAACATACCGCTGTTCCAGAGATACTTTCCGGAGGCGACATATTCAGAGGCGGCGGCCTCGTCCGGCTTTTCCCGGAACCCGAGAACGGGCTTTATGTTGCCGGTCTCCTCACTGCCGCAGCGGATATAGCCGAAGGCTGTGGACGGGAAGGTGGGGGTTATGCCGATGGTTATGAGCTTATCCTGTTGCTCGGCAGCAAGGATAGCGGTCTTCAGCACATCCGTCAGAGCGGAGACATCCTCGATGTAATGGTCGGCAGGAGTTATGACCATAACGCCGTCGCCGTACTTTTTCAGTATCTCCATGGCTGAATAGCCGATGCAGGTGGCAGTGTTCCTGGCGGCAGGCTCCGAGAGGATATTCCTAGGGAAGACCTTTCCCGCCGTAGCCACCAGCATATCTGCGGTCTGGAGCTCGCCGGTAACGATAAAGATATTGCTCTTGCCGATAACCTCCGCCATACGCTCCACGGCTTCGTTCACCATAAGATCGCTGCCGGAGAGGTTAAGCAGCTGCTTGGGCTTTTTCTGCCTTGACAGCGGCCAGAAGCGTGTCCCTCCGCCGCCGGCCATTATGACTCCGTAATGGTTCATTCGGTCTGCTCCTTTGCTTTAAGGCTTTTTCTGTAGCCAAATGGTTTTTGATATTTTTTGCACAGACAAAGACCAATTACAACCCAATAATAGGGCGCGATATTTACCACAGAACTATTGAACATACTCTGCACGAAATACGCAGTAACCATTCCGATAAGGATGAAGGACGTCAGTTTGTCCTCTCTGTCCTCAGCGTGCAGAGCAGTGCGTATGCTGACAACGAAGGTGTATACAACAAGCGAAAGGATCGTCAGCAGTTGGAACACGCCTTGGGTGACAAGATAATGGATAAGCTCGTTATGCCCCTTGCCCTGAGACCAGGTATCGTGAGGCAGGTCGGGAGCATGAGTGAAGCACCAGCGGTAGTTGTCGAGACCGACACCGAACATCCAGTGATCCGGCACACAGGCAAGACCGAATTTCCATATATGACCGCGTCCTGTGGCGAAGTTGTCAAAGGAGGTGTATTTTTCCTCCTCCGGCCATCCGTTCATAGGGTCATCATCCTGCTTGTTCATGCCGACATTTGTGATATCCAATTCATCCTCCGCTTCACTGTCCGCCGCACTGTCCGTTTCACTGTCGAGATTTTCTGCAACGGCATCGGCAACAGCTTTTTCGATATCAGAGGTTTTTCTCATCATTTCAGCGTCATGGGAGAAAGTGGCAGTACCGTTGATCTCTGACAGAGTCAGCTCCATTTTCTGCTTGAACTTCCCGAAGCCAAGTATCATGATGAGCAGCATCGCCGCAAGTATCAGTGCTACGCAGCACCAGTGCAGGAAGGCTTTTTTTACTGTCTCTTTGTCCTTGGTCTTGAGCTTATAGATCAGCAGTGCCACGGGGTAGAAAATCATCAGCGCCGCCAAGCTCAGCAGTGCAAGTCTTGTCTCGGTAGCCAGCATTGCATACATACCGAGAACTGTTCCGACGAGTGTGAGCAGGAAGGGTGTCCTTCTCTTTGAGAATACACAAAGACCCATCACACAGCCTGTCGCAAGCGACATAAGGCCTACATACCAGTTGTAATGGGGGGTGAGACCGTAAGCAAAATGATATTTCGTGGCAGCGTCACCGTCGTAAAAACAGTTGGTGAATTCATAGCCCAAGCTTTGCATAAGTCCGATTCCGCCCTGTAAGATAAGCACGAAAATAAACGCCTTGATTATGTTTCTGCGAAGCCTTTTATCCTCGATCATCGTGCCGGCATACATCAGCGAGAAATACGCCATAAAGTGAGTAAGCCACTCGTCGTAGTCGTAGCCCTGCACCGATGCAAGCATATCCTCGGTGAAGGCAAGGGACAGTCCCGCAAATATTATAAGACAGAAATAGATCACATCTGTTGCATAGAATTTAGCATCGGGACCTTTGTTCATCAGCAGTCGGGCCACTACCATGATGACACCTGCTATTCCGGCGGCCTCAACTATGATCGGCTGACCCTCAAAGTTTCGGTTGTGCTGCTCGACCAGCAGCTCGCAGACCGGCAGCGAGATCATAGTAATCATTATCAGCAGATAAAACGCCTTTTCGGTGGTTATCAGCTCTGCAATCTCATTCAGCTTTTTTTTGACAGTTGACATACAGTACATACCTCAAATTCAGATTATTATTACCAAACCATTCCTATAGCATCAAGCATTCTTATCCGTTCAGATGACAGCTTTCCTCTGCGCCTTGCAGTTCGCTGATTGTATATCCAGTTGATAAGCTTTTCTCCGTTTGCTTTTGTATAGCCAATGTCTATTATCAGACAATGGTGAGAAAGATAATATGCCTTTGCTTCGCTGTATCTTTCCTCCCATTTCATCAGTCGGTTTGTTTTTCCGAACACCATACCAAGTGCTTCAAGCTTTTGCTTTTGTTCTGAAGTCAGGCTTTTACCTTTTCTCTTGCCCTCTCCTATCAGCCTCTGCTCATTGAGCCATCTGCAAAGCCAGACACCTTCATATGCAAGATCATTCGCAACATTAATGTTTCCATATTCTTCATAGTATTTTTTTGCTAATAGATATCTTTGCTCCCATGCGTCTGGGAGCTTCCAGACCATTCCAAGCTTATCAAGCTTTTCTTTTCTGTATTCATTTAGTGTGTTATCTCTAAACATTCTTCTTTGTTCAGCTACCCAACTTCCAAGCCTTACTCCGTCTATGACATAGCTTGCAGGAACGTTGATGTGTCCATATTTTTCTTTGTATTTGCACAGTAGTATATAATGACTTTCCCATTTAATTTCTTTAGTATCTCCCCAGACCATACCTATCGCATCAAGCAATTCCTTCTTTTCTGTAGGAATGCTGTTTGGGTCGTTTTTTTGCCTTGTTCGTATTCTGATGATCCACTTTCCAAGCTTTATGCCGTCTTGATCTATGTATTTTGTCGGAACATTCAAATCCCCGTGCGTTTTGAAATAGTTTACAGCAGCTCTATAGTTTTGCTCCCAGAAATGATCGGTTTTGTCCCATATCATTCCTATCCTATCCAAAGCATCAATTCGTTCTAAATACATTGATCTATCCAACAGTCCTCTGTTTCTTTGAGTACGGATAGACAGAATCCACTGTCCTAATCTGACTCCTTCTTCATCAATATAGTTTTGCGGCACATCTAAATTATTATATTTTGAATAGTATCTTACTGCTGCTGCATAATGCTTTTGCCATGAAAGCTCACTGCGCGTAAGCCAGCGCATTCCGAGCTTATCAAGCTTAGTTATTCTTTCAGCCGTCAGCAAACCGAAAACTTTTTTTCTATAGCACTTTCGCTGCCAATCCACCCAATTCCCAAGAGAGTAGCCTTCGTCAGTCTTGAAATCAAACGGCACATCAACATTACCATATACCTTATGGTACTCCACCAGCTTTTCATACATCATATCCCAACTTGAGGAAAGGGTGTCCTCCAGTCTGTCGAACAGTTCTCTGCAATCCGCCACCTTGTCAATTATCTCAAAGCTGTCATTGACTATATATCTCTCTCCGAAATGAGAACGGTAGTAAGCAATAGCAGTTTCCATTTCTTCTTTAAGCGAATCAACGGAATAAAGATTTTCAATGTTATTGACTATATCAAATATGATCGGCACTCTTGCAGCGCTGGTACTTAACGCTCTGCCTATCTGCTGTTTGAAGATAATAGGTGAGACTGTTGGCCTCATCAGTATAACGCCGGATATATCGGGAATGTGTATGCCCTCGTTAAGCGCATCAATGCAGAACAATAGCTTTAGGTGGTCGGAGCTGTCCTCCTTAAAGGCATCAAACTCTGCGCTTGTGGACGGATCAGGGGTATAGACAGAGTAGATATGCGGTTCAAGGTCGATGCGCGAAAACCAGTCTCCGGCAAGTTTACGATATTCTGAAAGATGCTCGTAATTCGTTGCAAAAACTATGTACTTGCCGTGTCTGTCGGTCATGTGCTTGTCGAATATAACATCAAGTCCCTCGGCATTTTCCAAAGCACGCTTCAAGGCGTCAAGATACTTGCTTGCCTCATCACGGATAGCTTTATATTTTGCCTTCTTAACTCTGTCTTCGTAGCGTTTCAGATCCTTTTGGTAGGAGAACATGGAAAGGACATATTTCGGCGGAGCAAGTATGCCCCTGACTATTGCCTCGCCCAGAGTCATTTCACTGGCAATGCAGCTGTCAAAAAGCTCCTCAGCCATATTGCGCTGATCGTCAAGATAGCGAATAGCAGTCGCCGAAAGGCCGAGTATCGGAACATCGGGAAAGGCCGCAAGCAGCCTCTGGACGCCCTCACCCCACATCTGGGCTCCGCAGCGGTGGAACTCGTCAAGGATAATGTGATCGGGCTTTATATCAGCTATTTCATCGTCGGTCATATTCATCAGCTTGGCATAGGTGAAAAATCTGATATTTTCCGGCTGCCAACCGTCAACCGCAGCAGCAAGGTTTTCGAGCTGAGTGCGAAAGATATAGTCAGAGGGTGAGAGCCAGCAGACTGTCTTTTCGGGGTTGTCCTCACAAAGCTTGAAGCCTATAAAGGACTTACCCGTGCCCGTCGGGTGGATAACGCAGGCCATTCTCGCAGCAGCAAGCATAGCAACAACAGAATCGTAAGCCTGCCTGTTGTGCTCGAACAGTTCTATACTCATCTGTCCACCTCCGTAAAAATTTTTACACATTTTTAATTATACCAAAAAAATATCCTTTTTTCAATTCGCAGATTTGATAAAATTGCACAAATATCATTGTCTGATTTGTGCAACAATTTGTTAATATATCACTTTGATATTTGCTAATTCCAAGCAATTTTGATCTGTACCGATCCGATCATGGTCAAAATTTGGGTCAGAACATTTTCTGCGCTATACTGGTATTATAAATTCTTTGGAGGTAATTCTATGTCAAGACGGGGAGATAATATCCACAAGCGGAAGGACGGACGTTTCCGAAAGCAGTAAAAGCAGAGATAACTCTGTTCAATCAGGTTGAAATACGCAGTAAAAAGCGTGGATCTTTAAAGGGTACAGGCTGTGTGCTCGGTGTACTGCTGGGCTTATTTGCGGGTCTGCGGATAGGAGAGATCTGTACTCTGAAGCTCGGGGACATTGACCTCTCAGAGCAGCTCGTCCATATCGATAAGACAATGTTCAGAATAAGAAATCCCGACGACGGCAGTCCCAAGACCTTGCTTATCACCGACACACCCAAAAGCGCAAGCTCGGTCAGGAGCGTGCCGATACTGCCATTTATGCTTGGAGCATTGACTAGGCTTAAACACAGTCATCCTGACGGGAGCTATTTTCTGTCTGGCTCCGCTGTGCCTATTGAGCCTCGGACCTATACCGAAAGATACAAAGCATTTCTGAATCGGCTGAATATCCCATACCGCAAATTTCACAGCCTGCGTCACACCTATGCAACGGAGTGTATCAAACACGGCGTGGATGTCAAGAGTCTCAGTGAACTGCTCGGGCATTCAAGCGTAAAGATCACTCTTGACCGCTATGTGCATTCCGATATGAAAATGAAACGTCTGGAGCTTGAAAAGCTATATAACGCAATCTGAAAATGGTCAAAATTATGGTCAAAAACACCCCTCAAATCGCTTGTCTGCGAGGTTTGAGGGACGTTCTCTGTTATTGGTATAATTAAAGATTTTCCATACCGGTATTTCGCTGTATTCTAGCTCTTGAAGTGAGCTTTGTCAATGACTGTTATGATAACAAATTTTGTCAAAACAGAAAACAGCGCACCGAGCAAAATATGCCCGATGTGCTATTTCGTCATATCAAATTACCGTCTTTGCCCTCGTCACTCCCAGACAGGGCTTATTCCTCATCAAAAGGCTCTTCGGCATCAGTTTGAGCTGCTTGCTGCTGAATGACACCCCGCCGAAATATGCATCAAAGTTCACGATCGGCAGCACCGTCCACTCGCTGTCCTCGGGCTTGTTGGCTATGCAGTATTTCAGCACAGTCTCGGCAACATCGTATGGCAAACCCTTCGGCAGCTCAGCTTTTATGCGCTCCTGCTGTTCGGCGGAGAAGGAAAATGTCTTGTCCCGAAGCTCTCCGATCTCCAACGCTTCGGCAATAGCGTCGTCAAACCGGGTTATCCAAGTGCCTTTGGTCTGAGGTGAATATATGTCCATCTGATACTGAATGACTCTGTCCCGCCAGGCATCGTCGAAACCGTCTTCAAGCAGCTTGACGGACTTCTTCGTGGGCTCCGAAATGTCTTTCTGATGCTCGTTCACATAGCTGATGATGCCGTGAACGTGCCTGATGAGCCAGCCGTTGCCTTTCTTATCCACAAGCTCCGGGAATTCGTCGTGGTACTCACCAAAGGCCGTGGTCATCGTCCGTTTCTTCGCTGAGGATTTTTTGTCCGGGATACTGCACCACGCACAGAGAGCGCGGCGGGCATACTCGATGTTGTCATAGGGATTGCCAACATTCTTGTAAAGATACCCCTGCGCAAGTATAGTAAACACCCGCCCGAAGCCGTTGAAATCCTTGAACATATTGAAGCTGAACCGACCGAGAAAACTGAGGTCGGTCTTTTTGTCTTTCTTGCTGTAAACAGGCTTGTCCGTGTAAGCCCGGAACTCCTCAATTTCGTTAAGCATCCTTGTACCTCCTTATGTGCTTTTCGAGCTTGTCGTACAAAAGCTCCAGCATTTCTTTGCGCTTGCTGAGCGCCGCGAAACATTTCACCGCCATATCAGGTTTTACTGTTCTGAAAAGGATCTCCCGGCACTTTTTCTCAACAGCCTCCCTGTAATTCTGAGATGCAGGCATTTCAAGATATGCCAACATCAGCGTTCTGAACTGTTCGCTGTCGTTGTCGCGGTAATATTTCCTGCTGTCCGACTGTCTGTTTTCATCGTCAATATCACAGATAATGTCGCTTAAAATGCGAAATCCGCCGCCTCTGAAATCACATAACAGCTTGTAATAGTCCTCCAGCTCCGGCAGCCACAGCGACAGCAATTCTTCTCTCCGCTCGGGACGGGTGAACAGCCATTTATGCTCGGTGATCTTCGCTCTGATGTCTGCGATCCTGTCAGCCGATATGCCTGTGAATGCGGCATAAAGCTCGTCAACATCATCATCCTGACCGCGGCGGTACAGTATCCTGCGGATATCGCTTTGCCTCCGCTTGTTCCCGACCGGCTGATTGCAGAGCCGTATGCGGTCAAGAACATTATTGTAATCATTTATCAGCGCCGAGACCTTTTCAAGCAACGCTCCGTCAAGCAGTTCCTTCCAGTCGGGACGCTGTGCGAACACGAACAGCTCCTCGTCAGATGCGTGTTTGTCCTTTTTGAACTTAGTGCTTTGCCCCAACCGATAGGCCAGGTTCGGCAGACGTTCAAGGTTGGATTCCACATTGTCCCAGTCGGTTTTTTCAAAGAATTTCTCGAACTGTTCCTTGTAGGTCGGCTCGTACCATTCGCGGCGCTTCTCCGCCTTTTCAAGCAGAGCCTTGTATTGCAGGAACTTGCTCTTCGGCAGTTCCTTTTCGTTCAGATACTCCGAAAGATCGGGCTTTACACCTGTCTTTGCAGAGTCGATCTCCAGCCCCGTAAGGATAGCGAGCGTCTCCGTCTGTTCACGGCATTTCTTCCTCTGCTCTTCGGAGCTTTTCTCGTTGTAGGCGATAAGACTGCGGTTCAGCGCAGCGTTGGAGATCTGTCCTATCCGCGAGGAAAAGGTGCTTCTGACTGTCTCGAACCGAGCCTCCCAGTCGTTGGCGTCACGCAGGAGCGGCTCAAAGGACGGTATCTTCAAAAGAGGGATATTGTTCGAGGACTTGACCGCCCCCGAATAGTTTCGGCGGACGCAGCGGTTCACAAGCTCGTCGGTTATGATCTTGACCATATCACCGTCAAAGTCCGCACCGCCAAGGCGCTCTGCTGTCAGAGTGTCCCAGCTTATCATAACGGTATCCGTAAGATCGCGGAGATAGGTGTTCCGCAGTCTTTCGAGCTTTGTGTAGGGCTTTAGCTGTAATTCCTCGTTGCGGGAAATATGCGGGTTGCGGAGAATGGTACAGCCCTTCTCCGCATCGAATCCTGTCCCCGGAGCATAGAAGGAATCGGCTTCAAACTTGATACCGATAGTCTGATTGCGGAAATCCTTCTGAGCCTTGCTCATCAGGAAGGTCGGGGGAGCTATAAAATCGCGCATAAATTCAAGCAGGTCGCCCGACAGATAGCGATTGCAGCCCGTCACCGTAAGACGTCCGAGGGCATAGTTTTTCAGGACTTTTTCGGCTCTCTTTTTGAGCATATCGGTAAAGTAATGCTCGGCTATCAGCCTGGGATTTTTCAGCAGGAGTTGTTTCATATATTGCTCTTTGCTGTTCCGTTTGTACCGTTTTGAGGTAAAGAATTGCTGTCTGTATCGGTCGTCGCAGCAGAGCTGATGATACTCCTTCTCGGTCGCTTTGGTGAGCCATTCGCGATCGTCGTTTTCGGGATAGTTATAGGGCAGATCGGCAGGTCTGAACTCGTCTGCGGTCATAGACAGCGTCGCCACGAACTGATAATTCAGCTCCACGGTATCGCTGACCTCGTCCTTGCTCATGCCCGAAATATACAGAGCGTGATCGTACCGTCTGAATTCCTTCCAGTAATCAACCCAGGACATCTTGTTCTCTTTCAGCCAGCCGAGGCACTTGACCATGCTCTTCGTCAGGATGATATCAACGTTGGAGAGCTTGTGTTTCTGCTCCCAGATATCGGTGATCGTACCCGTATTCGATTTATTGAAGAAATCGTGAAAATCAACGCAGTGGAGCATACCTTTGATAAACGGCAGGCGTATCTGGAAGGAGGTCTTGTCGCAGTCAAGCTGTTTGCAAATCTGCTTTGCAAGCCTCGGCGAGATAAGCCCCTCGCCGTCAAAGCCGAGGACGCTGACATCCTGCTTTTTCTCAACACGCCCGCATTTCAGATATTCCCCGCCGACTCGACCTTCGACGGTGATAACGTCCGTATCGGGAGCAACATAGTGCGGATTATCGACAACGATCACGCTGTTTTCGTTAAGGTCAAGTCCTTCGATCCGAACGCCGTCGGAGAACATCAGTGCATTGTAGGCATAGAGCTTGCTGAGCTGACACTCTCCGATCTTCATTCCGAGCATTATGCTGTCATAGATATGTTCATACCTGTTCTTTACGATAAATGCGAGCCTGCTTGCCCGGCTCATACTCTGCGAGCGTTCAAAGGCGCAGTAGCATTTTGACCCGCCGCCTAAGTCAAGGTAAACATTCCCCGGAAGGAACAGCCACTTGGCTTTGGACTGTAACTCGGCATAGTACGGATCACTTGCATCGCGGTCAAATATCCCCGAGAAATCGGCATAGAAGATGATCTCCAAAAGGTCGGAAATTACCTCACCCTCATTGATCTGCTTACGTCTGCGGCTCGGGAGAAGCTGATAAAACAGCGCATTCTCGGCCTGTTCACGGACTGGCTGCTTGATACAGTTCTGCGTCGCAGCCCTGTTGAGATCGAACCTGTAGGAACCGTCACGGCAGGGCTTGGCATAGGCCAGCATCGCCCGGACGGACAGCTCATAGATCTTGAACCAGCACTTGTGCATTACATCACCCCCAATATTGTTGTATCTATAGTATATCACATCTCTTCACAAATGTCTGTAACATTCTTTGGACAGTTAGGTAAAATCGGTCAAAACGAGTACGATACATTGTACAGATGACCGACACGGTTTGATATTCCCGATGACATCAATGACATCAGTGACATCATTATGGATATGGGAACCGAAACAGAGAGTGTTGTCACTTTCCGGTGACAGTTATGACGGTTGTGACGGTAATGACGGTGAAAACAAATATGGGCGAAAAGGTGAAATGGACTGTCACAGCATTGCTGTCTTGTTTCTTTCCCTCTATCCTCTGCAGAATTGCTAACAAACTAACAAGAGAGCTCAAAGTGCGTAACTGCGCCGTTTGCTCTGTTAGTCTTTTGTTAGCACGATTGTAAACAGGCTTTTCTGTTCGTTTTTCGATAGTTATCCGTTCGTTATTCGTTTGCATTTCAAAACGCCCACGGACTGCGCAGCTGCGCTGTCCGGGGGCGTCGTTCGTTTGATAGTTTTTGTTTTGGGGATAGAGTGAATTTCTTTCTTCGCCATAAAAATGCCGGTATTTGATTGTGATTAAAAATGTAATACCGACAAGCCAAAAGTTGGCCTTGAAAAATTCTCTCTATGGGAATAAATATACTGCCTCAACTTTTGCTTGCATTTAATATCGAAACCCTTTCAATTTCAGATTAAGATTTTTATATATTTGCCTTGAAACCTATCGAAAACATTTCTACTCCCGCCGCCCGATTTACCCCTGCCATCATATATTATTGTGCGAGCGCCCGCGAAAGCGTGATATCAGTAGTCAAAACTGTGTCCTCCGGAATATGAATACTGCTCCAACTTTTTTTGCCGGCGAGGTCGGAGCTGATTCAAATAATATTATGAAAGGGTGGTTTTATTGACTACTGAAAACAAGTTCGACGACACTATCTATAAAGAGCCGTACTACACAATGGACGGATGCCTTTATGAAGAGGTCATCAAAAACGGTAAGACGTTTATGGTCAAGCTCTGTGACTATGTTCCTGTGCTTCGCGCCGAGATTACCTACGACGACGGAACGGACAGGAAAAAGGTGTTCGAGGTCAGCGCGGAGCACGCCAGCGGAGTGACACTTCCGTCTGTGAAAGTCACCGCCGAGGATATGAAGAACATGACATGGCTGCTCGATAAGTGGGGTGCATTGGGTTCATATTCTCCGGCGGGCAACACCGCAGGCCACATCCGGCACGCGATCACAATGACGAAGAAGGAGATCGACTTCTGGACTATTTATTCTCAGACAGGCTGGAGACAGATCGACGGCGAATGGTTTTTCCTGATGCCGCAGGAAGGCAGTCCGTTTACCGTTGAGCTCAAAGGCAAACTGCGCAGCTACCGTTTTAATAAGTGCTGTTCAAAAGACGATCTCATTTATCTCACTACCATGCTCGACGAGGGATTTATTCCGCAGAGACTTATGCTTCCGCTGCTGGCGTTTACGTTCCTGGCTCCGCTGAATTGTTTTATGCGTCTCGGCAATCGCGAGCCGAGGTTCATAGTCAATTTAGTCGGCAAGACAGGCACGCGGAAGTCGTCATCCGCCGCAGTCTTCCTGTCTTTCTTCGGAGATTTCAACGCAGGAAATCTTCCGAATTCATTTCACGACACGGCAAACAGTATCCTTGTCAACATTTATTATACGAAGGATATCCTCACCTGCGTTGATGATCTTCATCCCAACGGCAGATACGGCGATGCGGAAATGAAGAGCATCGCACAAAATCTTTCCCGCTACTACGGTGACCGCATCGGACGTTCAAGGCTGACTCCCCGAGGTGAATTGATCCCCGGCAAGCCTCCGACCGGATTATGTCTTTCGACTTCCGAGTACGCTCCTGCGATAACTCAATCGGGTCTCGCCCGGTATTTCATTCTCGAAATGAAGGACGGAGATGTAAACCTTGCTCTGCTTTCAGAGTATCAACAGCTTGCTGCCGACGGTGTTCTCAACGGAATAATGTGTCGCTATGTGGAATGGATAAAGGAAAAATATCTTTCAGATGCAGATGAGTTTGTAAAAAAGCTCTCTGCACTTTTTGTTTCTTACCGAACCGAAATGATAAATGTTCTGACTGCAAGAGGAATTATTTTTCACAATCGCATCCCGGATATGCTTGCATCGTTGAAGGTCGGCTTTGATATTCTACTTGAGTATCTGTGCGACAATGAACAGATAGGCAAAGATGATGTCATCAGTTACCGACGGACTTTTGATGAAATACTGATCGAAAATGTGAGCAAGAGCAGTTCGCTTGTCGAGAACGAAAACATCAGTTATCAGTTCTGTGAGAAGCTCGAAAGCCTCATCGACAGCGGAAGATGCTCTCTGAATATGCTTGGCAATGATACCGATCTCGGACGGAAAGGCTTTATTGGTTTCGAGGATGACACCCACTACTATTTAATTATGAACGCTGCAATGTCAGAGATCAACAAGCTGTCAAGAGAGCTGGGCGACAGCTTTTCTGTCGGACGCAACAATCTTATCCAACAGCTTGCCGACGACAAAATAATAATAACGAACGGGAAAAGAAACACAACCACGATCAGGGCAGGCACCTCCCGGATGATAAGTGTCGCGGTGCTCGACAAGGTTCGCATCGAGAGCCTCCTGTCGGGCAGCGTGTGCCCTCCGACATCTGAGGTCGGACAGGTCGGCGAGTGAGTAACAAAAACGCCTCACAGCGCATTTGTGAGCGTCTGTGAGGCAGGAAGGAGGTGATAAAAATGCGCTGATAAACGGCTGTCGGCGTTCTGCACAAAGCAGCCCTTGGGTCGTGCCTATTGGCGTAGAGGTAAAGGGTTGCAGGTTAAAGCGGCGATGTCGCCGCGTTCACATCGGACGGGCAAAGCCCGCCGTTTCGGGGGTGATTATGCATTTTTGTACGGTGCCGTTGATTGGGCAGGTGTTCCTGCTGCGGCGTTGTTGAAGCATAATTATCCCGAATGTACGCAATAAAAACAAGAACAAATAAGTGTTATATTAAACGACATTGAAATTGCTGCTTTTGCTCGTTTTCAAAGTGCAATTTCTAATGTCGTTTAATACAGGAGGAATTTTATGTCGAAGAAAGAAAAACAGACGGTCTGGCTCTATCCCGAAACAAAAGAGCTGATACACAAGCACCTTGATGCTGCTGTGGTCGAGAACGACAGCCAGTTCATCGAGAAGGCTGTGAACTTTTACGCAGGACATCTTGACTGCAACACGATGGCGGCGACCGACTATCTCGGCACTGCTGTCCACTCGATCATCGACGGGATCGTCCTCGGCTCGGAGCAGAGGATCAGCCGTGCGATCTTCAAACTTGCGGTAGAGTCCGCAATGCACTCGCACATCCTTGCCGCGATGCACGACGTCACTGAGGAGCAGCTCGGCAAGCTCTGCAACCTTTGCATGAACGAGATCCGCAAGACGAACGGCATTATTAACTTCCGGGCGGCGCGGGAGTTCCAGAAATCGTGAGGTGATAGGATGAAGATAAAAACAGGAGTGAGCCTCGACAGCGAGCTGATCTCCGAGTGCGATGACTACTGCGTTAGGAATGACATCAGCCGTTCAGAGCTGATAGAGCAGGCACTCGGTCTTTACCTTGCAACAAGAAATGTGAAAGCAAAAAGTGAACTGCTCGTCCCGGAACTTGCGGAATGCATAGCAAAGGCATCGGACGACGGCATCGTAAAGATCTCAAAAGGCCTGTTCCGATACGCTGTCGAGGTTGAGATGCTGATAGAATTGCTTGCTGATTCTCTCGATATTGACGACGAGGATCTCTATGAGATCAGGCGCAGGGCTGTCAACAATGTGCGTCGAACACGCGGCAAGATAAAGCTCGATGATCTGATAATGCGCAACGCGAGGGAGGGGATAGAGGATGAGGAATGAGTTCGGATATACCGAAATGGTAGTTCCGAACTGCACAAATCCCGGCGAAACAATCTGTCAACATTGGTGATAGCTATTCCGCGGCGGGTGTGGTATGATGTGTTGTCAAGGAGGTGACGCAAATGAAAAGAGCAATAGCAATACTCATACTCGCTGCTCTGCTGTCCGGCTGTGCGCAGACAGCGGAGCCTATCACAGAGCCTGAACAGACCTCGGCGACCACTTCAACCTCCGCAATAATAGCGGAGAGAAAAACGACCGCGTCGGTCACAAGCAAGGCAACGAACCGAGCGGTAAACACTACAACGAGTGCGACAGAGCCGACAGCAACAACCACGACCACGGCTCGGACAACAACCACAACAGCGCCTGTGTCAACCACCACAGTCGCCGTGTCAGCGACGGAGGCAACGAGCCGCACAACCACTCGGGCAACAACTACCGAGCCTGTGTCGGCGCGGCAGGAGCCTGTCAAAGCGACCACAACAACGAGATCTACAACGCAGTCCGAGCGTCCGACAACGAGAGCGGCTACCACAACCAAAGCAATGACCACAGCAATGCCGAGGACAACAACCACTACCGCCAAGCCTGCGGTGACCACAACCACGAAGATCACAGTGTCCAAACCGCTGATCGTATCGAAAGCGACCACCACCGCGATCATAAATGGGATCACTTATGTCGAGGTGCCGGACATAACTTGCCTCGCAACGATGATTGAGAACCTTGAGGAAACCGACACTACGCCATACTATTATATTCAGATTGGGCGTTCACTCAAGCACGACGGCACTGACTACGGCAAAGCAGTCGCGGTCTATGATTGGATGATCGAGAACGGCTGGGGCTCCTGCGTTTATCATGCACTTGAAATCTACTATGTATGTCAGGGCATCGGGCTCGAATGCGCCTACGCCTTCATGACAGACTACGGCTGGTACGGGCACACTTTCTATGTGGTCAAGGTTGATGGTAAGTGGTATGCGCTCGACACTCAGGCGGGGATCTTCCTTGACAACTGGCCGTACATCTGCAAGCGGATGTTCGACGGCAACGACCGTGATCTCCCGCCCTTCGATGAGGATGCCTTCTATCCTTACGACGAGGACGGCGAGTATCGGGATTGGAAGATCGAGGAGGTGGAGTAAGACAATCAACAACCGACATCAAGGGGTATCGGGAACGCCGATGCCCCTTAACTTTTTACGAAAGGAAGATTAAAAATGAGCAATTCAGATCCAAACCGGAACAGAAGAATAACAACAATGATGAACATCAGGAGGTTGATAATCGAATGTTTGAGAAAAAACCAGAAGCTGAAATTAAGATGCTGACTATAAAAGAAGCCGCCGCGCTCGTAGATGGGCTCACAGAGTACCGAGTGCGGGAACTGTGCAAAACAGGAAAACTCCCGTGCTTTATGGCAGGGAAGAAATACCTGATAAACAAAGAGATACTGCACAAATTTCTCAGCGGCGAATCAGTCAATCAGTAGAAAAGTATGTTGTAGAAATTAATCTTGCGCCCGTGGGCTGGATAATACAACACCCTATAGGGTATTGTGGTCTTGCCTGCGGGCGAATGATTTTGAAAGGAGTAATACACATGGCAACTATAACTAAAAGAGGCGATTCATATCGCATTAAAGTATCCTGCGGATACGATGTTGAGGGCAGACAGGTCCTGCGGACTATGACTTGGAGACCTGATTCGAATATGACACCGAAACAGATCAAAAAGGAACTAAACCGACAGGTAATTCTGTTTGAGGATGAATGCTCACGGGGGAAGATATCGGCGAGTATCAAATTTGAGACCTTCGCAGAGCAGTGGTTCGAGGACTACGCCGAGCTCAATCACAAAGACACGACCTTGATGCGGGAACGCAACCTGTCCAGAAGGACTTACAATGCGCTCGGGCATATGCGGCTCGATAAGATCACCGCTCGCGACATTCAGAAATTCATAAACTCTCTTGCGCAAAACGGCACCCATTACAGGAGCAAAAAGCCCTTGTCCTACAAGACGATACGTCATCACCTGTCATTCATATCAACGATATTTGAATATGCAATAAAGCTTGATATGCTGACTTTCAATCCCTGCTCGAAGGTCACTGTCCCCAAGAAGCTAGAAAACGGAAACCCGACAGGCAAGGAAAAGAAGATATATACCAAGGAACAGGCAAAAGAGTTCCTGAAGATCCTCTCCGAATCGGATATGATGTACCGAGTGTATTTCACACTCTTAATGTTCACAGGAGGCCGCAGAGCCGAGATGCTTGGTCTTGAGTGGGGAGATTTTGACTATGAAGAACAGACCGTCCATATCACGCGAACATCGAACTATTCCAAGCAAAGGGGGATGTACACAGATACGCCGAAAACAGAAAAATCAAATAGAATAATAGCGCTCCCGCCCGAAGTACTTGAGCTTGTAAAACAGTTCAAGTCCGAGCGGGATTATTATGTTATGAATATGGGCGACAAATGGCATCCGACCGAGCGGCTGTTCACCTGTCAGGACGGCAAGCCGATGCACAGCAACACGCCCTACAACTGGCTGAAGCGCCTGTGCGACAGACACAATTTTCCTTTTTATGGAATTCACACATTCCGTCACTTCTTTGCCTCAGCCGAAATCGAGGCGGGAATTGACCCTGTAACGGTAGCGGCTGTATTAGGCCACTCGACCCCCCAAACGACTTTAACAACGTATTCGCATTACTTCCAGGAGGCGCGGAACAAAGTCAGAAACGCAATTGCCGACGTCCTGCTTGACAAAACAGACGATGAAAAAGCAGCGGTCTGAACCTTTTGGCAAAATCTGAACCAAATAAGGACCATTCCACTGGAACAGGATATAGAAAAGCCTCGCAAATTGCGTTTCTGCGCCGTTTGCGAGGCTAAATCTTTGGTGCAGGTGAAGGGACTTGAACCCACACGACCTTGCGATCACTAGCACCTGAAGCTAGCGCGTCTGCCTATTCCGCCACACCTGCAAATGTTAAAATATGAATGTGTTTAACCTCGTCATATCACCGAGGTGCCGATGCTGCACTGACGTAGCGCCACCCGAAGCTAGCGCGTCTGCCTATTCCGCCACACCTGCAAATATAATGATTTGAAACTTTTGCCTCGTCAAATCTTCCGAGGTGCCGATGCTGCACTATCGTAGCGCCACCCGAAGCCAGCGCGTCTGCGGATCTTGCTTGCAAGATCTGTCCGCCACACCTGCAAATATTAACATCCGAAATTTTTACACGCCCCGGACCGGCGAGGTGGGTGCTTTACATACTGATCCACGTTTCTGACTTGCGCCGTGTACGGCTTTCACCAAGTCAACAGTGATATTATATCACAGCGCGGAGGAAATGTCAAGGGCTTTTTGAAAAAACTTTGCGCCGGGCCGAAAAATCCGGCAGGGGAGTCCCGCCGTTATTCCTCGATCACGAAAACGTAGGTCTCGGGGGAGGACCCGTTCTGCACCATGACCTGCTTCTCAAACTGCTTGGTCTTGGGGTTCTTGACCCAGTCCTTCTGGGTGCGGAGCCTCATACCCATGCCGCTGACCCAATCGCGGATGTAGGCGTTGCAGTCCCGGCGGGCGAAGGTTATGCTGTCGGCTTCAAAACAGCCCTCCGCGCCCGCGGAGATGACCGCCTTCGCTTCGCCGTACTCGGTGACCGAGAGCTTCTGCTTGACTTTAAGTGTGAATTTCATATTATCTCCTCCCGATCTGCTGATCTGTACGCAAACGGCGCGGACGCGGGATTCAGTCCCGGATCCTGCCGTCAATGATGAATTTCATATCGTGATATTTTGACACCGTGTCCTCAAAGCCGAGAGACTTATACAGGTTGTAGCCATCGTCGGTGGCTTTCAGTTCCACGAAATCGAGACCCAGCCTTTCCGACTCGGAGAGCAGCATCTTCATAAGCCGCCCCGCGATCCCCTGTCTTCTGAATGACGGCCTGGTGTATACGTTCAGCACCGACCCGGTCTTACCGGTCATGAACGACGGGCTCGGCGGTCTCTCGGAGACATACAGAAAGCAGCATCCTGCGATGACGTCACCGTCTCTGCACACGAAAGCGAACAGATCGCAGTCCAAATGCCTTCGGAAATAATCCGGAAGGCCGTCGGATATGATCCCGAGCTTCTCCGGCGGAATGACCCCGTGATCCTCCGCGAGATACAGTAACCGCATCTCTGCAAGAGACGCAATGTCCTTTTCGCAGGCTTTTTCAAAAGTCATCACAGGCACTCTCCTTTTCAGTATCCGCTGTTCGTTATCATGTCGGCAGCATTTCCGACAGCGCCCGGTAATTGTAGGAGCCGCTTTCGGAGTAGTAGGAAGCGCGGGGGTCGCTGGCCCGGAGGTGGACGACGTGTCCGTGGGCGAGGCTGAAGGTCTCGCCGTCGGAGTCGGTGTGGTAGATGAACTCGTCCCGCCTGGCTATGTCCCGCATACCGTTGAGGTCCACCGCCCAGTAGAGGTGCTTGCGCTTGTCGATGAGCCCCGGTATCTCCTGTATAAGCGAGAGGGCATAATCGGAATGCTTCTCGGTGTCGAAGTCGTCCCAGGTGACGTCGGTCTCGTAGTATTTCCCGTCAAGGAGCATAAGGTCCCAGGTGTGGTCGGACTTCTTTTCCGAGGCCTCTTCAACGGCTTCGTCGTAGGTATCGCCGGAGCCGACACCGCCCTCGATAGGCAGCACCATTATCCCGCACCACCGCGCCAGATAGGCGAACGCATCGGAATATCCCTCGCAGACGGCTCTTTTGTTGATAAGCGCACCGTAGACGGTCTGAGAGTAGCCTATGTCGTTTTCTGCCTTTTCGTCCTTGTTGTAGGTCACGGTATCTATGAGCTTGTCGTGTATCCTCAGCGCTACGTCGTATTCGCTTCCGGAGCGGTCGATGTCCGAGAGGAAACTGCGGGCAGCATCCTCCAGCTCTCCCAGTTCGTCTTCAAAGCCCGGGAAGGTCTTGGTCTGATAGGCGTATACTCTGTAATATCCGTCGGAGTATTTGTCCGGCGCATAGCTCCAGCTCATGGAGGCGGTCTCGTCGAAGGGGTAGAACTCGGGGTTGTCATCCATGACGCAGGCGAACACCATATAAAAGTCGTCGGCGAAATCCCAGATAAGGTCCTCGGAGAATCTCATATAGGACTTGTAGTCCTTCACATTTGCGTGGACGCAGACGTCATAGATCATCAAATACATGAACTTGTGGAAATCGTCCAGATTGTTGTAGTAGTAGTCTATGGAGTCCATTTTGGTGTATTTCCCCTTGGAGGAGGAAGCCACTTTCTGTTCCTTGACGTTCTTGAACTTCGGTGTGTAGTTGGGAATGCCGGAACTGTCCCCCCCGGAGGAATACGAGGAATCGTCTTCGGTCTCGGAGGTGTCCGCAGGAGCGGGCGTTGCAGTAGTTGTTGTTGTGGTCGTAGTAGTTGTTGTAGTTGTCGTAGTGGTGGTAGTAGTAGTTTTGGAAGTTGTCTTAGCGGTGGTGGATGAAGCTGCGGTCACTTCCGCAGCGGAGGAGTTGTCCGAACTGCTGTTTTCGAGGCCCCAGACGTTGTTAAATCCGCCTTCGCTCTCGCCGTTCCCGCATCCCGAAACGAGGATAGCCGCCGCCATTATCAAGGCAGGAAGAAATTGCTTTTTCATCCGATAGACTCCTTTACTGTTAATTCTGCTTTCTTACCACTTTGTATTCGTCCCCGTCACGGTAGTAGGGGCATTCCCTGCTGCTGCCGGAGATGAACCGCTGGAGCTCGTCCTCGTCCAGGTCCATATCGCAGACATAGCATTCGTATTCGTCGTCGTAGTAATAGTAGGCGCAGGTCTCGCACATATCGGCGCTCATGGTCGTTACCTCACTTCAGGATCTTGTCAAGCTCCTGCTCGTCCAGCTTTGGATGAAGCTCACGGTGAGTTTCCACTGACTCGCTGCCGACGCCTTCCGCGGCATCGGATGTGAACAGTGTCTTTGCCGTCAGCATCATTATCTTCATGTCAAGCAGGAAGGACTGGTTCTCAATGTATATCAGATCCAGCTTCAGCTTGTCGTAGGGTGTGGTATTGTATTTCCCCATTATCTGAGCATAGCCCGTGAGACCCGCCTTGACCTTCAGCCGATAGCGGAACTCGGGCATGGTCTTTTCGTACTTCGCGCAGAACTCCGGCCTTTCGGGACGGGGCCCCACAAAGGACATATCCCCTTTGAGGATGTTGAACAGCTGAGGCAGCTCATCGACTCTGATCTTCCGCAGGACTTTTCCCACGGGGGTTATTCGTTTGTCGTTGCGTCCCGCCAGCTGGGCGCCGTGATTCTCGGCGTTGACCACCATGCTTCTGAACTTGATGACATCGAACTCCCGACCGTCCTTGGTCAGACGCTTCTGTTTGTAGAATACCGGTCCCCGGTCGTAGAGCTTCACCGCCAGCGACGCAAAGATCATAATAGGCGAAGAGATCAGTATGGCTGTCAGCACCAGCACGATATCCATTGTCCGCTTGATGAACCTCTGCCCGGGGGAAAGGCCCTCGTTGCGGTTCAGCAGCAGGGGAGTGTCGAAAAGGTTGAAATCGTCCGAGCCCCGGATGATTATATCCGACAGCTTCGGGGTAATATAGGTGCGTATGGACTTGTCCAGAGCGAATTTCAGCAGTTTGTTGCGCATGACGCTGGGCACGTCGGAGATGATGACCGCTTCATACCGCAGTATCTGCTGCTTGATGTACTCAATGTCCTCATCGCAGCTGACGGATTCGCAGATCTGATATTTGTCTCCGCGCCTGCTCATTTTCTGCACCAGCGCAGAGGAGTTCTGATTGCCGTAGACGATTATCATTCTCCGCGGCGGATAGAGCCTTCGCAGAAGCTGGGTGGAGACTATGCACCACACAAGGGCGATAGCCGCTTCCTTGAGGGTGAGCAGAGCGATAGGCCTTACAGCCAGTCGGCCGCGGCCGATAAGGCTTATCTGGATATAGGCGATAGCGTTGGTGGTGAGCAGTCCCAGCAGCTGGGAGCCGAACAGCCCCGCTGCCCGCATATAGGTGATCTTGAAGCCTCCCAGCCCCCGGGTGATGATGGTGTAGATCGAGATATAGAGTATTGCCATCAGCACGTTTCCGAGTTTCCAGAAGGGGTCCAGCATCTCGTCATTGTAGCTCTTGTTCCACATATCGAAGAACATCACCGCAAACGCCGAGAAGATCACGCAGCATATCAAAAAGATCAGCGGCCTTTTCAAGGATCCTTTATTTTCTGTCATGATATTCCTCTTTTGGTAGATTTCTCAAACATTGAACGATAAATATAGTTCAAAGCATATTATAGCACATATTTCCCGTCAAATCAAGCCCCGTCCTTTGATTTCATTTCATTAACACAAAACTCCCGATGTTTTTCCGTATCGCCTTGATTTCCCTGCCGCCTGACGGCGGCCCGGAGAAGTGCGGGGAATGTTTTCCCGCGCCTGCGGCGGGGAGAACATTCCCGCCGAATACCCGATACACAAAAAAAGAGCCCCGCTGTCGGAAACAGCAGGGCGGGTTCGGTTATCGGATCATGAAGCGTTGGCGTTATGCTTGACTCTGTCACCGACCTCGGAACGCTTGGCATTGTTGAAGCGGTCAACAGTACCTACGAGATAGCCGGTGATGCGTCTGATCCTCTGGAAGGGAACATCCGCGAAGTGATAGTCAACATCGACGTAATCGCCGTCCACCGCAAGATCGATCGATTCAACGACCTTGCCGGGATAGAGTGCATTAGCTCTTTCAACGTAAGCCTCGATCTCAGCCTGAGAGAGCTCACCCTTTGTAACATTCACGTTTACCATTTTCCATTACCTCTTTCTTGAAAATATACTGAACGGAATTCTGTCTGTACAGTTTAACAGACAGTTCCTGTCCGCTATATTTTCCGCTGCAAGAACAATTATAACACAATATATTGTGTTTGTCAATACTTTTAGGAGGTAAAAAATCGTACACTGAATTTGTTGACCTTGCACAAGACAACTCTGTTTTTCTTGACAGACAAGTCAAAACGGGGTATAATAAAACTGTGTCCCAACACTAATAAAAAGGAGTGGATTATTGTAATGAATACCGACAAGCGTAAGGTCGTGCTGATAGGCACGGGTATGGTGGGCATGAGCTTTGCTTATTCCCTGGTGAATCAAGGCGGGATATGCAACGAACTGGTGCTTATCGACGTCAATAAGGAAAGAGCCAACGGCGAGGCTATGGACCTCAATCACGGACTGGCCTTCGGCAAGTCCAATATGAGGATATACGCCGGCGAGTACAGCGACTGCAAGGATGCGGACATCGTCGTCATCGCGGCAGGCGTCGCCCAGAAGGAAGGCGAGACCCGTCTGGACCTGCTCCAGCGCAATACGGAGGTTTTCCGCTCGATAGTCACTCCCGTGGTGAAGAGCGGCTTTGACGGCATCTTCCTTGTGGCTACCAACCCCGTTGACATCATGACCCGCGTGACCTACGAGCTTTCCCGCTTCGGAGCCAGCCGCGTCATCGGTACGGGAACATCCCTCGATACCGCCCGCCTGCGCTATCTGCTGGGCGAGTATTTCACCGTGGACCCCAAGAACATCCACGCCTACGTCATCGGCGAACACGGCGACAGCGAGTTCGTGCCGCTCTCGCAGGTGATGCTTGCCACAAAGCCGGTAGTCAGCATCCTCAATGACGAGAGAAACAGCTACTGCATCAAGGATATGGAACAGATCGAGGAGCAGGTGCGCACTGCCGCCTATAAGATCATCGAGGCCAAGCGTGCCACCTATTACGGCGTGGGCATGGCACTGACCAGGATAGTCCGTGCTATCCTCGGGGACGAAAACAGCGTTCTGACCGTTTCCTGCAAGCTCTGCGGCGAGTACGGCGAGCGCAATGTGTTCATCGGCGTGCCTACGATCATCGGACGCAACGGCGTCAAGGAGATCGTGGAGCTGGACCTCACCGAGGACGAAATGGACAAGTTCCGCGCCTCCGTCAAGGTCCTCAACGAAAACTTCGACGGCCTGGCACTGTAAGCCTGATAATAAGATGCAAAGCGGTATATCCCGTTCTTTCGGGATATACCGCTTTTTTATGCCTCTGATTAACGGAAAACGATGTCCCAGCCGTTGATGAACCGCTGAAGGGAGGTGATGTCCTTCATGTTGATCTTGTCGCCGGTTATCATGTTGGCTGTCTTTTCGTTTATCTCAACGTCCCAGCCGTTGACCCACCGCTGGAGCAGTGCAAGGTCTTTCATGTTCACCGCGCCGTCGGAGTTCACGTCACCGAAATGATACAGGTATAGGATCAGAGAATTGATCTGATCCGGCGAAACGGTGAAATCGACGGACTCCTCGGGGAAGCCGTAAAAGTATGCGGTAAAAGTGTATTTGCCTGCCGGCAGCTCCTGCACTGAGAACCTGCCGTCTTCGCCGTGCTTAACATAAATGTCTATGGGTATGCCGTTCTCGGCGATCTGATATTCCAGCTTTGAGAGATCGAAGGGCTTGTCGTAATTCACCACTGTCTTTCCCTTGACTCTGACGGTGTCCAGCAGGACGAAGGCTATATCGTTTTCCACGGCATACTTGTAGGCGGCGGAGTCGTACCAGCAGTAGATCACCAGCCCGTCCACCGGGGTGATGGCGTGGGTGCCGTTATCGTAGTAAAAGCCTATGGCTGTGGAGCCGATGCTTTCAACCTTTTCGGATATGGTCAGCTCTTTCAGGGAAGGGCAGTCGTGGAAGGCCATTTTTCCTATTGAGGTCAGGCTGTCCGGCAGAGTGACGCTTTGGAGCTTCGGGCAGTCGTTGAAGGCTTCGGCATTGATGCTCTCCGTTCCTTCGGGGATGACAGCTGAGGTCAGGCCGCAGGGCGCTTTGAGCAGCTGCGTTCCCGCCTTGTTGTAGAGCATACCGTTTATTGTGCAGCAGCTGGCGTTCCCGGGGGCCACGTTGATGCTTGTCAGGCTGCGGCAGCGATTGAAGCTGTCGGGGTAGACATCCCACACTTTTGCAGGAACGTTTATGGATTTCAGCGAGGTGCAGCTGTCAAAGGCATATTTTCCAAGGCCCCAGACGCTGTCGGGAATGGTTATATCCGTCAGGGAAATGCAGCTCATGAAGGCCCACATCCCTATGGATTGCAGCCCGTCGGGGAGGACGACGGTCTTTAAGGCAGTGCAGCCCTTGAAGGCATCGTCGCCGATGTTGCTTATTCCTTCGGAAAGAGTGACCTTTGTTATGCTTGTGTTGTTGGCAAAGGCTTCATAGCCGATGCCCGCCACGGGGGTGTTGTCTATCTCGGCGGGGACGGTGATCTCGGTCTTGGTTCCGTTGTAGCCCCGGATCATTATCATTCCGCCCATATCCTCATAAACGAAGCCCTGATATTCGTCGGCGCTCACCGACAGGACAGGCGAAAGCTCCGAAAGCCAGGGCGCCGCCTGAAAGGCACCTCCGAACACCAGAGTCAAGGCCAGCAGCCCGGAAAGCATTTTTTTCTTCATGTTCATGTTCTCATCTCCGATTATTCCGATATTTTTATTTGCTGCGCCGGCTGTCCCTTGTCCGAAAGCAGCTTCGCCAGTGCCTCGACGCATTCGTCCTCGGTGATTATCTCGTCGGGAAGCTCACAGCCTTCCTGTTTCAGCTCCCAGATCAGCTCCGTCACCTGAGGAACGTCAAGGCCCAGGTTTTTCATGGTCTTCACCTGGGAGAACACTTTCTTCGGAGTGTTGTCAAGTACGATCTCTCCGCCGTCGATGACTACGATCCTGTCGGCCTGGGCGGCTTCTTCCATGTAGTGGGTTATCAGCACGATAGTGACGCCCTGCTCGCGGTTGAGCATTTTTATCGTTTTCATGACCTCCGAGCGGCCCTTGGGGTCCAGCATTGCGGTGGGCTCGTCCAGCAGGATGCAGTCGGGACGCATGGCGATTATGCCCGCGATAGCCACTCTCTGCTTCTGTCCGCCCGAGAGCTTGTGGGGCGCGTGCATACGGTATTCGTACATCCCTACGGTCTTCAGGGCCTCGTCCACACGGCGGCGTATCTCCTTCGGCTCCACGCCCATGTTCTCCAGAGCAAAGGCCACGTCCTCCTCGACGATAGTCGCCACTATCTGATTGTCCGGGTTCTGGAAGACCATACCCACCCGCTGGCGTATGGGCAGCAGGTTGTTCTCGTCGGAGGTGTCCATGCCGTCAACGGTGACCTTCCCGCTCTCGGGGAGATTTATGGCGTTGAAGCATTTCGCCAGCGTGCTTTTCCCGGAGCCGTTATGCCCCAGCACCGCCACGAACTCGCCCTTCTGGATATCCAGGTCGATGTCCTTGAGCACCTCGGTCTTTGCCGGCGGGTCCTCGGTATCGTTGATATAGGAGAAGCAGAGCTTCTCCGCGTGAAGAAATGAACTCATGTTTTTGTCCCTCTTGACAATTCTATGAAAATGTGACTGCCGCTGTACAGCCGCTCCGTACTATTGAGTATAGCACAAACCTGCCGCTTTGTCAAATAAAAAGGCGGGGAGCCTTTCCCCGCCTTCGGCGATATTACTTGTCTTCGTCCTTTTTCTCTTCGTCTTTTTTATCTTCGTCCTTCTTGCCGAACTTCTCGCTGATGAAGCTGCCGACGGTGTCTGTCACCTTCTCGATATTTTCCTTGGTGGCAAACTCCTTGGCCTTGTCCTTGACTTCCTTCGGCACCTTATCGGGCACCTTGTCGATGACGGTGTCAACTACGCCCTTGATATCGTCCATATCCAGACCCATAAATAAAACCTCCGTTCAATTTTCACCCGCAGGTGATTTTTTACACTGATATTATATCACAAAGCTGTGAATATGTCAATCGTTAAATTCTCATTTAAGGACCATTTCTTTATTATAAGACAGCTCCCTTTTCAGAACCTGTCCCGGTGTATCCTTGAAAGCCCCGTCACTATCCTGCCGCCGCCCACCACGGTATCGCCCTGATAGATCACCGCCGACTGTCCCGGAGTGACGGCCCGCTGAGGCTCGTCGAAGACTATCTCTATCAGGTCGCTGTCGAGCTGAGTTATCAGCGCGGGCTGTTCGCGGTGGCTGTATCTTATCTTCACCGCCGCCCGAAGGGGCTCTTTCAGTTCATCGCAGTAGATCAGATTTATGTCCCGGATGAAGAGCCTGTCAGTGAAGAGATCCTCGTTGCGGCCGAGGGTGACGGTGTTGGCGTCGGGGTCTATCCCGCAGACGTAAGCCCTCTCTCCAAGGGAGATCCCCAGGCCCTTGCGCTGGCCCACGGTGTAGTTTATAATTCCGCTGTGCCGTCCCAGCACACGTCCGTCGGCGGAGATGAAATCCCCCGGGGGACTTTCGATCCCTGCGTATCTGCGGATGAATCCCGCATAGTCCCCGTCGGGGACGAAGCATATATCCTGGCTGTCGTGCTTGCGGGCGTTGACGAAGCCCGCCTCCCCGGCGGCGGCACGGACTTTCTCCTTGGAAAGCTCTCCCAGGGGGAACAGCGTCCGGGACAATTGCTCCTGTGTCATACGGAAAAGCACATAGCTCTGATCCTTTTCGGGACGCAGGGCTTTTTTCAGCAGGAAGCGCCCGCTGTCACCGTCCCGTTGGATGCGGGCGTAATGCCCCGTGGCGACGTACCCGCATCCCAGCTCCGAGGCAAGCTCCTGCATGATGCCGAATTTCAGCCGACGGTTGCACTCGATGCAGGGATTGGGCGTTTCCCCCCGACGGTAGGACTCGATAAAGGGCCGGATGACGCATCCGTCGAACTGTTTCTCCAGTTCAAAGACCCGATGCTCGATGCCGAGACTTTCGCAGACCCGCTTCGCGTCTCCGATGTCTGCGGTCTCCTTGTCCAGCAGTTTCATCGTCCCGCCGACGCATTCGTATCCTGCGCCCAAAAGCAGTTTGGCGCACACGCTGGAATCCACGCCGCCGCTCATGGCGCAGAGGACCTTTTCCTTCATTTTCTCACCCCGATATAAAAACCTGCCCGGGAAACAGAAGCTGTCTCCCGGGCAGGATGCTCTGTAAGCTGTTGTCAGTCGTTGATAGCGACTTCCTTTTCGGTACCGTCCACGCTCAGCTTGCCGCCGCGCGAACCGAAATCTATGTAGTTGCTGGAAAGGATATGGCACTTGACTCCGCAGTGATCTATCACCACGTCGCCGGAGCCTTCGATGTCGCCGATGCCGGCGGCATAGCGGCCCTCGCAGTCGAGAGTGATCTGCGACTGATGCAGGTCACAGTCCAGCTTGCCCTGATAGGTGCCGATGCATTTGAGGTTGCTGCCGTGCATATTCGCGGTATAGCGTCCGCTTTGCAGAGAGACGTTTCCGGTGCCCTTATGCCCCACGCCGATGCCGCAGAGGTTGGAGCCCCGCATGGTGGCGGTCATGCTGTAATTCCTGACGGAGACCTGCGTGCTGCCCTCCGCCGAGCCGATGCCGATGCCGTTGGTGGAGGAAATATCCCAGTTGCAGCCGCAGTCGTTGATCTCGATGACGCTGTTCCCCTTGAAATTCCCGATAGCCACGCAGCTGGAGCCCGATACCGAAACATTGAACTCGCCGCCGGTGAGCTTGATCTTCGTATTGCCGTCGTTGCTGCCGCCGCCGATGCCCACGGCGGTCTCGCCGCTGGTCTCCACCGAAACTTCTCCGCTGATGTCAAAGGTGATATTGCCCGGGCTGTGCTCCGAGTCGCAGCCGATGCCGAAGCTGTTGGTCATTTCCGCCCGGATATGCAGCGAGCCTATGCCCGTGACAAGGAGATTTGAAGTAGTCGGAACGTGGATCCCCCGGCAGAGCAGTTCGTTGTTGCCCTCAAGCTCGATCTCCACATCTGAATGCTCTCCGATGAAGATGATCGCATCCAGCCTTTCGGAGGAGAGGCAGACGTTCTTCAGCGTGAGCTTCGACTTTATGCCGTCCTTCATCATGATGTTCAGGTTCAGCTGCTTGTCCCTTTCGCCCACAAGGGTAACGTTCTCGGTCTCGATGAATATAGTGTTGTATCTGTTGGTCAGCAGGCCGCAGAGGTCCACGGCCTCGCCGTTGTCGGGATGATAGCTCCTTGTGACGTTGCTGGAGAATTCCAGGTTTATCTTCACGATCTCGTCCTTGACCTTGGAGGCTATCTCATAGATCATGATAGGCTTCGGACGGGAGATATAGAACCCCTGGAGCAGGTCGGAACCCAGCTTCATCATGGTCCGCATTTCATCGTAGGTCTCCACGCCCTCGGCGAGGGCAAGGTAGCCGTTCTCGTGCATGAACTCGATAAGCCCCGCAACGAGCCGCTGCATCTTGGGCTTGGCGTTTATATCCTCGATGAGAGCCCGGTCGATCTTGACCACATTGGGCTTGTACTTCATCAGATTGGAGGTATTGGAATAGCCGGTGCCGTAGTCGTCGATAGCCAGCTGCATATGGTTCTTGTTCATCCGGCAGTGTATGGAATCCAGCATCTGCGGCGAAGGCTCCGACTGCTCGGTCAGCTCGATGACCAGCTTTTCCAGCAGCTCGCCGTACTGAGTCTCCAGCTCGGCCCAGTCCGCGTCCGTAAGCATATGGGCGGGAATGGAATTTACGAACAGCTTCCTTGAATGCAGAGCATCCTGGTGATTGTAGACGGCTTCAAGGGTGTTGCGCATAGTCAGCTTCTCCACGTCGTAGAGCCTTTTCAGCTGGGCCGCATAGCCCAGCACCTCAACGGGCCTCATGCCGATGCTCTTGTCCGTCCGCATCAGCGCTTCGTAGGCCACCACGTTGCCGGTCTGCACTTCCACGATAGGCTGGAAGTGGTAGGAGAACAGGTTGTTGTCTATCAGATGCAGGAACTTTCTTATCCCTGCGTATTCGCCTTTCTGGCTCTCGTACTTCTCCACCGAGTAGAGGCATATGCTCCCCACGCCTATGGAAACTGCTTCGTAAAGGGCGTACTCTGCGGTATGCATCCTCTGGGAGGGAATGGGAGAAACGGCTCCGCATCCGGCTGAGAAGGTAAGGTTGTAGGAATTCTCGGGATCGTACTCAACATCGCGGGCGGAGGAGTCCTTTTCAACGGCTTCCTGAAGCCCCGTAAGGAAGGAGACCTCGTCGCCCTGGAAACCCGGCACAAAGAGCCAGAACCTGGTCTTTGACTGCTCCGAGATCATAGCTCCGGAGGGCGCGGCGGAGATCAGCGCCGACAGCGCGGCATAGATCTGCGGGCCCGTAAGGGTCATCCTGTCCTTTTCTTCGAGCTGTATCAGCGCAAAGAGGGAAGGGCCTTTATGTTCCAGCATTGCGGCCACCATACTTGAATGGGGAAGAACGGGGAGGATGATATCCTCCGAGCGGTGGACCTCATGCTTTCTCAGCTTGATGATGCAGGCGGTGAAGTCCGGAGTGCTTTCCACGGTCCTTATCTTCACCCGGGAGTTGGCGTCGTACTCAGTGACCTGAGTGATGACCTGGCTGAGCTTTTCGTAGCTGAGCTCTCCCTCCACGGTATCCAGTATCTTAACGGTGTTGGAATCGGTATCTGCGGTCTTGTTTTTATGGTCAAGCAGGAAAAGGCCCATATCGGGATTGAACTCCGACACGGCCTGCCAGCCCTCACCGAATATTCTGTTCCACAAAGCAGATCCCACTGCCATGACTATCAACTCGATTCCGATAGAAAGATACGGGCACACATACCCCATACATACCCGACTATATTATATACCATTTTTACCAATAAGTCAATAGCCGGAAAGTTAAAAACTAATAATTTTATACAATTTGTGCTGATTGACAGCCGACAGCTGATACTCTCGCTCCCCCTTGACAAATCCCCGGGGTTGTTATATAATATTGTTATAAAATTGTCAAACTCAGATGCAGTTATGAAAAGAGGGAACCATGAATAAAAACAGTTCAGTATCCGCATCGGTGATAAAACGTCTGCCGAGATATTACCGCTTTTTGGGAGAGCTTATGCGCCGCGGCGTGGACAGGATCTCTTCAAGGGAGCTTTCCGGGATGATGAAGCTCACCGCTTCTCAGATCAGACAGGACCTCAACTGCTTCGGCGGCTTCGGCCAGCAGGGCTACGGCTACCGGGTGGAGGAGCTCCATTCCGAGATCGGCCGCATCCTCGGCGTGGACAGACAGTTCCGCACCGTCGTCATCGGTGCCGGCAACCTGGGACGGGCCATTACCACCCATATCAATTTCAGCACCCGGGGCTGTGATCTCATCGGCATTTTCGACAGCGACCCCGAGATAACCGGCGACAGAGTCGGGGACCTCACCGTCCGCCACATCGACGAGCTGGACAGATTCTGCACCGAGCGCAAGCCTGTGATCGCGGTGCTGTGCATCCCCAAGGCCGCCACCCAGGAGATCGCCGACCGCCTGGTGGGGCTGGGCATCAAGGCCTTCTGGAATTTCTCCCACTACGACCTTTCCATAGATCACGAGAATATCGTGGTGGAGAACGTCCACCTGGGGGACAGCCTTCTGACTCTGACCTACGGCGCCAACAATATCATCGTGGAATGAACCCTTGCGGCGCTTTTAAACGGAATATATATTTGACACGTTTATTAATTCTATGATATACCCTTGAAGAGCTTTCCTGTATAATATTATCATAACGAAGAACGAATAACAGCGCAGTAAATACAATAATAACGGAGTATTATCGGAGGAAACTCATATGAAAAAATTCAACGGATTCATGAAAGGCATCAACCTGGGCGGCTGGCTCTCCCAGTACGAACTCGAAAAGGAGCGTCTTGACAGCTATATCACCGAAAAGGACATCAAGACCATTGCAGGCTGGGGCCTTGACCATGTACGCATCCCCGTTGACTATACGGTCTTTGAGACTGCCGAGGGCGAGCCCGTGGACATCGGCATGGAGTATCTTGAAAAGGCATACGAGTGGTGCGACAAACACGGCATCAATATGATAATCGACCTTCACAAGACCTTCGGCTATTCCTACGAAGTGGCTTACAACGAGACGGGATTTTTCCAGTCCGAAGTTCTCCAGGAGAGATTTTACAAGCTCTGGGAGCGCATTTCGGAACGCTTCGGCAACAGACCTCAGCGCATCGCATTTGAGCTTCTCAACGAGGTCAACGACAAGGAGCTTTCCGACACCTGGAACCGCATCATCAGAACTGTCATTGCAAGGGTGCGCAGGAATGCCCCCGATACATACATCCTCATCGGCGGCTACTGGAACAACTCCGTAGACGCTCTGAAGGACCTTGAAGCTCCCTTTGACGACAAGATCGTCTACAATTTCCACTGCTACGATCCTTTCCTGTTCACCCATCAGGCGGCTTACTGGGTAGTTGAAATGAACCCCGATTTCCGCATCGGCTATCCCGGCGACATCAAAGAGTACCGCGAGAAGGTGAAGGAACTGAACCTCACCCGCATCCAGGATTACATGGATGTTCCCGACACCGGCTTTGACGCGGACTATTTCGAGCGCCGCTTCATCGGAGCGATCAAGCTCTGCGAGGAGCGCGGCTGTCCTCTCTACTGCGGAGAGTACGGCGTTATCGAAAAGGCCTCCGCCGAGGACGAACTGAACTGGTACAGGGACATCAACACGGTATTTGATGAATACGGCATCGGCCGCAGTGCATGGAGTTACAAAATGGTAGACTTCGGCCTCACCGACGGCCGCCTTGACGGCGTACTTGACCGTCTTGTGAAATTCCTTTAATATGCTTTCTTCATGATCTTCATAATGATCCCCATCTTTTAAAAGAACCCGCCGGAAGCTTTGGCCTTCGGCGGGATGCTTTTTTGGAGTATTCCTTGTTAGCGGTGCATCCCCGAATACGGTTTACGCCAACGGAGGGCTCCGCCGCAAATCAAACTTGCGGCCCGCACTATGTTTCCTGCGGCGGAGTTGCGCCGTCCGCGCTCGGACCGATCGGAAAGCCCCCGAATTGGGGCGTATGTCTATGCTGGGATTCTGCTCCAACGCTAAGGGCGGGGCAGAACGCCCTTCATTTAGTCCGTCGGGGGACGGAAAGACGCTCGCGTCGCTCGCTGTTTCCTGCGAGTGCAGGAGAACACTTTTTCCCGGCGCTGAGTATGGTTTGTCCACGCAAAAAAGAGTAGGAAAACTGCTTCGTTTCCCTACTCTTTTCTTGTGCAGCGCCGGGGTCGTCGCTTACGCGCCGAGAGGGACTCTGTCCCGATTTTCCCGAGCTTGTCGAGGGAAAATTGTCCCTGCAAGGGCTCCGCCCCCGTCCCCGCGAGGGCTCTGCCCCGATTTTTCCGAGCTTGCGAGGAAAAATTGACCCCGCCAGGGCTACCGTGCCCTGGACTGCGGAATGCGCTTCGCGTTTGGGTTTACAGCTATCAAATAAACTAAGCGTCCCTGTGCGCCTTGTCTTTCTCTGCCCTCGTGGACTGCAAATAGCTGGCTTCAAGCGCAGCCGGCGGTACGGCTCTCTCCGGCGCGGCAAGAAACGCCGCGCAAAGCGAGGACGCCCGCTGGAGCCTGTCCGGCACCGGCGCGGTGAGGACGTTCCCGTTGTCAAGGAAGTACAGCCGCTTGATCTCCTCGCAGCGGTCGCCCGTCAGCATTACCGGCACCGAGGTGTCCAGCCCGGAGAAATATTCCTCCTCATCCGTCACCCTGTCACTGTCAAGGACGGTGACGTTCCCACTGCGGCTTTCATAGCACCCCGCGTAAACGATCTTCGGACGTGCGTACATCACCGGGACGATCTTCCCCTGGAAGGCCGAGACCCCGAAGGCCAGCGCTTCCAGCGTGGAGACCGCCGCACATTTCAGATGCGGGGCTCCCATAACTATCCCCTTGACCGCCGCAATGCCTATCCGCAGTCCCGTGTAGGAACCCGGACCTGCCGCGCAGACGACTGCCTCCAGTTCTTTGAAGCCTATCCCGCAGTCGTCTAAAAGTTCCTGCACCATCGGCAGGATGATCTGCGAATGGGTCAGCTTGGTGTAAAGTATCTTCTCGGCCAGCAGCCGCTCGCCGTCCGTAACGGCGGCGGAGGCCACCTTACCCGAGGTATCTATCCCCAATGTCAGCAAAGCGTTCATCTCCGTTTATCGTGATCTTCCGTGTTTCCTCGTCAACACGCTCTATGCGTATGTATACCGTGTCCTCGGGCAGAGCGTCTTTGATGTTCTCGCTCCACTCCACCGCCAGGACGGTATCGCTGTCCATATAGTCGTAGAAGCCCGTGGTCTCCAGGTCTTCGGGGGAGGTTATGCGGTACATATCGAAGTGGCAGAGAGAGATCCTCCCGCCCCGGTACTCGTTGACCAGCGCAAAGGTGGGCGAGGTGACGTCGTCGTCAAGGCCCATTCCAAGGGCGATGCCCCGGGTCATGGTAGTCTTGCCCGCTCCCAGTCCGCCCACATAGGCAAGGCATTCGCCGCCCCGGAGCCTTTCGCCTATGCATTTCCCCAAAGCGACAGTTTCGGAGGCGGAATGTGTGGTAAATTCGTATGTCATTTTATCTGTCCTTATTTCTTTTTCTTCGGTTTCGGAGCAGGCAGCTCCGGGTACATCGCTTCGAGAAGGACGCTCAAAAACTCCCTGTCGTCGATGTCCGCAAGGAGCATTTCCTTGGCGCCCTCGTAGGGCAGTTCAAGGGGCGCTTCGGGCATCAGCCGCTTTGAGGCGGCTGTCTGCTTGACGAGGAACCTGTCGTCGTAGATGCCCCCCACGATCTTGTCCCGGTAGTAGATCATGTACTCGCCCATCATCGGCCGGAAGGTGACTTCTCCGGCGGGCAGCTGCCCTAAGACGAATTCGAGATATTCCTTGCTTGAAGCCATATCACTTATCCTTTCCCACGCCGTAATTCAGCAGCAGGTCTACCATTCTGCCGTAGCTCTTCTTTCCGTCGGAGACGCCGTTCATTTTCAGCGAGGCCTCCATTGCCGCATCGGAAACGGCGGCCACTGTCTTTGAGGGCAGCAGGCCCTCGTCGCTTTCCTGAACGCTCTCCCAGTAGTCGGAGTTGCCCACTATGTCGATGATGACTTCGATATCCAGCGAGTTGCTTATCCGTTCTATTTCCTCATCGGAGCAGTTGTCCCTGACCTCGTTCAACACGTATTTCAGCGCCCGGAGATTCCCACTGTAACGGTATTCGATGTTGTCGCTGCGGTCGCAGGCGAGATAGGCTATGAAGTTGGCCTCGTCCTCCAGCATAAAGCCCTTGGTGTGGGCCAGTTCGTGGCAGACCGTCTCCGGCAGGTTGGAGGGGTACATCTGATAGTTGTAGTTAGCCTCCAGCGAAAAGGGGAAGTATATGCCCATTAAATACTGCTGGCTCATAAAGAAGGAGTTTATCACGGGCTTGGGGGTCACATAGTAGCCCGAAAGCTGGGGGAACTCCTCTCCCAGGGCGGACATTGCCTTGCGGGCGGTCTCGTCCAGGTCGGCAGTGAGGACGAATTTCCCCTCTTCATCCCGTGTGACCTGTTTGGAAAGCTCGTTGGTCCTGGCGGTCAGATAATCGCAGAGCTCCGCAAGTTCTGAGCTTGTGTGCTGAGCAGTGGGGATGTTATAGGTCTCTCCGAAGGTGGAGCGGTGGTAGATGATAAAGCAGTTGAGAGTCTCGGTCAGCACGATAAAGGCGATTATCCAGATCCATACCAGGCCGTACACTTTCAGCACCTTCCTGCGCCGTCTCTTCATCACTATCAGCAGGACGATAAGGGACACCGGCGTCAGCAGGATGATAACGATAAACAGCATTATCATTATCTCCCCCAAAGAGAAGGGGAGAAGCGCTATGGGACGCCCGAAGGCGTTGAACCATATGGGCAGGATGTTCTCGCCGTACCAGTCGCAGAAGCCCTTTGACAGCCAGGCCACGATGTTAAGAATGATGCACCCGCCGAAGATCAGCAGCAGTGCGATCCTGTTTTTGTTCAGTCTGATCTTCATAGCCCGGCCTCGCCTTCCGAAAGAACGTTCCCGTCAATGTCGTATATGCTGACGGCTATCTTCATATCCTTGACCGTTTGCTCCGTTAACTGTATGTCCTCGGCAAAGGTGGTGACTTTGAGAGTCCCCACGGTGTAGGTCCCGCGGAACATTCCCAGGTTTTTCAGTATGTAGATGCGGTCGGAGTCGGTGTAGGCACTTACGATTATCACCTTTTCCGACTTGTTGACGGCGTAGACCTTCAGATCAACGGCATTGCGGTCCTCTTCCTTCTCCATGCCCAACAGATAAAGGTCGCAGATGTCATCGGAGTAGATCTGCTTGGCGCCCTTGGGAACTCCCGGACGTGAGAGAGTCTCTGAGACCTGGAAATAGAAGGGGTCGGTGGCTCCGATGTAGGAGCTGTTGTCGTAGCTGCCGTCGTCGTAGGAGTATTCCAGCCGTACTGCCAGGTCGGAGAAGCTGCCTATGATGCTTTCATCGGCAGCGGAGCAGGTGACTTCTATGTACTGCTCGGTCATGGGCTTGATGCCGCCGTAGCAGCTGAAAGCCAGGGTAGCTCCGTTGACCGTCCCCACCGGGGAGAGCTTTATCTGCTTTTGGAGCTTGTTCTGCACCCGGAAGTGCAGGGAAATGGTGCCGTTGTTTTCACGGCCCATATACACAAGGTCGGCCAGTATGTTTTCGTTTTCAAACATCAGATTCGATTGCCCCACCGGCGTCAGGGGAGTCAGCTCCCCGGAGGCGGCAAGTTCCGCGATGTATTGTTCACGGTCCACGGTGCTGACGACAGCATCGGGTATCACGTTCTCGGGACGCCCTGTTTTGGGAAGACTGATAGTGAATTTCTCGGTCTTGGGGGGATCTTCCTGTTTCAGACCGTAGTAGTATTCAAGTCCGGACAAAGACAGAGAAAGGCTGATGCTGTCCAGCTCCGAGGGCGAAAGGGTTGAGTTGCGGGTGGAGGCCCGCATGGTGAACTTGCCCCCGGACCTTGCCGGAAGGATGACGTTGAGGGTGGTGTAATAATCCTTCGGGACGCATTCCGCACCCAGGGATTCAAGGCAGAAGTCGCTGTCGGTCTTGTTTTCGGCGTAGATGTTCAAAGCCACACGGTTGGAGTCCTCACGGTAGGTAACGCCGCAAAGCCCCAGCAGCAGACGCTCGTCCTCGTACACGACGGTGTAGAGCTGTTTTGAAGCCAGGTAAAGCGTATCGGAAAGGACGATCTCCAAGGGGTCGGAGAGGCTGTCCTCAAGGACGCGGTAGTCCTCGTCCTCCAGGTAGAAGCGGGTGCGAAGGGAGCTTATCCCGCTGAAGCCGCTGCCGTCAAGGGTTATGCCGGCGGTCTCTCCTGCGGGGATAGGGTCCGAGGAGACCGTGAGATCGTTTCTCAGCACACCGTCCGCGGACATATACGAAGATCTGAGGCGAAGGGCCTTATCGGAGCCGTTGGTGACGGTAAGGGTGGCGGCTTTGCCGTTATTCCCGCTGAATACCGCCTTGACGCCGCAGCGGTCATAGATCGGGGCGTCGTATATGGAAACGGTCTTGCCGTCCTTGTCCCGCAGGGTGATCTCCGCGGCATTTGAGTCCGTATCGGAGTTGTTGGTCTTGCCCTTGCCGCTTTCCGGCACTTTGAACGAGCAGCCGCTGAAAACCAGCGCCGCCAACAGCAGTACGATAATTCTTTTCACAGCCGCCCGCCTCCTTCTGATGTGATACTATACTATCTTATATAATACCATTCATTTTCCGCTTTGTCAAGAAAGCCGGGGAGTTTGGGCTATGCAAATGCTGGAACGGGGGAGGGCAGCCTGCAAATGTAAACAATGTGTAAATTTTGAGCGGGCCTGTCCCCCGCCCTTGACTTTAAGGGCGAAATATGATATGATATTTAAGCCGCTTGTATACGGTAAACAAGGGGAAGCTATGCGCTCACGCAGGCTTTCACACCGTCCGCAGCGAGTTTGTATGAAAAGGCAGGTGCATTTCTGAATGTACGCAGTAATCGAGACAGGCGGAAAGCAGTATCAGGTAAATGTCGGTGATGTTGTTTTCATCGAGAAGCTGGACGTTGAGGCTGACAAGAGCTATACCTTCGATAAGGTACTGGCAGTCGGCGGCGAAGGCGACGTTAAGGTCGGCGCTCCCTACGTTGAGGGCGCAACGGTTTCCGCTAAGGTAGTCAAGAACGGCAAGGCCAAGAAGATCACTGTTTTCACTTACAAGCCCAAGAAGGGTGAGAAGAGAAAGCTCGGTCACAGACAGCCCTACACTCAGGTAAAGATCGAAGCTATCAACGCATAATGATACGCGCCGGGTTTTACCGCGACAGCTCCGACAGGCTCGTCGGGTTCTCCGTTTCGGGGCACGCCGGCTATGCGGAGTACGGGCAGGATATAGCTTGTGCAAGCGTATCCTCGGCTGTTATGCTGACAGCCAATACCGTTACCGAAGCGTTCGGTCTGAAGGCTGAGGTAAAGGTCGAAGAAAATGAAATATCACTCAAACTGAAACAGCCGGATGATACAGGCGATAAGCTCCTGCTGGGGCTTCTGACGCATCTGTATATCCTCTCCGACGAGTTTCAGGGACGTATCAGGATCACATTTACGGAGGTGTAATCAATGATCAGAATTTCTATGCAGTTCTTCGCGCATAAGAAAGGTATGGGTTCTACCAAGAACGGCCGTGATTCCGAGGCTAAGAGGCTCGGCGTCAAGCGCGCTGACGGTCAGGCTGTTGTCGCAGGCAACATCCTCGTTCGCCAGAGAGGAACACACATCCATCCGGGCGAGAACGTAGGCCGCGGCTCGGACGATACGCTGTATGCAACCGCTGACGGCGTTGTAAGATTTGAGAGACTGGGCAGAGACCGCAAGAAGGTTTCCGTTTACCCGCAGGCTTAAATTTCAGACTGGATGCCCCGAGCCGTTGGTTCGGGGCTTTTTGTTAAGGCGGTGAGGTCGTGTTCGGCTTTCTGAAAAAGGACTATAACAGGCACCACTCTTATAACACCGCGGTCACGTTTTTCCGTATCGCGGCGGTGTTTCTTGTGCTGACTCTTGCGGCAGGGGCCTGGCGTCTGACATACTCGCCGCCGCGGCTGACACCCGACGGCGTCCACAGCTATACCGTCACCTCGCTGGATAAGCATACCATACACCACAGGCGCTCCAACACCACCTACTACACCGCAAGCTGCACCGACGAAAAGGGCGGGAAGCATAATCAGACCGTGAGTTCGGCCGAATACGGCATCCTTGTCAAGGGGAAGACCTATCAGCGCCCCGCCTATATTTCCGAGGGCGGAGGCTATTTCATCAGCTTCGGGAACATCACGGACGTCGATGCCGCCACAAGGGAATACTACGACCGCTTCCCGGACCAGCACATCATAGCACGGAACATCGTGGTCCTGATACTGCTGGGATTCACAGTGCTGAATGCGGTCATCGGGCTGTCACAGCTCCAAAGAGAGAAGAAGTTCATTAAGGACACGGAGATAATGCGTACAGGCAGAATGGGAGGAAACTGAAATGTTTGTGGATGAAGCAAAAATATATATCAAGGCGGGCGACGGCGGCGACGGCTGCGTTTCCTTCCACAGGGAAAAATATGTGGCCGCAGGCGGCCCCGACGGCGGCGACGGCGGCAAGGGCGGAGACATCGTCTTCAAGGTGGACGACAATCTCTCCAATCTGATAGATTTCCGCTACAAGAGAAAGTATGTGGCTGAAAAGGGTCAGAACGGCTCCTCAAAGAACTGCTCCGGCAGGGGAGCGCCTGACCTTGTCATCAGCGTCCCCCGGGGGACGGTGGTGAAGGAGGCCTCCAGCGGGCGTATCCTTGCGGATATGTCCGGGGACGAGCCCGTGGTCATCGCCAAGGGCGGCAAAGGAGGGCGGGGCAACGCCCACTTTGCCACCTCCACAAGACAGATACCCCGCTTTGCCAAGCCCGGCTTCCGCGGGGACGAATACGAGGTCATCCTCGAGCTGAAGCTCATCGCCGACGTGGGGCTTGTGGGCTTCCCAAATGTAGGCAAATCCACGCTGATCTCGGTGGTATCGGCGGCAAAGCCGAAGATCGCCAACTACCATTTCACGACCCTTACCCCCGTCCTCGGGGTGGTCAAGATCGAGGACGGCAAGAGCTTTGTCATGGCCGACATCCCGGGACTGATCGAGGGCGCTTCGGAAGGCGTGGGGCTCGGTCATGAGTTCCTGCGGCACGTTGAGCGCTGCCGCCTGATCGTCCATGTGGTGGACGTCTCCGGCGTCGAGGGAAGGGACCCTATCGAGGATTTTGAAACTATCAACAAAGAGCTTCGCAGCTTCTCTCAGGAGCTGGCGGAGGCTCCCCAGATCGTGGCTGCCAATAAGTCGGATATGGCTTCTCCGGAGCAGATAAAGCGCCTGCGTGACTACGTCGAGGACCAGGGACTGCTGTTCTACGAGATCTCGGCGGCTACCACAAAGGGTACCCGCGAGCTTGTTATGGGAGTATGGGAGCGTCTGGAAATGCTCCCTCCGGTGAAGCGCTTCGAGGCTCAGCCCCTCACCAAGGAGGAGCTGGAGGAAAAGCTCACCTCCCGCCGGGACTTCACCGTCACCGTGGAGGAGGGCATCTACTTCGTGGAAGCCGACTGGCTGTGGGACATCCTCCGCTCGGTGAACATGGAGGACTATTCCTCGCTGCAATATTTCCAGCGGGTGCTGCGCTCCACGGGCATCATCGACAAGCTGGAGGAAATGGGCATAAACGAGGGCGATATAGTTTCGATCTTCGACTTTGAGTTTGAGTTTGTGAACTGAGGAAGGCCGCTGTCTTTTCTGCGGATCACCGAAGGGAGCGATATGTATGTCGTGGCAGGATGATCATGAAGAGTTTATGGGATATATGGCAGCTCACCCCGAGGAATTTCCCGAGGAGCATGAGGCAATGGATGATCCTGCCGAGGGTCTCGCTCGGAGAAAAGAGGCTTCAGATCGCAGAGAACAGGTCTTTGAGGGATACGAGGCAAAAGGAGATGCCAAGACCCCGTATCTGGGCTTCAGGTATTTTCGCGCCGACAGAAACATGATCACGTTTTATCTGAGGATCGGGTTATGGATCTTTCTGGGCATTGTGACGGCGCCTTTTGCTGTCAGCCTTTTTTCAAGTGAGCCCCGGGCAGTTGACAGAATGCTGACCGATAACGGAACAGCCCGGAATCTTGTTTTCCTGTTTGAACTGATCGGAGGATCGGCGCTGATGATCTTTCTCAGCAGCAAAAAAATGCGTATCAGAAAAGACTGTCACTGGAAATACGGACTTGCACCGCCGCCCGAAGAAGTGGAAGAAAAGCTCCGCAGGCTTATGGTGTGTGATGCAGATCAGCCGCAGGAAGAGAAAGAGGAGATGCGAAAGCTTCTGGACCTGTATCCGTGTATCAGGATACCGCTCCCTTTAATGGATGTTTCCGGAAGTAACAGCCGGGCAGAGAGGTGAAAATATGACCGAAAAAGAGCTTAGCCAATACTCCCCGCTGACCCTGGCTTTTATGGGGGACGCGGTCTACGAGACACTGGTGCGGGAGAAGATAGTTTCTTCGGCAAATATGCCGGTGCGGAAGCTCCACGACCTGACGATAGAAAAGGTCTGCGCGGAATTTCAGGCGTCGGCGGTAAAGCGTCTGCTGGAGAAGGGCCTTCTCACCGAAGAGGAGCAGGAGATCTTCCGTCACGGGCGCAACGCCGGAGGCGTCACCGCCCCGAAGCACTCCACCGTGGGAGAATACCGTGCCGCCACCGGCCTTGAATGCCTTTTCGGCTTTCTTCACCTCTCCGGACGCACCGACCGCATCAGAGAGATATTCGAGCTTATCTGGCAGGATGCTGTCACGGAAGAATAAAAGCGCCTCCCGCCGTTTTTGGTTTACGGCGGGAGTTTTTTGTCAAAAGTCATAAATTATCCCCTATGTATTATGTGCATTGCTACAAAAATTCTACCGTTTTAGCATCTAAACAGTGACAAAAATCTGAAATTGTGGTATCATAATATCAGGAAGATATTATTGGAGGTATCACAATGAAAAGGATAAAGCTTTCAGCGGCTTTGATGCCGCTGATTTTGTCTGTTTTGCTGTTCGGCTGCTTTGCCGCAGTATCCCGCAGCTCTGCGTTTACGGCTTACGCTGCGGAGCAGGAGCAGTCAGCTTCCGGGGAGGAACAGTCTGAACTCCCGAAAGATATATCGGAGTGCAGTGCGGTGCTTTCGGAGAATGTCTTTACATACAGCGGCCGTCCGGTGACGCCCTCAGAATATCTGACCGTCACCGACGGAGACAAACTGCTCTCCCGGGGCGTTGATTATACTCTGTCCTTTCGGAACTATATGAACCCGGGCTTTGCATATGTCAAGGTCTGCGGCCTGGGGGACTACACCGGCAGCACCGAGATCGGTTATGTCATCGCCCCCGCACGGGCGGAGATCACATCTCTCTCCGGCGGCAGCGGGACTCTTATCGTCAAGTGGAAAAAGGTGAGCCGGGCCCTGGGTTATCAGATAATATACAGCCTTGATCCGGGTTTTTCCGGTCAGAGGAGCTTTACGGTCAGAGACCCCGGATGCACAAGCGCAGAATTCACCAACGGCATCAGGATCGGACAGAGGTGGTTCGTCAAAGTGCGGGCCTTCATCACCGAGGACGGCAGTTTTACCTCGGAGAGGTTCGGAGAGTATTCCGAGATACATACTGTCACGGTCTCCCGTGAGGTCACAAAGGTGACCATACCTTATATCGCTTATAACTACACCGGCAAGGCCGTCACGCCTCAGGTCAAGGTCCGTGACGCCCTCGGGGATCTTATTCCCGAGAACTGCTATACGGCAAGCTATTCCTCCAACAAGGGCCCCGGTATCGCCAGTATAACCGTCACCGGCCGGAACGGGGTCACGGGCAGCGTGGTGAAGGAGTTCTACATCAGACCGCCCAAGAACAAGATAACCTCACTTATCTCTTACAAGAAGGGCTTCCGTCTGAAATGGACCGCAGCCCCGTCGGGAACAGTGGGCTATCAGGTGCTTTACTCCAAGGATCCTTCCTTCAAAAAGGACGTTCACAGCTACACTTCCACTGACCTCAGCGATACTGCCGAGAACTTCACAAGAGTTCCCAGGGCGGGAGAGGTATGGTATGTCAAGGTGCGCTCCTTCGTCACACGGGACGGAACTACCGGTTCCGTCCGGTACGGTTATTACAGCGACGTAAAGTCGGTGGCGACCAGTTTGTATACCGCCGCGGTGTCAAGGAACGCTCAGCTTTATTCCTCGGCTCACTATGCTCCCGCGTCCTTCGGGATGGTCTATGCCGGTACCAAGGTGGAAGTGCTTCAGATCAAAGGGCTTTGGTACAAGATATTTTACAACGGTCACACTTACTGGGTATACGGCAAAGCTTTCGGAAAGAGCGCCGGGCTGACGACGTCGGATCTCACCGCAAATAACGTCGAAGCCTACGCCGACGACGTTCTGTTTGAGATCGGCTGCTCTACGGATAAGATCTTCTCGTTTGTATGCAGCCATGTCCGCTATTCTTTCGGCTGGGACGACCCTTCAAGGAACTTCAAGGCTGCCAGAGCTCTGCGCAGCAGATGCGGGCCCTGCTATTACAGCGCCGCAACAGCAGATCTTTTCCTTGACCGCGCAGGCTACGAGCATGAGATAATGAAGGGCGTACAGCACGGAGACGTCCACAACTGGAACGCCTACGTCAAGAACGGCACCACTCTGTATATGGAGACCACCTACGCGACCTACCGCGCCCGCTTCTATGACAGGAACAAGACCTACATCCTCAACAACGGCTTCCGCTGGTGAGGTGAAGATAGATATTTGAGGTTAAAATATGGATAAGATCTGGAACGAAATGTATGAAGCTGCGAAAAAGGTCCTGAACGGACGCCGCATCTCGGAGTATGTCACCTGCGGGGAGGTATCGGCGGCGATACTGTCCGGCTCCGGGAAGATCTACACGGGAGTGTGCATCGACACCTGTTCGACCCTCGGCATCTGCGCCGAAAGGAACGCGATCTTCAATATGATAACCAACGGTGAGCAGGAGATTGCCAAGGTGCTTTGCATCCTGCCCGACGGCTCCAACGGAGCGCCCTGCGGCGCCTGCCGCGAGCTTATGGTCCAGCTCATGCCGGGCAGATACCAAAACATCGAAATAATGCTTGACCTTTCCGCAGGCCGCACCGTAAAGCTGGGAGACATCACCCCCGAATGGTGGATAAAATAGCATCATACAAACAACGCCCCGAAGCGCTTTGAACGCTTCGGGGCAAACTGTTAAATGGGATATTGGTGCGCCCGACAGGAGTCGAACCTGCGGCCTCAAGAGTCGGAGTCTTGCGCTCTATCCAACTGAGCTACGGGCGCTTTTTTTAATTCCCCCACCCCCGTATCGGAGCGAGGACTTATCACAAGCCTTGCCCTCCCCGGAGGGGAGGGGTCAGCTTTGATATTTGCTGTGACTTTGTACTTGACTTGATCTGTGTTCAGGTGCTTTTTATCTTATCTTGCTTCCGCAGGGCAGGTCCTGGTCGGGGAAGACCACGGAGGCTCCGCCGTCGGGGGTATCTGCCGCAAGTATCATTCCCTGGGACTCAACTCCGCAGAGCTTAGCGGGCTTCAGGTTGGCCACAATGATGATCTTCTTTCCGATGAGATCCTCCGGCTTATACCACTCGGCGATGCCCGAAACCACCTGTCTGCCGCCGAAACCGTCGTCCAATTGCAGGCAGAGCAGCTTCTTGGACTTCTTCACCTTCTCGCATTCCTTCACCAGCGCGACTCTCAGGTCGGCCTTGGCGAAGTCCTCGATGCCGATCTCGGGTGCAAGCTCGGCAGGAGCAAATTCCTCGCCCTTCTCGCTTTCGGAGAGGTGAGCCTTGGCTTTCGCCATATTCTTCTCGATGATAGCGTTGAGCTCCTCGATCTCCTTGTCGATGTCTATTCTCGGGAAGAGTATCTCTCCCTTGTGAACGGTGACATTCTCCGGCAGTACGCCGAATTTTCCGGCGTTCTCATATGTGGCGTCGGACTCGGTCGCGCCTATCTGCTCCCATACCTTAGGCATCGTGGAGGGCATAAAGGGCGACAGCAGCGTGGAGATCACGCGGATAGCTTCCAGCAGGTTGTAAAGCACGGATGCGAGCCTTGCCTTTTTGGACTCGTCCTTGCCCAGCTTCCAGGGCTCGGTCTCGTCGATATACTTATTGGCGCGGTCCACCACCGTGAAGATCTCTTCAAGGGCATTTTTCAGCCTTGTTTCGTCGATGCAGGCATTCACCCTGTCACGGACGGACAGCACCGTATCTATCAGCGACTGATCGAACTCGCCTTCCTCGCGCTCTGCGGGGAGAGTTCCGCCGAAGTACTTATCCGCCATAGCCACGGTACGCGAAACGAGGTTCCCGAAGCCGTTTGCCAGGTCGGAGTTGATGCGGTTTATCATGATCTCGTTGGAGAATGCGCTGTCGGCGCCCAAAGCCATTTCACGCAGGATGTGGTATCTGATAGTGTCCACGCCGTAGCGCTCGCCCAGCATGAAGGGGTCCACCACGTTGCCCAAAGACTTGGACATCTTCTGCTCCTCGCCCTTCTTGTTGAGGAAGGTTATCCAGCCGTGTACCGCAAGGTGCTTCGGCAGGGGAATATCAAGGGCCATAAGCATTGCGGGCCAGATTATGGCGTGGAACCGCATGATATCCTTGGCTACCATATGGACGTCTGCGGGCCAGTATTTCTCAAAGTCGCCGTAGGCTCCGTTCTCGTAGCCCAAAGCGGTGATATAGTTGGAGAGCGCGTCTATCCATACATAAACGACGTGCTTCTCGTCAAAGGTCACGGGGATGCCCCAGCTGAAGGAAGTTCTGGAAACGCAGAGGTCCTCGAGTCCGGGCTTGATGAAGTTGTTGACCAGTTCCTGCGCCCTGTACTTGGGACGGAGATAATCGGTCTCCAGCAGCAGCTTTTCTATCCTGTCTGCGAAGGGGGACATTTTGAAGAAGTATGCTTCCTCCTCGGCCTCCACCACGGGTCTGTGACACTCGGGACAGCATCCGTTCTCGTCCAGCTGGCTCTCGGTCCAGAAGCTCTCGCAGGGAGTGCAGTATTTGCCCGTATACTTCCCCTTGTAGATATATCCCTTATCGTAAAGGGCCTTGAATATCTTCTGAACGCTTTCGATGTGGTAGTCATCGGTGGTGCGGATATATCTGTCGTAGCTGATATTCATATAGCTCCAGAGCTTTTTGAATATGGCGACGATCCCGTCAACATACTGCTGAGGGGTAACGCCCTGCTCCTTGGCTTTTTCTTCTATTTTCTGACCGTGCTCGTCAGTTCCGGTGAGGAACATGACGTCATAGCCCTGCATCCTCTTGTACCGTGCGATTGAATCGCAGGCCACGGTAGTGTAGCAGTGCCCGATATGGGGATCTCCCGACGGATAATAGATAGGTGTGGTAATATAGAAAGTCTTCTTATCCATACTCACCCTCCTCGCGTTTTTACATTTACCTATATATTATATACTTTTTTTCCCGATTAGTCAAGTGTTTTTTCTTGATTTAGCTTCGGACTTCCGACAAACCTAAAAAACTCCCCTCCGTCCGAAAACGGAAGGGAGCCTGCTGTTATTTCTTACTTGGTCAGATGCCAGATGTTGCGGGCGTAGTCCTCGACGGAGCGGTCGGCGGAGAAGATGCCTGCGTTGGCGATGTTCGCCAGGGACATTCTCTGCCACCTCTTCTGATCCTTGTAGCACTCCGAAGCGAAGGCCTGTGCCTTCTGATAGGAGTCGAAATCCGCAAGGGCCATGTAGGGGTCAACGTTCTTCAGCGAGTTGGCGATCTCGGAGAACTGCTCGCCGTTGATGCCTCTTGTCAGCAGATCGACAGCCTCGCGGATAACGCCGTTCTGATTGTAGAAATCAATGGGACGGTAGTTGGGCTTTCTCTGCTCCACCTCGTCAACGTTCATACCGAAGATGATGATGTTGTCGTCGCCTACCTGCTCGTGGATCTCCACGTTAGCGCCGTCCATGGTGCCGAGAGTTACGGCGCCGTTTATCATCAGTTTCATATTTCCCGTACCCGAAGCCTCGGTGCCTGCAAGGGAGATCTGCTCGGAGATCTCGGCGGCGGGCATAAGCAGCTCGGAAAGCGATACGCAGTAGTCCTCCAGGAAGATGACATTCAGCTTCTCCTGGAGCTTCTTGTCCTTTTTCAGCTCCTGGGAGATGTTCCAGATCAGCTTGATGATCTGCTTTGCCATATAGTAGCCGGGAGCGGCCTTGGCTGCAAAGATATAGGTCTTGGGAACGAAATCCGCATCGGGATTCTGTTTCAGATAATTATACTGAGCGATGATGTTCAGGGCGTTGAGCTGCTGACGCTTGTACTCGTGCAGACGCTTTACCTGTACGTCGAAGATAGAATCGGTGTTGAGGATAACGCCGTACTGGTTCTTCACATACTTTGCAAAAGCGGCCTTGTTGTCCTTCTTGATCTCCGCAAGACGGTCAAGCACCTCGTCGTCCTTGGCGAACTTGTTGAAAGCGGTGAGCTTGGAAGCATCCCGGAGGAAGCCGTCGCCGATCTTCTCTTTCAGCAGAGCGGTGAGCCCCTCGTTGGACTGATAGAGCCAGCGCCTGTAAGCGATGCCGTTTGTAACATTGGTGAACTTCTGCGGAGTGTAGTCATACTCGTCGCGGAAGGTATCTCTCTTGATGATCTCGGAGTGGATCTTTGCCACGCCGTTGACATGGTGGCAGGCGTGTACGCAGAGAGTAGCCATTTTCACCTTGTTGTTCTCGATAATGGACATCCTGGTGACCTTCTCCTGGTCGCCGTAGCGCTCCCACAGCTTGCGGCAGTAGCGCTCGTTGATCTCCACGATGATGGAGAAAATTCTCGGAGTAACGCTCTTGAGCAGGTTGCAGTCCCACTTTTCGAGAGCCTCGGGCATTACGGTGTGGTTGGTGTAAGCGAAGGTCTTGGTGACGATATCCCAGGCGTGATCCCAGGAATATCCGCAGTCATCCAGCATAACTCTCATCAGCTCGGGGATAGCAAGAGTCGGGTGAGTGTCGTTGATGTGGATAGCCACCTTCTCGTGGAGGTTATCCAGGGTGCCGTAAACGCTCATATGCTGGTTTACGATATCGCCTATGGAAGCCGCACAGAGGAAATACTGCTGTCTCAGACGGAGGCTCTTGCCTTCGGCGTGGTTGTCGTTGGGGTAAAGCACCTTGGTGATAGCCTGCGACATGATGTTGAGGCCCAGGGCCTTGCTGTAATCGCCCTTGTTGAACATGGGCATATCAAAGCTGGAGACTTCTGCCTTCCAGAGCCTCAGCTTGGAAACAGCCTCGCTGTCATAGCCCGAAACGAACATATCGTAGGGGACAGCCATAACGGAAGTGTAGTTCTGATGCGAAACAAGGTGATACTGATTGTCCCAGTCCTCTTTCAGCTCGCCGTCGAATCTTACCTCGATAGCCTTGCTGGGAACGGGAACGAGCCAGGCCGAACCGCCGGGGAGCCAGTTATCGGGAAGCTCTGTCTGCCAGCCCTCGTCCAGCTTCTGCTTGAAGATACCGTACTCATAGCAGATAGAATAGCCGGTGGCGTGGTAGCCGTCAGCCGCAAGACCGTCAAGGTAGCAGGCGGCCAGTCTTCCGAGACCGCCGTTGCCGAGACCCGCATCGGGCTCGCACTCGTAGATGCCGTTGATAGAGATGCCGAACTCGTTCAGCACCGCCTTGGTCTGCTCGATCATCTCGAGATTGTAAAGGCTGGTCTTGAGCGAACGGCCCATAAGGAACTCCATAGAAAGGTAGTATACCTTCTTGTGGCCCATGGAATGGGTCTTGACGGTGAAGTGACGTCTCTTTGCCTTCATTATTTTTACCACGATCTTAGTCAGCGCCTCATAGACCTGCTGGTCGGACGCCTCCTCGGGTGTGGTCTGAAAATCGTCGTGAAGAATACCCAAGAACTGCTGTTTGAGCTCGCTTGTGGTTATGGTCTTCTCCGCGGCTTTCTTAGTCTTTGCCATACTTTTTCCCTCCTGGTATATTGTACCTGTACCCCAAAAGCACAAGTACAGCATATTATCAATTATAGCATAACCTATGCCGATTTTCATCAACTGGTTATGAATAAATTTAATTATTGACTTTAAGTTAACGAGTGTTAACACCGTTAACTGTGCAAATTGACACTTTTAAGCCTCCGATAACGTTTTCGGAGCTTTGGATATTTTTATTATATGTTCAGTCTGCCCAAATGTCAAGGGCAAGATTTGTGTGCTCTGACTAATTCAGTATTATTGACACTAATACTCAGAACAATTAACGATTCACAAAGCACAATGCACAACTGTGCATTGAAAAAGGCTACCTTCCCCTCATACCAGCTCTGATGCGCTTCCAGTCGGGGCAGAAGCGGCTCACCAGGGCCCAGAATTCCGGGCTGTGGTCCATATAGCGCAGGTGACAAAGCTCGTGGATTATCACATAATCGAGACACTCCGGCGGGAAGAACACCGCTTTTGAGTTTATGGAGATATTCCCCGTGGAGGAACAGCGTCCCCAGCTGGCGGACATTTTCTTTACCGTCACCTTTTTGGGATATAGTCCCGTGAGGGCGGTGAGACGCGCAAAGCCGGCGTTTACCAGCTCCAGCGTCCGCTTTCTTATTGCCCGGCGCACCTGAGCGTCAACGTAAGCGTCCTTGTCTGTGTATCCTCCCGGAGGACAGGCTGCCACGATGCGCCCTTCCGCGAAGAAGGGCGGGAAGTATTTCTCCGGGTACTCGCAGCAGACCGTTAAGGTCTCGCCGTAGAAGGGAAAGACGGTCCCCTCGGTGAAGCTCTCGGGGATGATCTCCTCGGGAGAGCGCTTGTCGATGTTTTTCAAGACCCAGTCCGCCTTTTCCCGAAGGAAACGCTCGCCCTGATCCTCCTCCGCCCAAAGGGGCAGTTTCAGCACCACTTTGCCGTTCTTGATGTGGATGTAGATGTTGTTTCTCATCCCGCGGTCAACTGTGTATTCTATTATCCGTCCGTCCGGGAGCTGGAGAGTTCGTCTTTCGGTTTCCATATACTTCCTCAAAAAGCAAAGGACGGCAATAGCCGTCCGCATAGTTATTGTGCGACTGTTTCGATAAGGGCGTTGTTGCTCCGGGACGAAGCCGTGGTCTCGGAAACGCCGGTAACGGCAGTAGTCTCCGAAGCGGGGACTTCCTGTTCCGAAGCGGCAGTTGTCTCGGCGGGAGTGGTCCTCTCCACGGGAGTCGGGCTGAGATACTCGGTCTTGACATAGCCCGAGCATTCCGTGCCGTCGCCGTTTAAGAAGGTAAGGTGAATATAGCCGTCCTCACGGCGTTCGAGTATCTTCACCTTGATATTCGGCGACATACAGATAACGTTGGCGGAATCCTGGTTGGGCTGGGCTTTCAGCTGAACGTAGGTCACGACGTAGGCCACGCTGTCATCCCGGGCTTCGGTGGTGACTTCGGATACGCTCCCGCCTGCGGCAGTGGTCCCGGAAACGGGAGCCGCAGATGTGGTAGTCGCCGACGCGGACTGTGAAGCTCCGGCGGCGGAATTGGCGATAGTAGCCGTATTCAGCCCCGCAGGGACGTCCTTGCTGTTGCTTGCGAACAGTCCCTTTGCCAGCACCAGCACCAGCACGATGCACACCAGCGTCACCACGATGATCGTAATGATATTCACCGCATTGGACGAATGAAATAAACTGGCCCTTTGCTTCTTTTCCTTGTTCACAAGCTCACCTCCCCGCGCATTCATTCTACTTATTATACCACATTCCCGCGGGTTTGTCAACTTTTTCGGGCCCTTCGGCGGAGAGACTAAATTTCCACCTCTTTGGTGATGCTTGCGATCTCTGTCTTTTCGTCCTTCGAATAACGGCAGAAGTCAAAGGTCACCTCGTAATGCCCCGGCAGGAAATCATAGCCCCTGTCGTAGTCCTCGCTTCTGAGTATCAGCTCCCGTACCTTGGAAGTGCAGAGGGCTCTCTCGTCCCGGAAGGCGAATTCGGCGGAGGGCTTTGCGGAAAAGGTCCATTCGCCGTCTTTGTCCGTGAGCTTCAGCACCGGCATACGTTCAAGATACATATCCTCCTCGTCCCGGAGCCTTATCTCAAAGACTATCTCCTTTTCGCTCCTTTCGGTGTCGGCTATCATTATGCCGTACTCCGTCAGCCGGCTGAGATACTCCTCCGACGTCACCCAGCGTGCCGTGAAAAACACCCCGAGGCCTGCGGCGGTCAGCACTGCCGCCCCCGTGACCGCCTTCCTCACAAGTTTTCCTCTGCGTCCCCCGGAGGCGAGATATTCCCGGAGCTTTTTTTCGGTACGCTCCTGCTCTTTGAATGTGAGAGCGTGGCTGTCGGAGGGCTCCCCGGGAGCCCAGCCCAGCTTTGCCGCCCGTCTGACCATGAGCCTGTACGCACCCGAGGTGCTTTTCGGCAGGAATATCCTGTCGGAGAGATACTCAAACAGCATCAGGAGCCGGTCAAGCCCCGCGCTCCGCTGAATACTGCCGTTCATCAGCGCAGAGAAAAGTTCGTCCCCGCAGGAATTAAGAAGCTCCGCGAGCCTTTCTGCTTTTTTCATATTGTCATCCCCCTTTTCGCAGGAAACAGTAAAGCTGTCGGAGCAGAAAAGCTCCGGCAGCTTAATGGTAACATATTCCCTTGGGGCAGAGTCAATAGCCGTAAAGGATCTTTGTAGGAACAGACAGTTTTCGGGGGCTCTTTTTGTGCAGTTCAGCTATCCTCTTTCTCCCACTTCGTCTGCGTCTCCGCCGTGTTCACCAGCCTGATGTTCCCGAAGGAGATGTTTCCGAAAATACTGTTAAGAGCAAGGTTCTTGTAAACGGGACCTTTAGGCATAAAAAACAGCATTGCAAGATCGTGTATCGCCGTATTTTCAAGAATGAACAGTTCCTTTTTCTTCTGATGAGCTATCTCGCTGAAGCGGTAGTAATCGAAATCCGGTATCGGGTCGCCGGGCTTCCTGTGCTGAAGGATCCTCTTCTTCAGAAGCTTTGCTTTGCCGACATACAAATGTCCCCGCTTTGAATCGAACAGCATATAGATCCCCGGGCTGTCGGGAGCATTGAGATCCTTTCCGGAATACTTCTGCCACCCGGAAATGCTTGCTTTTTCGTAATAGTTTATCGGGTCGTCCTTATCCTTCGGGACCTCCGCAGGAGCAATGCTGTTGTAATTTCCGATGTATCTGCTCCTAAAAGCCTTTATCAGCAATTCCGTCTCCGGCTCGATAAGCCCGAGATCGGTAAGGACGGCAGTGTTTCCGGCGGGATCGAGCCGGATCGTCAGCGTTTCGTACTTATCCTTGGGGAAAGACTTGCCGTACAGGCAGTGAAGGTAGGAATACAGGAAAATGTGCTTGAAGGCATTCATCAGATAGCAGTCGAACTGCATCATAACGTAGGCGGTCTTTACGGTATACCCCTTTTTCTTCATTTCTTTGAAGATCTCACGGGAAGTAAGATCGGTCCTGGGCAGACCTTTGATCTTCGGGTCGTTTTCACCTCTGAGACTTCTGAGCTCGTTCACGGCTGTTTCAAGGGCTTCTCCCGACAGAGCCGTATTGCCGTTATAGAACCGTAAAAAATTCTTGTCGGCGGAATTGTTGTATGAAAACGAGACCTGGAATTTTCCGCCGTCTATATCGTCAAGTATCCTGTACAGTTCGGTGTCTTTGTATTGATCTTTGAGTTCTTCCGCAACAGAGAATCCGAACCGGACATCCTTTCCGTATTCTTCTTCAAAGTCTTTCAGCTTCAGAAGACCGTTTTCAAAAAAGGTTCTGACGCCTCTTTTGGGAATATCATCGTCATTGCCTTTGGCCGCAAGCCTGAAACTGTGATCCGTCATGGTTCACACCTCGATCGCGCCCAGCACCTTCCCCACGCTGTCGTGGATGACAAGGTCGCATTCCTTGTCCATCGGAGTGGGATCGCGGTTGATGAGCACCAGGTCGTTGCCTCTGAAATAGCGGACGAATCCCGCCGCAGGGTAAACGGTGAGGGAAGTGCCGGCGATTATCAGCGTGTCGCAGGAGGCGATAGCCGCAACGGACTTGTCGATGCAGTCGGAGTCGAGAGATTCTTCATAAAGCACCACGTCCGGCTTGATGAGCCCTCCGCAGGAGCATCTCGGGATGCCTCCGCAGTTCTTGACGAACTCCGCAGTATAGCTCTTTCCGCATTCCATGCAGTAGTTGCGGTGTACCGAGCCGTGGAGCTCGTATACCTTTTTGCTCCCCGCCAGCTGATGCAGCCCGTCGATGTTCTGGGTGATGACGCAGTCCAGCTTGCCCTTAGCCTCCATTTCCGCCAGCTTGAGGTGGGCGGCGTTGGGCTTGGCGTCGAGGGCCAGCATCTTGTCGCAGTAGAAGCGGTAGAACTCCTCGGTGTGGCGCATAAAGAAGCTGTGGGAGATGATAGTCTCGGGCGGGTAGTCGTACTTCTGATTGTAGAGCCCGTCCTGAGAGCGGAAATCGGGTATCCCGCTTTCGGTGGAAACTCCCGCCCCTCCGAAGAAGACGATCTTGTCCGAATCATTGATGATCTGCTGGAGTGTTTTCATAAAAATCCTTCCTTTCTTTTTTTAATTCACGCTGCGCGCCCTTTGGGCGCTTGGGTTTGTTTCGTGATGTGGCCGTGACACCGCGCCGCTTACGGCTTGGCGTGATGTGACGGATTATTCCGGCGAACAACGTTTGAATTCTTATCGACTTGTGATTGCCGGAATAATCCGGCTCTCGCATTCTTGCGACGTTGGTTCGTTTGATTCTTAACTGCGTTAGTTCGTTGGCGGGTTTTCCGCTTCCGTCCCCGGTCTTGCCTTTTTGTATATGAACAGTCCCAGCTGTTTCAGTTTAAGGATAAGATAGGAGATCACCGCCGACACCGTAAACACTATGGGTACGGCGATGAACCAGTATTCCAGCCGCTTGTGGATCACCGGCTCCGCCTTTTCGATCACGGGGTAGCAAAGCCTGTCCACCGACCAGGAGATCAGGTATATCCCCAGGGTCAGCCCCGACAGCTTCATAAAGCACCATTTCAGGAATAACGGCATTTTCTCGTATTTCAGATTCATAAAGAAGGTGAAGATCAGCACTGCCTGTATCACGTTGAACAGCGAGCCCCAGTCGCACCAGGCTCCCCACTGGAAGATCACCCAGCGGCTCCGCCAGAGGTTGTATAGCCCGTTGAGCCCCGCCCAGGCGATTATCAGCAGACCGTTGAGCCAGGTCTTGATCTTCAAGCCGTACTCCCGCAGGTAGCACCCTATAAAATAGTATGTGACAGGGTACAGTATCGTCCAGAAGGCGGGGATTATCTTGTTGAAGGTCACGGCCTTGCCGTCGGGACCCACGGTCATTGAAGGTTCGCTGAACCAGCCGGACACCTTGAAGTTGTAGACGTTGATGACGGCCGGCAGAGCCGTCAGCAGCAGGCCGGTGCAGATCAGCAGTTTCTTCTGACCTTTGGTCTTTATGTTGTGATACAGTATGTTGAGGAAAGGTATCATCAGGAAAAGCCCGATATACATTTCGATATACCAGGCGTAGAAGGTGTTGAAGCTGAGTATCTTCGCCACGGTGTTGACTATGCTGTTGGGCTCGAAGGTCACTTCTTTGAGATCGAATATGCTCCTCACCGCGCCGTAGAGCTTGGGATAGGCATACAGCCCGAAGAGGGCCGCCGCGACGTAGGTGTAAAGGGTCCCGCCCAGCTTTTTGTAGTGGCTGCGCTCCGGCTTTTTGTGACAGTTGAGATAGCCCGTCAGCAGCAGGAACAGCGGCACGCAGAACATAAAGAAGGACCGTATGTAGACCATTGCATACATCCTGCGGTTGCCTATGGGGACGTTGTAGAATCCAGTGTTGAGGAAAAAGTGCACCGACACTACCCCGAAGCAGGCAAGGCATCTGAGGATGTCCATTGCCGGGTCTCTTTTGCTGAGTTTTTCTTTGTTGAAGCTCACTTATTTTCCTCCTCCGTTACGGATGTTTATGATATAGGATATGACAGCTCCTGCCAAAAGCGCTCCGCTTATGCAGAACACCGCCGGATGTATAGCTTTCTCGCTGAACAGCATGATCTCGCACCAGCCCGCGCACAGGGCAAGTATCAGCCGGATACGGTCAAAGAGCTTCACGAGGGCTTTGTTCCCACGACGTCCGGCTCTTACCGAAAAGGGTTCCGACAGGAGCATTATCGGTACGGCTATGATGAAGGGCAGGAACACCAGCCGCTTGTCGAGGTATTCTCCCGCATTGGCGAACCAGGCCTGTCCGTGATGCTCGTCGGCGATGTCATCCTTCGGGAGCCGTTCAAGGACGAAAAGTCCGATCGCCGTCAGGCCGGAAATGATTATCCAGCTTACGGCAAGGCTCAGCCGGTGACGCATACCGCTGTCCGGTTCGGATGAACTTCCTGTCAGCAGAAAGCGCAGACGGCGCTTACGCTTTTCCTCCGGGGAGAGGTCCACCGTCTCCGCTGTCCTTTCCCTGTATACTGCGTGGGCGATGAGCTGAAAGATCACAGCCGCAAATATCAGCGTTATCCCCGCTGACAAGGGCAGATCTGAATGCTCCATAATGCCCGCATCCTGCACCGAGACAGCAGCGGTCCAGCAGCAGAAAAAGCCTGCTGTGGAAAGGGTCATGATGTCCAGAGTTATGACTATGGACTCGGTGATGAGCCGTTTTCCCTTTTCCCTGACCTTCAGCCCCAGCTTGAGTTTTTCCCGCCCGATGATACGGGTGACGATAAGGTTTGCGGCAAGAGTGATAACAGTGATAAGATGCGGATAGAAGCCGTACATTTTTGAGGCATAGACATCGAACACGGTTGAACCCTGAGCGCGGTCGAAATGGATGCCCGGCTCCTCCGGCAGGGAACTCCAGTGGGCGAGGTAAAAGACGAACTGCCACACCAGGCAGAGCCAGCCTGCCGACGCGATGATGCGGTGAACTATTATAGCTTTTCTGCTCAAACAGGCATTCACTCCTTTGCGGGGAAAACGCACAAAGCTGCAAACCCAACCGCGAAGCGCGTTCCGCCCATCCAAGGGCGCGGCAGCCCTTGGCGGGTTCTTAGGGCAGAGCCTCGTTCGGCGCGTCAGCGACGACTCAGTCGGGCTTCAGCTTTGCGAGAGTTCCGAAAACACATACCTCTCCCCACCGCCGGGGGAGAATATGCGTTTTCGGGCGGGTGTCAAACATAATACGGGTCACCACATACATTATATTACTTCGTCGGATAAATGTCAACAACAACATACTCCGAGACCGCAAAGGTCTTGAAGGGGATCCCCCAGCCGGAAATGCCCGAGGTCACAAGGAAATCCGTGTTCCCCCGCCTTTCGGTGCCGTAAAGACGGTCGTTGGCTCCCGTGAGCTGTCCCACAAGGCCCGCAGGAAAAATGTGCCCGCCGTGAGTGTGCCCCGAGATCACAAGGTCCGGTCCCGCTTCGGCTTCGGCAGCGTAGTCGTTGGGCTGGTGGTCCAGCATTATCACATATCGGGAAGGGTCGATGCCCTTCATCAGCTCTCCCGCAGAGAGACGTCCGCCATTCCCTTTGTCCTCTCTGCCGGCAACAGTGATGTGCCCGTCCGCGTCCGCAGTTTCATCACTCAGGACCTTTACCCCGCATCGGGTGAGAGTTTCTGCCATTTCCTCTGCCGTAAAATCACGGTAGCTGAAATAGCCCCGGTCATGATTGCCGTAGACCCAGTAGACCCCCAGCTCCGCAGGGATGCTCCCTAAAGCCTCGCAGGCCTTTATCATATCGGAGCGCGTGGAGTCGTCATCCGCAAAATCTCCCGCGGCTACCACAAGGTCCGGCTTTTCCTCCGCGATACGGCGGCACTGCTCCGCAAACTGATCGCCGTCAAGGGTCAGTCCCACATGGAGATCGGCTATTACCGCCACCCGGAGACTCCCGCGTCCAAGCTCTTTTGCAGTCTCAAAACGGTACTCCGTCCGCAGTACCGTGTGAGCGGATATCCAGCCCCAGGTCAGATAGCAGGCGGTGAGCCCCACCGCGATCCACCCGATGACATAATGCTCCCGTCGCTCCTTCTTCCGAAGCCTCCGGATGATGTACCCCACAAGGTCGCAGGCGGCCCATATCAGTATCAGATTGACGTAGGCGATAACAAAGGCGTAAACGTTCACCGCCAGAAAGGGGAGACAGATATACAGCGGCCATGCCGACGCGATCCACCCGAGGACCTTGTTCTTTTCGCTCAGCTGTTTCGCCGGCCAGAAGCGCCGGGCGCGTTTCATAAGGTAGACCGTCCCCGTCACCCCGGCAGACGCCAGAAATACCAGCAGGAGTATCCAGATCATCATACCGTCCCCCTTTCGTGTTTTGCTGGTATAATTATACAGTATGGAAGAGAAAATGTCAATCGGGAAGGGGAGCGCAAAGAAAAGCGGGTATCGGTCTCAAAAACCGATACCCGTAAGATTTTCACAAAAGCCCTTGACAAAGCGGGATTAATGTGATATAATAACTTAGTCACCGGGAACGCGGATAAGGACAGGTGTCCGAGTGGTTTAAGGAGCCGGTCTTGAAAACCGGTGATACGGCAACGTACCGTGGGTTCGAATCCCACCCTGTCCGCCATTTTTTATAAGGAAAACACCAGCACTTTGCGGATTTACCCAAGTGGTGAAGGGGCTCCCCTGCTAAGGGAGTAGGTCTCGAAAGGGGCGCGAGAGTTCAAATCTCTCAATCCGCGCCAGTTATCAGAGCTGCAAAACGCGCAGATGCGCGGTTTGCAGCTTTTGATTTTTGCTAAATGTATTGGTTTTGGCGCTGTTTTGGCGCTATTCATTTTTTGTTAATAAAATCATTCAGCCGAACACGGGAAAAATCACCTGTGTTCGGCTGTTTCATTTATTTATAATGTTCTGCGGGTCATACCGCGATGCTCTTGTCGAGAGCATCGCTTATGGCCTTGGATGCAAGCATTTTCGAGGCCTGAAGTTCATGGGAATAAATGTCCAAGGTGACCTGAGCGCTGCTGTGACCTAACCATTCCTGCAGCGTTTTAACGTCGGTGCCGCTATGTATTAAAATTGTAGCGTTCGTGTGACGGAGCTGATGTATCGTTGTTGGGACAAGATCGTGTTTTTCCGCGAACTTCTTGATAAATCCGTAAGGGGTGGATATCCCCATTTGTCTCCCGTTGAACTGCGTGAAGATGAGGTCTTCATCGTGCCAGAGATCGCCTATCTTTTGGGCATGGTCTTCTTGTTTCGCTTTAAAGGCTTTAAGCTCCTGAACGGTGTTGTCGCTGATAAGCACGGTCCTGTTGGACTTCTTAGATTTTGGGGTGGTGTAATAATTCCCTTTTTTCTTTTCAAATTTCAATGTTCGCGTTATGTTGACGGTATGCTGATCAAAGTCAATATCCTTCCAACGCAGCGCTATCACTTCTCCTCGGCGGCCACCGGTATATATTGCCAGCAAAAAGAAAATAAAATACTTGGGATCTGCAAACTCTTTCAATGTTTTGAGTAGCAGTGTTGCCTCCTCGATAGTCAGGACTGCGTGCTCTTCCTTTTCTATTTTCGGGAGTATCACTCCGTCGCATGGATTTTCGCGGATCGCCTTGCGGGCTACGGCATAGCTGAAGACCGAGGAAAGAAAGCCGTGATAACCATGTATGGTTTTGGCTGAGAGCGGCTTGTTGTCGGAGGCATCATCGAACACAGCGGTTACTTTTTTATCAAGAACTGCAGCAATTTTATCGGCCGCCTCCCACCTGATACGTTCCCCCTGATAGCAACTTCTCACTGCGTTCGCTGAAACTCCCGCCCGGGCTGCGAAAGCCTTTTGCGTTTCTTTGCGATGGGCTAACTCTTTTTGTAGATCGATCTTGCAGCGACCGTATTTGGTACCGTACGTTTGTTTTTTCAACCAAACGACGAAATTGTCTATATCGAATGTGGTGATCTTGTCCATACGAAGGTGCCCAAGCTGTTCAAATACCCTCGGGCAGTAGTCGCGGTACTTCTTTATGGTCGAATCAGCAACTTCCCCGGACTTGATCTCGAACCATTGTTCGATAAAGTTCTCAAGCTTGCAGGTGTTGACCACGCGCTTGCCGCTGCGGCACTCCTGCTCGAATTCGGCCACAGCCGCATCGAGAGCTTTTTTGATTTGCCGCTCGGTCATTCCTTTCTCAGGATGCCATGTCATGGACTGCGTCTTATGATGTTTGCCGTCTGCAGAGTAGCCTGTGGAGATTTGAATGCGGTAAGAGCCGTTTTTTTGTTTCTCTATGCGTGCCATTATGCTTCTCCTTTCTTTCCTTTTATAATAGTAGTGTTTCTGTTAGCGAAAAAATAAGCATTATTGATAAGATAACCGTATCTTGTTCAGTGATTAGCTTCTGATGCACTCAAAAAGCTGAGTTTGATGCCAAAAGAATATATCATGACATTAGTTTTTCTTCTTTTTCCTCTCTTTTTTCTCGTTTTTTCTTTCTTCATTGAAATCCGTGTCCTCAAATAAAGTTTCGTCGTTGGATATATCTTCTTCGGTGTCATATCCAATTAGTCCTATTTCTACAGGTTCTTCATCAATATCTGTTGTTATATTTTGATTTGAATTGATAATAGTGTTTTTCTCTCCTGATATATTAGTTTGATAGGAGAGAGATTTGTCATCGCTGAGGTGATAAAACCAATCATAGTGGTTAATCTCTCTTTGTATGGCTTCTATTTCATTCTCATTTTTCCTTTTATCCAAAAGTCTAATGAGTTCTCTAAAAAGTCTTTCAATTATGATCTCAATAGATTCTCTGCCATTAACTACAAAACGATAGTGTTCATCCAGCATCTGCACTGCCTTATCTACACTGGCATTCTTTTCAGTAGCATCGTTTTCGAGTTCTTTCTTTGATAATAGGGAGATTAAATATAGGTATTGTGCTAAAAGAAGTAAATCGTCATTACAAATCAATTCATCTAAAATACTAAGAACTTCTTTTCCTTCAAAAATGTATTCATCAATATTAATGTTTAAAATATCTTGATACACAGCTAATAAAGAGTCCTTATAATTATGGAGTTTTCTTATGCAGCTATTTGATAATCCAGTAAAATCGCTTATTCTTGCTAGTTCAATAGAAGATTCAGTAGTTAGTCCAATAAGATAATCTAATGAAACATTAAACATTTTCTGATACAGATTAATTTGTTCAATGGTTGGCAAGGCTATCTCGCTTTCAATTTTTGCAATTACTGCATTAGATAAGGATACTTTCTTGGCAAATTCTCTTTGCGGCATATTTTGCATTTCTCTGATCTTTTTCCAATTCTTACCATAGACTCCTTTGACAAAATTCAATCTTGCTTGTTGTTTGTTGGCCATATTTTAATTTCTCCTTTTCTTATAGGTGATAGTGTTTACATGCAATCATATTATTAGAAATATGATGCTGAAACCCAAACTCATAGCACATCACGTTATATTAGAAGTGCACAAGTCACTGCTTCTATTATACCACAAATCAAAGTGGTTGTCAAATCCTTTTGGCACGAAAAAACTGATTCAAAAAAATTTTTTGAAAAACATATTGACAAATTTAGCAAGATGGTGTACAATAGAAGCATAAAAAATTTGCTTCTAATAATAATGCTGAGCGAGTGATTTAAATTGAAAAGGGGGAACGATATGAGCAAATGTGTTGTGATAGGTCTGTTTCGCCCGCCTTGATACTTATATTGAGCAGGGGAAGATTTGACAAAACATAGAATTGGAGGTATTTAAAATGTTAGATTGCAAAACCATAAAACTGCCTTACGCAATATTCAGAGCCGATCTGTGGCTAATTCATAAACCGTATTCTGCTATGCAGGATATACGGCCTGATGAAGATGACAGCATCGACAATGCTGACTTCGTGAAAGCGTACGCCAGCTATGAAGAAGCAGAAGAAGCTTTAAGTTTCGAAAAAAGCACTTATTGTTTTTGGACAGAAAACCATGGATGTAAGCTGTATAAAGCATCTGTGTACTTTATGGCGTCAACGCGAATTGTTGAAAACGTTGATGATCTTGATCCCGAAGAAGAGGATCCATATATGTTTTTTGACATAATTAAAGCAGCCCCATATCCCGACGAATGCGACACCTGATATTAGTGATGTGTATTTCTCAAACATCCCGCTTCAGTCTGACGAAGCGGGATGTCTCAGAGCATTTGATATCTATATTATAATAGTATAAAAATCGCAAGTCCTCCCAGACATAATTTGAATCTTCTTTATTGTCTTATGCCTTAGCGACTATTAGAATCTTTAGGACTATTATTTTGACAAAGAAAACAAATCCGTACTTCACGGAGTTTATATACATTAACACATTTAAGAAAAGAACAGGAGGTATAAAAATGAATAATAATCAAAAGCCTAAAATGCGCACGATAAAGCAGGTCGCCATTGACTTCGAATTACCTGTAACTGCAGTTCGGCGGCTCGTGAAGGAGGAAAGGATATCTTTTATAAGAATTGGAAATAAAGTTTTGATAAATGAGAACTGGCTCGCACAGTACCTTTCAAACGGCTGTGTGTGGCCTAAAGGAGATAAAAATGAAGGATGAAAAGCATTGGCAACAGCCTTATGCTCTGAACATGGAGTCGTTGATCTATACAAGTTTTCCAACCGAAGCTTTGCCGTCGGTGATTAAAGAATATGCCGTCGGCCTGGCTGAGACGACATGTAGCGATCCAGCGATGGCTGCCACAGCGTGTCTATCGGCCGTCAGCTACTGCTTCACAGCTGTGTATCGCGTGCTCGGGAAGAAAGATCACTCTGAGCCTCTGCTTCTTGATGCGATGATTATCGCACCTCCAAGTGCGATGAAGTCACCAGTTATTCGTGGTATTGAAAAAGAGTTTGAGGACTTTGAAACTTTGTACAATGAGGAGCATAAGTTGGATTTCGTCAAAAATCAAAAAAAGCGTGATGTTTTGCGAAAACGAATTAAGATTATGGAAAAGGATAACGATGCTGACATCGACGAGTTAGCGCGACTTCAGATGGAGTTTGACGTTATAAAAAATTACAAACCCAGAAGCATTTTGATACAAGATATCACACCAGAAAGCCTGACAAAAGAGCTGGAATATAATGGAAGCCTGCTGATGTTATCGGATGAAGCTGGGATTCTTTCAACTTTTTCGGGCAGATATAATAAAGGTATGGCTAATCTGGATCTGATTCTAAAATCGTGGAACGGCGAGATGTATATCAGCAATAGGGTTTCCAAAGAAAGAATAACAATCCATAAGCCCTATGTGTCGATGTGTTTGGCAACCCAACCATATATGTGGAACGAGTTGTTTGCTAACCGCCCTTTTCGCGAGAGCGGGTTCATTGCTCGCATGATTTATTGCTTTCCGGACGATTATTTTAAGCAAAGAAAGTACAACACCCTAAGCATTTCTGACGATGTCAAAACAGCTTACAACGCATTGATTGTACAACTGCTCAAAAGGAAGATGGAGTATTGCGGTAAAACGAACAATACAGAAGAGCAGACAATATACCTTGATGATCTTGCAGGCAGAAAATTCGAATGCTTTTTTGACAACTATATACAACGCGACCTTCGGACTGAAATGGCGGAATGTAGAGACTGGGGTGGGAAATATCACGGCTTGATTCTTAGAATCGCGGGAATCCTTCATTGCCTTGATCGTACAATTCAAGGTGAAGATCCCGTAGCTAAAGCTATTGATTTTGAAACAATGAATCGAGCAATAAAAATAGGCTTATATTATCGCTCTCAGGCGATTCAAGCATATAAGCTTGGCACCACCGGCATGATGACAATGAAAGCCGAAAACTTGATTCGGAAGATTCAAAAATTAGAAATAAAGGAAATCAAGCAGGGTGATCTTCTCCATCATGTTCACTGTCAACTTTACGACACCGCGAAAGACCTGAACGAAGTGATAGAATTCCTGATAGACTTCAATTATGTTCGGCGTTTTAAAATTCGTTCCGAAAACGGAGGAAACAGGCCGGGATATCTACTTGTTTTTAATCCGTATTTATTCAACTAATAGTTAGTAGTATTTTAGGGAAAATAGGAAAAATAGGAAATTAAGCTATGTATTTAATTCTATTTTCCCTATATTTCCTATAATTCTGAATATACGAGGAGAGATGGAACAATGTGTATTTCAAAAGAATGCACTGCATCAATACGCGCATCGCCTAAATGATCACTTCGTGCACAACCGACTATTATTTTAAGAGGAGGAAAAACAAATGGATATCGCGATATTGATGTCTGAAAGCATAACAACCGTGCCGTTGCCGGCATATCATTATTTGAAAGGAACTGCCGAGCAAGATACTCGGATCATTCTTAATGGGACCGATAAGGCGAGTTTAAAGTTCCAAGAGATCCTGTATGATCTTAGAATGGAAAATGTAAAGATATACACGAGCTGTCTTTGTTTTGATAGTAAAAACCTCGGCCTGTGGGAAGAGAATGTCCTCGATGAAAGCATATATATGCAGGAAGAGAGGGAGTACTACGATTTCGACCCTATTGAAGTTCAAGATAAGATGCTGAACGATGCAGAATCCATGTTCTTGATTTGGGACGGTGAGAGCAACGAGTTCATGGATGTAATCGCTGACTTTTTGGAAAAAGGGAAAAAAATCATGCTTCTCAATGATAAAGTTAGAAAGCTTACGTATATCATGAGTATCAGTGATGCTCTTCATGCGCTGTGTCCTCATCCAGATCGATTCTTTTTTTAAGACCTTCAAAGAGTTCTCCGAGTTACATCGGGGAATTCTTTTTTTAGTTTAAAACAACCAAATGGCAAACCACAGCACAACAAGTCCGAAATTTGGGACTGATATTGTGAAGTGCATTGACACACTCTCATAAATATGTTATAATATAAATGTCGAAAGGCAGCTCATAGAGAGTGCGCGAGAGACAAGCTCTGTGACCGCACAGCAACCTGCTGGCAGGAATGACGTCTACCTGTTTAGTAAGGTGCTAAAGCTTGAACGATGAGTTGTTCTTTGTTAGCTCTGTCCCATCGGCAACGGTGGGACTTTTTTATGCATTTGAAACTCTCTATATATAATAAGGTATAGCTGCATCGCCCCCCTTGACAAATCCTCAAGAATATGTTATCATTATTTCGTAAAATACGAACAAAATATCATAGGAGGCGATTATATGATTATTCTCGATGTCAAGCTGAACCACATTTACGGGTTCGATGATTTCCATATAAACTTCTCTTATCCCAAGAAGATCGTCGGATCTCTGATTGAGGACGAATATCTTGAAGGCAGAGAGCGTTTCAGGTATAAGAAGGCTGTTATCCTTATGGGTTCCAACGCAACGGGCAAGACAAGTCTCGGACGGGCTTTGCTCTGCATCTTCAAGGCAATCAAGGACTCCAACGAAGCTGTAATAAGAGAGCTTGTATCCTCAGATCGCCCTGCGGAGTTTCAGGTGGATTTTGTAAATGAGGGATATATCCTGCACCGTATCTCCGGGATCGCAGATAAGGAGAACGTGACCCTTCATTATTATACTGCCGAAATAGCCGTCAACGATTCATACGAGAAGGCTGCGGCAAAGCTGCAGGACAGGACCGAAGAGATAAACGGAAATATGAAAAAGCTGAAATCTGCAATAGGCGATCTTGGTTTCCGCTTTGCTTATCCTGAAATTGAGACCTCTCTCCGTCTTGCAGATGTTAAAAAGCAGGTGCTGTTAAAAACTCTGCGTGCTGTGATAGGTACTCTTGATCCGACTTTGACGGATGTTTTCATAGCCAAAGACCTGAAGGACTCCTTCGTTATCCGCCGCAGGGGGCAGGAGATCATTATACAGGAAGGCAAGCTGCTTAACCGAGAGCTCCTTTCAAGCGGAACTGCTGAAGGAATAGACGTGGCGGTGTTCCTTGCATCAATGATCTCGGGCGGGAGCAGCTTCTACTACTGCGACGAGCATTTTTCGTATATCCAAAGCGATATCGAAAAAAGGATATTCGGACTTATGCTTGAAAGGCTCGGCAAAAATGAGCAGCTCATATTTACTACCCACAATGCGGATATGCTTGAGCTCAATCTCCCGAAGCACACCTTCGCCTTTTTGAAGAAGGAGATCGAGGACGGCGAGTATAAGGTGACATCCATATTTTCTGACGAGTATCTGAAGCGCAACACCGATTCTGTAAGGTGCGCGTTGGAGAACGATGTGTTCGGCTCTCTCCCCGATGATTCTCTGCTTGATGATCTGGGGGTGGAGTGATGAACAGGAAGTGCGTATATCTTGTTGAGGGAGAGAGTAAAAATCCGATATATAAGCCACACTATATAAAAGGTATAAAAAAAATACGTCTAAAGCTTTGCCACCAAGAATAAATGTGATATAATATAAATAGTAAAAGACTTTTAAAAGTTCTGAGTCCCACCCTAAACGGGGAAAGTGTTCTCGGAGCTTTTTCTTTATGCTTGAAAAACCAAGGAAGGTTTAGATTGATTTGACTTCCTTTTTATAATAGATTCATAAACGGAGTTATCGGGTTACATCTCGCCGGGAGGTGAGGTGTAACCTGATATCAGATGAGCCGCACCCCATAAGCGCTTGGAGGCGGCTTTGAAAAACAACGTTCTGCACACGTTGTATTGATGACCTTATAACGGTTCCTAATGTTGAGAATGGGATAGGCGCACTAAATCCCCTATATCCCCGATCTCCCCGAAATCCCCTATACTCCCGAAGTCCCCGAAACATCGGGGCAAATCAAAACTATGCCAGTTCAGTTTTACCACAGTTTTAAACACTGGCGGTGGAGCTGCCCACCTTATCAGCAGCAGCCGGACGGGCTATAAATGTTCAACTAAGCAGTTATGGCATCTGCTTTATAAAAGAGCCAATGGCCGCATGGGTGAGGACCAACACCTATCCTTTATATAAAGGAGAAAAAATAGTGTTAGTGTAAGCGGCGACGAATTTAACTGTCCAAATTATCGTATAGGAGGTATATATATGAAAAAGGAGCGTATAAAGCAGCTCTCTTATGCTCTGCGGGAGCGTTTAGAACATATGGCGGCGTATGGCGAAAGCAAAAGGACGTATAAGCTGCGCACTCTTGACCAGCGCCGTGAAGCCCGCAACGCACTTATAAGGCAAGGGGTACCCGCAGATAAAATTCAGCAGGAGCTGCTCCATATAGATAGTGCAAAAGATAAGATCTTCAGTTTTAGCACCATGTCCTCGTATATCCGCTTTGTGAAGGATTTTGCCAAGTTTGTGGAGTCACAAACGGGTACTTCCCGTATAAAGGTTGAGGACTCCGTTAAACATATACAGCCCTATATAGAGCATTTAAAGGATAAGGGAGATTCTGCCAACACGATAAACCTAAAACTATCAGCTGTGTGTAAGGCAACAGGTCAGTATGTGGTCGATTTCCGGCACCCTATAAGAAGGTATGCTGATGTTATACGCGGGGTTAAACCGGCAATCCGTGACAGTTTCAACTCAAAACGCGCAGCCGCAGCTTTGGAACTCAATAGTGCGGTCGGTTTACGCAGAGCAGAGTTGTATCGGCTTAAAGTTGACGATATAACTTGGGGCAAAGATCACGCTGTTATACAGTCCGTCGGCAAAGGCGGAAAACACAATGAGACATATATAAGCGATCCTGATAAACTGGAAATCCTTGAAAGGTACTATATGGCTGCTTTGGAGGAAAACCGTGATACCTTTTTATCTGCAGACCAGATGAACCATGATGCTGATCTGCACCATGCAAGGGCACAGTGCGCTATGGATGAATATAAAAGGGTAATGGCTGATATAAAGGAACATCCGGAACGTCGCACCTTTTATAAAGACTTTGTGGTGCGTTTTTTCAAGGAACACAATAAACCGTTAAAGGAGAATTTAGATAAAAGGTATCGTCTTAGGGGTGCTGGTAAAAAGATGCTTGAGAAACAAGGCCGTGAAACCTCTTTTGATCGTGTTGCAGTTTTATACGTTTCGGTCACTATACTGCATCATTATAGGTCAGATACAACGGTTCAGCACTATCTTATAAAATAAATGCCCATAACCCTTGTCGCCCGTATAAGTGTATGGTATAATATAGATAAGAGGTCAAGTTCCTCAGTACTGGGTTCCTGTAAAAGGGAAAAGTGCGTGCTGGGAGCTTGACTTCTTTTTATATTTTTAAAAAGGAGGACAAAAAACACATGGCAAAAGAGATCATCAAAGACAAGGAAAAGGCGAGGGAGATATTCTTTGAAACTGATAGGAATATACTCCTTTACGGAGGCGAAGAGGTGCTTAATGAGCTGCTGAAAAGCCGTAAAGGGCATAAGCAGACCCTTATATGCGCCGGGACGGAAAAGCTGGCAGTTATACGTGACTGTATATGGCTCGATGAAGTCCTTAAAATGGACAGCGAAACGATTGAAAAAGTCGTGGCTTGCTGCGATCTCATGGTCTTATACGGCATCGACCGTATATCTGCCTGGGAGCTTGAAAAGCTCTGCACTGCGCGGAATTTATATAACCGCAAATTAAGATTGATTTTCGTGGGTGATATGAAGACGGCGCTTGTCTGCCGTAAGATCGACTTTAAAACTGCGGCTATGACGCCGTTCTGGAGGAGCCTTGATCTTATGCAGATCGACCTGCGGGAACCGAATAAGGATGCCGATTTTCAGAAATGGCTGGATTCCCTCCGCGACGGCAGCACCGCTATGCTCAAGGATATAAACGACTACTGTTATGTCCAGGATGACGGTGATCCGCCGGTGCGGCTGTATGGCAGGAGCTATAAAGCCGAGAAGCACAATCAGCGGGAAATGCAGCATCTGCCGAACCCCAAGCACACCTATACGGCGTTCATTGATGGCGATATGCCGGAGAACGCATATCCGATGCCGGCAGAGGTCACATTTGCCTGCAATATGCCGGTAATGGTGACAGCCTCGCCCGAAGGTGACGACGTCGGAAGGGTATTCCGGGTAGCCGCGCCGGTAGTTTATAATGGAACACCCGGAAAAGAGACCGTCAGGACGGATGACAACAAACATCGCGGGCGGTATAAGTGGTATAAACGGCGGCTTAAATGTCTTACCGACGAATTCGATGACAGCTATCTCGTTTACGAAAAGGTCGGCAGCTTTGAGCAGATGCCTTTGATACCGGCTTATGCGCTTGATCTGAATTCCTCGTATGAGGGAACGCTGGAGCATCTGCTGATCGACCCCACCACAACAATGGAGGGCGAGCTTGCGGCGCTTTTCAGTCGGTGCTCCGACCCGGAGGGACTGTATCTTGTGCGCCCAATAAAGAAGGAGGACTTGAAGTTCAGCAAAGCAAATCTCGATTCGCTGAACAACAGTTAAGAGTATTGAGGGGTCGGAAACGGCCCCTCAAAATATTATAATTTGAAAGGAGAAGATGCTATGAGTATAGCTATTTACGCGCAGGTCAATGCGGCTAAAATTGACCCGAAGAGATGGGAGAGTGTTTACGAAGACTGCCTTAAAATCGCAGAGGCGGGACAGCTTGCGGATATGGAAACGAGGAATGTCAGAGGCTTTGAGTTAAAATGCCTTGTTCCCGCTAAAGAGAAGGACGGCAAGATCCACATTATCGGAGATATGGTTCAGGGCTCCTGCGTGCAGGATTATGAGCTTGAACGCGATGCGAGCAAGTATCTCCCGAAGGACGCAGATGCGGACTGTAAAGCACCTGTCGCCGACTATCTTTATCACGTTTTCAAGGACGAAGATAATGTATATGACAAATATTTCACGCCCTATTTCGGAACGCAGACCTTCGGGGCCAGACCGCATATATATCTGCTTGCAATGGCTTGCCTTATAACGAGCGAGTTCCCCAATGCGGCAGTCGTATATGGAGATATATCTTACAAGCAATGCTGCGAAGCCTGCATCTTTGCGGAGAAGGTAGTCGGGCATAAAGTAAAAGTACCGATCGAATACGATTATATTAAACTGTTTATTGAGCTGTATAAACACGGGTATAGAGGCTATGAATTGCTTGAAAGATACCTCACCGTTTATAAAGGTATAAGGTCTGACGGTTTTAAGAAAGTGCTGAAAAAGCATTTCACCGATGAGCAGCTTATATCGTACTTTTTGAAGCATCCCCGCGAGGAGCTTTTTGACGATATAAAGGCTTGGCTTGAACTGGGGCTGTCATTGGACGGGCTTTGCGAGTTTTATAAAAATCTGACGGACGGTGAAAATGCAAAGGCTCTTGCGGACGCTCTTGTTTTGGGAAAGGTTCATCAAAAGCACAAGTCAAAGCGGGAGCTGTATGACTTCACCAACGCGCCTGATGAGCTGTATATGGTGGACGATTCTGACATGGCGCAGGCAAGGCAGAATGCGAAGGAGATCGGTTTTAAGCGTCGCCGTATCAACGCTTTTATCCCGCTTTATGAAATGGAGGAAACGATAAAAAAGCATTTCCCGAAGGACGATGTTGAGCAGTTTTTTACGGATGCTATCGCCGAAAAAAGTGCTGTTTTTCAGAAGCAGAAAATCATCGAGGCGTTCTATACTGCGATAGACAAAGAGGCACGTAAAATGGAAAATAGGGGTGCTGATATAGTTGATCCCGTGAACCTTTACACTTGGAAAAGTGAAGAAACCACGCTTGATGTTACGGTCGTTGAGCAGATAAAAATGCTCTTTGACATTTTCTACAAGCTCGGCCTGCATATCTTGGAGGACTATCCGCTTAACGATGTCGAGAAGAAAAAGCGGTTTATCGTCACCTGCATAAAGAAAACAATTACGCTTACGCAGACGGCTGCGGAGCACATCATCGACAGTATGGAAGATGAGAAATACTCCGCGCTGTATGTGGGTCTGTTGGCGGTGAACAAGGCGGAGCTATACGACTCGCCCATTGTGAACACGGCGCTGATGAACCCGGAGTTTTACGACTTTGTGATGAAGATGCTGCGGGAGGATTCCGATGAAAAGTGTAATTGATGAGCTGTATAACGGTGATCGCTCAACCGCGATAAGAGCTTCAAAATTTGGCGCGGAGTATAAGAAAACATTTGACCGTGTCTGTGATTTGGAGCAGAAGCTATTGGAAAAGATACCGCAGTTTGATGCGCTGTTTAAAGAGTATCAGAATGCGGAGATTGACCTTGCGAGTCTTGCGTATCAGTATGAATTTGAAAAGGGCTTTAAGTCGGGCGTAAGGCTTGCGCTTGAGGTGATAGGGACGGCATAAATAATCAGCAGCATCGATTTGATGCAGCTGCGATAAGGTTATAAAGAACACCGTTTTGCTTTAGTGGCAAGACGGTGTTTTTTGTATAATGAAAAAGTAGGTATATCTGCCTATAGAGTTTTCTGTGTGGGGTGATTAAAGATATGTGACTGTCAAATCCAAGATATGTTACGACGAAATCCACCCTAAAAGTATCCTTTTTGATGCGTTTGTTCATAACGATACTCTATTTCCGGGCTTCGGTTTATCCGAGCGCAAAACATCAGACGGATAGCCTTACCCGCTCGTGTAATGTTCGTTCATCTTCTTATAAACGAACAATGTTGCAAAACAGTCAGCAAGACTGTTATGTGCCTGTTCAGGATGACTGTTCCAGTTATATCCGTAATAGTCAGCTGCGACCATCAGCTTTTTATATCTGAAATTACGATGGTAATCATCCCAATCGCCGTAGATCCCGGCAAACACTTTCATTGCATCAATATACTTAACATTTGCAGGGAATACAATGCCATTGTTTAGAAGAAACATCACATCGAACTGTGTGTTATAACCAATGATCCTGTCAGCATTACGAAAGATAGCATTGATCTCAGCGACTCTTTCAGCAAAAGAAGGGGCGGATTCGACCATCTCAGGGCTGATTAGGTTGACCTGCTGTGCTTCATCCCAAGACTTTGCACATGGCTTAAAATAGCTGTCAAAGACGATCTCGCCCTTGTCGTTGATGATTGACAGCTGCAGGATTTCGTCGTGCTGCGGGTCAAGGCCTGTCGTCTCAACATCAATGACATAGCACTCATGTCCTTCACAGTTCAGATCGTTCTGCTTGGACATCTCCATAATGATACTATGTTCACGCTGCACTTCTTTCATACGTTTCCTTGCAGCTCTTTGTTGTTCCCTCCGTCTGCTTGCCTGCCTCCTGCGTTTATCACGCTCGGGTGCAAAGAATACGTCAAGCTGTTCCTTTGTGGCTTTCGCTACTTCATCCGGGCTATAATAAGTATAAACATTCTGACGAAAGCCATTTGGCCAAAGCTTTATCCCTTCTGCCCCATCAAGAGGTAGAAACCCAAGCAAAGCCCACTGCCTTGCAGTTTTGTAGTCTGAATAAATATCATTTTTTATTTCCATTTGTTTATCTCCTTTTGTTGATGTTGCAAGGAAAAAGCATCGCCAGTTTTGGCATATTTCCTCACCCCGTTCAGTATTGCTTAATAGTATAATACCACACTTTTCAGCTTTGTCAATACAATTTTTTGGACAGCTACGATTTTGACGCAATGAGTACCGAATTTTGGACACCAAAGGCAAAAATAAATTGCTTTTTGTAAATGTCCCTATTTGACAACAAGTGAAAGTCTGAAGCATATAGTTGCTGCCGTATGGTTGATCCATTTGGATCTCATACAGCTGCAGCTATTTTTATTTCTTCAAAGTTCATTGACCAGGTCAGCTATCAGGTTTCAACTGATGAGGTTTACAGCGATCTTCGGCTTGACCGGCCCTATCTGTTCTTTACAGAGGAAATGCCAATACACACAAGCAGTCCTTGCGCTGGAAGTGATCGGGACGCAATAAAAGACAGGACAGCGTATCATCATCGTGTAATGCACTGCCCTTTGTTGTATAATTCTGATGAAAAAAGATATCACTGTGCAATGTGCTGAGTTAGGCACTGACTTAATTGTATAAAATGTGGATTTTCTCTTTTAATTACTGATTTGATTTGACAAATAATACTTGATATGATATAATAAATAAAAGATTATATTTTTTGTTTTAGAGTAGTGTAAAATGCTGACATAATAAGATGTGCTCTTATTGCTATCCATGAGGGTGTCACGTTTTAGAGTAGTGTAAAACTTTATGCAATTTAAGGTGCGCTTTTATCACCATTCCTGACAGCGTTATTTTAGAGTAGTGTAAATGAGACCGTTGCATTCTGCAGCGGTCTCATTTTTTGTTTTAACACAAAGGAACCAATACTAACCCAGTTGTGTAAAGGTGGTCTGCAAATGTGAGCCGTCTTCATTATGAGTAATAATTGCTTTATAGCCGATCAGCGGCATACTTTACAACTAACACGTCTGCTAAATCAATGCTTTTATACCATTTTTCCGGGCTCCATGTGTTTGAGAATGAGGTCAAGATGATTCCGCGTCTTGGTAGAAATATTTTTTCGGCGCTTTTTATTCGTCACTTTTTTCGTCGCTTTTTTGGCGACGCTTTTTTTATATGAAAGTATATCGTCATTTATAGTAGGATGCAGAGGGCTTTCTTCGGGCATAATTAATCATGAAATAAATCTGAAAACCACTTGACAAATACTACGGTCAACCGTTATAATATAGATAGAAGATAGGATAGAGGAGGCGAGTTTTATGCTTATTATTGAACTGCTTGAAAAACGTAGTATGACGAAATACCGGCTCAGCAAAGAAAGCGGTGTTCCGCAGGCTACCGTCAACGATATTTGCAGCGGCAAGGCTGATATGGAGAAATGCACTGCCGGGACTTTATACAGGATAGCCAAAGTCCTTGGAGTGTCTGTCGAGGAGATACTTGAATCCGCAAGAGTGGATCACAGGGCATCCTTTGAGACGTTCAAGAGCAATATCTGTCACCGTGTCAAAGATATGGGCGATGTGGAGTTTATGCTCAGCGTGCTTGAATCCGATGAGATACAGTCGCTGTACAATAAGCGCTGGTATCCAGAGGCACTGTATCTTCTTGCGATGCTCGATTATCTTTCCAGAGTCAATGACATCCCGCTTTGCACCAGATATGACGGCCTGCGGACAAAGAAACTAAGCAAGCCGATATATCCCGTCGGCGTCCGTCTTACGAGCGAGGTAATGGATTCCGACGAGCCGCTGAAACGGGCCGAACAGAATTGCATACCCGAATTCCGCAGGTTCAATATTATTGAAAGCGAGGTAAGGAATGTTGTCTGATATTGCTTTTACAAAAGATACGCTTGATCTGTATTTGAAAGAGCTGGCAAAAGAATTCAGAAAGCGAAACGGAAAGAATACTCCGGCAGAGGTCATTCTGATAGGCGGCGCAGCTGTTGTCATCAATTACGGCTTTCGGGAAATGACCTATGATATGGATGCTGTTATCAACGCAAGCTCTTCCATGAAAGAAGCTATCAATTTCGTTGGTGACAAATTCGGTCTCCCGAACGGCTGGATGAACGACGATTTTAAGAATACAGCATCATATACTGACAGAATAGCACGGTTTTCAACATACTACCGCACTTTTTCAAATGTAGTCACTTTCAGAACTGTGACCGCTGAATATCTTGTAGCAATGAAAATGAGATCCGGCAGAGAGTACAAGTATGACAGATCCGATATTATTGGTGTGCTTTGGGATCAGGAAAAGCGCGGCGAACCGCTGACGCTTGAAAGGATAAAACAGGCAGTCGTTGATCTCTATGATTCCTATGCTGTTATAGCGGATGATGTGAAACAGTTTGTCGAGCAGGCAGTAAAGAACGGGAACTATTCAGAATTATATACCCGAGTAAGACAAATGGAGATCGAAAACAAGGAAAATCTTATCGAATATCAGGAAGAAAAGCCGGGAGTAGTCAGCAATGATAATCTGAGTGATGTTCTTGCAGCTCTCAGAAAAAGGAAAGAACAGAAATGACAGAACTGTTATTATTCCCTGCGTTCTAAACACAATAGTAAACTGAATAGAAGCAACGGCTACATCGTGGTTGATCAGCTGTTGGAAATAAATCAGTTATAATTCAATACTATTTAGCCAAAACGCGGCACCAAGCACGGTGTCGCGTTTTTTATTTCTTCCTCTGATAAGGCTTCCTGGTATCGGTCAGTCCGAGCAGATAATCCACGCTCGTTTTGTAGTACTCCGCGAGGAAAATCAGCGATTCCAGCGGTATCTCGGTGGTATGGGATTCATAGCGGGAATAGGTCTGCTGAGAGCAGTTGAGCAGCTCCGCCATTTGCGCCTGCGACATATCGTTGTCCTCCCGCAGGTCCCGGAGCCTTAAATGTAAAGTCATTGAAATCACCCCCGAACATTATACATTATTCAGAAAGTGAGTATTGACATTTACGCAGAAATTGAGTAATATATTGAATTGTACGGGTGTGCGGGAGTTTTTTAGATAATAAAAAAGCCGAAACAGTGAACTGTCTCGGTTTATCGCAAAATGCTGTAATTTATCACGAACCGCCGAGAAACATCGAATCTATGGGTATAACATCAGCTCTGCTTGACCACCGTCTGACGTACATTTGACGTTAAGCTGACCACTTTAAAAGCTCCATACATTGCCGCTTGCGCTCGATGTCAGAATGGACATAAAGATTTAAAGTCAGTTCTATCCTGCTATGTCCGAGTATTTCAGAGAGTGTTTTTACATCGAAACCTGCAGCGATAGCGGCTCCGGCGAAGGCGTGGCGGAGCGAGTGAAACCGTACTGACGGCAATCCTACGTTTTTCAGTGTCTTGGCGAAATAATACTGCAATTTTCTCGGCTCAACGGGGCGTATGGTATCACTTAGAACGTAATGCTCACCAGCACTCCTGAACTCCTGCAATAACGTAAAAACGCCGTCGGGAATCGGTATCTCGCGGGTTGATGTAGCGCTTTTCGGCGGCATAACGATGACCTCGGTCTTGTTTCTGCCGTTATGTACCGCCACTCGCTGAACGGTGCGGTTGACGGTAAGAATGCGTTTTTCAAAGTCGATGTCCGACCACATCAGCCCGCAGACCTCACCTATCCGCAGCCCCATAGCGTGGGCGAGAGTTATTCCGAGCGACAGATTATTTCGATGCTGATTCAGATAGCTTTTCAACCTCTCCTGTTCCGCAGAGGACAGCAATCGAACATCGGCTTTTAGGGATTTCGGCAAAACAATGTTCTCAAACGGATTCGCTATGCCGTACTCCTGCCGCCCGTACTTAAACACCGATTTCAGCAGTACCACAATATCCGCAACATAGCGCGGGGACAGCCCCAATCTCAGCTTGTTTTGCACGAAAGCGTTGGCGCTCTTGGACGTGAGCTCGTGGCACAGAAGCTCGCCAAAGTACCGGATTATGTGCTTTTCAACCTTCATGCGATAGTTTGCAAGCGTGGACAGCTTCACTCGGGTGCGGCTGATTTGCAGCCATTCCGCACACAGCTCGGTGACGGTAATTTCCGTTAAAATCTGCTCCTCAACATAACAAGAAGCCGTAAGCGCCTTGCTTTCGGCTTCTTGCTTTGTTCTGCCATAAAATGACTTGTACTGCCGTTTTCCACCGATTACACCCATTGCCACTCGTGCCTCCCATCTGCTGTCTTTGCGCAGATAGACGCTAATTTTCCTCATTTTCATTCCTCCGTTTATAATTTTGACAAATTCCTTGCTTTTTATAAGGTATATTACACCATTTGCACAAATCAAAGCTGTGCTTATTGACAAATCTAATATGCGGTGTTATACTTATAAGGTATGATAATGCGCCATTGCGTTTTTTAATTATACATCGTTTCACATAAAATACAGCATTTCACGAAAAAATTGATGCCGTGAGAAGGTGAGGTCTATGTTACTGCATAAACACAACAGTGAGACTTATGCGAACATGGTGAGCCTTTTTGCGTCAAATCAGCGGGTGGCGGCGGTACAGCCGACAGGAACGGGCAAAAGCTACCTCATAATGCAGCTTATTGCGGACAATCCCGACAAGCTGTTTGCGGTCTGCTCGCCATCGACTTACATCTTCGGGCAGATGCGGGATATCGCAGATGAGAACGGCATCTCACTTGAAAATGTGCGGTTCGTGACCTACACCCGACTGTCGCAGGCGGAGCTTATCGACAGCTTTGATTACATCGTCCTTGACGAGTTCCACCGCTGCGGTGCGGACGAGTGGGGGCGCGGGGTTCAAGAGCTTTTGGACACCAATCCCGATGCGAAGATCTTCGGAACCTCGGCTACCCCGATACGCTACCTCGACAGCGGGCGCAATATGGCGGACGAGTTGTTCGACGGTGTGTATGCAGTCAATATGTCGCTTGCCGAAGCGATACAAAGAAAGATTTTACCTTTGCCGATCTATGTTACCTCGTGGTACAGCTTCCGCGGCGACATAGAACAGCTTGAAATAAAAGCCGAACAGTCGGGCAATCCGAGGCTGAAAAATGTCCTGCTCGGAAAGATCAGGAAAGCAAAGTCAATGATCGCGGAGCTTGACGTAGGCATTGAAAAAATATTCGAGAAGCATATTCCCGACAAGGCGGGCAAGTATATTGTCTTTTGCCCCAACGTGGAACAGCTTCAAAGAATGGTCAACGAGTGCGATTCGTGGTTCACGAAAGTAAACCGCGTTATCCATAAATATACCGTCTACGCGCAGAACAGCGCGTCGGACAAGCAGTTTGACGAGTTCAGAAATGACAAGGACGAGGGCGCATTGAAGCTCCTGTTCTGCATTGATATGCTGAACGAGGGCGTTCATTTTGACGATGTTGACGGAGTTATAATGCTCCGCGCGACGCAGAGTGCAAATGTGTTCTATCAGCAGCTGGGGCGTGCGCTTGCCTGCTCCGACACCAAGAGAAAACCTGTCATTTTCGACATTGTCAACAACTTTGAGACGGGCGACACCGCGCAGCAATACGCGGGATTTATGGAGATCGCACGCAGCGAAGGCGAGTACGACGACGAGATCGAATTTGAGCTTTACGACTATGTCCGTGACATCAGAGAGATTCTCAACGAGCTGAACGACACCTTCGCAAACAGCTGGGATTTCAACTTTGAGCTGTTGAAAGAATACGTCGAGAAGCACGACGGTTTCCCCGCGACAAATACTTCCTACGAGGGCGTGCTGGTCGGCAAATGGTGCAATTTGCAGCGCACACTAAACAATCAGGGCAAGCTCTCGAAAGAGCGTGTGAAAAAGCTCAACGGTATCGGTTTTCCTTGGGATATCCGCGAGACCAACTGGCAGTCCTGCTATGAAGAATTAAAGGCGATTACTGAAAAGCTTGGACATTTCCCGCTGCCCTCCGAGGTCGCGGAGGAAAAGAAATATCTTGTCGCTTGGTTCAACGCGCAGAAAACGAGATACAACAAGGGTCTGCTTGAGGATGACAGAGCCGAAAAGCTGCTGGCTCTCGGTTGCGATATGTCGCAGCGGGAAAGATCGTCCTGGGAGCAGATATACGAGGAGCTTTGCGAGTATTTGAAACAACACGGGCGTTTCCCTGAAAACTCTGACGGGAAGAATGATCCGCGAGCCAAAGTACTTTATGTATGGATGAACTCGCAGCGCACCGAGAAATATCGAGGAACGCTGTCCGAGGATCGCATCAAAAAGCTTGAAGCTATTGATTTCTCTTGGAATAAGCAAGATGCTAATTGGAACCAAGCTTTGGAGCTTGTCATAAAGTATTTCAAGGAACATGGGACGCTCCCGGAAGTCAAGATTATTGCTGGCGGTCTGCGAATCGGACAATGGTACAGCAAGCAGGTGGCGCTCTACTATGACGGCAAGCTGCCGAGTGAGCGTGCCGAGCGTATAAAAGCGGCGGGTCTGCCTTTTACGACGCCGCGTGAACTCCATAAAAATGAAACGTGGCTGAAATACTACGAGACATATATGGATTTTCTCGCCCGCTTTGGTAAACAGCCCACCTGCGACAAGTATAAGGATTTGGAGCTGCGCAAGTGGCGGAGTTTACAGCTGAAACTGCTGCGGCAGGGAAAGCTCACCGCAGACCAGACCGTGAAGCTGAAGGAGCTTTGCGGGGATGTGGCGTGGCCGGTATAACTTATGATATTATCGTTCTGCCTGATTAGGTAGATATATAAATCTTGCTTCGGCTGTTCTGTGCCGTCAATATGGTGGCAGGGGCGGTTGGAGAATATGTAATAGGATAGCAAGTTATGACATATAAGATAGATCAATTTGTAAGAAAAATAAGTTCGCCGATCACAGTTTTGGTCGGCGATAAAATACTGGAATTTGAGAATGGTGAAACACTTGCCGGGTATGTCTTTGACAGGAAATATTCAGTCGCCGTGCTGAGAGCGGAGGGCTCTGCGGTTGTCATTACGCTTGATGAGAATGAGCAGGTCAATGATACGAATTGGATTGGGGAAGAACAGCAAACATTCTTCTGAAATCTAAAATAGAAAGAGTGAAGAATATGAATTATCTTTTTGTAGTGGCACACCCAGATGACGAGGTGCTCGGAGCAGGTGCGACTATACACAAACTGATAAAAAACGGCAATAAGGTGGCTGTTGCAATAATGTCAGGCCATGCTGCTGCAAGAAACAATATCTCTGCTACGCTCAAAGAGGACGAAGCCAAGGCTATGTCCATTATGGGCGTTGAAAAGGTTTATCACGCAGATTTTCCGAACATCAAGATGAACACCGTTCCGCATCTCGAGTTGGTTCAGTATATTGAACGTTGCATCGAGGACTGGAACGCAGAGGCTATCTATACCCATCACCCCTCCGATACAAATATAGATCACCAGGAAACAAGCCGCGCGGCACAGGCCGCTTGCCGGCTTTTTCAGCGTAAGGAAGGTGTTCCCGCGCTAAAAGAATTTGTATATATGGAAGTGCCGTCAAGCACTGAGTGGAGCCTGAATTCATCCGAGAATCGCTTCAATCCGAATTATTTTGTTGAGATCGGTAAGGACGGCTTGAATGTTAAAATGGACGCTTTGAAAGCATACAAAGGCGTTATGAGACCTTATCCTCATCCGAGAAGCGAGGAAGCTCTGATTGGTTTGGCCGCTTCGAGAGGTGCGCAGGCAGGAATAGAGTATGCCGAGGCGTTTGAGAGTGTTTTCAGAGCACAGTAATTTATTGGAGGATCAATACTTGAGAATATTAACCGTCACCCTCATCGGATCCACCGGCACCATGGGTGCCAATGTAGCCGGAATATTTGCATCCTTTGGTAACGCTAAGGTCTACTGCGTTGCAAGGGATATTGAAAAAGTAAAGAAAACCATCCCGAGGATAGTCAAGTCAGTCAGAGCTGACAGCATCGCTGCCAACCTTATCCCTGCAGATTTCTCTATGCTGGAGGACTGCATTTCAAAGTCTGATTTGGTCTTCGAGAGCGCAGCAGAAAACATTGACATAAAAAAAGATATCCATAGCAGAGTTGCAAAGGCTTTGCAGCCTCATGCTGTTGCCTGCACTGGCACTTCCGGTCTGTCGATAACCACTCTTGCGGAGTGCTATCCCGAGGAGCTGAGAGCTCATTTCTTCGGTGTGCATTTTTTCAATCCGCCGTATAATATGCCTCTGTGCGAGTTTACACCAACAAAGTATTCCGATAAGACACTTGCCGAGGAGCTTAAAGCGTACCTCAAAGACACTCTGTTCAGAACAGTGGTAGAGGTCAAGGATTCTCCCGCGTTTCTCGGAAACCGCATAGGATTTCAGTTTATCAACGAGGCTTTGCAGTATGCCGAGAAATACAAGGACAACGGCGGTATTGACTACATAGATGCTCTGCTCGGCTCATTCACCGGCAGATCAATGGCTCCGCTGGTGACATCAGATTTTGTCGGTCTTGATGTTCATAAGGCTATCGTCGATAACGTATATGAAAATACAAACGATTATGCGAGAGATACATTCATTCTCCCGGATTTCGTGAAGAAACTCGTTGAGGAAAAGAAGCTCGGCCGTAAGTCAGGGTTGGGTCTTTATCAGCTTGTGAAGTACGAAAACGGCTTTAAGCGCAATACAGTTCTTGATCTGAATACCGGCTTTTACCGCGATGTTATCCCTTATGTTTTTCCCTTTGCGGATAAGATGAAAAAATACATCAAAGAGGGCGACTACAACAAGGCTTTTGAGCGTCTGGTGAACAATCACTCGCAGGAAGCCGTGATATGTCTTTCATTCCTGCTGAAATATATAGTTTACTCCCTCTATGCGACGGAGGAGGTCGGCTATACCATTGAAGCCGCCGATGATGTAATGGCGACAGGATTTAACTGGTGTCCTCCCCTTGCGATGTATCAGGCGCTTTCAACAGTTGCCGATGTTCCCTCGCTTATCAGAGAGCGTCTCCCTGAAATATGCGAGAAGGTGGATATTGACAGGCTGCTTGCAGATGTCAAGCCTTCAAAGTACGACTACAGACTGTATTTCAAATCGGGGAGGTAAGCACGATGAGCAAGGTATACATACTTGGCGGTGCTCAGACCGATTTTGAGCGCAACTGGAAAAAGGAAGGCAAGAACATGGTCGCTCTGCTGAAAGAGGCAGTTGCAGACGGTTTTGCCGATGCGGGCATCACACTTGATGATGTCAGGGAGCTTAACAAAGAAAACAGAGTTGCCTGCTTCGTGGGGAATTTCATAGCGGAAAAATACACCGATCAGGGACACCTCGGAGCCTTTCTCACAGAGGTCGATCCTGCATTTTACGGCGTACCCTCCGCAAGATATGAGGCGGCTTGTGCATCAAGCTCAGTAGCGCTTGACGCAGCTCAGACTAAAATAATGACAGGCGATTATGATGTTGCTATCGTGGTCGGCTGGGAGCTGATGAAAACCGTTGACTCAAAGCTCGGCGGTGATTTCTTAGGCAGAGCTGCCTACTACGAAAAAGAGGGCAAGGGCATTGATCTGCCGTTCCCGAAGCTGTTCGGGAGGTTGGCGGACGAGACCCTGAAAAAGTATCCCGAGCTTGACGAAAAAAGATATATGGACGCTCTTGCAAGGATAAGCGTTATCAACTACGAGAATGCTAAGAGAAATCCTCTCTCGCAGACAAGAAAGTGGTTCATGAGTTTTGAGCAGGCAAGCACAAGAGGTACCGACACCAATCCGCTTGTGGGCGGTAAGCTTGCAGTTTCCGACTGCTCGCAGGTAACTGACGGTGCGGCAGTAGTTGTTCTCTGCTCCGAGAAATTCATCAAGGAGCGCGGCATAAAGGACAAGCCGATAATCAAGGGTTACGGTCACAGAACTGCTCCGATGCTCTTTGACAAGAAAATGGCTGACAACGCAAATTCCGAGTACATCCTTCCTTGGACAAGGCAGGCTGTGCTCGATGCATACAGAAGAAGCGGCCTGACCGTCGATGACATCGACTGCTTTGAAACGCACGATTGCTTTACTTCAAGCGAGTACGCAGCTATCTCGAGCTTCGGCATCACAGCTCCCGGCAAGGAGTATGAAGCGATAGAAAACGGCACGATAGCCTTCGGCGGCAGCAAGCCTATCAATGCAAGCGGCGGACTTATCGGCTGCGGACACCCTGTCGGCGCTTCCGGAGCGAGAATGTTCCTTGATCTGTACAAGCAGGTCATGGGGCAGGCGGGAAGGTATCAGATCGAGGGCGCGAAGAATGCGATGATGCTGAATATCGGCGGAAGTGCGACTACCAATTATGTGTTTGTGGTGGGGAAAGAATAAATGAAAGAATTCTTTAAAGTTGACGCATCGAAATATGATAGTTCTAAGAATTATTTTGTCGTTCGTCCGTCATCTCTAAATAATCCAAAGGATAATTCAGTAATGTTTGTTACCGAGGGTTATATAGATAAGTGGAAAGCTGTTTTAAGAGTAAGAGAGTGTATAGTTATCTGGCCTGAAAGCAAAGAAATCCCTTCTGAACTTTCCGAGCTTCATGCTGTGATTCTGCATCGTGAACCGAGACTTGGTTTCGCTGAGTTTTTCAGAGATAATGGCATTACATATAATAGGGAGCCTGTTTCTTTCAAAACCGTGAACGGTGCATTTATTTGCGACGGTGCCAAGATCGGCAGTAATTGCAAAATATTTGCAGGGGCATACATTGATTCAGAAGTAGTTATCGGAGATAACTGCTATATTGGTTCCGGTGTAAAGCTGATTGGTTCTGTTAAGATTGGAAACAATTGTATTATCAGAGAGAACACGGTCATTGGCTCCGACGGGTTGACTACCCGAAGAGACAAGAATGGAAAGATAGTTACCATTCCTCAATTCGGCGGTGTGACTATTGAGGATAATGTTCAGATAGGGGCTTTGACTGTAATAGGAAAAGGTGCTATTGATGATACTGTTATTCATTCAGGTTCCCGCGTTGACAACAGCTGCTTTATCTCTCATAATGTGCAGATCGGTGAAGATACTCTTGTAGTCGGTGAAACGATTATGTTTGGAAGTTCTTCTACCGGAAAGCAAGCGTATATATCTGGCAATAGTACGATAAGAGAAGGAATTGCTATTGGAGAAAAAGCTCTTATCGGGATGGGCTCTGTTGTGGTAAAACCTGTTCCTGACGGAGCAGTTGTAAAGGGAAATCCTGCAAAATAAGGGAGTGTAGTTATGGCTTATAGGAGTAATCATAGATTCACTACAAAGCAGAGAAGGTATTTGAAAATCAAGAGAGTATTAGATGTTATTCTTGCCTTGATCATGATTATTCCGGCTTCAATCATAACGCTGATTTTTATTGTATGGATCAAGCTGGAATCAAAGGGACCGGCTATATTTAAGCAGCGCAGACCAGGATATCATCAAAAGATCTTTACTATGTACAAACTCCGTTCAATGAGAGTCGAGACGAGGGACAAAAAAGGCAGGGCTTTGTCTGATCAGGAAAGAATGACTGTTTCAGGTAATATTGCAAGAAAGACCAGTGTCGATGAGCTGCCTCAGCTGATTAATATACTTAAGGGTGAAATGAGTTTTATCGGACCAAGGCCTTTTCTTATTAATGACTTGGGTACTTATAACAAAGAACAGCTTGTTAGATTTGAAGTGCTCCCCGGCATTACGTCTTGGACTGCGATACACGGAAGAAATAATCAGACTATTCAAGATAAGTATAATCAGGAAATATACTATGTAAACAATATCAGTTTGAAACTGGATCTGTATATATTTTTCAAAACGATAGCTTTAGTGTTTAGTCAGAAAGATGTTGAAGACCATACAAATGAAGGACGTAAGGCTGCTGAGATAATAGAAGACAAGTAAAAAGGATAGTTGAAATGATAAGAGTTTTGATTACCGGAAAAGGAAGCTATATTGGTACAAAAGTTCAGGAGTGGCTGCAAAAATATCCTGATAAGTATGAAGTTGAAGTTCTTGATATGATAGGTGAATCATGGAAAGAGTTTGATTTCAGGGGTTTTGATGCGGTTTATCATGTAGCAGGTATTGCTCATGCTGATATAAGTAATGTTTCCAAAGAAACAAAGAAGCTATATTACAAGGTGAACTGTGGACTTGCAGTTGAAACAGCTTTAAAAGCCAAAAAAGCAGGTGTTAAGCAATTTATCTATATGAGTTCATTGCTCGTATATGGCGATAGCGGTAATGGTTCCTATAAAAACACAAGGCACATTACTAAGGATACACAGCCGCATCCATCAAATTTTTATGGTAACAGTAAATGGCAGGCAGAGATAAGACTTAATAAACTTAATTCTGATACTTTTCATGTTGCGATTCTTCGTCCCCCTATGATCTATGGTCCTGGATGCAAAGGTAATTACAACAGTATGAGAAGTATTGCTATGAAGGTTCCTTTCTTCCCGGATTTCAATAATAAACGATCCGTTCTTTATATCGGTAATCTTTGTGAATTTGTGAGATTATTAATTGAAAATGGTGATGGAGGAACATATTGGCCACAAAACAAGGAATATGTCAAGACTTCTGATTTTATACGCGAGATTGCTAAAGCACATAATAAGAAAAGAGTCATATCAGATAAGTTAAATTGGCTTGTTCCTGTTGGTGCGTGTGTACCGGGGAAAATCAAAGGATTAGTTAACAAGGCTTTTGGTAGTTTGGCTGTAAGTAAAGATTTGACTGCTCATCTTACAAATGATTATCAGCTATTTTCCTTTACAGATTCTATTAGGTTAACTGAAGTATAACTAAATACAGCAAATAATTCAAGTTTGTTGTTTTTGTTAGTCAATTCTGTATTATTATTTATCTTATAAACCATAGGTGCTATGGGGAAAGATATGGTGATTTGTGATGAAGTATAGTGTATCTATTGTTACTTATAATAGCATAGATGATATTGGTGAAGTATTGAATTGTCTGCAAAAAAGCGATATTTTCCAAGATATTGAAACATTTGTAATAGATAACTGTTCAACAGATGGGACAGTTGATTATGTGGTGAAAAATTACCCGTTCGTTAAAGTTATAAAAAACAAAAGGAACGGAGGATATGGGTATGGTCATAATGCAGCTATAGGGAAAATTCATTCAAAAGTTCATTTTATCATTAATCCAGATATACGTTTTGATACTGAGCTTATAAGAAAGACTGGGAATTTTTTATTGAATTCAAAAAGTACTGTAATATGTACGCCGGAAATGGTTTCTGAAAATGGGGATTTTGTTTTTCCTCCAAAGGCACAGCCGAAACTGCATTTGATATTTGCTCGTTTTTTTCGTAAGATAAGATTTTTTGAAAAATGGAGAAAAGAATACTCTATGCACGAAAAAGTTATGAATAATGATGGCAAACCGTTTAACATTGATTTTTGCTCTGGAGCATTTATGGCAATAAAAACGAAGTATTACAAGAAAGTAAAAGGATTTGATGATCGCTATTTTTTATACTATGAAGATGCTGATTTAACTAGGAAACTCTTGAAATATGGAGCGTGTAAATGTGTACCTAGTCTTTCTGTTATTCACGAAGGAAAACGAGCTGCTTATCATTCTTTGAAATGCTCAATGATTATGATTTCTTCGATGGTAAAGTATTTTTCTAAATGGGGATTTAAGATATAGTTTTATTTGGAATCTAATACACAGGGAGGATATATGCACTATGGAGAAGAGATATAAACAAATTGAAAATTATCGTAATCAGTACACTATAGGAAGCTTTATAAAGACATGCTATTCTGTCCTTTTAACGAGGCTTTTTTATCCCAGAGCAACTATTATTCGAAGACCATTTGATATTCGTGGTAGAAAGAATTTTACTTATGGAGAGGGATTAAGAATCGGTCCTCATTGTAGATTCGATTTGCTGGTTCCAAATAACATAACATTGCACATCGGACGTAATTGTGACATTGGTGATTACACGCATATTTCTGCACTTAATTCTGTTACCATAGGAGATAATTTCTTAGGCGCGAATTATGTTTATATTGGAGATACATCACATGGATTATATTCCGCAGAGGAAAATGGAGTGTGTTCTTCACCAAATTATCCTCCAAAGAAAAGAGAATTATTTTCAGGGAAAATTAAAATTGGAAACAATGTTTGGGTTGGAGAACATTGTTCCATTCTGAGCGGTGCGGTTATTGGAGACGGATGCATCATTGGGGCTAATTCCGTTGTTAATTCTATTATTGAACCAAATTCGATAGCTGTTGGCGCACCAGCTCAAATTGTAAAAAAATGGGACGCTAAAAGCAAAACATGGAAACGTATATAGTTTTTCTGATTTCAAAAATATTATGATGACTAATGTAATGAAATAAAGCAGTATTAATAGCGAGAGTGGAATACTATATTGTTATTTACTAAATGAATGAGTGGAGAAACGAATATGAGAATCGTCATTATCAGAACAAATACGGGAGACTTTGGTAAGGTTGGTACTTACAATGTACAAGAAATTGGTTTGGCTAATGCTTTAATGAAAATGGGACACAAAGTGAATGTACTGTTCTTACATAAAGAAACGAATAGGATATTATCTGATAATACATATAAATTTGTATATTATTTGCCACATAAATCAATTGGATTACATGGTATTTTTGATGTGAGAATTCTTGATAGATTTAAACCAGACCGAATCATTTTGTTTTCTGATAATCAGCTATGGGCAAAAAATGTAATAATGTGGTGTAGAAAAAAAAGTATCCCGTGTATTCAATATATGGGAGGCGTTCTTTCTGATAACCCAGGTTGGTTACATCAGTTTTACACAAAACTGATACTTATTCGAAATATTAAATCATATCATTATTCAATTAATGCGGCTAAGACAACTCGTGTAAAGAATGAAATGATTAAGCATAAAATTCCGTTTTCTAGAGTTATTAGCATAGGATTAGATGCTGAATTGCTTTCTGAGAAAAAAAGCCCAGATTTAGAAACAAAGAAAGAATTACACTATTCGCCAAACGATAAAATAATTCTTTTTGTTGGCAGAATAATTGATTATAAGAAACCTTTTTTGGCTTGCGATATAGCTAAAAAAATGCATAAAGAAGATAGCAATTATAAATTGATCCTTATAGGCAAAGGGCCTCTTCAAAAGCAATTGAAAGATTATATTCGTGAAAATAAAATGAATAGTTTTATAGAGTACATTGAACGTGTTCCATATGAAGAAATGTATAAGTATATGGTTGCAAGTGACTGCCTAATAAATCTGTCCTCCAAAGAAATATTTGGAATGACAATTCTTGAAGCAATGTATTATGGTCTTCCTGTTGTAGCTCATAAAGCACCTGGTCCAAATGATGTTATTGATAATGGGAAAAATGGAATACTCTGTAATACTGACGATGTTAATATATGGTGTGCTCTGATCGAGAAAGGCATTAAAAGAAAAGACTTTCTTGGAAATAATGCAAGGCAAACAATAAAGCAAGAGTATCTTTGGGACTCTATAGCAAATGAATTTGTAAAATTATAAATGGAGCAGTTAACAATGAATATAAGAAAAGGAACTTGTGGTATAGTTGTATTAAATTATAATTCTCATGATCTTACGGTAGCGTTAGTTAACACTATTAAAGAATTTGAGGATGTAGATGAAATATGTGTTGTTGATAATGCATCGAATGACAATTTTAATAACGACTTTAATCATAGAAAAATCCATTATATAAAAAACAAAATGAATTTAGGATATAACTCAGGAAATAATGTTGGATTGAGGTACCTAATTAATAGAAAAGGATGTGAATTTGTTTTTATTGCCAATCCAGATGTTATATTTCAAAAGGAAACAATTAAAGAGATTAAAAGTACCTTTATGAAAAATCCAAAAATTGCTTTGATTTCTACAAAAAGATATGGAGCTGATAATTCAAAAATCCATCAGTTTTTTGAATTCCCAAATCTGCGCACATCTATAAGAAATTGTTTCTTTTTAACGCGATTAGGGAAGGAAAAAACCATTATTGAAGACCAAAACTATCAAATTGATTATGCCAAGAATGGGATTCGATATGTGGATGCTGTACCAGGGGCGTTCTTTGGGCTGAGGAGTGAGTTTTTAATAAAGAATAATTATCTGTACGAAGGCATCTTCCTTTATGGAGAAGAACTTTTTACTGGACGGGACGCGCTAAATTTAGGTTACAAGGCTGCTATCATTAATTCCTCAAGTTATATTCACAATCATAAGAGATCCAAATTCTCGAATAGTAAGGTGTTCTGGTTCGACAGAGTGTCATTAAGAAAGTATTACAAGAGATATAATTTGTTATCAGTTGGTCAACTTGCCTTACTTGATATTTCAATCGTATTAGGAACGGTTGAATACAATATAGCCCAAAAACTTTGGAAACTAATTAAAAAATGAGGTTTATAGAAATGATTGGTCAGGAAAAGTATATATTTAAACTGGGTGAATTAAATTATGAAAGATTTAAAAAACTAGGCCATGCTATACCGGGGCATAATGGACCGCATGGACATCTAGACACACCAGTAAGAAATACAGCCCACTATCTTGTTATATATACATATCTTTATAAAAAAACTGAAAAAAAAGAGTACTTAGATTTGTGTAAATCATTCGCTGATTATCTGTGTACAGAACAGGCAAAATCGAGGTCCGGTGCCATTGAGTGTATGATTACAGACAAATTTGATCACTTGAATGGCGTTATTGGTCAGGCTTGGGTTATCGAAGCGTTACTATATTATTATGCGTTATCAAAAGATGATCATTGTCTTGAGTGTGCTAAAAGCATTTTTTTATCGCAAAAATACAATTATGATAAGCATGCTTTTGAGAGAGTGGAACTTGATGGTAGGAATATTGGGGTTGATGTGACATATAACCATCAAGTATGGTTTTTGGCGTGTTCATCTCCTTTAGAGGAGTATTATCCTAGACTGGAGATGGGCAAGATTGTTAAAGATTTCTTGTCGGCTGGAACAGATAGGGATTTTCGAGTATATAGAAACGGGGAGTTATATCACGCTATAGCGATTGAATCTCCAAGAATTACTAAGAAAACTATTGTCAAGGCTCTTGCCACACCAATTAGTAATCTGTGTCCTCAAAAGCTTGATTTGCACTATATTAACCGCGGATATCATATTTTTGATATGTATGGATTCTGCATTCTAAAGGAAAGGTACGGAGATTTACCATTTTTTTCTTCGCCAATATACAAGAAAGCAGTTGACCATGCTAAAGATATTGAAACCTTTAATAGAAGAAATAAGGTATATAAGCATATAAAAAATGGTGTAGATTTTAATATATATGGCTATGGTTACAATTCTCCGGCATTTGAACTTCCCTATGTGTCTTTAGTTGAGGGCTTTTACAGTGAAGAACTATGTAAGAAAACATTTCAGATTCAGAAAAGATTAATGTTCGACAAACAGACCGGTATTATGTGTCGAAACAATGCCGATGTTGAGACGTGGAACGCAAAAACGTACGAAATTGTTAGGTTTTTAGATTTGCTAAACTTAAATTATTAAGGAGCGTTTTGATATGCAAGGGTATTATATTTTTTTTGGATCAAAAAGTTCGGGCGTCTATAATAAAGTTAATATGCAAATTCACGAATTTAAAACCATTTCAAAAATCGAGTTAATAACGATGGCACTTGGGAGAAGAACTATTTGGGATAAGCTGAAATCTCGTGTTGTTTGGTTGCCTTTAGGATTTGATTATTCAATTGTTATTTCGAAAATAAAAAATCCAGATTACATTTATATTAGACGATTTACAGCTGATAGCAGCTTTATTAAATTTTTATCGTATATTAAAGCTACATATCCAAAATGCAAGATAGTGATAGAGGTTTTTACTTATCCATATGATAAGGATGATTACTCAAGAAATACTATTCATTTTATTCGACAACTTCCTTTTTATGCAAAAGATTTAATATATAGAAGGAAGTACAGAAAATATGTGGATAGAATAGTTACATACTCAAAAGATAATTTGATTTTTGGCGTAGAAACGATCAAAACAAGCAATGGTGTATATGTAGATCAAATTAATAAGAAGAATAGTAACATGCATATTGACAGCAAAACAATATATTTGACTTCAGTTGCACATATGCAAGTTCATCATGGATTTGAAAGACTTATAAAAGGAATAGCAAATTATTATAATAATGGGGGGAAGAGGGAAATAATTTATAATGTTGTCGGAGATGGCGTTGAGGTAAAAAAATACAAAAAAATGGTTACGAAGTATGGAATTGAATCACATGTTCTTTTTCATGGGAAACTAATTGGTGATGAACTAGATAATGTATATAATCATACAGATATTGCTGTTTCCTCTTTGGGATTATACAAATACAAGATTAATACTATTAGTACATTAAAAGAAGGAGAGTATTTAGCTAAAGGATTACCAACAATAGCAGGATGCAAAATATCACTAATCTGTGATGAAGAACCGCCTTTTATTTTAGTTTTTAGTAATGATTCATCGCCTATTAATATTGATAGAATTATTGATTTTTATGACAATATATATATGCGGGAAGATAAGGAAAAAATAGTAGACGAGATTAGAAGTTTTGCAAAAACGAATGTTGATATGCCTGTTGTGATGCAACCAATAATTCAGTATCTTACAGCGAAAGAATGACAAATATGGATAATGTTATTGCACATAATCAGATTAAATTAAAGAGAATATTGACCTGCTTATGTGGTGTATCTCTCCTTTGTGTGCAGGAGATTAGTTCAATTATTCTAAGTATAGGAATCTCAGGCATTGCTAGAACAATAATTCTCATGAGTCTATGTTATATTCCTTTCTTTCTTTTGTTATTGACAAGACCAAAACAAATTCCTATGGATGCTATTGTTATTATTGTTACAGCAGTGTTATTTTTCTATGTGACGATTTTTATGCATCCTGAATATCAAAGAATAGTAGAATCTGAGATGTGGAGTACAGTGGTTTCTCCATATTCAGGTGTAATCTATTATTCTGTTTTTAGACTTTTTCAAAAGAATAGTGATTTGTATTCAATAATTATTATATCTTCAATTTTTCTTTTTGTATTTTATTTCATTCAATCTATTAATGCAATAAGCGCTGGATACTGGATTGTTTCAACCCCAGAGGGAATAGTACATTTGGATTATAGTATGACTTTTGGATATAAGATGTTATTACCGTGTCTAGTTTTTATTTCTGTTGGTCTGAACCAAAAAAAGGTATTTTTCATTGTGCTGGGTTGTATTGCCGCAGGGGAAATCTTGATGTTAGGATCAAGAGCTTCATTTCTATGCGTTCTAGTTTATCTTCTATTATTTATTATCTTTATACGTTCTAATGAGATCGAATATAGAAAAAAAATCCAATTCTTTATCATCATAATTATAATATCAGTACTTATAGTCTTGTTTTATCAACAAATATTAGAGGCTATTGGATCTGTTTTTGAAAGCATTGGTTTTTCATCTAGAACTATTCAACGAATCATTAATGGCAGTATTGCTGAAGATCCTATAAGGCATTCTATATATGATATGGCTATAGAAAAAATACAGAACAATTGGATTGTAGGTTATGGTATGTTATCTGATAGATATTTCTTTGGAACATATTGTCATAATATGTTTTTAGAGATATTTATGCAATTTGGATTAATCGTTGGTGCAGGTATTATCTTATTGTTGTTTATAAATATTTTTAAAGGCTTTTTTATAAAACAAAACTCAGATTTTAAGCAGTTCTTTATTGTGTTTTTTTCTTGTTCAATTGTTAGACTAATGGTTTCATATTCATTTTGGGATGATTCAAATTTTTGGATTATGCTTGCAATACTAAAACACTTATTAGAAAAGAATAAAATGACTAAGGAGAGTTGTATTTATGATTAACGTAATCGGACTTGGCTACATCGGCCTCCCCACAGCACTTATGATGGCATCTCACGGAGTTGAGGTCATCGGAACAGACTACAACAAGGAACTTGTTGCAACGCTTAATGCTGGAAAAACTACATTCAAGGAAGACGGTCTTGATGATCTTTTCCAGGATGCTCTCAAAGCCGGCATTAAGTTCACAACAGAGTATCAGGTAACAGACGTTTATATCGTTTCTGTACCTACTCCCTATGACAAGTTCAGTAAGAAAGTCGATGCATGCTATGTTGTGGCAGCCGTTAAGGATGTAATGAAGGTTTGCCCTAAGGGCGCAACTGTTGTAATTGAATCGACCGTTTCTCCCGGAACGATCGAGAAATTTGTTCGTCCTGTTATTGAAGAGAATGGTTTTACCATTGGTGTGGATATCAATCTTGTTCATGCTCCTGAGCGTATCATCCCCGGCAATATGGTATATGAGCTGCTTCACAATAACCGTACTATCGGTGCAGATGACAAGGCAATCGGCGAAAAGATCAAAGAACTTTATGCATCGTTCTGTCAGGGTGAGATCGTAGTAACTGACATTAAGACTGCTGAGATGACAAAAGTCGTTGAGAATACTTTCCGTGCGGTAAATATTGCATTTGCTAATGAGCTTGCAAAGATCTGCCGTCACGACAATATGGATGTTTATGAGATCATCAAGATCTGTAATATGCATCCCCGTGTAAATATTCTTCAGCCCGGTCCCGGAGTAGGCGGTCATTGCATTTCCGTTGACCCTTGGTTCCTTGTCGGTGATTATCCGAGCCTTGCTAAGGTTATTGATGAATCTATGAAGACAAATGACGGTATGCCTGATTTCGTTCTCAACCGCATTTATGAGATCATGAAGGAAAAGGGTATGACTGATATCACCCGTGTCGGTCTGTATGGTCTTACATATAAGGAAAACGTAGATGATATGCGCGAGTCTCCGACACTGCAGCTCCTTGAATCGCAGGAGCGTCATCTTGCAACCGGTCTGAAGGTCTATGATCCTTTTATTACAAAGGATGTTGTAGCAAATCAGTATCACAGTCTTGATGAGTTCCTTGATTCTGTAGATTTTGTTGTTGTTATGGTCAAGCATGATGAAATCAAAAAGAATATGGACAAACTAAAGGGGAAGGTTGTGCTAGATTGTCATAACATCTGCTCTTTTGACGAGGTTTATCATATCTGATCACATGGTTTTACAGCTGAATTATTATATAAAAACATTATGCTTTATCGAGGAGTATTAATATGAAAATTATAGCATATTATCTTCCACAGTTTCACGAAATTCCAGAAAACAATGAAATGTGGGGAAAAGGGTTTACTGAATGGACAAATGTTAGAAATGCAAAACCTTTGTTTGAGGGACATATGCAGCCTGTAGAACCTTTAAATGGGAACTATTATAACCTTCTCGATGTAAATGTAATGCGTTGGCAAGCAAAAATAGCAAAAGAATATGGTGTTTATGGCTTTTGTTTTTATCATTATTGGTATAATGGGCATAAGTTGTTAGAAAAACCTATAGAAAATTTCTTGAGTGAAAATGATATTGACTACCCTTTTTGTATTTGTTGGGCTAATCATAATTGGACAACCTCATGGAAAGATAATGATTTTAGAATAATATATCAGCAGGATTATTCTGATAGAACAGACTGGAAGAATCATTTTGATTATTTGCTTCCATTTTTTAAAGACAAAAGATACATAAAGAATAACGGTAAGCCATTAGTAGTTATATATGAGATTGCTCGAATCCCGTTAATGAACGAAATGATTGATTACTGGCAGAAAATGGCAAAGGCTAATGGATTCCCTGGTATTGATTTTGCATTTCAATGCGTTACTGCAGATACTATTGTTGGCTTTAATACAAAAAGATTTTCTTATGATATTGAATATCAGCCTCAATATCTTAGGGAGTTAACATACAAAAAACATATAAAGCTTAATAATACATTAAGTTATTATAAAAGGAAACTTTTTGGTTTTATAAAAACACCTAAAGTAATAACTAATGCCGTTGTTTCTAATGCTCAAAATAGTACTCCGATTATTGTTGATTATGACGAGGCTTGGAAAAAAATAATATCAATGAGACCTATGCGAAAGAATAGTATCCCTGGAGCATTTGTAAGAATGGATACAACTCCTAGAATGAAGAATCGTGGCTTTATTACGCAAGGTATGACAGTAGATAAATTCCATATGTATTTAAAAAAACAGATAATCAATTGTAGAGAGAACTATAAATCTAATATGATGTTTATGTTTGCATGGAATGAATGGGCTGAAGGCGGTTATTTGGAACCGGATAAAAAAGATGGGTATAAAGTATTAGAAGCAATTAAATCAGCATTAATTGATACTAATGAACTAGAGTAAGGTGAAAGGAAATTGTTCAAAAGAATAAAAGATTTAAAAACTATATTATCTAGAGAGTTTAGGTTATTAGATTTTCAAAGATCTTGGCGGAGTATGAATGCTCATAATTATACAATTGCTGGACGGATTTTTCCTGCTAATATAGTTAGCGTCGGAACATACTCATACGGGACATTAAATATATTGTCATATGGTAATTCTGAAGAAAGATTGAAAATTGGAAATTATTGTTCCATTGCTGGCGGGACGACCTTTATTTTGAGTGGTGAGCATAATTATAAGCGTATTAGCACTTTTCCTTTTTCTAAAGTAATTCTTGGAGGAAAACCAGAATCAATTTGTAAAGGTCCTATTATTATTAATGATGATGTTTGGATTGGTTACGGCTGTATAATTCTTTCTGGAGTTACTATTGGAAAAGGTGCAGTAATTGGAGCTGGATCAATAGTGTATAAAGATGTTCCGGAATATGCAATATATGCCGGAAACAAAGTAGTTAAATATCGTTTCCCCGAATCAACAATGAAAAGAATAAAGAATTCAAATCTACCTTTGATGGATGAAAATCAAATCAAGAACAACTTGAAATTATTAGAACTAGATATCGATGAAGAAAATCTTGAAACAGTTCTTACAAGATTAGGCAGTTTATAATAACACCATCTAACAATTGGATAATATGATGTGTGATTTAGTTAAAATCATAACCTTCGTAGGCGAAGCTGGCATCTAACTTCGCCCGTTCACAATGGTAAGGTGGATTGTTACAATTATTACAGGAGTAACTATTGTAAACTTTGCGATAATTTGAGCAAATTATTTATTTAAGTAAGCTGATTTTGAAAATCGTCTTGCATTTGGAAACATACAAATATTATTCAATGTGGAAAGAGCTAGTTGATAATTATGAAACAGAAAAGCGTTAAAGTAAATACAGTATATAATACAATAAAAACCTGTATGGCAGTTATTTTTCCGCTTATAACATTCCCCTATGCTAGTCGAGTATTGCTACCGGATAACGTTGGAAAAATCAATTTTGGACGATCCATAGTATCATATTTTTCGCTTATTGCATCGTTAGGAATAGCAACCTATGCTATAAGAGAATGTGCAGCAGTTCGCGAAGACAAAAAAAAACTAAGCAATATTGCTAGTCAGATTTATTCTATTAATATTATTACTACAATAATTGCATACATTGGAATCATATTTGCACTTCTATTTTATAATAAGCTTGATAACTATAAATTGCTTATTATTGTACAAAGTCTTTCGATTTTAACAACAACACTAGGCGCAGATTGGCTTAATTCTGCTATGGAAGACTTTAAATATATAACTATAAGGACCGTATTGTTTAACATTGCTTCTATGGTTCTTATGTTTATTTTCGTTCGTCAACCTGAAGACTATATGAAGTACGTATTAATCAGTTTGGTGTCGAGTTCTGGTGCAAGTATATGTAATATTTGGTATAGAAGGAAATATTGCAAGGTTTCTTTTATAAAAGATTTTTTGCATGGAATTGAATGGAAACGTCATATAACACCTATTGTTTTTTTGTTTGTAATGATTATGGCTCAAACCATATTTAATAATTTGGATATTTCAATGATAGGAATTATTAGAGATGATAGAGAGGTGGGTATATATACAACTGCACATAAAATTATGAACTTGATAAATCAGCTTGTTGCTTCTATTTGCTGGGTTATAATGCCACGAATGTCACTATATTTTGAGAAGAAAGATTATAAAGAAATAAATACTCTTTTGTCCAAGGTGTTTGCTCTTTATATGACAATTGGATTGCCTTGCATAGTAGGGACTTTTATGCTATCGAGTGATATTATTTATGTTTTTGCTGGATCTGAATATTTAGATTCTTCAATAGTATTAAAAATACTTATGATTGCTTTGTTCTTTATGCTGTTTGGCGGTAATTTATTAGGAAATGTAATTTTACTTCCTTCACGCAAAGAAAAGAGTTTTATGGTATATTGTATTATTTCTACAATAATTAATGTTATTACAAACTGTTTCTTTATACCAAAGCTTGGTGCGTTAGGAGCAGCTATAACTACAGCTATTTCTGAAATAGTATTGCTTCTACTTTTGTTCTGCAAAAAAGACAAGAAAATAAGAATTGATAATATATTTAGAATTATGTTTCCTCCTATAGTTGGGTGTTGTGTTATAGTTTTAATATGTTTTGTGTTTTCCCATTTGGCAAATGTTTGGATTAGGATTGTTGTGAGCGTTTCAGTGAGTGTTATTAGTTATTTTGCTGTTCAGATGGTAATGAAGAATAAACTTATACTTGAAATATTAAGAGGAATAGGAAAGAAATTCCTAAGGAAGGGCTAATAATGATTGATGTGTCCGTAGTAGTTGTTACTTACAACCCGCAAATAAATAATTTGATTTATACTTTAAAATCTATTGTATGCCAAGAAAATGTTGATTTTGAAATAATCATTGCAGATGATGGAAGTAAACAGTTTGATAAGGATGTTATAGAAAAGTGGTTCCACGATAATAATTTTTCAAATTATAGATTAGTTCTAAACGCTCAAAATCAAGGAACTATGAAAAATGCATTTTCTGGATGGTCAGTTGCTCATGGTGAATATATAAAGCAGCTTTCGCCAGGGGATTATTTGTATAGTAGACATACATTAAATAATGCAATTGAAAAAATGAAAAATAATATGTATGATCTTGGGTTTGGAATGGCGGCATCTTATGCATTAAAAGATGGTGAAATTAATTTAATTTCAAACCCTAATCCTAGGGACCTTTCTCCATACTATGTTAAAGATAATCGATGGATTAAGTATAATTATCTTATAAAAAGGGATTATGCAAATGGTATGTCTTTTATTGCAAAGAAAGAGAAATTGATCAAGTATGCTTCAATGCTTTTGGATAAAGTAAAATATGCAGAGGACTGTACATATATTCTTATGGTAGCTGATGATAATCATATAGGATATTTAGAAGACTATTTGATTTGGTATGAGTATGGAGTCGGTATTTCTACAAGAAAAAGTGATATTTGGAGCAAACGAATTAGAGATGACAATAGCAATTGTTTTAAAACCATCGGTGATATAAATCCGAAGTATAGATATATATATAAAACGTATTGGACATATAAGAAATCATATGTTTCTCGCGCTCTTAGGAAAATATCACGAGTTTACTACTCGCATAATCCTTTTTTAGAATTAAGGCCCAAAAAGATGAATGTAAACATTCCTATTTTAGTCCCTGAAATTAAGTATTTGAATGAAATAGTAGATTGAGTTAAATTATGAGGAATTGATATGGTTAGAATTGGTATTCTTTGCCCATCGGAAATAGCGTATAGAAGATTTTTGCCGGCAGTAAAAACAGTGGAAAATGTTGAACTAATAGGAGTCGGAGTAAATAGTCCTGAAGAAAGATATGGCGCCTTGTTGCCAGATGCTTCAACGATTGATGCTATGTTAATGAGCGAAACATCAAAAGCCCAAAAAATGATTTCCGAATATGGTGGAGAATTGTTTTTTGGGTATGAAGATATTATTTCATCGCCAAAAGTAGATGCAGTTTATATTCCTCTTCCTCCTGCTTTACATCATAAATGGGCTAAAAAAGCACTAGAGTATAGAAAACATGTTTTGGTTGAAAAACCAGCAACGATTTCGTTTAATGATACTGATGATTTGGTAAAGATAGCAGATACTAATAAGCTTGCATTACATGAAAACTATATGTTTATGTTTCATAACCAACTTGATGAAATAGAATCCGTTATCAATAGAGGTGAGATCGGCGAAGTTAGACTTTATAGAATATCGTTTGGTTTTCCAAGAAGAGATGCAAATGATTTTAGATATAACAAAGGTCTTGGCGGCGGATCTCTAATTGATGCCGGAGGATATACAATAAAGTATGCAGCGAGATTACTTGGCGAAACAACCGAGATTAGATATGCTCAATTAAATTACATCAATGACTTTGACGTTGATATTTATGGATCAGCTGCTTTGACAAACAAAGATGGAGTTACTGCTCAAATTGCTTTCGGAATGGATAATGACTATAAATGTGAGTTGGAAGTATGGGGAAGTAAAGGAACAATAAAAACCGGAAGAGTATTGACTGCCCCTGCGGGATTTGTTCCGACAATGACTATAAAGAAAAACACAGAGGTACAAGAGCATTCTCTTCCGGCTGATGATGCTTTTAAGAAATCTATCGAGCATTTTATTGAGTGTATAAATAATTCAAAAACTAGGGAAGATAATTATCGAAGCATATTACGACAAGCTAACTTGGTTGAGCAGTTTAAAGAAATGGTGATTAAATGATAGGACAGAAGGTGCGACTAAATATACATAATGATGATCGTGGATCTTTGATAGCGATAAATCAAATACCTTTTTGTGCTAAAAGACAGTTCTTTATAAGTAATGTGCCAGAAAACGCCATAAGGGGAAATCACTTCTCTAAAAGTAGTTCTTTCCTTTACGTGGTTGTAAAAGGGAAATGCAAAGTTGAATTAGATAATGGTGTTGAAAAGGAAACGGTAGAATTATCCGAAGGAGAAGGCTTTCTCTTTTATTCGAAAATATGGATGAGAATATTTGATTTTAAAAGAAATACTATTTTATGTGTTTTATCAGATAGAGAATACGAGGATTCCGATTACATATCTGATTATGAAGAGTTTCTAAGAATTGTGAGGAATGACAATGTATAACATAAATGCTAATATGTCGCTCATGAGATTAATTGAATCGTGGGCTACAACTGAGAACCCTTTCAATTCCACAGAAGAAATTCTTTCATGGATTAATGAAAAAAACAAGGATGTCAACGTCGAAATAAAGAAGATTCCGTATGATTATACTGGCGAAAATTGGCATTATGATCCTGAAAAAGGAGAAATTCGGAACAAAGCAGGGTCGTTCTTTCAAATTAAAGGATTGCAAAAAACCATTGATGGTGAGGTTGTTCATGAACAACCCATTATTATACAAAATGAAATAGGATATCTTGGAATAATATGCAAAGAGTTTGATGGGGTTTTGTATTTTCTTATGCAGGCAAAGATAGAACCTGGAAACGTGAACAAGATACAGATCTCACCGACTATCCAGGCTACCAAGAGTAATTTTATGCAAGCACATGGTGGTAAAGTACCTGCATATTTGAAATACTTTTCAAACAAGCATAATTACGAGATAATTGTTGATCAGATACAATCAGAACAATCCTCAAGGTTCCTTGGAAAGAGAAATAGGAATATTATAATTGTTGTAGATGATGAAATTGAAGTCCTCGAATCTCATAAGTGGATGACATTGGGTCAGATCAAATATTTTATGTCATATGATAATCTTGTAAATATGGATACGAGAACTGTTATCTCATGTATTCCTTTTTCTTTGCGCGATTTTTCATATAAAGAATTAAGTCACATCAGATCATTATTTAAAAAAGAAGTATTTTACAACTCGGTATTCTTTGGAAATTCTGGATCTGAAATAAATAAAATCTATCAGTATATGAATGAAATCAAGATGCTTGATAGAAGCGAAATAAGGCTTGTTGACTTATATTCTCTTGATTCTTGGCACAAAAAGGATGATGAAATTAGCTCTAAAAATGGTGCATTTAAGGTTGTGTATTGTGATATTGAAATTGAAGGTCGTGAAGTTCGTAAATGGCAACAACCTTTATTTGAAGCAACAGGTCAGTCCACATTTGGATTGATTTATTGCATTGATAATAATGTTCAGAAATTTCTCATTCAAACAAAGTCTGAAGTGGGATGTTTCGATAAGATTGAGATTGGCCCCAGTGTTCAGTTAGAACCAGGTGATAATCCAAATTCGACATTGGTTGATGCTTTGTTTACTTACAACTTAGAACATAACAAAGGCGTGGAGTTTAGTGGATTGTTTTCAGAAGAGGGTGGACGTTTTTATCAGGAGCAAAATAGAAATGTCATTATGCAAATCCAAAAATCTGATTTACCAGATCCTTTGCCGGACGGATATTTCTGGGCCGATTTTCAAACATTGAATATACTGATTCAGTTCAACAATTGCCTTAACATCCAGTTGCGAAACCTATTATCAATTTTAAACATATGAGGTAAATCATGAAAAAAGTAATTATATCAGGAGTCACTGGTTTTTTTGGCAGTGCATTAACAAGAAAGCTTTTGGCTTTAGGGGTACAAGTAATAGGTGTAGATATTGATACACCTAAGTTTGAGGAATTCAAGTCAAATGAAAATTTTACGGCTGTAGTAGCGGGATTTGATAAATACGAAGAATTACCTTCCCTTATAAGTGATACAGATATAGATGTATTTTATCATTTTGCTTGGGCAGGAGGTTTTACAACTGCCATTCGAGACTATAAGCTTCAAATGAGCAATGCCGGTTATGCCGGAGATGCATTGGTCGCAGCACATAAGATTAGAGCAAAGAAATTTGTGTATGCCAACACATACAATCAGTATGAGATAATCAACTTTTTAGAATCGGATGTATTTGAACCGAGATATACGTGTATTTACTCAACAGGGAAAACCGCAGCTAGTCTAATTTGTAGAACATTGGCCTATAATCTAGGAATAGAATATTCAGCAGCTCTTGTCCCTATGCCATATGGAGAAAACAATTACTCTAAACAATTAGTTAATGTTGTACTAAAAAACCTAATTGATGGAGTGGCACCGAAACTTGTTGAAGGCAACAATCTCTACGACTTGGTTTATATTGATGATATTATTAATGCTTTTATTGCTATTGGAGAACACGGAAAGCATATGAAGGAATACTATGTAGGTCATCGTAAATTAAAGACATTTAGGGAATGGATAATAGATATTAGGGATTGCATTGCGCCGAACGTTGATTTGAAATTTGGAGAATATAAGGACAATCAAAAAATCGATTATTCTAAAGTGTATTTGGATCGGCTATACAATGATACAGGATTTGAATGTAAGGCTGATTTTAAAAAAACAATGTTAAGTACAGTTGAATGGGTACGAAAAAATATCAAATAAATAGGAGATCAAAAATGAAAGGTATTATTCTCGCCGGCGGTGCCGGCACACGACTTTATCCGCTTACAATGGTAACAAGCAAGCAGCTGTTACCAGTATACGACAAACCGATGATCTACTATCCTCTGAGCACGCTTATGCTCGCAGGAATAAAGGACATACTAATCATCAGCACACCCGAGGACACCCCTCGATTTGAGAATCTTCTCGGTGACGGTTCGCAATTCGGCGTGAGTCTGCAGTATAAGGTCCAGCCTTCTCCGGACGGACTTGCTCAGGCGTTCATTTTGGGCGAAGAGTTCATCGGTAATGATGCCTGCGCTATGGTGTTGGGCGATAACATCTTCTACGGCAACGGCTTTGGGCGTATTCTTCGTGCTGCTGTTGCGGATGCTGATGAAAATCAGAGAGCTACGGTATTCGGTTACTATGTAACTGATCCCGAGCGCTTCGGCGTTGTTGCATTCAACGAGAACGGACAGGCTACTTCTATCGAGGAAAAACCCGCACAGCCTAAATCGAATTATGCTGTGACCGGTCTGTATTTCTATCCCAAGGGCGTGTCTGCTCGCGCAAATCAGGTGAAGCCTTCTGCTCGCGGAGAACTGGAGATCACTACTCTCAATGAGATGTATCTCAATGACGGCCTGCTCGATGTTCAGCTGCTCGGACGCGGCTTTGCATGGCTTGATACCGGAACAATGGACAGCCTTGTTGAAGCTGCCGATTTCGTTCAGATGATCTCGCAGAGACAAGGTATTACGATCTCTGCTCCCGAAGAGATCGCGTACATAAACAAGTGGATCGACAAGGACAAGCTTATGGAGTCCGCACAGAGATACGGAAAATCTCCCTATGGCGCACATCTGAAAGCCGTAGCAGAAGGAAAGGTGAGGTACTGATATGAAGAAATATCTTATAACCGGTTGTGCCGGATTTATCGGCTCGAACTTCGTTTATTATATGCTGAAAAAGTACGACGACATCCTGCTCGTCAATCTGGACAAGCTCACTTATGCGGGCAATCTTGAGAACCTCAAGGGCGTCGAGGGCGATAAGAGGCACGTTTTTGTGCAGGGCGATATCTGCGATAAGGAGCTTGTGACTAAGTTGTTTGCCGAGTATGACTTTGACTATGTCATCAACTTCGCGGCTGAGAGCCATGTTGACAGGTCTATTGCAAACCCGGAGATCTTCGTGCAGACGAATGTTATGGGTACTGTTAACCTGCTTCAGAGAGCAAAAGAGGCTTGGTATAACGCCGAAACAAAGACCTGGAAAGAGGGCAAGAAGTATCTCCAGGTCAGCACGGATGAGGTATACGGTGCGCTCGGCGCTGAGGGGTATTTTATGGAGACTACTCCAATCAATCCTCACAGCCCTTACAGCTCGTCAAAGGCTTCGGCTGACCATTTTGTAATGGCGTTCCACGATACATACGGTATGCCGATAAACATAACTCGCTGCTCCAATAACTACGGTCCCTATCAGTTCCCGGAGAAGCTGATCCCGCTGATGATCAATAATGTAAAGCAGCACAAGCAGCTGCCTGTTTATGGCGACGGTATGCAGATACGCGACTGGCTGTATGTTGAGGATCACTGCAAGGCTATCGACATGGTGGCGAACGGCGGAAAGATTGGTGAGGTCTACAACGTCGGCGGACACAACGAGAAGCCGAATATCTTCATCGTAAAGACAATCATTTCTCAGCTCCACGACAGGCTTAAAGATGAAGGTATATCCGAAGATCTTATCAAGCACGTTGAGGACAGACTTGGTCACGACAGGCGCTACGGCATCGATCCCACCAAGATCAAGAACGATCTCGGATGGTATCCCGAAACGCCGTTTGAGAAAGGTATCGTGCTGACGATAGACTGGTATCTCGAGAATGAGGAATGGATGAATAATGTGACCTCGGGCAATTATCAGAAATACTACGAAGAAATGTATAAGAATAAGTGAGTGAGCTATGAAAGTATTTGTAACAGGTGTGGGCGGTCAGCTTGGATATGACGTTATGAACGAGCTCATAAAGCGTGGACATACGGCTGTCGGGAGCGATATTCTTGACAGTATCCCACAGGATTTTGAGTACATAAAACTTGATATCACCGATAAAGAGGCTGTTCTGAAAGCGATAGCTGATATCAAGCCCGACGCAGTAATTCATTGCGCTGCTTGGACTGCTGTTGATGCAGCCGAAGATGAAGAAAAACAGCAGAGGGTCTTTGCAATAAACCGTGACGGAACTAAAAACATCGCGGAGGCTTGCAAAGCTATTGACTGCAAAATGATCTATATCTCCACAGACTATGTATTTGACGGTCAGGGTGAGCGTCCTTGGCAGCCGGATGAGAAAAACTATGCTCCGCTTTGTGTGTATGGCAAGTCTAAACTTGAAGGTGAGCTTGCGGTTGCGAGAACACTTGATAAGTATTACATAGTCCGCATAGCTTGGGTGTTCGGCAAGAACGGCAAAAACTTCATCAAGACTATGCTGAATGTCGGGAAGAAGTATCCGGAGGTCAGAGTCGTAAACGATCAGATCGGCACTCCGACATATACCTATGACCTTGCAAGGCTTCTCGTTGATATGGCCGAGACTGACAAGTACGGATACTATCACGCGACCAACGAGGGCGGATATATCAGTTGGTACGACTTTACTTGTGAGATATTCAAGCAGGCGGGCTACACGACGAAGGTCACTCCTGTGACTACTGCAGAGTATGGTTTGAGCAAAGCTGCAAGACCGTTCAACAGCAGACTGGATAAGTCCAAATTATCGGACACCGGATTTATACTGTTGCCGACTTGGCAGGATGCACTTGCAAGATATTTAAAGGAGATAGAATTCTAATGGGACAGATCACGGTAGAGAAAAACGTTGGCGGCATCGAAGGACTGTGCGTAATAACCCCCGCAGTTCATGGTGACAGCCGAGGATATTTTATGGAGACCTACAATCAGCGCGATATGGAAGAAGCCGGGTTGAACATCACTTTTGTTCAGGACAATCAGAGCTGCTCGACAAAAGGAGTTCTTCGCGGGCTCCACTTTCAGAAACAGTACCCGCAGACAAAGCTTGTTCGCGTAATCAAAGGCAGAGTTTTTGATGTTGCAGTTGATCTTCGCAGCGGAAGTGCTACATACGGTAAATGGTTCGGCGTTGAGCTGACCGAGGAAAATAAAAAGCAGTTTCTTATCCCGAAGGGCTTCGCTCACGGCTTTCTTGTACTTTCGGATATTGCTGAGTTCTGCTACAAGTGCGATGATTTCTATCATCCGAATGATGAAGGCGGCTTGGCTTGGAATGATCCGGAGATTGGGATCGAGTGGCCGGAGGTTGTTGGGGAGTATAAAGGGTCCGCTGATCCAGAGGGGTATACACTTACTGATGGAACTGCGCTTAACTTTTCCGAGAAGGATACAAAGTGGAGCGGGATAAAAGATACATTTAAGTTTTAAGGATTGTTGATATGAAAAAAATAATGCTTGTCTTCGGCACACGCCCCGAAGCAATAAAAATGTGTCCGCTCGTAAATGAGCTGAAAACAAGAAAAGGTCTTCAAACCGTTGTCTGCGTAACAGCTCAGCATCGTCAGATGCTTGATCAGGTTCTTGAAACGTTCGGCGTTGTTCCCGATTATGATCTCAATATTATGAAGGACAAGCAGACGCTTTTTGACATCACCGCAAACATACTTAATCACATCAAGGAGATCCTTGAAAAGGAAAAGCCGGATGTGGTTCTTGTACACGGTGATACCTCGACCACGTTTGTTACCGCGCTTGCCTGTTTCTATCTTCAGATTCCTGTCGGACACGTTGAAGCCGGTCTGCGCACATACAATATCTACAGCCCTTATCCGGAGGAGTTCAACCGTCAGGCTGTCGGAATAATCAGCAAGTATAATTTTGCGCCGACGCAACTTGCAGCCGATAATCTTATCCGCGAGGGTAAGAATTCGTCAAGTATCTACATAACCGGAAACACTGTCATTGATGCGATGCAGCATACTGTCAAAGAGAATTATACTCACCACGAGCTTGAATGGGTTGGTGATGGAAAGCTGATATTCATTACTGCTCACAGACGTGAGAATCTTGGTGAGCCTATGCATCATATGTTCAGAGCTATTCGCCGTGTACTTGACGAGCATCCCGAATGTAAGGCAATTTATCCGATACATATGAATCCTGTTGTCCGTCAGGCAGCCGATGAAGAACTTGGCGACTGCAAGCAGATACATATCATAGAACCTATTGAGGTTTTTGACTGTCATAACTTTGAAGCGAGGTGTCATCTCTGTCTGACCGATTCCGGCGGTATTCAGGAGGAGTGTCCGAGCTATGGCAAGCCTGTGCTTGTTATGAGAGATACTACTGAGCGCCCCGAAGGAGTTAAGGCAGGCACTCTCAGACTAGTCGGAACGGATGAAGAAACAATCTATCAGAACTTCAAGGAACTGCTTGAGAATCAGGAGGCTTATGATTCAATGAGCCATGCTTGCAATCCTTACGGTGATGGTCATGCTTGTAAGAGGATTGCGGATATTCTTGAGTTTGGTGAGTATGAGCCTTGGGTGGCCAAATAGAATATTTGGAGGAATATAATGAACATCGCAGTAGCAGGCACAGGATATGTCGGCCTTTCGCTGGCGGTATTGCTCGCACAGCACAACAAAGTCACAGCCGTTGACATAATCCCCGAAAAGGTCGAGCTTATCAACAACAAAAAATCGCCTATTCAGGACGAGTACATCGAGAAATATCTTACCGAAAAGGAGCTTGATCTGACCGCAACTCTTGATGGTGAGAGCGCATACAAGGACGCTGATTTCATAGTTATCGCTGCGCCGACGAACTACGATCCAAAGAAAAACTTTTTCGATTGCAGCGCAGTTGAGGCAGTTATCGAGCTTGTTCTCAAAGTTAATCCCAATGCGATAATGGTCATTAAATCGACGATTCCCGTTGGATATACCAAGAGTGTTCGTGAGAGATTCAACACCAAGAACATCATTTTCAGCCCTGAGTTTCTCCGCGAGAGCAAGGCGCTGTATGACAACCTATATCCGAGTAGAATCATTGTAGGAACAGACCTTGAAGATGAAAAACTCGTTGAAGCTGCTCACACATTCGCAGGACTGCTCCAGCAGGGTGCGATCAAGGAAAACATCGAAACTCTCTTTATGGGCTTTACTGAGGCCGAGGCAGTTAAGCTGTTCGCAAATACATATCTTGCGCTGCGTGTAAGTTATTTCAACGAGCTTGATACTTATGCCGAAATGAAGGGCCTCGACACTCAAGCGATAATCAACGGTGTATGTCTTGATCCTCGTATTGGCAGTCACTATAACAATCCTTCATTTGGTTACGGTGGTTATTGTCTGCCGAAGGATACCAAGCAGCTGCTTGCAAACTATGCCGATGTCCCGCAGGATATGATGACGGCTATTGTACAGTCGAACCGCACTCGTAAGGACTTTATTGCCGACCGTGTTCTCCATATGGCGGGCTATTACGATTACTATAATCGCGGTGATTACAGTGCTGCTGATGAAAAAGAATGTGTTATCGGAGTTTACCGTTTGACGATGAAATCCAACAGTGATAACTTCCGTCAGAGTTCCATTCAGGGTGTTATGAAACGCATCAAGGCTAAGGGTGCAATCGTTATTGTTTACGAGCCGACGCTTGAAAACGGCAGCACTTTCTTCGGAAGCAAGGTCGTAAATGATCTCGATGAGTTCAAGAAGAGAAGTCACGCGATCATCGCAAACAGATACGATCCGTGTCTTGATGATGTGCAGGATAAGGTTTACACCCGTGACCTTTTCAGAAGAGATTAAGGGGAGGTTTGAAAATGAAAATCACAGTTGCAGGCGTTGGATATGTTGGACTTTCACTTGCTGTTCTGCTCGCACAGAAGCACGAGGTCACTGCAATCACCACCACCAAGAAAAAGGTCGAGAGACTCAATCAGTTTATTAGTCCTATCCAGGACGATGTGATCGAGCGTTTCTTCAAAGAGGCTCGTGAGGGTAAGCGCACGCTGAACCTCCACACCACAACCGATAAGGAAGCTGCCTACAAATCCGCAGAGCTGGTTATCATTGCCACTCCCACAAACTATGACGACGAGCATCACTTCTTCGATACCAGTGCCGTTGAGGACGCTATCGAGTGGACGCTGAAAGTGAACCCCAACGTTATGATGGTCATCAAGTCCACTATCCCAGTGGGATATACCGCAAGCGTGAGAGAAAAATATGGCGTGAACAACATCATTTTCAGCCCCGAATTTCTCCGCGAAAGCAAGGCTCTTTATGATAATCTGCATCCGAGCCGTATCGTAGTTGGCTGTGATGATACTCAGAAGGCAGAGGCTCAGAAGTTTGCTGAACTGCTCCTCGAAGGTGCAAGAGCCGAAGAGGAGAGAGCCGGTACTGAGCCGCAGAATATTCCCATTCTTATCGCACATCTCACCGAAGCCGAGGCTATCAAGCTGTTTGCAAATACATATCTTGCTGTCCGTGTATCTTATTTCAACGAACTGGACACTTACGCTCAGACAAAGGGCCTCGATACACAGATGATAATTGACGGCGTCTGCATGGATCCCCGTATCGGCGGACACTATAACAATCCGTCATTCGGCTACGGCGGTTATTGTCTGCCCAAGGACACCAAGCAGCTGCTTGCAAACTACAAGGACGTTCCGCAGACTATGATCAAGGCTGTCGTTGAGTCCAACGTGGTAAGAAAGGAATTCATCGCTGACCAGATCATGGCAAAGAACCCGAAGGTTGTCGGTGTATACCGTCTGACGATGAAGTCAAACAGCGATAACTTCCGCGCTTCTGCGATACAGGACGTTATGAAGCACATCCGCAGCAACGGCATCCCGATAATCATTTACGAGCCCACTCTTGAAGACGGCAGCGAGTTCTTCGGCAACAAGGTCGTGAACGATCTTGCAAAGTTCAAGGCTGACAGCGATGTTATTCTTGCAAACAGATTTGATGCCGATGTTCTCGGTGATGTCGAGGAGAAGGTTTATACGAGAGATTTGTTCAGGAGAGACTGATTGGAGCCCAAATGGACAAGCACACTTACAAGCAAAACGCATACTATCTGATCTACCTGATCAGATGTGTGCTGAACAACAAAATCCCTGCAAAAACAAAGCTCGATAAGATGGACTTGTCGGGCGTTTTTGCAGTGGCTAAGGCGCACTCACTGACGGCTATTGCGGCTTATGCGCTGGAGTCAGCTGGGATATATAATAAAGACTTTGAGGACGAGAAGAACAGATCTATCAGAAAAACGATTATTCTCGATTCAGAACGTGAGCGTGTTTTTTCCGAGTTTGAAAAAGCCGAGATATGGTATATGCCTTTAAAAGGAATAATTCTCAAGGAGTACTATCCCGCCATTGGTATGCGCCAAATGGCAGACAATGATTTTCTAATTGATAAAACTCGGCAGAAGGATATTAAAGACATTATGCTGTCGTGTGGCTTTAAGGTCGAGCAATATGATAAGAGTAAGCATGATGTGTACTTTAAAGAACCTATATGCAATTTTCAGATGCACGTTTCATTATTTGAAGAAGACTCGAAAGATTCATTATACTGCTATTTTAAGGATATTGATAAAGACCTTATTCCGGATAAAGGCAGCAAATATGGGCGGCACTTCTCCAATGAGGATTATTATTTATACATCAAAGCTCACGAGTATAAACACTACTCAAGCAGTGGGACAGGACTTCGCAATCTTGTCGATACATATGTGCTTATCAATAGATTTGGTGAAACCCTTGATTGGGAGTATCTTCGTTCAAAGTTGAAAAAACTTGGTTTGCTTGAGTATGAGAAGAAAAGCAGGAATCTTGCTGAAAAGCTGTTTCGCGGTGAAAAGCTAAATAATGATGAGAAATTGTTCCTTGATTATTATATCTTTTCCGGCACCTACGGAACTACTGAAAACTCTGTTAATAACAAAGTTCGCAAGCTAGGCGGTAATCAATCTGCAAAATGGAAATATGCTCTCGACAGAATTTTCGTCCCGTTCAGAAAAAACAATCCTCAATACAGAGCCTATAAAGCACAGTACCCTTTCTTCTACGAACACAAGCTCCTATTACCAGTACTCCCATTCTACAGACTATTCCACAGCCTCTACAAAAGCAAAAGCAGGATCCTGACCGAAATCAAGACCCTGCTCAAATTGAAATAATACCCTTCCCCGCCGCATCCTCGGTTCACGCAGTTTCTACACGCAAAGTCAGGCCGAAATATACATCTATCCTTATTTCCCAATCAGCCACTCCAAAACATATTTCTGTTTTATCCCGTTATACGATACCGGCGGGTCATTATCCATTGTTAATAAGATCTTAGTGTTATGATCCTGAATGCTTTCCAGAGCATTCAGTTCTCTTTTAAGCGTCTGTTCATCTCTTACAGACCAGGACACCTGATAGTATTCAGTGTTTCCGTCAATGTCTTGAGCCACAAAGTCCACCTCGGAACTGCCGTTTTTGCCGACAAATACGGTGTATCCTCTGCGGATAAGTTCAAGATACACCACATTTTCCAGTATGTGTCCCATATCCGCATTAGCCGTTCCGAGCAGATAATACCTCAGCCCTATATCGGCCACATAATATTTATCGAGGATCTGCAGATATTCCTTGCCTTTTATATCGTACCTGCTCACTCTGTACATCAGCAAGCTGTCGGTCAGGCCCTCAAGATAGTTTTCAACTGTATGATTGGATATCTTCCTGCCCTTGTTTGTCATCGTATCTGCGATCTTTTTTGCGGTAATGGGGTTGCCGATATTGTCAAACATGAATTTTATTACGCTTTTCAGCATAAGCGGGTCCTGTACCTTTTGGCGCTGGACGATGTCGTTTAGAACTATCGTATTGAACAACCCGTCCAAATATGCATGGATATTTCGTCGGCTGCCGAGTTCCAAGGTGTAAGGGAACGAGCTGTTATAGACATAGTTCTTGTACAGCTCGTCAAGAGGTCTGTTGTCATCAAAAGCACTTACGTATTCTTTGAAGGAAAGAGGCAGCATTTTCAGTTCGACATATCTGCCCGAAAGAAGAGTTGCAAGCTCGCCGGACATGAAATAGGCATTGGAGCCTGTGATATAAACGTCGGTGTTTTTCTTTATAAACAGGCTGTCAACGGCCTTTTGAAAATCAGGGACGTGCTGTATCTCATCAAGGAAAATGTAATTCATCTTATCGGGAAGCAGTTTAGCTTTGATATGCTCATAAAGAATTTTGCAGTCGCACAGTTCTTCGTATTCGGCATCTTCAAAATTCAGCATTATGATCTGCTCGGGCTGCACACCGTCACTTATCAGCTTTTGGCAGAACAGTTCAAACAAAGTTGATTTTCCGCAGCGTCTTATTCCCGATATGACTTTGATTACCTGTTTGTCTTTCCAATCCGTCAGGAAGTTCAGGTATTCCTCTCTCTGTATCAGCATGGCATTGCATCTCCTTTTTGATAGTAGTATATTCTGACTTGGAAATATTATACCATATCCGAGTCAAAAAGTCAATAGTTGGAATTATATTTCCAATATTGCTGTGGAAATGTGATATTGATCTTTTTCATTGCCGTTAATTCGACAGCATTATTTGGTTGTCCCGAATGATGTTGAATTTATCTCAGAAGTTTCTGCATTTTGGTGCAAAAACTTTGCAAAAATGAAAGTTTGTGCTTTAAAGTCACTGAATGTTGTGGAGTGGCTGCTGAGATTATAGAGTTCGGAAGAAAAAAGTCCAAACCATAATGACAAATGTTTGTAGTCAAATCTGAGCTCCCCCGATGAAGTGATATTCTATTCGGATTTTTTTAATCTGAACGCGATGGTATAAAACGATCGGATAGCTATTGCCAAAATAATAATTCTGTGTTATAATATAATATGGATAGTTATAAGCCGTTAGTTTAGAAACGGAGCTGATATAATGGGCAAATACTATAATCCCGGTAATAAGGCTTTTGCCAAGATCGTGAACGATAAATATGTTGATAAATCAGGGTTGATAAGCTGCGTAAACGACACTATAGATAAAGCAAATAATCTCACCTGCATCAGCAGACCGAGACGTTTCGGCAAATCTTTTGCCGCCAAGATGCTTTGTGCATACTATGACTGCTCCTGCGATTCGCGGTCACTGTTTGAAGGGCTTGAAATAAGCAGGAGTGCCGATTTTGATAAGCATCTGAACAAATACAATGTGATAGCCTTTGATGTAACAGGCTTTATTTCTGCTGTCAAAGAGTCCGGCGAGAGCATAAAAAAGGTGCCGTCTATGATAGTTAATGCGCTGAGAAACGATCTCGTATCCGCCTTTCCGCAGCTTGAAAGTATCCCTGCGCTGAATGACTGTCTGCTTGAATGTGTGAAGATCACAGGCAGAGAATTCGTTTTCATTATCGACGAGTGGGATGCTCTTATCAGAGAAGCAAAAAACGATAACGAAGTTCAGACCGCTTATCTAAATTTCCTGCGGGGACTTTTCAAGAACAATGATGTAACCCCCTACGTTATCGCAGCTGCATATATGACGGGCATACTTCCGATCAAAAAGGACGGGTCACAGTCTGCGATCTCTGATTTCAGAGAATACACCGTGCTTTCTCCTGGGCCTTATGCAAGCTATTTCGGTTTTACCGAGGCTGAGGTTGAGCAGCTTTGCAAACAGTATTCTATGGACTTCTCCACCGCCAAGACCTGGTATGACGGTTACCGTTTCGGAAGCAGTTCTTCGGTATATAATCCCTATTCGGTAATGCTCGCGGTGAGTTACAAAGAGTTCAGATCATTCTGGAGACAGACTTCCGCGGCCGATGCTTTGAAGGACTATGTTGAAATGGATTTTGACGGCTTGCAGGAAACAGTCGCAAGACTTATCGCAGGTGAGTCCGTAAGTGTAGATACCAACGGTTTTAAGAACGACTTTGAGAGCTTTGGTTCAAAGGACGATGTTATAACCCTACTGATACATCTCGGCTATTTGTCTTATGACCGTGACGATAATACCGTGTCGATACCCAACAGCGAAGTGCGGCAGGAATTTGAGTGGCTGTTAAAGAGATCGGAGCATACCAAGCTGAATGAGCTGATCAGAACATCTGAGCAGCTGCTCTCGGATACATTGACGGAAAACTCTGATGCAGTTGCCGAGGCGATAGATCGGATAAGGCAGTCGCAGTATGCGCCGCAGTTCTACAACAATGAACAGGCATTAAGGGCGGTAATAAAGTATGCCTATATCGTATGTGTGGACAAATATATGAAGCTTGAAGAACTGCCAAGCGGCAAGGGAGTGGCAGATGTGGTGTTTATCCCGAAGAAAACCACGCCCTACCCCGCAATGATCGTTGAGTTGAAATGGAACAGGTCCTCCGAAACTGCTATTAATCAGATCAGAGATAAAAACTATCCGGCGGTGTTGAGTAATTACTTCGGGGATATCCTTCTTGTCGGGATAAGTTATGACGAGAAGAGCAAGAAACACAGCTGCGGTATTTATAAGATAAACAAATAACCGTTGATTATATTCTCAGCATTAATAGTCATATATTGAAGCGGTGTAGCACGAGAAAACTTGAATAAGACAATTTAAACGGTATGATACCTTTTCCGAAAGGTCTGCCAATTTCCGAGAAGCCGTCTCGGAAATTATGTCGGTATATAGAAAGAATATTATAATACAAAATATTCAGGGTGCTTAACGATTTTTTAGATTGACCGCTTGGAGATACCGACAAACAGCCATTGGAAAGAGCCGATGCTTCATATTTTCATATTGTTTCTAAGCGTTCCAAAACGGTCGAAACGAAATCTTTGGCGCTGTTTTGGCGCTACACCTTATCAAAACTGGTAATATTTTATCTAAAGATATCTAACGATAACTAACATCAAACCGCGCAAAATCGGACTTTTTCTAACGTTATATGACAATAAATTATCAGGAAAATATAATTCAAATCTCTCAATCCGCGCCAACAGTACAGCGCGTATTTACGTCAAACAGCGTAGATACGCGCTTTTCTTTGCATTGCTGTATTTATCAATCATCAATAAAATTGAGCAAAATTCAGCAAAAAACACCCTATTTCACCCTAAACTTGCCACGAATCTTGCCACGAAATCGGCAGCTTTGAGCCGCATTTTCGGGCTTTGGAGAGTCGTGGCAATTTATTATATTGCCACGCGGGGCAGAAGATGCTTTTTGGTATAACATTGTGCTTTATAAAGGGGAAAACCCGTTTACATTCATCATAATATTGTTATTCAAATTCTGAATTTGTATTCATCACCTATTGACTTTCATCACAATATAAAGTATAATATTGTTAGAATGTAATGCTGGAGGTGGGCTTATGAATTATATTACCGAGCTGTCTGCCATTGCCGAAGTACACGGCGGGATAATTGAAACCAAGACAGCAATACAGCACGGCATCTCCAAAGCGATGCTGTATAAGCTGTGCAAAGAAGAAAAAATACACCGTATCGCACAGGGGCAGTACATTCTCCCTGATGAGATACAGGATGAGCTGCTGTCGATAAGCAAACGCTCCGAAAAGATCATTTTCTCCCATGAAACGGCGCTGTTCCTCCACGGGATATCAGACCGTACCCCGTTTGAGCATACCGTTACCGCGCCCAGCGGATGTTCGCCTTCGGCTTCGATAAAAGCCGAGTGCAAGATATACTATATCAAACCCGAGCTGTTTGACCTCGGAAAAACTACTCTCAAAACTCCCTCGGGCAATGATGTTTCAGCGTATGATCTTGAACGCACGGTCTGCGATATTATCCGCAGCCGCAGCAAGGTCGGCACCGAGACGTTTCTTGCGGCTTTGAAGAAGTATGCGGCAAGTCCGAAAAAGGATCTGAACAAATTGAATTTGTATGCAAAACAGCTGCGTGTCGCAAATGTAATGCGTAAGTATCTGGAGGTGTTATTATGAGCAGATCAATGAGTCTGAAAGCCAAGATACGCAATATTGCCAAACAGAAAAATATCCCTGCGCAGGTAATACTGCAAAACTATATGTTTGAGCGTCTGCTTGTCAGACTTTCCGTTTCGGAATACAAAGACAAATTCGTCTTGAAAGGCGGAATGCTTGTAGCTGCTATTGTCGGACTTGACAACAGGGCTACAATGGACTTGGATACCACACTCAAAAATCTTCCGCTTACCCCCGAAGCAATAAAAACAGCTTTGGAACAGGTGTGCGGTATCGGTTCCGATGACGGAGTATCTTTTGAGATAGGAACAATATCTCCGATCCGAGAGGATGATATCTACGGAGGCTACCGTGTAAAGCTGAACGCTGTGTTTGATACAATGGTCACCCCGCTGAGCATTGACGTATCTACGGGAGATGTCATAACTCCCCATGCAGTACCGTACAGCTTTTCAGAGATATTTGATGACGAAAAAACCTTTGAGCTATGGGCATACAATATTGAAACTGTTATGGCTGAAAAGGTTGAGACGATTCTTCGCCGTGGCGTTTTTAATTCCCGTACGGGTCACCATCCAACATTCTCGGAAACAGCGTAATATCGCCGTATCAATGCGTTTTTCGATACCCAACTCGGATTGCTGTGCAGTGAAGCGTATTTCAGCCACAAGGTCACTACGGAGCATTTCGTCCTTACATCAGGCAGAACGGTGATAGCTGTCGATGGCTATACCTTTAATGTGTTCCATGAAAGTGATAACAGCCTGCTGACCGTCCTTGCCGAGATAGGGCAGCTCGTTCACAAGAACAAGTGGACGGTATGTGAGTGCGGTTTCTGCCATAAGCTGTTTCTCGGAACGGAAGGCGAAGTCTGCTGTCGCTCTGCCGAGTGTATCGAAGCACAGAAGCAACAGAAAGAAAAAATCATTGAGGAGAATACGCAGGAATACTCGGCAATAAAGAAAGACTATGATTCCTTTGTTCGCAGATACAAGGGGTATCTCGATGTGGTGGAAATTGAACGCTATCACCCTGATGAGTACGATGAATTTATACAGGCGAAGCAAGTGCGTATGGAAAAAATGACGGCTCTCAAAAAGAAGTTGATACGAAACGGCTTGCCTTCTTCGGAATTGTATGAGTTGGGAAAACAGTATAAAGCTGAGATGAAGGCTCTTGCCGAGGGGATACTTGATAAGTATGGTTTTGATGTGACGGTGGTTGCTAAGATAAAGAAGCCGAGGAAGAAATAGTGGGAACTTTGATTCCGGTGGAGTCGAAGTTGCTGTTTGATGAAAATTAGGCAAAATAACCGTCAAAAGCATTGCTTTTTCTGCCCATTTATGCTATAATAATATGGGTAATTATATTGAAACGGAGACTATTATGTTTGATATTTGGAACAGGAGATATACAGGCAGTAAGTATAAGCTCTCCTCATGGATAAGCGAGCTGATAGCTGAGAACTGCAACGGCAGCTCGTTTTGTGATATTTTTGCAGGAACAGGTATTATTTCATACACAATGCTTGACAAGATGAAGAAAATCTACATCAATGATTTTCTTTACTCAAATGAAGTAATATACAAAGCATTTTTTGAGTCTGCAACTTATGATAAGAAACTAATCTCTGCTTACTGTAGTCGTTTTCAGGCTTTGAATGCTAATAGCATAGATGATAACTATATCTCCGAAAACTTCGGCGGAAAATTCTTTTCTTATTCAGATGCAAAAAAAATCGGATACATAAGAGAAGTCATAGAAGCCGATAAAGAGAATTTATCCGAAAAGGAGTTTTCGATACTACTTGCATCGCTGCTGTATTCAGCAGATAAAAGTGCTAATACCGTAGGTCACTATGATGCGTATATAAAAGGACACGATATTCCTGATACATTTATATTTGAGCTTATTACGCCATATAAAACAAAGAAATCACAAATAGCTATATCAAGAGAGGATTCCAATGAGTTTGCTCATAAGCTGAAATGCGACATAGTTTATATTGATCCGCCTTACAATTCAAGGCAGTACAGCAGATTTTATCATGTTCTGGAGAACATCACCTGTTGGAGAAAGCCTGAGCTTCACGGAGTAGCGTTAAAGCCTGATCCTGAAAATATGAGCGACTACTGCCGTAACAAAGCAAAAATAGTATTCAAGGAGCTTATAGACAGCCTTGATTGCAAATATATCGTTGTTTCGTATAACAACACCTACGAATCAAAGAGCAGTTCTTCAAAAAACAAAATGACACTGGAAGATATTGAAACTGCCCTATCCGCAAGAGGAGAAGTTCAGCGATTTGAAACATCACACAACTTCTTTAATGCGGGGAAAACCGATTTTAATGACCACAAAGAACTGATTTTTATTGTTAAAGTGAAGTGATTACTATGAAAACTCAGATAGCTACTACTTTCAGAAGGTCTCCCTTCTTTTATGTAGGGGATAAGTTCAAGCTCGTTCCGCAGCTCAAGGAGCATTTTCCTACTGATATTGACAGGTTCATAGAACCTTTCTGCGGTGGCGGCAGTGTATTTCTTAATGTTGATGCCGAAAGCTATCTTGTTAATGATATCGACAGCTACATGATAGCCCTGCATAAACTTTTATTTGATTACAGTAACGATGTTGACGGCTTCTGGAGCAAACTGACTGATATTATCAATGGTTACGGTCTTTCAGCATCTTTCCTGGGCAGAACTGTTCCTGACGAATATAAGATCAACTTTGTAAAAACTTACTATGCAAAGTATAATAAAGAATCGTATATGAAGCTCAGAGCTGATTTCAACAGCGACAAGTCCGACCTGTTGAAACTCTATTTATTGCTCATCTACGGCTTTAACCGTATGCTGAGGTTTAACGGCAATGGTGATTTCAATCTGCCTGTAGGAAATGTTGACTTTAATCAGAATGTAGTAAATGCCCTTAATTCTTATTTTGAGTATGTATCCGAAAAGAATATTGAGTTATTCAATCTGGACTTTGAGGATTTTCTTGCCAAAATAGAGCCGACTACCGATGACTTTATTTATCTTGATCCGCCTTATCTTATCTCGTTCAGCGAGTATAATAAGTTATGGAATCCTGAAACGGAGCATCGTTTACTTAGTGTTCTTGATGATCTTAATAGCAGACATATCAGATTTGCCGTTTCAAATATTATCAAACACAAAAATATGTATAACGAGATATTTCAAACTTGGGCGAAAAAATACAACGTTATTGACATTACAAGCAATTATATCAGCTTCCATGATAACACACAAAAGGGTTCTTATGAGGTGTTAATCACAAATTATTAAAAGACATACAATAAAGATTAAAAGAAGTTTTTGGAGGATTCTTCTATGAAACTTGACTTTGGAACGTTAAAATTTTCAAATGAAGAAGAGTATTATGAGGCTCTCGGATATTTTTGTAATAGAAATGCATTCAGCATCTCCTATGAACCTAATAAAGCAACTGGTTCTTATGCCGATGCATATAGAATCAGAAAACTGTCTACTGCAACCAATTTAATCAAACCGATTACGACTGCTATTCGTTCAGGTGGAAGAATCAATTGTAACAAATATGTTCAAGCACTATTGTCGGATCATAGATTTATACAAAATGGCAAATTGATATATGGTATCATCGAGAATGTCCTTAAAACGGTTCCTCCAAAGTATATTTCCAGCTTTATAAAAGGATATACGAACAGCAGTATCTCCAATGATAATAGTATTACTTTATATGAAACAGAAACAGTAAAAACATCCGCAAAATCATTAAAAAAAGTGGATATTCCTAAGCCGCAAAAACAAGCAGTAAGAACTGCAACCACAAAGAAAAAAACAAAGCATGATTATATAAAAGAGAGTATAAAACAAACACAAATAGGAGAACGTGGCGAAAGGTTGGTATTGGAATTTGAAAAGGCTAAACTTCTTTCAGCTCAGAAAGAAGGGAAAATAGAATCTATAGAAAATCTATTAAAATGGGTTTCTTTAGAAGATGATTCTGCCGGATATGACATTCTTTCATACGATGTCGATCAAAAATCTCCGATTTACATAGAAGTCAAGGCTACGACAAGCGGAAAAACAACTCCTTTCTATATTTCTAATGGGGAATTATCCTTTTCAAAGAACCATTCTTCAAACTATCGTTTGTACAGAGTATTTAACTTGAGAAATGATGTTGCAGAATTTTATGAATTATCCGGAGACATCTCCACAAATACAACTATTGAACTTGAAGGAGAAACATATAAAGTAAGTTTGAAATAAAGTTCTTATCACTATTAACTTGTAATTGTACAATAAATCGCTGGTGGTGCGATTAAAGAATTACCTGAATCCGCATAGTTCAAGAGCATCAAAACAGTAAAAAAACATGACGATACAGCGTTTTATGTCTGTTTCGGAGTCATTGAAAATTTCACCCAACGGGTGAAGTCAAAAACATTGATGGTATTTCGAAAAGAGCCATAATATCAATGCATTTTACGCATATTTGTCAATTGAACTCTGCGGAATCAGGGAATTATTAAGGATACGTTGTTTATATCTCATGTAGTTCAAATTATTGAGAGCCAAAAGTATTCTATAGAGAGGAGTTAATTATGGCAAAGGAACGTCAGAAAGAATTTAAACCACTCTCATTTTCAACAACGATGAGAAATCCGGCAAGGATAGCCGATTTCTTAAACTGTATTCTTCCTTTTGAAGGTCAGCTACTGACCGAACAAATCATTCATGAGGTAGCAGTCAAGTTAATCTCAAAGAAGCTGTATAAGCCTACGTTTATTGGCACAGATTCTCGGCTCAAAAATATTTACAACAGCGAAGATGATTTCTCAGTTGAAGACACCGAATATATAATCAAAAATAGTCCTCAGCAGCATAAGGAAGCTGGCTTTGAAGCAGGCTGGCCTTCAAGATTTGACACTTGGTATAAGCTTCCTATGGAGTTTGGATTTATCTTCTATGCTATGGACGCTCCTATTGAAATATCCACCACCGGACATATGCTCATTGATGCAGTAAAAGAAGTACCTAAGAACGATGATAAGATTCAGAATGTATTTCTCAATTCAATGATGAAGTATCAGACCAACAATCCTTTCCGCAAAAACTCCAACACCAATGCACCGCTGCCACTTTTACTGAACGTCATTAAAAAGCTTAAAGATGATCCTGAAGAAGGAGATTCAGGAGTCTTTATCAGTGAATTATCAATGATAATATGCTGGCCCGATAATAATGCAGATTCTTTGTACAAGGAAATCAAGAATTTCAGAAAGAAGCATCATTTCACCTATGGCGATGAAGTCATGTATGACCGCTGCTTACAGATATTGAACGCCGATTCTTCAAAGAAAAATAGATTTAAAATCAGCCAGATAACAGGTGAAGCTGTTGACGAATTTATTCGTAAAATGCGTATAACAGGGCTTATTTCTCTTAGAGGTAATGGTCGCTTTGTAGACTTCAACTCCTTTGAAGCTGAGAGAATAGACTATGTTATCAGAAATTATACTGTTTTCGATTCCTTTAGTTCCAAAAAGGACTATTTCAAGTATATGGGCAACATAGATCCCCATATACTCAGTATTCAGCATCAAGAGCCGACAGGTATGGCAGCCGTCAAAGAAAAAACTATCAAAGAGTGGGCTGAAAAGCATGATAAAGATTTCATATACAACGAACTCAATATCACCTGCTCTCGCAACGAAAGCCATGATCCTACGCTCCGTATTATTGATAAGCCTACAAGATTTGAGTTTCTTATCAGCATAGCCTTAAAGCAGCATTTCAAAGACCTTATCATAAGACCAAATTACATGTCCGACGATGAGGGTATTCCTACATTCACCGCAGTAGGCGGTATGGCAGATATTGAGTGCTTTGACAAGGACTGCAATCCTCTTGTTGAAGTAACGCTTATGCAGGCAAGAACACAGGCTACCAATGAAATGCCTGCAATTACAAGGCACTTGACTGAAGCTATTGAGAAGTATCCTGACACAAAGGTGTTTACTCTTTTCATAGCACCTGCACTTCACGCTGATACGATCTATATGGCGAAATTCTCTAAGTTCCAGTATAATGTTGATATTGTAACACTTAATATCAAGGATTTTATTGATAAGTTGAAGGAAGTTGCAAGGATAGTCGATTTTATAAGCGTATGTTAAGTACTTTGGAGACACTATCTAAAATATTTAAGCATAAATTTACTCTTTATAGAATAAATAGAATTACTTTTTATGAATGGAATTTTAGGAAAATGAAATGAATATATTGTTTTGGAATTTGAAAGATAATAACAATGCTGATTACATAATTAACTTGATTAAAATACACCAAGTAGATATAGCGATATTTTGTGAATATTATGGCTTAAATCAAGATATAATAAAAAAAGCATTGCCGAATTTTACATTCTCTACAGGTATGGATGGATGCGAAAAGGTTATTTTTCTATTTAAGGCATCGATAACAAATGAGGTAAGACGAGAATCAAATAGGTATGCAATGTATTCATTTGAATATGATAGTATAAACTATACTATTGTGGGATTACATTTACCTGATCAGCGTTCAGCTGATTCCGATGCAAGAAAAGTTGTTATTGGAGATCTAATGCGAGAACTCGTTGAATTAGAAAAAGAAACTAACAACTATAATACAATTATAATTGGCGATTTTAATGCTGGTCCATTTGATTCAGAACTGACACAAAAAAATATGTTTAATGCAGTACCATTTAAGGATGTAATCAAAAAAAGAGAGATAATCGAATTTCAACATAAAAAGTATCGCAGATTTTATAATCCAATGGTACACTACATTTCTGAAGATACCAAACAATATGGATCAATTTATCATACTGGAGGATCAAGCACAGTTGTTTGGTATGCTTATGATCAAGTTATTGTCAGAAATCCACTTGTTGACAACATTAACAATATATTGTATTGTAAATCTATAGGAAATACGGAACTCATTAGTAAAAGTGGAATTCCGAAAGGCACCATAAGTGATCACTTGCCTTTAATAGTAGAGTTGGGGTGAATAATAATGAAAGATTTAATAGGAAATTTCTTCGATGAACCAGTTAACTTGGAAGATAACAGAGCAGTTGATATATTACAGGAACAAGCCAGATTAATCGGAAAAAAATCCAATGGAATAATCAAAGGATCATTTGCTAAAATAGAGTACACTCAAAACCTTGAAGGTGCTAAGAAAGCACTGTCAACTATTGCAGATGTAATGTCTGCTATGCAAATAACAGACACAGAAGTTGTTGATGAAGAATTAAAATCCAAATCTGACATCAACAATTTGTATCAGTATGTTTCTTACAGATTTGAAATATACAATGATACTTATAAATTCAGAGTATTAACTTTGAGAAACCGAGAAGTTTTTCCTATAGAATTAATAATTGATGAAGGTATTGGTAAAGAACTCAACTTATATAATCCAATAAAAATAGAAAGCAATAGCCAATTAGAGGAGATATTTACTTCTATATTTGGCAGTATGAAGCTCAAACAAATAATGACTAAGATGATGGATTATAAAAACAAAACAATACAAGAAAAGATCATTGCACTATTATCAAATAATGAGGGGCTAACTATAACTGAAATCTCTGAAAAACTACAAATAACAAAAGCAGCAACCAATATGAATTTAAAAAAGCTCAAAGAGTGTGGTGAAGTGATTGAGTATTCACAAGGGAAGAAAAAAATATGGAAATTAAAATCAACACAAACAGCACCTTGATTATATTAGGAACGGCTGTACCCGAAGGCTCTGCGAAAAAATCTCTGTAAATTCAAAAACTGTGATAAAAACACGTTATTATCTGAGCGACTTTATTCAGCCGCTCAGATTTTTTACAGTATACAATGGATACTGTAATTTGTCAAGATTCTAAGGATATCAGCCTGCTGGAATGGAGCGCAGCGGAATGGAGGCAGGCTGATATCCTGCGGCTCAGCCGAGCCTGTCAGGATACATGATCTCCAGCTCGCCCAGGACTTTGCCCCAGTTTTTCAGAGGCATAGTCCATTTCTTGGAGATCTCATGCGTTGCCAGATACAGGGCCTTTAAGAGCGCTGTATCACTCGGAAAAACACTCCTCTGCTTATTCAGTCGACGATAGCCGCTGTTAAGACTCTCAATGGCATTGGTGGTATAAATGACCTTTCTCACATCTGCAGAGAACTTGAATATCGGAGATATTACGTCCCAGTTCTTGTTCCAGCTTTTCATTGCATTGGGATAGTTGCTTTCCCATTTTTCGGTAACACGGTCAAGAGCTTCAAGAGCAGCCTCCTCTGAAGGCGCATGATATATCGTTTTCAAGTCATTTGCAAATTCTTTCTTGTTTTTCTCTCCGACGTATTTTAGCGTATTTCTTACCTGATGAACGATGCAGCGCTGAAGTTCGGTCTGCGGAAACGCAGCCGATACGGCTTCTTTTATACCGGTAAGTCCGTCTGCGCAGATGACAAGAATATCCTTAACTCCACGATTTTTCAGTTCATTCAAAACACCGAGCCAGTACTTGGCGCTCTCGTTTTCTCCGATATGTATGGACAAAACTTCCTTGTGACCGGTCAGACTGACAGCAAGGATCACATACGCAGCGAGTTTCCGAATTTGACCGTTATCGCGCACTGAGAAGTGTACTGCGTCTATGAATACTATCGGATACACTTTATCGAGAGGGCGCTTCTGCCAGTCCTCTATTTGCGGAAGAAGGCGGTCTGTGATATCAGATACCATACCGTCGCTTACTTCAAAACCGTAGATATCCTCGATGGTTTCGCTTATCTGGCGAGTTGTCATGCCTTTGGCATACAGCGATATTATCTTTTGCTCAATGCCGGAGATGTCTTTCTGACGCTTCTTTACGACCTTGGGCTCAAAACTGCCGTCACGATCCTGCGGTACTTCAATCTCGGTTTCGCCAAAGCTGCCGCGTATTTTCTTGGTTTTCCTACCGTTGCGGGAGTCGGGATTGTCGGAACGTTCATACTCCTGATATCCAAGATGCTCGTCCATTTCAGATTCAAGCATTTCCTGGATCGTGCCACCGAGAAGGTCTTTTTTTAATTTATTAAGGGGTAGTGTATAACCGCTAATGTGCAGATTTTGAGCTTTGGAAAACCTTGATGAAAAAGGGATCGCAGGATAAGAGATATGAAAAACGCCGTCTGATTTCAGGCGGCGCTGCTTTATCCATTGTTGTTTATACCCTCCCGTTCAAATCGGAAAAATCCGAATCGTATATCACTTCATCGGGGAGTTCGGGCTTGACTGCAAACATAAGCATATATATCGGATAGTAAGTCAGTTTGTCGATCACCTCAACGTTCCCGCTGCAGAACACATATCCCTCGGATATGTCAAATTCATCTGATGACATCACGTTATCAATGGCGTTGTGGCGGTAATAGTCCTTGCCGGACTTTATCTCTATCGGCAGGACCTTTCCGTTTCGCTCTATAACAAAATCTATCTCGCCCAGCTTTTTGCTGTTGTAATAATACAGATCATATCCGTGAGCCGACAGCTCCTGTGCCGCAGCGTTCTCATAGACCGCACCGTAGTTTATCGCCGTTTCGTGCTTCAAAATGCTGAGCTGTATCTCACTTCCGTACTGTGCCGCAAGCAGCCCCACATCATTAGAAAACAACTTGAAAAGGTTCTGAGATTTTGAAAGCAGCAGCGGCACCTTAGGCTCATCGACCACATTTGTCGGCAAAGCAACACCTGCATTTTTCAGCCAAAGAAAGCTGCTGTACAGCTTGTCAAAACGGGCGTGCTCGTTCAGATTTTTCAGAATAAAACGCTTGTTTTTCGCATTCAGCTCACTCGGGATAAGGTCAAAGATATCATTGAGATACAGCTTATCCTTTTTATCGTATTTTGAGATATCCTGCTTATATAAGGAAATGATCGCATTCTGCTCATCTGCTACTCTCCGAAGATTCTTCGTGTCAAGATATGTCGATACAGCCGCAGGCATACCTCCCACGATCAGGTAAAGTTCAAACAGGGCAAGCATACGCTCGTGGATATAACTATCGACCTCGGTCTTTTCATCAAATGACTTTTTCAGAGCAGCTATGACCTTTTCACCGACCCCGTTGGCAATTGCAAACTCCTCAAAATCAAGTGGATACATCTGCCGAATGTCGAGATAGCCCACCGGAGCCGAAACAATGTCTTTAAGAACTGTTCCGAGCAGCGACCCGCTTAGAATATACCTGTATGACCCTTCCTGCACAAGATATTTGATCTGAGTGATAAGTTCCCGACACTCCTGCACCTCATCAAAGAAGATAATAGTTTCCCCGGGTATCATTTTTTCTCCAAACAAAGCAGACAGACGCAGGATCATATCATCAGCGCTCTTGGCTTTTGAAAAAAGCTCTGTATGCTGCGGGTCCTCAATAAAGTCGATCTTGATAAAGCTTTTGAAATGAGTTTTGCAGAACTCTTCGATGATATAGGATTTACCCACCTGACGGGCTCCCGTTATCATAAAAGCCTTATTGGTTTCGGTATTATAAAAGTCCTCGATACACTTATAGATTTTTCTGTGTAGCATTATTCTCACCCCTTGGACGGTTTTATGTATATATTATAACACAAATCCTAATGAATAGCAAGAGGATTTTACACTTTTTCTTACACTTTTCTTGATAATATAGGACAAAATCCTACACTTTTCCACGACAAAGCGTTTCATTTAGGGGATTTTGCATACCACACAAAGCTGCGTTTCGCAAGCCCTGCAAAAAGTTTTTGTACAATTAAAATCGGAGCTGCCGAAGCAGCCCCTTGTGTATAGATGTTAATGACAGCTGATTATTCATCGCCGTCGTCTTTGGCAAGTTCTTCGAAAACCTTCGACATCATCTGTGAGGTCTTTTCGATCATCTCGTCGCTTAGGTGCTGATACACGTTTTTCAGCATCGACTGCGAGGATTGCCCGAGGCGCTGCATCGCGTATTTGTCAGGGATGCCGTGCGCCAGCATCACCGTAGCGTTGGCGTGACGGTTATCGTGCATCCGAAATCGGGGCAGACCGTGTTCATCGCAAAGCTTATGGAACTTCCGAAGCACCGAGCTCGGCAGCATCGGGCTGATGAATTCGCTTTTCCTTTCAGCTTTGTCCAGACGCTCTTTCAGTATCGGCGGCACTGCAATGATACGTTTCCCCGCTGCACTTTTTGTGCGCTCCTGAAACTCGTATTTGCCGTCTTCATTCAATGTAAACTCCGCGTGGATGCTTAGGCTCTGCCCGTCATAATCCGTCCATTTCAGCGCTGCAATTTCTCCCTGCCGAAGCCCGAGGGTTACTGCGATAGTTACCGCCAGCTCAACGGATGTACCCTTAACGATCTGGAGGATTTTCTCCATATCCTTTTCGGTAGGGATAGGACGGTCATTCCCGTGATTATCGGGCAGCCTTATCTTTGTAAGTTTGAGGTCAATATCAAAATAATTCAGCGTTGCCCGCAGCAGTCCGAACTGTGATTTTACGGTCTTGGGAGCATAATGCTCGGCGTTTTCGTTGACCCAATTTTGTATGTCCTGCTTGGTTATATCTGCGATAGGGATTTCTTTTATCGCCCCTATCGCATTTTTGACGATACCCCTGTATGACCTCAGCCCCGAGGGAGCATTGGCATTTGTTCTGCTGTCGATGTACTCGGTCATAGCCTGCTCAACCGTCAATTTGCTGCGGTTTTTATGTCGTTGAGTTTCGGAGTACGCCCACCTGTTGGCGGCGTACTCTGCTTCGTTTTTGGTGTCTGCGGTGAATGACCGCGTCTGACCGTTGCAGGTCATACGCACTCTCCAGCTGCCCGAAGGCAGCAGCTTTGCCTCGGCTTTCCCGGGACGCTTTCTTCTCTTTTTCGGCATAACAATCACTCCTCCCCTTTGTAAACAGGGGCTGCACAGCTGCCCGTGCAGCCCCGATAGTTTAACCCTCAAGCTCGGAAACCTTGATGTTAAGCAGCTTGCAAATCCGTATTACGTCTCCGAAATTCACGTCATCGATGTTCTTCTCCCACCTGCACACAGCCGAGGGTGAAACACCCATAGCAGCGGCAACATCGTCCTGTGTCATATCCGCCGTGGCTCGTGCAGCTTTAAGCCTTCTCCCCGCTGCTGCGAGGTGTGGATTATTTTTCTTTTTCATAGCGATCACTCCTTTTTATGTGAACTTATTAAAACATTTCCATGTAGTACCTTTGCTCGGCTTCGGTCAAATGACTATCGCCTACACCGCTGCCGTCAATATATCTGTAAAGATCTTCTGTCAGTGCTGAATAGTATTTTGCGCAAAGGCCGAATTCGGCAAAACAATTGTACGATTCAAGCAGTGTATCTAACTCGTTCATATAGCCGCTGTTGCTTTCCTCTGCTTTAACGATTTTTACAGGCGAGGCTGTTATGGTTTTGGTTTCTCCCGAGATCTGATAACTTAAACTCATTTCGCTGTAATGCGTTTTGCCTTTGTTTTGATCTATCAGCACACATCTGACAAAATCCATTCCTTCCACTATGTCCATTGCGTTTTCGAACGAGATCTCATAGATCCCTTTTTCGGGTGAATAGAATTTTTGATGAAGTCTTGCTATATCGGCGAGTTTTTTATTTGCCGCGATTTCAAGCTGTTCGCTGAGCCTGTATATCTCTGCTCTTTCCTCGTCCATGCTGTTTAAATCTTTCAGCTCGGTAGTTTCTGTTTCCATACTCATTATGGTATCCTCCTTGATGTTGTTTTTTATTGTTCGATTGATTTAACTATCCCACCGGCCCTAAGGCCGGAATATCTGCAATCATGTGGCATCACTCCTTTGATTTAAATACAGCCCCGGGCAAAACTCACGACCAAACGCAAAAGCGCAGTTTCAGGGCAGTCAATCGAAATATTCACTCTCTGGATCAGTGAAATAATAGGCTATTAGTGCTTTTGCCAAAAAGTGTTTTTTCTCGGGAATGGTCAGAATTTCACTTTTTCCAAAAAACAGGCTTAATCTTTGCAGGCTTATACAGTAATGTTCGATTATGCGAGACGGATTTGAATTTAAAAAATCTTCAGTTTCAGCTCTGCTTCCTGCTTTGAGATCATTTTTATTTTTCGCTGTTTTATATACCGAATCAATAAAATTTCCCAAAACGGTTATCGTTTTGTCGTCATCTGAATAATTAAATACAATCATTGTAGTTTGTTTTTCAGGGTAATAACATCTGTGTTTGATCAGCATACGTTTGACATAATCCATTCCTGTCTGCGGAACAAGAAAATCTTCGAACGAGATCTGATCGTCTGCGTCAAAATTGAGTTGATTCATAAGGTCCAAATTATTATCGTTAGTTGTATTGTTTTTCATAGGTAAGCTCCTTTCAGCTTTTTAAGTCTATATGCAAACCTCTTATTTGCATATCCTTTTGATTTAAATAGTTTTGATTCGGCCCTAAGGCCGGAATATCTGCAATCATATGGCATCACTCCTCTCTGTTGATTTATAGCCTCAGATCTCTCCAAGCAGCAACGCGGTCTCAAGTCTGGCGACGCTGTACCGTATCGCTTTAAGCGTAGTGGTGTATCCGTCTTTGGCGTAGTATCCTTTTGCGTATACATATCTGCAAGTGCAGGTGACATCAAAGCACGCTGAATAGGTAGAACCGCTTTCTGACCAGGTTACAGTATCGTGCGAATGTCTTTCCTCATACCGCCTGCGGTCATTAGCTCGATTCGGAGGACTGAAAAAATATGCGTTTTTCATATACATGGCTTCTCTGATGATTTCCTTGATATCACTAATGGTTTCCTTAATTTCTTTTGCCTTTGCAGTTTCCGGCACAGTTGCACTTCCGATCGTGACAACCGGATAAAATTCACGAAAAGCATTTTCGATGGCCTTTCTGTCTGCCGTGATGATTCTTTTGCAATCCGAACCATAATGATCTGTTATAGCTTTTTGATTTTCAGCTCTGATGATCGTTTCCTGATCACAGCCGTCTACGGTGATCGTTCCGATAAAGGTGTTCAATTTCTTTCCCCCCTTTCAATTTGATGTGGAATAAGAGACAGATCTGCAGAACAATTTATGATTTCAAATCGTTCTGTATAGGTTATAACAGAATAAAATGCTAAATAAAAATTTGTACCAGAAAAAAGTTGTTTTTCTCAAAAATTCTGAAAATTCTTTATTTATGTGGAATTCCTGTCTCTATTATATATATAACAGAAAACTTTTGTGATTTTAAGTGAAGATTTTGAGTTTTGCTATCAAAATCGTTTGACAAGTCAAAAATGATGTGTTATACTATATAAAAGGTATAATCAGCAAAGGAGTGCGAAAAATGTCTATCCATTTTATTGATATGAATGTATATGATCAAGCTGTGCAGGCGGCACAGGGCAGGATATACACATACCGCGTGCGGCTGGGTGATCTGCTGTGGGGCATAAAGAGCAATCCGGCGTCCGAAGATCAGTTCTTTACAGGATTGATCTCTCAGATGCAATCTGAATGCCTTGTGCGCAAATCCTATCCCAGTTCGCGTGAAACCGTCACCGCTGCCGCTGTTGCCGCCAGCTGCGATAAAGATATGATATCGGGCTTCTGTCTTCCCAAAGACGAGATCAATGTGCTAAAACTTATCGAGGTCGTCACGGGGGTCAAAAATTTTCGCAGCAAATCCCACGCTGAGCAGAATTCGCTTGCCAAAGATTTCATTGTCTTTTTTATCACTCACGGCATCGACATCGATTATCTGATAAAGCTGCTTGGCAGTTTTCGTCCCACAGATGAACAGCTGCTGCGGGAATATCTTTTGATCGCAGGAGATCCGAAATATATTGTTTCTGTAACGGACATTAACCGCCTCCGCAAAAAGCTCAAAGCAGGCAGCAAGCGCAAGGAGCTTGAAGCTATGTTCAACCGCCGCATCAGTCCCGACCGTTCCGTTATCTCCCAAAGCGGCATCACTCCCGACGAGGTCAGTGAGCTTATGGACAGGTTCGACAAATCGACAAGGTCTGTTGCCGAAGAGCTGTCCAAGCGAACTATTCGGCCGATCACATATCAGCAGGTGATCAGCTACTGCCACCGTCACGGCATACCTCTCGGACACTATAATTCGGGTGACGAATATCTTGACGTTGTCATCATAGGCTACGAAACAGAGTGGCCTAACGCAAAAATACGCTGCCGCTGTCGTTACTGCGGTGCTGAAAAGGTGTTCTATCAGTCGGATATGAACAAGCATAAACGGGAGGGTAAACCTCTTTGTCGGTGCGGGCATCCATGATAGCCGAATACCGTTTTGTGTTGGTGCGGTAAATGACCGTCCTCTGTTTAGAACAAAGGTCAGGTGTTGATACAAGGGCACCTGTGCAGCAGCATGGCTTGTTAAGTGTAGGTTTATGCTTGTCATATTATCTGCGGTCTCCGAAATGACAATAATGACAAGATTTTCAAAGCTTATCAATGAGATACGAAACTCTGTGCAGACATATAAGCTTGCTGTTCTGTGCCGTGTGACAGGAATGACAGGATTTTCTGTGTTTATTATTGATATAAACATCTCTGTACGCACACAGGTCTGCCCTGTGTCCAGTGATACAATGACAACTGTGACAGCTTTTTCGTTATTCAATACAAAAGCCTGAGCATCAGCGTACACTGTTATAATAGGATCAGTAACAAGTTCTTCAATGTTCAAACAATATAATTACAATTGCACAGGTATACTGATTAATCTGTTAACGCACTTTGATATGCACTCTGTTGAATTATACTGAATGGACGGTATCGTATTGTAGGCTTATCAATGATGTACAGCAATACAGATGTGTGTTAAATTATTTTTTTAGAACCCAGACATAGAATATCTTGTCATTTCTGTCATTTACGGATAGTGATTATACTGTCGTAATGATCAGAACCGATTGCTCATAATACAGTTGATCAGATACTTTGCTACCATTGCAGATATGCTATATCTTCTTTTGTAAACAAACGGGAACCACATATCTGTCGGGTGGTGTTGTACAGTATAAAAATCAGTGTTCAAAATAGAACAGATTACCTATCACTATTGTTACTGTCCGGATCAGAGCAGCACACATATGCAAATGAGTATTTTTGTAAAGTATAATACTGAGATTTCTTGTCATTGCTGTCACGGTCATACACAAATACATATGTGTGTGTGGATTATCAAAACATATTATTTTAGTGCTGAGATCCTGTCATTTCTGTCATTACTGACTTTGCAGTTCGGATCAGTGCAGGCCAAGTAAATAACCGTACTTGGCATAAGCTTCCTCATTAAGCTTAAAGGGATAGTATCTTCCTGCGGCGGTACGGTATTCGACATCGGAAATGGGGCGATTGAAATAGTCTTCCAGTTCAGCCTTGAATTTCTGATGCGATGGAATACCGCTGTTCTTGATGTTGTCTTTATACCAGGCTGAGAAAACCTCATAAGTTTTGCCTGTGGTCAGCTTCATAACTACAGCCTCTAACGGTGCACATTTTTCAGTACAAGCAACCAAAAAGCTCAGCACCGGAGAGTTGTCCACCCTGTAAATAAGCCTTGCCCGTCTGACCGATTCCGGCTGATCAAATTTGTAACCATTGGCGATCACCTTGTCAAGATAAGGGATCAGTTTCTGAACGATAGCATCTCTTTCAGCATAAAGCTTATCTATGAAATGTGGGTCTCTCTTGTTTTCAGGGATCACATTGCTGCACTCGACAGGCAGCATCCTGTCATACACCCAGGCACCTCTGTCGCCGCCGAAACGCGGCAGAGCGTTGGCGCAGAACCACAGCAGTCCTCTGAAAAAATAGGGAAATGTATTTTGGCCCTTGAACTCCATATTCAGCTGGTCGCCGCCGGTGGCTGACTTGAACACCTCCAGCTCTTCAACGGTTACAAAGGACATCTCACCAGAACCGCAAAGCCGCTTGTGATACAGATTTGACTTACCAAAACGGGCTTCAAGCTGTTTCAGATTGCAGACGGAGAAATTCTCATGTCCGAGAAGGCGCTGTGTCAGCAGCAGGAGCTGAGACTTTCCCGTGTCGCCGGGACCGTACATGATTAGCGCCTGCTTCATATGCTTTCCCGAAATATTGCTGATGCAGACAGCCATATACTCAAGGATCAGAGTTTTAACGTCGTCATCGCCGCCGGTGAGGGTATCAAGATATTCATCAAAGGTCGGACACTCCGTCTTGGTAGGATCAAAATTGCAGTCGATCTGAATAGTGCTTAGCAGCTTGGGAGTATGCGGTATCAGAACGTGATCGTGTATCTTGTATATCCCGTTGCGGAAATTAATGCTTTTCTCATAGCTGTTAAGTTTATCCTCACTGATGAAACGATCGTCTGCCTTGATGATCTGCAGAGTTTCGTTGACATCGGCCATTCTGAGGATAGAACTGTCAAAGCTTTCGATATACCCCTTTATGATCGACTTGAGATATGCATCGTTAACATTGGTATAGACACCGATCTTGTAAAGATAAACATAGTATTTTTCATCATAAGGGATCTTCAAAAAGAAGTAGTCATTATTCTCCTTGAAATATTTTGCAAGTGCCGGACAGCTTACCTTATACCTGTATTTGCGGGCTCTGGTGTCATACTCGCTTGTAATAAATGGGAATTTGGCAAGCTTGGCTGCCATGGGATCGGCGGCAGCCTCTTCGATCTCTTTTATAGCCTTTGCCTTGATCGCTTCAAGCTGCTTCCTCTTGTAGGGCTTCATTTTTTCTTCGAAGAACCTTTTCTGGCCAAGCGCCTTGGCTTCAACAGCCAGCTTCTGACAATAATTGTTCAGAGCGATCTCATCGCCCAGCTCTGAAACCTTTTCATAGATCTCATTGCCCATGAGCTGTTCCATTGTCAGTTTTGATGAGCCGGACTCCGGAATCACCGGTGCAGCCTTCATTGCATCTGCCGGTGCAGTCGTTTCTTGATAGTTCTTAATGGAATTATCATCACCTGTGTTCAAATTGTTTAACATTTAGTAAACACCCTTTCTGCGGTCAAACCGCTATTAATTAGTTTGAAAGAAACTTCTTCTACCAATAGGCGGGAAACAGGATTTGTTGCATCGAAACGTGCAACCTTGCGGGTGATTTATCAGAATGTTTACAACTGATCACGGCGCACTGTTTCTGCCGCCCGGTATTTTTCTTTCTGCTATACTTATAACAGCAATTTGTGCGATAAAAAAATTTGTACCAGAAAAAAGTTGTTTTTGACGGTTTTTGCGCATTTTCTTACAATATTCGTGAAAAATGTTGTTTTGTTTAGGCTGAATAATGCGACTAATTGTGCAATACGCCGAAACGAATGACAAGAAAATATATTAAAACTGTATTTGAACTGATAATTCTGCTTGACCGGAAGCCTTTTTCGTGATATACTATATATAATAAGGAACAATTTCAAGGGAGGGATCGGCATGGAACGGCATTTTGTTGACATCTATACCTACATCAAAGCTGACGAGAACGCCCGGAACCGAATATTTACTTACAGAGTGCCGCTGGCTGATCTGCTGTATGACATAAAAACAGAGCTGTTCAGTCAGAAAGAGCGTAAAGTGATGCCTGCGCCAAGAGCAGGATTCACTGTTGGATATACTTTGCCTCCGATGATCCATACGCATGACTCTTTGGACACTCTTAAAGAGCTGATCCTCCCATTGAGAAATGCGGGGATAATAAGAAGGACCCTGCCAAATTCGGCAGAGTCCGATGCAGCATTCAGAGTACTCAAATGCAGCGACCCTCAGGAATTCGGCGAGTACTGCAATAAAAAATCTCCGGTATCGGTAGTAAAGCTGATCGAAGTTTTCAACGGGATCAAGTCTTTCAACAAGCTGGACTATGAAGAGCAGCTGCGTAATGCAAGCATTTTTATCAATGATTTTAAAGACATGGGTATTGATATCGTAAGGATCATATCTGTGATCGGAGAGTATAAACCTACAGCCAGGCAGCTTTACAACGAATATGTGAAGCTCAAAGAAGACGATCTTGACAAGTATCCTGTCAGCGAGGCCGATATAAGCTATGTCCGCAAACGGATAAAGGACGGCGAAAGCTATGCCGAGATCAGGAAGTACTATTATAATAAGGTACAGCCGAAGGACAGATCGCTTATTGCCAGATACGGAATAACAGCGGAGCAGGTCCGGGAATTGATGAAAAAGCACGATCAGTATACTCCCGATGTTGCGGAAGAACTGCGTGAAATAACAGGCGATCCCGGCATAGACTATCAGCAGGTCGACAGATTCTGCAACAGATACGGCATCCCGCTCGGGAGATATTATGACGGTGCGGTCTTCTGCGACATGGAGATCATCAGCCGCACAAAAGAGCCTCCAAACTCAAAATATCTCTGCCGCTGTACCAACTGCGGCGAAGAGAAAGAGTTTTTCCAGTCAGCACTGTATAAATACAGCAAGGACGGGACTTTACTTTGCCGTACCTGCAAGGCGGGCAAGAAGCAGAAATGACGTTCCCGTTCAGTATTTCCCAATTAATCCTGAATAAACAATTTACCTCCTGTGGCAATGAGAGCCGCAGGAGGTCTTTTTTTTGTGCTTAAATCTTTTAGTTTATAAATATAGTGTAGGGTATAGTTGATGAATGGAGAAAACACATCACTGAACTACGAAATTTAATTTTTAGGAGGAAGAAAAACATGAACATTATTTACAAAAACAGTAACCAACTCTATCTGCTCGGTTTTGAAACATTACAAACTGAGAAAGAACTGAAAGTCAGGGATTTTGACGGGGTACTTGTGATACTGCCAACAGGTGATTTCGAGTACGAGAACGAGAAATACGCATATTTCAGCGGGCTGTCCGATCCCAAACTCAAAGCTCTGCTGATCGAGTGGCTGGACAAGCGCAGTAGGAGCGTAATGGTTTTTACAGAGCTGTCAGGTGTGTACTACCTGTACGATCCTGAGTCAACAGATTTCACTTTGTGCGCTTTGACCGCTATGTGCAAGAGAAGCGACGGAAAAGACACCGTTATGATACGGGTCGTCTAAAATATTTTATGAAGAGGAGGAAAAAACATGAAAATTAGGATCCAAAAAGGCCAAGTTTTAAGGATACGGTTCCCTGGTATGAAGGATAATCACATCCGTCCGGCGGTGGTGATTTCCACGCCGCCTGAAATCAAGGTAGTGCCGCTGAGGACTTCGCACTATCATCGCTCAGATCTTCACACAGTTATGGTCGAGAAAACGGAAAGCGATCTCGGCAGAAAGGTCTCTGCTGATTGCGGGAAAGTTATACCGATAGATAAGAATAGTATCGTCGGAGTACCCTTAGCACAGCTTGATCCGCAAATGCTTGCAAGGATCAATAAAAAGACTCAGTGATGTTGTCAGAGCCCCGCTTCGGCGGGGCTTTTTTGTATCATTTTTATCAGCAGAACACGGACGCTTTAGCCCGCTAAAACCAAACGCTTTAGTCCGCTAAAACCAAAACGTGCAAACCGCGCAGATACGCGGTTTGCCTAAAACCAAAAAACGCAAAAATGACGATAAAAATCTAAAACCAAACGAACTCTGTAAAATACTGGAAATAATATTCAATATTTGAATGGTTTTTTATTCAAAATCTGAAAAAAACAGCCCATTTTTGCCCAAAAGGTAAAACAATTTGGTTTTAGGCTCTTAAAGGAGAGTATATATGAAAACCAAGCCGATGTAATGACCTTTTCCTACCCTTTTCCTACCCTCATCTTGACCCAACATGACCTCTCACCTGCATTTCAACCCCATTTCGACCTTATTTCACCCCATTTTCGCCGTTTTTGAATGGCTTTGAGATGTAAAAAACGCCTATAATTATTCGTTTTTTGAAAATTAAACAAAAAATTGCTGCCCCACCTTGAAAAAATCCCCAAAAACTAATTTTTTCTATTAGAAATTTTTTAAATCAAGAATTTTCTGTTATAAGAGTAATAGGAGACAAAAAACAGTCTCCGGTATAGCAGCGCGCGCAATAGTTTAATACAGAGAGGAGTTTGATAATTATGAATTTTATTTTTGTTATTGGAGGAATGATTTATCTTTTGGGCTTTGAGGCCCTTTATGACCCGGATATCAAGTATATCGGAGTGATCGAAAATCAAGGCACCATCGTTTTGACGCCTGCCGGTGAAAAAGACGATGACGCGGAAACGAGATATTTTAACGACATAAGCGATCCCGATTTCAAGGATTATCTGCTGGAAACTTTTGATCGTTGTGATTATGAAGTTCTGGCTTTTGTCGAACTTTACGGATGCTATTACAGCAAGCTGACGCAGACGATCAATATTCTGGACGCGATCAAAATGTGCTGCGATTTCAGGGAAACAGATGAGGTTCCCGTCAGAGTGATTTGATAGACTAATAGTATAGTGCGCTGCTATACTTGATTTTATAGGGAGGAATGCGGATGAATTTGATTTATTTTGTTGGAAAAATAGCGCACGTGATTGGTTTATTCGGGATTTACCATAACGCCTTGAACGATATGATCGAGGCAAAGGTGATAGATGACACCCTTATCCTGAGGAAAACACAAGCACAGAAAGCAGGCGTAGAAAGATATTATTTTACAAATATCGCCAGCGAGAAATTTCTTCATTTTGTCAAGGATTATTGTCAAAGCAAAGGACTTGACGGCCTTCAATTTGTTGATGTGAAAGGTGTTTATTACGAGATGTACGGCGGCGACAACATACAGGTCAAGCGTGCAATTGAATACTGTAAAGAGATTACAGTGCTAACTCTGGACGGTGGGAACATCGTTTATCACATTGACGATGAGGATGACGACGATTAAAAAGGAGGTGGTACCAATGAACGACTATTTTGACGATATGGATTTAGATTCGGATTTCTTAAATGAGAGTTATCAGAACGAGCTCATAACGATATTCTCTCGGTATGATGATGAAGGCGAATTGATAAGCTCCGATGACGAAGAAAAAAACAAAGCATTGGTTCATCGTATGATTGCTATTAAAAGAAGTCTCAGAGGAGATGATTGACAAACAAAAAGGGGCGAGCCGCAGAGCTCGCCTTTTTGCATATTCCAAAATGAATTTTGGGATATTGAATGAAAAGATCAGGAATGTCAGGAAGAACAATAGAAATATTTCATAGTATTCTGTATTAAAAATTTCTATGTCGCTTGGTTAATTTGCACAAAAAATATAATGCTTTTTCTACGCATCAAAAGTCATGTGTCCAAAAAATGATAGCGCAAAATAGAAAGAAATGTGGTATGATTTATTAGGATATATATTAAGGAGTGAGAATATGTCGATCAATTCTTTGCAGAAGCAGACAAACATCAATATTCAGGAGAAAGCTAATCTCATATTCTCCTTTTTTACATAAGCCGGTCCGCACAAAAAGAAGCCGGTCTCCCGACTTCTTTTTACACGGATCTGAGATCTTATTTTTTCACGTTGAAAGCACTCATCTGCGGATAGCAGGCGGAAGCTCCGAGCTGCTCCTCGATGCGCAGGAGCTGGTTGTACTTGGCAACTCTCTCCGAACGGCTGGGTGCGCCCGTCTTGATCTGGCAAGTGTTGAGAGCTACCGCAAGATCGGCGATAGTCGTGTCTGCGGTCTCGCCCGAACGGTGCGACGAGATAGCTGTATAGCCTGCCTTGTGTGCCATTTTGATAGCCTCAAGAGTCTCGGAAACAGAACCGATCTGATTGAGCTTGATAAGGATCGAATTGCCTGCTCCAAGGCTGATGCCCTTGGCAAGTCTCTCGGTGTTGGTAACGAAAAGATCGTCGCCCACGAGCTGGACTTTGTGACCGATCTGCTTGGTCATCTTTACCCAGCCGTCCCAGTCCTCTTCGTCAAGACCGTCCTCGATAGAGATGATCGGATACTTGTCAACAAGTGCCTCCCAGTGAGCGATGAGTTCGTCTGAGGTGAACTCCCTGCCGCTCTTGGGCTGCTTGTAGAAGCCCTTGCCCTTTTCGCTCTTCCACTCTGAGGAAGCAGCATCCATTGCGATCATGAAATCCTTGCCGGGCTCGAAGCCTGCCGCCTTGATCGCTTCAAGGATCTTCTCGATAGCCTCCTCGTCGCTCTTCAGGGAGTTCGGAGCAAAGCCGCCTTCGTCACCGACCGCGGTAACATCGCCCATAGCCTTGAGCAGAGCCTTGAGGTTGTGGAAGACCTCCGCACACCAGCGCAGACCCTCTTTGAATGTCGGAGCACCCACAGGCATTATCATAAATTCCTGTGTGTCAACTGCGCTGTCAGCGTGAGCACCGCCGTTTAAAATATTCATCATCGGCACGGGGAGCTTTGTGCCCTGTATGCCGCCTAAAAATCTGTAAAGCGGTATGTCGAGGGAAGTCGCTGCTGCTCTCGCGCAGGCGATAGATACCGCAAGGATAGCGTTGGCGCCCAGCTTCGACTTATCCTTTGTGCCATCAGCCTTTATCATCGCCGCATCAATGGCATAGATATCGGATGCGTCCATCCCGGTGATAGTCTCGGCAATTACTGTGTTGATGTTCTCGACTGCCTTTTGAACACCCTTTCCGAGGTATCTTCCCTTGTCTCCGTCACGAAGCTCCAGAGCCTCAAACTCACCCGTCGATGCTCCGCTGGGAGCGGTGCCTCTTGCAACAGTGCCGTCGGCAAGTGTTACCTCTGCCTCAACTGTGGGGTTTCCTCTCGAATCGAGGATCTCTCGTCCCACTACTTTTTCGATCTCCAAATAATCCATAACTGTTCTCCAATCCGCCTGATAGGGCATTTATTTAACGTGGTATGCCGTACATGATCTGTCTTTCCGGCATATATCACATTATTGACTCACAGGCCCCGTGTATTCCGATATTTCGCACTAAATCGAAAGGAGCCTGCTTGATCTATTCGCAGTTAGCATATGCTAACCATATATTATTATATCAGAAAACTTTCCGTCTGTCAAGCCTTTTTTTGAAAAGATCACTTGTGACGCAATCCGTTACGGAAAGAAAAACAATAATTTTTCGGTAAACACCGAGTAATTGTGCATATATCCAAACCTGCTTTTTCCTTCTTGACATTTTGACGTTTAGGTGGTATGCTGATTTTGGGTTAGTGTGCGCTAACCCATTATCAATGTCAATCAGTTAGCTGCGGCTAATCAGATATACGGAGGGAACAAAATGGGAAAGACAGCAGTAGAATTCAAGGACGTAGTCAAGACCTACGGCAAGGGTGACGGCATGCAGACGGCGGTGGATCACGTCAGCTTTACGATAGACGAAGGCGAGTTCGTGGTGATACTCGGGCGCTCAGGTGCGGGAAAATCCACGGTGCTGAATATGCTGGGCGGAATGGACAAGCCCACCGAGGGAACTGTCATCGTCGGGGGCGAGGAGGTCTCGGCTATGAACGACAAAAAGCTCTCCGAGTACCGCGCCGATACGATAGGCTTTATCTTTCAGTTTTACAACCTGATACCCGGCCTCACGGCATTTGAGAACGTTGCTCTCGTAAAGGACATAAAAAAGGATGCTCTCGATGCGGGAGAGATGCTCGACAAGGTCGGGCTCTCGGATCAGAAAAACAAGTTCCCCGCGCAGATGTCGGGCGGTCAGCAGCAGAGGGTTTCGATAGCAAGAGCCCTCGCCAAAAAGCCGAAGATCATCCTCGGTGACGAGCCCACGGGAGCCCTCGATTCCGAAACAGGCTTGATCGTCCTCGATATGCTTCAGAAGCTCTCCACCGAGGATGGGCAGACGGTCATCCTCGTTACGCACAATGCCGACATTGCCAAGTGTGCCAACAAGGTAATACATATGCGAAACGGAAAGATCAAGTCGATCAAGACCAACGACGAACCGCTTTCGGTACACGAGATCGAGTGGTAACGGAGGGCGGTGTTCGGTATGCTTAAACGCAAAATGCTGCGTGATCTGAAAAACAACTTCGCGCAGTTCTTTTCGATATTTATCCTCTCCGCAGTGGCACTGTGGTGCTACACGGGATTTCAGGCAAATGTCCTCGGCGGCACACAAGCGCGTGAGGCATTCGATGAAAAATCGAACTTTTCGGACGGCTGGCTCTACGGTGCGGATATGAACGACAGCAAAGCAGAAAAGCTCGCCTCGGTATCGGGCGTAAAGGATGTTCAGCAAAGGATAGAGATGCTCGGCAAGGCAGACGAGAAATATAACTCAGCAGAGCTTTACTGCTATTTCCAGAACGACCAGAAAGTTACCAGACCCTACACAATAAAAGGAGCCGATTACGACCCCTCCGACACCGAAGGTGTCTGGCTGTTTTTCAAGTTTGCGGATGCGTGGAAACTGAATGTGGGCGACCGCTTCACAGCTCACGTTATGGGGCAGGATATAGAAAAAGAGATCAAAGGTCTCATCACCACACCCGAGTATGAATTCGCCTGCGCCTCTACTGATGCAGACACCGATTTTCACAACATCGGTATGGCGTATATGTCTTTAAACGCACTGCCCGAAGAACTCCGTCAGTTCAACGAGCTTGTGTTCACCTGCGAGGGCGACCCGCTGAAACTTGAAAGCGATATCTCAAAAGCTCTGAACGGCGAGTACGCCTATCTTGCCGACAGAAAGAGCATCGACGGCTACAACCGCCTGACAGACGAGCTTGCACAGCACGACAGCTTTTCCTATATCTTCTCTGGAGTGTTCGTGGCGATAGCGGTGCTGGTCATCACCACAACGATGAAACGAATGGTAGCGCAGCAGCGCACGCAGATAGGCACGCTCAATGCCCTCGGAATGAAGAATCGCCGCATAATGACCCACTATCTCAGCTTCAGCGTACTGCTTTCAGCTCTGGGATGCGCGGTGGGCATCGTCCTCGGCATTTTCACCTTCGGTCGGATGATGGTCAATATGTTCAGCGAGTTCTACACCGTACCCGATTGGAAAGCAGGGTACGACTTCAAGAGCATTATCCTCTCGGCGGCGATAGTCGCGGTGTGCGCGGGAGCGGCATTTTTAAGCTGCCGTCAGATATTGAAAATACACCCCTCGGAGGCTCTGCGCCCCGCTGCGGCAAAGACCGCCAAGCCCTGCATCTTCGAGCGTCTTCCTTTCTGGAACAAGCTCGGCTTCAATGCAAGATACAATCTCAGGGATATCTCACGCTCCAAGCTGCGCGCGGTAATGGGCTGCGCGGGAACTATGCTCGGTATGCTGATAATGTCCCTCGGTATGGGTGCCTACGACACCGTTGACTATGTTAAGAAATGGTATTTTGAGGACATACAGAACTACGAACAGCAGGTGATCTTCAAGGACAGCTGCACTCTCTCCGAAGCCGAGGAGCTTGAAGCTCTGATAGACGGTGAACTTATCGGCGGAGATATGATCTCCGTGGCGGCGAGCGATCACCCGACCTCGGACGAGATAGTGAGCTGCAAGCTGACCGTTACCGAGGGCAAGGGACTGTTCAGAGTCTCCGACAGAGAGCTTGATGTTACTCCCCTTGAAGAAGGCACCGTCGCCCTCACGATGAAGCAGGCGGATAAGCTGGGTCTCAAAAAAGGCGACACCGTTTACTGGAAATCATCTTCCGGGAATGTGTGGAACAAAAACAAGATCGGCTTCATCTCGCGGCACCCGTCGGTCATCGGTATCTCGATGCTCCGCAGCGATTACGAGAAACAGGGCTTTGAATTCAAGCCGACGATGCTCGTCTCCAAGAACGACTGCTCCAAGGCAAAGAGCTATAACTGCGTGTCGGCTGTTCACAATATGGCAGACCTCCGCGCAGCCTTTGACAAGAGCATGGAGGTCATGAATCTGCTCGTGTATTTTATGATCTTCTTCGCAGCGCTGCTGATAGTGGTCGTGCTTTACAACTCAGGAAATCTGTCTTTCAACGAGCGTGAAAAGGAGTTTGCAACGCTCAAGGTCATCGGCTTCAAGAGCGGTGCCATAAGACGGCTGATCTCCACGCAGAATCTGTGGCTGTCGATAATCGGAGTATTCCTCGGTATGCCGTTTGGACGAATGGCTCTGCAGGCGATGATGGATTCAAACGGTGACAACATCGACTGGCCGTGCTATGTAAGCCCCCTCGCCTACTTCATCTCAGCGGCATTCGTTATGGGCGTCTCGATACTGGTAGGCTTCATGTTCTCGCGCCGCATCAAGCGGATAGATATGGTCGGCGTACTGAAAGGCATAGAATGATAAGGAGATGTTTGTTATGAGATTCAGCGAACAGGACAAGGTGGTCAAGGCTCCCGATGCTCTGAACAGCAGAGCTTACAGGCTGACAAAGGCGATAGTGAGCAAGGCAGATCTGAAAAAGAGTATGACGGGAACGAGAGAGGAAGTCCTTGCAAAGGCCGCAAAGGTCAACCGCAAGCGCCGTTTCGTGATGCCGACGGACAGCAAGGCTCATTACACCGATCATCTGATACAGGGCAGGTATCATTGCCTTGAGACAGACACAGCAAAGATGCGGAGCAGAAACGCCGTTCTGTTTGTGTTCGGCGGCGGGATGATACTCGGCTCCGACAAAGCCGATGTCGGGCTCTCGCGGAAGATCGCGGAGACCGTTGGTGCTGATGTTTGGTTCCCCTATTACCCGATGTGCCACAAACACGATATGCTTGAAAATGTGCAGATGATATTTGAATGCTACGCAAAGATGTTGAAATACTATTCTCCCGAGCGCATCGTCCTGCTGGGATTTTCCTCGGGTGCGGCGCTGATACTCGACCTTATCACCAACATAAACGAACTGAACGACGGCGGGGAGAGCATCCCGATGCCGGGGCTTATGATACCCGTATCTCCCGGAAGCGTGCCGGTCACCGATGAGGAAAAGAAAGCACTTCATCAGCTTGCCAAGCAGGATATTATGATACCCGAGGAATATATGTACACCGCCCGTGAGATCATGTGCTGCGGCAGAGATGTCCCCGAAATATACCTTGCCACAGCTCACGGGGATTTCAGAAATGCGCCGCTTACCCATTTCTACTACGGCAGCGCCGAGGCGCTTTATGCCTTTGCACCGAGCTATGCCGAGAGCTTCCGCAAAGCGGGCGCGAAGTGCGTTATCCACGTCGGCAAGGGTATGCATCACTGCTATGCCCTGCAATATTTCATTCCCGGATGCAAGCCTGCATTTAATGAGATAATGAAGCTGATCGGTAAATATTATTCAAGCACAGAAAGGATATAAACTATGGAACTCAAATTAGGCGACGTACAGACAACGGCACTTATCCCGCTTGCGATCAAGGCAAATGAAACGATGCGCAAAAAGCCGAGGATCAAAGACCAAAAAGCGGTAGAGATCATCAAGGCTCTGAAGATCAATACCAAGCAGTATGATAAATTCATGTCCCACGAGGGTGTAATTGCACGGACGATCATGCTTGATAGTCAGCTGAAAGGCATTATCAAGAAAGCTCCGGACACCGTGATCGTCAATGTCGGTGCGGGCTTTGACGACCGTTTTTCAAGAATGGATAACGGCAAAATAGCGTGGTTTGATCTTGATCTGCCCGATGCAATAGCAGCAAGGAGAAAGGCATTCTCCGAACGTCAGCGCGTGACTATGATCGCAGGAAATGCGCTGGAAAATGACTGGTGTGAGCCGGTACAGAAAACGCTCGCAGGCAGGAAATCAAAGCCTGTGTTTATTGCCGAGGGCCTGTTTATGTACCTCACTCTCGATCAGATCCGCACTTTTCTGGAGGTGCTGAAAAACAATTTTTCGGGCGGCGGTATTCTCATCGCAGAGCAAAACTGCAAAATGATGCAGAAAAATGAAAAGCATCACGACACCGTAAAAAACACCAAAGCGCATTTTATGTCCGGCACGGATTCGGGACAGGAGATCGTCGATCTGACAGACGGCTTTACGCTTGTGGAGGAACACAGCTTTAATGAAGAAATGAAGAAACACAGCATCCGCGGAAAGCTCTTTGCGCTGCTCCTTCCGCAGATGAATGACCGCTGGGCAACGTTTCGATGGTGATAACACGGAACGTTGTTTATATCCCGGCGGTCAGTTTTTTGTGATATATGTCAATTTTCGTAAGCCGATACAAATTTTTTTGTGCTTTTAAGTGAACATTGTTCACGCATCTTGACAAGAGGCTGAAAATGTGATATTCTGTGTATGTAAACAGTGTTCATTTATCCTGGAGGGAGGTCAGCGTATGCCGAGAGATAAAACCGAAGCGCACGGGAAGATCATAGCGGCGGCGGTCAGAGAGTTTACGGAATACGGCTTTGAGAATGCATCTATGCGCAGGATAGCATCCGAGGTCGGGCTGACTGTCGGGGCGCTGTATCGGCATTTTCCGAACAAAGAGGAAATGTTCGCGGCACTTGTTGAACCGACTATCAATGAACTTATGAAAACCTATCGGGAGTTCTGCGAGCAGGGCTACGAGGTCATGAAGTGCGGCGATGTGCAGCAGCTCTGGAACGAGAGCGAAAGCGAAACAAAGTGGCTGATGAGCTTTATCTACGATCATTTTGATGTGTTCAAGCTGCTTGTCTGCCGCTCGCAGGGAACGAGGTTTGAGAGCTTTGTTCACGATATGGCGCTGCTGGAGGAACGCTCCACCCTTGATTATTTCGAGCGGATGAAGCAGTACAATATGACCGTCAACGAGCTTTCACAGCAGGAATTCCATATGCTTGTGACAGCAAATGTGTCTGCGCTGTTTGAGGCGGTCATCCACGATTTCAGCAGAGAAGAAGCAATGCACTATGCGGGAACGCTGGACGCTTTCTTTTCAGCAGGTTGGAAAAAGATACTCGGCATCTGATGCCGAATATTTTTTGATATATAGTTAGCTTACGCTAACATCGCAAGGAGGAGCATTTATGGAAAAAACAAAAAAACGCTCTGCGGTCAGCTGGGTGATCGAATTCGCAGGGCAAAAGAAACTAAACTACATTTTCAGCATCCTGTTAGCGGTGTGCAAGGTGGTTTTCGGGCTGATGCCGTATCTGTATATGGCTGACATAGTCGGCAAGCTGCTTGAAATGCACGCGGGAACGCTTGATAAGGATATGTCGCTGCTTACGGGGAGCATCATCAAAATGGCGGTGTTCTGGCTGCTGTGCCGTGTCTGCCACGCGGTCTCGACAACCCTTTCCCACGCTGCCACCTTTGAGGTGCTTGCAAACATCCGCAGACAGCTCACCGAAAAGCTCTCAAAGCTGCCCCTCGGCTCGGTGCTTTCACAGTCCAGCGGCACATACAAAAACATCATCTGCGAGCGTGTGGATTCTATCGAAACAACGCTGGCGCACATCATTCCCGAAGTGCTGTCCTCGGCATTCGTTCCTGTCGCCCTCATCGTATATATGATGACGATAAACTGGAAGCTGACGCTTATCTCGCTTGTATGCGTTCCTGTTGGTGCGGGATTTTTTATGATCATGATGATCGGCAGCAAGGAAAGCTACGAGAACACCGTTGTCAAAACCAAGCGCCTGAACGATACCGCCGTCGAATACATCAACGGCATCGAGGTCATCAAGGCTTTCGGCAAGGCGAAAACATCATACGAAAAATTTGTCATCGCCGCAAAGGAGGGCGCAGACTGCTTCATCGACTGGATGCGCCGCTGCAATCTCTGGCAGAATATCTCCCTGCTGATAATGCCCTATTTTCTCCTCGGACTGCTGCCCTTCGGTGCGGTGTTCTATATGAACGGTTCGGTCACGGGCGCCGACCTGCTGATGCTGATAATCCTTTCCCTCGGCTTGGTATCGCCGTTTATGACCGTTGCCTCCTACTGGGACGGCATAGCAAAAATGGGGACGATCATCGGTGAGGCAACAGAGATACTGGAGCGTGACGAGCTTATCCGTCCCGATACTATGACAGAAAAGCATAACGGCACGGATATCGTTCTGCGTGATGTGCATTTCGGCTACAACGACGAGGAAATTTTGCATGGCATTGATTTGAATATTAAACAGGGCACGGTCAATGCACTTGTCGGACCCTCGGGTTCGGGAAAATCGACCATTGCAAAGCTGATAGCATCCTTCTGGGATGTGAACAGCGGCAGCATCACAATAGGCGGAGTGGATATCCGCAAAATACCTCTTACGGAGTACAACAAAAACATCGCTTATGTGTCCCAGGACAATTACCTCTTTGACGAAACGATAATGGACAATATCCGGATGGGCGATCCGAATGCATCCGACGAGGATGTGATGAATGCGGCAAAGGCCTGCGGCTGCCACGACTTTATAATGCAGCTTGAACACGGCTATCAGACAGTTGTCGGCGGTGCGGGCGGGCATCTGTCGGGCGGCGAAAGGCAGCGCATCTCGATTGCAAGAGCGATGCTTAAAAACGCCCCCGTCATCATCCTCGATGAAGCAACGGCATACACTGATCCCGAAAACGAAGCTCTTGTGCAGTCCTCTGTGGCAAAGCTGGTTCAGGGAAAAACTCTGCTTGTCATCGCACACAGATTATCGACGATCGCATCTGCCGATCAGATCATAGTTATCAAAGACGGCAAGGTCGAAGCAAGCGGCACACAGGAAGAATTGCTTGCAAAGTCTGCGCTGTACCGTCAGATGTGGGATACACACATGGCAGTAAAGGAGGGAGCATAATGTTTACCACACTCAAACGCTTTTTTGATTTCTGCAATGAAGAAGACCGAAAAAAGCTGTATCTTGCTATCGGGCTCGGCACGGTCAAAGCGATATTTGCGGCGCTGCGTATCTCAGCTATCGCTGTGATAGTTATGGGCATTATCGACGGAGATATGACGAGCAAGAATATCTGGATCGCCGTGGCGATACTCGCCGCATCTGTTCTCGGACAGCTGCTCATCAATCTTAAAACGACGATGCTGCAAACCGAAGCGGGCTATCATTCCTGCTCCAACAAGCGCATTGAGATCGCCGAGCATCTGCGTTATCTGCCTATGGGCTATTTCAATGACAACAGCCTCGGACATATCACCAGCGTAACGACCAACACAATGGAAGCGCTCTCGGATGTGGCAACAAGAGTTGTTATGCTGACGACACAGGGCATACTTACCACATTCGTTATCACCGCATTCGTCTTTGTATTCGACTGGCGCATCGGTCTGCTGTTGACGGCAGGCGTTGCGATCTATGCCTTCATCAACGGCGCAATGCAGAAAGCGACACGCAAGGGCGCACCTGCTCAGCAGAAAGCAAACAGAGATCTTGTTGCCGCTGTCATCGAGTTTATTCAAGGCATCGCAGAGGTCAAAAACTATAATCTTGTAAGCAGCCGCGCCAAGAAGCTGGAAGCGGCGATCAAGGCAAAGCAGTACGGCGACACGCATCTTGAATTCGCCGTTATACCCTACATCACATTACAGGAGATCGTCACGAAAATGACCGGCGTTCTGATGTGCGCGGCATCCGTGTATTTCTACATCAGCGGAAGTATGTCGCTGCTCTACTGCATTATGATGACGGTAAGCTCCTTTATGATCTATGAGAGCCTCGATGTTATGGCAGGATTTTCGGCTCTGATAAGAAGCGTTTCTATCTGTGTCGATCAGGCAAATGAGATACTTTCTATTCCCGAAATGGATATCGACGGCGAAGAGATAAACCCCTCAAGCCACGACATCGAACTGAAAAACATTTCCTTTGCCTATGAAAACAGAACCATTATTGACGGCGTTGATCTGAAAATACCCGAACACACCACAACCGCTATCGTCGGACCGTCCGGCGGCGGAAAGACCACGCTGACAAGCCTTATGGCGCGTTTCTGGGATGTGAAAAGCGGCGAGGTACTGCTCGGAGGTAAGAACGTGAAGGATTACAGCTTTGACAGTCTGATGCGGAATTTCAGCTTTGTGTTCCAGCGGGTGTATCTGTTTGAGGATACTATTGCCAACAACATCCGCTTCGGAGAGCCGGACGCACCGATGGAAAAGGTCATTGATGCGGCGAAAAAGGCTCGCTGCCATGACTTCATTATGAGTCTGCCGGAGGGCTACGATACCGTCATCGGTGAGGGCGGCGCAAGTCTTTCGGGCGGAGAAAAACAGCGTATCTCCATTGCAAGAGCGATAATGAAGGATTCACCAATTATCATTCTCGATGAAGCGACAGCGAATGTTGACCCCGAAAATGAAGCGGAGCTGACAAAGGCGATCGAGGAGCTGACAAAAGAAAAGACGATCATCATGATCGCGCACCGACTGAAAACCGTCGAGCACGCCGACCAGATCATCGTCATTGACGGCGGAAAGATCGTGCAGCAGGGAAGACACAGCGAGCTTATGCAGCAGGACGGCATCTACCGCACATTTGTGACCGACAGACAGAAAGCAGCGAGCTGGAAGCTGTAAGGGCTTGTCACAGTATTTGGTGTAATAAGCCTTATTCATCATAAAGAACCGCTTGCAGTTCTGACACCTGCGGATATGATGTCCGGCTTTAAGAGCTTTAAAAAAAGTCAAGTTTAAGAAAGCTCTGCAGCCGGTCAAGACTGTAATACTCGGCGATCACGAACTGTCCGCTGCTTTCACTCGTTTCCATGGGGATCATCCGCATTTCCATTTTATCAAAATTGGTGTAAGATAATAAATGGTTCTGCACAGGATTTACTATCATTTTGTATGCTCAACAAGAGGCTTTATTCTTAGCGATAAAGAAGGAAACCCTGAGTATTTCGGCGGGACCATTATCACAGAGAGCGTTGAGTAAGTTCTTTGAACACATCAAAACTATACATTCTGAGCATACCAAGATATAAAATATAAGCTTTTTTACATATTGAGAAAACTATGATATAATGAGTACAGAACAAAAAATCCTGTACTCATTTTCTTTTTGCGGAGAGAACGCTATGAAGGTGCCGATAAAGAACTTCGTCCCAGCGTGTCCGAAAGCGCTGTTATCAAAGACGGCAGGCGTTTCAGTGCAAATGCTTTTGTGAGTGAACTGAAAGAGTGGGTAAAGTCGCTTGAAACACATTACAAGACGCTTGTGCATTATCTGCATTTCAAGGACTGCGGAAGCTTCCTCGGATACGGCTGCGGGTCGGTCGGTATGACACAAAGCTCGGAATATCCGCAGCTTGCGTATAAGCTCGGAAAGGGCTTGAAAAGCTAAGACAAATGATAATTCGGCTCCCCCGCTGCCTGTGGATGGCGGCGGGGGAGTTTTTGTTTTGTCCGTCTGCCGCTCACAGCGTTGACTTTTCACCCGGCGGGATGTATAATAATCTCAGAACACCGAACGAAAAGAGATGATCCGATGACTGTATATATTGACGCCGACGCCTGCCCCGCGACACGCATCGCGGAGAGGGTCGCCAAGGAATACGGCATACCTGTGGTGCTTCTGTGTGACACAAACCATGTGCTTAACTCCGATTACAGCACCGTCAAGGTCATCGGTGCAGGGGCGGATGCGGTGGACATCGCGCTGATAAACCTCTGCCGCCGCGGGGATATCGTTATCACGCAGGACTACGGAGTGGCGGCAATGGCTCTCGGCAAGGGCGCAAAGGCGATACATCAAAGCGGCAAGATCTACTCCGACGACAACATCAGCGGCCTGCTGGAAAGACGACACATTGCAAGAGTCCAAAGGAGAAAGAGCAAGAATCATCTCAAAGGACCGTCAAAGCGCACAGCCGAGGACGACAGAAATTTTGAACAGAGCTTCCGTCGGATGATAGAGGCGGAGCTTCAAAGCTGATAGAAACTTGTTAAGATAAATCGGTAATTTTCAGAGGAAAAGGAAATAGGAAATATGAATTATGATATAGTGGCATTACCCAAAGAACAGTGGAAAGGAACAGCCATTCCTTTGACCACCAGAAGTGACAGTTATTATGACTTTGAGATAAGTCCGTTAAACAGCGAAGGATGTACTGTCTCAATTGTCAAGAAACCTGTAGAAAAGGAGATCGTCCATACGCCGGATGAATATGATTTTCCCGATTCACTTTATCAAGATCATTGGGAAGGGGCGGAAGCATACGGTGTTGTGAGTGATGACGGTGAAATGATGGCTTGTATCGAAGTTTGTCCCGAGGAGTGGTCAAACAGGCTCATGGTCACTGAACTATGGGTAAGTGAAGCGCTTCGAGGGAAAGGCATCGGAAAGAGGCTGATGGATAAGGCAAAGGAAATCGCTCTCGATCAGAAAAGGCGTGTAATAATACTGGAAACTCAATCCTGCAATACAAACGCGATCGGATTCTATCTTCATCAAGGGTTTGAACTGATCGGTTTTGATACTTGCTGCTATACAAACAATGATATCGGTCGCAGAGAGGTCAGGATCAACCTCGGTTACTTTTTCCACAGAGAAGGGCGCAGAAGATAATGCGTGATCCAAGCGGTAAACCTCACAAATTCTGATCTATATCACAAAACGATCATCAGCCCCAAAAAGGATGTGATAACGTGAAACAGCTCATCACAGCATCTGCCCTTGCATTGTCGGCGGGCATGATATACAAAATGCTCCGGCGCAGACGAAAATTCTCCTACCCCGAAGAATGGCAGGAGGACGGTCTGTCGGAGAACAACAGGATCTCAAAAAACGGCTCCCGTCCGAAGGACAGTCTGCCCGTCTGCAAGCCCGATTTTTCAGCCCCCGACAGCAGAAAGCTCTATGTGACATGGTTCGGACATTCCTCTGTACTCATTCAGATGAGCGGAACTAACATCCTGATCGACCCGATGTTTTCGGAGTATTCCTCACCCGTCCCGGCGAAGATGCTCCGACGCTTTTCGCGCCCGTCGGTGGGCCTCGACGATCTCCCGCACATTGATGCCGTACTGCTCACCCACGATCACTATGACCATTTGGACAAGCGAACCGTCAAGGCACTCGCGGACAAGACCGACAGATTTATAGTCTCGCTCGGAGTAGAGAAACACCTGCGGCGGTGGAGTGTTCCCGATGAAAAGATCACCGTCCTCAAATGGTGGGAGAGCGTCACCGTGAACAGGGTTGAGATCACCTGCACGCCCTCACGGCATTTCTCCGGGCGCGGGCTGTTCGATCAGAACACGGTGCAGTGGTGTTCCTTTGTTCTGCGTGATGACAAACACACCGTCTTTGACAGCGGTGACGGCAGCATCGGCGCACACTTCGACGAGATAGGCAAACGTTTCGGCGGCTTTGATCTTGCGCTTATGGAGTGCGGGCAATACAACCACAACTGGCATTTCAGCCACCTCTACCCCGAGGAATCGGTGCAGGCCGCCAAGCGCGTCGGCGCATCCCTCGCCATGCCTATACACTGGGGCGCATTCGTCCTCTCCAACCACGCCTGGGACGACCCGCCGGAACGCTTCGCACGCGAAGCCGACAGGTGCGGGCTTGACATCATAACTCCCCGCCTCTGCGAAACGGTCTGCATTGACGACAGGCCGAGGGCGGAGCGGTGGTGGAGGAAGTACAGATAGACCTCCGGGTTTTATGTATGATCGCAATCATATCAATGGCACGCAAAGCCGATTCATAAAAAAGCGAAAGCAGTCTGCGCTCAAAAGCACGGGCTGCTTTCATTTTGTAAAATGAATACTATATGCTTGGGTATACCCGAAGCGGGTGCTTTTAGTTATAACTGTTCTGCGTTCAATATCCTGTACACTGCGTTCACAGCTATATCCCGCATAACATCCGCATTCAGCCCGTAAAGCGTGTTATTCATCATCATATGACAGTGCTGCTCCATAATGCCTATTGCCGCATACGCCTTTTCACGGATATTGGTGTCATCGTGCAGGAATACGGACAGTTTTGTTGTAACGTCTTTCATCTTTTCCTCTGTTATTTTGATGTACAGCTTTCGCACATCTTCGTCCGTATGCTGCAAGCCTTCAAGCTCCTCGTGGATATCACGGTATCTTGCATGGAACTCTTCAAACGCTTTCAGTATAGCTTCAAGATACTGCTTTAAATCCGTTGTATTGTCGGGGATGCAGATGTTTCCTATATCTACCAAGCCTTCGATATTATCAGCTCCATAGGATATAACTGACAGCAGCATATCTTTCTTGTTCCTGAAATACCTGTAAGCGATACCTGTGGAAACGCCTGCTTCCGCAGCGATATCATCAACAGTAGTTTTATGAAAGCCTTTCTTTTGGTACATCGCAAGAGCTGCTTTCAACAGGTTCTCTCTTGTTTTCTGTGATCTTGCCTGCACGGGCTTTGCTGTGTTCTCCATTTTTATCTCCTTTTCTTCCGCACAAACATCCTGAATATATCCGCACCGAGCACCTTGGCTCCCGACTTGTCCGCAGCTTCTTCAAGCTTGCGTATCTCTCCCGATGTGAGTTTGATGTTGACCGCATCGGCAAGTTCAGATACCTGCTTCGGTTTGCGGCAGCCGCATATCGGCACGACGCCCTTGTTTGCACAGTAAGCCTCTGCCACCTGAGGAACGGTGATATCATGCCGCTTTGCGACAGCGATCATAACTTTGTAAAGCTCGCGCATTTTTCTCTTTTGGCGGTTCATAAAGAATTTCATCAGCGAAAATTTTGTCTTTACTCTCGGATCGGTGAGCATACCTTCCTCAAGCACAGCCCATGCCCAGAATGAAATGCCGTTCTCTTTGCACCAGTCAAGCAGACCGTTCTTCTCCCACTCTCGGGAGATAAGGCTGTAATGGTTCTGCACACCGTACAGCTGTATCCCCGCCTTGTCGAGTATGCGCTTTGAGAGCCTACATTCTTCAAGGGTGAAATTTGATACGCCGATATTGCGTATCTTCCCCTCTTTGTAAAGTTCTATGATCTCGGCAAGATGCTGATCTATATCCGTAGGCAGATGCAGCCAGTATATGTCCACATAGCTGCGCTTGAAGTCAGCAAGGTCTTTGGCAAGCGACTTGCGGACGCAGTCTTTCTTATAATGGGTAAAGGGCGTATATTTCGCAGATATGATGATATTCTCTCCGCCGATCTCCTCTGCAAACTTACCGAACATCTTTTGAGCCTTTCCGAGTCCGTAGTCACGGGCAAGATCGTATATCACGAGCCCCTGCTTTTTGGCTTCGAGCATAGCCTCCTTGATAACGCTCTCTTCGACGTAGCTTCCCCTTATCGCTTTTCCATATGCCTTTCCGCCCCACTAATTGGTTCCGATAACTGCTTTTGCTTTGATATCCGCCATAATAACGCCGCCTTTCTGAATGTGAGAATCATCTCACATTTACTATATCACGATTTAAAAGGTTTGTCAATAGGAAGTGAGAATATTCTCACTTTTTTTAAAAAAAGAAAAGCCTCACAATTCGGCTGTGGTCTCTATGGTAAAGGCTAATTTCCAATTATGGAAATACAAGGCTTGAAATCCGGAGAAATATATGCTATAATGATACTTGGTTAGCATAGGCTTACCTACTTTAAATATCGTGAAAGACACGTAAATGAAAGGATCAAAGTGAGGAGAGATAATATGAGATACGAAAACTTTACAATGAGATGGGATGGGTTTGTTGGACATTTAGCAGAGCCCGACTGCGGGAGTGACAGGGCTGTTATCATAATCGTGGGCGGCGAGCAAAGCATCCTGCCAGGGATAAAATTCGCGGAGCGCTTTGCAGACTACGGTATCACGGGACTTGCAGTGTCGCTCTTCGGGGCTGAGGGGTTGCCTGATTCTCCTGATAGGATAGCGCTGGATATGTTCGTGCCTGCTGTGAATTATCTTCGTGATGTCAAAAACATACGTCACATCAGTGTTTACGGACAGTCAATGGGCTCGATATTTGCCGAGCTTTGCGCCGAGAAGATAGGCGGATTTGAAAAGCTTATAATGGTATCTCCGACGCACGTACCGTTTGAAGGGACGACCGCTGACAAAAAGGCCATGACATGTCACAGCGTGGTGACTTGGCATGGCAAAGAGCTGCCCTATGTCACAGCGGATCTTTCAAAGTTCGGAGCTGTGAAATATTACCGTCACCCTGCCGTACCCTACAAGGTCATGGGGATGTGGGCGGCGTATTACAAGGCATACTGCGGCAGGGAGGCAGTCAGAAATGCAGAGCTGTCAATAGAAAAATGCGATGCGGATATCCTGCTGATCGCAGGCGCTATGGATGAATGCTGGTATGCGGAGTATTCAGTAAAAAGACTTGCCGCAAGGCTGAAAAACAAAGGCTTTTCAAGACAGTTCAGAATGGTAATATACCCTCACGGCAGCCATCTGAACGGGCTTATGCCGAACCGCAGTCGTGAGAAAAAGCTATACCGAATGATACCGCTTATCGGGCTGATGTACCGCAGCTTCGGCAGGTACCGCCGTGATAATATGGAGTATTTCCAAAGGTCGGAGAAAGAAATAATCGCTTGGATAAAGGGTGAAAAAATATGAGACTTGCGCTTATTATTGCCTGCATCGGGCATATCATCTGCGGAGTGACAGACTGTATGCTCGCCTATACTCCCGAGGGCAGATTTGATTTCAAAAAGGACACATCCGATCCCGAAAGGATGCGGAAGCTGTTTGCAAAAATGCCGCTTAAACAGATCGAGCTTGCTATGCTCATCGGAGTGCTTGCTTTGTTTATGGCAGGCTTCGGATTTATCGGTCTGAGCAGGTGGGCGGAACAGTGCTCAAATGTTTCGGGGACTGTAATGTATATTTCTGCTCTGTTTTTTATCGTACCGATAGCGGCGCATCATGTGCTTTGCGGTGCTGTGGAATGGTTTTTTGTAAAGCTCGGCAGAACAGACGAGGCGCTTGAGACCGTGCTGTGCTTCTTCAAACGCACAGCCGCCGCAGCTCTTGCTTATGTTGGTTTGCTCGTCTTTGCAGTGACGTTTTTTATACTTGTTGTTTCGGGAAATACCGATCTGCCGAGGTGGGCTTGCATATTCAACACACTGCCATTTTTTATCATACTTGCTCCGACGAAGCTGCCGGCAAAAGGCAACATAGCAAATGCCGCAATGTTTTTGGGGCTGGCAGTGATGATATAACGGACGGTTCTTTAGCTAAAAAAGAGCATGGCTGTTTTATAAAATAATCTTTTTTCTGTACTCTGTCAGAGCAATAATCAATATTATTTCCTCGCTATCACAGTGATCCACGGCTTTGAGGGATGATGATCGGATCTCACACTTTTGAACCCTGCTGCTTTCAAAGCTGCTGTTATCTCGGCAGTCGTATAGCAGCGCATACCGTCGATAATGGATTCAAATTTCTTGCTTGTCTTGTCGGTACCGTCTGATTCGTTGCAGATCATAAAGTATCCGCCGTCTTTCAGGATACCTGCGACCTGCGAAAAGCATTTTTCGAGTCCCGGCCAGAAGTAGATCGTTTCAAAGGCTGTAACAAGCTCAAAGCTGTCCGCTTCAAGAGGCAGCTTTGAGACATCTCCCTTGATCACTCTGCACCTGCCTGCGTCGATCATTGCCTGATTGTACTCCTTTGCCTTCTGCACGGAAAGCGCGGAGTAATCCATTGCGGTAACTTTTGCCTGCGGATATTTTTTCAGCAGCTCTCCCGCGTTTCTGCCTGCGCCGCAGCCGAGATCGGCGGCCTGTTTCGGAGACAGCTTCGGCAGATGCTCGAATCCCCAGTCTGCAAGCTTTGCATGACCCGAGTTCATACCTTTGAGCATCATTTTCCCGAGAGTACCCTCGGGTTTTCTTGTCTGACTGAAAAACTTTTTCATAAGTCCCATAACTATCTTGCTCCTTTAATCCCGATTTCATTTTATCTTTCTCACAACACAATGCAGACGGCAGAAGCCTCGCTTTTCAAAACTCTCCATGTGAAGCCCTGCATTTTTGCACAGCTTTTTGATATCCTCTCTGCCGTAAATACGGACATCTCCCTTGCCGATCAGATGTGCCAGCGGCATTTCAAGGGTATTGCAGAACCACCGTACTGCCGCCGAACTCATGGTCATATCACGCAGGATCAGCCTGCCGTTCGGACGGAGAACGCGGTACACGCTGCAAAAGAAATCCTGCGGATTGGGATAATGATGAAAGCTCTCGCAGCAGATCACCGCATCAAAAGAGTTATCGTCAAAAGGCAGCTTCTCGCAGTCACCGACCACAAGCTCTACGTTTTTCAACTTCTTTCGTTTTGCGACCTCGATCATTTTCGGCGTGAGGTCGATGCCCGTGTAGTGCTTATCGGGATATTTCTTATGCAGCAGCGTCAGCATGGGCCCCGTTCCGCAGCCGCAGTCAAGCAGATTGGTAAACGGTTCTTTTTCAAGCTCTGCCAGCACATCGGGATAATCCTTTTTGCACATATTATAGACACCCGCATTGTCCGATTCGTAGATCTCGGCGGCTTTTGTAAATTCCTTAACTGACAGGTCTTTGTATTCTTTTGCAGTCATTCAAATCTCTCCTTTACCTTTTATACCCCATAACCAAAAACAGATTATCCTTTTTGTTCACCGATATATCGTCAAACCCTGCTGCTTTCAGCATTTCGGCGATCCGTTCTGCCGTGTACCTGGTCATACAGGGAACTTTCTTCTCCCAATCCACATTGGGATCGCCGTAATTATTTATGACCGCCAGACAACCCTCATTTGCAAGCGTGCGGTATATCTCCCCGAAGGCTTTCTCAGGCGCTTTCCAAAAGAAAACCGTCTCAAAAGCGGTGATGAGATCAATACTGTTATCCTTGAACGGGAGTTCTTCCGCGCTGCCCTTGATGATCTTTACACGCTTGCCGAGTTCGTCTTTATTGACCTTCTGTGCCTTCCTGACGCTTTCATCCGAAATGTCAAGGCCTATAAATTTGGCTTTCGCGCTCATTTGCAGCATACGTCTGATGTTGTAACCTCCGCCGCAGCCAAGATCGGCGACCTTGCCGCTGTCGGGTATTCTTATCTGCTTCAAGGCCCATTGAGCCATCGGCAGATGCTCCCTGTCCATACTTACAAGCATCATTCTTCCGAGAAGCCCTTTCGGGTTCCCGAAATTATCTGTAAAACTCATGATTTTGCTCCTTCCTTGCTGTACATCAGATCATATATCTTACACCCCGCCGCCGTCCGTGTCTGGACGAGCTTCATGCCGAGATGCACATAACGGTCGCATTTGCCCTTTGCATCGGTATCCAGTATGCAGGGACAGCCGTTTTTGTCCGCCATTTTATAGGCAAACTCCATTAGCTTCCGCATATATCCCTGTCCCTGATACTTCTCCGTTACGATCAGCATTTCAACCTTGACGTAAGGCTTTTTCTGCTTTTTCATTTGGATCTCAAGCGGCTTTTTATCGCAGCCGCTGTTTGCCTGTTTCAGAAACGAAAAGAGCTTGCCCCAGCCTCCGAGCGCATTTTTCATTCGCCTTGCCATTTTAATTATGCTGCGGAAATTCGGATGATTTCCTTTCGTATCGGTAATGAGGATATATCCCTCGCCCCGGTCGGTGCTGTAAAATGTTCCGCTTTCTATACCCGCAATGACAAACGACTTCATATACTCGGTCATTGCCTGCTTTGAACTGAAAAACGGCTTTAATCCGCCTTCTCCCGGTTCGTAGGGATAATCCCAGAACGACGCACCGATCAGCTCGGATATTTCATCTATTCTCTCTTTGGATAATGAGCATACTCTTTTCAAAACTTTTTCCTCCGATCAAGGTTTCAGTTAGCATATGCAAACTCATAATCATATTATAGCATACGCTAACCGATATTTCAAGATGTCAGAAGGAAAAAGCCGTCCAATTATGAACGGCTTTTCAATGCTGTTTATGTATGTAATATATAGTATTGTCGCTTTATTCCCTGTTTTTCAGTACCTCTGCGGGAGTTATCTTTGAGATTTTTCTGACAAGCAGTTTGTTTATCACAAGGTAAACGAGCATCATCACGCAGTAGAGCAGGATGTATGCATACCATTGATACGACGTGTCCATACAGCAGGCGACATTTGCAACGAAGGACGGATAGATAAGATCAATGATGAACTTGGCCGCGGGGATAACCGCAAGCCCGCCGACAGCAACAACGATAAGGTTGCCGTTTAAGTAGAGGCTGCGTATCTCCTTCGGGCGGTAGCCGAAGATCTTGATCAGCGAGATGCCGAAGCGCGAACGGTCGATCATAACGCTCATCATAAGATACATCACCACGCAGAAGATGACCGAGCCGGCGATAAGAAGCATTGCGATGAACGAACTCATCTGATCTATGAAAACTCCTGCGCTCTTTTTGATCTCGTCCTTTGTGGTAACGCTGTAAAGCCGTCCCTGCTCGATGTCGAGCTGTTTGTCAGAATACACCGCGTTGAAATAATCCTTGTCCCTGCCGAACAGCTCGCACATACTTTGCCTGTCCATAAAGATCGTAAATCCGGGGGAATACTTTGCGATGCCGGTGACGGTAAAGGTGCGGTCGATGTCGCTTGCGGGGTCTGTGAATGTGACCTTGTCGCCCTCCTTATAGCCGAAGCGCTCTGCAAGAGAATCGTTGATAATAGCCTTGCTGCTGCCCTTTTCCGGCCTTGCATCAAAGTATCTGCTTTCACCCTCGATACCTATAACGCTGACCTCGAGAGTATAGCCCATTACCTCGGTGTTGAGCCCCTCGACATACGCTGCCTCGCTGCCTGCGGGAGCTTCCTTTTCGGGATATTTGTAAAGATACATATACTCGTACTTTGTATCGGCAACGTTCCTGTCACGCACATCGGTACACAGCGAGTAGGTATTGAAACCGAGCACTATGACAAGCATAGAGATCAGCATACCGAGGACGACAGCCACCGAGCAGCGAAGCTCTCTGACCATGTGCCTTATGCGGAATACTCTCTCGAAGTTGTTCGACTTGATATCAAACTGCCTGTAGCCCTCTGCACGCTGTTCGCTTCTGATAAGCGAGAGCGCCGTTCTGTTGAGGCGCTTGTTTATGACCAGCGTGTTGACGATTGCACTTATCACGGGTGGCATCAGCAGACCGTAGATAAGAAGATACGGCGGGAACACATAGTCAACATCGGGCAGCGAGAAATATGTGTAGCTCTTCTGCATCTGCGAACCGATGCCGAAGGGAGTAAATCCAAGGGAAGTGCCGATCAGTGCGCCGATGAATGCAACAGCTGTCGGCATCGTGATATAGTGGCGAAGCAGATCTTTTTTCTTAACTCCCAAAGCATACAGAGAGCCGATAACGCTCGATTCCTGCTCTATCTGGTGAACGACGAATACCGAGATGACATATGCAAAAAGTATCAGCACGATGACACCTGCAACAAGACCGCCGACCTTGTTCATTATCACGTCACCTGCCGCCGCGGCGATCCTTGCGTTGTCTCCTGCCTTGATAAAGCTTGTGAGGTTGTCGATGTCGAGCACGAATTCTTTTTTGATAAGCTCGTCGGTGAAGGTTTTCATTTTATCGACGCCGCTGTAAAGCTCGCCCGAGCCTTTGGCAGCATCGCTCACGCCGCCTGTATAATCGCTTATGCCTTTTTTGAAAGCTGCAATGCTGTCAAGGCTTGCTTTGAGGGATGCTGCCTGTCCTGTTTTGTCTGTCTTTGCGGCGGCATTGAGAATATCGGCATAATTCTGCTCGGTAAGCGTCTGCTTTATGCCGAGAGCAGATACTGCCTTGTTCGCCTGTTCCAAATAAGAATCGAGCAGCTTTTGTGCGGCAGAGGTGAGATCGGTGCTGCTTTTATCCAGCTTTTCAAGACCGGTCGATAATTCCTTCGACCCCGAATGTATCTCCGAAACGCCGTCCTCGATCTCCTTTTTGGCGTCGAGAAACTCTGCTATCGACTCCTTGAAATACTTGTCCTCAACTTTCTCGTAATCGAAATCAAGCTCCTTTATTCTGCTTTTCAGAGCATCGTCCGTAACGTCTTTTCCGAGGCGGTAGGAATAGGTGTATTCCTGCGCTTTCTGCGAGAATGAAGAAGTTATCTCATCGTATTCTTCCGATGTAACGAAAAGCAGACCGAACACCTCCGACTGAACGCCTGTGTCGGACAGCTTGCGAAGCGGCGCATCGTAGTCGGGGACTGTTCCCAGACCGACTATCTCGAACTGGGTGCCGCCTGCGGTGATCTTATCGCCCACATCATATCCGTTGACTTCGGCAAAGCGGCGTTCGACAAGCGCTTCGCCCTTGTTCTGCGCTGTTCTGCCCTTTGTGACTTGAATAAGATCGTTCTTTTCTCTGTTTTTGAAAAGACGCAGCACCTTGCCGTCATCGGCGGGCATATCGGTGCTGAACTGTTCCTCGATAACGCTTCCGCCTTCGGAGAGCTTTTCAAGCTCGCTGTTCGTCAGCGGCACAAAGACGGTGAACTGTCCGTCCTGCACAAAGCTGTCTTTGCCTTTTTCATCTGTTCCTTGTATTATCGCATCTGCCGAACCCACCATGCTTACAACGAGAAAGACACCCATAACGATAAGCAGCACAAGCGCAAGGTATCTTCCGAGGTTGCTTTTAAGGTCGCGCAGCAGTCTTTTTCTGAGTACTCTGTTCATTTATAAGTCCTCCAGCTGCGCTGCGGGAACTCTTGTTTCGTTCTCGTAGTCTTTTGTCACAAGTCCGTCTTTGAGGAAGATGACTTTGTGTACCATATTCTTTATGGAGTTGTTATGCGTAACGATAAGCATCGTTGTACCGTACTTTGCGTTTATCTTTTCAAGCAGCACGAGGATATCTCGCGAAGTTTTTGAATCGAGAGCGCCCGTAGGCTCGTCACAGAGCAGCAGCTTCGGGTTTTTGATAAGCGCTCTTGCGATAGCGCATCGCTGCTGCTGACCGCCCGAGAGCTGGGAAGGGAACTTGTTCTGATGCTCCGTCAGACCGAGGGTGTCAAGCAGCTCATCCATATCCAGCGGCTGATCGGTCAGATACTCGCATACCCTGATGTTTTCCCTGACTGTCAGATTCGGTACAAGGTTGTAGAACTGAAAAATGAAGCCGAGATTGTCCCTTCTGTAATCGGAAAGCTGTGCGGGCTTCAGGCCGAATATCTCCTGTCCGTCAACGGTCACAGAGCCGGAATCCATTTCGTCAAGCCCGCCGATGCAGTTGAGCAGAGTGGATTTTCCCGAACCGCTGGTGCCCTGTATAACGCACATCTGTCCTTTCTTAACAGAGGTGCTTACCCCCTTCAGGACCTGTATGTAGCTCTGGTCCTTTCCGTAGCTTTTCTTTAAGTTTTTCACTTCAAGATACATTTTTGTTTCCTCCTTGCAATAATGTTAGTCAAGGCTAACTCACTGTCATTATTTAAGAGCAGACAGGCTGCCCTTATTTGTCGTCTTCAAGCACAAATTCCAGCCACGACTTGACCAGCATATCAAGCACCGGCTTAATCTTTTCCTCTGCCCTGTTTCTGTCCTTTTCGTGCGTAAGCAGATGAATGAAGGCATCGACCTGTATGTGGCTCAGCCAATGCAGCATATATCTGTTGACGCGCTTGCCCGGCTGTGAATCCGCATATTTCTGCGCCGATCTGAGATAGCCCGCATCGAGCATCTCGATGATCTTGTCGGGCAGGTTTTCAAACTGCGAGCCCTGAGATTTTTCAAGCAGTATCATCATCTCGTCATAGTGGCTGTAAAGCAGACTGACAAGCTGTCTTGCAAATTCGTCATGCTCGCCGGGAACGAATGTATAGGTCGAAATATCGGCATTTATTTCCTCGGCAAGATGCGTCTGCATCAGTTGTGTAAACTCGCCCAAAGCGCCCGAAACGACTGCCTCGAACAGCCCGTTTTTGTCATTGAAAAGGAAGTACACCGCACCTGTCGTAAGCCCTGCCTGCGAGCAGATGTTGCGCAGCGACGCCTTGACAAACCCTTTTTCAAGGAACTCTTTTTTTGCACATTCTATGAGCTTTTCACGGCTCTCGTTGTTTATCGACATTTTCCTACCTCCACATAACAGCGTTACGTAACAATGTTATGTTACTACATTTTTTTCGATTTGTCAAGCCCTTTTCGAAAAAAACTGAATTTTTTTTGATGACTGCCCAAAATATAAGCATGTGGCTTTAAAGCAACATTAACTATATTAACCCCATAACTTGCCACGCCATTGCCACGAAAACAAAAACGCCGCGCAAATGCGCGGTTTACGCGGAATGACTGACTGTTCAAATCTCTCAATCCGCGCCAAGCGAAAACCGCCTAATTACGCATCTACGCGTTTTTAGGCGGTTTTGTTTATTTCCGCACAGGAAAGAAATTACACAAATAGGCACGAAAATACGCTATTTTTCAAGCCTATATGACACGAAATATGACACGGAAGCCTGTTTGTTCAATTATCATCAAAGCCCCGAAAATGCGAGATTTCGGGGCTTTTGTTTTGTTGCTTTTCAACTGCTTTTTCTGAAAAATGAAGGTGAATGCAGCTTGGTAGCTTATTATTCGATACAGAAACACTAAGCGCATATTTCGGATACAGTTTTTTAGTGCTCATCCCCGTATGCTTTCAAATGCTGGTTTTAATTTCTGTCCTTTTGTTAAAATAGCAATCAATTTTATTATTGTCACAAATGAATTTGTACATAATTGTCAAAAATGTGCATTGATTATTGACCGCTTTTATAGTATAATTATAATTGAATAATTATATATTTGTTCAAAATTCAAGCCGTGGCTGGCAATACTTTCGCATAATACAAAATGAAAAAAACAGGAGGTTTATAACAATGAACAAAACCATTATCAGCACTCTCCGCCGGTTCGCGGCGGTAATAACAGCTGCAGCAGCTATGGCTGCCTGCTCGCTTTCAGCATCTGCCGAGGATTCGGTCAACGAAAAGGTCAAGGCCGCGCAGGAGGGCGTTTATGCCGTTGAGCTGCGCTATGAGAATACCTCTGATGAAAGCTTCCCGATACAGTCGGGGTCGGCGTTTTTCATCAATCCCACTACTATGCTCACCTGCGAACACGTTGTCGCTATGGACAGCAAGACCGAGACCGCAGTCAGAGAGCTTGCCAAGGAATTCTACGGCAGCTACAGCAAGGGAAATGTGACCGTCAAGGTCAAGCTCCAGTCTGACATCTCCATAGGTGCCAACGTGCTGTTTTCAAGCCCCGAGGGTGACTGGGCAGTGCTCCAGATCAACGAGAGCATCAAAAATGCTCCGCTTTCATTCGGTCAGAGCGATGATGCGCAGAACACCCAGAGCGTTTATGCCATCGGTTTTCCTGGCTCTGTTGCTAATTACAAGAGCATCAAGAATTTCTCCCGCGATGATATAACCACGACAAAAGGCGTTATCTCAAAGGTGCTTTCGGAGAACGATGTCAAGAAGATACAGCACGGGGCAACTATATCTGAGGGCAATTCAGGAGGTCCTCTCGTTGACGAAAACGGTGCTGTTATCGGCATCAATAATGAAGGCGTTGTCAACAAGGATTACTATTATGCGATAGCTACAGAGCAGATCATTTCCGTTCTTGAGCAGAAGCAGATAGACTATACACGCTACAGTGAAGCTGCCTCTGCGGAGGTTTCAGAGCCTTCTGATGATAGTTCGGCTGCCACAGCAGCTGCGCCCGCAGAGACAGTTTCTCAGGATGCTGCTCCTGCTGTTGCCGAGGAGACATCATCCTCCGCCGAAAGTGACGGAATGGACACCAAGACTATCGTACTTATCTGCGGCGGTGCTGCACTTGCAGTCTGCCTGATCGCAGCGGTAATAATTTTCACCCGCAAAAAGCCCGCACCTGCACAGAATGCTCCGAAACGTGAATCGAATTCTCAGCCGACAATTGCACAGATATTCACACTTATCCGTGCAAAGACAGGTGAAAAGGCTGCTATCGACAAGATCACCTTCGTTGTCGGAAAGGAGAAAAGCTGCGATTACTGCATTGAGGGAAACAGCTCTATTTCCCGCAATCACGCAAGATTTATCGTCAAGGGCACCGACTGCTTCATCAGCGATATGCGTTCGACAAACGGCACATATGTCAACAACAAGCGCATCTCTCCGAACGATGAGGTCAAGCTTCGTTCGGGCGACATAATCAGGATATCCGACGAGGAGTTTGAATTCAGAGCATAAATACGGAGGTAAAAAATGAACGGACGAAAAGCGGCGCTTGCGGTCACTGCGGCTGTCGCTCTTGCGGCTGTCGGGGCGATAGTCTGGGCGCTTGTTCCGGGTTCAAAGAATGAAGACAGTTCTTCCTCGGATCAGTCTGCCGTGACGGTCAGTCAGAGCATCTTCGAGTCAACGCAGGCCGAAAGTGTGACTGAGCAGCCCGACAGCTCCGAGGCCGAACCGATAACAGCATCCACCGCAGGATCCAATGACACGAAAAAGCCTGTCAAGCGGCAGTTCACGGTGGACGTGCTTCTTGCGCCCCTGGGCTTCCGCGTTGACAAGGATTATGAGCTGGAGATAGCTCCCGCCGCAGATGTAAAGAGCAAACCGAGCTCGCATCTTGATTCGCAGGATAATATCATTTACTCTGCGGCGGTGATAAACGGCGTTACCGAGCTGGAGCTTGAAGACGGCGATTATGAGATCTGCATTTATCCGGAGGGTCAGCCTGACAATTTCAAGCGCTACAGCTGGCACATCGACGAGAATACCACAAACAAGGACTTACAGCTCATCGTAACGGAAAAGCTTGCCGACGGACAGATGATGATCGTGCTTCACTGGGGCGAAAAGCCCCGTGACATCGACGGTTATCTGGTTGGTGAGGGCGAAACGGTGTTCTATTGGGGACGCGAGGGCAAACACGCCCGCCTCGACACCGACAGCCGCAAGGGCAGCGGCATAGAGACTATCACGGTTACCGATACTAACGGCAGCTTTACCTATACTGTTGATGATTATTCCAACGAAACTCCCCTCTGGCAAAGCGGGGCGGTGGTGGAGGTCTTCACTTCCGAAAACAGGAACCCCACGGTCTTCCGCGTGCCGGCAAACATCAAGGAGGTCTGGGAGGTTTTCAAGCTTGAAAACGGACAGCTCACCGCGATAAACAAAGAGGGCGGCATCATCTGCCCCGAAAAGATCGACGGGAGCTGGGAAGAAAACCACAACAGAGTGAGAGAATAAAATATGAAACTATGCCTCAGCTGCTTTGAGCAGTACGCCGACGAACTGAACACCTGCCCGCATTGCGGCTTTGCGGAGGACACCCCGCCGGAGAACGCGATGCATATCACGCCGGGCACGATACTCCTTGACCGATACATCATCGGCAAGGTTATCGGCTACGGCGGCTTCGGCGTGACTTACGCGGCTTATGACCCGCTGCTTGAAATGAAAGTGGCAATAAAGGAGTACCTGCCAAGCGAGTTCTCGACACGAGTTGTCGGACAGACGCAAGTCACCGTTTTCGGCGGAGATAAGTCCGAGCAGTTCACCGACGGTATGCATAAATTCGTTGACGAGGCAAAAAAGCTCGCCAAATTCACTTCAACGCAGGGTATTGTGCGCATTTTCGACAGCTTCGAGTGCAACAACACGGCCTACATAGTTATGGAACTGCTCGAAGGCGAAACGCTTTCCGAGCGACTTAAACGAGAGGGAAAAATCTCCGTTGATGACACTATTGCTATGATGATACCCGTCATTCAGTCGCTTGACGAGGTACATAAGGACGGTATCATTCACCGCGATATTGCGCCTGATAATATCTTCATCACCAAAGACGGACAAGTCAAGCTGATAGACTTTGGCGCGGCTCGCTATGCCACGACGACGCATAGCCGTTCGCTTACCGTTGTAATAAAACCGGGCTATTCCCCAGAGGAGCAGTACCGCAGCCGCGGAGATCAGGGAAAGCATACGGACGTTTATGCGGTCGCAGCGACTATGTACCGTATGATAACCGGCGAAGCTCCACCGGATGCTTTGGAGCGGAGAGCATATTTTGAAAACAAGAAAAAGGACATACTCAAACCTATCAGCGAGTTTGTCCCCGACATTGATAAGAATAAAGAAACGGCGATACTGAACGCATTGAACGTGCGCGTCGAGGACAGAACTCCCGATATGCAGACGCTTATGAGCGAACTCACAAGCGTTGATAAAGTGCGCCGCCGTGACGGCAAGATAAAGCCGCTGGATATGTACACCTGGCCTAAGTGGGCGAAGATAGGTGTGCCGGTGATAGGGGCGGCTTTGGTCGTATTCTTTGTGCTGTTCTTCACAGGCGTGATAGGTTTTGATGCAAAGCTGAAAGAAGATATCGTCATCCCCGAGGGGCAGACGAGAGTGCCGTCCGTGGTGAACAACCCGCTTGACAAAGCCCAGCAAAGGCTAACAGATGCGATGCTTGAACTGTCGATCAACGGGCGGGAGTATTCGAGCGAGATCAAGGCGGATATGGTGCTGAAGCAGGACACCAAGCCCGGAATTATCATTGACCAGCACACCACCGTCGGGCTGATTGTCAGCGGCGGAGCGCTGAAACAGACTGTTCCGAATGTGGTCGGAATGGAGCGCAGCGAAGCTGTCGGAAAGCTTGAAACGCTGTATTTTGCCGTCTCCCAGGAGGAGAAATATGATGCGACCGTAGCCGAGGGCTGCGTAATTTCTCAGAGCCTTGCTCCCGATACTCAGGTCGATCAGGGCAGCGAGATCAGGCTCGTTATTTCTCTCGGACGCGACCCGAATGAGGTGGTCGAGGAAAAGGAGATCACCCTGCCGAACCTTGTGGGTCTGGACTATTCCGAGGCGCTGAAAAAGGCGCAGGAAATGGGCTTTGCGGTGAAGATCAGCGAACGGCAGTTCAGCAAGCGCTACCCCGAAAATGCGGTTATGAAGCAAACGCCCGCCGCAGGCACGAAGATAAAGAACACGCAGACGGTTGTGCTTGTTGTCTCGAAGGGTTTTGAGACGGTGACGGTTCCCGATGTGGTCTATGAGCAGAGGGCGAATGCGACGGCTATGCTCGAAAATGTTGGCTTGAAGGTGAAAATCATTGAGAAGGAAAGCGACACCGTTGCGGCGGGAGTCGTTATGGAGCAGACCCCGAAGGGCGGAACGAAGGCCGAGCCCGAAAGCACCGTTACGGTAACAGTCAGCAAGGGCAGGAAGCAGACACCGGGCGCGACAACCACAATTGCGCCCGCGAACACAACAAAAGTCTGGTACACCGACCCCGAGCCCGAGCAGACGGTAAAGCCCGCAACAGGCACAACGACAAGGGTGACTTCGGGAACGAAGGCTACTGCCAAAACGACGACGAAATCAACTTCTTCTACGACTAAGCAGACGACAAAGCAGACTACAAAACAAACTACCAAGCAAATGACAAAGCAGACTACGAAACAAACGACCAAGCAGACGACTAAAGAAACCACCAAACAGACTGACCCTCCGATTATTTATCCTGATTCTATATCACTTGATACCACCTCATTAAAACTTAATAAAGGCGAGACTGCGCAGCTTACAGCAATTGTTTCTCCAAGCAATGCTGATGACAAGACTGTCACTTGGATTTCAAGCGACAATAAAGTTGCTACTGTTATTAACGGAAAAGTCACGGCAATAGGTGGTGGTTCTGCGACAATAACAGGAAAGACTGTAAACGGGAAAACCGCAACCTGTTTAGTAGGTGTCATAGAAAAAGGTACTTGTGGTGACAATCTCAACTACATTCTTGATGAAGATGGTATTCTGGTTATATCAGGAAATGGAAATATGACTGGACGAGGTTCATATGACCCTGAAGGTCCATTTGAAGGCAATGATCGTATCAAAAGTGTCATAATTTCAAAAGGGGTTGAAAACATTGGAGGCTATGCGTTTAGATATTGCTCAAATCTTGAGAGTATAGTTATTCCAGACAGCGTTACAATAATAGGATATGATGCATTTGAAGGTTGTTCGAGTCTTCGCAGCGTTGCTATTCCAGAAAGCGTTACTTCCATTGGATCATGGGCTTTTGAGGGGTGTTCAAGTCTTACAAACATAACTATTCCGGACGGTGTTACATCTATTGGGGGGAGAGCATTTGGGGGATGCTCAAACCTTACAAGCATTACTATCCCAAATAGTGTTACAAGAATAGATCGAGAGGCGTTTTTCTATTGTTCAGCCCTTACCAGCATAAATATCCCGAACAGCGTTAAATATATTTATGCCTCAGCATTTCAATGGTGTGAAAGCCTTGAAAGGATAACTATCTCGACCCAAGTTACAAAGATTTATGGCTATTCATTTTGTGGGTGCGAAAGTCTTAAAAGTATAATTATCCCAGAAAGTGTAACAAGTATAGAAGATGGTGCATTTAGTAGCTGCACCAGTCTTACAAGCGTAACTATCCCGGACAGCGTTACAAGCATAGGATTATCTGCATTTGATGAATGTATCAGCCTGACAAGCATAACAATCCCGAACAGCGTTACAAGCATAGGCAATCGTGCTTTGGGATATTATTATGACGGTGGCTATAAAAAGATTCCCGGCTTCACCATAAAAGGCAAAAAAGGCTCGGCTGCAGAGACCTATGCAAAGGACAACGATTTCAAATTCATAGCTATCTAAAGGAGGCTCCAAAATGAAGATCACCCACTCCCTCTACACCGACGTGGGCTCCCGCGAGGTGAATGAGGACTGTATAAGCTATGCCGGGCGCGGCGGGGCGGAGTGCTTTGTGCTCTGCGACGGGCTCGGCGGGCACGGCAAGGGCGAGCTTGCTTCACAGTTCGTCGCCGGGAGCCTTTGCGAGAGCTTTAAGTCAGCTCCCGACAGCGACAGCTTTTTCGAGACCGCCCTCACCGCTGCGCAGGAGGGGCTCATCGCCGAGCAGAAGCGCATCGGCGCGGTGTTTGAAATGAAAACTACGGCGGTGGTGTTGGTCATCGAGGGCTCCCGCTGGCGGTGGGCGTTCATCGGGGACAGCCGGCTCTATCACTTCCGCAAGTGCAAGCCAGTATTCCGAACCCTCGACCACAGCGTTCCGCAGATGCTTGCTCTCGCCGGGGATATCAAGGAAAAGCAGATACGCTGCCACCCCGACCGCAACCGCCTGCTGCGGGTAATGGGAGTCGAATGGGACAGCCCGCGCTATGAGTGCGGTAGCTGGCAGGAGCTGCGCGAGGGCGATGCTTTTCTGCTCTGCTCCGACGGCTTTTGGGAGCCTATCACCGAAAAGGAAATGAGCAGGCTGCTGAAAAAAGCCTCCGGCGCGGAGGACTGGCTTGCGGTGATGTCGGAGACAGTCAAGTCAAACGGCGCCGGCACTGATATGGACAACAACAGCGCTATAGCTGTTGTATGCAAGGGGGGATGATATGTCGGACTATGAGACTGCGTCGCGCTCGCTTCTCGGTGCGCGTGACGAACAGCAGGACAGCTTTTTGCTGACTGAGCAAGGCGGGGTATTGCTTGCGGCGGTCTGCGACGGAATGGGCGGACACTCCGGCGGAGCGCAGGCCTCTCAGCTGGCGGTGAAGCTGCTGCGTGAGAGCTTTGAAAAGCTCCTGCCCGATAACATCCCGGCTTTCTTTATCCGCACGGCGGAGAAGATGAACAAGGCGGTCTATGATATCAGCGGCTTGGACGGCAAGCGTCTCGGCGCAGGCAGCACGGTAGTTGCAGCTGCGGTAAAGGACGGCGGGCTCTACTGGCTCTCGATAGGCGACAGCCGGCTGTATCTGCACCGGGCGGGAAGGCTCACGCAGATCACCGAGGATCACAACTATCTGATGCAGCTTGACGAGCAGCTCAAAAGCGGAGCGATCACCCGGCAGAATTACGAAGCCGAGCTGCACAAATCGCAGGCACTCATCAGCTGTCTCGGAATGAAAAAGCTGGGGCGGGTGCATATGAACGTGAAGCCCCTGCCGCTCATGTCGGGAGACACCCTGCTGCTGATGTCGGACGGACTGTATAAATCAGCAGATGCTGACAGCATAGAGCGGTGCATACTCCCCACAGCGAAGAGAACTGCCGCCGCACTTGAAAGGCTCACGCTCGAAAGCGGCGCTAAACTTGACAACACAACATTTATTGCTGTAAAAATATGACCGGAGGTAATCAATATGAGAATGGTACAATGCACGGAGTATAAAAATCACTTTTACGATGCCGACAAGCATTCGAGCTGCCCTCACTGCGCAAAGCTTGGGCTTGCATCCTCCGCACCTGAGAAGAAGGGGCTTTTCGGCAGACATAAGGAGGAGCCGGCGCCCCCTGCGCCTGCCTATGATCCCGGCGATGACAAGACGGTGATGCTCACAAACGTTCTCCACGAGGAGGATATGCAGGAGGAGCCCGCACCGGCACCCGTTGAGGAACAGATAAAGAACGTTGCAGTCTCCGGCGCAGCGGAGGACGTCAAGACCGTGGCACTCTACGGCTTCGATGATGACAGCGATACCGAGCCGGTGGTAGGCTGGCTGGTGGCGGTCAGCGGCGAGGAAAAGGGCAAGTCCTTTGATCTCAAAAGCGGCAAGAATTCCATAGGCAGAAGCGGGAACGGCACCGAAACGGACGTATCTCTCGATGCAGACCACACAGTCTCCCGCGGCACACAGGCAATACTTATCTTCGAGCCGAAAAAGAAGCAGTTCCTGCTCCAGACTGCAAACGGATCTTCTCTTGTTTATCACAAGGACGAGCTGCTTATGAACTATGCTATGCTCTCGGCTTACGACAAGATCACCGTGGGTGAGACTGATATGCTGTTTGTACCGTTCTGCGGAGACAAATTCTCTTGGGAGGAGAGTAAATAAAAGAGATGATAAGATGCACAAGCTGTTTTGAAGAATACGATGAAGCTCTCGAAGCCTGCCCCCACTGCGGTTATGTCAAGGGCACTCCCCCGGAGGAGCTTTCGCAGCTTTTTCCCGGCACCGAGCTTGCAGGGCGGTATATCGTGGGCAAGGCTGTCGGCTTCGGAGGCTTCGGTATAACATATAAGGCGTGGGACAAAAAGCTCGATGTCGTTGTTGCCATAAAGGAGTATTACCCCAGCGGCATAGTAAACCGCACTCCCGGCACAAAAGAGGTCGTCATCTACGCCAGAAAGCGGCAGAAGGAATATGACTACGGCAAGGAGCGTTTCCTTGACGAGGCCCGAAATATGGCAAAGTTCAGCTCCGAGCCGAACATCATAAACGTCTTTGAATACTTTGAGGAAAACAACACCGCCTACATAGCGATGGAGTTTCTTAACGGCATCTCCCTGTCAACATATCTGCATACCAACGAGGAAAAGATCGACTCCGATCAGGGGCTTGATATTGCCCGGAGCATCGGCAGCGCTCTCTGCAAGATACACGAAAAGGGCATAATCCACCGTGATGTCAGCCCCGACAATATCTTTCTGTGCTTCGGCGGAGGTATAAAGCTCATCGACTTCGGCGCGGCACGTTTCTCTCAGGATGAAAGCAAACTGATGACCATTATCCTCAAACCCGGCTTTGCACCCCCGGAGCAGTATGAAAAGATAAACGAGCAGGGCCCGTGGACGGACGTTTACGCCCTCGGTGCCACGCTGTATTATGTTCTCACGGGGGTCAAGCCCGAGGAATCCACCAACAGAAAGATCAACGACACGCTGCCTTATCCCCATACTCTCGAGCCCTCTATCCCCGAAAATCTTTCCAACTGCATTATGAAGGCTATGGCGATAGACCTGAAGCTTCGCTTTCCCAATGTGGAGGAATTCCTCAAGGCACTCGAAAGCGAGAAGCCCATCGTCACCGTTGAGAAGGAAAAGAAGGGCAAAAAGACAAAGCGGCTTATCGGCATAGGCATAGCTGCGGCTGTCCTTGCCGCCGGCATCACCATCGGCACGATGAGCTGGGAGAAGGAAAGATCGGAAGAAACTCTCCCCACCGTGACGATCGGTATGTGGTACTGCAAGAGCGGCGATGCTGCAAAGGATGCCGGCGAAGAAGCATCCTACAAGGCCATGATCGCGGATTTCAACAGCTCCTTCCCGAATGTTACTATCGAGCTCAAAGGCTTTGAAGCTTCGGAGTACACGGCTGCTCTAAAAAGCGCCGACAAGCTCCCCGCTATATATGAGTACGAGGGCGAGCGTTCCGCCGGAGAGGCTTTGTCTCTTGAAAGCGTGTTCAGCTCGGAGAATGCAGGGAAATGTTCTCAGCTGAAAAAAGTGAGTGACTGCTTCGGAGATCAGAGCCTGCTGCCTCTCGGTTTCAGCATCCCTGTTGTGTATGAGAACACAACTCTTGTTTCTCTTGAAGGCGAGGTCACATCTCTTGACCAGCTTACCTCAAAGGGAAGCGTTGTTGCCGATTTTGATAAGGCTGGTGAGCTCTTTGCGGGAGCGGAGAAACATTTCTCCAACAAAGCGCAGCAGGATTTCTTTGACGGTAAAGCCGCGTTCTGCATTTCCACCACCGACAGCTACAGCAAGGCCGCCGAAGCCCTGCCTGCAAGGCTGAAAATGCTCCGCACAGCCGGAGACAATGTGATCTGTAATTACAAAGACCTCTGGGCGGCAAATGACATCGGCAAAAGCGAAAACAAAGCCGCACTCAGGCTGCTTGAATTTATGCTCAACAACAACGCGCAGGATTCTCTGCACATCAGAAATTCCTCCGGCGATATGCCGATCAATGATGAAGTCCTTTCAGTATATACAACAGTCTATGATGACTTTGAAGGAATGTTCGAGAACAAGGATCAGTACAAGTTTGAAAAATAGGTAAACTATGAAACTTTGTCTAAGCTGCTTTGAGCAGTATGCCGATGAACTGAATACCTGCCCGCATTGCGGCTTCGCGGAGGACACCCCACCTGAAAACGCAATGCATATCACGCCGGGCACGATACTCCTTGACCGATATATCATCGGCAAGGTTATTGGCTACGGCGGCTTCGGCGTGACTTATGCCGCCTACGATCCCCTGCTGGAACTTAAAGTTGCTATCAAGGAATATCTGCCCAGCGAGTTCTCGACCCGCGTGGTCGGGCAGACACAGGTAACTGTTTTCGGCGGGGATAAGTCCGAGCAGTTCTCGGACGGTATGACCAAATTTGTTGACGAGGCTAAAAAACTCGCCAAGTTTACTTCGACCCCGGGAATAGTGCGCATCTTCGACAGCTTCGAGTGCAACAATACCGCCTACATAGTAATGGAACTTTTGGAAGGCGAGACCCTCTCCGAGCGGCTTAAACGCGAGAAAACTATCCAAGTCGATGATGCGATAGCAATGATGATACCCGTCATTCAGTCGCTTGACGAGGTACATAAAGACGGAATTATTCACCGAGATATCGCGCCCGACAACATCTTCATAACCAAGGACGGTCAGGTCAAGCTGATAGATTTCGGCGCGGCTCGCTATGCCACAACGACACATTCACGCAGTCTGACTGTTGTCATAAAGCCGGGCTACTCTCCCGAAGAACAGTACAGAAGCCGCGGAGATCAGGGCAAGCATACGGACGTTTATGCGGTCGCAGCGACTATGTACCGTATGATAACCGGCGAGGTGCCGCCGGATGCTCTGGAGCGCAGAGTGTATTTTGAAAACAAGAAAAAGGACATACTAAAACCTTTGAATGAGTTTGTCCCTGACATTGACAAGAATCATGAAACGGCTATCCTCAACGCATTGAACGTGCGTGTAGAGGACAGAACGCCGGATATGCAGACGCTTATGAGTGAGCTCACAAGCGTTGATAAAGTGCGCCACCGTGACGGCAAGATAAAGCCGCTGGATATGTACACCTGGCCGAAGTGGGCGAAGATAGGTGTGCCTGTGATAGGGACGGCATTAGTCCTGTTTTTTGTACTGTTCTTCACAGGCGTGATAGGTTTTGATGCAAAGCTGAAAGAGGATATTGTTATACCGGAGGGGCAGACCCGCGTGCCGTCGGTGGTCAATAATACACTTGAACGAGCTGAGAAAAGGCTTACCGATGCGGTGCTCGAGCTGTCTATCAGCGGGCGGGAATATTCGAGCGAGATCAAGGCGGATATGGTGCTGAAGCAGGACACCAAGCCCGGAATTATCATTGACCAGCACTCAACCGTCGGGCTGATTGTCAGCGGGGGAGCGCTGAAACAGACTGTCCCGAATGTGGTCGGTATGGAGCGCAGCGAGGCTGTCGGAAAGCTTGAAACGCTGTATTTTGCCGTTTCGCAGGAGGAGAAATTCGATGCTACCGTAGCCGAGGGCTGCGTAATTTCTCAGAGCCTTGCTCCCGATACTCAGGTCGATCAGGGCAGCGAGATCAGGCTCGTTATTTCTCTCGGACGCGACCCGAATGAGGTGGTCGAGGAAAAGGAGATCACCCTGCCGAACCTTGTGGGTCTGGACTATTCCGAGGCGCTGAAAAAGGCTCGGGAAGCGGGATTCGCGGTGAAGATCAGCGCAAGGCAGTTCAGCAAGCGCTACCCCGAAAATGCGGTCATGAAGCAAACGCCCGCCGCAGGCACGAAGATAAAGAACACGCAGACGGTTGTGCTTGTTGTCTCGAAGGGCTTTGAGACGGTGACGGTCCCCGATGTTGTTTATGAGCAGCGGGCGAATGCGACGGCTATGCTCGAAAATGTTGGCTTGAAGGTGAAAATCATTGAGAAGGAAAGCGACACCGTTGCAGCGGGAGTCGTTATGGAGCAGACCCCGAAGGGCGGCACAAAGGCCGAGCCCGAAAGCACCGTTACGGTAACGGTCAGCAAGGGCAGAAAGCAGACCCCGGGGGCAACAACGACTGTCGCGCCCTCGAACACAACGAAGGTCTGGTACACCGACCCCGATCCCGAGCAGACGGTCAAACCCGCAACAGGCTCGACAACAAAGGTGACTTCGGGAACAAAGGCCACCGCCAAAACGACTACAAAATCAACTTCTTCTACGACTAAGCAGACGACTAAGCAAACGACGAATAGAACTACGAAAGAAACTACTAAACAAACGACCAAGCAGACGACGAAAGGAACTACGAAACAGACTGACCCTCTGATTATTTATGCTGATTCTATATCACTTGACAAGACTTCGCTGACACTCGATGTCGGGGAAACGGCGAAGCTGACGGCGACCGTTTTGCCAAGCAACGCGACAGATAAATCTTTGACTTGGTCATCGAGCAACACCTCTGTTGCAACGGTCAGCGGCGGAACGGTTACAGCCAAGGGCGCGGGCAGCGCGACGATCACCGTCAGGACGACAAACGGTAAAACAGCGACTTGTGCGGTGACGGTGAAGCCGACCGGGCCGAAGATAGTGAAATCAGGCTCTTGCGGTCAAAATGTCAATTACACGCTTGATGAAAACGGCCTGCTGACGATCTCGGGCAGCGGGAATATGTATGATTTTGAATATGAAGCTGAATCACCTTTTTATGATGATAGCGCTATCAAGAAGGCTGTCATCTCAAAAGGTGTTACAAGCATAGGCTGGTATGCATTTTCTGGTTGTACCGGCCTTACAAGCATAACAATCCCGAACAGCGTTACAAGCATAGGGGCGAGTGCATTTTCCAATTGTTCCAGCCTGAAAAGCATAACTATCCCTAACAGCGT
>FMXS01000006.1:0-84090 GCA_900104495.1 Ruminococcaceae bacterium FB2012 | reverse complement strand
ACAAGCATAACAATCCCGAACAGCGTTACAAGCATAGGCGATTATGCATTTTTTGATTGTTTCAGCCTGACAAGCATAACTATCCCGAACAGCGTTACATACATAGACAGTGATGCATTTTGGGGCTGCTATAATCTTACGATCAAGTGCTATTCGGGCTCATATGCGGAGAAGTGGGCAAAATATTACAACAAAAAGTATGAGATAATCGGATAAGGAGGAAAAAGAAATGGACGCACTGGAGTATTATAACAGTCTGTATTCTGAAAATGAATTAAAGGAAAAAAAGGCAGCGGCTTTTGATATGATCGCCAAACTGTTTTACTGCACTAATTTCGGAGCTGCAAGCAAATCAGAGATAGAACTGCTGATGTTCAGTATTCTTATGGATGTCATTATTGAAAAAAACGTTGATGATAAAAATGTTCTTGATTACAATGCAAGTTCCGATTATAAGGTAGGAAAAATGCTTGGCATACCGCAGGAAAGGGTTCGTTCTTTGAAGGTGAAGAAACAGGCAAGATATCCGGTGCAGTTTCCCTGGCAGAGATCATTGATGGCTGTAAAAAACAGCATAGTATACGACGAGGGCAAGGACAGGATAATTATACCGATGAGAGACCCTAACCTTTATAACGAGATAAGAAATTATATTGAAGAGAACGGCGGGTATATTGAGATCCGGAGGGGCGGCAACAGTATTCAGATAAGGCCGCAGTATTTCTTCGTGCTTTTGTATCTTGGTATGGAGGATGAAAACGCTAAAAAGAATACCCGCGAGGCTTTTGCTAAAGAACTGAAAGAGAAGAACAAGGAATTTGAGATGACGGAGATCAAGACGGATGATGACCTTACTCAGGCTGCCTTGAAAACCGGCGGCGATTTTCTTGAGTTTGTTGACGAGCTGCTTTCTGATGCAGCTGATGCTGTCAGCCACCCGCTGATGTTTACGATCAAAGGCATACGAAGAATAGTAAAAGTGATCGGGAAAACATAACATAACAGGGCCTTCGGAATGACCGCAAACAACTACATCTACCCTGAACCTGACTCGCGCGATGTGAAAAGAAATACTTATGTATTCTGAGGTGAAATATGAAGCTCTGTCTTAGCTGCTTTGAGCAGTACGCCGACGAACTGAATACCTGCCCGCATTGCGGCTTTGAGGAGGACACCCCGCCCGAAAACGCGATGCATATCACGCCGGGCACAATACTCCTTGACCGATATATCATCGGCAAGGTTATCGGCTACGGCGGCTTCGGCGTGACTTACGCGGCTTATGACCCGCTGCTGGAGATGAAAGTTGCGATAAAAGAATATCTCCCCAGCGAGTTTGCAACAAGGGTCATCGGGCAGACACAGGTCACGGTTTTCGGCGGCGACAAAGCCGAGCAGTTTGCCGACGGTATGCATAAATTTGTTGACGAGGCAAAGAAGCTTGCGAAATTCCAGTCCACGCCCGGAGTTGTGCGTATCTTTGACAGCTTTGAATGCAACAACACGGCCTATATAGTTATGGAATTGCTCGAAGGTGAGACGCTTTCCGAGAAGCTGAAACGAGAGGGAAAAATATCTGTCGATGATGCAATCAAAATGATGACTCCTGTCATTCAGTCGCTGGACGAAGTCCACAAGGACGGAATCATTCACCGAGATATCGCGCCCGACAACATCTTCATCACCAAAGACGGTCAGGTAAAGCTCATCGACTTTGGTGCGGCGAGGTATGCTACGACAACCCATTCACGCAGTTTGACTGTTGTAATCAAGCCGGGCTACTCTCCCGAAGAACAGTACAGAAGCCGCGGAGATCAGGGCAAGCATACTGATGTTTACGCCGTTGCCGCCACGATGTACCGTATGATAACCGGCGAAGCTCCGCCGGATGCGCTCGAAAGACGCGCATATTTTGAAAACAAGAAAAAGGACATACTCAAGCCGATAAGTGAGTTTGTTCCCGACATTGAAAAGAACAAGGAAACGGCTATTCTCAATGCCCTCAATGTGCGTGTAGAGGACAGAACGCCGGATATGCAGACGCTTATGAGTGAGCTCACAAGCGTTGATAAAGTGCGCCGCCGTGACGGCAAGATCAAGCCGCTGGATATGTACACCTGGCCGAAGTGGGCGAAGATAGGTGTGCCGGTCATAGGGGCGGCTTTGGTCGTGTTCTTTGTGCTGTTCTTTACGGGGGTTATTGGCTTTGATGCGAAGCTGAAAAGCGATATCTACATTCCGGAGGGGCAGACCCGCGTGCCGTCGGTCATAAATAACGATTACGACAAGGCTCTGCGCAGGTTGACCGAGGCCAAGCTGATAATGGCGATCTCGGGCAAGGAATATTCAGATATGATCCCCGTGAACTATGTGCTGACGCAGGACGTAAATCCGGGGCTTGTGGTCGATGAGAACACCGTCGTTCACCTTAAATTGAGCGCGGGCAAAATGACGAGGACTGTTCCCGATGTTCGGGGCTTTGAGTACGAAAAGGCAAAGGCGCTTTTGGAAAGCCTCAAATTTGTTGTGTCCAAAAAAGAGGACTACAGTGAGAGCATAGCCGAGGGCTGCGTTATCAGTCAGAGCAGTTCTCCGGGGGCGGAGATCGAGCGCGGTACAAGCATCGAACTGACCGTTTCAAAGGGCTACGATCCTGCGAAAAAGCCCGCAAATACGAGCATCCCCGACCTCAAGGGCAAGCGCTATGATGAAGTCATCGAAGCGGCACAGAACGGCGGTTTCAACATCAAAGTCACCGAGCGGCGCTTTGACAGAACTGCCCCGAAGGACACCGTCATCGAGCAGAAAAACAACGGCGGCACTGCCGAGCTTGTGATCTCAAAGGGCTTTGAAAAGATCACCGTTCCCGACATAACTTTTGAAAGCGAGGAGGAGGCAAAAGCCGTCCTCGAAGCCCTCGGGCTGACGATCAAGCGCGAGGAGGAATACGACGACAACACCGAGGCGGGCATTGTCATAAAGCAGAGCATCGCCCTCGGCGAGCAGGCTGACCCCGGCACCGAGATCACGATAACCGTCAGCAAGGGTGCGGCGCCTTTTGAGATGATAAATGTCGTCGGAAAACAGCAGGAGGATGCCGAAAAGCTGCTGAAAGAAAAAGGTCTCTCAGTCAGCGTCGAGTTCAAAAAGGATAACGCGCAGACCAAGGGCAAGGTGCTGGAGCAGAGCGTCAAGGCCGGCACCACCGTCAAGCGCGGCGACAGCGTGACCCTGACCGTCTGCTCCCACAACGAGACTGTAAAGGTGCCCGACCTCGCCGGCAAGACCAAAGCCGAGGCCGAAAAGGCGCTGAAACAGGTGGGCTTAAAAGCCACGTTCAGCGAGGCCTACGATGAAAAGATCGAGGCCGGCAAGGTCATCTCGCAGAACCCGAAGTCCGGCGCAAATGCCAAGGACGGCAGCACCGTGACGGTCAACATCAGCAAGGGCAAGGACCCCGCTAAGTCTGTACCGACGGAGCCGGTGGGAACGGGGTATGTTGATTATACGTTCCAGGATCTCAACAATGACGGGGAAAAAGAGCTTATTGAGGTTTACGAAAGAATGTTAACAGACGGACAAACAACTGTAGCTGTTAATAGTGTCGTATATCGTATATATGAAACTACAGAGAAATATAGGGAAATCGAGTTTAAACCAACTTATATTGTTCAAACCCGTGATATTATTGTATACAACGGAAATGCGGGAAGAGTACAGGTCTGGGCAGAATCAAACGGAGTAGAGACAATACATGGTTTTCTTTTCTTAGACCCTGAGAGCTCAAATTGCAATATAATTTCTGCGTATCACCATGGTGACACACAATATCCTACAAGCGAATACTACAGGGGAGCAAACAACAATGCTATATCTCGTAGCGAATATCTTTCCTATATGAAAAATGTTACTTATCTTTATGGACACCTTGAAACAAAGGAGCATTTTGAACAGTCTAAGAATTATCAAGAACCTGCATCGCAAAGGGGTAATCAGGCAACTGAAAATACAGCAACCTCGGGTAAGTGCGGCGAAAATGTGAGCTGGACGCTTGATTCAAACGGCTTGCTGACGATAAGTGGAAGTGGGAGGATGTATGACTATGATGCTTTCTTTAATAATAAATCTCCCTTTACTAATAACGAGTTAATCAATCAAGCAGTAATTGAAAATGGTGTTACAAGTATTGGTAAACACGCATTTTTCAGTTGTGGAAGCCTTGCAAGCATATCAATCCCAGACGGTATTACAAGTATTGGCTATGGTGCGTTTCGCTACTGCACAAAACTAACAAGCATAGCTATCCCAGACAGTGTTACAAGCATGGACGGGGAGGTGTTTTGTGACTGCCCCAGCCTTACAAACATAACTATCTCTAACAGTGTTACAAGCATTGGTGTGAGTGCATTTATAAGCTGCAGAAGCCTTACAAGGGTAATAATACCGAACAGTGTTACGAGTATAGGCAATTTTGCATTTGACAATTGCGCAAGCCTTACAAGCGTAACGATACCGAACAGCGTTATATGGATTGGCAGAGAGGCATTTGACTGGTGTAAAAGCCTTACAAGCGTAACGATACCGAATAGTGTTACGAGCATTGGAGATAAAGCTTTCGGGTATTGTTATGGTGATGGTGGGGATAAAAAAGTTCCCGGCTTCACAATCAAAGGCAAGGCCAACAGTGCTGCTGAAAGATATGCAAGTAACAACGGCTTCACATTCATCCCGATATGACACAACAAAACACCCCCGCCTGCACGGTTGCAGGCGGGGTAACAGACAATCACGTATTCTGAGGTAAACCATGAAACTATGTCTAAGCTGCTTTGAGCAGTACGCCGACGAACTGAATACTTGCCCGCATTGCGGCTTTGCGGAGGACACCCCGCCGGAGAACGCAATGCATATCACGCCGGGCACGATACTCCTTGACCGATATATCATCGGCAAGGTTATCGGCTACGGCGGCTTCGGCGTGACCTATGCCGCCTACGACCCGCTGCTTGAAATGAAAGTGGCGATAAAAGAGTATCTCCCCAGTGAGTTCTCAACCCGTGTTGTCGGGCAGACGCAAGTCACCGTTTTCGGCGGCGACAAAGCCGAGCAGTTTGCCGACGGTATGCATAAATTTGTTGACGAGGCGAAAAAGCTTGCGAAATTCCAGTCCACCCCCGGCGTTGTGCGCATTTTCGACAGTTTCGAGTGCAACAACACGGCCTATATAGTTATGGAATTGCTCGAAGGTGAGACGCTTTCCGAGAAGCTGAAACGAGAGGGAAAGATCTCCGTCGATGACACTATTGCTATGATGACCCCGGTCATTCAGTCTTTGGACGTAGTCCACAAGGACGGCATCATTCACCGCGATATTGCGCCCGATAATATCTTCATAACCAAGGACGGTCAGGTCAAGCTGATAGATTTCGGCGCGGCTCGCTATGCCACAACGACACATTCACGCAGTCTGACTGTTGTCATAAAGCCGGGCTACTCTCCCGAAGAACAGTACAGAAGCCGCGGAGATCAGGGCAAGCATACGGACGTTTATGCGGTCGCAGCGACTATGTACCGTATGATAACAGGAGAAGCCCCGCCGGATGCACTTGAAAGACGTGCATACTTTGAGAATAAAAAGAAAGACATTCTGAAGCCAATTCACGAGTTCATTCCCGACATCGACAGAAACAAGGAAAACGCGATCTTGAACGCGCTGAACGTCAGAGTTGAGGACAGAACGCCGGATATGCAGACGCTTATGGATGAGCTCACAAGCGTTGATAAAGTGCGCCGCCGTGACGGCAAGATCAAGCCGTTGGATATGTACACCTGGCCTAAGTGGGCGAAGATAGGTGTGCCGGTCATAGGGGCGGCTTTGGTCGTGTTCTTTGTGCTGTTCTTTACGGGCGTGATAGGCTTTGATGCAAAGCTGAAAGAAGATATCTACATCCCGGAGGGGCAGACCCGCGTGCCGTCTGTTATCAATAATGACTATGATAAAGCTCTGCGTCGGCTGACCGAGGCCAAGCTGATAATGGCGATCTCGGGCAAGGAATATTCAGATATGATCCCCGTGAACTATGTGCTGACGCAGGACGTAAATCCGGGGCTTGTGGTCGATGAGAACACCGTCGTTCACCTGAAACTCAGCGCGGGCAAAATGACGAGGACTGTCCCCGATGTGCGCGGCTTTGAGTATGAAAAAGCAAAGGCGCTTTTGGAGAGCCTCAAATTTGTTGTGTCCAAAAAAGAGGACTACAGTGAGAGCATAGCCGAGGGCTGCGTTATCAGTCAGAGCAGTTCTCCGGGTGCGGAGATCGAGCGCGGTACAAGCATCGAACTGACCGTCTCAAAGGGCTACGATCCCGCCAAAAAGCCCGCGAACACAAGCATACCCGACCTCAAGGGCAAGCGCTATGATGAAGTCATCGAAGCGGCACAGAACGGCGGTTTCAACATCAAAGTCACCGAGCGGAGATTTGATCAAACCGCCCCGAAGGACACCGTAATCGAGCAGAAAAACAACGGAAGTACCGCCGAGTTGGTGATCTCAAAGGGCTTTGAAAAGATCACCATTCCTGACATCACATTCGAGAGCGAGGAGGAGGCAAAAGCCGTCCTCGAAGCCCTCGGTCTGACGATCAAGCGCGAGGAGGAATACGACGACAACACCGAGGCAGGCATAGTCATAAAGCAGAGCATCGCCCTCGGCGAGCAGGCCGACCCCGGCACCGAGATCACGATAACCGTCAGCAAGGGTGCGGCGCCGTTTGAGATGATAAACGTCGTCGGCAAGCAGCAGGCAGATGCTGAAAAGCAGCTGAAAGACAAGGGACTTTCCGTCAGCATCGAGTTCAAAAAGGACAACTCGCAGACCAAGGGTAAGGTGCTTGAACAAAGCATCAAGGCCGGCACCACCGTCAAGCGCGGCGACAGCGTGACCCTGACCGTCTGCTCCCACGACGAGACCGTAAAGGTGCCCGACCTCTCCGGCAAGAACAAAGCCGAGGCCGAAAAGGCGCTGAAACAGGTGGGGCTGAAAGCCACGTTCAGCGAGGCGTATGATGAAAAGGTCGAAGAAGGCAAGGTCATTTCGCAGAACCCGAAGTCCGGCGCAAATGCCAAGGACGGCAGCACCGTGACGGTCAACATCAGCAAGGGCAAAGACCCCGCGAAGGCTGTTCCGACGGAGCCGGTGGGGTCGGGGTATGTTGACTACACCTTCCAGGATGTGGATAATGACGGGGAGAAGGAGCTTATAGAACTATACAAAGATGAATATGGAGTAGTTCTGAGATACAGAGTATACAATACAGCGACAGATTTTAACGATTATCAGATTGATATTGCTACCGCCGGAACTACTGATTATATCGTATATAACGGAAATACCGGCAAATACGGCATCTATGCATTTGTCAGCGGTCAGGTCGAAACGCTCCTTGTTGATGAGATCACCAATACAGAAGTTATTGTTGCAACATTTGACAGAGCGTCTTATAACGGAAGCGGCGGGGTTGACATCAACAGTCTGCCGAGAGCGTATTATCTTGAACCTACCCGCGTCAGTGACGGTACGCCGTACGGTTCATGGTCAGGAAACAAAGTCACATATCAGCAGCTGAAACAGTATTTGAATAATATCAGGCCGCTGTATTCTTACGTCGATCCGGGATTGAACAATTGGAGTTCGTTCACGACAGAAGATCTAACAAGAGGCAGTTCAGATAATCAGGCACAGACACAACCTGAACCACAGCCCGAACCCGAACCGCAGCAGCAGGAGGAAATGACTCTCCTGACCACTCTGAATTATGATGTGAACAATGACGGAGTGAAGGAGAAAATCGAGGTTTATGAAAAGCTTTCTGGACAATTTTATGGGCCACACACGATGTATCGCGTTTTTTCTAATGGCTCATATATTGATTATGATTATTTTGGTTATGGTGGAGCAATAGCTGTATTTGATTATATAGTGTATGATCGTAACTCAGGTTCATATAGATTTATTGCTGCGGAAACGTATGCCGGTGGTGCCATGATAAGATATACAAGTATTATTGATGCATTTAGATCTGATAATAGTACATTAAATGGGCCCGCTTTGGCTTATAAAGGTAATTTATCAAACGAAACAATTCTTGATGATGATATATACAAAATCAACGAGAAAGAAGTGTCAAAATCAGAATACTCGGACTATGTCAATAATCTGGAGATAGTGTATTCCAATATGGACAGCTCAGGACAATATCTCCATATGGTATGACAGTAAATTGTATTGAAATTTTACAAATGCACCCCCGCCTGCACGGTCAATGCAGACGGGGGTGTTTGTTGTGTCATATCGGGATGAAGGTGAAGCCGTTATTATTTGCATATCTTTCAGCCTCGCTGCCCGAATAGCATTTGACTGTAAGGTATAGGCAATTAAATAACACAGCAACCCCAATACTCGTAATACTGTTCGGTATCGTTATCCAAATATTTAATAATCTGTCGGCAGCCGGTTGACTTCATCAAAGATTTCTGTATTCATAAAGTGTTTAAGCGTATAATCCTTATAAGAATATAACGGTATTATATTCTCTATATACTTTTTATACTGATCACTTGTTACTTCTTTGCCATTGATATAGAATATGTCACTATTGCCCACCCCTTGATAATATGATGAAAGTGATACTTGGGCGTCTTGGTTATGTGAATCACTATTCATAAAATCTATATCAGCAGTACAAGCATATATTTTATCTATGTTTTTGTCATATACGATATAATCATACCGTGCATTCATTCCACCACCTACCAGGGCAGCTGTTTCATAATAATTGGTGTTAGATGCATTATAAATTCGATATTTTAGTTGAGCATTGCCAATATAATAGACTTCTATCTTATTATCTACTCCGTCTCTATCATAGTCCAGTTTAGTTTGTTGAAGAAGTGTTTCATTAATCATAGGCTCGGTTTGATCAGTAGTAGTCTGAGAAGTCGAACTGTTCTGAGGATTTGATTGCTCAGTAGCCGTTCGAGAAGAAGAATTATTTTGAGAATCAAATTGATTATTTGCATCTGCTGTTGACAAATGAGAATTCTTGAAATCATTATAACTGTTTTTAATATAGTTCCAAGTATCACTGCCATACATGTTTTTATCCGAATAAGAATAGAGAACAGATGTATTATTAAAATAAGTCATAAACTCATCAAATGAAACTGATTGTCCTTTGAGTGTACATTTGTATTCCTGGCTGTTAGCAAATCCTGGAGAAGTAAGACTCATAATATTTTCACTACTGGATTGATTTACAGAGCTGAAAGTCATATTAAAGCCAGACTGACCGATTGAAGAAACAGTCATAATTGTATTTCGGTTAGTGTTTGCATCACGAATAATAAAATCGATAGTATGAGCTGATGTTGGACCATGTCCGAAAAGTTCCAGTTCATAGTAATCATTTACTGTATCATAAATTCTGTATTTTCCTCTTTCTTCCATTAGTGGGGTATCTATCATATAAACCTCAATCAGCTCCTTCTCCCCGTCATTATCCACATCCTGGAAGGTATAATCCACATACCCGCTCCCCACCGGCTCCGTCGGAACAGCCTTCGCGGGGTCTTTGCCCTTGCTGATGTTGACCGTCACGCTGCTGCCGTCCTTTGCGCTTGCACCGGCCTTCGGGTTCTGCGAAATGACCTTGCCTTCTTCGATCTTGTCATCGTAAGCCTCGCTGAACGTAGCTTTCAGGCCGACCTGCTTCAGCGCTTTTTCGGCCTCGGCTTTGGTTTTGCCGGCGAGATCGGGCACCTTCATCGTCTCGTCGTGAGAGCATACGGTGAGGGTCACGCTGTCGCCGCGCTTGACGGTGGTGCCGGCCTTGATGCTCTGCTCCAGCACCTTACCCTTGGTCTGCGAGTTGTCCTTTCTGAACTCGATGCTGACTGAGAGGCCCTTTTCTTTCAGCAGCTTTTCGGCATCCTCCTGCTGTTTCCCGACAACATTTATCATTTCAAACGGCGCCGCGCCCTTGCTGACGGTGATCGTGATCTCCGTGCCCGGGTCGGCCCGCTCTCCGAGGGCGATGCTCTGCCTGATTACGATGCCCGCCTCGGTGTTGTCGTCGTATTCTTCCTCGTGCTTGATTGTCAGCCCGAGGGCTTCGAGAACGGCTTTTGCCTCTTCTTCGAATTCAAATGTTATGTCGGGAATTGTTATCTTTTCAAAGCCCTTTGAGATCACCAGCTCGGCGGTGCTGCCGCTGTTCTTCTGCTCGATGACGGTGTCCTTCGGGGCAGTTCTGTCAAAGCGCCGCTCGGTGACTTTGATGTTGAAACCGCCGTTCTGCGCCGCTTCGATGACTTCATCATAGCGTTTGCCTTTGAGGTCGGGGATGCTTGTACTTGCTGGCTTTTTCGCAGGGTCATAACCCTTTGATACAGTCAGTTCGATTGTGCTTCCTCGCTCTATTTCCGCACCCGCGGAGCTGCTCTGACTGATAACGCAGCCCTCGGCTATGCTCTCGCTGTAGTCCTCTTTTTTGGACACAACAAATTTGAGGCTTTCAAGCAGAGCCTTTGCTTTTTCGTATTCAAAGCCACGCACATCGGGGACTGTCCTCGTCATTTTCCCTGCGCTCAATTTAAGGTGAACGACGGTGTTCTCATCGACCACAAGCCCCGGGTTCACATCCTGTGTCAGCACATAGTTTACGGGTATCATATCCGAATATTCCTTGCCCGAGATAGCCATTATCAGCTTGGCTTCGGTCAGCCTGCGCAACGCTTTGTCATAGTCATTATTGATGACAGACGGCACGCGGGTCTGTCCCTCCGGGATGTAGATATCTTCTTTCAGCTTTGCATCGAAACCTATCACGCCCGTAAAGAACAGCACAAAGAACACGACCAAAGCCGCCCCTATGACCGGCACACCGATCTTCGCCCACTTCGGCCAGGTGTACATATCGAGAGGCTTGATCTTGCCGCTTCTGCGCCTGATCTTTTCGGTGCTTGTCAGTTCGGACAGAAGCGCCTGCATATCGGGCGTTCTGTCCTCGACGCGCACGTTCAATGCGTTGAGGATTGCCGTTTCTTTATTCTTATCAATGTCAGGAATGAACTCGTGAATTGGCTTCAGAATGTCTTTCTTTTTGTTTTCAAAGTAGGCTCTTCTTTCAAGCGCATCCGGCGGCACCTCGCCGGTTATCATTCTGTACATTGTCGCAGCAACGGCGTAAACATCCGTGTGCTTGCCTTGATCTCCCCGGCTTCTGTATTGCTCTTCGGGGGAATAGCCGGGCTTTATGACAACTGTCAGCGAACGGCTATGCGTCGTCGTGGCATAGCGAGCCGCGCCAAAGTCTATCAGCTTGACTTGTCCGTCTTTGGTGATGAAGATATTATCGGGCGCAATATCGCGGTGAATGATGCCGTCCTTGTGGACTTCGTCCAAAGACTGAATGACCGGGGTCATCATAGCAATAGTGTCATCGACAGATATTTTTCCCTCTCGTTTCAGCTTCTCGGAAAGCGTTTCGCCTTCGAGCAATTCCATAACTATGTATGCCGTGTTATTGCACTCAAAGCTGTCGAAAATGCGCACCACTCCGGGCGTGGACTGGAATTTCGCAAGCTTCTTTGCCTCGTCAACAAATTTATGCATACCGTCAGTGAACTGCTCAGCTTTGTCGCCGCCGAAAACGGTGACTTGCGTCTGCCCGACAACACGGGTTGAGAACTCACTGGGGAGATACTCTTTTATCGCCACTTTCATTTCAAGCAGCGGGTCGTAGGCGGCATAGGTCACGCCGAAGCCGCCGTAGCCGATGACCTTGCCGATAATATATCGGTCAAGGAGTATCGTGCCCGGCGTGATATGCATCGCGTTCTCCGGCGGGGTGTCCTCCGCAAAGCCGCAATGCGGGCAGATATTCAGTTCGTCAGCGTACTGCGAGAAGCAGCTCAGGCAGAGTTTCATTGTTCTGTCTCCAAAAATAGATTTTTAAATTCTAATATTATTATATCAAGATACACAAACTAAATCAATACTCTTTTTGGACAAAAACAGGCATGATCTTTTGTATACGCGAAAAATCACCGGATATCTTTAATAGGCATCTTGCAGATGTTAGTTGATCATTAGGGGTGGATTCCATTGTAACATATCTTGGATTTCACGGTCACATATCTTTTAACACCCCTCAGGAATCGCCCATATGCAGATATAACTACCCTTTTTACATTATACAAAAACACCGTCTTGTAAAACGGTGTTCTTTATGATCTTACCGCAGGTACAAAGATTGCACCTGCTTTATTTTATCATAGCTGACCTGAACAATGATATTTTGAAGAAAAAACACCTTCTTCCATATGAGATTCTAATGGATCCAGCCATACGGCAGCTGCTATATATTATAATAGTATAAATACAGTGGGAGTTTCATTTAGCTCCTGCTATGTTATTTCTCTCAAGGCATCTTTCTGACAACTGTCTGCCAAAACGCCTTATGTTCGTCGTTATCGTCATCCCAATCTTCAACTGTGATCAGCTTGTTCATCTCTATCAGTCTGCGTAATCTGAGTAGGCAGAAATCTAACATATATGGCATATCATCAAACAAGCGGCTGTAAATATCGGACACCATAGTCTCGCCTTTTACGGCAGCGAGGATTTTTTCATCAAAGTAATCGTCGGGCAGGCTTTCAATTTTGCCGTTACGAAGCATACGAAGGCCGGTGTTTTCTTTTTTAAGGCGGTCAAGCTCGGCTAAAATGGAATTACACTCATCCTCGCTCATAAGATGTATCTCAGGCTTGCCGATAAGCTCAAAGCGGGAAATAACTGGGCCGTCACCTTCTTTGCACACCGGCGAATAATCACAGAGATATATGCAGGCATCTTTGCTTTTGAGATATTCGACGAAAGCAAGCATCCCAAGATACTCATCGGTATCATTTGCAGAATACCAGATGCAGACCTCTCGATCTTTTTTGAGTGCCCTGCCAAGCGATGCAAGGTCTGAAAGCAAAGAGTATCTCAGCCCCTCATACGCAGCGGCATAGACATCTCCTCTTGCTTTGACAGAAAACGGCTTGCGGATGTCTCCAGCATGGAGGTTTAAAGTTACGGTTATATACGGGCGGCCTTCAATGCCGAATTCTTTTCTTTGGGACAGCACTGCTCCGTGTGTGCCGCCGTTTGAAAAAAGATTGATCACAGCTACTCCCCCTTTATAGATATGATATCATATATTCCACAGAAAATCAAGGCGTTTTTTTGGACAGTTAGCTTTTGATGCTGTTGACTTTTGCTTGTTATCAAATGGAAATATTTGCAAAATGCAATTTGCATTTGCCTTTGGTGTCCAAAATTCGGTACTCGTTGTACCAAATCCGCAACTGTCCAAAAAAATGTATTGACAAAGTCGGAAAATATGGTATTATACTATTAAGCAATACTGAACGCAATGAGGATATATGCCAAAACTGACGATGCATTTTCCTTGAAATAGCAACAAAAGGAGATAAACAAATGGAAATAAAAAATGATAGTTATTCAGACTACAAAACTGCAAGGCAGTGGGCCTTGCTTGGTTTCTTACCTCTTGACGGGGCAGAAGGGATAAAGCTTTGGCCAAATGGCTTTCGTCAGGATGTTTATACTTATTTTAGCCCGGATGAAGTAGAGAAAGCCACAAAGGAACAGCTTGACGTATTCTTTGCACCCGAGCGAGATAAACGCAGAAGGCAGGCAAATAAATGGAGAAAACAACAAAGAGCTGAAAGAGAACGTGAGAAAGAAGCACAGCGTAAAGCTTATGTTGATGAAATTTCCGCACCCTTTAAGCGCAAGATAGAAGAGCTGCATAGTATCATTATGGAAATGTCCAATCAGAACGATCTGAACTGTGAAGGACACGAGTGCTATGTTATTGATACCAAGACGACAGGATTCAACCCTTACCAAGATGAGATCTTGCAGCTTTCGATCATCAACGACAAGGGCGAGATTGTTTTTAACAGCTTTTTCAAACCGTGTGCAAACTCTTGGAATGAAGCACAGCAGGTAAACCATATCAGCCCTGAGATGGTCGAATCCGCCCCTTCTTTTGCTGAAAGAGTCGCTGAGATCAATGCTATCCTTTGTAATGCTGACAGGATCATTGGTTATAACACACAGTTCGATGTGAGTTTCCTTCAAAACAACGGCATAGCGTTTCCAAAAAATATTAAGTATATTGATGCTATGAAAGAGTTTGCCAGGATATATGGCGAATGGGATGACTATCACCAAGACTACAGATATAAAAAGCTTGTGTTCGCAGCAAACTATTACGGATATGACTGGAAAAGTCATAATGAACAGGCACATAACAGTCTTGCTGACTGTTTTGCGACATTGTTCGTATATAAGAAGATAAACGAACATTACACGAGCGGGTAAGGCTATCCGTTTTAGGCAGATATAACTACTTTTTCATTATACAAAAAACACCGTCTTGCCACTAAAGCAAAACGGTGTTCTTTATGACCATATCGCAACTGCATCACTCCGATGCAGCTTTCTTTTTATCTTCCCATTACCTCCAGCATAAGCCTTACCCCCATTATGAACCCTTTGTTGAACTCATATTGAAAAGCAACACCCGCAAGGTCTGTTTCGGCATCCTGATACTCCTTGAACAGCGCGTCAAACTGCGGTATCTTTTCAAGCAGATCATGCTCAAGCTCGCAGACTTTTTCAAAAAGCTGCTTGTATTCCGCGCCAAACTTTGAAGCTCTTATCGCGGTTGCACGGTCACCGTTATACAGTTCATCAATAACGCTTTTCACCGACACACCCTCCTATAAGCTGAATTATGTGATCATACAGCTTCCAATTCATAAGAACAGCTTTTCCTGCGGGAGACATATTCTGCCCTCCGTTGTTTGCCGCAAGCATACCGACGTATAACGCACAGTAGTCGTTGTCCTCCAAATTCAAGAGAAGGTTTAAAGCCGAATATAACGACAGCGGAGGATTATGCTTTAATAATGAAACGACATACCACTCTTTATCTGTCGGCTCTATAAGGTTTTCATTGTCAAGGATATACAGTCCGAGGCGGAAGAATTCCTTCATCATTTTTATGATCTCTTCAAGTGCGGCTTCATCAATGGTGGTGTCACTGTCTTTCCATTTATAGAGTTCATCGGGGGTGGATATATCCGCTTTACTCTTCCTTACATTTTTAGTTGTACGTTGTATGAAATCATACAGCGCCTCAACGTTTTTTTGATCATCAAAAAGCTGTCCTTTTCCGGCGACTGAATCATCAAAATACTCGTCGGTTTTATCTTTCGGGAAATGCTTTTTGATGACAGCCTTCATATCCTCCAAAGGGATATATGCGTTTATACTTTTCCGCAAAACACATATATCTTCATTAGCAGTCACATTTGGATCAGATATGTTTATGATACAGTTTTTATCTCTCTTTGTTTTATTTTTTATATCTACCTTTCCGAGTATAAGAAGCTCAATAAGCTCCTTGGCGCTTATATTCCCTATACGTTTACAGAGCTTGCATAAGCCATCTAAAGGCAGTCCCATTTCCAGCCAGATTTTTATATCATCATATATTTCCTCATGCCGATGCCGCCAAAAGTATGATATAAACTGACTTTCGGAGAAATTATCTTTCAAAATCTTCTTGAATTCTTCTGATCGTATACCTTTATATATAACGAGATATTTTCCCAGCAGCTCATCATCGGTATATCCCTGCTTTTGCAGTTCTTCAAACAGGATTTTACATTCAAATTGAATAGGCGATCTTACCTTTCGTCCAACTGCTTTTTCTGCTATATCGCAGGCTTCGAGGCACTGTTTATAGGATATATCTCCGTATACGGCAGCCGCTTCGGGAAACTCACCGGATATAAGGCAGGCCATAGCGAGAAGATATATATACGGTCCCTTTTCGTTGGTCTGTCCTCCGAAGCAGGTCGTAAAGATCTTATCGTACTTGCTTTTTTTATTCATAAAAATACTGTAAAGGTGTTCCGTTACAAGTGCATCAGCATTTTTATCTGCGTTCTTCGGAAGATACTTTGTCACATCACGCTCAATTTCAAACCCTTTTACATTGACTCCGAGGAAAGTATCTCCTACTATCTGAATTTTATTGTCCCTTTCCATAGCATCAGCTATAACATCTATTGTATAGCCGTTTATCGGGTAGGGTACAACAGTCGCAAGCTTTCCCGCCCGTGCGATCTTTAAACAGTCATAATAGACCTTTTCCCACCTGCGGGAATCTATCTTTGCGGCGTTTATCTGTGTTATAATTTCGATATCCATAACCATATTTATACTCCTTTCCTGAATTAACAGGGGCTCTGAGAGCCCCCGTATACTTCCTTTTCAGCTGATAGCCTTAACGATCTCGGCATCAACTTTAATGTCTTCTTCCTTTATCGGTCTTGTCAGATACAGACCTTTTACGCTCCTGCAACGGCTAAGCAAAGCTGCAAGTTCACCCGGCATCGTTGTCGTGGGATCTATACAGATGCTGTTGAAGGTCATCAGCTCCACTTGCCATAAAGATACTGCGTGAGTAGGAAGTATATTCATGCGCTTAAACGAGCCTATGGTTTCATATCTGAACTCTCCCAGACCGTATTCGTTGATATGGTATTTCACTCTGCTTCTTTTCCACACGGCAAATCGGCCTGACTTAAGGCCCCTAATTCGGAGAATACCGTTATCATCAATATACGGATTCGCTTTTCTGATCTCGGTGTCAAACGCACAGTGATCATCGCATTTTGGATCTGTCACTGTCATTATCTGTTCTCCGTTGTATATGGGCAAAAAGTCGGATATAGCGCATTCATCCTTGTTTATCTGGTCGTATATACCGGCTTTAAGAAACCCCCATCCCTTTGAACCGTAGGGTTCATCATAAGAATTGTATCCGCCGGAAGGCTTTTGATGCGGCGGTTCGTTCTCCTTTTTGATGTTTTCAGCTTCGGATTTGGATGTAACGATCTGAACGGCATCCTCGGGACACTCTTTACAGCAGTTGCTGTTAATCCATTCTGCCCCTTTAAAATCACCGCGGGATATAAGGTCAACAGCTTGTCTGTATTCCTCGTCCACCTTTTTTACAGGTACCCTGACCGTGTCCAGTTTCAGTTTCTTCCAGCATTCCGACTGGACCGGAGATGTCATTTCATTTGCCGGACAGCTTATGCGTGTCCTAAGATCACCGACCAGAATTATACGAGGCTTCGGTTTAACCGACAGCGCAAGTCCGATGATCTCGTCAAACTGTTTTGCAGAAAGCTTTTCAAACTCGAAGAGCACAAATGCTTTGCAGTGCGCAAGGTATTGCTTTACCTTTTCCTCGCCGTCCTCCATAAGAGTTCTAAGTCCGACACAGTTTCTCGTCATAGCTGTCCATTCAGTTGCGCAGCAGGCCAGTATACAAGGATCGTGCCTTATACTCTTCATTACCGCAGCATCATCTCCGTATAAGTGCATATCAGCGGTTCCCGTTTTTAGAAGGTTAAATACCTCCGCGTTAGTTAAGATTTTTTCCATTGTTAAAAGTACCTCTCTTTCTTTTTAGAATAAAAAAGAAGTCAAGTTATCTCAGTACACACTTTCCCCGTTATAAGGAACCCTGTACTAAGAAACTTAACTTCTCTTACTTATATTATACCACACCCGTATACGGGCGACAAGGGTTATGAGCATTTATTTTATCAAGTAGTGCTGAACCGTTGTATCTGACCTATAATGATGCAGTATAGTGACCGAAACGTATAAAACTGCAACACGATCAAAAGAGGTTTCACGGCCTTGCTTTTCAAGCATCTTTTTACCCGCACCCCTAAGGTTATATGGTTTATCAAGGTTTTCCTTTAGCGGCTTGTTGTTTTCTTTAAAAAAGCGCACGACGTAGTCTTTATAAAAGATGCGACGTTCCGGATGCTCCTTTATATCCTCCATTACTCTTTTATATTCATCCATAGCGCACTGCGCCCGCGCATGGTGCAGATCAGCATCGTGGTTCATTTGCTCCGACGATAAAAGAGTGTCCCTGCCGTTTTCCAAAGCATCCATATAATACTTTTCAAGAATCGCAAGCTTTGAGCAGTCGGTTATAAAAGTACTGTTATGTTTGCCACCTTTGCCAATGGACTTTATAACAGCATGACCTTTACCCCATGTTATGTCATCCACCTTTAGGCGATATAACTCCGCTCTGCGTAAACCTACTGCGCTATTGAGTTCCAGAGCAGCAGCTGCGCGCTTGGAGTTAAAGTTATCTCTTACTGCCGGTTTAACACCTCGTATAACGTCAGCATACCTTCTTATAGGGTGCTGATAATCCACAACAAACTGTCCTGTTGCCTTACATACGGCAGAGAGTTTTAGGTTTATCGTGTTGGCGGAATCTCCTTTATTCTTTAGGTGCTCTATATACGGCTGTATATATTGAATGCTCTCCTCAACCTTTATACGGGAAGTACCCGTTTTAGTCTCAACAAATCTCGCAAAATCCTTCACAAAGCGGATATACGAGGACATCGTGCTAAAGCTGAAAATCTTATCTTTAGCTGCGTCTATATGGAGCAGCTTCTGCTGAATTTTATCTGCGGGTACCCCTTGCCTTATAAGTGAGTTGCGCGCTTCGCGGCGCATATCAAGCGTGCGAAGCTTATACGTCCGTTTGCTCTCTCCATAGGCTGCCATATGTTCAAGCCTTTCCCGCAATGCATAAGAGAGCTGCTTCGTTCTTTCCTTTTTCATATATATACCTCCTGTACGACGCTTTGGACAGTTAAATTCGTTGCCGCTTACACTAACACTATTTTTTCTCCTTTATATAAAGGATAGGTGTTGGTCCTCACCCACGCGGCCATTGGCACTTTTATATAGCAGATGCCATAACTGCTTAGTTGAACATTTAGAGCCCGTCCGGCTACAGACTTTTTATAGTGCGTCTGTTACACTGCCGGTTTCAAAAATTGTGGAAAACTTAACCGGCTAAGTTTTATTTTGCCCCGATATTTCGGGGACTTCGGGGATTTCGGGAGTTTCGGGGATATAGGGGATTTCGGGGAGTTCGGGGATATAGGGGAGTTAGTGCGCCTTCTCCTTCATCAATAAGTGAACCCATATTAAGTCTAATAATCAACGTGTGCAGAACGTTGTTTTTCAAAGCCGCCTCCAAGCGCTTATGGAGTGCGGGCGCATCCTTATCAGGTTACGCCTCAAGGCGTAACCCGATAACTCCGTTAAAACATATATGTCAAAAGGAAGAAAATCAATCAAAACCTTCCTTGGATTTTTCAAGCATAAAGAAAAAGCTCCGAGAACACTTTCCCCTTAAAGGGGTGGAACTCGGAACTTTCAGAACCTTTTTACTAACTATATTATATCATGTTTTTTTGAAACGGCAAAGGCTTTGGACTTATTTTTTATACCTTTTTAAAAGAGTGCAGAATATGCAGATCAAAGCGGCAGTCCTTTAAGATAACCCTCCACGTTCAGAAAATCTATGCCGTTCTCCTTATAATTCTCTCCGCAGTATATGACCGCTTTCTTTGTTATACATCCGAAACGGAATTCTGTGTCTGAGCATTTCTGTTTATCGGCAAGGTGCCTGTACTGCATGGGAACAGCCTCGGTGCTGTGTTTTATCTCGTATATCTCGCAGGTTATCGCCTGGGCATCGGCTATGACCATATCAAATTCTCCGACTGCAAACTGTAGGCGGAACACCTCTTTATCGGGATAAGCCGTTTTTGTTTCAAGCAGGACGATCTCTTCCATCATACGCCCGCGTATCTCAGACAATATACGTTCAAGTATCTTCGCTCTGTCAACTGCGGATATGTTTCGGAATTCTTCGTCAAGCAGCAGCTGTTTTACAAGTGCCTCTGCCTGTGCATACCTCATACCGGGTTGAGATATCGCCGTCCTGTATAACTTTTCGTTTTTAACGGGTATGACCTCAGTCGGAATATCCACTGTCAGATCAAGCAGATCAAGATACTCTTTTATCTCCCGACGGTGCGCTTCCGTTATATCAATGGTTTGCTCTTTTTTCTTGAGTATATCAAGAGTTCTCCGCAGACCTTCCGTAAAAGTATCTTTATCTATACGGTCAAGTATATCATTCGGATCAGTTCTGTCTTTGCGAAGATTTGTCCTGGATATCCCAAGGTCGTGCGATATAAAATCTCTTGTAAGCACTTCAACGGTAAAACGGTGATTTATATCCTCTACCACCCGATTTATGGCACTTGTCAGTTCGTCCTTTTCATAAAGCTCTGCAAGATGCCTGAAATGTCCGCCGTTCTGATAGTATTTGAGAGAGTGCTGTATATTTTTAGCTATAGCGGTATCTATATATTCATCCGTGCTTTTCTTGGAGCTGAATGTCTCAGGCTGGTTATAATGCTTTCCCCCAAGACTCATGGTTCCGCCGTAACGGATATACTCGTCTATGCCCTTTATACCAAGCACCTGTTCAAATTCTTTATACGGGATCCGTGTGGTATGGAGCATGACACAGCGGTCGTAAAGCTCCTCGTTTTCGGAAAACATAAACCCTAATGAATCTTTACCCGACAGCACGATCTTCATTCCCGATGCAGCGTATATATCCGAAAACAGAGCAGCACCTTCAATAAAATCTTCTGCCAGCGTTACTTCATCTATAAATACCCGTTTATAACCGTTTCGGGAGAGCCACTTCAAAACAGCATCCAACTCTCCAAGGGTATCACCCGGGCGTGTCTGTATAAAAGCGGTTTTAGCAAGCTCGTCATCGGACATATCCAGCAGCGACTGACGTATAAGGGTGGTCTTGCCTGTACGCCGCAGACCGTAAAGGATAAACACCTTTCCGAAGGGTGCATCGTATAAATACATTTGCAGCGTGTCAAAGCAGCTCCTTCTTTTATACTCGCGTACAGGTTCGGCAAAGCTCCGAAGTTCATCTCCCAAAAGCATACTGATCCTGAGCTCCTTAACGGGGAGCATCCGCATAACGTTCTCCTTTGGAAGCTGTTTTTTAAGCTCCTTCAGTTCCTGTTCGAGCTGTCTGCGTTTTTCTATAAGAACGGACATTTCCTCCGCAGCGGCATCGTCCAGGTACTTGCTTTTCTTCCGTCCGTTCTCGCTCCACTGGTGGTAAAGCCTTACCTTTCCGCCAATGGTTTTGCGGGAAATATATCCCACGGGAAGCTCCGCGATCTTCGCTTCAAGCTCGGATATCCTTTTTATTATATCGTTCATGCTGATGCCCCCTTTCACCTGAATCCATTATAACCCCTTGATACTGATTTGCCAAGGGGTTATGGGGGTTATGAAAGAGAAAAGGGTAGGATCACAAAAGAAGTGAGAAGTATTAAAAAAAGATTCGCTCATGGATTCGCTCATATGGAATGAGCGGATCATGAGCGAATTATCAGTTTTTTTGCTTTGTGTAGATCTTGTTTCTTGTGCCTTTGCTGCCCTTTATATATCCTGACTGTTCAAGAAGATTAAGGTAACGGCGCACCTGAGGTGCCGATTTTCCGGTGATTCTGCGTCCTTCCTCAGTTGTCACGGTGCCGTTTTTATCAACAAATTCTATGATTTTTAAGATGGCTTCTCCCATTTTACCGTCAAGCAATTCGCTCATGATTCGCTCATCGGAAATGAGCGAATCTTTTTCGAGAAGATCGGTATACCGTTTGCAGGCCTTGCAGCAGACCATAATGCCGTTCTCGGAGATATCGTAGGTCGGCAGCGGAGCATCATAGAGCTTGCAGGCTTCCTTTATCTTATCAAAGCCTCTGCCCCAGGCTTCTATCATACCGCTCATAAAGAAAACGTGCGCCAGCTTCGGATTGAACGGAGAAGAAGCGTGCTTTTTGTACAGCTTCTCCTGCGATCTCAGATCGGGCGGCATAGTGCCGTTGTTCCAGACATACAGCTTGTCCCTGTAGATGCTGACCTGAACGGGATTGTTGCTGCTGAAATCCTTATGCACGCAGGCGTTGAGGAGAATTTCTCTGAACGCATCGGGGTGAACCATAAACTGTTCCACACGATTTATTCCGTCGTAGTCGATCAGTGCTTTCATATATTTGGTGTAGATCAGATCAACAGCCTTGTCTATTTGTAACAGCAGTGGGCCGTGTATCTCATCCTGATATCGGAGATCGGAGTCGGAATTGCCAAAGTATCCGATCTTGATATATGCACCTGTTACCCATTTCTCGGGATCGTCATAAAAAGCAAGCATAGCCGCTCTGAGCAGATAACCCTCATCGTCAATCAGATGAAGATTCTGCATCAGCTGCTCATCACTGACCTTGACCTGATAATCCGACAGCCTGCCCCTTGAAACTCCGTTCTTCTTAAAATACTTGACAGCATCTCGGCTCAGATCTTCTATCATGAGCTTTGGGATAGGCACACTGTCCCAGGTCAGCCCCTGTGATTTCAGCAAAGCACGTTCAAGCTCCTTGCCTGTGATCTCTCTCATAGTGCTGCCAGAACGGTAATAGTATTTTCCGTGATAGCTGATCATTGACGGGTACTTATCGACAGATATTTCTATATAATCCAAGCCATTCTCTTCTTTGCCGTTCACATCGGCAATGATACCCATAGCATTGGTGATCTTGTTGGGGATGTCCTCAAGCAGACGTTTTATGTTATCTAAGCCAACGGTGACGCCGTTGTCATCCTTGCCAATATAGAGTGTTCCGCCCTGAGCATTGGCATAGCCGCATATCCATTTGAGGTACTCGTCCCGCCAGGATTCCTTCCATTCAATTGTTTGATGTTCTGTTTTCATGGCATACTCCGTTTCACAGAATAATTGTTATTATAAATAGTATATCATATAAACAGAAAAAATGCAAGACGCTTGAAAGTTAGAGTATATAGTTTAGGCGGACGATTTTTCATCCAACCCCGTGATACCCCCCTTGGCGTTGGCTGACCAAGGGGGGATGGGGGTTGTGGAGTAGATATACTATTCAAAAATAACCGAATACTGATTCTTTCAGAGATACATCGCACTTTCCATCGTTCTTTATCAAGGCTTCAAGAACAATTTTGTGTGCCGCATAAATGATTATCATATTGCTGCGCGTTGTATAATTCCTTTGACGAGATGCTTTGGCAGAAGCTTCTAACATATAATTGCTTTTATAGTGTTGATGAAGTGCCTCTATCAACCCCTCGTTTTCAGGGATGATGAACGACCTGTCGTCAGGACAGCACTTAACTATTTTACTTAAAAAAGATTTCTCGCTCTTGTGCTGGCTAACATCAAGAATAATTCTTTTCGTAACGTCAATTGTTATTAAGAAAATAACGCCGCTTAATACAATTGGGTGAAACGAAAGAATAGCTTTATCAGTAGGTTTGATGCTTTCTTTACAAAAGCAATTAATTGCTTTTTTTACATCGTCAACAGTAATTCCAAGTCTCGAAGCCACGTCATCAATGCCTATTATCACAGCAGCCTCAGCAGCTGAACGGTAAAATAGAGAGGTATACATATTAGTTCCTGTGTAAGTATCACTAATATAGCTTAGTTCTACCCAGCAGTGTTGATCAATACATTTGATACGATGAACCTCAATTTGATTGGTGGCTCCATTTCCAATACGATCTATTTCTTTGCATTTCACCTCCCTTATTCCATTATTTACCATTGTAGATCCGCAGATGGGGCAGCGCGGGAGTCGGTTGGTTTCCAGAGAGTCCAGCGTAAGAATCTCTGGGTGCTGTGATAGTTTAGTGGATAGCTTAGCTGGTGCGTGCAGTATGAAGCTCATTGTCGGCCTCCTATTTAAAACAGAAGACCTCGGCACGGGTGAAGGGTTTTAAGTTTTATTGGCCCCCTTTGGCCTTATTTATTGATTTAAATTCCTTTCTGTCTAAAAAATTTCAACTCATTGAATTAATGATTAATGGTTGATTATATCCGCGCCCATGCCGAGTTATGAGCATATTCGGCTTTTACAGCAAAAAAAATTAGAGCCAGCCCGTAAAAGCTAACTCTAAACTTAACATAAAATCTAAACTATATATATTATACCACATTATTAATTGATTGTCAACCCCCAATGCAAGATTTTTTTGATTATTTAATACAAGATTTTTTTGATTATTTAAACCATCTTATTTTCTTTTTTGCAAAACACCTTGGTATCTATATCATTATGTACTAATCTATAGTGCTGTATTCCTCAAATGCAACAGGTTTGTCTATGTCCACTATTCATCAACACAGATAAAGTTTGTTTTAATCAGTATCTCCAAACTAAAGCTTTGAGTATGACCGTCATCAAACACCACTTTTATTACTGTAAAAGAACCTTTCTTCATAATATCAACAATTGTTCCCTTGCCGTATTTGGAATGAATTATTCGAGACCCTGTTTGATATTCTGAAATATCATTGTTTCTATTCTTATCTTCTGTGCTTTTTCTATCAGATGAATGATACTCCTTTATCTGATTCTTGGTAACAGCATTTACAACTGCATCGAGAAATCTCTTCCTATCGGGGATCCGAACCTCAAAGGCTTTATTATCTCTTGTATTCCATAAAATTCCCTTTTCAAGGTTCAATGCAATCATATAGCAAGCACATTGCATAAAATGCTCATATGAAAGCTCAGATACGAATTTCAACTCATATACCACGTTGTTCTTTACAGCATCAGCATAGCCTCTTGCTGAGAAAGCTTTTCTGCCCTCAGCGGAGAAAAAGTCTATGTTGCATTCCACCTGAACCTTTTCATCTTTTTCAAGACGTGTTGAAAGTCTTTCGGCAAGCATTTCTTTTGAATTATCATTTATAAAAGGGAGCTCAACTTGTGTACGATACCGTGCTTGATTCGTTTCAAGCGATACTAAGAATAGTATTTTGTTCTCCAGACTACAGCCTTTCATCTTTTCATCCCATAAGGATTTTTTATTCTTGTGAATCAGAACATACAGCTCTATGTCATCATCAATCTGATAATCATTAAAATACATTGCTTCCTGATATATTCCAATACACGGTGAAAGATCGATCATTCCATCTTTGTTTTTTACTTCAATTACAGAATGATTTTCTGTTTCAATCGGTTTTGTTTCTAACAACGAAAAGCACTTATCAATATCTTCTCTGAATTTGAAATCAAACATTCCCGAAATATCAACATTATTGAATCTCAAATTCATATCGACCTTTGTAGAAAGTGTTTTTTCCGAAAGCATCATTTCATCACTTTTTACGAATATGATCCGCTCTTTACCCCGACTTGCCGCAACGCAGAAAATATTCCGAAGTATTTCATATGATTGTTGAGGATTATGGATCCTGACATTCCAATAGCTTTCCGTAAAATCAAATATTACACAGATCTTTCGTTCAAGTCCCTTGCTGCTGTCAAACGTTGTAAATATCGCTGTACTGCTGTTAGGAGATGTCGCTCCCAGCGAATCGTCATCCGAAATACTTGCATATACCGTTTGCTTGTTAAACTTATTGTGATATTCAGATTCAAGTATGTTTAATGTATCCGACAGATCACCGTTTCGTGCTCCCAGACAAAGAATATCCTTGGGATCATGTTCAGCAAGGAATTCAACGATCTCATCCTTGGTCATAGTCTCAACAACACAATTATTATTTACCCCTACTATTTTCTTTCCCCATATTCTTCCGAGCTTCTCTGCTATATCTTTTGACAGCCTGAAGCAAAGCGTGAATTCCATTGTAAGATGCTCACCAAGAAATTCCTGCATAAATTCTTCCACATTCAGTGTAGTTTTATCGTAGATTTTTTGCTCCATATCTCCTACAGCAATTGTCTGAATATTGGGACAAGACACTTTAATGTATTTCAGCATTTCTGCAAACTCGGTTTCTATGTCCTGATATTCATCTATTATCAAAACATCGAAGCTTTCTATCGACGGCTTTTTTTCATTGAACACGCTCGCCAATTGTGATATATTTGCTTTGACTCCGATTTTATTAAGGCAACTGTAAGCAAAGCCGTGATAATTTGTCACAGTTGTATTACGCATTCTGATCTTTGCTCTTGCATCTACTTTCAGCAGCTTATTGTATGTAAGATACAGTATCTTTTTGTTTGATGGTAGCCTTCCGCATAGTGTTTGGATTGCTGTCGTTTTTCCGCTCCCGATACAAGCATTTACAAGAATATTATTACCATCAATGGCTCTTTGGACAAATAGTTCCTGCTCATCTGATAATTTAACAAACCCATTATTTCGCATTGTAATCTCCTTATAATCTCTCAATATACCTGTCCTCTTTAGGCATATCAAGAGTAATCATGCCATATATGTAAAAATCAATAAGGACTTTTTTAATCGTATCACCATCATATATGATCTCTTTTATTTCCCCTCTTCCAAACGCTTTATGATATATCGTTACACCAACGGCATATCCTTCATTTAATATTTCCGAGTTTTTGGCATCATTCGGCAATTTATATATCTCTCGTGGCCTTCTTGCAGGCTTAGGCTGTCCCTTTGATATTTTATCATTTATATTTGCGCTGTTATACATCTCCAGCCTATGTCCGAGTAATTTAATTATCTTCAACTCATCAAGGGCATCATAAAGAGCGTTATGTGTTTCCGAATACTTTTTTGATTTTGTTAGCATTTGCAGTATGGCTTCCACGCTGTATCCTCTTTTCAGCCGTCCTGTGCTATAACATTCGGCGTTGCGAGGGATAAACTTATTTGTAGTAATGTTTGCAGCTATTCGCATAATGTCAAACCATGCATAATTATTTAATTCTGGCAAATGCTTATAGTCGAACTGAGCATTGTAAGCGAAAACAGAATCAACATTATAAGTTGTCAACGTTTTTATTACGTCTTCAATGACAGTTTTTCTTGTTTTTTTCAGATCAACCTTTTGACCTTGAACCTCTAAACAAAATGAGAACATACCGCCTCTGATACATTCTGGTGTAATAATATAATATTTGGTATCAACAGGAAAAAATGTTTCAGCATCCGCAATAACCAATCCAATTGACATTACTTTATCATCCCAATTTGTTTCGGTATCTATAACGGCAAAGTATTTGTCTTTATTTGCATTAGGCATATAAAGATACTCCTATCAAAACGTCTTAAGCTATCCTAGGTATTATTCTCCCACGAAAGTTTACTCCTAGAATAGCTACACCACACACTGCGAGTCCAATTATAAAATGCTGTTTGTTTTTTACAACACATGAAATAAACCTTTTATTCTCAGAATCTTTTTCTGCCATCTTGTCCGCGACCTGAATCATTTTGTTTGTTATAGAATCTCTTTCTTCAGGGGTAATATCTTCGCGATTAAGCGCTTCTGCCAAACTATCAATTATCGTTTTATAGGCAGAATTTACTTCCGATTGGTTTGCTGAGTTATCTGACATTGCAATTTCACAAGTTTTGCCTAACTGCTCAGTCATGCATTTGACCATATCAACATATGTTGGGAATTGGTTTATTATTGACAGAGCAACATCTTTGTCCATGTTTGGAATAAGAGAGACGAACTCCATTATCTTATCCTTAGTAATATTCCGAAACGAATCAATTTTCAAAGCTTCTTTAACTTGCTGTTCTGTCACATAAGTTTTTTTCATAATGATTCCTCCATATTAACATGAAATTAATCCAGACAGTATCATCTTTTGGCTTAATTCAGTATTTGCAAAAGTTGCATAATCGTATATATCTATTAGTTTCATTTCAAATGAGCGGTTTAATGCAAATCCCTTGGAATCGTTGAAACAATTATTTGCTTCCTCATTTATAAACATTAACAATTGAAGCATATCATGACCATTGACTATTAGCCAAAAGTCGGAGGGCATTGCTTCTTTGAAATCAGACAGTTTACACTTCCACTTATAATCTGCATTATAATACTTTTTGCCTTGCTTGCTTTTACAAACTGTCTCACAGAGCTTTTGCCGTTTGCCGATTGTTATTGGAGAGATTGAATGCTCGCAGATATAATCCAACAATTTATGTAGATCCAATCGTTCTCCGTCAAAAAGGTTTGAAAAATCCACCTTCCCAGAGCCAGAGGAAAGACTTTGAAGATCAAATGAATCCTTGTCGTAGTAATCCTGGAGGAGTCGCTTTGTTATAGATAATTGATGCGCAAGGTAAAATGCTTTATCAATGTGTTCTTGTGTAATATTGCAATCGTTAAGTCTAAAAAATATATCATCATCTGTAGATAACATTAATGTTTCAAGATCATGAGTATCGGTTACCAACAATCGCGGCAAAGAACGTGAGAAATCTATTTCATCGCTGTCTCTGTCAATCAATCCATATAAATCCCACTTGTCAATATCACTTGGATATATAATAAACGGTGATGGATAATGAGATATTCCTACGATTAGTTTATAAATAGCTCCTTTGCAACTCACGTTGTTCTTATGTTTAGTGCTAAAAGCAGCATTGCTGAGAAAGATCTTTGATGCAGCAACACAATCAACATTTTCTTTCTTTACGTGCTTAACAAATCTTTCATCCGTTGTTCCCTCGACTAAAAGAAGTTTCCTATCATTGCTAAGGTACTTCTTATAGTCAAGTTTTAATTGAATATTGGAAAAAAGGAGATTTGCTAATGCTTTAACATCTGTATCTTTGATTGCCATGAGTAATCACCTCTTATTCACAAAGAGGTCAAAATGCCCATTTACAATATTGGGAGAGTGCGTTGCAACGATAGCCTGTAGATTATTCATTTTACATATATCTATCAGTCTGTCGAGATATTCTTCTTGCCATTCGATGTGCAGTGATATTTCAGGTTCATCAATCAGTACTATTCCATTTTTGGCAGCATCAAAAATTAGTCTGTAGAACATAACAAAATCATTCTTTTCGCCGGAAGAAAGGTTTTCAAGTTTAAGACCAACATCCTTATTATCAATGAATACTTTTATTCCGTCCTCGGTAAACTTTATTGTTTTTTGGGTTATTTCATTTCTCTTGTTAAAGATATCTGCGAAGAGCTTCATTTTGTCATAATGCTTCTGAAGAGGTTCAATCGTGTCTTCAAAAGCTTTTAAATATGTTTCTAAAAAAGAAGCTTTCTTATTATAAGAATTCTCTAAATCATCTGTTTCGATAACTGTTTCTTTTGAATTCAAAAAACCAATCTCGTAAAACTTATTAAGCTCTTCGTGATATCTATTCCAACGCGCTTGAAATGAATCGAATCCGAAATTTGTTTGGTCTGGTGCTTGGATATACATTGATGGTAATACATTTTTGGCCTCTGTTAAGCGACGATTATATTCTTGCATACATTTACGAATCTCAAATTTGGCTTTATCATTTGCAAGATATAGATAATCAACTCTATCACGTTCGCTATCCCGTTCCAATTTGGGATTGTTGAGCCCGTGAACTCTATCGTTTCGCGAAAGTCTTGCTCTCATCGAAACATCATATTCTTTTTGCAATCTATTTGCTTCAATAAAGTCTATGCTTACTTTACAATTGAATTTAATCAGTTGCGAATTAATTATATTAAACCATCTTTTTATTCTGACAAACCCATGTCCAACAACATAATCAGGTTCATCGTCCTCATATAAAAAAGTTGTTCCATTGCGTGGTTCCTCGATTAGCGTCTTAATGAGACTTATCTCTAAAGGATTATCTTGTTTACCGGATATCCAAAATGTGATATCAAACGGATTATTAAACAAACTCATAGCAACATTATAAGGGGAAATGCTTTTTCTCGTTTTTTTGAGGTTGTCAGATTCAAGCTTGACTTTATTTAGATTTAAAACCATCCCATTGCTTAAATAGCATGAAAAGCTATAAAATGGAATGTGTTTTATTTCGTTAAAGCTGGCCATCCGAGGATTTAAAACAAAATCCAAGAACTTAAAAATAGTTGTCTTTCCGCATCCGTTCGGCGCTGAAAGAATAGAAACATTGCTGTTGTTGATTACAATATCATAATCAATGCGACCAAACAATCGTTTGATTACAATCCGCTCTATTTTTATATCAGCTGATGTTTCATTGTCCGGACTATCAAAAAAGCCCAATGCTGAAGAGTCATCTGATAAAAACCTTTTAATGCTTCCGTCTTCAAAAGCGACTGTCATAAATGTTTCATCGATATCAACAACGGTTCCTCTTCCAAAAGTTATATGATTGACTTGACTGTTAATATTAAATAAATTCATAAACACACACCCCTTGTTAGTTTATATTATTACGTTATCTTTATATAGAAATGGGTTCAATTTCATAACCCAGCTTCTCCGCAACTTTTAAGAATCTTTCAATGTTCTTCTTTTCCCATTGTGAACAAATAACGTGTGGCTTTCCATCAAGTATTACAATATCATCATCACAAAAATAAAAGCGCCTGTGAGCATTTGAATAAAGATTTGCTTCGTCTGCTGTTTTAATCATTCCCAAAGAGCCTTGAATATAATCTGGAAAAACGCTAATCAGATCTTGATATGCGGTGATATTATGATCAGTAATATACTTTTTTATACACGCATAGACAACCCGTCGTTTACAATAGACTTTACCTTCAAACCTATATTTGGTAGTATCTTTTTTGCTTAAATTATTAACCGGTGACACATTATAATTGTTTGCATCACCCTTAAGTAATAATCTTGATATTTCTCGGGATAATCGTTTTACTTCATTTTCAAGAGTTAGCACTTGATTTTTCAACTCATTAAACTGGGAATCACTGATCATCGAATTCACCTCCCACAATTGGTATTATAACATTTGTCAGCAAGATTGTCAACAGGATATTGCTGATTGTAAAATGTGTTATTTGAAAATGTAAATATGTAAATTATGTAATTGATGTAAAGTAAAAGAGCACTGTATTACATCAAACTATATACTTAACACATAAATATATAGAATTTAGACAAATTATGTTTGTTTTGGCTCATTTGTGTCTGTTTTTCCCTCAGCCGATAAGTGCGAACATTCCAAAAAATATACCCACAGTTTACTTGACTTATCCCGAAACCTGTGCTATAATCAAGACAACATCAACGAAAGGAGCAACCCGAAATGTTCAACTTTAACGCTTACACTCTGCATAGCGAAGAATTACTGAGCCTCGTCCTCGAACAGGAAGAGACTTTGTTTGTGCTGCGTGCAGAAATAGCGGAAGATCATTTCAGGGAGCCCCGACTTAGTGTCTGATCCCTATGAGTATGACGACACCGTCTGCACACAGCAGGCGGTGTCTTTTTTAATGCCCTCGCCCCCGACATTGTGCAGAACTGTAAGTTTGGCTGGCTCGGGGCGGACAATTGCTTTGGACTTTACTGAATATGATGTGTCTGCGTGACGGAACTTGGCATACGTACTCGGCTCAGACCCGTGGTTTTGGGGGTTCAAATCCCCCCGCAGATACCATCGCTCTCATAGACCAACGGCAGAGTCAGCGAGCTTAAACCTCGTAAAGTATGAGTTCAAATCTCATTGGGAGCACCAGCAGGGATCACACTAAGGAAGGAGATGGTTTAAATGCCTGTTATTGACACTCAGGCTACGGGAATGAATATCAAGAATATGATACGTTCCCGTGGCTTCAAGATCGCCGATATTCAGCAGCGGTGCGGCTTCAACACCCCGCAGCCCATTTTCAAATGGATGCGCGGCGATGCCGTCCCGACTATCGACAACATGGTCATCATTGCCGATATGTTCGGCGTGACCATAGATCAGATCATTGTTATAAAAAGAGTATGATCACTCTCGTCGGGTGATCATCATGGCCGCATCGTCTAACAGTAGGACGCAGGGCTCTCAATCCTGTAATGCGAGTTCGATCCTCGCTGCGGTCACCAGCAGGGGCATGCCCCTGCACCGTTTCCGCCGCCGATAACATACTGCTAAACTCAAGTTTTCTTAGGCGGCGGGGCGGAACTTGATATACGCTTATCAATATTTGTCCGTGTGGCGGAAATGGCATACGCACTCGGCTAAGAACCGGGTCTTTAAGGGTTCGACTCCCTTCACGGATACCAGCAGGGGCGTGCCCCTGCACCGATTCCCTCGCCCCTAACAATGTGAAGAGCGACAGCTTTGATTGGCTCGGGGCGGAGCTTTGATATGAGTTTATCATATCATTTCGGCGGATTCGTCTAATTCGGGCAGGACGCAGGGCTTTCAATCCTGAAATGTGGGTTCAAATCCCATATCCGTTACCAGTTGTTCGTAGTATAACGGCAGTACGTCAGATTGTGACTCTGAAAATGAAGGTTCAACTCCTTCCGATCAACCCAGTTTATAGCCTACAAAGCTACTTGACACTCCCTGCAAAGTATGCTATACTGTGTTCAGTGAAAACCACTAATATCAATTCCGACTAACGAAAGGGTGAAAACGATGAACTCTGCAATGAACAAGACTGTTATCATGTCTGCTAACGATTATCAGTATCAGTATGATTTTAGCTTTAGTTTTGACTGGCAAGACGAGAGCTTATTTGTGCTGCATACAAATACTGATAGTTGTTTGATCGTTTGACCGAGTTCACCGAACCATCTTCCGATAGAACATACCGTCTGTGTGCAGTACAAGCGCACAGGCGGTTTTTTGTATTCTATTGAAAGGTGGTATTATTATGTCTTCATGTATGCCGACGGTCAACATGGCCGCGACCGGCTCCAATATAAAAGCGCTTATCAAAGCGAACGGTATCAAGGTCACCGAGATTCAAAACATCTGCGGGTTCAACACTCCGCAATCCATATTCAAATGGATGCGCGGTGATGCGCTGCCCTCTCTCGACAATCTTGTGATACTGGCGCATATCCTTAATGTCACGATTGATGAGATAATTATCACAAACTAACATCCCGCTTCTGCGGGATACACGGTTCCGTAGTTCAGCGGCAAGAGCGCCTGACTGTCTATCAGGATGTCGCGGGTTCGAATCCCGCCGGAACCGCCAGCCGCAGCGGCGGCGCGCAATGCCCTCGCGCCCGACATCGAAGTGATTTGCAGCTTCGGTGTCGCTCGGGGCGGGACTTTGATAGTTTCTTTTCATTATTTCCATTTCGTCTAACAGGCATGACATCGGTCTCTGAAGCCGAAAATGAAAGTTCGACTCTTTCAATGGAAGCCAGTGTTAGCGCACACGGCGCAATGCCCTCGCCCGCAGCCTTGTTTAGAGCTATAGCTTTGCTTGGCTCGGGGACGGGACAATGTGCAACTCAAAATCTTTTTTGACTGTGTAGTCAAAAGGCTAAGGCTCCGGGCTGCAACCCCGGGAATGCAGGTTCGACTCCTGCCACAGTCTCCATTTGCCTTTGTAGCTCAGACGGTAGAGCGCAGGTCTGAAGAACCTGGCGTCGCAAGTTCGATTCTTGCCGGAGGCACCAGCCGCAGCGGCGGCGCGCAATGCCCTCGCCCGCAGCCTTGTGCAGATATATAACTTTGATTGGCTCGGGGCAGAGCTTTTTGCAGAATTATTCCGTTTCGTCTAATCGGTAAGGACATCGGTTTTCTATCTCATAAAACGATGCGCATTTTCATCGGCGATGCGGCACAGCACAAGATAATGCGAATATTACAGCCTGAACGGTATGCTCTCTTTTTCTGAATGATCTGCCAAATTCCGAGATACTGTCTCGGAATTCCCACCGATCAAAATCCGAGAATAATTGCAAGGCGCTTAACGTTCACTTTTCGGCGAATATAAACACAGATCATAGGAGAGTAGTTTAACGGCAGAACGACGGTCTCCAAAACCGTAGGTCACAGTTCGATCCTGTGCTTTCCTGCCAGTGTTAGCGCACACGGCGCAATACCCTCGCCCGCAGCCTTGTGCAAAGTCATTCCTTCGGTCGGCTCGGGGCGAGGCTTTGATATGAACGATAATAATGGGCAGGTGCGCCGAATCGGTGAAGGCAGCGGTCTGTAAAACCGTGACATTGAAACGTTGTTGGTTCGAATCCAACCCTACCCACCAGTACACACGGTGTACCACCGAATTCCGCCTTTTGAAAGATTGATTGTGAGGTCACTTTTGCGAGACGGCGGGTTCAAAATTTGATGTGGTACACTTCGATCACATAAGCCTAATGGTAGAGGCAAAGTCTTAGCTTCGCACGACGGTTTGCTAAACCGCCAGTAACCGCGCAAGCGGTGTCTGAGTTCAAATCTCAGTGTGATCGCCAATTGAAAACGGCCGGATGCTCTCCGGCCGTTTTTTCCTATTCCCTGACCATTACATACTTCTCCTCAACATCCTGGGTGCTGCGGAGATCGATCTCATCAATTGATATGTTTGTCGGATTGTTTTTCTCAAATCCTGCTTTGAATCCCGCAAGGCTTGATCTCCGTTTTTCCTTCTCTTTGTTGGGAATATCCGAGTTTTGGATCTCTGATATCTTAACAGAAGCATTATCAGAGATATTATCTGCTTATTTTTTGAGGTCATCCAGTGTATCCTTGTGAATAGATGTGAAACCGTTTGTGTTTACAATAAAAACATCATAACTGTATGGCATTGTAAATTCTTCCCGATGTTTATGACTTTTCTTTTATGTACTCACCTGTTATTGAGGTGTTTCTGTACATAATACCCTACGCCGGGTGAATCGGACTCATCGCCGCTTGCCTTTTGTGCATTTGCACAAATCAAATTCTTTACGGGAATATGCTGATAGTAATATTGCATGGGCATTATCACATCATTTCGGCTGATTCATCTGATGCGGGCTACTTATTTGATAATGACGGTTTGCTGAACCTCCGGAAGCCGCGCAAGCGGCGTCTGAGTTCAAATTTCAGTGTGATCGCCAAAGAAAACGGCCGGATGTCACGGTCGAAATTATTTAAGGTGTTTTTTTCAAGTTCTTGGCCACAAAATTGTTACGAAATCATGAAAAGTGGGATGGCACTCTGAAACCGCGTATTTTCGGGGCAAAAAATAGCCATCCCACTTTTTGAGTTATGGGATAGCGAAATCCCCCTTTTTTTGTCAACCTGATGTATAATATACTCACCGGCCGGATATTAGATAAAAGACGAGGAGGTCATTCTGATGACTAATCAAGAACAGCACAAGCTTATTTACGACCCGATAGTCCCGAACGGGGACTATCCCATCAATCCTTTCCTTCGCGTCCCGAAGGAACTGCTGACCGACGAGAAGTGGAGGGCGCTGTCTCTGCGGGCGAAAGTGGCGTATTCGCTGATGTTGGAACGGCAGCTGTCTTCGAGGGAGAACCAGAGATTCTGGGACAGCGAGGGTTATCCCTTCATCATTTTCCCACAGGCCGAGCTGGCAGCGATACTTGTAGTTTCTCCCCCCATTGTGCGCAAAGTGCTTGCCGAGCTTGAGGGCGCTGAGCTCATAAAGAGGGTGCGGCAGTATCTTACGTTGCCGGATCGAATATACGTTCGGTACTATGGCCGGGAATATTATGTCCCCTACTACCCCGAGGAGGACAAGAAGAGTTGAAACAATAGCTTGCATTGTTGATAACTCTGTTGAAAGTCGGTTAAAAACTTGTTGAAATGTTGAAAACTGATGTATCCGTTTCTTTCCGGGCGGGCAATAATTGCCCGCCTTGGAAGAAAAAGTACAGTATACTTTGTTTTTATCTGAAAAGAAAAAAATAAACCCCCTTCCTTATTATATAGAGAAGCACATATTTAGAAGTTACTATAATATGTATAAATATAACTGATTGACTTTAACAAGGTCACATAATCACATACATAATAGCCGTCAAAAAGTTAATGCTGTGAATAAAAAACAAAGGATGTGAACGTAGTGAAATCAACGAAGAAGAAACTGGATAAATGTGAATATGCCAAGCGCAGAATACAGGGTGCAAGAGTAGCTGCGGGCTACACACAAGCTGAATTGGCTACAGTATTCGGTGTGTCTCCCTCAGCAATAAGTAAATGGGAAAACAACATATATGCCGTCGATCTGGGAACAGCAGAAAAACTGTGCTGTTTTCTCGGCGTTGACTTACCCTATCTGATAGAGAAGTGACAGTGCGATAATTCACAAATAGATAACAATAAAATGCGGGAAATGCAGTATAATAGAAATGGAACAAATAGGCCATACATTTCTCGCATTTTGTTGAAAGGAGAATAGCTATGGCTAACGCACAAAAGCTTAAATCAGGCTCATGGCGAGTGCGGGTCTATGACTGCAACACCAAGAAGTACCTGTCTGTTACTGCCGCAACAAGAAGGGAGGCGAATGAGAAGGCTGCGGCGCTGATGCTGAAGCTCAAGAAGAACAAGGCTCTGAAGAGTCAGCAGACTGTCGGTGATGCCGTCAGGAGATACATTGAATCCCGCGACAACATCAAGGCTCCCTCGGGCATACGTTCATATTATTACATGCTCGACAAAACGATCGACGAGATCAAGGATATCCCGCTTTCAAAGCTGACGGAGTACGAGATTCAAAACTGGATCAACAACAACGCAAATCATTACTCGACCAAGTCGATAGAGAACCAGTACGGTTTAGTTCGGGCAGCTTTAAAGTTCGCTAAAGCAGATATTGATTATTCGATGATAGCTCTCCCGAGCAAGAAGCGTATTGAAAGGGATATTCCCGGTGAAAAAGAAATCTCAATAATACTGAAAATGGTCGAAGGCACATCGGTAGAGCTTGCAGTGACAATGGCCGTGACCTTAGGAATGCGGCAGGGCGAGATTGCAGGAGTCAAATGGTCCGATTACGACGGACAGTTCCTTCATGTACACGCTGAAATAACACTTAACGATAAGGGCAAGTATGAATACCAGGAGCGGGTTAAGGGTGATGCAAGTAACCGCTATATAGAGATCGACGGCGTAATGAAGAAACGTCTTGACAGAGCAGAACACAAGTCCGAGTTCATTAGCCCGATGCTGCCCAGCTCGGTGCTTCGGAAGTATCATCAGCTTTGTGACAAGAACGGCCTTCCGAGATATCGTATGCACGATAACCGTCACGCCAACGCCAGTCAAATGTTGATTAACGGAGTACCAGACAAATACGCCATGAAGCGTCTCGGACAAAAGACGATGTCAATGCTGAAGGACGTATATCAGCATATATATGACGAGAAGGAAGCCGAATATGCGAAGACGATGAGCGGAGTTTTCCAAAGAATGTATGACACGAAATATGACACGGACATTTAGAAACAACGTATTTAGGCGGTTTGAGAGCTATCCCAAAAATTCAAATCTCTCAATCCGCGCCAATATCTCATTTTTGCGAAAGCCTCGAAAATTCGGGGTTTTCGCTTTTTTATGCCCAAAATACGTTGTTTGCGGGTGCGGTTTGTGCGCCAGATATGACATTATTCTGTTGGTTTTCGACACTGTTTCGTCAAATAAAATCACACGAAAGTTCACACATCAAGCCGTTTTGATGCAAAATCACACGAAAATCACACGAAATCACACGGGCGAAAGACCGTATTTGCGAGGGGAAAGTGACTTTTTCCGTGCGATGTGTCACACAAAACCGCATTTTTCAGTCATCCGAGCCCTGTTCCTCTTTGAGCAGACCGGAAAAATAACTGTCGATCTGCGCCTGGTATTTCTGCTCCTCGGAGGTCAGCTCGCGGATGTAGTGCTTATACATTGTAGTCGGATTCGACCAGCCGCCGATGCTTTGGATATAGTTGTCGGGGATCTTCAAGGCATTGGATGTCGTTGCAAATTCGGCGCGGAGATTGTGAAAAGACATCTTGAAGCCTGCTTTGGCCATGATCCTGCGGATCGCTTTGTACAAACAGTTGTAGCCCAGCGGGACAATGTGATCGTCGTAGCTTTCATGGGGCTGAGCCATGATCATATCGTAAAGCTCCTTCGGGAGAGAAACAGTCCGTGTCCGGCCTTCGGCCTTAGTGAAATCATCGTAATGATCCCTGCCGTCGTGATAGACGATAGTCCTCTGCACTGTCAGCCATTTGCCGTCCTTTGTGATGTCAGAATATTTCAGACCCCTGACCTCACTGACTGTAAGCGAAAGCCACATAGCCAGCAGAAACGCAAGCTCGTACTTTGTGCCTTTTATCTCCCTGATTATATCCCGCGGGTGAGGGAGCTGCTTTTTGGGTTTCATAGCCTTCGGGAAAGTTATGCGCTTCTTGAAATTAGTGTCAATGCCCTGAAACGCGAGCGAAGACTGCATCAGACTCACTGCTTCTGTAAGCGATTTCTTAGACAGCCTTGCCGCATCAATATTCACAGCGATCTGAACGTCCTGCACCGTCAGCTCTGTGATCTTCGTGTCCATAAGGCTCTGGAGCCGGGTATCACGGATCCTCTGATATGTTTCGATAGTTATGGGCGAGACAGCATTGGTGCGGGAGTTGATATAGATGCTTATTGCTCCGGCTACGGTCATGTCAGACACGCTCTGCCCGACACCGTATTTCTTCTTGTAGTCCAGTGCCATCTTCTCCGCCTCCCAGGCCGTATCGGCAGTGAAGCTCTTGACTATCCGCTTGCCGCTGGCATCCTTGCCTACGACAAGCTGTGCTCTGTATCTCCCTGAGCTAAGCTTTGTTGCTTTCATTTATACCATCCTTTCTGTGTCGGGAGAACAGAATGTGGTATTATCCTATGTCCATTATATCATATTTTGGTGCGGTTTTCAAGGCGTTTCTACAGATCAGATATACAAACACCGCCAACGGCATTGGTTGCCTCCGGCGGTGTAAGGTTTATTGAATATAGATCTGTGTCTGTGATTTCAATAATAGTGGACGCATTGTTTCAAGGGATTGCTCCCAGGGGTTACAACCATTTGGTGCTCCAACTCATAACAATACTTCCAAATAGGGACGCAGTACATTTGCGACCCGCAGCTTTTTAGCATACGAATTAAGCTTGTTCAGATCTTTTTTTGGACTTGCTGCGTACATCTTCAAAGCCGAAAGGAAGGTCTCCGTTCCGACCTTGCTGCGGCTGCGGATGATATCGCAGACCGTGCGTTCAAGATCATACGCTGCAACAGCGTTGCCCGCGGGAGTTTTGAGAGTCGTTCTTCCAAGATCAAACAGCTCCGGCTTGATGTAGTATATCTTACACACGGCTTTTATCGAAGCTGAGGGTGAGCATCCGCTGGGCGATGTCACGGTGTGTTCAAATGGAGTACGGTCTGATATCCTATGGAGGAACAGCGCCGTCTCGTGAGAGAAAATGAGCTTATCGGAACGCTTGCTTATCGACAGCAGCTCGTCCTGGATCTCATCAGGGAGAATATACTGCCCCTGTGCGATGCGGAGTATTCTTTCTTCCTTGCATAGCTTATACAGCATAGCCTTGGATATGCCGTGCTGTATTGCTGTCGTGGTTTCGATTATCCCGCCGTGTTCTTTGGCAACGGAAGACAGTTCTGTAATATAGTCCATAAGCACACCTTCCTAAGTATTACATTCTGATAATATTATACTCCATATTGTGATGAAAGTCAATAGGCAAAGAATACAATCTTAAAGTACTGCTTGATTTTGGCAATTTCATAAATGATGACAGTGCGATGTATTCAACCGATCTAACTCATTTTGCTTACTCCTGTAGAGCAGGAAAGTATCATAGTACCATTGATACCAAATTAATATGACCCTGACTGGAATACAATCCCGTCAAGGCCTTTCTGTATTGGGAATATTCAATCGTTCATCCCATCACCCACCCCAAAGCAATTATTGTCCTAATGCCGTTATAGTCAGCTTCCGGACCGTCGTCAGAAGCGAGGAACAGCTTCTGGTAAGGTAATATTCATAACAAATACTATTATTCACTTGATTGACATTATTAATTCGGCTAATGAAGAAAACCCTAAAGAATATACTTTAGCCATCATTAAATCAGAATAACAAGTTTCAAATCCTGCTTTTTCTATTGAAAGGACAAATGACAACATACCCTTGACTTTGTTTTTTAAGAGATCATTATCGGAGTCTATACATTTTAATGCATCCCAATATAGTTGATTTTTAATGGATCTGCCTACCGTAAGATGTCGAAAGTTATAATTATTTTTTGTAATATTGACTCCTGTAATTCTAACATGATTTGAAACATTTAGATTTATAGATCTTGTTTTTCTATTGTTTAATTTCAACCCATATCGTTTTAAAATATTAGAAGCTGTTTCAGCAATTTTCGCTTCCATATTCACATCCTTTACCGTGGATTTGGTTTTATATGAGACTGTCAGATCATCAGCATACCTTGTATATATAATATTATCCAGATTTAGTTCTTTTAACTTTCCATAAAATATATTATCAAAATCTTTTAAATATATATTTGATAATATTGGCGATGTGATAAAGCCTAAAGGCAACCCGCGCGAGTCAATACTACACAAAGATATTAGTTTGTAGCATTCAAGTAAGTTGATTTGATTAGATTTGGTCAGATTAATTTCGTAAAAGATTTTTTGTGCTAATTGTTTGTGACAAATACTATGAAAAAAATCTTTTATATCCATCAATATGAAATAATCATTATACATATGAGATTGCGCATTGTGATATATTGATCGATTTTTTATATATCCTTTTGAAAAAATGGAAGGTATAAATCTCCTCTCAAGAAAATTGTTTATTTTTAGGTGTGTATTTCTCAATTCACAATCATCAGAAATGTATGAAACTATTTTTCTTGTTTTGTTTTTCGTCCTAATATAATAAGTTGTGATATCAGGATGTTGCTCATTCATGGAATAACCTCCCAAATGAAGTTTTTTCAATATTACTGAAAAGAGATTTGTTTTCATCCTTGGATCGCATTGATGAACTAAACGTTAGTTTTCTGATTTCAGGCTCTTTTTCATCTTCATTAACTATACCAATATAACCTATAGCTTGAAGAATATAAAAAAACAAGCCGATGGATTCTCTGAAAGTATATGTAGGAAAGTCTTTTATTAGGCATTTAACTGTATAATCTTTTAAGATAGTTCCTGAATAATGAGATACTGAGTTATTAAGCAATTGATAGCAATAATCTTCTATGTAAGAGACATGATCTTTCAATAATTTGCTTTTCCCAAGTTCTTTCATACATTCCTTTTGACACATCGCAGAGTACAAAAAGAAACGAAGATTGAATTGACCAATAGAAATTATAATAATCTTTTTATTTCGATCAATATAATAATCTAAACTATTATAATTTGAAGAAAAAATTCCGTTCTTAGAATTTCTGATTTGAATTATCTTGCTAGAATTTATTGGCTTAATTATTTCATCTATTTTTCGGCCAAGGTTAGAACTAATCTGATTATTGTGAAAGAAAGTATAATATTCACTTTTATATTCAGAAGTTTTATTAACAATCGTATCCGGATAAAAAATAATAGGTTCGTTTAACTGATCATTGTCACCATGTTTGAAAAAAGCCAATTTAATAAATCCGGAAATCTTATCTTCTTCTATAGAAATATTGTCAGGCGTAATTACATATATTTTGGACTTCAATGAATCATTTCCAGCGAACAAACCAAGTTCTGCAGCTGTTGAAATTGTTTCATGTAGTATTATTATTTTATCAGAAAAAAGGGATGTTAATTTTTCGACTTTTGTTAAGTTGTTTAAGAAAATATGATCATATGAAAGATACTTTTTATTGTAACCAAAGTTAAATTTCTTCTCTAAAATCAATGGCTGACAAGGACTGCAGTTCTCTGAACAATACTTCATAAGGATCTCACGTTTGTCATCAGATGTATCTTTTTTTAAATGATGTCCACACAAAAAAATAATATTAAATGGATCATTATACAAATAATCTTTTTTAATTATTCTCATTGGATATTCCACCTCAAAATAAAAAGAACTCCACTTGAATTTGGTACAATTCATTGCAGGACTGAAAGAAAAGAGGAGTTCTCACCGTGAGCGTAGCTCGCGAGCGGTGAGGTTTTCTCTTTTCTTTTCTGTCCCATCAAAATATGACGGGACGTCATCCAAATTCAACAAATTGTAGATGCGTTAACCTTAAAAGCTAAGGCGGCATAAAATACCTTACTGGAGTTCTTTTTTGTATTATATCATAAATATTTGCTTATGTCAATCTGTAGTAATGTTTTTTTAAACAGTTTATCTATTTTACTTGTAAGTGATTTATTATATGTAGAACCTATGCTATTCGAGTATTCTTCAAAAGGAAACATTATGTTCTTTAAATACTCTTCGCTTCTTCTTTCTCCGGCATAATAATCTATTATAGAAATATACTTGCTAAGTGTTCTTTTACTGAAATATAAATCAGACTGCATTTTGCCCCAATAATAATCTTTTGAAAAAATAAAATTCAATAAAAAAATAAAATCGTTGAATGTAATAGTAGTATCAGAAAACAAAGTCAAAGATTTCTCCTTCGGATAATAGTTCATTCCATATCCATTATATTCAGTTCCATTAATATTTAATAATATTTTCTTATATTTATTTTGATAGAGATCAACAAATTCGGACAAAAACCAATTAACATCCTCTGCACTCATAGCTATAATAGTATTAATAATATCGATATCTGACAAAAAGACCTTTTGCTTACCCTCTATTAACATGAGTTTTGCTTTCTTTTGTTTTCTAATTACAAATTGACATGAAGAATGAATTACATCTGAAGCTATTGATATATGGGAATAGTAATCACTTACTAAGAAATTACTTGATAACTCTTCTATTTCTGTTTTATATATCTCATCTATTTTCTCCAAAATATTCATTGATTCTTATCATCTCCATAGATTTCAAAAAAATTATATCACATTAAACTACGTAGTCTTGACCTTTAGTTGAGTAATGATGACGAAAAACAACAAGCTGTAATAGCGGATATGTTCAATACTATAATCGGTATAGTGTTATAGTATAAATCTCATCAGCTTATTACTAATTATACAATATTAGTAACCGTAATTCAATACATGCAGCAAAAAACTCTATAATAACATGTCAAAATATAAGGCTTTTGGAGCTTATTACACTATATATAACCATGGGGTGGTGAAAACAAGCAAGAATTACTATTTCGTCGCCGATAAACATTTGTAGGAATGCACGAATCATAACCCCTTATAACCCCTTGACAAAATCAGTTCAAGGGGTTATAATTATAATATCAGAGAGGGGGCTTCACTATGCACGACATTTATGAAAGAATCCGCGAGCTTGAAAAGGCAATTTCTGCGTTGCCTGTCGGGTATATCTCGAAGAAGACGATAAACGGGAAGATAAAGAAATACCATCAGTGGACAGAGAATGGAAAAAAGAAGAGTAAGTACCTTGATGATGACTCCGCAGCTGAAATGGAGGCTTTGATCGAGGAAAGGCGTAAGCTGCAGCAGAAACTGCGTGAGCTTAAAAAAAAGCTGCCCGTTTCTGCGCCAAGCCGTTCCGCAGATGCGATCCCGTTCAGGACAAGTATTCTGATCGGGGATGCACTCAAAAGATTTGCCGATCCGATAAAAGACCTTCACCGGAGAGATTGTTTTGTAGAAATAAAGAATTACCTCGAACAGGATCATCCCGGAAAGGTGTTCATCCTGTACGGACTTCGCAGAACAGGCAAAACAACTCTTATCAAGCAGGCGATACTGTCCTTGACGGAACAGGACTTTTCCAGAACTGCATTTATCCAGGTGAAGTCCGGTGATACTCTCGGGGATATAAATTCCGATCTGAAACTGTTATCGGATAAGGAATACAAAAATGTGTTCATTGATGAAGTGACCTTCGCAGAGGACTTTATCGAGGGCGCAGCGCTGCTGGCAGATATTTATGCAGCTTCGGGAATGAACATCGTTCTCTCCGGAACAGACTCGCTGGGATTTATGTTCTCTGAAAGCGAAGAGCTCTATGACCGCTGCATTATGCTCCATACGACTTTCATTCCCTACAGAGAGTTTGAAAGAGTGCTGGGTATTACAGGTATAGACGAGTATATCCGTTACGGCGGAACTATGAGCCTCGGCGGAACACATTATAACGAAGCGGTGACTTTCAAAACCAAAGCAAGCACCGATGAATATATCGACAGTGCGATTGCAAAGAACATTCAGCACTCGCTTCGGTATTATCAGGACGGCGGACACTTTCGGCACCTTGCTGAGTTGTACGACAAAAACGAATTGACAAGTGCGATAAACCGTGTGGTAGAGGACATCAACCACAGATTTACGATTGAAGTTCTCACAAATGATTTTGTATCCCACGACCTCGGTATCTCACGGAGAAATCTGCGTAAAGACAGGAATGATCCGACGGATATACTTGACCGGATCGACAAGGATGCTTTCACGGAAGGTCTGCGCAGATTACTTGATATTCTGAACAAGGGTGAACAGAGTGTTCATATCACAGATACCCATAGAATCGAGATCAAGGAATATCTTGATCTGTTAGATCTTACCGTAGATATAGCGACAGAGTTTGTCCCGGTCAGAAATGAGAAGCTGTACAGGACAGCCATAGCTCAGCCCGGTATGAGATACGCTCAGGCTGAGGCACTGGTCCGTCAGCTGCTGCTTGACGAGGAGTTCAAGAACATCTCCGCAAAAGAAAGGAACTATGTCCTCGAAAGGATCATGAACGAGATCAAGGGAAGGATGATGGAGGATATCGTTCTGCTTGAAACGAAGGCTGCACATTCCGAGAAAGAGGTGTTCAGGCTCCAGTTTGCTGTCGGTGAATTTGATATGGTAGTTGTTGATACCGAAGCAATAACCTGCGAGATCTACGAGATCAAGCACAGCACCGAAGCAGTCCCGGAGCAGTACAAGAACCTTGCCGACCCCGAAAAATACGAAGCCGCAGAATTCAGGTTTGGAGAGATAACCCGCAAGGCTGTTATCTACAGAGGCGAGTCCAAAACGGATGGGGATATCGAGTATATGAATATTGAGGAGTATTTGAGGGGGGTGTGAATAAGGGAGTAATAAGAAGAGAATGCGGTTTTCAAGGCGTTGGTACAGATCAGATGGCGGAAATTATCACTCCGCTTTATCAAGCAGACCAGCAAAATAACTGTCGATCTGCTGCTGATATTTCTGCTCCTCGGTTGTCAGCGGACGTATATAATGCCTATACATAGTAGTAGGATTGCTCCACCCGCCCAGCGACTGGATATACTTATCGGGGATGCCCATTGCGTGCAGATTCGATGCGAAAACAGCCCGCAGGTTGTGGAAAGACATATCAGCGTAACCGATCTTTGCCATAAGCTCCTTGACGGCCTTGTAGATGCAGTTATAACCCAGCGGCACGATATACTCGTCATCGCTCTTGTGAGACTGCGCCGTTATCATTTTGTACAGTGTTTGCGGCAAGGGGATAACACGGGTGCTTATATCGGTCTTATTGTAGTCATTCAGTACGTCCTTGCCGTCGGTGTAGACTATTTCACGCTGGACCGCAAGGAACTGTCCGCTTTCCATTATGTCGGAGTATCTGAGGCCGCGGACTTCACCGATACGCAAAGAGAGCCACATTGCCAGCAGGCAGGCCAGCTCGAATTTTGTGCCCTTGACTATATTTATCACGGCGAGTGCAGGCGCCAGAGTCTTTATCTTCCTGCGGACTCTGGGACAAACTATCTTCTTTTTCAGCCGAAGCTCGACATCGTGATAAGACAGCACAGCGCACAGCAGATCGACAGAGTCCTTGATCGACTTTGCACCGAGACGCGCCGAATCGATATTGACAGCGAGCTGTACATCCTTAACGCTGAGATCGGTGATCCTGATTTCCATAATGCCTTGCAGACGGGTATCGCGGATCCGGATGTACTTATCCTTGGTTGACTGCGCCGAGTTATATGAGTGTACCGTAATATACTGTGTGATCGCCGCACGCACCGTGAGCTCGTGAACAGCAGCCCCGACGCCGTATTTTGCTTTGTAGTCCAAAGCAGCTTTTTCTGCTTCCCAGGCTGAGGAGCGAGTAAAGCTCTTGACGATCCGCTTGCCGCCGGCATCCTTGCCTACGACAAGCTGTGCACGGTAGTTTCCGGACGGCAGTTTCTGCGATTTCATAAACAGACCTCCTCTCGGAGCCCGCACTGTCAACTGTGCGGGCTCTTTTTGATATTAAAAATTTATCAGCTGATCCAGTGTAAGATCGGTGCAGGACATGAAGTTCTCAAGGCGCTCCAGCGAGAGATTGCTCGAATCGTTATCGTACTCGCGCAGTGTCCTCACAGACAAGTTGAGGTAGCGGGCGAATGTCTCGTCGCTTGCGTCATTCAGCTGCTGCCAAAGCCGCATTTTGAGCCAGATCTTACGATGTAAAGGTATAGTTTTAGTTTTCATAATAGTATGTCTCCTTTCCCGGGACATCCCGCCGAGCTTTTGGGTATTAACGCTATCCGGTGAGTGTTGTGGTCGGATTTTTCATAACAATCTTATCCTTTCCGGGAGACGGTTCAGGCCGTCTCCCTTTTTTATTTGTAGGGATCACATATCCCCAATGAACAGATTGTAAGCAGAGTAGTAACTCAACTTTATAGGCTCACCGACCTCGCCCATACGCTGCTTGAGGATAACAAGCTCCAGTTTCCTTGGAACAGCCTTTTTGGAAGCACTGGCATCAAAGCCTGATGTGCCCACGCCTTCAAGCTGCAGGGCTATCAGATAGTCCGCACTGTACTCGATGCCGCCCGACTCTTTATATGAGGACATCTTTGCAGGCTCTTCGTAGCCGCTGCGCGAAAAGCTCGATATGGCTATTACAGGAAGGCTGAAATCTCGGCGAAGATTGCATAATTCCTTGACAGTGGCATCGGCAGCTTGCTTGTCCGTCATACGCTCGCTCAATGATTTGAGTATCTGCATATAATCAACGATCACAAGGGGCTTGCGCCCGGTAGCTTTGATATACCACTCAACTTTATCGTAGATATCTTTTGCGGAGAATGACCTGCCGCATTGGTAGATTATTGTTTTCTTTGAATATGGAACGTAGTCCCTGACCGCTTCCCTGATAAGCTCGCGCTTCTTTTCAACAAAGCTGTTGAAATCATACCCATCCATTATTTCTCTTGCGGTGGATGCCATTTCCCGCGGTACAAGTCCCTGCACCATAGCCGAGACTGCTGTCATTCTGCTTAAAGTCTTTGCGGTGAGTTCTTCGCGCGTCATCTCCAACGAGAACACCAGCACGTCCGTGCCAATGCGTACAACGTGGTCGGCTATCTGCATGACCAATGTTGTTTTGCCCATACTTGAGTTGGCTCCAAAAACGTACATTCCGGGGAACAGCCCGCCTCCCAGCTGTCTGTCAAGCACCGGGAATCCGGTGGTCAAGCAGGTTGGTTTAACTCCGTGTTTTATGTTATGAACTATGCTCCGCAGTGCCGAATATGCCGAGTTTTCCAGTATCTCCTGTTCCTCTTCGGTCAGCGGCCTGCTATACTGCTCTGTCAATCTCCCGACTGCTTTACGCAGTGCCTCTCTGTCCTTGACCAGGGCTTCGTTGGCGTCCTTGCAGTTACCTACCAGCAGTTTGGGATCGATAGCTGTGGCTGCAAATCCGAGCCCTCTTATGTCCTCCGCGAGCTTTGCTGCGGCCTTGTTGATGCGCTCGGCCTTTTCGGGGTCGGCCTCGTTGTCATAAGCCACGACTATCGGGACGTAGGGCGGGGTGACTTTAAGTTGGTCTAAAAAGTCGTTAGCAAAATTTATGCTCCCAAGCCCCACGGCTGTGCCCCCGGCCTCCTCGATGCTCATGGCGTCTATCTCACCCTCGACGGCAATGATGATGCCCTTTTTAGTGGTGCTTAAAACCTCGCTGTTGAATGTCCAGCCCGCATCGGGGTTGACCTTGACCTTGGATTTGACATACTGCTCCTGCTCCGGAGGTATCACTGCTCTTGTGTCACGCGCAAGGAGATTGCCGCCCTGCACTGGTATGATCAGCCTCGGAGTCCCCGGCACGCCTGCGGTGGCTTTGGGGTGTTTCCAATCGGGGTCGTAATACGCACCGTGTTTTCTGAGGGTATCAAGGCTCAACCCCCTCTTTACAGGGTAATCGGTCTCGGTGAGACGGTCATCAGCGGGTGGTGGTGATTTTGGTCTGATTATTGCATCCATAATGGCATGCTCCTTTCTTAATTGTGTGTTTCGGATATTGAACGATCTGCTCCGTAGTTTTTACAGCAAATATTAGCCCGGAGCGAGTCAACACTTGCCTTCCGCACTCCGTAGAGCGCGACGGATCGCGTGGTACACACTGCGTACCCGCCCGACTTGCTTTAAGGCAGTCGGGCTGATTTTGTGTTACGGCATCAAACATCAAGGTCAAAATGCTCGTACAGGTCGTCAAAAGCCTCTCTGTAACCGACACCGTAGTAGGTCATATACAGACCTATAATGTCCTCGCAAAGCCCGCAGACAAAGCACTTCCAACGTTTGCCGTGCTCGCTCCCGGGGATAAGCACTATCCCTGTGCCGTGTCGTCCCGAGCCGTTTCCGCACTCGGGGCAGACGTAGGTGTCGTGTCTGTTTATCCTCTTGGGTGCAGTGTCCAAGAAGTACGGCTCCTCTTGTTTGATTAGCGCTTTGGCTTGATCTCTGGTCATAAGGGTTCCCTCCTCTCTGTGTAATGTGTGGGTAATGTGCATCTTATTTTTTTAACGGCCACCTTTAACGGCGACTTTTATCGGCCGTTAAGGAAATGCCTGTTAAGGAAAAAATGCAATGATTACTTTTATATCTGCTTTGCAGGTGAGACCTCCGACCGCCCTAAAGCGGGTCGGGGGTCGATCTCTATTAGTCCTTATAGTCCTAATAGTACTGGAGAATTTGGCTTTGCTGAAACAGCGTATCTGCGGGGTTTGCGAGGAAAAGACCATTGTGGATATACGTCAAATCCATTGCCAACCTACGTCAAACCCATTGTCAACCTACGTCAAACCCATTGCCGACCTACGTCGTTTCTAACCCGTTCAGCACAAAACTCAATGCCTGATGGCACCACTCCGCAAAGCTCCGATTTCTGTCCGTACCGCAAAGACTGTACTTCGCCAACACACCGCAGCGCACAAGAGTTTCGAGGGCAGCTGTCAAGGGCTTTGCCAGACGGTAAATGTAGCTTTGCTCTTTTGATCTCAACTCATCGATGTCGGCTAAACCGATGTATTTGAGCAGCGTTGCCACTCTGACAGTCCCAGCCGTTCCAAGATGCTGATTATGCGAATTAGTCCCGTGCAGTGCCAATTTGTAACCCAACCGATATGCCACCGCACTGCGCTCGTCCAGCTCCAGCAGAGCCGTGGGGTACTGCATCAGCGGACGGCATATAAGCCAGTCCGCGTAGTGCTCCGACAGCGTGACCTCTATGACCCCGCGCCTGATGCCGCAGCTTTCAGCGATATGCACATTGATGTGAGATACCGTCTTTCCGCGAATTGTCTCTGTCCAAGAAAGTAGTGCAGAGCCGAGCAAAGCAAGGTCTCTGTTGACCGACTTGCGCAAATTTTTGAGCGTGGTGACGGTCGATTGCATACCGAGCATTTCAGCGTATTCACGCAGGGTAATGCTGATCAATCGGGTGTTGATCCTGCGCTCCTTGGCTCCAGTATGATTGACCTGTGTAAAGCGAATACCCGCAGCGCAAAGCAGCTTGTGAGTGCTGATGCGGCAGGGCTCCGTAATGCCCGACAGAGTGATGCCCTCGCCCTCAACGATCAGTGTGCGGGTGTATGGATCCAGCCTGCCTCGCTGTCCGCAGAGCAGCGGGAGCTTGTCCGTGGCTGCGCCGTGGAGCATAGCCGCATAAGCTTTGCCCTGGGGCATATTGATCACTCCTTCAGAACGAATGGTCTTCTACTAATAGCTGAAAAATCCGGTTTTGTTGCACGCGAATGTGCAACTTTACATTTTTATTAGTTGAAAATTGCTTTCGCATGTATTATTATAGTTATCGTCAAAAAAAATAAGTAAAAAGTGCCGTTCGTGTCGATTGAGGGCAAAAAAAAAAATAAAAGTCATGCCAAAAACACGACTTTTATAAGTTTTAATTATTCTGACTGTGCTCCTGTACATACTTTGAAAAGGCTTTGTCCAGTTCCGGGATCACAGTTTTCATCTGGTACATAGTAGTCTTCAGCTCTTTAGCAAGCTTAGTATACCCTTTCCCGCTTTTGATATATTCATGCCAAAGCTTGATTGAGCTGTCAGTATACTCCTTTATTACAGCAGAATCACTGCAAAAGATCTCATACAGCATATACAATCTTTGAGCCTCTTGTTCCACATATAATGAGACATGATACGGATGAATGAGGGTTTCTACTTTGTTCATCACCTCTTCGGACACACTTTCCACATATCCGAACAGCTCATCGACCTTTCCTTGAAGCGCTGGGAGACGTTCATCCCTTGATACAATCCTCTGAAGATGTCTCTCAAAATTATTCTTTTGGATAGGAAGCAGCCATTGGCCCACATCAGCCTTGACCTGTTTGTAGAGCCAAAAAGGATTTGAATCATAAAAGGTTTGTCCCAAGCTTGCCAAGTCATTTATCGCAAAAAGCTCTCGCATCGCTTCAGAGTGCCCGTTTTCAGGTATCTTGCTTGCGAGCCCGTTGCAGAGAAGATATCTGTTTGTTTCCAGCTTTGACATTCGTTTTTTCAATGAATCTATAGAGTAGTTGGTCAATTCGGTAAGTTCTTTAAGGCTTTTACCATAGAGTGCATGCATAAAAAAGATATACAATAATACATACTGCCTTTTGCTCAATAAGACTTCTGAAAAGGCAGCTACTGCTTTCATCTCTTTATAAGCATCTGGCAGAAGGCTGACTTTTCTGTTCGTAAGTTCCAACAGTCTATCCAACATCTTTTCAAGTTGAATAAAATCGCAAGCCTTTCTGGGACTATCATTATAATTATAGATGTTATCTCTAATGTTGCATTGATTGAGACCTATTTTTTCAAGCTTTTCACAAACCTTATCATGCATCGAAAAGCAATCCTTTATATTATTTATAAACCAATTCATAACGCTACCTCGCACTTGATATAGTGTACAAAATCGAAATTGATTCGAGTCCATTTTTTAGGTCATATAAACAGCAAGCTGGCCGTTATTTATTCATTATATTATACTTGCAAAGTCTTGTCAAGTATCAGAATTTCAGTCATCTGATATAGACCTGATTGCATAAAGCGTTATCTTGCATTATAGCGCATTAATGGTATGATAGTTCTATCCGTTAAATAATCTATTGCTATGGTATTAAAGACAGAAGTAAGAAAAGTGCTATTTTATTTTATAAAGTTTTCTGTGATAATAATATTAGGATCTGATACTGACAAATGGAGTTTGTATCGGGTCTTATTTTTTTGCAGAAAGGATCTGACACTATGAAAAAGAAACTTATCCAACCGCCGCAGCCAACGACCAACAAACTCTCCCTGCCGAAGAACTGCAGGGCTTCGTTTCCCGCAAGGAAGCCTTTACCGAGAAGCTATGATCTTCTCCCGGGCAAGCAGACACAGCGGTTGCGGTTGTAAGAGATAAGACCCGAACCTTGTAAACTCCGGTAATCCCGGAGTTTTTTATTTAAATAAGTTTTCTGTGATAATATAGATAGAAGTTCAGATGATGATTGGAGACCTTAAATCACATCTGATTTACCTGAACCAGTCAAGGTAAACAGAAATGTCGAAAAATCCCCGGACACCAAGAGTGTCCGAGGCGTCGGGAACACGCACGTTCTTTAGCATCAGCTGATGATGTACTTAACGTGAAGCCCCATTGTGGGGCGCAAGAAAGGAGATGATTATAATGTCAAAACGGAAATCAATAAAATATCAAGTTCGGGGCAAGCTGACAAAACGACTTGCCATCGGAAAGAAACGACACCGCTATAAAGACAAGCGCGGCAGGTCACCTTATATCCATTCGTGGAGCACTTACAATTCTTATGTCAAGCACTGCATAGCTTTTGGATTGTGGGTGCGCTCACGCTATGATATCGGTGATATCGATAATATGCAGATTTTTGTTGAAACCTATCTGCAATGGCGTATTTCGCAGGAACTGTCTGCTTGGACAATCGCATTGGATGCGGCAGCGCTCGCAAAATTATACGATGGTCATATTGATGATTTTGATATCGCGCTGCCCCAAAGACATCGTGCGGATGTGAAACGTTCCCGCGGTGAGATCAAGCATTTTGACGAAGCGAAACATCAGCAAGTTGTGAATTTCTGTAAATCTACAGGCCTGCGCAGGCACGAACTTGCCGAGCTTAAAAAAGCCGACATCAGCGAGGACGGCAAGACGGTTTTCGTCCGCAGGGGCAAGGGCGGTAAGTCTCGCACCGTACCCACTATGAATGGGCATTGCGAGGATGTGACTGCTGTTGCAGAGCGTTGTCAATCAGATGATAATAAAGTTTTCTCAAAGTCCGATCTGCCTGCGAGAATGCCCATCCATAGATACCGTGCGGATTATGCGAAAGCTCAATATCAGCATCTCGCACGTCCTGTTGATGAAATTCCCCGCAAAGATCGTTATGTGTGCCGTCGTGATAAGGCGGGAACGGTTTATGACAAGCAAGCTATGGCTGCGGTCTCAAAAATGCTGGGGCATAATCGCATTGATGTCATTGCTTACAGCTATCTTTGAGTTTGAGTTTTTTTATTTTTCAACTTTTCAGAGATAATATACATGAGGAGGTAGATACTATGAAACCACGCGCACCGCCGTAGGAGGCTAATAGTCACACATTCGTACAGTTATTAAAACAAGATAAGAAAGGAAAAATATTATGTTTGGTGTAATCAGTTTTATTAATGTTTTTATCCTGATGACCTTCGGAGGTCTGAGCGCAAAAGTCAAAGCTTTGAGATCGAATTTGTCGCAGTTCACTGAGCCGGGCATCATCAGCAAGTCTCCGCTGATCAGCGCTGCATATTATTATGTAAACGGGATCCTGCTGTATTATTACCGCATCGAAGGTAATATAGATGTCTACATTTTCGGAGACAGGATACTTATATTTGTGAAGGATTGGCTGCTGTTTATGGACAAGAACGATCAAGTGAAGATCCTCAGTAAAAAGGCAATATACAAGAAGTGGGACAATATGTTGAACCGCTGTTACCGCAGTTCGTCGTCCAGCAGCAAGAACTATATGCTCAGGGGCATTAAAGTCTGTGAAGAGTGGAAATACGACTCTAAAAAGTTCATGATCTGGGCTGTGATGTTCGGGGCCTATTTCGAGGGCTCGGTGATCGACAGGATAAACAACAATAAGAATTATGAGCCCGGAAACGTGCGTTTTGTGACGACTCTTTCCTCGCTGAACAACAAGAGAAATTCGCTTCGTCTTACCGTGGAAGATGAAGAGCTGACCATTGCAGAGTGGAGCAGGAGAACTGATATCAGCTACGGAGCCCTGCACGATCTTTATCTTCGCGACCCCAAAGCCACCGCTGATCTGATCCGCGATGTGCTTTACGGTTGATGCACTCGCAGCGTATGCTGCCTTATAAAACAAATTTAGGGAGAGCGTCACGATCGTGATACTCTCCCTAATGTTATTTCTTCGGATATGGTTCACTTACGTTTGTTATCCCCAACAGGTAATCGACACTCGTTTTATAGAACTGAGCAAGGACGATCAGCGACTCCAGCGGGATCTCTGTTGTGTGTGATTCATAGCGTGAATATGTCTGTTGGGAACAGTTAAGCATTTTGGCGATCTGTGTCTGCGAAAGGTCTCTGTCCTCACGAAGGTCTCTAAATCGTAGTTTTAGTTCCATAACATCACCCTTGAATATTATATCTTATTCAGAAAGTGAGTATTGACTTTTACGCAGAAATTGAGTAATATTGTTTTCAAGCAAACAAAAAATCCGAACCAGCTTTGTCGTCGTAAGCCGTTTCGAATTATCGTAAAATCTCTTATTTTATTACGAAGCCCGAGAACAGCCCGATTTTTCGCTATATTCAATTGTCAAGATTCTAATTGCTGACGGCGATCTGACGTTATTTCATCAGCTCCATACAACTGCGCTTCCTGTCCATACTGGAATGAACATAGAGGTTCATCGTCAGTTCGACCTTGCTGTGACCAAGTATCTCGGACAGCGTTTTGATATCAAATCCCACCTCGACTGCTTTTGACGCAAATGCGTGCCGGAGGCTGTGAAAACGCACTGACGGCAGGTTTGCGTTTTTCAGGATCTTTGCAAAATGGTACTGCATCTTGCGGGGTTCGATAGGAGAATCACAGCCACTCAAAACGTAGTTATCGGCCGAAGTTTCGTACTTTGAGAGCATAGCAAACACACCCTCCGGAATCGGGATGTCCCGCACCGAGGTCTCGCTTTTCGGGGGCATGATCATCACGACGGTCTTGTTGATACCGTCATGGACAGCCACCCGCTGTACCGTTCTCCTGACGGTAAGGATACGTTTTTCAAAGTCAATATCCGACCATTTCAGCCCGCAAACCTCACCTATACGAAGCCCCATTCCGTTAGCGAGAACAACGCCGAGTGATATTATCGAAGAGTTCATACCTATGTACAATTTCAGCCGTTCCTGCTCCTGTGCAGTTAGCAGACGAACTCCCGATCTTGCAGGCTTCGGCAAAACTATGCCCTCCAAGGGACTTTGAATACGATAAGTCCTTTTCGCATACTTGAAAAGCGATTTCAACAGCACAACAATATCCGATACATAGCGAGGAGAGAGTCCCGATTTCAGCTTGTTTTGAACAAAAATATTGGCGCTCCTGGACGTGAGCTCGTGACACAAAATTCCGCCGAAGCTCGGGATTATGTGCTTTTCAACCTTCATTCGATAGTTTGCAAGCGTGGACAGCTTGACGCGGGTGCGGCTGATTTGCAGCCATTCAGCGCACAGTTCGCTGACGGTCATTTCCGTTAAAACCTGCGCCTCAATACAACAAGAAGCCGTCAGCGCCTTGCTTTCGGCTTCTTGCCTTGTCCTGCCATAAAATGACTTATACTGCCGTTTTCCGTCAATGACACCCATTGCCACTCGTGACTCCCATCTGCCGTCTTTACGCAGATAGACGCTAATTTTCCTCATTTTCATTCCTCCGTTTATAATTTTGACAAATTCCTTGCTTTTTATAAGGTATATTACACCATTTGCACAAATCAAAGCTGTACTTATTGACAAATCTGAAATGCGGTGTTATACTTATAAGGTATGATAATGCGCTGTTGCGCCTTTTTATTATATATCGTTTCACATAAAATACAGCGTTTTGCGATAAAGAAAAGGCGAACAACACTGATGCCGCAAGAAGGTGAGGTCTATGTTACTGCATAAACACAACAGTGAGACTTATGCAAACATGGTGAGCCTTTTTGCGTCAAATCAGCGTGTGGCGGCGGTCCAGCCGACCGGCACGGGCAAGAGCTACTTGATCTTGCAGCTGATCGGGGATAATCCGGACAAGGCTTTTGTCGTCTGCTCACCCTCGACTTACATCTTTGAACAGCTTCGGCAGATTGCTGATGAGAACGGCATCTCCCTCGAAAACACCGAGTTTGTGACCTACACAAAGCTGGCGCAGACGGAGCTTATCACCGAGTTCGATTACATCGTCCTTGACGAGTTTCACCGCTGCGGTGCGGACGAGTGGGGACGAGGCGTTCAGGAGTTGTTGGAGGCAAATCCCGAGGCTAAGGTCTTCGGAACATCGGCAACCCCTATCCGTTACCTCGACAGCGGACGCAATATGGCGGACGAGCTTTTTGACGGTGTCTATGCGGTCAATATGAGTTTGGCAGAAGCAATAAGGCACAAAATTCTGCCGTTACCAATTTATGTAACATCTTGGTATTCGTTCCGGGGCGACATTGAACAGCTTGAAATAAAAGCCGAACAGTCGGACAATCCGAGATTAAAAAACGCCCTGCTGGGAAAGATCCGCAAGGCGAAGTCAATGATAGCCGAGCTTGATGTCGGCATCGACAAGATATTTGAGAAGCACATTCCTGACAAGGCAGGCAAGTTTATTGTCTTCTGCCCGAATGTGGAATCGCTTCAAAGAATGGTAAGCGAGTGTGATTCGTGGTTCAACAAGGTCAACCACGATATCCATAAATATACAGTCTATGCGCAGAATTCTGCGTCTGACAAACAGTTTGAGGACTTCCGGAATGACAAGGACGCTGCGGCGTTAAAGCTCCTGTTCTGCATCGATATGCTGAACGAGGGCGTCCATTTCGATGACATCGACGGAGTGATAATGCTCCGGGCAACGCAGTCCGCAAACGTATTTTACCAGCAGCTCGGACGGGCTTTGGCCTGTTCCGAGAGCAATAAACATCCCGTGATCTTTGACATCGTGAACAACTTTGAATCGGGCGACACCGCACAGCAGTATGCGGGCATTATGGAGATCGCACGCAGTGAAGGCGAGTACGACGACGAGATCGAATTTGAACTTTACGACTATGTTCGTGACATCAGAGAGATCCTCAACAAGCTGAACGACACCTTCGCAAACAGCTGGGACTTCAACTTTGAGCTGCTGAAAGAGTATGTCGAAAAGCACGAGGAGTTCCCTCATAAGAATGACTCCTACGAGGGAGTATCCATCGGCAAGTGGTGCATCTATCAGCGTGTTCTGAACAATCAGGGCAAGCTGCCGAAGTCACAGGCCGATAAGCTCAACGGCATCGGGTTCCCCTGGAGTCTGAACGAGGAAAGCTGGCTGGCGGCATACAACAAGGTCGCCAGACTTGCAGATAAGCTGGGGCATTTCCCGAAAAAGGGAGACTTCCCGAACGAAGAGCTGAACCTCTACGGCTGGATTAACACGCAGAAGCTCAAATACCGCAGCGGCACACTTGAATCCGAAAAAGCTGAAATGCTGACTGCACTGGGATGTGATCTCGGTCAGATCGGAGTATCGGGCTGGGAGTTCCGGTATCAGCAGCTTTGCGATTTTGTTGACGAGCATCAATGCTTCCCTGACTATTCTGATGCATCAAAGGATGCGGAGATCATGGTGCTATACACATGGATGAATTCGCAGCGCACAAAGCTGTTCCGCGGCAATATCGAAGCGGACCGAAAGGCTCTGCTTGACAAATTAGGCTTTCCCTGGGACAAGCGTGATGAGCAGTGGAACAGGACCTTTGATCTGCTGAAAAAGTATTACACCGAACGCGGTTTGCTGCCGGAAACAAGCGTTACTGTAGATGGCGTGCGCATTGGAGTATGGTACCGGGCGCAGTTTCAACTGTATCAAAAGGGTTTGTTGCAGCAGGACAGACTTGACAGGTTCACGAGTGCAAAAGTCCCGCTTACAAGTCCTCGCAGCGCCCGCAAAAACGGCACCTGGGTAAAATACTATGACAGCTATATGGAATACCTCACCCGCTACGGGCATCACCCGAACAGCACTGAGCGTTACAAGAACCTCGAATTGCGAAAGTGGAGAAGCCGTCAGCTCAAATACAAGGAGCTCGGGAAACTGAGTGAGGAACAGGTAGAGCAGCTTAAGAATATTTGTAGTGATGTAGCTTGGGCGGATTGAGTTTTAGTATTTGATTTGTCTTTATGGCGGGGATATATAATCTTACATCGGCTGTTCTGTGCCGCCTTTGTAGCGGCACGGGGCGGTTGACGAATAATGAACCGATTATTATATGATGATTAGGATGGATAAAGATGCACACCAAGCAGTTTTCAACCGAAGAATTGTTAGGCCGAGATCCGATACTTCCCGATATGACAGAAGTATATGAATTCATAAAAGACAAAACAGTTCTTGTAACCGGCGGCGGTGGCTCTATCGGCAGCGAATTATGCCGACAGGTCGCATCTCACAATCCTAAACAGCTTATTATCTTCGATGTATATGAAAATAATGCATATAAGATCCAGTTAGAGTTACGCAGAGAATACCCTGATCTTGATTTGAAAGTCCTGATCGGGTCTGTCAGGGACAGCAGAAAGATATTTGATGTTTTCAAAACATACAAACCAGAGATCGTTTATCATGCCGCAGCACATAAGCACGTTCCGCTTATGGAGGACAGCCCTTGTGAAGCGATAAAGAACAATGCTATCGGAACATATAAGACTGCATTTGCAGCTATGATACACGGATGCGAACGTTTCGTGCTGATCTCTACTGACAAAGCAGTGAATCCGACCAATATAATGGGTGCAAGCAAGCGGCTCTGCGAGATGATCATACAGAGCTTTGATGAAAAGATCAAAGCCGGAAAAGCAAATGAGATCCCGCAGCTTTTTACGCACTCAGTATTGAAAGAGTATTCCATAGATAGATTTGAAGAAGCATATAAGAATATCAAAACAGAATTTACCGCTGTCAGATTTGGAAATGTTCTCGGAAGCAACGGTTCTGTGATTCCACTGTTCAAGGAACAAATCGAACGCGGAGGTCCCGTAACTGTTACTCACAAAGATATCGTTCGTTACTTTATGACGATACCTGAAGCGGTAAGGCTTGTAATGCTTGCAGGAACATACGCCAAGGGTGGAGAGATATTCGTTCTTGATATGGGTGATCCTGTTAAGATAGATGACCTTGCAAGGAATATGATCAGGCTGTACGGCTATAAACCCGACGATGATATTGAGATAAAGTATATCGGATTGCGTCCGGGTGAGAAATTGTATGAAGAAAAGCTTATGGCTGAGGAAGGACTTAAAAAGACTGATAATAATCTGATACATATTGGGTGTCCTATACCTTTTAATACAGATGAATTCCTTGACAACTTACATCAGCTTATGCAATCTGCTTATTCAAATGAAGAAAATATTAAAGAGTGTGTTGCTGAAATGGTTTCAACTTATAGATTTGCATGCAATGTGAATAAAGCAAAAAAGGAAGTAAACGTATGAAAGACATCAAACCCTTTGAAAAGAAAATCTGGCTCTCCTCCCCCACGATGCACGGCGACGAGCTGCGGTGGGTGCAGGATGCATTTGAGAAAAACTGGATCACTACGGCGGGTGAGAACCTGAACGAGTGCGAGAAGATCGTGGCGGAGAAGGTCGGATGCAAGTATGCTGTGGGTCTTTCCTGCGGTACGGCGGCGCTGCATCTGGCAGTCAAGCTGGCGGGCGAGAAGCTCTACGGTATGCCGAGACCCAATCAGGGTACGCTGCAGGGTCACAAGGTCTTCTGTTCGGATATGACTTTTGACGCTACCGTTAACCCCGTGGCTTACGAGGACGGAGAGGCTGTCTTCATCGACACCGAGCGCGATACCTGGAATATGGATCCTGTCGCTTTGGAAAAGGCGTTCGAGATCTATCCCGAAGTCAGGCTGGTGGTTGTCGCTCACCTTTACGGCACTCCCGGCAAGGTGGATGAGCTCAAGGCCGTATGCGATAAACACGGTGCTCTGATAATTGAGGACGCTGCGGAGAGCTTCGGTGCTACATATAAGGGCGTGCAGACCGGAAACTTCGGCAACTACAACGCCATTTCGTTCAACGGCAACAAGATCATCACCGGATCATCCGGCGGAATGTTCCTTACCGACAGCAAGGAAGTTGCTGATAAAGTCCGCAAGTGGAGTACACAAAGCCGCGAGGATGCGCCCTGGTATCAGCACGAGGAGATCGGTTACAACTACCGTATGAGCAATATAATCGCGGGTATCGTCCGCGGTCAGATGCCCTATCTGGACGAGCATATCGCACAGAAGAAGGCTATCTACGAGAGATACAAGGAAGGCTTCAAGGGCCTTCCGGTGAGCATGAATCCTTACGATAAAAAGAACAGCGAGCCGAACTTCTGGCTGAGCTGTCTGCTGATCGACGAGGATGCGATGTGCAAGCAGGTGCGCGGCGAGAACGATGCGCTGTTCGTCCACGAGGACGGCAAGAGCTGCCCCACGGAGATCCTCCAGACGCTGGCAAAGTACAATGCTGAAGGCCGGCCGGTATGGAAGCCCATGCATCAGCAGCCGATCTACCGCAGCAACCCCTTCATCACCGCCAACGGCAATGGTCGTGCGCGGAGCAATGCTTACATCAAGGAGACCGGAATGGTGGATGTGGGTGCGGACATCTTCCGCAGGGGTCTGTGTCTGCCGTCGGACAATAAAATGACGGCGGAGGAGCAGGAAGTTGTTATTCAGATAATCAGGAAATGTTTTGAATAAATCGGAGTGAGAAGTTTGAACAAGCTTATCAAAAACGGATTGAAGATACTTGGCGGTGTAACAGCCATCGCTGCCGTAACAGGCGGAGGTGCGTTTATCCAGGAGCGCATTGTGGAACTGAAAAACCGCGGCAAGGAGCAGAAGCACAAGCCTTACGGTGTGTACGAGCGTTTTATCAAGAGACCTCTTGACTGTTCGTTGAGTACGGGGGCGCTGATAGTCTTCAGTCCGATTCTTGCTGTCACAGCGGTGCTGGTAAAGAAAAAGCTCGGCTCACCGATCCTTTTCACCCAGGATCGTCCCGGCAAGGACGAAAAGATATTCAAGCTTTACAAATTCAGGACAATGACCGATGAGCGCGACGAAAACGGCGAACTGCTACCTGATGATGTGAGGCTCACCAAGTTCGGCAAGGCGCTCCGTGCGACGAGCCTTGATGAGCTGCCGGAGCTGCTGAATATCATTAAGGGTGATATGGCGGTTGTGGGGCCGAGGCCGCTGCTGGTGAGGTATCTTGACAGATATAACGAGCATCAGAAAAGACGTCATGAAGTTAGACCTGGTTTTACAGGACTTGCTCAGGTTCATGGCAGAAATGCCATAAGCTGGGAAGAAAAGTTCGACTGGGATGTCAAGTATGTTGACAAAGTGACTTTCAAAGGTGATGCTAAAGTCATTCTTGATACAGTAAAGATTGTGTTCAAGAGGGATGGAATCAGTTCGGATACATCGGCGACGATGGAAGAGTTTATGGGTAATGAAATATGAAATTGACTATAATCGGTGCATCAGGACATGGTAAGGTTGTAGCTGATATAGCAAAGTTGAATGGATATGATGAGATTGAGTTTCTCGATGATAATGAGGAATTAACAACTTGCGGCAATTATCCAGTAACCGGAAGTACTGAATTTGCTTATAGTATACAAAACAATGTTTTTGTAGGTATTGGTAATGCAATAATCAGGAAGAAGATTATGGAAAAGCTGAATGATAAAGCAATAGTGTCACTAGTTCATCCTGATGCTGTTATTGCAGAAGATGTGATTATTGGCCAAGGGTCAGTAGTCATGGCAGGCGCTGTTATTAATCCAGGAACTGTAATTGGAAAAGGGTGTATTATCAATACCTGCAGTTCTGTTGATCACGATTGCATTATTGCTGACTACGTTCATATAGCTGTTGGAGCACATTTGTGTGGAACAGTAACTGTTGGAGAATCCACTTGGATTGGTGCTGGTGCGACAGTTTCTAACAATGTGACTATATGCAGAAAATGTATGATAGGTGCTGGAGCTGTTGTTGTTAAAGAAATAAAAGAAGAAGGCACTTATGTTGGGGTGCCTTCTAAAAGAATAACTGATTGAATAGGAGAAAAAACAATGATATCAGAAACAGCTTGGTGGGTTAGTGTATTTACAATTAGTGAAGCAATGATAGGATATCCGATATCCCTTATAGCATTAAATAAGATCATGCATAAAACAAATAATAAAAACATAGACTATGAGCCGACGGTAACCCTTATGATCGTGGCTCATAATGAGGAAAAAGTAATAAAAGAAAAATTGGATAATGCGATTTCATTAAATTATCCTAAAGAAAAGTATAGCATTTTGGTTGCATCTGATTTTTCAACAGATTCGACTAATACTATTGTTGAGAGGTACATAGAAGATCATCCAAATTATAATATTAGATTACATAAATCTGCAAAACACATGGGTAAAACTAATGCTCAAAATGAAGCACAAAAATACGTAAAGAGTGAGATATTAGTAATGACAGATGCAAACTCAATATTTGAAAAGGATGCTATAAAGGAGTTGGTTTCATCTTTTTCTGCTGATAATATTGCATATGTGTCTGGACAATTAATATATTTAAACACAAAAAATAATAAAACTGCAAAATCCGAAGGATTCTACTGGAAGCTTGATTTGCTTTGTCGTGAAATTGAAAGCAATATTCAGACAATTACCGCAGGTAATGGAGCAATTTACGCTTGTAGGAACAAATCATATTTGGATATTAAACCGATAGAGTGTCATGATTCTAAGTTTCCGCTAATATTTGCATTGCAAGGGAATCGTGCTATATATAATAAAAAAGCAATTGCTTATGAAAAAGCTGGAGAAGTCGACTCGGATGAGTTTAAACGAAAAACGCGAATGAATCGAGAGATACTAAAAAACATCTTACCTAGCTTGCAAATACTCAATATAAAAAAGTATCGTTGGTTTTCATATTTTTATTTTGGTCATCGTACTTGTAGGTACTTGTTATGGATCATGCATCTTTTGGCCTTTATATTTAATATAAAATTGTTCAAAAAAAGTAAATTTTGGAAGTTTACAATGGTTCTTCAAACTGCTTTTTATGGAACTGCTTTATGGGGATGGAAAAAAAAGAATCCAAATCGAGTAGTAAAGATTATTACATATTATTGTATGACCGTTTTGGCACAGTGGATAGCAGTTTATAAGATTATTACCGGTCAATCAAAACCAGTTTGGGAAAAAGCAGAAAGCACCCGTTAATACTTCAAAGAGGATAATTGAGAATGAATCATATTTTGATAATTGTTAATTGCAACTCCTACAAATCATTATATCATAAAATGTACATTTAAATCATTAATGTGAAACAAATAATAAGTTTAAAAAGGAGAATAAAAGATATGTCGCTATATGAAAAACTGGTTGCAAAAGAAGAAAACTTGGCACTTGTAGGACTTGGATATGTAGGTATGCCTATTGCACACGCTTTTGCTAAAAAGGGTATTAATGTAATTGGATTTGATCTTAACAAAGAAAAGATTGAATTATATAAGTCTGGTGTTGATCCGACCAAAGAAGTTGGCGATGAAGAGATAAAGAATACCAAAATTCATTTTACGGGTGATGAAACAGAACTAAAAAAAGCTAAGTTTATTATCGTTGCGGTTCCGACTCCTGTAAATACAGACCACACACCAGATTTAACCCCTGTAATCGGTGCATCTGAAATCGTAGGTCGAAATCTCGTTCCAGGTTCTATCGTTGTTTATGAGTCCACAGTCTATCCAGGTTGCACAGAAGACGTTTGCATTCCAATATTGGAGAAACAGAGTGGATTAAAATGTGGTGTGGATTTCAAAATCGGATATTCACCTGAACGTATAAATCCTGGTGACAAGGTTCATAGGCTTGAGAATATCCATAAGATTGTTTCCGGTATTGATGAAGAGTCATTGGCTGAAATCAAAGCAGTATATGATCTTGTCATCGAAGTGGGAACGCATCCGGTATCAAATCTTCGTACAGCAGAAGCAGTTAAAGTTGTAGAGAATTCGCAACGCGACATTAACATCGCATTTATGAATGAACTGGCAATGGTATTTGACCGCATGGATATTGATACTAATGAAGTCGTAGATGGTATGAATACCAAGTGGAATGCTCTCGGATTTCGTCCTGGACTAGTTGGAGGACACTGCATAGGTGTAGATCCTTATTATTTTACATATGAAGCAGAGAAGTTAGGTTATCACAGTCAGATTATACTCAATGGTCGTATTGTAAACGATTCTATGGGTGCATTTGTGGCTGATAAGGCAGTTAAGAAGATGATTGAAGCTGGTCAGGCACCAAAGAAAAGCAAGGTTGTCATTCTTGGTTTAACCTTTAAAGAGAACTGTCCTGACACCAGAAACAGCAAAGTTGATGATATCATTAAGCAACTGAACACTTACGGTATAGATCCGGTTGTGGTAGATCCTTGGGCAAGTGAAAGAGATGCCATGCACGAATACGGAGTGAAGCTAACAAAGATTGAGGATATTGTTGATGCTGACTGTGTGATTGTAGCTGTGGCACATAATGAATTCAAGGCATTGCATCTTGATGACATTAAGAAACTTTTCAGAATAGGTGCTGATGAAGAAAAGGTTCTCATAGATGTCAAGGGCCTATACAAAGTTGAGGAACTGAAGGCTTCTGGTATGATGTGGTGGAGACTGTAACATTATATAGTTTTTATCTTTTCCTTGTATTTATTTATAATTTAGAGTTATTTACAGAAGGAGTCTTTTATGAAAGTATTACAAATAGCAAATGGCTATCTTGATAAAGCTTTGTATAGAAATCTGTTTAGTCAACTCGCTGAATTAGATATTAATAATGAAATCTTTGTTCCGGTCCAATATGGAGATCAGAGAAAAAGTGATGAAAAAAATGTTAAGATATCACGTTGCTATGGTAAATTGGATAGACTTCTGTTTTTTCCAAAACAGAAAAAGAGTTTTAATTCAATTATACAGCACTATGATATGAAATCATTTGATTTAGTCCATGCACACACACTGTTCTCTACAGGATATATAGCTTACCAAATAAAGAAACAATTTGGAATTCCATATATTGTTGCTATAAGAAATACAGATGTCAATGTTTTTTTTGCAAAGCAGCCACATCTTAGAAAGTTAGGCTTAAATGTTATGAAAGATGCAGATGCAATTGTCTTTCTTTCTAAAAGCTATGCAGAGTATGTTATTAAGAAGTATGTAAATAAAATAGATGAGAAAAAAATAAGAAGAAAAATAAGCATCATACCTAATGGAATCGATGATTATTATTTTGTCAATGAGCCTCCAAAATATCATTATTTATCTGATCCGGTAAAAATAATTTATGTTGGAGATGTTGATGATAATAAGAATCTTATAACCACAATAAATGCATTAGAATTGTTAAGGAAGAAAGGAATAAGAACGGAATATAGTGTAATTGGAGAAGTTAAGAATAAAAGAGTGAAGAGATATCTTGACTCATATGAGTATATTAAATATTTTTGTAAGAGTCCTAAAGAAAAAGTAATTAAACACTTGAGAGATTCCGATATTTTTGTGATGCCGTCGTTTACTGAAACATTTGGTTTGACATATGTTGAAGCTATGAGTCAAGGACTACCTGTTATATACACGAAGAATCAAGGCTTCGACGGGCAGTTTAAGAATGGTATAGTGGGTTATAGTGTTAATCCATATTCCCCAGAGGATATAGCAAAAAAAATTGTTAAAGTTATAAATCGCTATAATGATATTTCACCAAATTGCATTGAAAAGAGCAAGTTGTTTAAATGGTCCAAAATTGCTCCATTATACAAAGCTCTATATAGGAGAGAAAAATGAATAATGATTACTTAAAAATCGCATATGTTGTATTGCATTATAAGGCAATCAAAGTAACAGTGCAGTGTATAGAAAAAATTCTTAACATAAAAAGCAATGATTCTTCAATTGTAGTTGTGGATAATTGTTCTCCTGATAATTCAGGAGATTTGTTAAAGAAAAAGTACGCTGATCGAGATGATGTTTGCATTATTCTTAACACTGAAAATGTTGGATTTGCTAAAGGCAATAATATTGGGTATTCATATGCTAGGAATGTATTAAAATGCAATATTGTTGTTGATATAAACAATGATGTCTTCATTGATCAACCAGATTTTGAAAAAAAAATCCAAGAGATTATTTTAAAAGATAAATCAATTGGAGTTATAAGTCCGGTAATAATCAATAGAAAAGGTAATAATCAGAATCCTTTTAGGTATAATGAAAAAACAACAAAGAAATGGAAAAGGCAATTGTTTTGTACCAAAGTATTCAAAACGGGGTTGTCTTCACATGTGTTTTGGAAGATTACATTGAAGATTTTAAATAGAAATAATAAGGAAGTAAGAAAGAAAAATGTTTTGAATTCGAGAATGATAGCAAGTATATATAACAAAAAATACAAAAGCGAGAATTCTTGTTATGGAATTGTTCCACATGGATCTTGTGTTATTTTTACTCCCGCATTTTTAGCTGTCTCTTCTTATGGTTTTGTTCCTATTACTTTTTTTTATTGTGAGGAAGATATTTTATTTGATTATTTGAAGATGATAAGATTAAAATCATTCTATTCTCCGTCTTTATATGTTGGACACATGGAGAAGGTCTCTACTAATAACAGTTCAACAACAGAAAGAGATAAGGCAATTTTTCAAATGAAGAGTAAAGCTGATAGCATAAGAGCACTTATACATTATAGAATCAAAGTCAGGAGAGCATAGTATCACAAAGACAAAGTGTTGAACTTTCTACTATGACTCGTACAAATCTATCATTAATTCATATTAATAATATAGTTGTTTTTTGATTTAAAACTAATATATTAGAGCTGAACCGTTAATGATCTTAGCTAACCCTGTTTTCAAAAGTAATTGTGACTCGGGATATGTGAAGGACAGTAAAACGGAAAAAATATATATCATAGCTCATATATAGATCATCGCAAAAGTAAAATTTTGTGCTATGAAATTTTATTCTTTATCATTTATACTTTTGCAAAGGTCTCAATTATATACAGATGTGATATGTTCTGATTTAGAAAGCAAACATATTTGGGGTTATAATACTTCATTTTAATAATCAACCATAATATAACGATTAAAGATCATTGCTTATAGCAATTTAATAATTGTTTTGGCAGAAAAGAAAAACCTGATTTGCGTTATTTCCGATGACATACTTGTTTCGGTCGCATTATTATCAAAGCTTCAAGATAGACACTTTATTCAAACAACTATAATTTTATTTCATTAATATGCGTTAATCATCGGTTGATCTTGCAAAAGGCTAAAATAGAGGATTGTGATAATAATGAATTTGAATAATGCGAACTATCATTTGGTTGTAAAAAAATCTACAATTGACAAAATTGCAGCCATATTATACGCTTGTTCAATTATTGCAATAATGAATCCTTTTTTCTTTTGGAATTCATATAGAAATGGTATTTTTTCAAGTTCAGGAATTCCTTTGCTAAAAATATTTTATGTATTGACTATATTTTTCGGTTTTTTATGTGTAATAAATCATTCTTGTGTTTCATCAACAAATTTTAAGCTTTTCCTATTTATTTTAGTAGATCTTATTATTCTAGAATTAATATGTGGAAAGCGGTTTGCTGGTTTATCTGAAATATCTGTTACAAGCATATTGAATATTACATTAATAGGTTTATTTTGTTTATTACCAAATGATATTAAAGTAGATATATATAAAAAATCATTGCTGTTTTTTGTGGTTACAATAATTCCAGGAATATTATATTCTTTACTTGCTTTTCTTGGAATAAATCCTTCTTTTGAAACGCTTACAGCTTCATCAGATATCAAACAAAATAGTTATGTTACATATCTTCATATGCCTTTTGCTGTTCAAATCTCAAAAACATACGATATTCTTGATAATTTAAACAGATTTAGACTGTGTGGCATTTATGATGAGCCTGGACGTGTTGGAACAATATGTGCGTTGTTTCTCGTTGCTGAAAACCTAAAAGCAAAAAAGAATTGGAAGAATGTTGTGCTAGTGTTAGGCGGAATCTTATCGTTATCGTTTGCATTTTTTTTATTAGTTGCTGTTGTAATGTGCATTAGATTATTTACAGAAAAAAAAAGCAAGTTAGCGATTAGTATTATGGCAATATTTGTGCTTTTTATTATTTTTATGAATATAGATTTTGAAAACGCTGCTATAAAATCATTTCAAAATAGATTTGTTCTAACATCATCTGGTATTGCTGGATATAATCGCACAGAGGATGCGTTTAATGAATTGATTAATCAATATTTCAAAGATTCAAATTCTTATGAGTTAATGTTTGGAAATGGAGATGGATCAATATATCGACTTACTTCATCAATGAATATTGGAGGCGCATCGTCATTTAGTTGTATTCTTTATGATATAGGCATTATTGGAACGATAATGTACCTTGCATGGGTGGTTTGTTATGGATGCACAATTATAAAATCTAATAGAACATTGAAGAATTATGTCCTATTGAATGTAGTCGTTTTCGTTTTGAACTTGTTTCAAAGACCGCATATTTTTAATCCCTCATATTTAATGATTCCACTATTAGGTATGGCTTATAGTTCAACTAACATAAATAATTTAGAATAATATATGGTTTAGATCAATTGGAGGAATTATACTTTGATATCGGTGATTGTTGCTATTTTCAATCCTATATGGATTCAATTAAAAGCCACGCTTCTTTCTATTGTTCAGCAAGAAAGAATAATAACTGAAATTATTATTGCAGATGATGGATCAAATGAAGATTATTCTACATTAATATCTTCATTTTTTGAAGAATGCAACTATTATAATTACAAGATTTTAAGGTCTAAAGAAAACAAAGGAACTTGCTTTAATGTATATAATGCTATAATGCACTGCAAGTATGATTATGTAAAGTGTATTTCTCCTGGTGATTGTCTTTTTCATCCTTATACTTTACAAGAATGGTTAAACTATATGATCGAACATAATTCAGACGTTAGTTTTTCTAAAGCTGTTTATTATGATAAAAGCACTCATAAACAAATCAAGATTTGTGGCAATCCTAAGTACAAGAGTATATACAGGAAATACCCAATTAACAAGATGATTGAATACTTATTGATTCCTGATGCTGCTCTTGGTGCTGCTTTATTAGTTAGAAAAACAATTGCATTAAAATATTTGAAAAAGATAGTTGGACATGTAACTTATTGCGAGGATTACTATTTAAAGTTGTACGTCTTTGATAATGGCAAGCTCCTTTTTTTTGATAAAAATACATTATGGTATGAATATGGGGAAGGGGTATCTACAAGTGAAAAATGGAGACAACGTGTAAAAGTTGATAAAGTTGAGTGCGCTAAAGTATTATACAAGATGTCAGGTAGTGATATTAGATGGAAAAAAATATGGGAGTATCAGATTAGGACAGGAAATTTACCCAGATGGAGATTCTTTATGTTTCCTAGATTAATTAAGTACCTATTTATAAAAAAAGATTTTGATAATGTGATAGGTGATAATGAATTTATGTATTTACATAAACTATTTGAGGATTAAATCGCTTAAAAATATTACTTAAAATAGTATAATTTAGTAATGATTATACCGAGGAGCTTTTTTTATATGAACAAGACTATATAAAGAGGTGCTATAATGACAATCCCATTCGTCTCCTTTCTCCCCATGGAGAAAGAACTAAACAATGACATAAGATCAGCCTTCGACCGCGTTTTTACACGCAGCTGGTATATTGGCGGAGTTGAAGACACCGAGTTTGAAAAAGCATTCGCGGCTTACTGCAATACAAAGTACTGTGTCGGCTGCGGCAACGGCCTCGATGCTTTGATGCTTGCACTCAAGGCGCTTGGCGTAGGTAAAGGTGATGAGGTCATCGTGCCTTCAAACACTTATATTGCGACAGCACTTGCTGTTACATATGTAGGTGCTACTCCGGTATTTGTTGAGCCGGATATTCGCACATTCAATATTAATCCTTCGCTGATCGAAGCAAAGATAACAGATAAGACTAAAGCGATAATGCCTGTTCATCTATACGGACAAGCCTGCGATATGGATCCTATTATGGATATTGCAAGAAAGCATAATCTGTTTGTAGTTGAGGACTGTGCACAAGCGCACGGTGCCACATACAAGGGAAAACGTGTCGGTTCATTCGGCGATGCTGCCGGATTCAGCTTCTATCCTGGGAAGAATCTCGGAGCTCTCGGCGATGCAGGTGCTCTTGTAACTAACAACAAGGAAATAGCGGATAAGGTCAGGGCACTCGGCAACTACGGCTCGGACTATAAGTATCATCATATATATAAAGGCAACAACAGCCGTCTTGATGAGATACAGGCTGCATTTCTTTCTGCAAAGCTCCCGCATATGGACAGGATGAACGAGGAACGCCGCAGGATAGCTAAACTCTATTCCGAAGGTATAAAGAATCCGAAAGTTACGGTTCCGTATGTTCCGGAGGGATGTGTTCCCGTATGGCATATCTACGGCATACGCTGCAAGGAACGTGAGGCGCTTGAAAAGCATCTGAACGACAAGGGCATAGGCACCAACAAGCACTATCCCATTCCGATGCATATGCAGGAGTGTTACAAAGATCTGAACATCCCTGAGGGAGCTCTTCCGATAGCTGAGAAGATCAGCGCAACTGAGTTGAGTATACCGATGTATTACGGTATGACCGATGAGCAGGTACAGTACGTTATTGATGCGATAAATGAGTTTTAAGGTGAAGAGATGTATTTAAGAAGACTTGAACTTAAAGATGCTCCGCTGATGCTTGCGTGGATGCACGATAAGAGTGTGACCGAAAAACTACAGGCTGATTTTGCTTCCAAAACTTTGGAAGACGCAGAGAGTTTTATTAAATCAAGCTGGGATAATAAGACTGATCTTCATCTTGCCATTGCTTCTGATACCGATGAGTATATGGGCACTGTCAGCCTTAAGCATATTGAAGACGGTACGGCAGAATTTGCAATAACAGTTAGAGCAGAATCAATGGGCAAGGGCTATTCCTGGTTCGGTATGGAGAGCATTATTGAGAAGGCTTTCAACGAGTTGGGACTTGATTGTGTTTATTGGTGTGTGTCCAGAGATAATCCTCGCGCTGTAAGGTTTTATGACAAACATAATTTCCACGAGGCGTTGGATATACCGAAGAAGGTCCTTGACCGATATGAAGGTCTGCCAAATCTGAAATGGTATTCCGTTCTTAAGGGCGATGACTTCACAGCAAGAGATACTGTTGCAGGCTGCAAGGTCGTACATATCAAAACGATCCCGACTGTCGGAGCCGGTGAACTCTCATTCTTTGAAGCAACTCACGATATCCCGTTTGAGATAAAGCGAATCTATTATATATCGAAAGTACCGGAGGGAGTCCGCAGAGGGTTTCATGCGCATAAAGAGCTGAAACAGCTGTTGTTCTGTCCTTACGGAAGGATACAGCTTATTCTTGAAAACAAGAACGGACGTGAAGAGATAGAACTCTCTGATCCGTCAATTGGTGTTGTTATAGATCAACTGACCTGGCGGGAGATGCTTTGGTTACAGAAGGATTCTGTGCTTTGTGTGGCGGCTTCTGATTTTTATGAGGTTGAGGATTATATAAGAGATTATGATGAATTTAGAAATACAATGGAGGATGAGATATGAGAGGAATTATTTTAGCTGGAGGTGCTGGCACCAGACTATATCCATTGACAATGGTAACCAGCAAGCAGCTGCTGCCTGTATATGACAAACCGATGATTTACTACCCTTTGAGCACACTTATGCTTGCCGGAATTAAGGATATATTGATTATCAGCACGCCCGAGGACACCCCTCAGTTTGAGAATCTGCTCGGTGACGGTTCACAGTTCGGTGTTAGCTTGCAGTACAAAGTTCAGCCTTCACCTGATGGGCTTGCTCAGGCGTTCATTCTTGGTGAAGAGTTCATTGGTGGCGATGCCTGTGCAATGGTGCTTGGCGATAATATATTCTATGGAAATGGTTTTGGACACATTCTTCGTGCTGCTGTTGCTGATGCTGAGGATGATCATCGCGCGACAGTGTTCGGTTACTATGTTAATGACCCTGAGCGGTTCGGCGTTGTTGCTTTTGATGAGAACGGTATGGCTACTTCTATTGAGGAGAAGCCCGCACAGCCGAAATCGAATTATGCCGTAACAGGGCTGTATTTCTATCCAAAGGGCGTGTCGAATCGTGCCAATCAGGTTAAGCCTTCTGCTCGCGGAGAACTGGAGATAACTACTCTCAACGAGATGTATCTTGATGACGGATTGCTTGACGTTCAGCTTCTAGGTCGCGGTTTTGCATGGCTTGATACAGGAACAATGGACAGCCTTGTTGAAGCTGCCGATTTCGTTCAGATGATCTCGCAGAGACAGGGCATAACAATCTCCGCACCCGAAGAGATTGCCTACATAAACAAGTGGATCGATAAGGATAAGCTTATGGAGTCTGCACAGAGATACGGCAAATCGCCCTACGGCGCACATCTGAAAGCTGTAGCTGAGGGAAAGGTGAGGTATTAATCATGACTATTATTGTTACCGGCGGAGCGGGATTCATCGGCTCGAATTTCATTTTTCATATGCTGAAAAAATATCCCGACTACCGCATTATATGCCTGGACAAGCTTACCTACGCGGGCAATCTGAGCACGCTCAAGCCCGTTATGGACAACCCGAATTTCCGCTTTATCAAAGCTGACATCTGCGACCGCGAGGCCGTGAATAAGCTCTTTGAGGAAGAGCATCCCGACATCGTTGTGAACTTCGCGGCGGAGAGCCACGTTGACCGCAGCATCGAGGATCCGGGCATCTTCTTACAGACAAATATCCTCGGAACGCAGACCCTCATGGACGCCTGCCGCAAGTACGGCATCAAGCGTTATCATCAGGTAAGTACCGATGAGGTTTACGGCGATCTTCCTCTTGACAGACCCGATCTGTTCTTCACCGAAGAGACCCCGATACATACCAGCAGTCCTTACAGCAGTTCAAAGGCGGGCGCAGATCTGCTTGTACTCGCATACCACAGGACCTACGACCTGCCGGTGACCATAAGCCGCTGCTCAAACAACTACGGCCCTTATCACTTCCCGGAGAAGCTGATCCCGCTGATGATCGCCAACTGTCTGAACGACAAGCCTCTGCCTGTTTACGGCGAGGGTCTGAACGTCCGCGACTGGCTCTATGTGGAGGATCACTGCAAGGCTATCGACCTTGTGATACATAAGGGGCGCGTCGGCGAGGTCTACAACATCGGCGGTCACAACGAAATGAAGAACATCGACATCGTGAAGCTAATCTGCAAGGAGCTGGGCAAGCCGGAGAGCCTCATCACCCACGTCACCGACCGTAAGGGTCACGATATGCGCTATGCCATCGACCCGACCAAGATACACAACGAGCTTGGCTGGCTGCCCGAAACAAAGTTTGCAGACGGTATAAAGAAAACAATCCAATGGTACCTTGACAATCGTGAATGGTGGGAGACCATAATTAGCGGGGAGTACCAAAATTACTATGACAAAATGTATGGGAATAGATGATTAATGAGTAAAGCTAAGCTTTTTATTGAAAATTTCTTGGTTTATGGTTTTGGAGGTATTATTAGTAAAATAATACCTCTAATAATGGTTCCAATTGTTACAAGAATAATGCCCAATACAGAGTACTATGGACTTAGTGATTTATCACATACGGTTGTATCATTGGCAAGTGCATTAGCAGTTATGGGCATGTACGATGCTATGTATCGACTATTCTTTGAAAAAGATGATGAGGAATATAAAAAAGATGTATGTTCCACAGCTTTAGCGTTTACGATAATAACATCTGTTATAGTTTTTATTCTCTTGATACTATTTAAAGATGTCATTGCACAGTATTTCTTTGAGAATAAAGAGTATGCCTATGTTGTATATTTTAGCGCTATTGCTACGCTTGTTGGTGCTACAAACAGTATTATTTCTGCTCCAACAAGAATGCAGAATAAAAGAAAGGTGTTTCTAATTACTAACACTGTTAGCCCTGTTATATCCTATGCTATTTCGATTCCAATGCTTCTTGCAGGATTATATATTATAGCATTGCCGCTTGCTGCAATTATATCTGGAGTTACGATGGAAATATCCTTTTATGTTCTTAATCATCGTTGGTTTGATGTTAATAGATTTGATAAAAAGCTGCTTAAACAGATGCTTGTAATAGCTATCCCGCTTATGCCTAATTTTCTTATTTACTGGATATTCAATTCAAGTGATAAAGTAATGATAACAAATATAGTTGGTTTAGGTGCTGCAGGTATTTATGCTGTCGGTTCCAAACTTGGTCATGTAAGCCAATTAATTTATACTGCTTTTGCTGGTGGATGGCAATTCTTTGCTTTCTCTACTATGAAAGAAAAAGATCAAGTAAAAACAAATTCCCTAATTTTTGAATATCTGGGGATTATTTCGTTTGTTGTAACGTATTTCGTGTGTGCTTTCAGTTGTACAATTTTTAAAATTTTATTTAAAGAAGAATACTATTCCGGATATATTATAGCGCCGTATCTGTTTTTAGCTCCTCTACTTCAAATGTTATTTCAAGTTGCGGCTAACCAGTTTCTAGTTATAAAGAAGACGTGGCCCAATCTATTCATTTTGCTTTTTGGTGCGATAGTAAATGTTATTCTTAATCTTTTTTTGATAAGAATTATTGGAATAGAGGGCGCTTCTATAGCTACATTGTGTGGATATGCTGTTTCAGATATTATATGTGTGATTGTATTGTGCAAAATGAACCTAATGACCGTAAGCAGGCGATTTATTATTGCTGTTTTTATAACCATTATATATTTTGTTTTTTGGAGGCTGATTTTTAGTGATAAACTGCTGATTGGTCTCCTTGCTGCAACATTAGCAATGATGATGGTAGCTATACTGTATTTGAAAGAAATAAAAATGATAACAAGAAAAATAAAGAATATGAGAGGTAAGAAAGCATAATAATATGAGATTGTTTATAACTGATGTCAGCGGACAACTCTGATTTAACGAGATAAATGAACTGCAAATATGAGGCCTTGACAGTAGATACGGCATTGCTCCAACCAAGAATAAAAGTTGCCTTGGTTGGTATTCCGAAAATATTTGAGAAAGGCACCGTGTTGATTATCAATGGTATTATAAAAAACGAGTAATGGATGGACATCGCAATTACAGACAATTATCAGTAATATTATGAGAATGTGAGGAAATGTATAATGCAGAAGATAAACGATTTACCCCCACGTCCAAATTCCTCTAGTAGAGCATCAAATATAGAATTACTTCGAATTATTACAATGTTTGGTGTCATTATTCTTCATTATAACAATGAATCAATTGGTGGGGCTTTTAAGTACGTTGCACCTAGTAGTTTGAATTATTATGTTCTTGATTTTTTAGAAAGCGTGTTTATTTGTGCTGTTGACTTATTTGTTCTTATTACCGGGTATTATATGATCAACACACAGAAAAGAAGCATTATCAAGCCTTTGAAATTGATTATTCAGGTTATTGTTTTTAAGCTTACATTTTAGCGCTTGGTCTTGGTAAATCAGATTTCTCTATAAAACATTTCATTGTTAATATAATTCCTAACAATTATTTTGTCATACTCTATTGTGCTGTATACTTTGTTTCACCATATGTAAATGTGGCTATGAAAGCATTGAATGAAAAACAGTTAAAAAGAATGCTGATTACGTTCTTTCTTATCTTTTCTGTATATGCAATCGGAGTTGATGTATTATTTGATGTAAGTGGGTCTAACATAAATGGTCTAAGTAGCATTGGTTTGGATGGAAGCCAAAATGGTTATACGATAGTAAATTTCATTATGATGTACACCATAGGTGCATTTATACGTTTAAATGAAAAAAATCTGAGCAAATATACCAACCGTAAACTTATCCCTATTTTTTTTGCTCTTGTTATCGCTGACATGGTTTGGTACAATTTGCTGAATATCTTAAAAATGAATGTTCGAACAGCTCATTCTTACTTAAATCCTATTGTGATAATGATGGCTGTTGTTGTATTTTTAATTTTCAAGAGAATTAATATAGGATGTAAACCGTTAATCAATAATTTGGCAAAAGGAGCTTTTACGGTTTTTCTTGCTCACACATATATAATTACAAAAGTCAATATTGATAAATTTGTTAACAAGAATGTATTTATATTACTTGCTCATTTAGTCATTTCTGTTGTTGCGATATATTTGATTTGTTGGGTATTGTATTTTATATATGAAAAGATAACTTCTCCTATTTATAAACTGATTGAGAAAAAAATAGGAAAAAAGGAATATACAATTGAATAATAATAAGAAGGTTATTATATGATAGTATTTGTAACAGGTGTTGGCGGACAGCTAGGATATGATGTTATGAACGAGCTCATAAAGCGAGGACATACGGCAATTGGCAGCGATATTCTTGACAATATCCCGCAGGACTTTGAGTACATAAAATTGGACATCACTGATAAAGAGGCAGCCCTGAAAGTAATATCTGAGGTCAAACCGGATGCGGTCATAAATCCTGCGGCGTGGACGGCTGTTGATGCGGCGGAGGACGAGGAAAATCAAGCGAAAGTCTTTGCGATAAATGCAGACGGTCCCCACAATATTGCGGAAGCCTGCAAAGCTGTGGACTGCAAGATGATACAGATATCGACGGACTATGTTTTTGACGGCACCGGAACTGAACCGAGAGACCCCGATGAAACAAATTATGCTCCGCTCGGAGTATACGGCAAGGCAAAGCTTGCGGGTGAGCTCGCAGTTGCGGAGACACTTGAAAAGTATTACATAGTTCGCATAGCGTGGGCGTTCGGGAAGAACGGCAAGAACTTTGTAAAGACGATGCTGAACGTCGGGAAGAAGTACCCGGAGGTCAGGGTCGTAAACGATCAGATCGGTACGCCGACATACACTTTCGACCTAGCAAGACTGCTTGTTGATATGGCAGAGACCGATAAGTATGGCTACTACCACGCAACAAACGAGGGCGGGTTCATAAGCTGGTATGATTTCACCTGCGAGATATTCAGACAGGCGGGTTATACCACAAAGGTAACGCCCGTAACGACAGCAGAATACGGTCTCAGCAAGGCGGTAAGACCGTTCAACAGCAGACTTGATAAATCGAAGCTTGCAAGAAACGGCTTTGAGCTCCTGCCGACCTGGCAGGACGCGCTTACGAGATATTTAAAGGAGATAGAATTTTAATGGGACAGATCACGGTTGAGAAAAACGTCGGCGGCATTGAGGGGCTGTGCGTTATAACCCCTGCAGTTCACGGTGACAGCCGAGGATATTTTATGGAGACCTACAGCCAGCGCGATATGGAAGAGGCAGGACTGAACATCACATTTGTTCAGGATAACCAGAGCTGCTCTACAAAGGGCGTTCTTCGCGGACTGCATTTTCAAAAGCAGTATCCGCAGACAAAGCTTGTGCGTGTTATCAAGGGCAGAGTTTTCGATGTTGCGGTTGATCTCCGCGGCGGAAGTGCTACATACGGCAAATGGTTCGGCGTTGAGCTTACCGAAGATAACAAGAAGCAATTCCTTATCCCGAAGGGCTTTGCACACGGTTTCCTTGTGCTTTCGGATATTGCCGAGTTCTGCTATAAGTGCGATGATTTCTATCATCCGAATGATGAGGGCGGCCTGGCTTGGAATGATCCTGAGATAGGGATCGTTTGGCCGGAGGTTGTTGGGGAGTATATGGGTTCGACTGATCATGAAGGATATATACTGAACGATGGAACGACGCTCAACTTCTCTGATAAGGATAAGAAGTGGAGTGGAATAAACGATACATTTAAGTTTTAGGAAGGGCGATAAAATGAAAATAGCAGTCGCAGGCACCGGCTATGTCGGACTTTCGTTGGCAGTTTTGCTCGCACAGCACAACAAGGTCACAGCCGTGGACATTATCCCTGAAAAGGTAGAGTTGATAAACAGCAAAAAGTCGCCCATTCAGGACGATTACATTGAAAAATATCTTGCCGAAAAGGAGCTTGATCTGACCGCAACTCTTGACGGCGAAAGCGCATACAAGGATGCAGATTTTGTAGTTATCGCCGCACCAACAAACTATGATCCGAAGAAAAACTTTTTCGATTGTAGTGCAGTTGAGGCTGTTATTGAACTTGTTTTAAAAGTCAATCCTCACGCGATAATGGTAATCAAATCGACCATACCGGTTGGCTACACAAAGTCGGTTCGTGAGAAGTTCAATACCAAGAACATCATTTTCAGCCCGGAGTTTCTGCGTGAGAGCAAGGCTTTGTATGATAATCTCTATCCGAGCCGTATAATCGTCGGTACAGATATGAACGATGAGCATCTTGTCGAGGCAGCACATACTTTTGCGGAGCTTCTGCAGAAGGGTGCGATAAAAGAAAACATCGAAACACTGTTCATGGGCTTTACCGAAGCCGAGGCAGTCAAGCTGTTTGCAAATACTTACCTCGCACTCAGAGTATCATATTTCAATGAGCTTGACACCTACGCTGAGATGAAAGGACTCGACACTCAGGCAATAATCAATGGAGTTTGTCTCGATCCCAGAATCGGCAGCCATTACAACAATCCAAGCTTTGGCTACGGCGGTTATTGTTTGCCCAAGGACACTAAGCAGCTTCTGGCTAACTATGCTGACGTTCCGCAGGATATGATGACGGCTATCGTTCAGTCCAACAGAACCCGCAAAGATTTCATTGCTGACCGTGTGCTTCACATGGCAGGCTATTACGACTACTACAACCGCGGCGATTACAGCGCTGCCGATGAAAAGGAATGTGTGATCGGAGTTTACCGCCTGACGATGAAATCGAACAGCGATAACTTCCGTCAGAGCTCCATTCAGGGTGTTATGAAGCGTATCAAGGCCAAGGGCGCTATCGTTATCGTCTATGAGCCGACCCTTGAAAACGGCAGCACATTCTTCGGGAGCAAGGTCGTAAACGATCTTGAGGAGTTCAAAAAGAGAAGTCACGCTATCATCGCGAACCGCTATGACAGCTGCCTTGACGATGTAAAGGATAAGGTCTACACCCGTGACCTTTTCAGAAGAGATTAAGGGGGAGAAAAAATGAAGATCACAGTTGCAGGCGTAGGTTACGTTGGACTTTCACTCGCTGTTCTGCTCGCGCAGAAGCACGAGGTAACTGCTATCACTACCACAGAGAAGAAAGCCGAAAGGCTCAATCAGTTCATCAGCCCTATCCAGGACGATGAGATCGAGCGTTTCTTCAAGGAAGCACGCGAGGGCAAGCGCACGCTGAACCTCCACACCACTACTGATAAAGAGGCCGCATACAAGTCCGCAGAGCTGGTTATCATCGCTACTCCTACGAATTATGATGACGAGCATCACTTCTTTGATACCAGCGCCGTTGAGGATGCTATCGAGTGGACACTCAAGGTAAATCCGAATGTTATGATGGTCATAAAGTCCACAATTCCTGTTGGCTATACTGCCAGCGTAAGAGAGAAGTACGGCGTAAGCAATATCATTTTCAGCCCGGAGTTTCTGCGTGAATCCAAGGCGCTTTACGACAATCTTCACCCGAGCCGTATCGTTGTAGGATGCGATGATACACAGAAGAAAGCCGCACAGCAGTTTGCTGATCTTCTCCTCGAAGGAGCAAGAGCCGAGGAAGAAAGAGCAGGCGCAGAGCCTCAGAATATCCCCGTGCTGATCGCACATCTGACCGAGGCTGAAGCTATCAAGCTGTTTGCAAATACATATCTTGCAGTAAGAGTTTCATATTTCAATGAGCTGGACACTTATGCCCAGACCAAGGGGCTCGACACTCAGATGATCATTGACGGCGTCTGCATGGATCCCCGTATCGGCGGACACTATAACAATCCTTCGTTCGGCTACGGCGGATACTGCCTGCCTAAAGACACCAAGCAGCTTCTTGCAAACTACAAGGATGTCCCGCAGACTATGATCAAGGCTGTCGTTGAGTCCAACGTGGTAAGAAAAGAATTTATCGCAGATCAGATCATGGCGAAGGATCCCAAGGTCGTAGGCGTTTACCGACTGACCATGAAATCCAACAGCGACAATTTCCGTGCATCCGCTATCCAGGATGTTATGAAGCATATCAGATCAAACGGCATCCCGATCATCATCTATGAGCCTACCCTCGAGGACGGCAGCGAGTTCTTTGGCAACAAGGTCGTAAATGATCTTGCAAAGTTCAAGTCCGAGAGCGATGTTATCCTTGCCAACAGGTTTGATGCCGATGTGTTGGGCGATGTTGAGGGAAAAGTATATACCCGCGATTTGTTCAGGAGAGATTGATAGATAGGATGTCCATATGACAAAGCACGATTACAAGCAGCACGCATACTATATGATCTATCTGATCAGATGTGTGCTGCATGATCAGATACCCAAAAAAGAAAAGCTTGACAAGATCGACCTGTCAAAGCTCTATGAGGTCGCCGAGAAGCATTCGCTTACGGCGATCACTGCTTATGCGCTGGAAAGTGCGGGGGTGGTTGATGAGAAGTTTACTCAGGCGAAGGCGAAAGCAATCAGAAAGAATATACTGCTTGATGTTGAGCGTGAAAAAGTGCTTTCTGAACTTGAAAAGGCTGGAATCTGGTATATGCCGCTGAAGGGTATTATTCTGAAGGAATATTATCCGAAGATTGGTATGAGGCAGATGGCGGATAATGATTTTCTGTTCGACAAAACTCGACAGAACGATATAAGAAATATTATGTTGTCCTGCGGGTTTAGAGTAGAGTCATTTGACAAAAGCAAACACGATGTCTATTTCAAAAAGCCCGTAAGCAATTTTCAAATGCACGTTTCGCTCTTTGAGATTGATTCGAAATCAGTGATGTATAACTATTTCAAGGACATAGATAAGCGGCTTGTTTCAGACAACAACAGCTGCTTCGGACGCACGTTTACAGATGAGGATTATTATATCTACATAAAAGCGCACGAATATAATCACTATTCTTCCAGCGGTACGGGACTTCGCAACCTTGTTGATACTTACATTTATATCAAGCGATTTGGAAATAATCTTAATTGGAAATACCTATCTACAAAGTTTGCCAAACTTGGGATGACAGATTATGAGAAAGGAACCCAAACCCTTTCGCTAGATTTGTTTGATGGCAGACGATTAAGCGATTCGGATAAAAAACTGCTTGACTACTTTATCTTTTCCGGAACTTATGGCAACACCAAAAATAAGATAAGTAACAGCATTGCAAAGAAGCAAGGAAGCAAAGCAAGATATGTTTTCGATAGAATCTTTCTTCCAAGAAAAGCAATAGAAAAACAATATCCATTTTTTTACGAACATAAATTGCTACTGCCTACACTCCCATTCTACAGACTGTTTCGTGGGCTAAGGCATAACAAGGCCAGAATTATTATTGAGCTCAAAACATTAATCAAACTATAAAAATCTCTGACCGATGCAAGGGAAGCGGATTTATGGGCGACCAATTTGAAGTCTACGGCCATACGTTTTCCATCTTTTATAAATAAATAATCATATCTTTTGGTATCATCAGCTTTAGCTGCGGATGTTAAAGATGTATCAATAAAGTAAGACGCAAGGAGACCGAGGGCTTTAGCTGCCATTGCATCTGTTTTCGATTCAGCGATCTCGGAAAACAGTTCATTATTTATCAGGTTTTCAAAATCCTCAAGCGTTATGCCGTTTTGCGGATGGCTTTTAGGATCGGTAAGAGCAGCAAAAAAATCACGGTCCGGTATTTTGGCAAACTTTGCATTTCTTAACCTATGCAGTTTAGCGCAGCTGATACCTGTATCTTTAAACACCTGCTCTAAAGTCCTCGATCCGATACACTCTTGGATCATAGCAGCAAGTGCCTTCTTTTTCTCAGCTGAAATCATAGTATACTCCTCTTTCTTGATTTATTCTATCACGCAACCATTATATCATAGCCTTTTCATATTTGTCAATACGTTTCATATAAATCTTGAAATCGTATTTTGTTTGCATCGCAAGAGTATCAATGCGAGAGAATAATTATAATAAATATCACAAAAGCACAAATATGTAATGTTATAATTGTGTAATGCAACGGAATAAAGTAAAAATAAAAAATAATTTGCAAAAGCAATTGACAATCGAGTGTGCCCGTGATATAATATAATCAAAGCAAGAGCAGAAGGCCAAAAACATAATTCGATGCTTTTGCTGATGGCTGCTGTGCTATTCTGTTCCTCATACAGGTTGGCTCAGAACAGTCCATACAAATGATTTGCCTGACCTTTTCCCCAAATGCGTGGGGGTGACCCTAAATCTAAATTAGGTATGGGCAAACCTAACATATCATTGCGTAGGCAGAGATATGAGCCATATTATGGCGACCCAAGTATTCCCCACATGCGTGGGGCTAAACACACGGAGCTACTCTTTTACTTACTATCAGAGCAGCTCTTTTTTAATTTATTAAGGGGTAGTGTATAACCGCTAATGTGCAGATTATGAACTTCGGAAAACCTTGATGAAAAAGGGATCGCAGGATAAGAGATATGAAAAACGCCGTCTGATTTCAGGCGGCGCTACTTTATCCATTGTTGTTTATACCCTCCCGTTCAGATCGGAAAAGTCCGAATCGAATATCACTTCATCGGGGAGTTCGGGCTTGACTGCAAACATAAGCATATATATCGGATAGTAAGTCAGCTTATCAATCACCTCAACGTTCCCGCTGCAGAACACATATCCCTCGGATATGTCAAATTCATCCGAAGACATCACGTTATCAATGGCGTTGTGGCGGTAATAGTCCTTGCCCGACTTTATCTCTATCGGCAGGACCTTTCCGTTTCGCTCTATAACAAAATCTATCTCGCCCAGCTTTTTGCTGTTGTAATAATACAGATCATATCCGTGAGCCGACAGCTCCTGTGCCGCAGCGTTCTCATAGACCGCACCGTAATTGATCGCCGTTTCGTGCTTCAAAATGCTGAGCTGTATCTCACTTCCGTACTGTGCCGCAAGCAGCCCCACATCATTTGAAAACAGCTTGAAAAGGTTCTGAGATCTTGAAAGCAGCAGCGGCACCTTAGGCTCATCGACCACATTTGCCGGCAAAGCAACACCTGCTTTTTTCAGCCAGAGAAAGCTGCTGTACAGCTTGTCAAAACGGGCGTGCTCGTTCAGATTTTTCAGAATAAAACGCTTGTTTTTCGCATTCAGCTCACTCGGGATAAGGTCAAAGATATCATTGAGATACAGCTTATCCTTTTTATCGTATTTTGAGATATCCTGCTTATACAAGGAAATGATCGCATTCTGCTCATCTGCTACTCTCCGAAGATTCTTCGTGTCAAGATATGTCGATACAGCCGCAGGCATACCACCCACGATCAGGTAAAGCTCAAACAGGGCAAGCATACGCTCGTGGATATAACTATCGACCTCGGTCTTCTCATCAAAGGACCTTTTCAGAGCAGCTATGACCTTTTCGCCGACACCGTTGGCAATTGCAAACTCCTCAAAATCAAGGGGATACATCTGCCGAATGTCGAGATAGCCCACAGGAGCCGAAACAATGTCTTTAAGAACTGTTCCGAGCAGCGACCCGCTGAGAATATATCTGTATGACCCTTCCTGCACAAGATATTTGATCTGAGTGATAAGCTCCCGACACTCCTGCACCTCATCAAAGAAGATAATAGTTTCCCCAGGTATCATTTTTTCTCCAAACAAAGCAGACAGACGCAGGATCATATCATCAGCGCTCTTTGCTTTTGAAAAAAGCTCTGTATGCTGCGGGTCCTCAATAAAGTCGAGCTTGATAAATCTTTTGAAACGAGTTTTGCAGAACTCTTCGATGATATATGATTTACCCACCTGACGGGCTCCCGTTATCATAAGAGCCTTATTGGTTTCGGTATTATAAAAGTCCTCTATACACTTATAGATCTTTCTTTTCAGCATTTTTCACACCCCTTGACCGATCAGTATGTATATATTATAACACAAATCCGAAGAAATAGCAAGGGGATTTTACACTTTTTCTTACACTTTTCTTGATGATTTAGGATAAAATCCTACGCTTTTCCACAACAAAGCGTTTCATTTAGGGGATTTTGCATACCACACAAAGCTGCGTTTCGCAAGCCCTGCAAAAAGTTTTTGTATAATAAATACGGAGCTGCCGAAGCAGCCCCTTGTGTATAGTATTTTGCGCAAAGGCCGAACTCGGCAAAACAATTGTACGATTCAAGCAGTATATCTATCTCGTTCATATAGCCGCTGTTGCTTTTCTCTCCTCTCTGTTGATTTATAGCCTCAGATCTCTCCAAGGAGCAACGCGGTCTCAAGTCTGGCGACACTGTACCGTATCGCTTTAAGCGTAGTGGTGTATCCGTCTTTGGCGTA
>FMXS01000037.1 GCA_900104495.1 Ruminococcaceae bacterium FB2012 | reverse complement strand
TTTATACAGAAGAAACGCAGCGAAGGCAAATGCGGCAAGGAAGCAATGATCGCAGGACTGAACAAGTTCCTTCGTGTTTACTACGGCAAGGTCATGGAGCTTTATTCTGAGTAACCTTTCCGCATCTACTTACACATCAGGCGTTTGAAGCTCTGTTTTCATACGTCTGCTTTGCTATGCCCTTTCAGCAGTATGAATTCATTAGCGTTTTCAATAATGCATTCCTTTCAAATTTGGCTGTTCTGCCTATTGATTTTTCTTAGCAGGTTTCAATTAAGTTTAGTTAATGTTGTCATCAGCATTACTGCTGCTTTTTTCTTAGTTGTGTTTTTATCGTGAACTCTCTTTTTGTTTCCGGTTCGTTTCCCTTTCTGTGATTTAAGTATATCACATCGCCTCTTACAAACTACTTACAGATCTTTGTGTTTTTCAAAAATTTTTTTGAGCTGTGTTTTCACCTGTATTTCCGGGGTTTTCCCTTGCTGTGATTTAAGTATATCATACTGCCTCTTACAAACTACTTACAAGATTTCAAAGAAAAATAATTATTTATAAAATATTATAAAAGGGGCTTTTGCACGCGCAACAGCCCCTCTCTGCTTAACACCTCACTGCGCCATTCCGATGTCAATGAGGTGTATATCTTCTTCCTCTATCATTTTGGTGAGGATATTCGCCGCCTCTGCATCGGCATCTGTGAGGTAGTGCAGATATTTTTGCGTAGTTTCGATCTCGGAGTGACCGAGCCTTGCCTGTACCTGCCTGATGTTTACGCCGCCGTAGAGGAGGAGCGTTGCTGATGTGTGGCGCAGGCTGTGAAGCTTGCGGTGCTTGAGTCCGTGCTTCTTGAGAAAATGCCGGAACTGTTTGGTTGGGGTCTGCGGGTTCATAATCTCGCCGTTCCATTGGGTGAATACCCAGTCATCACCTTTCCACCTGTCACCGAGCCGTTGCTTATCTTCCTCATGCTGTTGCTGAAGCATTTTTACAAGCTGAATACAGTGCCTGTTTACCGTTACCGTTCTGATCTCATAATCCTTCGGGGGTTTAATAGTGATCTCCTGATCTTTTAGCTTGATAGCTGCTCATGATATTGTCAGCTGACAGCGTTCAAAGTCAAAGTCGCTGAATTTGAGAGCTGCAAGCTCGCCTCGCCTTGCTCCAGTGATGATCGCCAGCTGTATGAAGGTCTGGAACATCAGATCTTCCTCCTGCAGGCATTTCAGCATCTCAGTTGCCTCGGCCTTCGTGAAGATCTCGATCTTCGGGTTTACCACCCTCGGGATCGTGAGCTTTTCGCCTCTTGCCGGATTGTTCGCTATGATCTCCAGCTTGGCCGCCTGCTTGAAGATCGACTGCAGAACAGTCAGATATCTGCGGATTGTGCTTGGTGAGAGCTTGTCCGTATCGTTGGTGGCTGATGCGTGTTCGGGGTCTATCTCCATAAGATGATTGATAAAGCCCTGAACGTGAGCCGTCTTGATATCCTGCAGTTTCTTGTTTCCAAAGTACGGTATAAGCAGTCTGTCGATTATCCTCTCGTAGAACTGCAGGGTCAGCGGTGACATCCTCACCTTTGTGATCTCCATGTACTGCGGGATGAAATCCTTGAACTTGATGTTCTGATTGACCACCTCATTGCCGGCCTCAACTTCTTCCTCGAACAGTACAGCGATGCTGTTGACCTCTTTTTCGATCTGCTTGGCCGTCATCCCCGGCTCCGGGGTCCAGTACTTGATGTACGGCTTCATTCGCCTGCCGTCACCCGTAACGCCCTTGTACACTCTGATGCGGTATGAGGTGACCTGACCATTCTTGTTGACTCTTTTTTCGATATTAGCCATTCGGCCTTCACTTCCTTTCTCTGCCGATTCCTGATCGGCTTTGCGACAAGTATACCATAGAACATAGTATATATCTATCGTTTCAATAAGAGTTATCAGTTCAGACTTGGATTGTTATCAGTTTTCTCCGCTGAGATATTTAAGCAGCACCGCTTTGTTTATGAAGAACTTTGTTCCTGCTTTAATGTACGGTATCTGTCCGTTCTTTATCATCAGCCTGACCTGATATACTGAAAGCCCTGACACCATCGCGGCTGCTTCCCGAATTGTAAGTAATACTACCTTGTTTTCTTCCATTGTTATGTCCTCCTTCATTTCATTCCATTTCTTCTGTCGTACTCACCTGCGGCTGCACAAAGACACATAGTGATCACGCCGAGCGTGCTGACGATTATCGTTCCGAGTATAAACCTTATCATTTCGTTTTCCTCCTGCATCAGTAATCAATCCCAAGACTTGCTTTCAAAGCATCGTCTATTTCAACCATTTTTATATCATCGACCATACCTATACACTCACCAAGACGGCGCTTGTCAAGAGTCGTGATCTGCTCTGCAAGAGCTGAACTTTCCCGGCGCAGCCCATAGTTCTTTCCAAGGCTGACGTGTGTCTGCATAGGCTTTTTTGATGCCGATGTGACCGGAATCACTATCACCGTTCCGGAATACAGATTTCCGATGTTGTTCTGAACGATTATTACCGGACGGGTGCCTGCCTGTTCAGAGCCGATACCTTTGGGTAAATGTGCGTAAAAAACATCTCCTCGCTTTATCATTCGGAGCACCTCCTCTGGAAATGGTCATAATGGTCACAGTCTCTGAAACAGATACGGTGTCCTGTTTTCATATCTGCCCATACACAGTCCTTACATTTAGGACAGCCTACCGCTTCGGGAAATCTCTTGTAGATATTTGTCATGAATTTGGGTTCAATGAAGCCCCAGTCATCGAGTTTTACATACTTGCCGTCTATGACGTATGCTGCGGTCAGTATCCACTTGGTCATTGCCTTTTCGGATACGCGGCTGACCTCTGCAAGCTCGGCTATGGAATAGTTGTGGTAGATGTAGTAAGTATATGCAATGCGTATTTTCAAGTTCAGCTTGTTGAACCATATCTTCTTCTGCCACGGGAGATCGTTCACCCATTCAAGTTCAGTTTCGATCGGGTCGGAAAGATATTCCTTCTTCTTTTCTTTGTTATTGTAATACATATTTTTACCTCCTGTATTTTTATGTAAGATAAACGGCGGCTTGCAGACAGCAAAGCCGCCGAAACACAAACCGCTGCTGCAAAAACAGCACATATGAAGCCCGTCCTCGCAAAGCGGCTCGCACGAGCTTCATATGTGGTTTTGCTATTGCGTTTTGTGTTATTCGTTTTGCCTTTTCGTGATATTTGACCTCGCACCCGTCACGGCGGAGCAGTACAGGCGACCGGCAGCGTACCGGTCTCATGGGCATCTCACCCCTCCGAGGTTCTCTCGGAGCCGCCCCCATTGCTTGAGTCTGTGGCTGGACGGAAGTACCATTATCCTCCTATGTTTCTTCGCCTGCGGGAAGCTGTCCCGTTGCCGAAGCTGATATTGTCCGCTCACTCTTCCGAGGTCCTGGCGTACCGCTTCTTTGGCTGCCGAGGTGTTGACCGGCCATAGGATTGAAGTACCTATATTGCTGATATTCGGTTTTCAAGATTCTGTGAGGCTTTTTCTTTCCTCACTTGTATCGGTAAGAAGTAAGGGATTTAACATCACTTTTTTTATGCCCTTTCTAAAAGTTTGTGCAATTTAGCCAAAGCGCGCACTTTGATTCTATGCACATTTTGTTGATAGAGTCCCATTTTTTCTGCTGCTTGGTTTTCCGTAAGAGTTTTAAAGAATATCAAATCAATTACTCTTTTCTCGACCTCGGATAATTCTGATAAGCATCCTTTTATCCTTTTCAGGTATGATTTTCTTATTGCAGCATTATCAGATCCATCATTTTCATCACCAACTATAAACTCGTGAAAATTCTCAAAGCTGTCATCCTCGCCGCCCTTGAGCTCCGATGTAACGGTCTGATGCTTTCTGAACGCTCTGTCGCTGTTTTCTTCTCGCCAAATCATTCTCTTATACTCTTTGGCAAATTCCTCATCGACCTCTATTTCAACGATCCTCTTGCAGATAGTGTCATAAACTTCTATTGTTACATTCATTTTTCTGACCTCCGTTTTGAATTCTCATTGTCGTGTGACTTGTGAAAAGACAAAACGAAGATCAAGGATATTTTGCTGTCAGAGACAGCCATTCTGCGTGTTTGAACATAGTTATCCTCCCTGCGGAGGATACAAAAACAGAGCCTGCGTGACTTGCACACAGACTCTGCTTGCCGAAAACAGGCGCACTAAAGAAAGGGTACAAGTCCGGCAGTTATTCGGAAATACCGAATAACTCCGTTTTGTATCCTCGGCCTTAATGCATATCGGCTTTGAATATTTTGTTTATATAAAGCAAAAGGAGCCGAAGCATTCGCTGTGTCAATCGCTGCACTCCAAGCTGCGGAGCGACCCATACGGGTACACTCAGCCCTTGTTATGCTGTTGATCGACATTCAGCGATATACTTCGGCCCCATTTGGCCCTTCGTACAGCCCAATCGCTGCACGGTTTTTACGTTAAATATCTAATCATATATTCTATTGTTATCAACCGGTCTCGAACTGAATAACAGCCCTGCTCCGGGTATTATCCTTGTTAATTCTTTTGAGCCGGGGGCCTGCTCTTTGAGAGGCTTAGACTCATTATCCTTACTTTGGATATCTTTAGGTTTCAATTCGTAGATTTTCAGACGGTCGCCCTTCCATTTGAGCTCAACATCGCCGCCTTTCAGTAAGCTGCTGCATATAAGCTCAAGCTGTTCCTGAGTGATAACGCATATTCCGTATTTATCTATCTGATTTGCTGTAAGAACATTGTCAAGCAGTCTGTCCTGCGGTGCATAGTCATCGTTGTACAGCTCCGGCGACAGATCCTGACATCTTCCGGTAGTTACCACAAGCTTTCGCATTGCTCTGGCTACCGGTTCGCAGATTGCCTCCGACCACGGCATCATTATCCTAAGTTCACCGTCAGCGAAAGCATAAAAGTCAAAACCGCAGGAACAGCTCATCCGGTCATCAAATATCGTACCGTCGGCATAATGCTTTTTTCCGCATCTCGGACAAGGAAATGTGTATTTCTTTATCCCTGTCCTCTTTTCCTCAATCATTATACAGTCCTCCAATCCTCTCATAATTCGATTTTTACACAACTAACTCAGGTCATTGACCTTGATAACCTTGACCGCGACCCCTTGAATTATAACGTCTTTGGCATCTGCGTATATATCTGCCATAGAGCTGTTTTCGGGATGCAGTCTTATCCTTTTTTTCTTCGGCTCGGGAAAATAGCGTTTAAGCGTTGCATCTTCTCTTTCCACCAATGCAACGACTATCTGACCTTCATCGGCATGATCCTGCTGCCTGATAAGCACAAGGTCACCGTCGTCGATGCCGATTTCGGTCATTGAGTCGCCTCTTATCGTTGTTGAAGACCAGCGCGATCGGCTCGGTCTCATATACCTCGCCGTCCTTGCGGAAGACCTTGTTCAGCTTCTCATCGAGATCGAAATACTGGAAGGAGGCTTTCTGCTTGTTCCGTATCGCCTGTTCAAGTACGCTGACGTTATAGTATATCTGCTCGTTGGTGTGCTTGCGGGTATTAAAATGCACGATGTTTCCGGTCAGTATCTCTGCTTGGTGGCTGCCGCCGAGGGCTGCGATCTTATGTATCAGCTCATCGGATTTCTTGTCTGTTATGAAGCTTGCCGCCTGGACAGCATCTATCAGTATCTTGAGTTCCGGCAGGCTGAAGCTGCGATCTTCGATATAGTAAGCGTTCTGTCGTCCGATCTTGGTCTGCATGACCTCATATCCCTGCTCATTGAGTACGGCTATATCCTTTGCGATAGTTCTGCGGTCGGTCAGGATACCAACGGCGCTGAGCTTTTCGCAGAGGGTATTTGTCCCTATAGGGTTTTCCGAGTCGGAGTCCTGATGCAGTATTTCAAGCAGCTTGACAATGCGCAGTTTCTTGTGGGTAGGTTCTGACATAGGGCACCTCCGTTATGTGTTTACTGATTAGTTCTCTATATAATCATCATATCACAATCATGCTGTTTTTGCAACTAAAAATCATTGTACTATTAATGCCATAGTATAACAAATAATAGAAGGATATCAAAAACAGGGGCTGTTGCACAGCTTTCCCGCCGCTGTTTTCGGCATTTCACCGAGCAGCTACGCGGCTCGGTGAAGAGAAACGAAGGGATATACCACCCCGGTTGGGGTGGTATATCCCTTCGTTTCGTGTTTTTATGCTTATCAAAGTGCGATTATGCGCGAATCACGGTTACGCTGTTCGTGCAACAGCCCCATCTTTTTTCGCGCTTTCACGGAGTTGCGAAGCAGCGCCGTGATAAATATACCCTGTAATTATGCAAAGCTGTACCAGCCCAATTTATCATCATTCTCCTGCTCCCCGGTCAACCATAATAGCTATCAGACCATACAGAGCTTTGAAAAGCTGTTGACTCCCGGACAAATACATGATAGAATGATAGCATACAGATCGTAACGCTGGCGAGAGGCAGTGCTGCTTTAATGCCGCATGAAAGGAGATGTTACCATGTCAGATACCAAAGAAACCATAGCCGCAGCAAAGGAAGGCTTTGAAGCGGCCTTCGCTGAGAAAAACTTCTATGCCAGACAAACCCAGGATGAAACGCAGCTGAATGCGATAATCGACTTCCTTCCTGTAAGACACGGGATGAAGATACTCGACCTGGGGGCGGGGACAGGGTATCTTACATTTGCGATAGCCAAGAGTTTTCCCGATGTTACTATTGTCGGCCTGGATATAGTTGAAAAGGCTCTGGAAAACGACCGCAGGCGTGCAGCTGATGAAAAGCTTGACAATATCAGCTTCTGCGTATATGACGGAGTGAATTTCCCCTTTGCGGATAAGAGCTTTGATATGGTGGTATCGAGATATGCGCTGCATCACTTCCCGGAGATAAGGGCGAGCCTTTCGGAAATATCCCGGGTGCTTACGGATGAGGGTTATCTGTTCATCTGCGACCCGACCCCAAACGATATCGACAAAGACGGTTTTATAGACGAATATATGCAGGTCAAGCCCGATGGTCATATCAGGTTTTATTCAGCAGAAGAGTGGAAAGAGCTTTGCAGGGAAAGCGGTCTGTTTCCTGCTGATTCTTTCAAGAGCAGTATCCGTTTTCCGAGAAAAATGGAACAGGCCTATCTCGATATTATGCGGAAATATGACCGTGATGTTGTCGAAAGCTACGATATGAAGATCATCGACAAAGAGGTATGGGTCACGAAATGGGTCAATAATATGCTGTTTTGCAAATAAGTGAAAGGACGCTACAGAATGGATATTACGGTTTATTCCGATAAGATTGAGGATTATCTTAATTGCTCCGATGCAATAGATTATTCCGATCAGGCTGTTACAGAGCTTGCTGACACATTGTTCAATAAAGCAACAGATGAAACAGACTTTGTAAGAATAGTCTTTGAATATGTGCGTGATAACATATCACACTCGGCGGATATAAATGCAGATGAGCTGACCTGTTCGGCATCGGAGGTCTTGAAAGCGGGACATGGGATATGCTTTGCAAAATCTCACTTATTAGCTGCGATACTGCGCTGCAAGGGAGTCCCCGCAGGATTCTGCTATCAGAAGCTGATACTGGACGATGACGTCGCACCCATCCTCATTTATCACGGTCTGAACGGAGTATATATAAAGTCTGTCGGCAGGTGGATCAGGCTTGACCCAAGAGGCAACAAGCCGGGCGTGAACGCGCAGTTTTCTCTCGAAACAGAGCAGCTTGCATTTCCGATCCGTCCCGAGAAGGGAGAGCGAGACGGCCTGACGGTCTATCCCGAACCCGCACCTCTGATAGTTTCAAAATTTGATAAGTACAGTTCAAGAGAGAAATTATGGGATGATCTGCCGGATGAACTGGGTTATATAACGGAGGATTAAACATGAAAGTATTGCTTTTTCTTGCTCAAGGCTTTGAAACAATGGAGGCGAGCGTTTTTGTTGACATTATGGGCTGGGCAGGTGTCGATGCTGTTACCTGCGCTCTGCGAAAGACGGTCACAAGCACTTTCGGTGTGTCGGTCAACGCGGAACTGCTGCTCGATGATGTTTGCATCGACGACTACGATGCGCTGGCGATTCCCGGCGGCTTTGAGGAATACAGCTTTTACGAGGATGCCTTCTCGGAGCAGGCGGTTAAGCTGATAAATGATTTCAATGCTCGGGCAAGATGATAGCAACTATCTGCGTCGCGGCGCTTGCGCTGGGCAACAGCGGCATACTTAAAGGAAAGCGTGCCACGACCTATCACCTTAACGGTGGACACAGGCAAAAACAGCTTGCACAGTACGGTGCGATCGTCGTGAATGAGCCGGTTGTGAGGACGGATAATATCATAACATCCTACTGCCCGCAGACGGGCCCGGCTGTTGCCTTTATGCTCCTTGAAGAGCTGGTGGGCACGGAAAAGATGCAGCAAACAAAGACCGCTATGGGGTTCTGAAATAAACTTAAGGCAACACCGCACAACCCGCGGCTAACGCCTCTGTACGTCATATACTTGCATATTTTCCGTCATAGTACACAAATTCTCCTTGCCGGGCGCCAGCCCGCCTGCGTCGAATTTATGCACTCTGACGAAAAATCTGACTTCGTATCTGACGCACAGGGGTTGTGCGGTATTGCCTTAATTGAGGTAATGAAAATGGTTATCGGAATAAGAAAATGGAAGCTTGAAGACAAGACCGCGCTGGCCGAGAATCTGAACAACGTAAAGATACTTGATAATCTGAGGGACGGTCTGCCTTTTCCCTACACGGAGAAGGATGCAGAGGATTTTATACGGGCGATGCTGTCCGCCGATGAGGATAAGACCTTTGCTTTTGCGGTCACTGCCGATGATAAGGTCATCGGGAGCATAGGCATATTCCGCTGCGGAAATATCCATTACCGGACTGCCGAGCTGGGTTACTATATCGGGGAACCCTACTGGGGTAACGGCTATACGACCGAAGCTGTCAGGCAGATTTGCAGCTATGTTTTTGACAATACCGACATCATCAGGATCTTTGCTGAGCCCTTTGAAAGCAATGCAGCATCATGCCGAGTACTTGAAAAGGCCGGCTTCGCCTGCGAAGGGGTGCTGAGGTGCAATGCTTTCAAGAACGGTAAGCTCGAGAATATGAAGATGTATGCGCTGATAAAAGATGCATGATTTATAATACCGAACACAGCACTTCTGATCGTCACCTCAAGAGCCCGGCATCGTACTTGCCTGAAATTTTGAATTAGGTGTTGACAAACGAATAAAAGCACGTGCGTTGCTTAATTCTACTATTTTTTGATCAGCTTTCAAATTAACTGCTTGAACTCACTGAGATATGCAGGGAATACGATCTTCTTTTTATCCGATCAGAGACTGCATAACTCCGAGAAATACTACAGTTGCGGCAAATCCGCCGAATGCTATCAGCATCTTTCTTACCTCCTTTGTCTTGATTTATACAACTTCTGCTATTATATTTGTTTTGTTCAGTGACAGGTTATTACGGAATAGATCGCATATCCTGCAAAGCCTGCCAGAACTGATGATATGGCTATAAATGTGAACATTATTTTTTCCACCTTAGTGTTGTTTGTTTTGGTTTATTGTGTTTGTGTCTGATTTACAGCTTTGAAATAAGCCAGAATACTCCTGCGGTTGCTGCCGCCCAAATTCCGATGACTGCTAACGGTGTGATCATTGTTTTTTCCTCCTTCTGATCCGATCTGTTTTTTGCTGCTTATCCTTTGATAAACAGATATAATGCACACATTCCGAAACCTGCTGCTGTTACTGCCGCGATTCCTGCTATTGCTACTCCTGCTGAGATCATTGATTTTTCCTCCTTTTGGTTTGTGTTGTTTTTGTTTGTTTCCCTTGCTGTGATTACATAATACCACGCATCCGAGCCCTTTTCAATAAGCAGATAAGTGTCGTAATGTTGGTTATTCAACAGAAATACGTCACGGCGTCGCATAAACAACACGGCAGAGAAAAACTGTCGCAGAATTATTTTGAAAAA
>FMXS01000005.1 GCA_900104495.1 Ruminococcaceae bacterium FB2012 | reverse complement strand
GATCATAACTATCAGCAGTTTCTGCAAGGAGCAGATCTCGGAAGTATATAAAGTCCCGGCAAAGCGGATAGGCGTCGTGCCCTGTTCGTGGGAGCATATCCTTGCCGTGGGCGAGGACGAGAGCCTCTTTGAAGAATACCCGACAATACAAAAGGGCAGGTATTTCTTTGCCCTTGGCAGCTTGGAGGAGCGCAAGAACTTCAAGTGGATAGTCGGGCAGGCAAAAAGAAACCCCGCCGAGACCTTTGTCATCGCGGGGGGCAGCGTCAAGAATTCCAGCGAGAAGCTGGACCTTAGCGGCATAGACAATCTTGTCTTTGTGGGCTATATCTCCGACGAACAGATAAAGTCGCTGATGAAAAACTGCAAGGCGTTCCTGTTCCCCTCCACCTTCGAGGGCTTCGGCATACCGCCCCTTGAAGCGCTGGCTATGGGTGCGCCGGTGATCTCGTCGAACACCGCTTCGATGCCCGAAGTGCTGGGGGATTCGGTGCATTACATCGACCCGTACAGCTATGACTGCGACCTGAACGCTCTGCTTGCAGAGCCCGCCGCTCCCGCGAAGGAAGCCCTTGACCGCTTCTCGTGGGAAAAGTCGGCAAGGAAACTTCTGAAGCTGATACGCATTTACGGCGGAAAGTAAAATAAAGGAGCGTAAACGGAATGCGAATAGGAATTGATGCTTCTCTGTTTAAAAACAGCAGCAAGACAGGCATACCCACAGCTGTTGAGAACGTATTGAAAAGCTGGAGCAAAAATCATCCCGAGAACGAATATTATCTGTTTTCAAGAAAGAAGATATATCTTGATGCCGAGCTGAAGGAAAACTGGCATCTTATCCGAAACCCCATCGCAGCCGACCGCGAGAACAGGATAAACAACAAGCTCCTTGCGCTGCCCTTTGCGCTGCTTTACAAATTCGTGATCGCACCGATACAGCGGATGAAGTACAGGACGGATCTGTTCTGGGCTCCCGATTATTTTATGTCGGTAAAGTGCGGAGCTAAGAAATATGCGGTATCGGTCTACGACCTCGCGATGCTGCGCTTCAAGGATACAGTGACTCTCAAAAGCCGTATTCATCACAAGCTGGGATTGCCTATCGCCGCACACAATGCGGACAAGATCGTGACCATTTCAAGAGCCTCCGCCCGGGACATCCACGAGCTGCTGGGCGTCAGAAAAAACAAGATCGCCATAAGCTATCTCGGCGGCCTTAACGGCAGCGCGGAGGGAAAACAGCCCTACACCCCGGATATGAAGCCGGAGCTTGATATAAAGGGCAGGTTCATTCTGTTCATCAGCACCATAGAGCCGAGAAAAAATATAATGACGATCATAAAGGCTTTTGAAAAGTATCTGGACGAGTACGGGGACAGTGACCTTTATCTCGTGCTTGCGGGCGGACGCGGCTGGCGCTGCGACGATATCTATAAAGCCGCCGGGACGAGCAGATACAAGGACAGGATCATAATGCCCGGATATATAAGCGCGGAGGAAAAGCAGTATCTGCTGGAGAATGCTTCGCTGTTTGCCTATCCCTCGCTTTACGAGGGCTTCGGCATACCCGTGCTGGAGGCCTTCGACAAGGAACTGCCGGTGGTCACGACGAGAGTTTCTTCTCTGCCGGAGGTGGGCGGAGACGCCGCGTTCTATATCGACGATCCCTATGACGCCGAGGCTCTTAAAGGGCAGTTCAGAAAAGTGCTGACGCTTTCCGATAAGGAAATGTCCGGGACCAAAGCGAAAATGAAGCGTCAGCTGAAAAAGTTCAGCTGGGAGAAGAACGCCGAAGAGATAATGAGCCTGTTCAAAAGGCTCGTCAAGTAATTTTGATCGGCAGGCGGAATATTCAGCATAGCCGATCGGTAAAAAAGTGGGTTGCTGAAAATGAATATACTTATCATTACAACATTCTATCCTCCCGATTCCTGCATAGCCGCAGTCAGACCGTATATGTTTGCGAGAGCCCTCTCTCAGAGCGGCAATAACGTAACAGTCCTGCGTTCCGGCGAATTGGAATCCGTGCCCTTTTCTGAATATGAAAACGTTCATTTCTGCGAGACCGTTTCGGCTCTCGGAAAGAATTCTCCCGCAGAGCAGTTTGAAAGAGGGGAGTATCAGTCCGACAAGGCGCCCGCTCATCTGGTAACGCATTCTGTCCCGAAGCCGGTCAGGATAGCGGTCAAAGCGGCGAGAGACACTTTGTTTATCCTAAAAGGAAAGCCGCCGAAATGTTTGCGCCATTACGGCACTGTGCTGAAATATCAGAAACGGGCGATCGATGCCCTTTACAGAAAAGGCAGAAGATATGATGCGGTCTTTTCTACCTGCGGCAGCTTTGAAAACATCTACGCCGGAAAATATGCCGCCGAGGTCTTTAAAGCCGGATGGATCATGGATTACAGAGATTCCATGATAATGCACGACAGTATGTTTGACGATATCTGGTGGAATAAATACGCCAAGGACGCCACTGTGCTTTCTCTGAAAAATGCCGACGCTGTCACTGTTATAAGCCAGGGGATCGCCGATGAACTGAACGGGCTTTATCCCTGTGATAAGATCAAAGTGCTGTATAACGGATTTGACGATAAAGAAGAGCTCCCGGAAGTCTCCGCCGAAAGCGGCGTCCTTTCCTTCTGCTATACGGGCAAGCTCCACAAGGACCGTATCCCGGCGCTGAAAGCATTTGTGAAATGCTTGTCCGAGCTCATCGAGGAAGGCAAAGCAGACCGCAGCAGGATCCGTTTCCTGTATGCGGGACCCGATTCTGAAAAGTTTGCCGAGATATTTTCCGAGGCGGGCATCAAGGATATACTGACTGACAAAGGCTATCTCTCACGGACCGAAACAACAGTCCTTCAGATGTCTGCCGATGTCTTTACGCTGTTCTCCTGGAACACCAAAAAGAGCAAGGGGATACTTACGGGCAAATTCTACGAAGGGATAAAGACCCGGAAGCCGATCCTCGCAATGCTGACGGGAAACGCCCCCGGGAGCGAGCTGCTGATGCTTCAGAAAAAATATAACTACGGCTTCTGCTATGAGCAGTGTACAAAGGCAGTCTCGATGCCTGCTCTGAAACGCTTCATAACGGAGCTTTACAGCGAAAAAATGACCCGCGGCAGGCTTGAGCGCAAACCGTCAAAGGAACTGTACGAAGCTTTCAGCTACAGCTTTCTGTCCAAAAAACTTCACAGTATCCTGCTTGACCTGACCGCTGAAAAAGCAAATGCATCAGAGAGGGAAGAAAAATGAGAATAGTTACTGTTGTGGGCGCACGTCCGCAATTTATAAAGGCGGCGGTGGTCTCTCATAAGATCCGAAAAAAACATACCGAGATACTTGTGCATACGGGCCAGCATTTCGACCGCAATATGTCGGAACAGTTTTTTGAAGAGCTTAATATTCCGGCGCCTGACTATAATCTCGGCATCTCCGGCGGCACGCACGCTCAGATGACCGGGAAGATGATGATAGCTGCCGAAGAAGTGCTGATGAAAGAAAAGCCCGACTGGCTGCTGGTATACGGTGATACAAATTCTACGCTTGCTGCGGCGCTGGCTGCCGCAAAGCTCCATATTCCGATATGCCACGTTGAAGCCGGGTGCAGGACCCACAGCATGACAAATCCCGAAGAGATAAACCGTATCTGTACCGATCACGTTTCTTCGCTTCTGCTTGCAAGCACTCAGAGCGGAATGGATTCCCTGATCTCGGAGGGCCTTGCAGACCGCGGAAAAACGGTGGGAGATCCAATGTACGATGCTTTTTCCGAGTACCGCAGTTATAAGAAGATTTCTGAGGTCAGGCTCGATATGCTGGACGGAAGAAAAATAAACGTCCCGCCTGAGTTCTATTATCTTACCTGTCACCGCGAAGAGAATACCGGCGACGACAGGGATCTTCTTGAGATCTTCAAGGCGATGGAGCAGCTTGATGCCCCGACAGTATATCCTGTTCATCCGAGAAACAAGGCAAGAGCAGGAAGGCTCCTGGAACAGACGGGGACAGAGAAGATCCTTCTTGCCGAGCCCGTCGGTTATCTTGACAGCTTGTGTCTTGTCAGCAACGCCAAAAAGATCGTTACCGATTCCGGCGGCCTTCAGAGAGAGGCTTTCTTCGCGGAGAAAAAGTGCGTCACGATACTTGATTTTGTCTGCTGGCCGGAAACAATGGTTTCCGGAAGAAATGAACTTGCTAAGCCCCGATCTGCCGATATACTTGAAAAGCTGTCACATGAACAGACAGTTGACCCGGATTATAAACCGTTTGGCGACGGCAATTCTGCCGAAAAGATCATCAAGGAAATGGAAGAATACTATGATAACAGAAACTAAAATGAAATACGCCCTTATCGGCTGCGGACGCATATCTCCCAACCATATTGCCGCGGCAAAAAGCAACGGCCTTGAATTCGTCGGCCTCTGCGACATCGACGAGAGGAATATGCACGACAAGGTGGTAAAATTTGACCTTGCGGGAGTGCATACATATACCGACTATAAGCAGATGCTCGAAACGGAAAAGCCGGAGCTCGTGGCCGTTGCCACGGAATCCGGCAAGCACGCCGCTATCGCTCTCGACTGTATCGCCGCAGGCTGCAATCTGATAATCGAAAAGCCCATAGCCCTTTCTCTTAAAGACGCCGACGCGATCATCAAGGCGGGCAGGGAAAAGGGCGTGGTGGTCTGCGCCAATCATCAGAACCGCTTCAACAAGTCAGTCCGCAAGATAAGAGATGCCGTCGAGAAGGAACGCTTCGGCAGGATGCTCCACGGTACTGCCCACATCCGCTGGCACCGGGACTGGGAATACTATTCCCGGGCAAAGTGGCGGGGGACCTGGGCTCAGGACGGCGGTGCGCTGATGAATCAGTGCATCCACAACATCGATCTGCTTCGCTGGATGATGGGGGACGAGATCGACTGCGTCATAGGCATGACCGACAATCTCTGCCACGGTTATATCGAAGCGGAGGATCTGGGAATAGCCCTGATAAGATTCAGAAACGGCTCCTACGGCATCGTCGAGGGGACGACGAATATCTATCCGAAAAACCTTGAAGAGACCCTCTATCTTTTCGGAGAAAAAGGCACCGTCAAGGCAGGAGGCATATCCGACAACATCATCGAGGAGTGGCGCTTCTCCGACCAGCTGGACGACCCGGAGAAGGTCAAGGCTGAATACGGCGAGAATCCTCCCAACGTTTACGGCTACGGCCACACGCCCCTTTATGCGGATGTGATAGACGCGATAAAAACGGGAAGAGAGCCCTACGTCACCGCCGAGGACGGCCGCCGGGCGCTGGAGCTTGTGCTGGCGATCTACAAGAGCGCCGCCGAGGGCAGAGCCGTGAAGCTCCCGCTGGAGGATTGCTCGACTATGGATTTCGCAGGGAGATTTGACAGATGAACAAGGACTTTTTTGTTCACGAAAGCAGTTTTATCGACGACGGCGTTACCGTAGGCAAGGGTACTAAGATCTGGCATTTCTGCCATATCCAGTCCGGAGCCGTCATCGGCGGGAACTGCTCCCTCGGGCAGAACGTGAATATTTCGAATAACGTGATAATAGGAAACGGCGTAAAGATACAGAACAACGTTTCGGTATACGAAGGCGTCGAGCTGGAGGACTGGGTCTTCTGCGGACCCTCCTGCGTGTTTACCAACGACCTTACCCCGAGGGCGAAATATCCCAAGGGCAGGGCAGGCTATAAGAAGACGCTTGTAAAGACCGGCGCAAGCATAGGCGCGAACGCCACCGTAGTCTGCGGGCATACCGTGGGCGAATGGGCGCTTATCGCGGCGGGAGCCGTGGTAACATCCGACGTCCCGGCTCACGCGCTTATGGCAGGAGTTCCGGCGAAGCGCATCGGCTGGGTCTGCGAATGCGGACAGGTGCTTGACAGGGAGCTTGCCTGTCCCGACTGCGGAAGAAAATACGAAAGAGATTCGGACAGTATATCCGAGGTGAGATAAATGCAGTTCCGTGACCTGAAAAAACAGTACAGCGTGCTGAAAGATGAGATAGATAAAAGCATTGCCGGGGTCTTGTCCTCAGCGCAGTTCATATCCGGCGGGGCGGTGAGAGAGCTTGAAGCTCAGCTGGCGGAGTACGTCGGCGTGAAGCACTGCATCACCTGCGCCAACGGCACCGATGCCATTACTCTGGCCTTGAAAGCCTGGGGCGTCGGAAAGGGCGACGCGGTATTTGTCCCGGACTTCACCTTCTTCTCCACGGGCGAATGTCCCGCCGCGGAGGGAGCGGCGGCGGTGTTCGTCGATGTGGACGAACGTACTTACAATATCGACCCCGACAGGCTCGAAGAGGCTATAATCAAAGTGAAAAACGAGGGCAGGTACACCCCGAAGGTCGTTGCCGCAGTGGACCTTTTCGGTCAGCCGGCGGACTACCCGCGGATCAGAGAGATCTGCCGCAAATACGGTCTTCTGCTTTTGGAGGACGGCGCTCAGGGCTTCGGCGGCTCGATAAACGGCAGAAAAGCCTGCTCCTTCGGGGATATATCCACCACCAGCTTCTTCCCCGCCAAACCTCTCGGCTGTTACGGCGACGGCGGTGCGGTCTTTACCGATAACGACCAATGGGCGGCGGCCGTAAGAAGCCTTGCGGTCCACGGCAAGAACGCCGGGAATAAATACGATAACGTCCGGCTGGGAATGAACAGCCGCCTTGATACCTTACAGGCGGCAATATTGCAGGTGAAGCTGAAAGCCTTCAGAGAATATGAGCTTGATGACATCAATAAAGCCGCGCTGAAATATAACGAGGCTCTGAAAAATACCGGACTTGTCCTGCCGGAGATCAAAGAGGGATATGTGAGCAGCTGGGCGCAGTATACTGTTCAGCTCCCCGAGGGCACCGACAGGGCGGCTTTACAGGCCAGGCTCAAAGAGCGGGAGATCCCGGCTATGGTCTACTATATGAAGCCTATGCATACGCAGGGGGCCTTCGCCGGAACGGACAGCGCCGACGCCGGCTGCCCCGTGACGGAACGGCTTTGCAGAACGGTTTTGAGTCTGCCGCTGCACCCGTATATCACGGATGAGGAAATAAAAAAAGTCGCAGATGCTCTCGGGAGCTTTCTGCGAAAAGAGGGATAATAATGGAGTTTAACAATATCTACAAGGGACTGATAAGCGGCGAGGAAAAGCTTGCTCTTGTCGGTCTCGGCTATGTCGGTATGCCTATCGCGGTGGAGTTCGCAAAGCATATCAAGGTCATCGGCTTTGACATAAATGAGAAGCGCGTCGATGAATACAAAAACGGCATCGACTCCACCAATGAGGTGGGCGATGCCATAAAGAATACCACGGTGGAGTTCACCGCTGATCCGTCCAGGCTCAGAGAAGCCCGTTTCATAGTCGTTGCCGTGCCGACTCCCGTCAAGGACGACAAGACTCCCGACCTTGCCCCTGTTGAGGGCGCTTCAAAGATAGTCGGGCAGAACCTTGCGCCGGGAACGATAGTCGTTTTTGAATCCACGGTCTATCCCGGCGTCACCGAGGATATATGCGTGCCGATCATCGAGCGGGAATCGGGGCTCAGATGCGGCATCGACTGGAAGATCGGCTACAGCCCCGAGAGAATAAATCCCGGCGACAGAGTGCATACCCTGACAAGCATCCAGAAAGTGGTTTCGGGCATGGACAGCGAAAGCTGCGCCGAGATAAAGAAAGTCTACGATATGATAATCAAGGCGGGGACCTTCCAGGTTTCCAACATCAGGACCGCCGAGGCGGTAAAGGTCATCGAGAACAGCCAGCGGGATATAAACATCGCCTTTATGAACGAGATAGCCATTATCTGCGACAAGCTTCATATAGATACTGACGAGGTATTGCAGGGAATGAACACCAAATGGAACGCTCTGGGCTTCCGTCCCGGACTTGTGGGCGGACACTGCATCGGCGTCGATCCCTATTATCTCACCAGCGCCGCCGAAAAGCTGGGCTATCACAGCAGGATAATCTTAAACGGCAGAAAGGTCAACGACAGTATGGGAGCTTTCGTTGCCGACGCCGCCATCAAGGAAATGATCGAAGCGGGCATGGCGCCCAAGAAAGCCAAGGTCGTTATCCTCGGCATAACCTTCAAGGAGAACTGCCCCGATACCCGCAACAGCAAGGTGGTGGATATAATCACCCGGCTGAAGGAATACGAGATCGAGCCGGTGGTCTCCGACCCCTGGGCCGACGCGGCGGTGGCAAAGCAGGAATACGGAGTATCGCTGGTGCCCTTTGAACAGCTTCCCGGGGCGGACTGCCTTATCGTGGCGGTGGGGCATACCCAGTTCCGCTCCATGTCGGTGATGCAGATAAAGGAAATGTTCCGTCCGGAGCTTGACGATTCCGAAAAGGTGCTGATAGATGTCAAGAGCCTTTACCGCATGGACGAGCTGAAAGCCGGCGGGATGAGATTCTGGAGACTGTAAAAATCTTTATTACATTGTTATGAGGAATATCAAAATGAACATCAAGAAACTGTTAAGGGCTCCCGGCATATTATGGCGGTATGGCTTTGTCAGGCTTTTTTCACTGTATTATTACGATCAGAAATACCTTAAAAGCAAATGGTTTGAAAAATACAATTCTGCGGGATACCTGTGGGCGTATAAGGATATCTGGAACAGGATAATCTTCAAGACCAACAAGCATCTGCGTTTCCCTGTTTCTCCTTTGAATTTCTGCGGCGAAAATATGATCTTTCACCCGGACGATCTCAACAGCTTAGCTGCTAACAGCGGGTGCTATTTTCAGACTATCGGGGCGAAAATAGTGATCGGAAAAGGAACTTATATTTCCAATAACGTCGGGATCGTTACAGCTAATCATAAGCTTTCCGATCCGGATCAGCATCAGGAAGGTCATGATGTACATATAGGCAAAAAATGCTGGATAGGTCTGAACTGCGTCATCCTTCCCGGAGTGCGCCTCGGAGATAATACGGTCGTGGGGGCAGGCTCTGTTGTCACAAGATCCTTTCCCGAAGGACACTGCGTGATCGCGGGAAATCCTGCACGCAAGATCCGCGATATTCATCCCTGAGTTTTTTCTCAGATGAATAAGAGCTGTTCCGATAAGGCTCCAATCAACACTAAAGGATAAGACTCTGATGAAAAAAACATCTTTGGGCGGAGACGCTGTCAGGCTGACCTTTTCAAAAGCCGTGACCCTCTGCATCTCGACCGCCACGGGTATGATACTGTCGCGCTTCTGCTCACTTGAAGAATACGGTACATATTCCTCGATACTTCTCGTCATAAATCTTTTCGTCTCTCTTCTGATGCTCGGGCTTCCCAACAGCATCAACTATTTCCTTGCCCGTGCGGAGGACGATGACGAGAAAAGGCACTTTCTTTCGGTCTATTATACAGCAGGCACCGTGCTGAGCCTTGCCATAGGGCTCCTGCTCGTGCTGTCAGTTCCGCTGATCGAGAAGTATTTTGAAAATGATGCCATAAGCAGGTTCTGGTATTTCCTCGCGCTCTACCCCTGGGCGACGGTTATTTCGTCCTCGATAGAGAATGTTCTGGTGGTATACCGGAGAGTAAACCTGCTTATGATCTGCAAAATGGCAAGCTCCGCGGCTATACTCCTGAGCCTTGTGGCCGTGCAGCTCCTCGGCGGCGGGTTTTCAGTGTATATCGCGGTCTTTGCTGCGGTCAACTGTCTTTATGCCCTTATCGTATATTTCATGACCCACCGTATCAGCGGCGGCATAAAAGCAGTTATTGATACCGGCATGATAAAACGGATACTCGTATTCTCCCTGCCGATCGGTCTTTCCACTATGGTCGGCACCCTCAGCATCGAGATCGACAAGCTGCTTATAGGCGCTCTTATGGACACGGATCAGCTTGCGATATATTCCAATGCGGCAAAGGAGCTTCCGCTTACGATAGTATCGGCGTCCATAACCGCAGTGCTTCTTCCGAGAGCCGCAGTGCTGATTAAAAACGGGAAAACCGAGAGAGCGGTAAGGCTCTGGAACGTTTCTACGGAGCTTTCGTTTATAATAATCGCGCTGTTCACTGCGGGGATCTTCACCTTCGCCGAGGATGTTGTGACGTTCCTCTATTCGGCAAAATATCTGCCGGGAACTGCCGTGTTCCGGATCTATACGCTGATACTTCCCATCCGCTGCACATATTTCGGACTGATACTCAATTCCACCGGTCAGACAAAGAAGATACTGCTGTGCAGCATCGTCAATCTTGTCCTGAACGCAGCTCTGAATCCGCTGTTTTATTATTTCTTCGGATTTGAAGGACCTGCAGCCGCATCATTTTTATCAATAGCGCTGCTGTCGCTGCTGATGCTGAAATTCACATCCGATGTTTCGGGAGTGAGCTATTCAAAAGTGTTCCCGTGGAAAATTTCGGGTGTTATCATCCTGCTGTGCGCAGGAATGTCGGCAGCGTTCTTTTATATCAAAAAACTGCTCCCGCTCCAGAACGTCATCGGCGAACTGCCGGAGTCACTGCTGCTCGGGCTGATATGGTCGGCGGTATACTTTTTGATCCTGAGAAAACGCATAAAGCGGAAGTGGAAGGAAATAAACAGCGAGGAAGAGGCCTGACAGCAAAAAAAGCTGCTGCGGAATGCAGCAGCTTCTTGCTTTTATGCGGATCAGCTTCCGCTGACCGTGACCATAGGGAAAAACTTGCGTGTCGTCTTGTCGAACAGACCTTTTGTTCCGTCTGATATTTTCTGGACCGGAACGAGCTCGTGAGTGAGGGTATTGCTGCGGTAGATCTTTATGCCGAAGATCTTCATCTGCCTGTAAGGACCCGGAATTATCGTTCCGCAGTTGTTTAAAGCAAACACGGCTGCGGGACTGGTTATCTCATAGTCGGTCGGCGAAAGGGCCGAATAAGGGTGTATCAGTGTGCTGGGAGAATAGACCGTTTCAGTTCCTCCTGTGGCTGAGAAGCTGGGCGACGGGGCTTTGACCGTAAGTATACCGCGCTTGTTTATATCCTGGGCATCAATAGGTGAAAGGGATAATATGAAGCCGTTTCCTATTGACTCGGGCGTCAGTGCCCCGAGGGCGTTTTGTCCGTACATAAGCTTGACAAACTTTGCGGTCGGATCAACGGATGCAGAGCCGAAGGCCTCGGATACATAAGTATAGCCTAAATAGTTCTTGTCTGCATCATACTGATAGATATAAACATAGGGCGAAACGGAGCCGTTTAAGTATTTATACCAGTTCGGCGCAGCATAAAGCAGAGTTGTACCGACAGGGATCTCGACATAATCCGCTGTTCTTACTCTCTCGGACTGCTGTCCGGGTTGGCCGGTGCTGTTGTCAATAGCTCCCTGTTCGACTGCACTGCTGCATATATTGCCGGCAAAGCCGCTGGGGTCGAGCATTACATAATCACTTGCCGCCTCCATTGAGGTGCCGCACATTACAGTGAGAATGTAGTTCGTATAGTAACCGTAATTGCCCGCATAGAAGGCTATTCGCTCCGATTCGTCTGCTCTGGAAGCAGCTCCGAAGATCGTCGGCGCCGGGAACTGTCCGAGCTCATCCATAAAGCTGAGCTGCATATCTATCTCCGCCTTGTCGGTATATCCGTTGAGAAGAATATCTGTCAGGATATACGATCCCTCGGTATTCGAGATATACTCTAAAGCCTCGTAGCGTTTCAGCCTGTCGGCGAGTAGCATGGCAGCGGTATCCTTCACCGGCAGTCCCTTGCTTGCCTTAATTATGTGGATAAAGTCAAGCATTCTGCTCCTCCTGTTCAGCCGGAGCCGATAACTTGGTTCCGGATTCCCAATCCGTCCAGAGCAGATCGTTGTCGAGGATGTAGAGCTTGCTTTCGCTGGGCACAAGAGCGACCGAGCCGACGGCGAGGGTCCTTCCGCTTACATCGGAGTAATAGGGTATATTCTCGCTCGAGGAAGCGACAAGCTCGGCGCGGACAGCAGGTGTACCGTTTGCAATGTTCAGAAGATCTTCCTTGTAAATTGTGTAGTTCATTTTTACCTCCATTGTTTTTCCTGTTTGCTTACCGGCCGGAGAGAGATGACCGGTCCTGTTTTTTACCCCCTTTCACTTATAGCCGGAAAAGACCATTTTGTTGCACGCAAACGTGCAGCTTTTAATGCTTATTGAATTGATCAGAGATAAAAAAGCAGAAAAGAGACATTTCCCCCACTCTCAGTGCCCCCGAAAAAGCGCCGAAGAATCATCAAATAACGTATTGCTTTTTTGTCATAAGCATGGTATAATAAATGTGTATGACGGCTTTTCGGCCGGAACTTTGGATACTATCTGTAAAGGAGATATTTATTATGGCAATACTTGTAACTGGCGGAGCAGGATTTATAGGCAGCCACACTTGCGTGGAGCTTCTTGAAGCGGGGTACGACATCGTCGTCGTTGACAACTTCTCCAACTCCAAGCCGGAGTCTTTGAAGCGAGTTAAGCAGATCACGGGCAGGGACCTGAAATTCTACGAAGCGGACATCCTCGACCTGGATGCCCTCAACAAGATATTCGACGAGAATCAGATCGAGGCGGTCATCCACTTTGCAGGGCTGAAAGCTGTGGGCGAGAGCGTGGCTAAGCCCGTGGAGTATTACCACAACAACATCACCGGCTCGCTGATGCTTATCGAGGCTATGCGCTCTCACGGCTGCAAGAGGATAGTTTTCTCCTCTTCGGCTACGGTATACGGCGTGGACAACCAGGTGCCCTATGTTGAGACCATGCCTACCCACACTTCCACCAACCCCTACGGCTACACCAAAGTCATGATCGAGCAGATACTCAAGGACGTGGCAGTGGCCGACAGCGAATGGAGCATCGCTCTGCTGAGGTATTTCAATCCCATAGGCGCTCACAGCAGCGGACTTATCGGCGAGGACCCCAACGGCATACCCAACAACCTCTTCCCCTACATCCAGCAGGTGGCAGTAGGCAAGAGAGAGTATCTCGGTGTATTCGGAAATGACTACGACACTCCCGACGGCACAGGCGTCCGGGATTACATCCACGTTGTGGACCTGGCCAAGGGGCATATCTGCGCTTTGAAGTATGTGCTGTCCCACAAGGGCGTCGAGGCCGTGAACCTCGGCACCGGCAAGGGCTCCAGCGTGTTTGACGTGCTCCACGCTTTTGAGAAGGCCTGCGGCAGAGAGCTGCCCTACAAGGTAATGCCCCGCCGTGCCGGCGACATCGCATGGAGCTATGCCGAGCCCAAAAAAGCTAAAGAGCTTTTCGGCTGGGAAGCCCGGTTCACCCTGGACGATATGTGCCGCGACGGCTGGAATTTCGCGGAGAAGAACCCCAACGGACTTTGATAGGACATATGACAGTCTGTAAAGACAAAAACGAAAGGAAGCATTGAATTGATATGATACTCAAAAAGATCGTTTCCCTGCTCACTGCGGCGGCGGTAATGGGTACGCTGCCCGCTGCCCTGCCGGATATTAAGGCGGGTGCGGCCGACATCAAGCCCTCCTCGGCGAAAGAGGTCACCAAGTACAGTTATGAGATCACTCCCCTGCTGGCGCCGTTCAATGAGTATTTCTTCGTAAAAACGGATAACCCGGACCCCTGGTCATTTGCTTTCGTGGACAAGGACTCGAAATACAAATTGTTATACGGCGACGATCCGGTCATATCGGTGAAGAATTATAGCAGGTGGAACCTCGATCTCCGGCTCTACGCCGACGTAGATTACGAGGACACCGAGACCGGCCGCGTTGGCGGCGGATATATTTTCTACAGCGGAAAAACCGACGGCGGAGAGCTGACATTGCAGTACAGAACCGACACTGATGTCCAGTATGCCAAATGGAAGGACACAAATAAGAAGTACACGATACCGAAGCTGAAATCTTCGCTGGATTACCTGATTGACACCTACGCCACAAAATCGGATCTCTTTGAGAACCTGGACGCTGTGAGCAGCGGGCTCTCGTCGATCTGCCTTTACAGCGGATCCTGGGTCCGCGGAGAGCTTTTCAGAGCAGAAGACTACTGGTCAATGTCAACTTCCCCACACAAGGATCAGGCCTTCTACATCCAGAGCCCTTATTTGCGGCTGGACGACAAGCCTCTTTTAGCTTCGGAGATCTATCCTTACCGCCTCGATTCTATAGCCTACCCGAGCATGATGGCTTCGGTGGCGGAGAAGCTGGCCCCGGACTGCACCGTGGAATGGGACGATTACCTCCATTACGTCGTTTATGTGACCTATAACGGCACCACCAAAACCTACGGCGGGACCGGTATCGGTAAGGGACAGGGCATCAGCAAGGATAAGATCACCAGATCATTCACCTTTAAGAAAAGCGACCCGAAGATCACCCTTTCAAACATCAAGTCGCTGCTGGACAGCTATTCAATGATCCAAATGGACGATGACATTCCCAAGGACGATGCTCTGACCATGGAGCAGATCTGGAAGGATGCGGGCAGCGGCAAATGGATAAGAATAGAACGCCTCGGCGTAAGCAGCGTTCCTGGCATAGGCAGCAATCCGAATTCCTTTGCCTACATTTACCAAAAAGCGGACGGAGATTATTTCCACACCAGTGATGTCGGCGACGGCAGTTCGCTGTACTGGAGCGGTGACCTTGGATATGCCTCCGACTGCTGGGTAGACGGCAGATATGTCAACAAAAATGAGAGGATCGACATCGGCGCAAAATTTGAAGATCACCCCACCAGCAAGATCATTATCCGGGATTTCAAATTCCCGGAGGTGACCTATAAATGGACCGTTGACCATATCGACGATGAAACGGGCAACTATGTGTACCGTTACAGCGATGTCACGGTAAAAAATGTCGTCAAGCCGGTCAAGTTCGTCTATAACAAAACCGACAAAGTATGGAGAGCCGTCAGAGATACTTCCACAGAAAATTCGTATTATACCACCTATAAGATCCTGGCGGATCAGGGGCTTTTAGCCAAGAAGTATCTTGACGCTATCGAGCTGACACCGGATGAGGTCAAGGCGCTGAAGGTCGATGCCAATACCGATCTTATCCCGAAGCAGGGGCTTCTGTACGACGGTACCGCATCCCCCGGGACCCCCTTCAATTATGCTGTCGGCGACGTGAATTTTGACGGCAGTATCAACATGAAGGACGTGGCTTATATGCAGAAGTATCTCAACGGCGACGAATACTTCCGTTTCATGGATCTTGAACTGGGCGACACCTTCAAGGACGGCACTGTCAATATGAAAGACGTTGTTCGGCTGCAAAGAAACGTCAACGGCTGGGACGAGCCGATGGGCTGACAGGGAGGTATACTATGATACGTATAGGTCACGGTTACGACGTTCATAAACTCACTGAAAACAGAGCGCTGATCCTCGGCGGGGTGGATATCCCCTACGAGAAGGGCCTGCTGGGCCACTCCGACGCGGACGTGCTGGCTCACGCCGTCATGGACGCGCTTCTGGGTGCGGCAGCTCTCGGGGATATAGGTCACCTGTTCCCCGACAGCGACGAGAAATACAAGGGCGCCGACAGCCTTGCGCTGATGTCCGAGGTCGCCCGCCGGCTCGAAGCCGCGGGCTTCGGTATCGTCAATATCGACTCCACGGTCTGCGCCCAGGCTCCCAAGCTGGCGCCTCATATCCCCGAAATGCGCCGAAGGATCGCAGAGGCCTGCGGCATTGATGTTTCCCGGGTCTCGGTAAAAGCAACTACCGAAGAGGGCCTCGGCTTCACAGGCGAAAAGCTGGGCATCTCCGCCACCGCTGTCTGCCTCATAGAAAGCCTGTAAATATCTCACAAACAAAACAAGCCCGTCCGCTTTCGTCCGGACGGGCTTTTCTGTGCTGTGTTTATTTTATCGCAAAGGCTTCAAACTCTTCAAGAGGCATGGGCTTGGCGAAATAATAGCCCTGGAACAGTTTACAGCCCATTTCCGCGAGGCTGCGGTACTGCTGTTCGGTCTCGACGCCCTCGGTGAGGGAAACGATCCCCAGCTCCTCGGCGAGGCGGATGATATTATGGACGATAGTCCGGGAGCGTCCGGTCTTATCGTCGGTATCGGAGAGGAACTTCATATCGATTTTGAGGACGTCCACGGGCATATCTTTCAGCAGGTTCAGAGAAGAATATCCGCTGCCGAAGTCGTCCATTTCCACGATGAAGCCTGCCTCGCGGAGCTGATCCATAGTAAGCATCCTCTCCTCGGCATCGCTCATCATAACGGTCTCGGTGATCTCGATGCGGAGCTTCGAGGGCTCGATGCCGAACTCCTCCACCAGGGCTTTAAGCTCGCAGACCACATCGGTGAAGTAGAAATCCTTGGGCGAGATATTGACCGAAAGGAAGAGATCGACTCCCCTCTCCTTCCAGTCGGCGAGAGTCCGGCAGGCGCATCGCCAGATATGCCTGTCCACTTCAACGATCATGCCGTTCTTTTCAAAGACGGGTATGAAAGCGGACGGCGGCATAAATCCCCGCCCGGGATGTATCCAGCGGGCGAGAGCCTCGGCCCCGATGACCTTGCCCTCGGCGTCCGCAATGGGCTGGAGATATGGTCTTATCTGCATCTGTGCCACGGCATCCCGGACTTCGGAGGTTATCTGCTGGTCCCAGAGGACCTTCTCGCGGAGCTTGTTGTCGTAGTAGGCGATATGACGCTTGTACTCGTCGGTGATCGTAGACAGCGCAAGATGCGCCCTGTCGAACATTACGGAAACGTCAATGTTTGTGTCCGTGACCTCGTATACTCCAAGATGTATCAGCAGGTGATGCTCAACGGAGCCGTCGGTGACGGCAAAGGATTCCAGCTCGGCTTCAAGGGTCTCGGCATTGAACTCCCCGACGGGAACGAAAACTCCGAAGGTGTCCCCTGCCAGCCTGCCGTAGACGCACCGCTCCGTCATACGGGAGCGGATGCTCTCGGCGATCTGCTTCAAGGCAAGATCTCCGAAAGCGGAGCTGAAAACGTCGTTGACGATCTTGAAGTTCTTCACGTCCACGAACGCCGCAAAATAGTGGGTCCCGCTGTTCTCGTCCAGCTTTCGGCGTATGCATTCGTAGAGATGCTGTTTGGTGTAAAGCCCCGTCAGGCTGTCGTGGGTGGAATTATACAGCTCCCGCTTGAGGCGGAGCTGTTCTTCGGTATTGTCCCGTATCACAAGGAAGGAGCCTGCCAGCTGATCTGCCTCGTCGCTGACGGAATTCATTATCACGGAGTAATATGTAGCGCTGTCCCCGCTCCCGATGACGCGGCTCTCCGCCCATTGCTTTTCATTGCGGATGATGCTCCCCTTCCCGAAGATCCTTTCGAGACCTTCCGTAGCGTCCTCAACGTTGCGCATACCCACGGAAGTGAGCTTCATACCCGGCTCGTTGGTCCATATGCACTTCCCGAAGGGATCGAATACGAACAGGGCCATAGGCAGCTCCGCCGCAATGTTGGAAAGCATCCTGTCCAGCAGTCTCAGCGGACGGTAATGGAGGGAGAAGTAGTAGACCAGCAGTCCCAATGCGCCGAAGCCGATCATTGAACGGTCAATGGGTGTGCGGGAGAAGATATAGAACGTCTGCCAGACGCAGACCAGTATAAACGACGCCAGTATCACGGTATAGCGTTCTCTGTAAATGCGGGCGGTATTTCTGATAGCCATAATGAATATCAGCAGGGAGGCAAAGAATATGAAGTAGTCCACCACGCGGTGGATAGTCTGCCCCAGGTGAGGCACCAGACGGTAATAGGGCCTGTCGCTGACGTCGATGCTCTCGATGCTGAAGGCGTGACCGAAGAAGATGTTCATAAGCAGCTGGACAGAATCCGCCGTCAGCATAACGAACATGAACTTCGGGGGCTTCTGCCCCTTGCCGGTGCCCTTGCAGTAGGCGTCGGTGAATTTTATCAGCGCCGCCATTATGCAGTTCATCCCGATGAAATAGAAGTAATACCCCACGAAGGAGATCTCCTCGTACTCGGAGAAGATGATTATGATATGCCCGATCAAGGGAGGCAGGAAGGACAGCTCCAGCAAAGCCACGGCTCTGCCTATCTCCTTTTTGGAGCGTCTGGCGGAAAAAGCGCAGAATCCCACCGCCAGTGCCAGTATGATATACAGCACCAGATAGAATATCCTTGTATCCATGCCTCTCACCACGCTTTGCTGTCCGCCTGCCCCGCAGGCGAAAATTGTCACAGTACATCAATATAATTATACCACATCCTCTCCCCCATTGCAAGAGTATTTTAAAAATTTTCGCAAATACGAAAAATAATTACGTTTTCGTATCCTGCGAAATATATTTCGTGAGGATATTCCGAAAATACGCCCGCTGTTCTTTAAGTAAATTTTAATTTCACGTTCTATAATCAGATCAGAAAGCAAGACCGAGACATTTGAAAGGAGCCTGATCTGTATGGGAACCAACAGCAAAAGGATAGCGCTGATACCTGCGTATATGCCCTCCGAGAGCCTTGTCGGGCTCACGGAGGAGCTGGAGCGCCGGGGCTTTACGGCGGTGGTAGTTGATGACGGCAGCGGCGAACAGTACGACGCAGTCTTTGAGGGCTGCGCCTTCCACGCTTCGGTGCTGGCCCACAGGGAAAACAAGGGCAAGGGAGCCGCTCTGAAAACGGGTCTGCGGTTCATCGCAAGGAGCTTTGAACCGCCCTACACGGTGGTGACTCTCGATGCCGACGGTCAGCACAGCGTCGCAGACGCGATACGGGTCTGCGAGACGGCGGAAAGATGCCTGTCGGCTCTGGTGCTGGGATGCCGCAGCTTCAAAGGCGAGGACGTCAAGGTGCCGAAGAAGAGCCTTCTGGGCAACAAGCTGACACGGACGGTCTTCCGGATGTCCTCGGGTGTGGACGTAAGCGACACACAGACGGGGCTCAGAGCCTTCTCCGACAGGCACGTCCGTCGGATGTGCGAGATAAGCGGAGAACGCTACGAATACGAGATGAACGTGCTTATGGAATACGCAAGGCAGGAGCTTCCCATCAGAGAAGTGCCTATCGAAACTATCTACATCGACAGCAATTTCTCCTCGCATTTCCGCCCCGTGGGCGACTCTGCGAGGATATACAGGGAGATACTGAAATTCTCCGCTTCGTCTTTGAGCTGCTTCGTGCTGGACTATCTGCTCTACTGCCTGTTCTCGGCACTGACAGGCTCGGTGACGGCGGCAAACATCACGGCAAGGATATTCAGCGCCGCTGTCAACTTTGAGCTGAACAGGCGGCTGGTATTCGCCAGCAGGAAGTCTGCGGGCAAGTCTGCGGCGCAGTATTTCGCTCTTGCGCTGTTCATACTCGTCTGCAACACGCTGATGCTGAACCTGCTGATAAACCTTACGCCCCTCGGACGCTATGCGGCCAAGCTGATAACCGAAACGGCAATGTTCTTTGTCAGCTATGCGGTGCAGAGGACAGTCATCTTCGGCAGGAAAAAGGAGGGTAAAGCGGGATGAAGAACAAAAAGAAGAAGCCCTTTCTCTTTGCGCTTATCTACGGGGTTCTGCTCGTGGGATATACAGGCTATGTGATGCTGGACACCTTCGTCATCCCGAGAGCGGAGGAGACCGGAGCGGGAGAGGCGAATTACTCCCTCTTTGAGGACATAGAGACAAAGCCCCTGTCCCCCGCTTCCGTAAGCATCAGCTCTCAGGCTGACAGCGTCGGAAGCTCCGATAGTTCCGCAAATCCCGAACGCTCCGAGAGCGTTTCAAAAACGGGTCGGAGCAAACGGTCGGACTCCCGGTCCCGGAATACCGGGACCGACCGTGACAGTCAGTCCGAAAGTACTTCATCGGAGAAGGAGACCAAAACCTCCGAAAGCCTGTCCGACGAGAACATCAGCATCACGCTGAAAGAATACTATGAGAACAACACGGCTATCTATGTGGCCGATGTCCGCCTCAGCTCGGCGCAGTACCTCAAGACTGCCTTTGCCGATGACACCTATGGCAGGAACGTCACCGCTCCCACTTCGGAAACGGCGGCAAAGAACAACGCACTGCTGGCGATAAACGGCGACTACTACGGCGCAAGGGAGAAAGGCACCGTCATCCGCAACGGAGTGCTTTACCGTGATACCGTTTCCGCCGATACCGACATTCTCTGCATCTACGCCGACGGACACTTTGAGATAATGAAGAGCGGTGAAAAGTCCGGCGAGGAGCTGATAAACGAGGGCGTATGGCAGGCCTTCTGCTTCGGTCCCGGACTTATCGAGGACGGAGAGATAACCGTAAGCGAAAGCGACGAGGTAGGCCGTGCCATGGCTTCAAATCCCAGGACGGCTGTCGGCATCATCGACGAGCTTCACTACGTCTTTGTGGTCTCCGACGGCAGGACTTCCGCCAGCGAAGGGCTTTCCCTCAGCGAGCTGGCAGCGTTTATGAAGAGTCTCGGCGTGCAGACCGCCTACAATCTTGACGGCGGCGGTTCCTCGACTATGTACTATCAAGGAGAGGTCGTCAACAATCCCACCACCACGGGACACGGCACAAAGGAAAGGAGCGTGAGCGACATTGTTTACATCGGTTACTGACGAAGGCCGCAGGCGCCTTATGCGCCACGCGGCGGGAGAGCTTATCGGTGCGCTGTTCTGCGCCGTCTTCGGGATGATCTACGAGGTATTCAGCCACGAGGTCTATTCCTACTGGATGATCTACGCTTTCCTGTTCCCCCTCACGGCGGGACTGGTGCTGATCTTAGCGGCGCTGAAATGCAAGCTCCCTCCGGGGAGGAAGTTTCTGAACGCCTTCAACTCCGCCTCCGCCACTCTTGCTTTAGGGAGCATCGCGGCAGGAGTCGTGAGCATCTACGGCAGCACCAATGTCCTTGTGAAAGTCTACCCCATAGCGGGAGCCCTTATGCTCCTGGCGGCGCTGTTCTTCTTCGTCACCGAAGAAAGAGAACAGAAAACGGATATCCTTTAAAGGCCTATAAATAACAACAAGCCCGTTTGCCCCAAAAGCAAACGGGCATTGCTTTAGCAGTACTTACAGTACTAATAGTACTGAGGATTTTGGGGCCTTTCAAACCGCGTATCAGCGCGGTTTGCTGAGGAGTCTGCATAGCTGATACACCCATTTTGCATAGTTGATACACCCATTTTGCATAGCTGATATACCCACTTTGCATAGCTGATACACCCCCCTTTTGAAAGAAAAGGGCTCTGCAAAATTTTGGATTGACATATCTCCTTTAATAAGGTATAATAAAGGGTGGTGATTTTTTAAGCTAAGGAGTTCTTTGAAATGATATCAAAAATCAAAGCAGTATGCGTTTTGCTTGCGGCGGCTATGCTCTGTGCCTGCGGGAACGAGAACACTCTCAGCCGTATAGACAACCTGTCCTCCGCTGCGGAGACGGTGACTACTGCCTCCGTGACCACGGCATCCACGACGACTGCCGTTACCACGAAAAAAACGACTACTACCAAAAAGAAGAAAAAAAACAGCGAGTATCAGATGATACCCGGCAGCTGCTATGACATCGTGCCGATAATCGAGGCTCACAAGTCCGGGGACCTTTCCGCTCTTGACCCGACCCAGGACGCTATCCTTGAAGCCGCCCTGGATTTCATCAAGGACTGCGACGGCAGCAATATGACCAAAGCAGAAAAGGAGCTGGCGATCCACGACAAGATGATCGCGGAGATCGAATACGACAACGATGAGCTTGACGCCCTTGCCGACCACGGCAAGGACAGCGAGACGCCCTACGGCGCTCTGATAAACAAGAAGGCTATCTGCTCGGGCTACGCTTTGACCTTCAACCTGCTGACCCAGCTTATGGGCATCGAGAGCATGACCGTGGAGGGCGAGCGCGAAGACGGCGATCCCCATATGTGGAACCAGGTCAAGCTGGGACAGGACTGGTACTGCGTGGACATCACCTGGGACCGCAACCACTACGACGACGGAGATCTGAAGCTGAAGCACAAGTTCTTCAACTGCACCTCCGAGTTCATGAAGCAGAGCAACCACGTCTGGGACGAGCCCGAATATCCCGCTGCCAACGGCACTAAGTATTCCTACATGAAAATGAAAATGGGTTCCGATCCCTACTACGCCGTGAGCCTCTACAACGTGGAGCAGCTGTTCTGGCTGAACAAGCAGAACGGCATAGGTGAGCTGGTGTTCATCCCCGACCAGTATTATCTTGACGTCAGCGACCCCTCTTTTGAGAATTCAGAAGCAATGGAAGAGATAAAGAAGCTGTTCATCGAGAACGACTGCTGGTATCTGGAGACCTTTACCGAAGATACGGACAACGGTACTGCGGCGATGGTGCTGTTCAGAACTATCAAGGACGAGGAACGTCCCGAAGAGGACAGCAGCAGCGAGGAGGAAAGCTCCGACAGCGAAAGCAGCTCCGACAGCGAGAGCAGCAAGGAAAGCAGTAAAGAAAGCAGCAGTGCTGCGGAGAGCTCTTCCTCCAAAAAGGAAGAGCCGTCCTCGGAAGAAGCAAAGGACTCCGAAAAGGAAAACGACAGCAGCAGCGAAAGCGACAGTACAAGCTCGGTATCCGAGACTGAGGAGAAAACGGAGCAATGAGATTCAGACCTTGCATAGACATACACGGCGGAAGCGTGAAGCAGATAGTCGGCGGCTCACTGAGGGACGGCGGCTTTGCGGAAGAAAACTTCGTCTCGAAGAAGTGTGGGGCTTACTACGGTGAGCTTTACCGCAGCTGCAGGCTCTCCGGCGGGCATATCATCCTGCTGGACCCCTCGGGCACTCCCGAATACGAAGCCGACTGCGAACAGGCGCGGTCGGCGCTGGATGCCTTCCCGGGAGGCTTTCAGATAGGCGGCGGCATCACTGCCGACAACGCCGGACGGTTCCTTGATATGGGGGCTTCCCACGTTATCGTCACAAGCTATGTGTTCAGAAACGGCCGAGTGATGACGGAGAATCTGAAAAAGCTGGTGCAGACCGTGGGCAGAGAAAGGATAGTCCTGGACCTCAGCTGCCGCTACCGACAGGAAGAGGGCGGGTATTACATCGTCACCGACCGCTGGCAGAAATACACGGACACGGAGTTCAACTCCGACACTTTGGCCTTTTTCTCCGAGTTCTGCTCGGAGCTGCTGGTCCACGCCGTGGACGTGGAGGGCCGCCAGTGCGGCATCGAGCCTGCCGTGGCTAAGACCCTTGGGGGATTTGTGTTCCCCTCCACCTACGCGGGAGGTATCTCCTCCTTTGACGACCTGGACCGGCTGTACGAATACGGCCGGGGCAGAGTGGATTTCACCGTGGGTTCGGCGCTGGATATTTTCGGCGGGACCATGCCCTTTGAAGAAGTGGTCCGCTACGCGGAGGAGAAAAACGGATGACCGAAAAGAGAACGGGTCTTGCGGGTGAATACGTCCGTGTGGACTGCGGTGAGGTCTGGAAGCCGGATTCCACCGATGACGGCTTGTCCTACGGGGGAAATCAAGGCTGGTTCGGCTCCGGGGACGGTTACATCTCCCCGCTGGGCTGCGGGCTCATCTCCTGCGCGGACATCCTGCTTTACAAAAGCGGACGCACAAGGCCCGGCCTTGAGGAATACAAAGAATACGTCCGGAGCATATCCGGCGGACGGCTGAAAGTCCGGCGGCGGCTGGGGGTCAACGGGATAAGCATGGCCCTGGGGATGCGGTCACGGCTGAAAAAGCTGGGAGCGCCCCACAAGGCGCGGTGGTGCTTCTCCAAGCGGAAGATACTCCCGCGCATCCGCGATATGCTGGAGCGGGATATTCCCGTGACGCTGTCGGCGGGGCCGCAGCTTCTCTTCGGGAAGCGAAACAGGACGGGCATCACCCTCCTTACCCGTGACGGACAGGGAGGCTTTATCCTCCCGGGCTGGCGAAGCGGAAAGGTCCGTGACCACTACATGACGGTCACGGGGCTTATCGAAACGGAGGAAAGAGTCCTGCTTGAAGTCTCCTCCTGGGGAGAGAAATACTTCATCGACTGGGACGACTATCTGAAATATATAAATACATTCGGAACATTTTTCAGCAATATAATGTATATTAAGTAAAGAGAGCAGATTTTGCTTGCATTGCAGTGCGGTTTATGATATAATATAATGCATTGACAAGCGCATACGATTAATTTGACGAAGGGCGATGTATCAATATGGCAAAGCTGAAAGTAGCTGTTATCTTCGGGGGGAAGTCCAACGAGCATGACATCTCGCGGATATCCGCGATGCACGTTATCGACAGCATCCCCCGCGATAAATACGACGTGGTGACCGTGGGCATCACCAAGAAGGGACACTGGTTCAGATTCATCGGTGACATCGGGCTTATCGGTACGGGGGAGTGGGAAAAGCATCCCGACAACGCCCCCTGCATCCTCAGCCCCGACCCGATACACAAGGGCTTTATCGTGTTCGAGAGAGACGGCGAGGCCGTGAGCCTCAAAGTTGACTGCGTGTTCCCCGTGCTCCACGGCAAGAACGGCGAGGACGGCACCATACAAGGCCTGCTGGAACTGGCGGGAATGCCTTATGTGGGCTGCGACGTTATTTCCTCCGCAATGTGTATGGATAAGGATACGACGCATACTATACTTGAAGCCTCGGGCATCAGGACCGCTAAATGGGTGAGGATACTCCGCAGCGAGGTGGACGAGAAGCTCTCCGCCAAGTGCGATGAAATGGAGCAGAAGCTCTCCTATCCCATGTTCGTAAAGCCCTGCTGCTGCGGCTCTTCCGTGGGAGTTTCCAAAGTCAGAAACAGGGCAGAGCTGGAGAAGGGCATTATGCAGGCTTTCGTCCACGATAAGAAGGTCATCGTTGAACAGGCAATTGCGGGCAGAGAGATAGAGTGCGCCGTTATGGGCAACAGCAAGCCCTTCGCTTCAAACGTGGGCGAGATCAAGTCCGCCTGCGACTTCTACGACTATGACGCAAAGTATAACGATATGGGCTCACAGACCGTTATCCCCGCGGATCTGCCCGAGGATAAGCGGGCGGAGATCCGCGAGACAGCCGTCAAGGGCTATCACGCTCTGGGCTGCGAAGGTCTTGCAAGAGTGGACTTCTTCCTTGCGGAGGACGGAAGCGTGATAATCAATGAGATAAACACCATGCCGGGACATACTCCTATCAGTATGTACCCGATGCTTATGGAGAATATGGGAATATCCTTTGAGGAGCAGGAGGACAGACTGATAAAGCTGGCCCTCGAAAGAGCGGGGGTAGACTATGAGTGAACTGGCGATAGGAGTCTTTGACTCCGGCGTCGGCGGACTGACCTGCGTCAAAGAGCTGACAAGGCTTATGCCCCACGAGGATATAATCTACCTGGGCGACACCGCCCGGGTCCCCTACGGGACCAAGAGCGTTGACACCATTGCCAAATACGCCAAGGAAGACATTTCGTTTCTGGAAAGGTTCAATGTGAAAATGATACTTATCGCCTGCGGGACCGTTTCCTCGGTGCTGATGTCAAGACCGCTGTTTGAGGACAGTTCGGTCAGCGCATACAGCGGGGTGATATATCCCACAGTGACTGCCGCCTGCGCCGCTACGCAAAACGGACGCATCGGCGTTATCGGGACTCCCGCCACCATACGCTCGGGAGTTTACGGCAAGGCGATAAGAGAGATAAGAAGCGACATCAAGGTGTTCTCCAAAGCCTGCCCTATGTTCGTGCCGCTGGTGGAGAACGGCTACACCGACAAAAACGACAAGGTGGCAAGGCTGATAGCGGAGGAATACCTTGAAGGAATGAAGCGTGAGGGAGTTGACACCCTTATCCTCGGATGCACCCACTATCCGCATCTGGAAGGAGTCATCAGCGAGGTCATGGGGGGAAATGTAAAGCTCATTTCCTCCGGGGCGGAGATCGCCAAGTACGCCGAGCGGACACTTATCACAAGCGGACAGGCGGCGGACCGTGAGGAAAAGGGAAAGCTCACCCTCTACTGCACCGACAGCGAGGAGCTTTTTGCCGAGAACGTGGAGACCTTCCTGGGCCACAAGGATAACATCACCATTTCCAGATGCTCGGTAAAATGATACGGCTGTCCCCTGTAAGATAAAGGAGAAGAGTATTGAAAAAGAAAGTAAATATTTCGCTGATAAGCAAGCAGTTCGACGGTGAGAACACCGAACAGACCGAGCTTATGACCGAAGGAGAGCTGAAGCTCTACGGGGACGGCTACGAGCTTTCCTACGACGAGAGCATGGCTTCGGGCTTTGAGGGCTCAGTCACCAGCGTTAGAGTGAAGAACAAGGAGCTTGTGACCCTCAAACGCAGGGGCGAGGCCAATATGGAGCTGGTCCTTGAGCTGGGGAAAAAGCATCACTGCCTTTACGGAACGCCTTACGGCGAGCTTATGGTGGGCGTGAGCGCCAAGGGCATCAGCAGCGACATGACCGAGGAAGGCGGACGGCTGGACCTCAGCTATGTCATTGACGTGAATTCAAGCTACGTCGGGGACTTTGAGATAAACATCGGCGTAAAGACGATAAACTGATACGGAGGAAAACATATATGGCTGATCTGATAAAAAAGGCTCAGGAGCAGGTGCGGGAGCTGGTAATGAACGCTCTCGGAGAGTGCGTTGCGGAGGGAGTTTTCCCGGCGGAGCCCATCCCCGCTTTCAACGTTGAGATACCCGCCGACCCCAAGAACGGCGATATGTCCGCCAACACGGCTATGGTCTGCGCAAGAGCGTTCAGACAGCCTCCCCGGAAGATAGGCGAGGAGATAGCAAAGCGCGTGTTCCTGGAGGGCTCCTACTACGAGCGCTGTGAGGTGGCAGGCGCAGGCTTTATCAACTTCTACTTCTCGAAGCACTGGTTCTCGGAAGTGGTGGCGAATGTCCTTTCCGAAAAAGAGGACTTCGGCAGGACCACTTTGGGCGCAGGAAAGAGCATACTGGTGGAGTACGTTTCCGCCAACCCCACGGGGCCTATGCATATCGGAAACGCCAGAGGCGGCGCCATAGGCGACTGCCTGGCTTCGGTGCTTGAACGGGCAGGCTACAGCGTGTCCCGTGAGTTTTATGTCAACGACGCGGGCAATCAGATCGAGAAGTTCGGCCACTCGCTGCTGCTGAGATTCCGTCAGCTCACCTCTTCCGAGGGCAAAGCCGTCATCGAAGCTGAGGGCAACGACACCGAGAAGGTCTGCGCGGCGCTCTACGCCGAAAGCGGAGAGGGCGGAAAATTTGCAATGCCCGAGGACGTTTACCTCGGCACCGACATAATCGAACACGCCAAGAACTACATCGACGAGAACGGCTCCGATCTTGCCGACGCCGACGACAGTGCCGTTAAAAAGGCGCTGGTGGCCTACGCTCTGCCGAAGAATATCGCGGGGCTGGAGCGGGACCTTAAAAAGTACCGCATCGTTTACGACCGCTGGTTCAGAGAGAGCGAGCTTCACAACGACGGCTCGGTGAGCGAGATAATCGAAATGCTCAAAGAGAGCGGCTACACCTACGAGCAGGACGGCGCCCTCTGGTTCAAGTCCTCGGCCCTCGGGGACGAGAAGGACAGGGTGCTTATCCGTGACAACGGCATCCCCACTTATTTTGTGCCGGACATCGCCTACCACTACAACAAGCTGGTGACCCGGGGCTTTGACATCGCTATCGACATCCTCGGTGCGGACCACCACGGATACATCCCCCGTATGAAAGCGGCTATGCAGGCTCTCGGCGTTGACCCGAGACGCCTTGACATGGTGATAATGCAGATGGTGAACCTGGTGCGGGGAGGCGAGAAGTACAAGCTCTCCAAGCGCTCGGGCAAGGCTATCACCCTTTCCACTCTGCTGGACGAGATACCCATTGACGCCGCACGTTTCTTCTTCAACCTGCGGGAGCCCAACTCTCAGTTCGACTTCGACCTGGAGCTGGCTATCTCTCAGACCTCGGACAACCCGGTTTACTACGTCCAGTACGCTCATGCGCGGATCTGCTCGGTGCTTCGCCGTCTGGAAGAGGAGAACATCGGGATCAAGCCCGTCACTTCGGAGATGCTTTCCGCCCTCGGAGAGCCCGACGAGGTTGAGCTTATCAAGTATATCGCTACCCTGCCCTCTGTCATCAACGAGAGCGCCAAGAACTACGACCCTGCCCGCATCACCCGCTATGTGTGGGAGCTGGCTACCAAGTACCACCGCTTCTACACCAACTGCCGCATAATGGGCGAAGAGGAGAATGTGATGCAGGCCAGGACAGCTCTGTCCCTGGCAGTGAAGCAGGTCATCGTCAACATCCTCGATATGCTGAAAATAGACTGTCCCGACAAGATGTAAAAGAGGTCTGCTATGGAAAACACTGTCAACAAGAAAAAGCTGCTGATCGGCGCTTTGATAAGGGGCTTCCTGGAGACCTGGCTGCTGGGGATGTTCGTGTTCCTGTTCTTTTGGGCGGTATCGAAGGCCTTCGGCCTCTTCGGGAACATCCTTTTCGGCTTCGTGGGGATCTGCACGGTGTTTGCGATAATGGCGGACTACGGCCTCAAACAGGGCGAGAAGGCCGAGAGCAAGGTGCGCCTTCACGGGGCGGAGCCCTGCCGGAATTTCGGCTTTATGATCGGGCTTGCGGCATCGCTGCCCTGCTGGGTATCGCTGCTGATGCTGGTGCTTTCCAAAGCGGGGATACTGTTCAACTTCCTGCCCGCCTACAAGATAATCAACGCTTTCTTCTTCCCGATAATCGACATCGTGGCGCACACCGCGGATGTCAGCGAGATGCATCCCGCCTGCTTTGCGCTGTTTGCGGTACTGCCCTTCTTTTTCATCCTCAGCGGATGGCTGAGCTTCAAGTGGGGCTACGACCAGGTGGATCTGAAATCAAAGCTGATGTATAAGAACAAATGAATCTGAGTTCAGAATGCCGATCGATCCGATATGACCGACCGAATATACACAAAATCCCCCGCGAATAAAACGCGGGGGATATTTTTATGCTTTTGATTATTTTACTTCTTGTCCTTGTCAACGATCTCGGCAATGCCGTCGGCGCTTTCGGCGTCCTCGGAGACGCGCTTTACGGCTTCCTCCCGGGACTTGTCAAGAGCATCGGAGATGTCCTTACCGAGAAAATCGGGGAGCTCCATACCGGCCTGCTTGAAGAGGTCACCGAGAGGAGGAACGCTCTGCATCAGTCCGCTCAAAAAATTTGCGGTAGAGCTTTTCCCGCCTGTACCCGAACCGGTGTCCCAAACGGTGATCTTGTCGATCTTGATGTTCTTGATAGCCTCCACCTGGATAGCCACAAGCTGCTCCAGCTTGTCAGCCACGATAAGTCTGACAGCCGCATCAGCGTCGCCGCCGGCAGCCTGCACCAGTCTGCGCATACCTTCGGCCTGCTTGGTGAGTATCTCCTGATTACCTTTAGCCTCGGCTTCCATTTTCGCAAAGATAGCGTCCGCTTCGCCTCGCGCCTTGCGTCTTGCGACTTCGGCTTCGGCCTCGGCAGCGATCTCGGCCTGCTGCTTGGCGACCTGCGCCTTTACGATGATATCTGCCTGCTGAGTAGCTCTTTCCAGCTCGGCACGGGTAAGCTCGGCTTCCTGCTGAGCGATGTAAGCATCCTGCTTGGCCTTGGCCGCCTGTACGGCTTCGGCAGCGGTAGCGATACGCAGAGCCTCGGCCTCGGCCTCACGCCTCTTGGCCTCGGACATAGCGACTTCGATCTTTGCGGTGTTTTCACCGTCGATAGCCGAAGCGTTGGCGGATGCTACCTGGATACGCTGATCCTTCTGAGCGTTGGCCTGGCCGATCTCACCGTCGCGGTGCTTTTCGGCAACGGACTTCTTCGCGTCGTTGATAGCCTTTGCGGCAGCCTCTTTACCCAGAGATTCCAGATATCCCGACTCGTCGGTGATATCCGTTACGTTAACGTTTATAAGTCTCAGACCGATCTTTTTAAGCTCGATCTCCACGTTATTGGAAACGGCGATCAGGAACTTGTCACGGTCGGAGTTGATCTCCTCGATATCCATAGTTGCGATGATAAGACGCAGCTGACCGAAGATGATATCCTTTGCCAGTTCCTGAACCTCGATCATTTTCAGACCCAGCAGACGCTCGGCGGCATTCTGCATGATCCCCGGCTCGGTGGAAATGCCGACGGTGAATCTCGAAGGCACGTTGATACGGATGTTCTGCTTGGACAGAGCGTTTTTCAGATCCACGTTGATAGAGATCGGCGTCAAGTCCATGTACTGGTAGCTCTGAAGCACCGGCACGATGAAGGCCGCGCCGCCGTGGATGCACTTGGCACTCTTGGTCTGGCCGTTCTTGTCAGTGCCGACCTTACCGTAGATGACCAGCACCTTATCCGAGGGGCACTTTCTGTACCTGGAAAGGATGCCTGCCACCGCAGCGAACAGCACTACCGCCACGACGCACACAATGATGATTGTTTCGGTTCCCATATTCTGTTCCTCCTTGTTGTGTATAGACTTTGTTCTACATTATTATACAATACATTTTACTGTATTGCAATATTTTTTTACGAAGATATTAACTATTATTTGATTTGCACAAAACCTACTGTTGAAATCTGTGCACTATTTCGCGGGATTTTGTCTTGCCGTTTTACCCGGGCGGTATCGGCTGCCGGCTTACCTTACTATCTTATTCAGATATCTGTACGCCGCATGATCGCCCACTATCACAAAAGCATCCGGTGCCTTGGGGTCGATACATATCCTCACGGTCTGTCCCTCCCGGAGCCGCAGTTCCCGGTCGCTGACGAAACGGAAGTATTCAAGCTCCCGTTTTTTGCCGTCAAGCATCACCCGGACGGTGGGCTTATATGACACTCTGCTGTCCTGTAAATTGTGATAGGCCTTGCGCATAGGCTGGGGATCGCCGGATCTGCCCCGACTTTTTTTGAAAGCCCGCAATTCGAGCTTCTGAGTTTTCACCGCCTCAAGCCCCACCACCTCCGCCGGGAGTATCATCCCCCGCCGGGATGCGGTCTCAAGGAGCCTGTCGCCCTCGCCGTGGAGTACGCCGCTGCGTTTGAGTCTGCTGACAACGAGAACTGCTGTTCCGATGACCAGTACTAGGGCCACTAAAATTATCATCCCATAGTAGACCAGCAGCAGAACGTGTCCCGAAAAGTGTCCCGTGGGATGCTCCTCGGCGGCACTCAGGTATGCGAAGGCGGTATCAATCCTCATTCTCCACCACCACCGTATCGCCTCTGATGTCGGTGATGCGGACCTGCGAGCCGGTTTTCAGTATCTCGTCCCCGGTGGAGACTGCCGACAGCTCCCGGAGCTGTCCCTGGACGGTGACGTTGACCTTGCCCTCGCCCTGCCCCTTGGGAGGTATCGGGATGTAGACCGTTCCCGTAAGGCCCAGGCAGTTGCGGACGTCAAGGGTGCCGTTCTCCGCCAGTCTGGAGGAAAGCTGTATCAGCTTTGCCACCGCGAACATCACGATGAAGCCCAGTGACAGGCCGATACCGAAGGCAAGCGCCGTGGGCAGCTTGCCGTGGAGGGCAACGATAGTCGTCCAGCTGAACACCGTCAGAAAAGCGACGATAGTCTGGAGCGTGAACATCCGCATTGACGAGAAGTCCCCGGGATTGCCGCCGTCCACGGAATGGCCTCCTGCGGCGTCGTGGCCCAGAGAGAAGTCGTGGTTAAGGTCCACCGCCGACATATCCGTGGGTACGTCGAAGCCTCCGTGCATCCCGCCGCCGTCAAAGTCGATGCCCGAGGTGTCGGAGACATCGAAGCCCGCGCCGCCGTCGTGCATACCGAACAGCGCCAGAAGCGTCTGTATCAGCAGCAGCAGCGTTGACGGAAACGCTATGCAGTAAAGCACTTTAAGGACAGTGCTGAGTCCCTCCCACCATTCATTCATATCTTTCGCTCCTTCCTTATAACGTATTGCGGGAAACGCCCCCGCAGTCTATGCACACAGTAAATGTAAATATCATTTACATAGATTATATATCCTTTTTCCCATTTTGTCAAGTACTTTTTGCGAAAAAATTCCGTTCACAATTTGTATAGTATTCACAAAATCGCGTTTTTATGCAATATTTTGAAGCTTTTTGCTCTCTTCCCTATTGACAAACCTGGTCCGTGTGAGTATAATAAATGTAAATCAAATTTACATTCATATCAAACGAAAGGAGAGACAAGCATGAGCAGCAACGAACTGGGACGGCGGATCAAGGAAGCCCGGCTTGCCAAAAAGCTGACGCAGGCCGAGGTGGTCGGGGATTTTATAACGCGGAATATGCTCAGCCAGATCGAAAGCGGTGCCGCCCTGCCTTCGGTCAAGACACTTCAATACCTCAGCCGGGTGCTGGAGGTGCCGATGTCGCAGCTGATGCCCGAGGAAGAGCCCTCCGCGGACGGCGCTGCGGAGTACATGGAACTCAGGCTGCTTTTTGAAAAGGGCGAATACGCCCGTGTGGCCGAAGCCCCGGAGATCGCCGGTTTCACCGACGAGCTGACCGCTCTGCGGGCACGAAGCTTTCTGGCGCTGGCCTCCCGGGCCGAAGGCGGAGACATCGCGGCGCTCCAGCAGGCGGCGGAGCACGCCAAAAAGGCCGCTCAGCTTTCCGACAAAGGAGTGTTCGCCAACTCCTCCGTGAGGTCGGAGGCAATGCTCCTTTTGAACAAGCTGGCAGGCCGGCTCTCCGACTACTACAAAAGCATGATCGACAGCGAAATAAACAACAGCGCGTCGGAGCTTCCCCCGCTGAAATAATAAAGAAAAAGAATAAAGAATAACAAGGCATCGCCCGCAGGGCGAAGGAGAAAGTCCGCTTGCGGACACCTTATTAATTCTTTATTCTTTTTTCTGTTCTTTATAATATACCGCGTCCGCGTCAGAACAGTATTCCCTTGAAGCATACTTCCGGGCGGTGCTCGTTAAAATTGAAGCTGTGATAGGCTCCGCCGTGGCAGAATTTCGCCTCGGGACAGTCGCGGCACATCTCGGCTTCGTCGGAGAGGTCCTTGCGGAAGATCTCAAAGCGTTCATTCCATACCTTGCTGAAACGGTCCCGCTTTATGTTGCCCTGGTCGAACTCGGGACGCCGCTCGATGTCAAGGCAGGCGGTGATGTCGCCGTTGCACATGATGCTGGCTGTATAGAGCCCCGCGGTGCAGAGGAAATACCAATCCCGGACTTCCCGCTCGAACTCGGTGCCTAAGTAGTGACTGCATCCGTAGCAGACCGGCTCCCCGCCGATGCGCTTGTTGCGGATGAACTCGAACATATACCTGTAATCCTCCGGGGTGAGGATAAGCTCCGGGTGAGCCTTGGCACGGCCTATGGGCTCGATGTTGATGACCCGCCAGGAGTCGATGTCCATTTTGTCGAAGATACGGTAAAGCTCGTCCAGCTGGGAGATGTTCTCGTGAGTGACGACGGTGGTTATCTGCACCGCGCTCCAGCCGCCGACTTCCAGCAGGTTCTCAACTCCCTGCATTGCCTTGGCGTAGCCGCCGGGAGTGCGTCGGAACTTGTCGTGGGTTTCCTCCAGGCCGTCGATGCTGACGGAGATAGTCCGCATACCCACACGTTTAAGGTCACGGGCAACGTCCTTGGTTATCAGAGTGCCGTTGGAGGTCATTCCCCAGCTGAAACCCAGCCTGTGAGCGATGTCGGTAATCTCAAAGAACTCCCGGCGCAGCAGCGGCTCGCCGCCGGTGATACAGAGCATCTTGTGACCGATGCCCATATCCTCCTTGACTTCCCGGAGCAGCCTGTCGTAATCGGAGACTGCCAGCTCCTCGCTGGGAACGTCTCCGGCGCTGGAGCCGCAGTGGATGCACCGCTCGTTGCAGCGGAGAGTCAGCTCCAGGAACAGATTTCTCAGCTCCGGCTTTTTCATCAGCCCCCGGCGGTAGTCGGCCAGGGTCTGCAAATTCTGATTCTTGACTTCAACATTCAGCATAGCGTTCCCTCACTGCTCGGAGCTGTCAAAAAATGACGGCGGGCCGTAGACCGTAGGCTCCATATTGGCCTTTGGCTGGAAGCTGTCATCGCCGGTGTTGGCGTTCCTGTCTTCCGCGGAAGCGGGGTCCTTGTCAACAACGGAACCGGGATCTTCTTCGGCTTCGGAGTCGAACTTTTCGTCAACCTCGGAATCCGGGTATACCGGCAGAGCGCCGTAATCGGTCTGGACATTGTCTGAGGAGGGATCGTAATCGACCGGCGGGCCGTAAACGTCCTGCACCTCCTCAGAGGACGCATCAAAATCCGTCGGAGGACCATAGACCTCCTGCGGCTCCTCGGAGGAGGCATCGAAGCTGTTGTTTGAAACCGTCACACCGGGAGTAACGTCATCCGCCTTGCCCGAGCTGCTGCCGCCGCTGCAGGCGGTAAGGCTCACAGCCGCCGCGAATGCCGCCGCTATCATAGCTGTCCTTTTGGTCTTTTTCATAGGATCTGCTCCTTTCCGTGTATCATTCGGATATACTTTATATACGTCGGGGACGGCTGTTTTTTATGGTGTCGGATTGCACAAATTCTCCCTGCGGGATATGTGCATATTGTTCATTGGTCAACCGTTCTGCTTATATTATAACCGCATTGCCCACTCTTGTCAATAGGCGCAAAAAAGCCCGGGAGGATATCCCGGGCTTAAATATACTCTTTATCAGATCATAGATGCTTCCCAGCACTCGGGAGCTTCGAGACCGAGGAGCTTGGCAACGGTGGGAGCCACATTGGCCAGACCGTACTTCTTGCTGTCGGCGTCAATGATCTCGTGGCGGGTCTCCTTGTCCCAGATGATGAAGGGAACGCGGTTGAGGGAATGGGCGGTGCGCACCTGGATCTCGCCCTTCTTGTTCTTCTCCAGCATCTCGTCGGCGTTGCCGTGGTCGGCAGTGACAAGCAGAGTGCAGTTGCACTCGTCGCAGACCTTCAAAAGTCTTGCAAGGCCGAGATCAACGGCCTCAACGCCAGTGATCGTGGCATCCATGTTGCCGGTGTGGCCTACCATATCGCCGTTGGGATAGTTGCAGCGGATGAAATCGTACTTGCCGGAGCGGATAGCTTCGATAAGGTCGTCGGTGATCTCGGCGGACTTCATCCAAGGGCGCTCGTCGAAGGAAACGCGGTCGGAGGGGATCTCCTTCCAGGTCTCCAGCTCGTCGTCAAAGCGCTCGGAGCGGTTGCCGTTCCAGAAATATGTAACGTGGCCGTACTTCTGAGTCTCGGAAACGGCGTAGCTGTAAAGGCCGTTCTTAACCAGCAGCTCGGAGAGGGTGCTCTTGATCTCCGGGGGATTTACCAGATACTTCTTGGGGATCTTGAGGTCGCCATCGTACTCCAGCATTCCGGCGTAGATAACGTCGGGGATCACGCCTCTGTCAAAGTGCTTGAACTCGGCGCCGCCGTCAAAGGCCATGGAGATCTCGATAGCTCTGTCGCCGCGGAAGTTGAAGAGGATCATGCTGTCGCCGTCCTCGACCTTGCCCACGGGCTTGCCGTCCTTGGCGATAACGAACTCGGGAAGATCCTGGTCGATAGCGCCGGTCTCGGCACGGAGAGTATCAACAGCGGTAAGAGCGTCGGCAAACTGTCTGCCTTCGCCGTGAACGTGGGTGTTCCAGCCTCTTTCCACCATACCCCAGTCAGCCTGGTATCTGTCCATGGTGATCTTCATGCGTCCGCCGCCGGAGGCGATGCGGGCGTCGAAGGAAGCGTCGTTAAGGGAAGCCAGGCAGTCCTCCAGCTCCTTGATGTAAATGGGAGCCGAGGTTGCGGGAACGTCTCTGCCGTCCAGCAGGATGTGGCAGCGTACCTTCTTCACGCCTTCCTCCTTGGCCTTTGCCAGCATCTTTTCAAGATGGTGGATGTTGGAATGAACGTTTCCGTCGGAGAGCAGGCCCAGGAAGTGCAGTGTGGTGCCCTTGCTCTTCACGTTGTCGATCAGCAGCTTCCAGGTGGAGCTTGTGAACATCTTCCCGCTTTCCAGCGACTCGTTCACCAGCTTGGCGCCCTGGGAGTAGATCTGTCCGCAGCCGAGAGCGTTGTGGCCCACCTCGGAGTTGCCCATATCGTCATCCGAGGGCAGACCTACGGCATCGCCGTGAGCCTTCAGCGAGGTGTTGGGATAGTTTTTCAGCAGCATATCCAGTGTGGGAGTATTAGCCTCGGTAACGGCATCGCCGAGACCGGTGACGGAAAAGCCCACGCCGTCCATAACTACCAGTACAACAGTTTTCTTCTTTGACATATACATTTCCTTTCTAATTTTAACGATCACCAGTAAATAATGCAGAGACCCGTATCGGGGTCTATGAGGTAAGCGGGACAGTTGCGGCCGGCTTCGCCGAAGGAATAGACCTCGGCATCGCCCACGGCGCCGCCTGTCTCCTCGCAGTAAACGCGGAGCTTTTTATGTACGAAGCTGTCCTTTTCCACGAGCTTCCCGCCCTTTTGGAGAGCGGTCTCCCGCAGGGACTTGATGCCCTCCCCGTCGGCGGTGAAGCGTATCCTCGCTTCGGGGACGCCGTTATTTGCAGCCGGGAAGAACATCATATAGAACCCGCTGCTCCCGGAAGGGATGCTGTCGGGCATGAATTCGAGTTCCTGGGAATCGACGCTGTTGCCGAAGCAGAAAAGCCCCTTTCTCAGAGAATAGAAGCCTTTCATCCCGCGGTCAAAGGCAAACACGATAAACACGGTGAGCGTCAGCAGGACAACCGCGAATATCCTCAGGCCCATGGAGACCCGTCTGCGGACAGCCGAAGGCTCCCCGCGGTTGATGAACCATTGAGCCACCACGAAGGCAAGGCCTATCCCCGCGCTGATGACGGTTATCCGAATATAACCGAAAGCCGCCCAAAGCGGCGAGAATATCAGTCCCGCTCCGATAAGCAGATCAAGATTCCTCCGCAGAGGGCGGGGGGGCTTGCCGGTGTATTCGCCGTCTATGATCTTGATATCACGTTCTGCCAAAAGCATCACCCTCTCCGCGCAGGGTCAGATCCTCCTAAGATCAGCCGTTGACCGCAGCCTGCACGATAACGTTGAAATCATTGGCCTTCAGAGAAGCGCCGCCGATAAGTCCGCCGTCAACGTTCTCCTTGGAGAGCAGCTCTGCGGCGTTGCCGGCGTTCATAGAACCGCCGTACTGGATAGTAACAGCCTCTGCGGTAGCCTCGTCGTACTTCTTAGCCAGCTGAGCGCGGATGAATGCGCAGACTTCCTCTGCCTGGTCGGCGGTAGCGGTCTTGCCGGTGCCGATAGCCCATACAGGCTCGTAAGCGATGACTACCTTCTTAACGTCCTCGGCGGAAACATCCCACAGGTCCAGCTTGATCTGACGGGCGATAACTTCCTCGGTGATCTCGCACTCACGCTCCCAGAGCAGCTCGCCTACGCATACGATAGGCTTGAGGCCGGCGGCCAGAGCAGCCTTGGTCCTCTTGTTGACGGTCTCGTCGGTCTCGCCGAAATACTGTCTTCTCTCGCTGTGACCGATGATGACATACTCAACGCCCAGCTCCACCAGCATATCTGCGGAGATCTCGCCGGTGAAGGCTCCGCTCTTCTCGAAGTGAACGTTCTCGGCGCCTACCTTGACATTGCTGCCGGCGGTGGCGTTAACTGCGGTCTCCAGGTTGGTGAAGGGCACGCAGGTGATGACCTCTACCTTGCCCTCGGCATTGGCTACCAGGGGCTTGATAGCCTCGATAAGCTCCTTGGCCTCGGGTCTTGTCTTGTTCATTTTCCAGTTTCCGGCGATGATCGCCTTTCTTACGCTTTTCTTCATTGTGAATTACTCCTTTATCTATACTTTTTGCTTGTTACTTTCTCAGTCCGTCGATCAGGATGAATATACCGATGCCTAAGATGATAAGTCCGATGCCCATAAGGGTCAGCTTAACGGTCCTGCTGCCGCCCTCGGGTTCGGCATCCGCGTCCTCGTTGCCGGAAAGATCGCCGTTCTCGTCGGGGATGCCTTCAAATTCATCGCCCTCGTCAACGTGGAACTCCTGGGGATTATTGGGATTGTACTTGATGGGTACGGTGTCGCTGTACTCTCCCGAATCGTTGATCCATTCCTCAAAGGTCTGTGCGTCAGCGGTGAAGCGTATCAGCATCTCCTTGAAGACTATCTTCCCGCCTTCGTTCCCGGAATAATCGGGGACCTCGGTGCTGCGGCGCTCGACGATCTCGGCCTTCACCGAGGGCAGATCGTCCTCAACGATCTGCGTTTCGGTCTGCTCGGGCATAAAGCGGTAGCCCTTGCCCACCTTGATGCCGAAATACACCAGCAGGAGCCCGACGACGATCAGCACGGCGCCGACGATCCACATATAGTCCGCAAAGAACCCGGCCTTTGCGACGTCTGTTCCGTCCTCCTCGGATGCAGTCAGGAGGCGAAGTATTGTCATTTCCATAAACTCACCAAACATAAAAAGGGGCAGACTACAAACATAGCCTGCCCCCGAATTTTTACCGCGTCAGAGGCAGAAGCGTCTCTTACTTGTCAGCGATAACGTCGATGCCGGGGAGCACCTTGCCCTCGAGATACTCAAGGGAAGCGCCGCCGCCTGTGGAGATGTGGCTCATCTTGTCGGCGAAGCCCAGCTGGATAACTGCCGCAGCGCTGTCGCCGCCGCCGATGATAGTGGTAGCATCGGTCTCGGCCAGGCTCTTGGCAACTGCGATAGTGCCCTTAGCGAGAACGGGGTTCTCGAACACGCCCATAGGTCCGTTCCAGACAACGGTCTTGGCGCTCTTTACAGCCTCGGCATAAAGCTCGGCGGTCTTGGTGCCGATATCGAGACCCATCTTGTCAGCGGGGATAGCGTCAACTACCTCAACGTCGATAGGAGCGTCGATAGGATCAGGGAAGCCTGCTGCAACGGTGGTGTCAACGGGCAGGAGCAGCTTCTTGCCGGCGGCAGCTGCCTTCTCGATCATTTCCTTGCAGTAGTCGATCTTGGTATCGTCAACGAGGGAGGTGCCGACTTCCTTGCCCTGAGCCTTCAGGAAGGTATAAGCCATACCGCCGCCGATGATAAGAGTGTCGCACTTCTCGATGAGGTTGTTGATAACGTTCAGCTTGTCGGCAACTTTAGCGCCGCCCAGGATAGCAACGAAGGGACGAACGGGATCCTCAACGGCGTTGCCGAGGAAGTTGATCTCCTTCTGCATCAGATAGCCTACTGCGGTCTCCTTAACGAACTTGGTAACGCCGGCAGTGGAAGCGTGAGCTCTGTGAGCGGAACCGAAAGCATCCATTACGAATACTTCGCCGTCAACGAGATCGGCCAGCTCCTTGGCGAAAGCCTCGCCGTTCTTGGTCTCTTCAGCGCCGCGGAAGCGGGTATTCTCGAGAACTACGATCTCGCCCTCGCCCATTTCGGCAACGGCCTTCTTGGCGTTGTCGCCCACAACGGTATCGTCCTTGGCGAATGTTACCTTAGCGCTTACCAGCTCAGCCAGTCTTGCGGCTGCGGGAGCCAGGGAGAACTTATCCTCGGGGCCGTTCTTGGGCTTGCCGAGATGCGAGCAGAGAACGACCTTACCGCCGTCTGCGACCAGCTTATTGATAGTAGGCAGAGCCGCTGTGATACGGTTATCGTTAGTGATAACGCCGTCCTTGAGCGGAACGTTGAAGTCAACTCTTACGAGCACCTTCTTGCCCTTGACATTAATGTCATCGACTGAAACCTTGTTTAATCCTGCCATGATGTGACATCCTCTCATTATAAATTTTCGGGTGTGACCCGAATAAATAACTTTGCTGCGGAAAAGAAACCCAATCCGCCACTATTTATTATATAATATAACCCTTTAAAAATCAAGAGCAATCGGCAAAAGTTTTCAATTCGGAAAAAAATAAAGCCCCGGAATTATCCGGGGCGCGGTTATCCGCTTTATTCAGCCGTTCATAAATCCTATCTTCAGACTGTTCCCGTCGAAGGAAACGGCCTTGGAAAGCGTCACCGGAAGATGCTGGTCCTCGGTGAAGCCCACGGTCTCGCCGTCCTTGAGAGTGACGTCCCCGTTGAGGATGTAGTCGCTTATCGCCATAAGGAAATTGAACATCTGCGGGGGCTGTGCCGTGGTGTTCAGCACCTCGATCTCCTCCTTGCCGAAGGCGCGGAGGCCGTAGGTGAAGCCGCAAAGGCGGTTCTCGTTGTTGAGATACATCCCCGCGTGGAGCATGATCGGCACCGGCAGCTCGTCCTTCTTGATATGCTCCGCCACCTCGATGTAGAAGTTCTTCTCAAACACCGTGGGATTGCAGTAGATGCCGATAGTGTTTTTCAGCTTGAGCATGGAGCTTGCCAGCTTGCAGAACACCAGCTTTGCATCCACGGGGTCATAGTATTCCTCTTCGTCGTTGTTCATCACCGCGATCATCACATGGGCGGCGTGCTTGGCGACGATCTCGGCGCCCTCGCCCCAAAGGACGTTGTTCTTGGCGCAGGCTTCGGCTTCGCCGTTGGGAACAGGCGTCGGCAGAAGCGAGCAGGCGCAGTTGTAGTCCTCCACCGGGAAAACCACGGCACCGTCCTTGACCTCGTCCGAGAAGGAAATATCCCAGTCCTCTTTCAGATTGTGCCGGAACCTCGGCCAGTCAAAATTAGCGTCCGTAAGCAGTACAAAGCCTACCATAGCCTTCTTTTGTTTTTCGGTATTAGCCATTTTCTAAACTCCTATACTGATAAAATATGCCCCGCCCTAAAGCGGGGCCGTATTATGCGCTTGTCCGTCAGATCTTGGAATATCCGAAGCTGTTGATGAGCGCATCCACCTTCTGACCGCTCTTGCACATGGGGCAGGCGGTGGAGGAATAGCTGTCGTACTTAGGCAGGTCGGTATCGCTGAAGATAGCGTTCACGGCGATGCCGTGGGACTCCTTGATAGCCGAGAAGATAGCGCCGATAGCCGCAAGGCTGCCGTTGTAGTACTGGAGGCAGTCCACTGCGCGGGTGATGCTCTTGCCCGTAGAAGCCGAGGAGATCAGCAGCAGGATCTGCTTGCCCCAGATCTTCTTCTGAGTGTTGTCGCGGAAGATCATCTGATTGTTCATATTGAGCTCGGGAGTTACCACCGCGATGTCCGCGCCGGAATTGATGCCGGTCTCCGAAAGGGTCTCGGCGAGAAATGCGCCCAGCATCTCGGTGCCCTCCAGGCAGATGATAGTGTCGATGTGTGTGGTGGCATAGTTAGCCGCCAGCTCCACCGCAGCCTCCTTGGCCATTTTATGGCTGGTCTTGATAGAGGTCATATCCACATAAAAATTAACGTGGGAGTGGTTGGTGGCGAAATGCCCGGGGATGATGTTGATCTTTATCCTGCGGTTCTTGTTGCTTTCTATGCTCTGAGATCTGTTTTCCATGGTTTTTACCTCCTGTAAACGCTGTAAAGCGGTGATATGCTGAATATACAGTTAGATTATAACACACTATGAACAATTTGTCAACTATCGGAGACGGAAGTGCCCGAAAAAATCTGTTCTCCCCTTCTCCCGCCTTGACTTTCGGGTCAAAAAATGCTATGATAACAGTACGAGGTGATGTTATGAACTTCCTTCTTTGCGGAGACAAAAACGCTCCGGCTGTTCTTCTGATACACGGACTGGCCTTCGACGCCGAAAGCTGCTGCGCTCCCCTCGCCCGGCGGCTGGCGAAAAAATACCGGGTCATCATGCCCTGCCTTGACGGGCACGACCCCTACCAGGAAAGCACCTTTGAATCCATCTCGGTCTGCTGCGAGAAGATCGAGCGGTATATCACGAAACGCTTCGGCGGGCGCGTTTATGCGGTGAGCGGCTTTTCCCTGGGCGGTAACGTCGCTCTGGAGCTTATGAAGCGGGGGAACATCAAAGCCGAACGTCTGCACCTTGACGGCACCCTCTGCGCAAGTCTCGGCATCATGAAAACTCCCTTCAAGCTCTACTACACCAAAGGCGCGGATATGCGCCGCGCGGGCATCCGTATGCCCAAAGCGGTGACGGAGCTGCTCTTCGGCAAGGGCAGCCTTGAAAACGCATCCCGCATCAGCGACGGCATCTCCGGGGAGTCTTTGGAGAACGCCTGCAGCAGCGTGTTCGGCTACACCCTTTCTCCCCGCCTGCACGAATGCAAAGTCCCCGCCCAGTATTGGTGCGGCAGCACGGAGAAATATTCCAAACGCTCCGCCAGAGAGCTTGAAAAATACCTGCCGGGACTCAAAGTGCGGGTGTTCAAGGACCTCGGCCACGGACAGATGCTCCGTGAGCACGAAAAGGCCTACTTCCGGGAACTGAAAAAGTTCCTTTCCGAAACCGACTGAGATCTGATACAGCAAACCGCCGCGCGGAGCAGATCCGCACGGCGGTGATCTTTTACGTTATCGTCCTTTGGAGGTCATTCTCCCGCATTCTTGTGGAGCGAACGGAATTCCGCAGGCGAGAGCATCTCGTGCTTCTTGAACACGGCGCAGAAATAGCTGCAATCGTTGTAGCCCACTGCTCTGGCGATCTCGTTGACGTTGAGCTTGTCCTCCAGCAGAAGCATCTTCGCCTGGGAGACCCTCTTGCGGGCAAGATACTCGAAGGGACGCATATTCAGACACTCCTTGAACAGCCGGCAGAGATACTGGGGCGAAAGGTCGATGAGCGCCGACAGCTCCGCTAAAGTAAGGTCACGGCTGTAATTGTTGTCGATGTACTCGATGACCGGGGTAAGCTGATTGAGCTTTGCTCCGTCCTTGGCGCCTGTCTGCATATTCATGACCCTGTTGAGCTCGATAAGGAACTGATACAGGTGCGCCGAGCATTGGCATCCGCTGTAATAGTAGTTTGTCTTCATCAGATAGAGTATCTTCTTGAAGATAGCGTCAACGGCGTTGATGTCGTGGATCTTGAAGACCTTCTCGCGGCTGAGGCCGATGAAATCCAGCACAGCCTGACATTCTCTGCCGTCGAAGGTGACCCAATGGGTCTCCCAGATCTCCTCGGTGGGGAAATACTCGTGGGGGACGTTGGGCGGGAGATAGAAAGCGTCTCCCTCGAGGATCGGCGAGTCCACACCATTCAGGCGCAGGACTCCGCTTCCGCGCACGCAGTAGATTATCTGATGATTGGGGTATCCCTCCTCGCGGATGAAATGAAACTCCTGGTCCCTTGCGCCTGCTCCCAGCAGGTACATGGGCAGGCCGACCTCCTCACCCAGCACGGGATAACAGTAATCGGTCATATATACTCACCTCTTGGCATTTTCATATATTACTATAATAATAATATCACAACAAGCAGGAATTGTCAAGCAGATAGAGAAAATTTGTGGCAAAGTATTTTAAGACGGCAGTTTCCACAAATAGAGCCGGAGGCTTTTGGCGAATTTATATCTTGCTTCATCCCGCTTGGAATGGTATAATGTTTATATATGCCTTACCGTAAGGAGGAACATCCATGCTAAAAAGGATATTAGCCGCGGCGGCGGCTGTGACAATGCTGGGCTTTAACGCTTTCAGCGCGGGAGCAGCCGTTTACGGCGACTACGAATACATCGGCAGCACCTTTTACATGAGCGCCGATGTGACAAAATACAACGGCTCCGCCGAGAGCGTCACGGTGCCGTCCTATTTCGGGGACTTCAAGGTCACAAAGCTAACAAACACCTTCTACAAGAACAAGACCGTGAAAAACGTTGTCATCCCGGAGACGGTGACGGAGCTGGCATCGGGGGTGTTCAACGGGTGCAGCGAGCTCCTGTCGGTGACTCTGCCCTCCGGCATCTCCAAAATGGACGACCTGACCTTCTACGAATGCACAAAGCTTGAAAGCATAACGATCCCCGGAGGCGTCACCGAGATAGCCAAAAACGCCTTCGGACGCTGCCGGGCTCTGAAAACCGTCACGATACCCAAAAGCGTGACGAGCATCGGCTATCAGGCCTTTCAGAGCTGCTCGGACCTTGCAAAGCTATCCATAGGCGGAGGGGTCACGGAGATCGGCACCAAGGCTTTCACCGAATGCAATTCTCTGAAAAAGGTCACTGTCCCCGGGAACGTAAAGACGATAGGCTCCAACGCCTTTGAATCCTGCAAGGTGCTTGCCACCGTGAACATCAAAAAAGGCACCTCGGAGATCGGAGCGGAGGCTTTCAAGGCCTGTCCCGCGCTGACCGATGTTACCCTGCCCGACAGCATCAAATCCGTGGGCGACAGGGCTTTCGTCAACTGCAAGAATCTCACGGAGATCTACATTCCCGCCAGCGTCACCAATATAGGCGACCACGCCTTCGGTTTCGGATATTACAACTCCACCTACACGAAATACCCGCTGACGATCTGCTGCGCCAGAGGCTCAGCAGCGGAAGCCTATGCCAAACAGTACGGCTTCGCCTGTAATTATTACAGCGGGATTGCCGGCGACGCCAACGCCGACGGTCACGTCAACATGAAGGACGTCACCACGGTCCAGCGGTACATCAACGGCTGGACTGTTGAGATAAGCATACAAGCCGCCGACCTCAACGGCAACAACACCGTCAACATGAAGGATCTCGCGTCTCTCCAGCGGTTAGTCAACGGATGGGAAGCGTGAAAACAAAAAGGACTGTTCACACGAGCAGTCCTTTTTTGGTCCATTATCGACCGTCAATTAATCCCGGGCGTCCTCTTCGCTGAGGTTGCCGAGGGAGAGAGATTTCAGATAGGCGTTGATGAAGCCGTCCAGGTCGCCGTCCATTACCGCCTGGATGTTGGCGGTCTCGTAGTCGGTGCGGTGGTCCTTCACCAGCTGATAGGGCATGAACACATAAGAGCGTATCTGCGAGCCCCAGGCGATCTCCTTCTGAACGCCCTTGATGTCCTCGATCTTCTCTAAATTCTGCTGGAGCTTGATCTCCAGCAGTTTTGCTTTCAGCATTCTCATGGCGTAGTCACGGTTCTGGAACTGTGAACGCTGAGTCTGACAGGCCGCCACGATGCCCGTGGGCTTGTGTATCAGACGCACCGCAGAGGAGGTCTTGTTGATGTGCTGACCGCCGGCGCCTGAGGAACGGTACACCTGCATTTCGATGTCCTCGGGGCGGATGTCTATTTCAACATCTTCGGGAAGGTCGGGCATTACGTCCACCGCCGCAAAGGAGGTGTGACGGCGTCCCTGAGAATCGAAGGGCGACACGCGCACAAGGCGGTGGATGCCCGCCTCGCCTTTCAGATAGCCGTAGGCGTTCTCCCCCTCGATAGCGATAGACGCGGACTGCATCCCTGCTTCACTGCCTTCCAGTATGTCAAGGACGTTGACCTTGAAGCCGTGAGCCTCCGCCCAGCGGGTATACATACGGTAGAGCATCTCGTTCCAGTCCTGGGCCTCGGTGCCGCCGGCTCCGGAGTGGAAATTGAGGATAGCGTTGTTCTTATCGTACTCGCCGGTGAGCAGAGAAGCCAGCGTCAGAGCATCCACCTGGTCGGCGAGAGAGGAAAGCTCCGCCTCGATGTCGGCGATCATGCTTTCGTCCTCTTCCTCGGCAGCCATATCGAGCATTACCTCGATGTCCTCGGCGGACTGTGTGAGCTTGCCGTACTTTTCAAGCCGCGCCTCGAGGGTACGGGTCTCCTGGAGGACCTTCTGAGAGTTTTCGAGATCGTCCCAGAAGCCGGGCTCGGCGGCCTTGTTATGCAGCTCTTCAACGCGCTCCTTTGAGTTCTCGATATCAAAGACCTCGGCGAGTTCCTTTATTTTCGGCTTATAGCTTTCCAGCTTGGACCGAAGATTTTCCAAAAAGATCATAGTCATTTCTCCTGTTACATTTTCTTGCATCATTCGCTTTTGGCCTCGCCGCTGCGCGGCTCGGCAGGATGCGGAAAGAATGCCTTACAGTTTATTATAACACACTTTTCGGGATTTGTCATTAGTTTTTTTAAAAAAGTTTTTCGTCCGTATTTTTAAGCCTTTTAAACTGCCATTCTGCCGGGGAGATCAAAGAGACGCCCGCAGGGCAGCAGATCAAAAACGTCCGCTTTGCGGCAGTAACAAAAAGACACTTCTGCCGGATCAAAGCAGAAGTGTCAAGATCAAGTATTGTTTACCGCGCCCGCGTTTCTTTACTTCACCGTCTCCACCTTGATAAGATTCGTTGTTCCGCTTCTTCCGAGGGGGACGCCTGCCGTTACGACTACAAGATCGCCCTCTTTCAGATAGCCCAGCTTCTTGGAAACGTCTATTGCGTGGGCGATCAGATCGTCGGTGTTGGTCTGCTCTTCGATAAGTCCGGGACGAACGCCCCAGGACATATTCATGTGACGGCAGATAGTCTCGTCGGTGGTAAGGCCGATGATCGGACAGTCGGGGCGGAACTTGGAAAGCTGTCTTGCGGTGGCTCCGCTCTTGGTGACGGTCATTACCGCCGCCGCGCCCAGGTCGTGAGCCGTGGTAACGGTGGCGTGGGAGATAGCCTCCGTCACGGATTCGCTCTTTGAATCCTCCCGCTGACGGAAACGCTTGATGTAGTCGATGTCCTTTTCCGTGGTCTCGGCGATAAGAGCCATAGTCTTTACCGCCTCAATGGGATAGGCTCCTGCGGCGGTCTCGCCGGAGAGCATTATTGCCGAGGTGCCGTCGTAGATCGCGTTGGCGACGTCGGTGATCTCCGCACGGGTGGGCCGGGGATTGGTTATCATTGATTCCAGCATCTGAGTGGCGGTCACCACCTGCTTGCCCGCGTTGTAGGCCTTGTGGATAAGTTCCTTCTGGATAGCGGGGATCTGCTCGAAGGGGATCTCAACGCCCATATCGCCCCGGGCAACCATGATGCCGTCGGCGGCGTCGAGTATCTCGTCGATGTTTTCAACGCCCTCGGCATTTTCGATCTTTGCGATTATGCGGGGATCGTTCCAGCCCAGCGACTGAGTGAACTTCCGCAGATAGATCACATCCGCGCCGGTGCGGACAAAGGACGCCGCGATAAAGTCAAAGCCCATTTTCGCACCGAAGGCAAGATCATCCATATCCGCATCGGAGATGTAGGGCATGGACAGCTTCACTCCGGGGACGTTGATGCCCTTGTGGTCGGAGAGCTTTCCGCCGTGCTTGACGTCGCAGACGATATCCGTCCCGCTGACGGACTTCACCACCAGCTCGATAACGCCGTCGTTGATAAGAATGCGGGAGCCCACGGAAACATCCTTGGGCAGATGCTCAAAGGTTATGGAAGCAATCTCGTTCGTGCCTTCGACCTCACGGGTGGTGAGGGTGAAGGTATCGCCGTCATTGATGATTACGGGCTGATGATCTTTGAAATCCCGCAGACGGATCTCGGGGCCTTTGGTATCCAGCAGGCAGGCCACGTTGAGACCCAGTTCACGGCTGATGCGGCGGACGGTCTCAAAGCGCTGTTTATGGACCGTATGGTCCGAGTGGGAGAAATTGAATCTTGCCACATCCATACCCGAGAGCATCAGCTCCCGAAGGACGTTCTCGTCATCGGTGGCGGGGCCTATGGTACATACTATCTTGGTTTTTCTCATTATATAACACACCTTTCGGAACAGTTTTCCAAAACTATTATATACCTTTTTCCCGGGATAGTCAATGATTTTTTACGGATGACGCTTTTATTCAATGCACACTGCATTGTGCATTGATCAAAACTGTCCAAAATTTTGCCGTAAAGGTATTGCATTTTACAGACAAGTGTGATATAATTAATGATGTATCGACAATTTTTGCAGTATGGAGAGTATGAAATGATAACTGTATCGGAACTGACACTTTCATTCGGAGGTCAATTGCTGTTCAAGGACGCGGACCTCAAATTCACGGCGGGCAACTGCTACGGCATCATCGGCGCCAACGGCGCGGGCAAATCCACGTTTCTGAAAATACTGACCGGCGAGATCGAGCCCACCAAGGGCGAGGTGGTCATCGACAAAGGCGTGCGGATGTCCGTGCTGAGGCAGGACCACTTTGCCTTTGACGAGTATAACGTCCTCGACACCGTCATTATGGGCAACAAGCGGCTCTATGACATTATGCAGGAGAAGGACGCCCTCTACGCCAAGGAGGATTTCACCGAGGAGGACGGCGACCGCGCCGGCGAGTTGGAAAGCGAATTCGCCGAGCTCAACGGCTGGGAGGCCGAAAGCGATGCCTCCAAGCTGATACAGGGCCTCGGGCTCCCGGAGGAACTGCTCTATGCGCAGATGTCCTCACTGTCCGGCAACGAAAAGGTGAAGGTGCTGCTGGCGCAGGCGCTTTTCGGCAACCCGGATGTCATCCTGCTGGACGAGCCCACCAACCACCTTGACATTGACGCTATCCGCTGGCTGGAGGATTTCCTCTCGGAGTATTTCGGCACGGTGCTGGTAGTGTCCCACGACAGACACTTCCTCAATAACGTCTGCACCCATATCGTTGACATCGACTACACCAAGATAAAGATGTATGTGGGCAACTACGAGTTCTGGTACGAATCCTCGCAGCTTATGCAGAGGATGATAAAACAGCAGAACAAGAAGGCCGAAGAAAAGATAAAAGAGCTCCAGGAGTTCATCAACCGGTTCTCGGCAAACAAGTCCAAGTCGCGTCAGGCCACCAGCCGCCGCAAGCTGCTGGACAAGCTGTCGGTGGAGGAGCTTCCCGCTTCGTCGAGAAAGTATCCCTATATCGGCTTTGAAATGGACAGAGAGCCCGGCAAGGAGATCCTCCGGGTAGAAGGGCTCTCCAAGACCGTGGACGGCGTAAAGCTGCTGAACAACGTGACCTTCACCCTTGCCCGCACCGACAAGGTGGCTTTCATCGGCGAGAGCGAACAGGCCATAACCGCCCTCTTTGAGATACTTGCCGAACAGGACGAGGATTTTGAAGGCAGCATAAAATGGGGCTCCACCACTTCCCGCTCCTATTTTCCCAAGGACAACAGCGCTTTCTTCAACGGCTGCGATATGACTATCGTTGACTGGATAAGGCAGTATTCCACGGGAGAGGTCACCGACACCTTCCTGCGGGGCTTCCTGGGGAAGATGCTCTTCTCCGGCGACGAGATCTACAAGAAAGTGGATGTGCTGTCAGGCGGCGAAAAGGTGAGATGTATGTTCTCCCGGATGATGCTTTTCGGCTCCAACGTCCTGCTTCTGGACAGGCCCACGAATCACCTTGACCTGGAGTCTATCACGGCAGTGAACAACGGCCTGCGGGACTTCAAGGGGGTTGTGATATTCGCCTCCCACGACCACGAGATCATGCAGACGGTAGCCAATAAGATCATCGAGATCACGCCCGAGGGCTGTATCTGCCGTGAGGGCACCTACGAGGAATATCTCGACTACCGGCGCGAGCACGGAATGAAGTCGTTCATTGAGTAAAGGCGGACACGGAACAATTTTGACCGATCGGCGGTGAGTAAGACGGACAGCGAAAAGGTAACGGCGGCGGAGCCCGAAACAGAGGCTCAGCCCGCGCCTAAGAAAACAAAAAAGAAGCGGAAGAAGTTCCGCTATATCATGGCAATTGTCACCCTGCTGTTTGTCGGGCTGGCGGGAGCCGGCTTCTATCTTGCCGAACTGCTCCGTGACAAAGAGCAGGAGTGTAAAATGACAAAAATGCCCTCGGGCCTCAGTGCGGTGGAGACCGTAAAGCAGTATTTCAGATACTGGGACGAGGGCAACAACACGGGCATGAACCAGGCGGCTCTGCCCGACGAAAACATTGATCCCACGACGGATGACGAGTGCTTCAACTTAGGGCTCTGCTACTTCTGCGACGTGAAGCTCACCCGCGCCGAACAGCTCCCGGAGATTGCCGAGGGCTTTGAGGGGTGCTATGAGAGCGCCGTGGTCTCGGTGGATTTCACCTACAAGACCAGCTGGGGCTTCGGCGACAGCACCATGAAAGAAGACAACAAGAACTGGGAATTTTTCTTAGCAAAGATAAACAAAGACGATGATTACAGGATAATCACCGTTGAAAAACCCGAAAGCAGGTGAGGATGGATTGCAGCTGAAAAAAATACTGGCTCCGGCGCTGCTGGGCGCCGCCGCCGTGACGGCATCGGTAATGATCTTTGTGTTCTCGGGTCACGAGAGCATCAAGGCCGACGCGGGGCACGCCGTTGATGCGGCTGCGGCCGTATCCTCCGAGGCGGAAACGGTAACGACCACAGCCTCCGTTTCCGTGACTTCGGCGACGGCTTCAACATCGGTGACCGCCGGGACCTCCGGGACCGCAGGCACGACGAAAAAGTCCGCGTCTTCCACCAAGAAGACAACAGCCGAGACCTCAGAGACCACCTCTGCGAAAAAGAAGACCACCAAGAAGACCACGGCCGAGTCCTCGGATGCAGAGACAAAATCGGCAAAGAAAACCACTACCACGGCGGCTCCCGCCGAAACGGAGGCCGTGACGGAAAGCACCGCGAAAAAGACGACAAAAAAGACCTCCAAGACCACTACGGAAAAGGTCACCACCACCACCGCAAAGAAAACCTCAAAGACTACCACCACCACGCCTCCTCCGAAGCAGGAGGAGAACCTGCCCGAGGGCATCAGCAAGATCGAGCTGGGCAGCGGACGGGTCATCATCAACTACTCGCAGCAGAAGGCGATGTGGGTGTCCCTCTTTGAAATGGAGGAGCTTATCAAGGGCAGGACCGCCGAGCAGTTCCGCTACAATTTCGATCAGCTTTGCAGAAATTGTAAGTCCATAGGCGTCAACACCCTTTACGTCCACGCGAGAGCTTTGGGAGATGCTTTCTATCAGTCGAAGCTCTATCCCTGGTCGGAATACGTTTCCGGCACCGTGGGACGTTCCCCCGGTTTTGACCCCTTCAAGATCGTCACCGAGGTGGCTCACAGCTATGATCTTTCGGTACACGCCTGGATAAATCCCTACCGCCTCGGCACTCCCGCCGAGATGAAGGCAACTCCCTCCGGGTATCTGATAAAGGAATGGTTCGATCATCCCGATAAGTATCCCGGGTATGTGGTATACAGCGAGACCTACGGCAAATACTGGCTGAATCCCGGCATCGCTTCGGTGCGTTCACTGATAACCAAGGGCGCCAAGGAGCTTATCGGCGGATACGATATCGACGGACTGCACATCGACGATTATTTCTATCCTCTCACCGAAGAGTATTTCGATGAAGCGGAGTATAAAGCCTACCTTTCCGCCGGCGGGAAGATGTCGCTGAACAACTGGCGGATGAACAACTGCAACCTTACGGTGAAGTCCCTGTACGATGCCGTCAAGGCTCAGAGCAATGCGCTGGTGTTCGGCATCGCGCCCCAGGGCAACTACGAGAACAACTACAACTATATGTACGCCGATGTTTCCCTCTGGCTGTCACAGCCGGGCTACTGCGACTATCTTGCTCCGCAGGTCTATTTCGGCTACAAAAACCAATGGAAGCCCTTCGCAAGCACTCTGAAGCAATGGGCCTCTCTGCCGAGAGACGAAAGCGTGTCGCTGGTCATCGGCATCGCTCCGGCGAATATGGAACTCAACGACGAGTACGCCGACGATGTGGGCATCATCGCCCGACAGATAAAGGACAGCTTCTCCTATAACGCAGGCGCGGCGCTTTACCGCTACGACAGCCTGTTCGCTCCCGCAAACGGTTTTACATACCGTGCCGCCCGGGAGGTCGAGGAGATAGCAAAGGTAATGAAATAAACAGCAAGCCCCGTCCGCGGGAAAACGGACGGGGCGTATTCTTTTATTCGGGAGATCAGCCGCCTTTTTTTCTCCACTGGGAGGGCGTCATGCCTGTGAGCTGTTTGAACTGTCTGGAAAAATGGACAGTATTGCTGTAACCGCAGGCAAAGGACACTTCCTCGATAGTCATGTCCGTGAAGGCAAGATCGTGCCTTGCCTGCTCGATGCGGGAGCAGATGACGTCCCGGTTGCAGGTGACGCCGAAGGCTCTTTTGTAGAGCGTGTGGAGATAGGGCTCGCTGACGTTGAGCAGAGCCGCCATGCGGGTGACGCTCCAGTCCTCCTCCGGGGCGGAATAGATCCTGCTGCGCAGATCGAGAAGCTCGCGGTAATGGGCGATGCCCGCTCCGCTGCCGCTGCTCTCCGAGAAGACCTCCGTGAGCAGGGCCTTAACGAGATAGCCGGCGGTCTGCATATTCTCGGTGCGGAAGAAGCAGTCGGAGATCAGCTTGAAATACTGCGAAACGTCGATGCTCTCGCCGATGAACACCGGCTTGTCGTAGCGGACTCCGGTGCCTGCCGCCCAATTCGGGGAGCAGCCGAACTGCATCCAGTCATTGACGTATTCGTTCTCGCAGGCGCTGTAATGCTGGGGCGTTCCGCTGTTGTAGATCATAAAGGTCCCCGGCTCGGTGCGGACGGTCTTCCCGCCGATAAGGAAATCGGCCTTGGACTTGACGAACAGCATCAGATAGCCGTCGAAGCCTCTGGGACGGTCGTGTACGAAGCTGCTGTCATGCCGGCAGGCGCAGCCCATGCGGTAGATCTTGAACATTCATTTTACCTCCTCGGTGGGGAACATAGATGTCCTTTTTCCATATTATAGCATATCGGATACGGTTTGTCACTATGTTTTCCGAAAAAAATAACGAAAAAGCGTCCGCTGACTGACGGACGCTTAATTTCTTATGTTCTTGACGGAACTTACAGCTCCGCGATGACCTCTACCTCAACGAGGACGTCCTTGGGGAGTTCCTTGGCGGCTACGCAGCTGCGGGCGGGCTTGCTTGTGAAATACTCGCCGTAGATGCCGTTGAAGGCCGCGAAATCGCTCATGTTCTTCAGAAAGCAGACGGTCTTGACCGCCTTGTCGAGAGAGCTTCCCGCCTCCTCGAGGACGGCTTTCAGATTTTTGCATACCTGATGTGTCTGCTCCTCGATAGTGGATGCCTCAACGGCGCCGGTGGCGGGGTTGATAGCGATCTGTCCCGAAGTGAAAACAAGTCCTCCGACGATCTTTGCCTGAGAATAGGGACCGATAGCGTCGGGAGCGTTCTTGGTGTAAACTGTCTTTGCCATAGTAGATTCCTCCTGTTTGTATATAATATTTTATTACTTGTTCACCAGCTTGAAGCCTGCGGATGCAAGGGCTTCTCTGATCTGGCGGATGTGGTCGAAATCTCTGGTCTCCATAACGATGCGCAGGATGCAGTCGGTGATGTCGCTGTCCTCGCTGGCGCGCTCGTGGTGGATCGAGACAACGTTTCCGCCCAGCTGAGCGATGATCTTGGAAACTCCGAGGAGCTGTCCGGGCTTGTCTTCAAGCTGGATAGCCATAGTATCGCTCCTGCCGGATTTCAGCAGACCTCTCTTGATGACACGGGAGAGAATGGTAACGTCGATGTTGCCGCCGGAAACGAGGCAGACCACGTTCTTGCCCTCAACGGGGACCTTGTTGAACATTACCGCCGCCACGGAGACAGCTCCCGCGCCCTCTGAGATCAGCTTGTGCTGTTCGATAAGGGCCAGTATCGCCGAGGAGACCTCGTCGTCGGTGACGGTAACGATGTCGTCAACGTATCTCTTGCAGTATTCAAAGGTGTTCACGCCCGGCTCCTTGACCTTGATGCCGTCGGCAATGGTAGCCACGGATTCAAGGCACTTGATCTTGTCCTCGGCAAGGGACTCCACCATTGAGGGAGCGCCGCTGGCCTGGACGCCGTAGACCTTGATATTCGGGTTGAGAGTTTTGAGAGCGAAGGCCACGCCGGAGATAAGTCCGCCGCCGCCCACCGGCACTACCACCGCATCCAGCTCGGGGAGCTGTTCGATAAGCTCCAGTCCGATAGTCCCCTGTCCGGCGATAACGTTCTCATCGTCGAAGGGGTGGATGAAGGTGTATCCGTGCTTGTCACGGAGTTCAAGGGCTTTATTGTAGGCGTCGTCGTAAACGCCCTCCACCAGGCAGATCTCTGCGCCGTAGCTTCTTGTGGCCTCCACCTTGGAGATCGGTGCGCCGTCCGGCAGACAGATCAGAGACTTGATGCCGTTCTTTGCGGCGGCAAGGGCCACGCCTTGAGCGTGGTTTCCTGCCGAGCAGGCGATAACGCCGTGGCTCTTCTCCTCGTCGGAGAGTTGGGAGATCTTGTAATAAGCGCCTCTTACCTTAAAGGACCCTGTGATCTGGAGGTTCTCGGTCTTGAGGTAAACATTGGCCTTGGGATTGATCTTCGGGGCCTTGATGACCTCGGTCTCCCTGATGACCTGTTTCAGAACGTGCTTTGCATGATAAACCTTGTCAAGTGTCAGCATAACAATAACCTTCCTTTTTTTTAGTTCACGCTGCGCGCCCTTTGGGCGCTTGGGGTCAGCGCGTAATGTAATATTAGTGCCGCGCCGCGGACGGCTTGGCGTTATGTAACGTGGGACACTCGCATTCTTACAGTGTTGGTTCGTTTGTTTTTAGCAACATTGGCTCGTTCGTGAATTTACACTATTGTTCGCCCCTGCCGCTAAATAAAAGCGCTCCGCCCCGTACAGAGGCGAAGCGTCATGCTCCGTGATACCACTCTGCTTGCGCGCCGTATAAACGGATGCGCCGCTCGATGCTCCGTAACGGGGAGGACCGTGCCGTACTACTCGGCGGAAAGCCTTTCGGGGGCAGGCTCGGGAATGATACAGCTCTGCGGCCTTACCGTCCGGTTTTCAGCTACCCCGGACTCTCTTGGGCAGGCACCTGCGGAACACGTTTCCGTCACAGCCTTTTAACGATATAACTATACGCATATTATTATAGCACTCCCGGGATGAAATTGTCAAGAGGGGCGGAATATCTATTTTTTATTATTTTTTTAATATTTCTTGACAATTCAGCTATATTAGGATATAATATTTAATGTATGCGTAAAAAACAGAAGGGTGTTTGCTATGGGTTCGCAATGGAGGATCAGAGATATTCTCAAAGCGGGCTGCGGGTGCGTGCGGAAGAATTTCGTGGCGTGTCTGGCAGTCTGCTTCGTTATGGTCTTTATTGCGGGACAGTACGGCGGCTCGACGCAGTTCATCGCCAGCTACGATATGCAGAACGTGGCCAACCTCCGTGTGGATGCGGCTGACAAGCGCATAGTGGCGGAAGCGGTGATAAACGACGGCCTCACTCCGGAGCAGGCATCCGAAAAATATAACATAGGCGACCCGGCCGCAGTCAAAAACTGGGTGACGACCTACAAGGATTACGGCGAGAATTCCCTCAACGCCAAAGAACTGACCTTCTTCCATTCGGGAAACGAAAGCTCCAACTGGGCGCTTATCGACGAGACTGTCAGTCTAATTTCCGGCAAGCAAAGGCCCATGACCGCCTTTGTAAGTGAAAAGACCCGCCGTCACGAGCAGCAGTTCTCTGACTCCTTTGATATTGTAACAAAGGAATACTCCCCGCACTTTCAGGTGCTGGCCGCGGTCCTGGCCTTCTTCTCGGACGCCTCCGCCTGGGACATCGTGGTAACTGTGGCTACTTCGCTGTTCTCCATACTGGTGGCGATATTCGTCTGCGACACGCTGATAATCGGAGAGCGTCGTTTCTTCCTTGAAAATCACGCCTACCGCCGGACGGCTATCGGGCGCATGGGCTTTATGCTGAAGGAACGCTTCTTCAAGCCTTTGAAAACTATCGTGCTGATGCACATTTTCCGTGGGCTGTGGTTCTTCACCGTCGTCGGCGGGATATACAAGACCTACGAATACTATATGATCCCTTTCATACTGGCGGAGAACCCCAACATCGGCACAAAAGAGGCCTTCGCCCTTTCCAAGTCAATGATGCGGGGGAACAAGTTCAGGACATTCCTGCTCAATGCGGCATTCTGGATGATAGAGATACCCATAATCGTGGGTTCGCTGCTGATAAGCCTGTTCCTTATGGGGGAGGACTACAAGTTCATCAGCGGGATATTCGCTTTTCTCTGTCTGGGCGTTGCGAGGATAGGCTTCCTCAACGCCTTCAAGACCGCCTCTGATGCCGAGCTTTACTTTGTCCTGCGGAGGAAGGTCATCGCAGAGGGCTGCCAGTACGCCGATTGTCTGAACGATGCTCTTCTTGACCCCGAGCTGCTGGAAGAAGGCAAGGAGACCGAAACCAACATCGGCGTTATGGATGTTCAGACCATACGCGCACTTGACCGCTATCCCGGCTCCGACCAGCACGGTCAGACGGAATATATCGGCATCACCAAGAAGCAGATACTCATCCGCCACGACTACCACCGCAGCTACAAGCTCACCTCGGGAGTGCTGATGTTCTTCACCTTCGCCTTCATCGGCTGGCTGTGGGAAGTCGTCATCCACGTCATCGAGGACGGCGAGCTGATAAACCGGGGCTCACTTCACGGCCCCTGGCTGCCGATCTACGGCATCGGCGGCACTGCAGCGGTGCTCTGTCTGAAAAAGCTCCGGGACCGTCCCGCCGAGACATTTATGGTCATCGTCACCGCCAGCGGCATCTTCGAGTATTTCACCAGCTGGTACTTCGACAGGTTCAAGGGGCTCCAGTACTGGAACTACAACGGCTATTTCATGAACATCAACGGCAGGATATGCCTTGAAGGACTGGTGGTGTTCGGCTTTGCGGGCATGGCCTGCATCTATATCTTTGCCCCGGTCATCGACGACATTGCGGCGAAGATACCCGACAAGGTGAAGCGCGCGGTCTGCGCGGGCCTTGTGGCGGCGATACTCTGCGATGCGGTCTACTCCCATTTTGAGCCCAACAAGGGCAAGGGCATCACCGACTACATCGAAGCGCCCTTCAAGATCGTTTCGGTAAACGATAGGTCCATATAATAATCCAATGCACAATGAAGACATAGGCTTTCATTGTGCATTTTGCATTGAATTGACACCTTGAGCCTGTGTAAAATCGGCAGAATGCCGTGGTAAAAAAACACTTGTAATTCACCGCGGTTTGTGATATGATTATTATGTATTACTATGTGATTTCCGGAGGTCGATTATGGATACACTTATGAATCTTTTCGTTGAATCCGACGGCAGCAAGATGCAGAACGTCTACACTCCCCTCTCGCTGACCGCCCACCTGATATTCTGCTTTCTGGCTACCGCCCTTTATCTGACTATGTACTACCGCCGGGGCTCGGTACACTATCTGCTGCTGATGTTTGCGATAGACGCCACCATCATCACTCAGTACTGGACATCTTCCGCAGCAATAGCCACGCTGGCGGTGATCGAGATAGTGCTTATCGGCTCCACGATATTCTTCTACATCAAGTATTCCAAAAAGCTGAAAGCCGAGAACGCCGCCAAGGAGGCTGCCCGCAAGGAAGCGGAAGAGCGTGCCAAGGCCGCCGAGAAGGCCGACAACGAAGAGAACGGAAAGATCGTCGATAACGCCTTTGACGACTGAGGTGAGGATATGAAGATCGTCATTCTTGATTCCGAGACCGTCACGAGAAACGATGTTTCCCTGGACGGCATAACCTCTTTGGGAGAGTCGGAGGTATACGGCTACACTCCCAACGATAAAGTCGCGGAGCGCATCGGTGATGCCGACGCGGTCATCTGCAACAAGTGTCTTGTTACAAGGCAGGTCTTTGACGCCTGCTCGAATCTGAAATATGTGGGGCTCTTCGCCACGGGCTACAACAACGTGGACACCGCCGCCGCCAAGGATCACGGCGCCGTGGTCTGCAACGTGCCGGGATATTCCACCGATGCGGTAGCGCAGCACACCTTCGCGCTGATACTGGAGTTTTACAACCGCACCGCCGATTACACTGCCTCCACCGCCAAAGGCGACTGGGTCAACTACAAGCTGTTCACCTATTTCGGCATACCGACATTTGAGCTGGCGGGAAAGACCATAGGCATCGTGGGCTACGGGGCTATCGGCCGCAAGGTGGGAGAGATCGCCCGTGCCTTCGGTATGAAAGCAGTGACGTACACTCGCTCTCCGCAGAAGGTCACCGACGGCACGCCCTGTCTCGGACTGAACGAGCTGCTGATGATAAGCGACATCGTGACGCTGCACTGTCCTCTGACCGCCGAGAACGAAAAGCTGATCTGCGCCGATACGCTTCGGCTGATGAAGCCGACGGCGCTGCTGATAAACACCGCCCGGGGCGGCCTCGTTGACGAGGAGGCTCTCACCGCCGCTCTGAACAGCGGACGCATCGCCGGAGCGGGCATCGACACTCTGACCTTTGAGCCCATGCGGGAGGACTGCCCTCTGCGGAAGGCGGAGAACTGTCTGATAACTCCCCACGTTGCCTGGGCTCCCAAGGAGACAAGGGAAAGGCTGCTGGAAAAGGTAGCCGAAAATCTCCGGGCATGGCGTGACGGAGAACCGATCAATGTTGTAAACAAATAACGGGGGTGCTGTTATGGCCGAGCTGTTTGACCTGTATGACGAAAAAATGCGTCCGCTGGGCGAGATGTGCGAGCGGGGCGACAGCGTGCCGAGGGGAAAGTATCATCTTGTGGTGAACGTCCTGTCGGTGAATTTTGACAGCAAGGTGCTGATAACCAAGCGTGCCGCCGACAAGACCTTCGGCGGGATGTGGGAGATAACCGGCGGTGCCGTCATCTCCGGCGAGACGCCGCTTCAGGCGGCGGTGAGGGAGCTGTTCGAGGAAACGGGGCTGAAGGCTCTCCCCGAGGCTCTTGACTACCGGGGACAGATCGTCCACAAGAGCGAGCGGCACAACCACATCAACATCTTCTATCTTTTCCGGGCGGATTTTCATCAGGACAGCATCGTCCTCCAGCCCGGAGAGACCGATGCGGCAAGGCTGGTATTCCCCGCGGAGATAGAGCGCATGGCCAAGGAAGGCGAGTTCGTGTCCTTCTGCTATCAGAGAGCCAAGGCCATGTACCCCGACATTTTCGGGGAGAGAATGCCGTAACTGTCAATTGACAGTTGATAGTTGATAATTGCTGTAAAGAGCAAAGAATCTTTGAAAAAGGAAAGTACGAAAATGGAAAACAACGGAAGAAAAAGAATAGTCGTCAAGCTGGGAACATCCACGCTGACCCATAAGACGGGCAAGCTGAATATCAGACGCATCGAAAGGCTGGTCAAGAACCTTGCGGACCTGCACAATGCGGGCAACGAACTGCTGATAGTTTCCAGCGGTGCCGTGGGTCTCGGCATGGCAAAGCTCAACCTTATGACGAAGCCCAAGGAAACACCGCTGAAACAGGCCTGCGCCGCTATCGGGCAGTGCGAGCTGATGTATTTCTACGACAAGCTGTTCTCCGACTACAGCCTTAATGTGGCGCAGGTGCTTCTCACCAAATATGTCCTGCTGGAGGACAGGCGCATAAACGTACAGAACGCCCTTGAAGAACTTCTGGCGCACAATGTCATCCCCATTGTCAACGAGAACGATACGGTGGCTATCGACGAGCTGGAGCTTGAAGTGGGCGAGAACGATTCCCTGGCGGCAACGGTGGCGACGATCGTCAATGCCGATCTGCTGATAATAATGTCCGACATCGACGGACTTTACGATTCCGACCCGCGGACCAATCCCGAGGCCAAGCTGATACCCGTAGTGAACGGCATCACTGACGAGATCAGGGAACTGGCGGGCGGTGCAGGCTCCAAGCTGGGCACCGGCGGAATGAAGACCAAGATCAACGCCGCCGAGATCGCCAACGCCAACGGAATAGATATGATAATCACCAACGGCAGAAACCCCGACAACCTTTATGCAATATTTGAGGGCGGCGCGGGGACGCTGTTCAAGGCTCAGAAAAGAGAGGCCGAATAAAACGCCTTGCAAGGCGCTGATATTCTGACAGCGGGGAGGAACAGTCAATGGAAACGGCAGACATCACCTTTTCCGCAAGCGCACTCTGGGGCTACGGGTGTGAGGTGCTGTTCAGTCTGACTTTCCCGATACTGCTGTTTATCATCCTGCGGAAAAGGCGGAGCGGATACAGCATCAAAGTGATGCTGATCGGCTTCGTGACATATTTCCTTGTTTCCCTTGTAAGGCAGGGCTTTCGGACGGTGCTGCTCACCGACAGCGTCAAGCAGATGCCCGCGCTGTTTTACACGATCTCGGCGCTGCTGTCGGGAGTGCTGGAGGAACTGGGACGGTTCCTGGCTTTCAAATACGTCCTTGACGGCCACAGCGACGGAAAGGACGCCGTTTCCTACGGCATCGGCCACGGGGGAATGGAGCAGATGCTCGGCACGGGGATACAGTCCCTGAGCTTTCTCTGGTGGGGCATCGAATGCAATTCCAAGGGCTTCGCCGCCATGACGGCGGGAATGGAGCCCGACCGCATCTCCGCATTTTACGGCAAGCTCTCCTCGGCTGCGGACAGCAGCTTTTTCTACAGCTTCCTTTCCTGCATAAGCTGGGCGGAGGACATGGCTTTTCACATCGCAATGTCGGTGCTGGTGCTTATGGCGGTGCATTACGCAGGACAGAGGAATCTCCTTTTCATTGCAATGGCGATACATACGCTTGCGGATATCCTCCCGCCGCTGGTCGTGGGGCTGAATGTCCCCTTCCCGATGACAGTCGTATTCGTGATAACGCTGATACCCATATTCTTCACCGTAAGGATGTGGAAGAAATACGGAGGGGGCGCGTAAATGGCTTCGAGGATAATTCATCTTGCGGTGTCGAAGCTGCTTGCCGATAATTATGACGTCGGAGACAAAAACCTTTTCTGCTTAGGTTCGGTATTGCCCGACGCCGTTGCCAAGGAGCGCAGCCACTTCTTCAAGTTCTTCGACGGAGGCACCCGCAAGACCTACGACCTTACCGGCTTTCGGAACAGATACCCCGGCCTGTCGGAGGGCGGGCTTTATCTCGGATATTATATGCATCTGATACAGGATATTGTTTTCAGAGATTATTTCTATCACACCGTCGGTTATGTGCCGACGTCGGAAAAGCTGAAACAGCTGCACCTTGATTACAGTCTGATAAACAGCTATGTCATCGGCAGGTACGGCATCACGGAGCTTCCGGCGGTCCCGGATGGTCTCGGTGAGGATCCCCTGCTGAAAGAAAAGGGCATCGACCCTTCGGCCTTCATCGGGGATATGCGCGGCGACCTGTCGCTTCACCCCGAAGGCGAGCCGGTATACTTCACCCGGGCATTCGCGGATGAATACATCGCCCGGGCGGAAGAGGTCTGCGGACAGGAGCTGCGGGCGCTGTCCGGCGAGGGAGAGCATATCAATGAAGACAGCTTTTCGTGGCTGAAACACAATTAGAGGTGAGAAGTCAAGTGAAATATACAATTGCGATAGCGGGTGTTCTGCTGGCGGTGGGGATCTTCCTGCTAATATACAATCTGAAATTTGCCGAAGGACGCAGGCACAAGCTGGTCATCATCGTAAGCTCGGTGTTCGGAGCCATCGCGGCGGCATCTGTGCTGTACGCAGTCTTTGCAGATATATCCGCCAAGGAGGACAAGGAAAAATACGACGTTCACGGAGGAATGCTCAACACGGTCAGATATATCAAGACCGAGAACGACCTGTATATTTTTCACCAGTCGGAGCTTTTGTCCACAGGCAGCTATATTGCGGTGCCGAAGGCGGACGTTCAGCTGCCGGCGCTCACGGCGGTGTATCCCTACGTTATGATCTACACCCCGGAACGGCTGGAGAGATACGATGCGGAATTCTCCGTCGGGAAGGGACAGGTCTGGACCAACGTGGTGAAGATCGTCCCGGAGCATATCGGCTTCGCTGTATTGACGGTGATATTCTCGCTCCTGGTGATCTTCATTTACAATCTGATAGTTTTCATACGCACCCTCGTCGAAAGGGGAAAAGCCGAAAGCGGCAAAAAAAATAACAAGGAGATGTTTTTATGAGCTATATCGAAACACTTGGAATGAACGCAAAGGCCTGCAAGACCGAGCTTGCCAGTGCATCCGCGTCGCAGAAGAACGACGCGCTGCTGGAGATCGCACACATCCTCAGAAGGTGCGCCCCGAAGATCATCGAGGCAAACAAGATCGACCTGGAAAACGCCGTAAGGCGCAATATGACCCCCTCGCTCCAGGACAGGCTCCGCCTTGACGAAAAGCGCATTGAGGGCATAGCGGCGGCCTGCGAGAAACTCACCGCCCTTGACGACCCCGTAGGCGAGATCATAGGCGGAAGCACACGTCCCAACGGGATGCGCATTACCAAGGTTAGAGTTCCCATGGGCGTTGTGGGGATGATCTACGAGGCCCGTCCCAATGTCACCGTGGATGCGGCGGCACTCTGCCTCAAGAGCGGCAACTGTGTGATACTTCGCGGCGGCAAGGAGGCTATCAACACCAACAAGATGCTGGCGGCGCTGATGCGCAGAGCCGTTGAGACCGCCGGCTTCGATCCCAACATCATCCAGCTGGTGGAGGACACCGACCGCGGCATCGCCGCCGATATGATGCAGGCCAACGATTACATCGACGTGCTGGTCCCCAGGGGGGGAGCCCAGCTCATCAAGGCCGTGGTTCAGAACGCCACCGTCCCGGTCATCGAGACAGGCACCGGCAACTGCCACGTTTATGTGGACGAGAGCGCCGATCTGGATATGGCCGTCAACATCGTGGACAACGGCAAGACCCAGCGTCCTTCGGTGTGCAACGCAATTGAAACGGTGCTTGTCCACCGGGACATCGCCGACGACTTCCTTATCATGATGAAGAACCGTCTTGACGAGCATAACGTGGAGCTCCGGGGCTGCCCGATCACAAGGATGATACTGGGTGAGAACAACGTGCGTCCCGCCGACGAGGACGACTACGCCACCGAGTTCCTGGACTACATCCTTGCGGTGCGTGTGGTTGACGACATGGCCCAGGCGCTGGAGCATATTGCAAAGTATTCCACCGGGCACTCCGAGTGCATAGTCACCGAAAGCATCTTCGCGGCGGAGGAGTTCCAGAAGCGCGTGGACGCCGCCTGCGTATACGTCAACTGCTCTACCCGTTTCACCGACGGCGAGGAATTCGGACTGGGGGCCGAGATCGGCATTTCCACTCAGAAGCTCCACGCCAGAGGTCCTATGGGCCTGCGGGAACTGACCACCGTAAAGTATCTGATAAACGGCAACGGACAGATCAGAGGATAAAGAAGAGCGACCCCGATGTCACGACGGCATCGGGGGTTTTGTTTTGCGGTGAGCCTTGATTTTATCCTGCCGATGTGGTATAATTGTTTCCGGGAGGCGATAGGATGAAAAGGATACTTGTGGTGGATGACGATATCCATATCGGGAATATGGTGGAGGAGATACTCACCCGGGAAGGGTATGCGGTGTCCCGGGCCTATTCCGGCACCGAAGCGCTTATGTCCCTGCGGACGGCGCGGCCCGATCTGATACTGCTGGACCTTATGCTCCCCGGGCTTTCGGGAGAAGAGCTCCTGCCCATGACAGAGGGCGTGCCAGTCATCGTGGTAAGCGCCAAGGCTGATGTGGCGGACAAGGTGGGCCTGCTTATGAGCGGAGCCTCGGATTACATCACCAAGCCCTTTGACGTTTCGGAACTGCTGGCGCGGATAACCGTGGCCCTCAGAAGATCGGCGGCGGCCGGGGACGGCGCGCTCACCGCCTGCGGGCTGACTCTCGACAGCACTACCCTCACGGTAAAGACCGTTTCCGGCGAGGTGCGCCTCACGCGGACGGAATGCGCTATCCTCAAACTGCTGATGCAGAACGAGGGCCGCCCGGTGGGCAGAACGACCATCCTCGACAAGATCAGCCTTGACACTCCCGACTGCACCGAGCGCTCTCTGAAACAGCACATCTCAAACATCCGCAGGAAACTCCAGCAATCCGACGGCACCGACCACATCGAAGCGGTGTACGGCATCGGCTTCAAGCTGAGATGAATTTTCCCTCGCAGTCCGTATACTGCGGGCATCATATCATAACGGAGGAAACGACTATGTCAAAGATCTACGGTTCCGCCGCCGAGCTTATAGGCGGCACTCCCCTGCTGGCACTTAACAACATCGCAAAGAAGCTGGGGCTGAAAGCAAGGCTCCTTGCAAAGCTGGAATATTACAATCCCGCAGGCTCCGCCAAAGACAGGATAGCCAAGGCTATGCTGGAGGAGGCCGAAGCCAAGGGACTTATCGGAGAAGGCTCGGTCATCATCGAGCCCACCAGCGGGAACACGGGCATCGGGCTGGCATCGGTGGCCGCTTCACGGGGCTATCGGGTCATCATCGTTATGCCCGAGACCATGAGCGCCGAGCGCCGTCGTCTGATGAAGGGCTACGGCGCCGAACTGGTGCTGACTGCGGGTGCCGAAGGTATGAAGGGAGCTATCGAAAAAGCCGAAGAACTGGCCCGTGAAATACCGGGGAGCTTCATCCCTTCGCAGTTTACCAATCCCGCCAACCCAAAGGCCCATTTTGACACCACGGGTCCCGAGATCTGGAATGACACCGACGGGAACGTGGACATCTTCGTGGCGGGCATCGGGACCGGCGGCACTCTTACGGGCGTGGGGCGCTACCTCAAAACACAGGACCCGAAGGTGAAGATAGTCGGTGCGGAGCCGGAAGGCTCGGCGGTACTCTCCGGCGGGAAGTCGGGGCCTCACAAGATACAGGGCATAGGCGCGGGATTCGTCCCCGAAGTGCTGGACACTACGGTCTATGACGAGGTCATTCCCGTTTCCGACGAGGACGCTTTCAGATACGCCGCCCTTGTGGGAAAGGCCGAAGGCGTACTGGCAGGCATCAGCTCGGGAGCGGCTCTTGCGGCGGCGGCAGACCTTGCCCGCCGTCCCGAAAACGAAGGGAAAAACATCGTTGTACTCTTCCCCGATTCGGGAGACAGATATCTCTCTACGGAGCTTTTTGAAGAATAATAAAACAGACATCTGACAGTGAAGGAGGAAAAACCATGTACAAGCCGGACGACAAAAGATACGATTCAATGGAATACCGTCAATGCGGAAAAAGCGGTCTGAAACTGCCTGCGGTTTCTTTGGGACTGTGGCAGAACTTCGGCAGAGGCTCCAGCCTCGCCAACGCCGAGGAAATGTGCCGCACTGCCTTCGACCTCGGCATCACGCAGTTTGATCTGGCCAACAACTACGGCCACCCCTACAACGGCACCGCCGAGGAAAACTTCGGACTTATACTCGACAACGGCCTCCGCGCCTTCCGGGATGAAATGGTCATCACCACCAAGGCGGGGTACGAAATGTGGGAGGGCCCCTACGGCGGCAAGAACGGCTCCCGCAAGTATCTCACCGCTTCCCTCGATCAGAGCTTGAAGCGCATGAAGCTGGACTATGTGGATATTTTCTATCATCACATCTACGACCCGGACACTCCCCTTGAGGAGACGGCTCTCGCCCTTGACAATGCCGTAAGGCAGGGCAAAGCGCTGTATGTGGGAATCTCCAATTACAACTCCGCACAGAGCGCAGAGATCATGAAGATCTTCCGTGAGCTGAAAACTCCCTTTATCGTGAACCAGCCCTCTTACTCCATGCTCAACCGCTGGATCGAGCGGGACGGTCTGGACAAGTGGGCCTCCGAAAACGGCGTCGGGCTCTGCGTGTTCTCGCCGCTGTATCAAGGGCTCCTCACTGATCGCTACTTAAACGGCATCCCGGAGGATTCCCGCATCGGCAAGGGGAACACTTGGATAAAGTCGGAGCTTACTCCCGAGATGATCGCCAAGCTCCGCAGGCTCAACGACTTCGCCGCCGGACGCGGACAGAAGCTGTCCCAGCTGGCCCTTGCGTGGATACTCTCCAACAAGGCCGTGACCTCGGTGCTGATAGGCGCATCCCGTCCCGAACAGATAGCCGACAACGTCCGCGCCCTCGAAGCTCCCGCCCTCACAGACGAGGAAAAGCAGGAGATCGAGAAGATACTGGCGGGTCAAAAAGGGTGATGACAGAATGATCGAACTCAAAGAGCTTACCGCAAATGAATATCCGGCGGTGAAGGAGCTTTTCCGCTCGGTGTTCACGGGTCCTCCCTGGTACGACGACTGGAGCGATGAAAACCAGCTGGAGGAATATCTCCGGGACCTTATGGGCGCCCGCATCCCCATTGATCTCGGGCTGTACGAGGACGGCAGGCTGGTGGGCCTCTCGATAGGCTGTGTCAAGCACTGGTGCGGCGGTACGGAATATTTCATCGACGAATTCTGCATCTCAAACGACTGCCAAGGGCGCGGCTTAGGCAAGCGCTTTCTTGAGCTGATAGAAGAATACCTCACCGCTCGTGACATTCATCAGATCTTTCTGATGACCCAAAAAGCAATGCCCGCCTGCGGTTTCTACCAGCATCTCGGCTTCAAGGAGATCGAAGGGCTGACTTCGTTTTTCAAGGAGATCTGATATGCGCAGGATAATGTTCATCTGCCACGGCAACATCTGCCGGTCGCCTATGGCGGAGTTTATTATGAAGGAGCTGGTCCGGCGGGAGGGCCGGGAGGAGGAGTTCGTCATTTCCTCCTGCGCCGTAAGCACCGAAGAGCTTGGAAACGGCATCTATCCGCCCGCTCGGGCGGAGCTGGAACGCCGTGGCATCCCCTGCGGCAGACACCGCGCCGTACAGCTCTCCCGGAAGGATTACGGCAGCTATGATATGTTCATCGTCATGGACAAAAGCAATCTCCGGCGGGCAAGGGACATCCTGGGCGGCGACCCGGAGGGAAAACTCTCCATGCTGATGACCCACGCCGGCATCTCACGGGACGTTTCCGATCCCTGGTACTCCCGGCGCTTCGACGTTGCCTTTGAGGACATCCTCCAAGGCTGCGAAGGCCTGCTGCGGGAGACAGAAGGCTGAGCGCTTTTTCGCATCGGGCTATTTACTTTTTCCCGTGCGGAGAGTATAATATAATATAGCAAAATACAGGAGCTGATATTATGAACGATATAAACGGCAGGATAGGCGGGCTTGTTGAGACTCTGCTGGGAGATTATCAGGGCGGAAGAGTCATCGACGAGATCAAGACCTGCGGGCATCCCGACAAAAGCGTCGTCACCGACATCCTTGAAAAGCTGCGGAGACTGGTTTTCCCCGGGTATTTCAAGAACACGGGCTACAACACCTACACTATCCGCAACAGCACCACAATGCTGCTGGAGGACGTGATATGCAGCCTTATCAAGCAGATCTCACTGGTACTGCCCTACAAGGAGGGCTTCTCCGACTGCGGCTGCGATAAGGTTGGACAGGAGGCCGAGCGCCTTACCTTTGAGTTCCTCACCCGCATCCCGAAGATCAGAGAGTATATCGAGACCGATCTCCAGGCGGCCTACGACGGCGACCCCGCCGCCTACAACAAGGACGAGATAATTTTCTCCTATCCGGGACTGTACGCGATCCTCACCAGCCGCATCGCCCACGAGCTTTTCCTGCTGGGCGTCCCGCTGATACCGCGAATGATGACCGAACACGCCCACAGCCTCACGGGCATCGACATCCACCCGGGCGTAACTTTGGGGAAATATTTCTTCATCGACCACGGCACGGGCATCGTCATCGGCGAGACTACGGTCATCGGCAACAACGTAAAGGTATATCAGGGCGTGACCCTCGGAGCGCTTTCGACGCGGGGCGGACAAAGCCTGCGCAACAAGAAGCGTCACCCCACCATTGAGGACAACGTGACTATCTATTCGGGCGCCTCGATCCTCGGCGGCGACACGGTAGTAGGCCACGACGCGGTCATCGGCGGCAACGCCTTTATAACCTCCTCTGTTCCGGCGGGGGCCAAGGTGAGCATCAAGACCCAGGAGCTGCTTTACAGCTTCGGCAAATCCAAACCCGTGAAGAAAACAGACTTTGAGAATGCGGACAACTGGTTTTATGTTATCTGAATTGACTGTGGATAGTTGATAAAAAAAGCGGCGCTCCCGTAGTTGGGAACGCCGCTAAAATTATCAACGCCGATACTTGTATCGGTTCAACTATCAACTGTCTATTACCAGTTTCCTTCCTGCATACAGTTGGAGTAGATCTTCGGTGTGGAGTCGGAGACCGGGGTGATGCCCTTGGCGTAGAACAGCTCCGTGAGAGTCACCAGCTCGTAGCCTTGCTTCTGAAGCTCGGGGATGATGGTTTCCAGGGCTTCCACCGTCTGATAGTTTGAGGGCTGATCGTGCAGCAGGATGATGTCGCCGTCCTCGGCTACTTCAAGCACCTTGTCGATACGCTGCTGCGCCGTTACTTTTTCCTCCCAGTCATTGCAGCCCTTGCCGTTGATGAAGGGCAGATCAATGCTGTCAAACATGGTCTGATTCACCGCAATATACGGCGGACGGAAAAACCTCGGCGGTTCTCCGATGTATTTCTCCACCAGCTCGGAAGTGTAGGACATCTCCGCCTTGATCTCCTCGGCGGTCATCTTCTTCATGTCGGAGTGGGTGCGGGAGTGGCTGTTGATCTCGCAGCCCATACCGTAGGCGCGCTTCATTACCTGTGCGCTCTCCTCGGTGATGTTATCCCCGATGACAAAGAAGGACGCTCTGGCGTTGTACTTCTCCAGCAGGTCCAGCACCAGCGGGGTGCAGGTGGTGTTGGGACCGTCGTCGAAGGTGAGAGCGATGACCTTGCCGTACTCCGAAGCCTCCTTGGCGGGATGCTGCGTGGTGCCGAAGGTCTCAGCCGGAGTTGTTGTGGTAGTTACCGTAGTGGTGACAGATACCGTCGTCGTACCCTCGGTCCTGCTTTCTGTCACGGAGCTGCTCTCCGACGAGCCGCAGCCCGATGTCATCATAGCCATTATCATCCCTCCGATCAGAAGTGTACGTTTAATAATCATATAAGATCCCTTTCTATCTAAATGGGGGCAAAGCCCCCATACCCCCGCGCGAGCCGCTTTTTGGGGTTTATCGCCATACCGCCGCGCGAGCCGCTTTTTTTGTTCTCAATCATCTTCATCTTCTGCCGGCATATTGCCCCAGTTGTGGTAAACGTTCTGAACGTCGTCGTTGTCCTCAAGATGCTCGAGGAGCAGACCCATTTTTCTGATCGCTTCCTCGTCCTCGAGATTGGTATAGGTGGAAGGCACCTTCTCCGCTTCGGCGGAAAGAACGGTGTAGCCCAGGCCCTCGAGAGCCTCTCTCACGTCGTGGACGGAATTGGGATCGCAGGTGATCTCCACCACATCGCCGTCGATGTTGAAATCGTCGGCTCCCGTTTCCATGCAATCCTCCATGATCTTGTCCTCGTCGGCGCCGTTGTTTTCAAGGATGACGGTGCCTCTGTCGCTGAACATAAAGGAAACGCATCCGCTGGTGCCGAGGTTGCCGCCGAACTTATCGAAGTAGTGACGGATATCTCCGGCGGTACGGTTCTTGTTGTCGGTGAGGCACTCCACGATAACGGCAACGCCGCTGGGGCCGTAGCCCTCGTATACCATTTCCTCGTAGTTGTTTTTTTCGCCATCGCCAGCGGCCTTCTTGATGATCCTGTCGATGTTGTCGTTGGGAACGTTATTTGCCTTAGCCTTAGCGATCAGATCGCGTAGCTTAGCGTTGTTGGCGGGATCGGGGCCGCCCTCCTTGACCACGACAGCCATTTCGCGGCCGATCTTGGTGAAGATCTTGGCCTTGGCGGAGTCGGTGGCCTCCTTCTTGCGCTTGATGTTAGCCCACTTTGAATGTCCGGACATAATTATTCACTCCTTAGATTATTGCATGAAATACAGTCTTAACTTTATAATTATACTACACCTTTCGGTTTTCGTCAAGTGCGTAAATGTAAATAATCCTAAGGTCGGGACATCCCGGCAGATTTTTCCGGCTTTGACTTGAAATCCGGGAAAGGATATGGTAGAATAAATATACAAAGAAGCTCCTCCCCGGCAGGGGACCGGCTTTGTACCATTATAAAACAGCTGGGAGGCCGGATATATGAAACGCAGACTGCTTATACTTGCGGCGGTGCTGGCGGCGCTGCTGTCCCTCGCATCCTGCGGGCCGGACAACTATGTCTCACTGCCCGTTCAAGGCAATTTTGCTTCTGCGGAGTGATTTTTCTCCGAAAAGACTAAAAACGGGACCTTGACGCTTCGGCGCAGGATCCCGTTTTTTGCATAATGCACAAAAGTTTTTCATAAAACTGTCTGTTTGTATAAGAAAAGTTACAATTCGATTTCATAGTTTACAAATTAGTTACAAGGTTATTACTTTCTGTTACAATTCCTATGCTATAATTCAAAGCATAGGAGGTTTACTATGAACAGATTTATTTCAAAGGCTGTAACTTTTGTGACGATGATCCTGATGCTCACGGCTGCCGTGATGCCCGTCGGGGCGGTAGGTGATGAGGGCGAAGCTCTTTCGCTGCTCCCGAAGCCGGTGCTTTCAGAGATCGCGGTGTTCTCGGGTAAATTTGAGCTGAAGCTTGAAAATCCCGATGACTACGACAAAGAGACCGTATTTGAGATCGCCGTGGACGGAGAAAAGACATCTTCATCCACGATAGAAAAGCTGGCTTCAAACAAGTATGTGTTTGAGATCACCGGCGGCAGGAGTTATTTCGCTCCCGAGACCCTTCACACCGTAAGAGTCAAGGCATCCGCCGAAGGCGCTGCCTCGGAGTGGTCGGATGTTTTCTCCGCCGTGACTGCGGAAAAGACAGTTTACTACGCCGCCAAGGGCAGGACCTATTACAGGCAGGCCAAGAACGGGCTTACCGAAGCCGGTCAGCTCCCCGACGCAGGATATTTCACCGCTGTTCTCTGCAACGCTTACGGCGAGAACTGCGAAGGCAAGAACAAAAAGACCGATCCCGCCAAGTACATACTTATCACCGAAGGCGAGTACAAGGGCTGCTGCATTTCGGTTTCCGAGGTAAGGCGCAAGACCGAGGCTCAGGTATCGGCGGCGGCTCCCGCGAAGCCAAAGCTCACCGAGGCCTTCAACTCCGCCGACAAGCTTGGAGTAGGCATCAGCAACCTTTCCGATTACCGCAAAGGCACTGTGTTCAATGTGTATGTGGGCGGAAAGAAGCTCAAGACCGTCAAGCTGGCAGCTGTCAAGCGGGACGGCTACATCTCGGTCTACAGCGACCCCGACAGCTACCTTAAAAAGAAGACCAAGTACAAGATCACGGTGGAGGCCGTCAGCAGACAGATCAGCACCAAGGCAAGCAAGACCTTCACCACCGGCTCCACCACCTATTTCTCGCTGAAAAAGGGTATCACCGTCTACACTTTGAAGAACGGCAAGTTCGTCTCCGACGGCAAGACCGGATACGACACCTTCGGCGAGGGCGTCCGCACCGACGCGGCAGGCAAGACTATTGCCGGCAAGTCAGCGGGCACTGTTACGGGCGTGTATGTCAAGCTCACCGGCGGTGACTACAAGGGCTGTTACGTCAAGGCCTCGTCCGTAAGCAGGACCACCGAAAAGGTCACAAAGATGATGACCAGACAGTACAAGATCAACAAGGTGGTAGCCTATGCTATGGCTAACGTGGGCGGTGCTTACGTCAGCTGCGGCGAGCGCTACCGCGCCACCGACTGCTCCGGTCTGACAATGCTGGCATACAGACAGATCGGTGTTTCTCTGCCCCATTCGGCCTACGGTCAGATGCTTTTGGGCAAGAGAGTCTCGGCTTCCGAGATGCAGCCCGGAGACATCATCGTGGCCAACGGCTGGAACCACGCAATGATGTATGTGGGCAACGGCATGGTTGTACACGCCATGAACTGGCGCGACGGCATCCGTATGCAGTCTGCGTCCACGGCAATGTACTACAACCCCGTGAACTGCATAGTTAGGATCATCTGATAAAAGTTACACACAAAACAAACACGGCCCGGAGGGATCATCCTTCCGGGCCGTTGTTCTGTTTTAAGGCAGATCGAATTCTCTGTCTATGCTCTGACGCACGATGTCGAGAGTTTCGTCGTTGTAGGGCAGCTCGCCGTTGTCGAACATCAGCGAAGCGCCGTAGATCAGCGAACGCACGATGTAGAATTTCCGAAACTTCGTTTCCTCGTCCATGCCCACCTCGGAGCAGTACTGCCCCACCAGGTCCATGGAAAGCTGAGTTGTACGGCAGCGTCCCTGGCAGGCGCTGTCAAGGTCGTCGTCCTTGAGCATGAGTATCGAGCGGAAATGGGGCTTCTCCACCAGGAACTTGATATAGCCGATGCTGAAGCAGACCAGCTTTTCACGGGTGGTGTTTCCGCATTCCGAAAGGATGCGTATCTGCTCGTCGTGCCACTGGGCGATGACGTAGTCGATGATAGCCGCGATAAAGCCTTGCTTGCCGCCGAAATGCCTTGCGGGAGCAGCACAGGAGACTCCTGCCTTTTCGGCAGCCCGCCGCATGGAGAACCCTGCGATGCCGCTTCGGCTGATCTCGCTGATGCCCGCGATAATAAGCTCTTCGCGCTTGTTGGCGCGTTTTATATCATTTGACATATCCCGCACCTCTTTCAGTTATCACGCTGATCGACCTTGCGTATCTTTCCGCTGACGGTCCTGGGCATCTCGTCCACGAACTCGATGAGCCTTACCCACTTGTAATCCGAGAGCCGTGTGTTGGCGAATTCCTTGATCTTCTTTTCAAGCTCCCGGGAGGCTTCCACGCCGCTTCTCAGCTTGATGAAGGCCTTTATCGCCTGGCCGCGCAGCCTGTCGGGCACGCCGATGACGCTGCATTCCAGCACGTCGGGATGCTCCATAAGCACGTTCTCGACCTCGTAGGGCCCGACGCGGTAGCCGCCGGTCTTGATGATGTCATCGAAGCGTCCGCTGAACCAGAAGCAGCCGTTTTCGTCTCTGCTGGCGGAGTCGCCGGTGTGGTAGACGCCGCCGCGCCAAACCTCTTCAAAAAGGCTGTCGTTGTTGAGATAGCTTTTGAAAAGCCCCGCGGGACGTTCGCCTTTATGCTTCGGCACGACGCATACCTCGCCGACCTCGCCGGCTTCGGCCTCGGTGCCGTCCGCACGGAATATCCTTACGTCATACTGGGGGGAGGGCTTTCCCATAGACCCAGCCACGGAGGTCTCCGCATCGAAGTTGGCGGTGAGCAGAGCGGTCTCGGTCTGGCCGTAGCCCTCGCAGAGAGAAAGCCCGGTCTTTTCCTTGAACAGTCTGAACACCTCGGGATTCAGCAGTTCTCCCGCCGTGGTGGCGTGGGTGAGCTTCGGCAGCTCGGGGATGCCCGAGCGCACAAGATACCTGTAAACCGTCGGCGGAGCGCAGAAGGTGGTGACTTCGTATTTGTTGAGAATGTGCATCATCATTTTGGGGTCGAAGTTGTCGAAGTCAAAGACCATGACAGCCGAGCCCGCCAGCCATTGGCCGTAGAGCTTCCCCCAGGAGGATTTGGCCCAGCCCGTTTCGGCAACGGTGAAGTGCAGGCCGTTGTCCCGGACGTGATGCCAGTATTTTGCGGTGATGATATGCGCCAAAGGATAGCTGTGGTCGTGGATGACTCCCTTGGGCAGTCCCGTGGTGCCGGAGGTGAAATAAAGCATCATCGGGTCGCTGACGCAGGTCTCCCGGCGTTCCAGCACCGGAGAAGCCTGCTGCATCTCGCGGGTGAGGTTCCGAAAGCCTTCCCTGTCCTCCCGGACAGTCCAGAGGCGGCAGTCGATGCCGGTCTTTTTCACGGCTTCAAGCACTCTCTCGCAGACGTCCCCTTCGTGGGTGATGACAAATCCCTTTATGGGAGTGGTCTCGATCCTGTATATATAATCCTTTGCCGTGAGCATATGGGTCACGGGGATGATGACCGCGCCTATCTTATGCAGCGCGATAATGGTTATCCAGTATTCGTAATGCTTTTTCAGCGCCACCAGCACCTTGTCTCCCCTGCCGATGCCGGCTTCAAGCAGCACGTTGGCGCAGCGGTCGCTCTCGTTTTTCAGGTCGGCAAAGGTGAACTGCTTTTCGTTCCCGGAGATGTCGCACCACACCAGCGCTCGCTTATCGGGCTCCAGACGGGCGTATTCGTCCACTACGTCGTAGCTGAAATTGAAGCTCTCGGGATAGACAAGTTCAAAGCCCGTTAGCCTTCCGCTTTCGTCAAAGGTCTCCTTACAGTATTTCTGATATAAGGTCATATCGTGTTACTCCGTTCTTCCGAAGGCACGGAATCTGTTGTAGCGTTTTTCAAGCAGCTCCGGGTCTTTTTTCAGCACGCGAAGCTCTGCTTTCAGCTTGTCGCGGAGGCTGTTGAAAAAGTCGGGATCCTCCATATTTCCCTCGCTGATTATCCCCTCGATGACTCCCAGCTTCAGAGCGTCCTTGGCGGTGAGCTTCAGACAGTCGGCAGCCTCGGCGGCCTTGCTGCTGTCCTTCCAAAGAATAGAAGCGCAGCCCTCTGGGGAAATGACGGAATATACCGCATTTTCCAGCATATATACTCTGTCGGCCACCGACAGAGCCAGCGCTCCGCCGCTGCCGCCCTCTCCGATGAGCACAGAGATCACGGGAGTGTTGAGGGTCATCATCTCGCAGAGGTTCTCCGCGATAGCAAGGCCCTGTCCACGCTCTTCGGCACCGATGCCGCAGTAAGCGCCGGAGGTGTCCACAAAGCAGATCACCGGCCTGTGGAACTTCTCGGCCTGCTTCATCAGCCTCAGAGCCTTGCGGTAGCCCTCGGGGTTGGGAGCGCCGAAAAGCCTCTGCATACGCTCTCTGGCGTTGTGGCCCTTCTCGATAGCGATGACCGTCACCGGCTGCCTGTCAAGATAAGCCACGCCTCCGATGATAGCGGAATCGTCGGCGAAGCGGCGGTCTCCGTGGAGCTCAAAGAAGTGGTTGAATATTCCTTTTATGAAGTCGATGCCCGTATAGCGTCCCGAACTGCGGGCCTTTTTGACGATCTCGTAAGCTTCGGTACTCACAGCGCATCACCTCCGCAGTGCATTTTCAAAAGCATGGAGACCAGGGACTTCTGTGAACGTCTCGGAGTGAGAGCGTCCGCGAAGCCGTGCTCCAGCAGGAATTCCGCCTTCTGGAAACCCTTGGGAAGAGTCTTTCTCGTGGTCTGCTCGATGACTCTCGCCCCCGCGAAGCCCACGGTAGCCCCCGGCTCCGCTAAGATTATATCGCCTTCCATAGCGAAGCTGGCGGTGACGCCTCCGGTGGTAGGGTCGGTGAGTACCGTCAGATAGAACAGCCCCGCATCGCTGTGACGCTTTACGGCGCCGCTGGTCTTGGCCATCTGCATCAGAGAGATGAGCCCTTCCTGCATCCTGGCGCCGCCGGAAACAGTGTATCCCACCACCGGGAGCCGTTTCTCCGTGGCGTACTCAAAGCTGCGGGTGATCTTCTCTCCCACGGCGGAGCCCATGGAGCCCATCATAAAGTTGGGTTCCATGACAAAGAGCATACACTTTGTCCCGCCGATCTCCGCGGTGCCGCAGATGACGGCCTCCTGTTCGTTGGATGCCGCCCGGACGGTCTCCAGCTTCTGCTTGTAGCCGTCAAAATTCAGAGGGTCGCCGGAAGTGACCTCCTTGAACATCTCGGAGAAGGTCCCCTTATCGGTGATGAAGGAGATCCTCTGTCTTGCGCTCATTCGGAAATGGTAGCCGCAGGTGCAGGTGTGGTTATTGGCCCAAATACGGCTCAGAGGGATCGCCTTATGACAGTTGGGGCAGGTCTTTTCCGGCTCGTTGGCATCCGCCTGTATGGGAGCCACTGCCCTTCCGCCCTTTTCCAGTTCGTTCTTCGGCTTGTATAAAAAATCAAGGATCGGCATCGCCTTTACCTGCCTTCCATAAATGTAAGATCGTATCCGCCGCTCATGAATTTTTCGTCGTTTATCAGTCTGAGCTGCTGGTGGATGTTGGTCTTTACTCCTTCGATGACCAGCTCGCAGAGAGCGGCCTTCATTTTTCTGAGAGCTTCCTCTCTCGTACCCGCACGGACTACCAGCTTGCCTATCAGCGAATCGTAGAAGGGAGAGATCTCCACTCCCTGAACGAGATAGGTATCAAATCTCACCGAGGGGCCGCCCGCAACGTGAAGCATTCCTATCTTTCCCGTGGAAAGGGCGTTGATACGGCATTCAAGAGCGGAGCCCATAAGGGCAACGTCCTTCTGTGTGAAGTTGAGAGGGACGCCTGCGGCTGTCCTTATCTGCCACTTTACCAGGTCGATGTTGGTAAGCATCTCGGTGACGCTGTGCTCCACCTGGAGCCGGACGTTCATTTCCATGAACCAGAAATGCCCGTCCCTGTCAAGGAGAAATTCGAGGGTGCCCACGCCCACATAGCCGACCTGCTTCACCGCCTTGGTGACGCGCTCGATAAGCTCGGCGCGCATCTTCTTGTTAACCGCCGGAGAGGGAGATTCCTCTATCAGCTTCTGATGACGCCTCTGAACGGAGCAGTCTCTTTCTCCGAGGCATACGACATTTCCTGCCTCGTCGGCGATTATCTGCATCTCGATGTGCCTTGCGGGATAAACGTATTTTTCCATATAAACGGCGCCGTCGCCGAAGGCCGCTTCGCCCTCGGAGACTGCCATGGCGAAGTTGCTTTCCAGTTCACTTTCGCTCTCCACCAGTCTTATGCCGCGTCCGCCGCCGCCGGAGCGGGCTTTGAGCATCACGGGGTAGCCGATCTTCTCGGCTGCGGCTCTGGCTTCTTCCACGCTTGCCAGCACATCCGTGCCCTTGATGACATCCAGTCCTGCCTCTTCCATAAGTTTCTTGATAGTCGTCTTATCGCTGAGACGTTCCATCGTCTCGGCGGCGGGACCGATAAACACGATGCCGTTCTTGGCGCACAGCTGCGAGAAGTGGGCATTCTCCGAAAGGAAGCCGTAGCCCGCGTGTATCGCCTGGGCTCCCGAAACGAGAGCCGTGGAGACTATCCTCTCTTCGTTGAGGTAGCTGTCCGCGGCGGAGGCTCCGCCGATGCAGTAGCTCTCTTCCGCCAGAGCGACGTGAAGAGCGTCCCTGTCGGCCTCGGAATAAACAGCCACGGTGCTGATGCCCATTTCCTTGCAGGCGCGGATTATTCTTACCGCGATCTCGCCGCGGTTAGCGATCAGGACTTTGGAAAACATAGCTCACGCTCCTTGAGTGCAAAGGAAAACTCGGCCTTGACGCAGAGCTTTCCGTCAACGTAGCCCTCGCCGCTGGCGAAATAGAAGGGATGCTTCACCTTAGTCAGACGGCAGACCGTCTCAAAGGTGTCTCCCGGTCTTACGGGGTTGCGGAACTTGACGTTGTTGAGTCCCGTATAAAGGGGCATAAAGCCCTCCTTCATCTTGTCGGCCAGCAGTGCGCAGGCGGACTGCGCCAGTATCTCACACTGGATCACTCCCGGCACGATAGGGTATCCGGGGAAATGTCCCTGCAAAAAAAACTCGTCCCCGCGGACGTGGTATTTTCCGTGGCTCTCCTCGCCCACCAGTTCGGCTTCGTCCACCAGAAGCATATTGTCCCTGTGGGGGAGTATCTGCATTATTTCTTCCTTGTTCATATCAGTCAGTCCTTTGTTGACCTGCAAAAACAGGCGCTCAGAGACGAGCGCCTATCCTGCTTAGGCTTTTTTCATTTCAAACAGCGTCATGCCGTAGTCCACGACCTGACCGTTTTCCACGCATATCTCGGTGATGATGCCCTCCTGCTCGGCAGGAAGCTCGTTCATCAGCTTCATAGCCTCCACGATGCAGAGGGTCTGTCCCTTGGACACCTTGTCGCCCACCTTTACAAAAGGCTCGGCGTTCTCGGCAGGAGCGGCGTAGAACACTCCCACCATAGGCGACTTGACTCTGATAACGTCGCCGGCGGGATTGGGCTCCACGGGCGCCGCGCTCTGAGCGGGTGCGGGGGCAGGTACGGGCGCCGAAGGCGCAGATACAGCCGCTGCAGGCGCAGGAGTACGTTCAAGACGCACATTGCCTGTGCTCTCGTTGATCTCCAGCGCGGTAAGGCCAAGCTCCTTCATAAGCTCGGCGTATTTTCTGATATTGCTTTCGTTCATGTTTTCCCCTCCCGAGGGTCAGATCTTTCTGAAGGCTACGCAGGCGTTGTGGCCGCCGAAGCCCAGTGAATTTGAGATAGCCAGATCAATATCCGCCTTGACTGCCTTGTTGGGGCAGTAGTTGAGGTCGCATTCCTCGTCGGGCTCGTTCAGGTTTATCGTCGGCGGGATGATGCCCTCCTGGAGGGCTTTGATGCAGGCGATAGCCTCGATAGCTCCCGCAGCGCCCAGCATATGACCGGTCATTGACTTGGTGGAGCTTATGTAAGCGTCCTTCGCCTTATCGCCCAGCGCGATCTTGACGGCCTTGGTCTCCGACTTGTCGTTGAGAGGAGTTCCGGTGCCGTGAGCGTTGATGTAGATCGTATCCTTATCCGTATATCCTGCTTCTTCCAGAGCCTGCTTGATGGCTCTTGAAGCTCCGCCGGCTTCGGGGTCGGGAGCGGTGATATGATGCGCGTCGCAGGTGGAGCCGTAGCCCACGGCCTCGGCGTAGATCTTTGCGCCTCTTGCCTTGGCGTGCTCGTACTCTTCAAGCACCAGTGCCGCACCGCCCTCTCCGATGACGAATCCCGCACGTCTCTTGTCAAAGGGAAGAGAAGCTGCGTCGGGGTCCTCGGAGACCGAAAGGGCCTGCATATTGATGAATCCGGCCACGCCCACGGGGCTGATAGCAGCCTCGCAGCCGCCGGTTATCGCGGCATCGCAGTAGCCGTGACGGATAGCTCTGATAGCCTCGCCAATAGCGTTGGAACCGGAGGCGCAGGCCGTAACTGCGGGCAGAGCCGCATTTTGGCAGTTGAACCTTATGGCGATCATTCCCGCTGCCATATTGGCGATCATCATAGGTACGAAATAGGGCGATACTCTCTTGGGGCCCCTCTGCATCAGCTTGGTATGCTCGGTCTCAAAGGACGAGATGCCGCCGATGCCCGAGCCGAAATATACAGCGGCTCTGTCGGGGTCGATCTTTCCCATGATGCCGCTGTCGTCAACGGCCTCCTGGGCCGCCGCTATGCCGAACAGCGAATAGCGGTCGGTCTTGAGGATCTCGGCTTTTTCCATATAATTTCTCGGCTCGAAGCCTTTGACCTCGGCTGCCAGCTTGGTCTTGAACTCTGTGGTATCAAACAGGGTGATGGGCCCGATGCCGTTCTTTCCCTCCAGCATAGCCGACCAGGTCTCGGCTGCGGTCAGCCCCAGGGGCGTTACGGCTCCGATGCCGGTGACTACTACTCTGCGAATCTTATTTTCCATATTTTCCTCCCAGCGATAATTTCAACTGTCAGTTACATACCCAGTCCGCCGTCAACTCTCAGCACTACGCCGGTGACGTAGGGCGAGGTAACGAGGAAGGCAGCCGCTCCCGCGATGTCCTCGGGGGTGCCGGGACGTCCCAGAGGGATCTGTGCCGCCAGGGGATTGTTCTCGGCGCTGATGTCAGCGGTCATATCCGTGGCGATAAAACCGGGAGCAATAGCGTTGCAGGTGATGTTCTTTGATGCGAACTCCCTTGCCACGGTCTTGGTAAGGCCCACCAGCCCCGCCTTGGAGGCGCTGTAATTGGCCTGTCCCGCATTGCCGCTGAGACCCGATACCGACGAGATATTGACTATCCTGCCGCACTTGTTCTTCATAAACTGTCTCGAGCAGTGCTTTATCATATTGAAAGCGCCCTTGAGGTTGACGCTGATGACGTCATCGAACTGCTTCTCGTTCATCATCATCACCAGACCGTCCCGGGTGATGCCCGCGTTGTTTATCAGTATCGTTACGTTTTCAAAGTCCTTGCTCACCTGAGTTACGACCTGCTTGGTCTGCTCGAAGTCGGCCACGTTGCAGCTGTAATAAGCCGCCTTGACGCCGAATTCCTCGGTGCAGTATTCGCAGACCAGCTTTGCCTGGTCCTCGTTGCCGATGTCCAGCAGGGCTACATTTGCTCCCAGGGACGCCAGCTTCTTTGCTATCGCCGCGCCTATTCCCCGGGACCCGCCGGTGACTATCGCCGTGTTTCCTTTAAGCATCGGAACACCTCCGTGTTTATATTATTATTATCTGCTGTCGATCAAAGAAGCTCCGCCAGCGCCTTGTCCAGCCCCGCCTTGTCGGTGACGCAGAGGGTCTTCACGGACTTGTCTATGCGGCCTATAAGGCCCACAAGCGTGTTTCCCGCGCCCAGCTCGACGAAAGTGTCGCAGCCTGCCGCGATCATATTCTTCACCAGCTTCTCCCACTTAACGGGAGAGCATATCTGCTGAGAAAGCAGCCGGGTGGGATTATCGCCGTAGGGCTCCGCCGTGAAATTGGAGTAAAGCGGGATCTTCGGAGCTTCAAGCTCGCTTGAACGCAGGGCTACCGCAAATTCCTCCGCAGCGCTCTTCATAAAAGGCGAATGGAATCCGCCCGAGACTTTCAGAGGGACGGCGCGTCCGCCCGCATCCTTGACCGCAGCCTGTAAAAGGGGGATCGTTTCCTTTGCCGCAGCGCAGGTGACCTGTCCCTCGCAGTTGTAGTTCACGGGATAAGCCTGATCCAGCCCCGCGCAGATGCGCTCCACTTCCTCGTTGGGCAGCTTCAGCACTGCCGCCATAGAAGCGGGGTACTGTTCGGCGGCCTTCTGCATCAGCTCGCCGCGGGTACAAACTATTTTAAAGCCTTCCTCCAGGGAAGCTGCGCCGGAATAAGTCAGCGCCGCGATCTCTCCCAGAGAAAAGCCTGCCGTCATATCAGCCTCGATGCCCTTCTCCCGGAGTGCCACAGCCGCAGCCAGCTCCACCGCAAAGAGGCAGGGCTGAGTGTTGCCGGTCTGCATAAGCTCCTCGTCGCTGCCGTTAAAGCACATCTCCGAGGTGCCGGGCCTTATGGCGTCCAGCTTCTCAAAGACCTCTTTTGCCGCAGCAGAGGCATCGTATAATTCCTTTCCCATGCCGGGACGCTGTGCGCCCTGGCCTGAGAATACAAATGCTATCTTACCCATTTCGCAGCTCCTTTCAGCAGCGGCTCCGCGCTCTCGCACAGCTCGCGGACGATCTCCGCCGCCGGCTGGACCTTCTTCACCATTGCCGCCGACTGTCCCGCAAGGAAGCAGCCTTCGTCGTTGTTTCCGTCAACTACGGCCTTGCGCAGTGAGCCTGCGCCCATAGCCTCCAGCTCCTCGTCGCTGATCTGAGTGTACTCTGCTTTAAGGTATTCCCTCTGGAAATTGGTCCTCAGCGCTCTTACGGGATGACCGAGCCTTCTGCCGGTGACCATAGTGCAGAGGTCCTTGGCCTTGACCACCTTTTCCTTGTATACCGGGTGGATATTGCACTCCTCGGCGGCTAAGAACCTTGTTCCCACCTGGACGCCGCAGGCGCCCAGCATAAATGCCGCCGCCACTCCTCTGCCGTCGGCGATGCCTCCCGCCGCGATAACAGGGATAGTCACGGTATCCGCGATCTGAGGCACAAGCACCATAGTCGTAAGCTCACCGATATGTCCGCCGCTCTCGCCGCCTTCGGCAATGACAGCCGAGGCTCCGAGGCGCTCCATGAGCTTCGCCAGGGCACAGGAAGCCACCACGGGTATCACCTTGATGCCCGCGTTCTTCCACATTTCCATATACTTTGAGGGGTTGCCTGCACCGGTGGTGACTACCGCCGCCTTTTCCTCGGCGGCAACAGCCGCTACCTCGTCCGCATAGGGGCTCAGCAGCATGATGTTCACACCGAAGGGCTTGTCCGTAAGCTCCTTGGCCCGGCGGATCTGCTCTCTCACATAGTCGGCGGGAGCATTTCCGGCCGCAATTATACCAAGACCGCCGCCGTTTGACACGGCAGCGGCAAGCTCACCGTCTGCGATCCAGGCCATTCCGCCCTGAAAAACAGGATACTCGATGCCGAGCATCCCGCACAGTTTGCTTTCGATCATGGGCTTATTCCTGCTTGGATTCGATAAAGTCTACCAGGTCGCCGACTGTTTCGAGCTTCTCGTCCAGCTCGAGGTCGAGGCCCAGCTCGTCATCAAGGTTCATCATGAGGTCAACGGTGTCGAGGGAGTCGATACCGAGATCTCTGAAAGTGGATTCACGGGTGATGCTCTCGGGGTCGCACTCGATCCTCTCAGCGATTATTCTGCAAACAGTTTCAAATACCATTGTAATTTCCTCCGTATTATTAATAAGGTATCGCCGATAAAAAGTTATCATTGATAACCTAAGTTTAGTATATCTTTATACAGCCTGTTTGTCAATCTCAAAACGGCTTTTTTTACACTTTTTTAATATCTCGGCCGACGCTGTCCGACAGCGGATATCGGGGTATGTCGTATATGATAAAAAGCTGTCGAAGGCTTGCATAAATATTGTTTATTTTAGTTCACGTTTTTTAGGTCACGCTGCGCGCCCGTTGGGCGCTTGGGTTTGTATCGTGATGTGACTGTTGTGCCGCGTCGCGGACGGCTTGGCGTGATGTAACGTTGGTACTCGCATTCTTGACACGTTGGTTCGTTGGCGGGTTTACCGCTTTTGTTCAGCCCCGCCGCATCACAAACTTTCCTTCCGAACTATGCTGCTTGCGGCGGAGTTGCGCCGTCCGCGCTCGGACCAGGGGCGCGCCCCTGCCGGTAGGGCCTTGACAAAATACTACTAAAGAGGTATAATATACTTACCGCTTTTTCGGTAATGATCCAATTTAGGAGGTTTGCATTTTATGCTGAAAATACAGGACTTGAGCTGGACTCTCGGTACCGGCGAGGAGATACTCAAAAATGTCTCCCTCGAGATCCCCGAGGGGAAGCTCACCGTTATCACCGGCCCCAACGGCGGAGGCAAAACTTCCCTCGCTAAGCTGATCGCCGGGCTCGAAAAGCCCGTCAGCGGCAGTATTCTCCTGGACGGCGAGGACATCACCGGCTGGGACATTACCACCCGTTCCCAGCACGGCATCGGTTACGCCTTTCAGCAGCCCGTAAGATTCAAGGGCCTTAACGTCCGCGATCTGCTGGAGCTTGCCGCCCAGCGTACCCTCAGCGACCGGGAGATCTGCGAGATCCTCGGGAAAGTCGGGCTCTGCGCCAATGAGTATATCGACCGCGTCATCGACTCCTCACTTTCGGGAGGCGAGGCAAAGAGAATAGAGATCGCTTCGGTGCTGGCTAAAAAGGACGCCAAGGTCCTCGTGTTCGACGAGCCGGAGGCGGGCATCGACCTCTGGAGCTTCTCCAGTCTGATCGACGCCTTTGAAAAGCTCAAAGCCACCGAGGACAAGTCCCTGCTTATCATCTCGCATCAGGAGAGGATATTGGAGATATCCGACTATATCGCCGTGATCGCCGACGGTTCGGTGAAGAAGGCCGGACGCCGCGAGGAAATACTCGGCGGGCTTCTCGGCGAGGAAAAGACAGAACGCTGCCCTCTCGGCAAGGATAAGGAGGAAAACTGCGATGATTGACAAGACCACCGAAGAACTGCTGGGCATCGTTTCCGACTGGAACGGCAAATTCAACGGAGCCTATAATATCCGCTCCAACGGCGAGTGCGCTGGCAGACAGTCCTCCGAGAACATCACCCTCGAAAACAAGCAGGACGGTCCCGGACTGGTGATACGCATCAAGCCCGGCACCAAGGGCGAGACCGTTTATATCCCCGCCTGCGTCACCAAGGGCGGCATCAACGATCTGGTATACAACGACTTCTATGTGGGCGAGGGCGCCGACGTTACTATCGTGGCGGGCTGCGGAGTACACACCTCCGACGGACACGACGTAAGGCATCACGGCATCCACCGCTTCATACTGGCCAAGGGAGCCCGGGTGCTTTACAAGGAAAAACACATCGGCACCGGAGCCGGCGGCGGAGCCAAGCGCATCGACCCCGTTACCGAGATCGAGCAGGGCGAGGACAGCTATCTTGAAATGGACACCATACAGATTGGCGGTGTGGACAGCACCTACCGCAAGACCTCCGGCAGGCTCGGCAAGGGCGCAAAGCTGGTCATCAAGGAGCGCATCATGACCGACGGCGATCAGATCGCTCAGACGGATTTTGCCGTAGAGCTTGACGGCGAGGATTCCGGCGCGGACATCGTTTCCCGTTCGGTGGCGAAGGGACGCTCCTACCAGGAGTATCATTCCAAGATCAGCGGAAACAACCGCTGCAAGGGGCATTCCGAGTGCGATGCTATCCTTGCGGACAACGGCAGAGTCAACGCCGCTCCCGAGCTTTTCGCAGGCTGTCTTGACGCCGAGCTTATCCACGAAGCGGCAATAGGCAAGATCGCCGGCGAGCAGATCATCAAGCTCCAGACCCTCGGTCTCTCCGAGGAAGAAGCCGAGAAAAAGATCATCGAAGGCTTCCTCCGGGGATAATTGACTGTTGACAATTAACCGGGTATTCCTCCCTGCGGAGAAATACCCGGTTTGATTTTTCTGTTATTTATCCGCCGACACGACCTTGTTCTTGCCGGTGCGTTTGGCTTTGTAGAGGGCGTTGTCTACCCGCATACAGAGGGAGTCGGAGCTTTCGCCGTCCTTGGCGCGGGCGGTGCCGAGAGAGATCGTCTGACGGCCGGCTACCGGGATCTCCGCGGTTTCAAAGGCGACGCGGAGCTTTTCGGCAAGCTCGTCCTCGTGGAGGGCGCATTCGCCCCGGAGCAGGATCATAAATTCCTCGCCGCCCCAGCGTCCTGCTTCGGCGCAGAAGCCTGTGCAGTTATCGGTTATCAGCCGCGAGAGCATTTTCAGCACATCGTCCCCCACGCTGTGACCGTAGGTGTCGTTGACGTGCTTGAAGTCATCGGCGTCAAGCATGATAAGAGAAACTGCTCCTTCTTCACCCAGCGCCGCGGTGATGCGCCGCTGTATCTCTGCGCGGTTGAAGAGCCCGGTAAGGCCGTCGTGGATCGCCATTTCCTCCAGCTTGCGGTTGGCCTTTTCAAGCTCCTCGGTAGCGGCGTCGATGAAGGTGGCAAGGCGGTTTATCATAGACACCTTCCCGGACATCCGTTCCGTCTGCATCTCAAAGGCGCGGGAATTGTTTTCAAGGACATCGCCCTCACGGAAGGCCGCCACCACAAGGGTGACATTGTGCTGATTGACAGTTCCTCCGGTGCGGAGGAACTCCCCGGAGGTGTAGAATCCCGAAGTGGGAGCTATGGACTGGAAAGGAAGGGTCTCCTTGCCGATCTCATTGCCCCAGAAGGTATGCCTTGCGGCGCAGGAGTAGATATGTATGACCTCGGGCTGGTGCTTTGCCAGACTCTGTCCTCCGGCGCTGACTTCATTGAGTATCGTCCAGGGGTCGCCGTAGGCTATGCGGGCTTTAACGTCCTGCTCCACGTCAGCGGTCATGGTCAGCGAACCGTCGGGATTGCTGGAGACCGGCGCCCGGAGGATGTTCATCCCGTTATGCTCGTAGAAGAAGGGGAACTCAAGGGTATTGGTGAAGAAGTTCTCGTCGTTCTTGATGTGGAGATATTTATAATAGGTCTCATAGGCGGGCCTGTGGTCCAGCTCATAGATAGTGCTGCCCTCCGAGCGGGTGACGAGAAGCTCCCGCCCGAGAGGCTTCCAGCCGGTGATATGGGTGGTGTGGATATGCAGGTCCTCGCCGCCGATCATCATAAACACTGCCGCATTGTCGGAGCATTCTCCGGCGTTGGAGAACACATAGGCGGCATTCTCGTTGAAGTCGGGAGCAAAGGCTCCGCCGCCGAAGATCTTGATATCCTCACGGAGGGTGCTGAGGTCATTGCAAAGGGAGGTCATGGACATTCCCCGTATGGTGATGAGCATTTCTATCGCCTTGACCCAAGGGTTTTCCTCCACGAATTTCCGGAGCTTCTCAACGGCGCTCTTTTCGGTATCCGTATCCATATGAAGCTGGATCATCTCCACCTTCGTGCCGGGATATTCATAGACGGTACAGGCGACGCTTATGGGCGTTTTAGCCATTCTGCCCTCGAAGATGTTTCCGTTGGAGGAGCATCCGCGGTACAAGGCATTCGGCATCACCTCGCGGATGATCCCGCTGACCTCGTTTACATCGGCATAGGACAAAGTCTGCCCGTATATATCGAACACCACGTCCGAATGCATCATATTCCTGCACCACTGCGCCACCTTCTGAAGCTCGCGCCTGAAGGGCTCCGCCCCGCGGTATTCAAACTGAAGCTGTTTCATCTTTATCCCACCTTTTCAACGTCACACGGAAAACAGTTTTTTCATTTTTGTATGGTATTATATATATTATACAACATTTTCGGCATTTTGTCAAGCGGATATAACAAATTGCATAAAAGTTTTTATTTTTAATGAATATACCTTTTCCCGCGGGGGATACTATCCCGAAAAGGAGTGGTATCATGAAGCTTGATATGTCATACGAGCAATACGAGAAGATGTATAAGAAGGCCTCAAAGAATTCCGCAAGTGCTTTGAATGTGCTGAAAGCCTTTCTCATCGGCGGGAGCATCTGCTTGCTGGGGCAGGTGCTGCTAAGCATCTACACCGGGCTGGGCCTGGACGATACGGACGCGGGTACGGCGGTGAGCCTCACGCTGATACTGCTCTCGGTGCTGCTGACGGCAGCGGGGATATACGACCGCATCGCCAAACACGGCGGCGCCGGGACGCTGGTGCCTATCACGGGCTTTGCCAACGCAGTTGCGGCTCCCGCGGTGGAATTCAAGACCGAAGGCTTTGTCACGGGCGTGGGCGTGAAAATATTCACCATAGCCGGCCCGGTGATCCTCTACGGCACCCTCGCCGGTACGGCAGTGGGGCTGATACGGTATATCTTCTTTTAGCTGATACCGGATGATGAGCACGCCCCCGCCTTGACAGATAGACTTTCCTTTGGTATAATATACTTGCTGACCGTGTTGCGGTCAAGCTGATTAAGGGGAAGTGTCCTGTATGAAAAAGACATTGGGATTCGGTGTACTGTCGGTCATCATCGGACTGGTGCTGCTGATATTCTGCGCCACCGACGCTTTCAGTCTTGTTTTCAAGAAATCCAACATTGACGATATGTCCTACGGCACCATTGAAAAAGGCGACGTTGCCGAGGGCGAGATAAAATTCGTGGTCACCAAGCTGGGTACCCTGGAGGACAGCAGACATCTTTTCTTCATCCCCGTCGGAAAGACCGAAACTGCTCTCTACCTTATCGCCGACAACGGCGGATATGTCACTATCCAGGTCAGAGAAGGCATTGACGACTACGATCAGATCACCGCTCAGACAGCTGAGTACCTTGCGGATCGTGCCGGAGCGCCCACCGTCTCACATCGGTTCCTCGGCGTCGCAAAGGAGATAAACGACGAACAGCTTGCGCTTCTCAAGGCCCACTTTGAGCAGCTCAGTATCAGCGACGAGGCCTGGCAGTACGCAGTCTCCAGCATGGTACTTACGGAGTTTGATCTGACCATGACGGTCATCGAGCTCTGCATCTGCTTCGGGCTGGTGTTCTTAGGCGTGATCTTAATGCTGATCTCCCGCCGCTACCGCTTCGGCGAGACGGTCTTCGTCGATGAAAAGATCCCCGGCGAGGAAAATGTGAAGGCCAAAGAAAAGTCCGACACGGAAGTAAAAAACGATACCGAAGAAAAAGCCGATACGGAAGAAAAATCCGAAAGCTGATAAAAACAATATCGCCCCGCAGGAGCATCCCGCGGGGCGGTTTTTGTTTGCGTTGTCATAGTTCTATCTTTATGGTGAGCTTTCCGTCGTCCAGGGAGGCGCCGATGCTGCCGCCCATCTGCTCAACGAAGGACCTGGCTATGGAAAGACCGAGGCCGGTGCCGCTTCGGGCGCCCTCAACGGTGTAGAAACGGTCAAAGAGCCGCTCTACCTGGGTCTGCGTCAAAGAGGGCGCAGAGTTGGTGAACTTGATGATGCAGGGCTCGGTCATGGTGATCGTAAGGTCCCCGCCGGAGTATTTCAAAGCGTTGTTCATCAGGTTGCCGAAAACTCTTGACAGTGCCGCGCGGTCAAGGCATCGGATGACTCGGGTCTCGGTGATCTCTATCTCCGGGGTGATGCCTCTTTCGGTAAGGGCCGCATAGTAGCCCATTATGCAGTCCTCCAGGACCGCATTGATGTTGGTCTCTTCGGGAGTGCTGAGGCCCTGTTCCGAAAGGATGACCGAATAGCGGAAGAGCTCCTCGGTGAGCTGGCGCATAGCCACGGCTCTGCCCTCGATGATCTTCAGATAGTTCTCCAGCTCCGGGGACTTCTCTATCCGCTTCATAACTTCAAGATAGCCCATGATAGCCGTCAGCGGAGTTCGCAGGTCGTGGGAGATGTTGGTGACGGCTTCTTTCAGTTCACGGTCACCGTTTAGAAAGCGGAGCTGTTCCCGTCTGAGAGCCCGGAGCCTTTGGTCGAGTCCGGCGGCGAGGTCCCGCATTTTTCTGTCGGAGGAGGTTATGCCGATAACGGCGTTGGTGTCCTCCGCGAGGATCATATCCAGCTGCTCCAGCATTTCCTCCGCCGACCGGCGCATAACGAGCAGCTTTATTATCAGCAGTATACAGACAATGCCCAACACGGCAATGCAGATCAGCAAGTGCTCACTTCCTTTTGTCCTACCGCGGACGGCGGAATTCCGCCGCAAGCAACATAACGCGGAAGGAAAGATAGATTTGCAGCGGGGCTGCACAAAGCTGTCAGCCCCTGCGGTATAAGTCTGTTAAAGGACATTCCGCGCAGAAGGCATCCCGACGCGGGCGGCAATTCCGGCACGCGCATAAGCTCCTCGATAACAAGCCTGCCTTCCGGGGAACCGTAAAGCATCGAATTCATGCACCGCACAGCTTTCTCTTTACTGCAGCGAGCTCCTCCGATGTCAGGCCCAGGGAGAACAGATAATTCTCCGCCGTGCCGTAAGCCTCCCGGAACAGCCGCAGAAAGCCGCTCATGAATTCTTCCCTCGGGATGACGGCGCTCATGTCATAGCCCGGAAAGACCTCGCGGATCATTTTCCACAGAGGGGCGCAGCATTCTTTGGTGAGCATATAATTATCGACAATATCCTCATCATCGGCGCCGCAGAGCAGCAGGATGACGGCGCTGACCACGCCGGTGCGGTCCTTGCCGGCCGAGCAGCCGAAAAGCACCCCGCCTTTTGCCGCTGCCAGAGTGCGGAAGACCTTTGGCATATTCGGGTCCCGAGCAATGCACAGATAGCTGAGAGGCACCGCCGCCGCTGTCCGCGGAACGGAGCTTCCCTCGGTAATTGGGAATCTGTAATATTCAAAGCCCGCATCTTCCAGTCCGCTGGGGGAATCCTCGGCTTCAAAGTCGGTTCGCAGGTCAATTACCGTACCGATGCCCCGTTCCCGCAGAAAGGCGAGGTCTTTACGGGAGGGCTCGGTTATCTTGTCGCTGCGAAGCAGCACGCCCCGCCGGGTCTCGGCGCCTCCGGCGCAGGGATATCCCCCAAGGTCCCGGGTGTTCATTGTGGTCTCGAGAAGACTTTTCATCTGCCGCCCTTCTTTCCGGGTCCGCCGCATAGATCCGCCAGCGGGCATTCCCCGCAGAGAGGGTTCCGGGCTTTGCAGATCTCCCGTCCGAAAAGCACCAGCCGGTGGCAGAGGTCGCTTGACCGTTCCTTTGGGAGTATCTTCCAAAGGTCGGCCTCTACCTTAGCGGGGTCGGTGTTTTTGGTGAGCCCGAGTCTCCCGGTAATGCGGATGCAATGGGTATCGGTGACTACCGCAGGCTTACGGAACACGTCCCCCATGATAAGATTGGCGGTCTTTCGGCCGATGCCGGGAAGGGTAGTCAGTTCTTCTATCGTGTCGGGGATCCTCCCGCCGAAGCGCTCGTTTATCGCCCTACACATCCCGACGACGGAGGCCGCCTTGGTCTTAAAGAGCCCGCAGGGCCGGATGATCTCCTCGATGTCATTAACGTCTGCGGAGGCGAAATCTTCTATGCTTTTGTACTTGGCGAAAAGCTCCTTGGTGACGATGTTCACCCGCTCGTCGGTACACTGAGCCGAGAGCCTCCCCGCGATCATCAGTTCGTGGGGCTGAGTGTAATCGAGAGAGCATATCGCCTCGGGATATTTTTCCTCCAGCCTGTCGCAGACCAGTACGGCTTTTTGTTTTATTGTCATATTCTCACCCTTATCTCAGAAACGCTATTCCGGGTACTCATATTCAAAAGACGCCCTGTCGCTTTCAATATCAAGCAGGACCTCGCCTTCCCGCAGGAGCCTGTAACGGGCTTTGCAGGAGGCGCTTTCGTGGATCGTCCTGGTCATGGAGCCGGAAACGGGAGCCGCCAGCGGGCGGGCCTGCTTTTCGATCAGCGTCGCTGTAAGCCGGTATTTTCCCTGGCGGACCGTCACGGAGCCGTCCTTTATTTTTACGGGTCTTGCGCCGAGATAGGTGGCGATGCGGTACTCCTTGCCTTCCAGCATCACCACGCCGATTATCCCCGTAAAATTCACGGGCCCTATGGGGATATCCGCGACGCTTAACATCAGCGAGCCGTTCTCAAAGCAGCACTGGGTCCAGGAGTAGACCTTCGGGAAGGACCTGCCTCTGTCGCCTTCGATATAGCCGATGCCGTTTTTGAACCTGTACTCTTCGCCGTTGACGTTGATGAGCCCGTCCACCCGGTGGCGCATACTCACCACGGTATGACGGCATTCCATAAAGGGAACGGCGCAGAAGGGTCCCATGATGTCGTAGGCAATGGGGGAGAAGTCCCCGAAGCGGAGGCGTCCGCGGACCTCAAGGCCGGGACGGCTGATGCACAGCTCCATACCTTTTTCTGTGAACTTATTTTCTCCGAGGCGTATACGGAAGCCTTTTTTGGTCTTATGATATGCTCCCGCGGGATAGTCGGCGCTCCATACTCCTGTATCGCTGATGATCTGCACCGAGCAGCTTTCCGCGCCCTTGGAGCGGTGGTAAGCGGCGATGACGGCGAGAGTTTTCTCACCGCTCTGCGCTTTGAAATAATATCCTCCGAATTCGTCTTTCATAGTGTTACCTCATTATGAATAAGCATTTATGCGCGCGGTTGATCCGCTTTTGTCCAGCCCCGCCGCAACACAAACTTTCCTCCCGCACTATGTTACTTGCGGCGGAATTCCGCCGTCCGCGGTAGGGCCAGGTATTCCTTCAGAGCCGGGATGCGTTCCTTTGCGTCGTTGTAGCCGAGACGGTAGAGTTCACCCAGCTTGCCCATGCTGCCCTCAAAACGGCCGACCGTCACCGGCCGGGAAGGCGCGATGACGAAGATGCGTCCCCGGGCTTCGAGAAGCTCCAGCTCGTCGCACTGGCGGTTGTAGTCCTCGCCGGAACGGGCAAGGCTGGCAATGAATTCCGGGTAGCGCCGGTATACCAGCTTGGCGGTGTCGAAGTGCCCGGAGATCTTCAGCTTCTTGCGGTAGGTGCGGGGTCGGGTCCTGACGACGACGATCTTCTCAAAGCCCCGTTCCAGCGGGAAGCGGTAGGGTATCTTGCAGGCGCAGCCGCCGTCGAGATAATGTTTCCCGCCGATCTCCACCGGCATGGCGATATAGGGCATTGAAGCCGAAGCCTGCACCGCTTTGAAAACATCCTCGGGGCTGCTGCCCTTGCCGAGAGCCTCGGCCTTGCCGGTCTCCAGGCAGGCGGCCACCGCAAAAAGCTCGGTGGCGGGGTCCATGAGTCTTTCCCGGTTCAGCGGTTCGATGCCCGGCAGGTCTCCGAACACAAAGTCAAAGCCGACGATGCCCCGGTTGCCCTTCAAAGCGTCCTTGCCGACGTAGCGGCTGTCGTGCCGGAAGCGCAGATTGACCCTTGCCGACCTGCCTATCTGCCCGGAGACATAGTTGATAGCGTTCATAGCTCCCGCAGAGACGCCGTAGGTGGTCCGGAAGCAGATGCCTTCCTCCATAAGCGCGTCCATGACGCCGTTGGTATAGACGCCTCTGAAAGCCCCGCCCTCCAGAGCGATGCAGCCCTCGGTGACCGTTTCCGGCGCGTTGCCGGAGGGTATCTCGTCCAGCCTTGAATATATTTTATAGCCCAATTTGCACACTCCGTTCCGTCTTAACAAAAATGACCTCACCGAAAACCGATAAGGTCATATCTGCTTATTGCTGACAGTTCATCCGACCTCCCGGGGGATCACTCCGCATCCAGGAAACCGTACATCTTCATTCTTACATCCAGGAAATACAGATACTCGTTCATAGCAGCGCTCTGAGCCTGGAGCACGTCGATGCTGTCATCAACGTCGGGCTCTCCGCCCGCTTCGAGCTTGGAAATGTAGGTGTTGAGCTTTTCCAGTCTTACCTTTGTCTGCCAGTACTCGGCCTTGAGCCTTTCTTTTCTATTCTCCGACAGCATCAGATCAATAGTTTCTTTCAGTTCCATTATATGCCCTCCTTAGTGCTATCAAGGTCATTATATGCTTCCTTGATCCCTTGTGTGAATTATATTATACCACTTTTCGGCGGAATTGTCAATATGTTTTGTGAACAAAGCACTAAAAAGCGGGAAACGGGCACAAAAAAACCGCCCTCTGCATATCTGCAAAAGGCGGACTTTGGTGGAGTATAGGGGATTTGAACCCCTGACCCCCACACTGCCAGTGTGGTGCGCTTCCAGCTGCGCTAATACCCCGGAATTTCAGTACCTATATATTATAGCAAATAAACAGATGCTTGTCAAGAGTTTTTTGAAATTATTTTTTTCCGTCTTGAAAAATCTGCCGAAACGTGATATAATTATCGGGAAGCATTTTTTATTACGGAGGTATCGCAATGAACAAAAAGGAGATCAGCGAGATCAAAAAGAATTTCTCGGAGGACTGCGGCTTCTTCACTGTCGGACAGGTGGTAAGGGCCTTCGTGGACGCCGAGAAGAACATCAAATACAAGTCCAACGACCTGTTTGCGGCTCTGCCCCAGGACGAGAGCGAGCTTATCATGGCTATTCTCAAAAAGACCCTCTCGGGGACCTACGGCAAGAATCTGAAAGAGTACGCCTTCCCCAAGGACGCTTACCTTGAAGGCGGGATGCAGCCCTTTATGTACGAGCTGATGAAGAGCCGCTTCACCGACGAAGAAAAAGTGGACGCCTTTCTGAACACTATCGTCGAGAAGATGCAGTATGTTTCCACCTACGCCGTGTTCTCGGCATACTGCACATACAGCGTGCTGAAAAAGACCAGGAACGACGAGCTTACCGACGACGCCGAGAGCGAGTACGATTACTGCTTCATTATCACGGCGATATGCCCCGTGGAACTTCGCTATGACGGCCTTATCTTCTCGGACGAGGAAAGCGCCATAGTCAAGAAGACCACCGCCGACCGCATCGTGGAGATGCCCTCGGACGGCTTCCTGTTCCCGGTGTTCTCCGACCGCCAGCCGGACATCAACGGCGTGCTGGTATACTCCAAGAACGCCAACAAGCCCAACACCTCCGTTGTGGATGACCTGCTGGGATGCGAGTTCGTCCTCAGCTTCAAGAACGAGAAGGAGACCTTCCGGAACATCCTCGGGAAAGTTGTAGGCGAGGAACTGGACTACGAGCTTATCACCGCCGTCAACGACAAGATCGGCGAGCTGGTGGACAAGACCGCCCACGAGACCGAGCCCGCCACCGTAGGCCCCAACGAACTGAAAACTATCCTTTGGGAGTCGGGGGTCAGCCAGGAGAAGCTGGAGCACGTCCCGCAGGTGTTTGAAAACTCAATGGGAGAGAACAAGCTCACCGCCGTGAACCTTATCGAGCGCAGGACCGTACTTACCACGCCCTCCATCACCGTGAACATCTCCCGGGACGCTCAGGACAAGGTCCGCTGCGAGAAGATAGACGGCCAGCGCTGTCTGATAATCTCCCTGGACGACCCCGAGGTAGAGGTCAACGGTATGCCGACAAACGTAAAATAATATACAGATGACAATAAAGGAACATAAAATGAAACCGACAGAAAAGACCAACGCCACACGGGCGCTGGCACAGAAAAAGATACCTTTTAAAGAACACACCCATGACCTTCCCGCCGAGACATCCGGGGCGGTCATCGCGGAAACGCTGGGGCAGGACTCTGCCTGCGTCTACAAGACGCTGATAACCTCCGCTCCGCGGTCGGGACAGCACTATGTTTTCATGGTGCCCGTAGCCGAAGAGCTGGACCTTAAAAAAGCTGCCAAAGCCGCAGGAGAGAAATCCGTGGAGATGCTCAAAGCCAAAGAACTTCTGCCCCTTACGGGCTACGTCCACGGAGGATGCTCGCCTATCGGCATGAAAAAGCAGTTTCCCACCTTCATACACCTTACCGCCGAAAGTCAGCCCGTGATACTTTGCAGCGGCGGACGAGTGGGATTACAGATAGAGCTTTCCCTCGACGATCTGCGGAAGCTGGTCCCCGTGAAATCGGCGGATATAATAGCCGACAAGGACTGAAAAACGAGGTGACGGAATGAAAAGCAAAGCATTGGCTTTTTTGGCATCGGCGCTAATGCTGCTGTCGGCAGCCTCCTGCGGAGAGGGTGAATCTTCCTCACGGGCGGAAAGCAGCCTCGCCGACAGGCGCTCCGCCGAAAACAACGGCTGTCTGAAACCGGAGCTTTTCAGCCTTTCCGACAGCAGGAGCATCGCGCAGCTGAACATCCGAAACTGCGACAGTCTTTTTCTTACCAAAAGCTATGCGGCAGCAGAATCATTCGGAGATAACGACGACAGCTCCGGCCACACGGTAACGCTGTTTGACCTCGCCGACGGCTCTTCCGTGAAAACCCTGTCGGTGCCGGAGATCAGCGGTATGTATTTCACCTCGCAGTATTCTGACCATATCCTTGCGACGGCCTCAAACACCGGCGGCTCCGACTGGGAGACCTATTTAAAAGTCTTAGATCTCGCAAATGCGGAGACCGCCGAGATACATTTTGAAAACAGCAGACTATACGGCTGCTCGGCCTGCGCTCTGCCCTGCGGGCGGTGGTTCTTTGCCGCCTCTCCCGGCGACGAGGAAAACCAGTACACGGTCCTGCTGATGCTTGATCCTGCGCTGGCTTCCGAAAACAGGCATCCCGCAGATGTCACCGCGCTCCCCGACAGCGAAGGACTGCCTCATCACGAGCCGGACGGCTGTTTCTCCGAACAGCGTGCCAAAGCCGACAGGCTCGAGGATAAATACGGTGTGAAAATATACATTGCCGAAGAAGTCCTTGATATGCCGGAGAATAAAGAATACGACCTGGATCCCATGACCCGGGAAAACTCAGACCCGATAGATATGAATCAATCTCTCAACAAGCTGGATCAGATGCTGTCACGGTTTCCGAAGGAGTTTCTCCGCAGATTCGTCACCCCTGCGGGCGGCGGGCTGAGGCTTGCTGTTGTCAGCGACCTGGTCAGCAGGGACGAATCCCGGGAATTCCGGGCGGCGGGCGTCACCTGGGAAACTGGAGCGTGGGTGAATATCGCCTACTGCGACGCCGAAGCATTTTACTACGACGGCATCCTTATCCACGAAATGTGGCACGCGGTGGAATTTCTCGTGGACCGCAAATATCCCATGGACGAGGACAAATGGGCCGCCCTTCTGCCGGAGGGCTTCAATTACAGCTACGACAGCGAAGGCTTCATCACGGGAAGTCTTGCCTCCGGGAACACTATCGGCAGCGAGGAAAAGAAAGAGGACATATATTTTGTGAATGACTACGGCAAGGTCAGCCCCTTTGAGGACAGAGCCACGGTCATTGAACAGTATATGCAGGAGGACGTCCTCGAGCCCGAACAGAGGGTCTCCGCATATCCCCGTCTGAAAGCCAAGGCTGAATTCCTTGCGGAATGGATAAAGCCTTATTACGGGTACGTCTATTTCGAGAAACAGCAAACCGAAGCGGCCGCCTGAGCCGGAAAGGATGAAAACTATGGATTACCGCATCGACGGCGGGGACATACTCCTGCGCCAGCCCGATTTTGACCTTGACGAGACCCTTGACTGCGGACAGGCTTTCCGCTGGGTCAAGACCGCCCCGGACACCTACGAGGGCTATTACCTCAACTCCTTCCTGCGCATCAGCGCCGAAGACAAACGGGACGGCGTCTTCCGCCTGCACGACACGACGGAGCAGGACCTGCTGGACAAATGGTACGATTATTTGGACTTGTCCACCGACTACGGGGAACTCAAGCGACGCTTCTCCGAGGACGGCACCCTTTCCAAAGCCTGCGCCTTCGCGGGAGGGATACGCATTCTCCGGCAGGACAGCTGGGAGGCTCTTTCCAGCTTCATAATCTCGCAGAACAACAACATCCCACGCATCAAGGGGATAATCGGACGGCTCACCGAGCATTACGGCGGCTATCCGACGATAGAACAGCTCTCCCCCGAGACCGAGGAAAGCCTTGCCTTCCTGCGCTCCGGGTTCAGGGCCAAGTATCTTGTGGACGCGGTCTCAAAGCTCACCTCCGGGGAGCTGGACCTCTCCGGAATTGCCGCCCTTCCCCTTGCCGACGCTCAGAAAGCGCTTATGACCGTCAAGGGCGTGGGCCCTAAGGTGGCTATGTGTACTCTGCTTTTCGGTATGCACAAGACCGACGCCTTCCCCGTGGATGTGTGGATGAAGCGGGCGCTGGAAAAATGGTATCCCAACGGCCTCCCCGACTGCGTCAAGGACTTCGAGGGAACGGCACAGCAATATCTGTTCCACTACATACGAAACAACAGCTGATAAGAAAACCGCCGTACAGAGTTGAACTGTACGGCGGTGATTTTATTACTAAGCAAATTATAGTTTTTGCGCGTTTGGGTCACAACTTTGTTCAGTCCCGCCGCAGCACTATCTTTTTTCTGCACCTCGTTGCCTGCGGCGGAGATGCGCCGCCCGCGCCAGGGCCGGCGGTGATTTTTCAGCTCAGAACGATCTCTGTTGTGAATTCGCCTTCGGCAATTACGGTGCCGTCGTCCTTTAACAGCTTCCTGATGACCAGCGTTGCCTTGCCGCGGGAGCCCTCGCCCAAGTCTTTGAGATCAAATGTGGGAGCGCAGATGATCCCGCTGCTGCCTTCGGCTGCCCAGCCTTCGCCGATGGGTCTTATCTCCTTGCCGTCGGAGGTCTTGAGGATGATGTCATTGGTCACGCTGAGCGCCCTCACGGGGTCCTTGTCGAGGAACACGCCGTCGCGGTCGTCGCAGGTGATACCCACCACGGGAGCGATGAACCTGCCCGATTCGTCGGTGACAAGGCCTGCGGCCTGCATATCCATACCTTCAAATCCCTTGATTGTCCTTGCGGTAGGCTCGGAATACACGGCTGCGATCTTGTCGAGCTTGTACTCGCCATTCTCGTCGGACCAGTCGCAGAATTTTGCGCTTTTCAGCAGATACACGCTTCTGTTGGATTCGGCGGAGGGAGTGTTCTCTTCCTCCGGATAGCTGATGAAGAAGCCCTGTTCGTAATGACCCTCCGCCCACTTGACGCCGTTTACGTCGTATAGGTCGTCGATCATCAGCGTTATATAGCTGCCGTTTTCAAGGCCCAGCTCGCTCACCGGGAGAGTGCCGGCAAACGTTGTCTGAGTATTGATATTGTTCTCGGGGAGAGTTCCCAGCTTAGCGGTGGTGATGTTTTCAAGGCTCACCTTTCTGCCGTCGGGGAGCTTCACCGTCAGCGTCCTGCCGAAGTCGAGATCCACGGCATAGTCATTTATCCTGCCGGACAGCTGTGCGATATATTTTGCGTTCCTGCCCTCCTGCGGCATCTCGTCATAATGCATCTTGATAAAGGAACAGATGTCCAGGTTCTCCATATTTATCGGCACAACGGGCTGCTCGCTGACGGAGCTTACCGGCTCGGACTTATTCAGCTCCCCGAGGGATACCGGGGTCTGATCCATGCCGAACTTGAAGCTGCCTATCTCGTCGGCCTTTATGGGAGCGTCAAAGAGCTCGCGGTAGGCCACGAAGTCGCCGCTGTTCAGACGTTCAAACATCACGCTGCGGGGGTTGTTGGCCTTGACGCTGAACAGATAACGCTCATAGCCGCTGTTCTCCACCGCCGTTACGAATTTCTCCGAGCCGGTGAATGCGGGATCGGAGTCCGCTTTGCAAAGCTGCTCCTCCACCTGTCTGAGATAGTCGTCGGACATATCCATTACCGAGAAGGTCACGGCCGCGCCGGTGTCGGACCAAGCGATGTGCCTGATCTTCACCTTTTCGGTGTGGGAGAGATACTCCACGAAGGGATAAGTTTCGGTCACTATCTCGGTGCCGATGCTGAAGCTGTAGTCCGCCGGGGACTGATACTCAAACTGTGCCGTATAGAAGCCTTCCAGCGAGAAGTTCAGCAGGGCGCCGTCCTCGATGCGGATCTCGCCGCCGTCGGCGTCCTTGGTGAAGGCCGGGAACTCAAAGCCCACAGCCTTGGGATTCACGCCGTTGATGAAGGTGCCCTCGATGTATCTGCCGTCGGGCAGGTACAGCTTCGGCTTTTCGGAGCTGTCGTATCCAAAATCGTACTCCTTGGCATCCGTTGTGATGCCGAGATCAACTCTGATGAAGGGCCCCGAAGTCCGGCAACCGATCATCTTCACATTCAGGTCGCCCTTGTCGGTATGCATGGTCACGGTGGGAGTTTCGTTCTCCAGCGGATGCACAGACTTCTCCACAAGGTCCCAGTCGATGTTCATATCCGCGAAGTAAGCCTTGTAGGCTTCAAGGTTCCTGCGGTAGGCCTCGCTGTGAGAGCCCTGCTCCGTCCTGGGGACAGGCACCTCGGTCTGCTCGCTGCCGAATACAAACTTGGTGATCTTATCCACGGGAAGAGGATCGTCAAGGAAATCGTTGTAAAGGATGAGGTCGCCGCTGTCATTGTCTTTATCAAGCATCCAAAGGTTCGAGCTGGAGAACCTTGTAAGATAGTGCATACAACCCTCGTCCGAGGCGATATATGCCATATCCTCCCTATAGGCTCCGAAGCCTTCCACAGTGGCGTTCAGATAGTCTGCATAGCTTTCGTATTTTGCCTTGTCATAGCCGCTGATCTTTCCGGCGCAGAGCAGGTCAAGCACCTTCTGGGGATAATCGTCCTCCACGCCCTCTATCGAGAATCTCAGCGACGCACCTGCTGCCGAGTAGTTTATCTCTTTGACGCGCACCTTGATATTGTCGCTGTATTCGGGATCAAACGAAAACCAGGTCGATTCCATATCGGTCTCTACAGTATGATCATAGCCGACTGCTGGTGCGGTATAGGTGAACTCCGCAGTATAGTCCTTCAGCTCCGCCGACTGCGGGTTTTCGTTCAACTCGGTGATATTTCCGAAACGGATACTGTCCACCGTGAGTTTCAGCCTGTCACCGCTCTTGATATTATCCCTCGGGAATACATAGCTGATGACAGCGTTTTCGGCATCGACCTCCTGATTCTGCGTAACGGCGCCGTAGCCGTCAACAGAGCTGCCGTTGGGAAGAGTGAGGGTGGCATCCTGTAAAGCCCTCTTGACATAATACAGCTTTTTTTCGGGGTTCCCGATACCGATATCCACTCTGAGCATCGCCCCTATACTCCGTGTGCCGATCACTCTGAGCTTTAAGCCCTCGACCTCCGCGGCCTCGCTTTCCTCTTCAAGGGGGCTCACAAACTTCTCCATAAGGGAGAAGTCCGTGCCGAGCTTTTTCTCGTAGTATTCCTTATAGATCGCATAGTTCCGCGAGTATGCCTCGCTGTGGCCCTCAACGGTGCTGGTGATGTTGGTGGCTCTCTTGTCCTCCGGGGACTTGGAGAGCTTCGAGTAGGCGAACACGCCTCCCGCCGCCAGTACCGCGCAGGCTGCCGCCGTGCCGATAAGGCCGATGCGCCTGCCCACCATACCGCCGCCTCCGCCGGAGGTGACTTCAATATTTCTTTCGTTTCTTTCTTTCATTTCTACATCTCCCGTCAGTTCGTCCAGAGGGATCTGCTTCATTATTTCTGTAAGTCTGCTCATAATATTATCCCTCCCTTGATAAGCGCTTTCTTTAACGCTTCCTTGCGGCGGGCGAGGATGTTCCACACCTTTTTCTCTTTGACTCCCCGCCTCAGCGCGATCTCTTTTACGCTCATCTCATAGTAGTACCTGTCGATGAATATTTCCCGGTCGGGCGAAGGCATCGCCCTGACGCAGCACTTGATGATGTCCAGATTGATGCTCCTTGCAGCCTCGTTTTCCAGATCCAGCTCCAGCTCAAGATCGTCCTCGAGGGGGTCAACGGGCTCGCCTTTGGTTATCTTCCGCAGCTTGTCCACGGTGCAGCTTGCCGCTGTCATCGAAACATAGTTTTTAAGGCTCATGCGGCTCAGATCTATCTGTCCGCGGGCGGCCCATACTTTATAGAACGTGTCCATAACAGTCTCCTCTCTGTCGCTCTCCGATGACAGCATCTTCGCCGCTATGTACTCCGCCAGCCTCTTGTATTTGTCCATAAGCAGACGGAGCGCACTTTCGTCGTCCTGCTTCATCATTTCCAGCAGCTTTTCGTCGGTCATATCCATCACCACTTTTCTTTGAAAGGTCCTTTCACCTATATATTCGCAGGGAGAATGTGTTTTCACTCACTTTTTCTCAAAATTTTTTCAATGCACAATGCATTGGATTTGCTCCCGCAAAAAATACACCTCTGTTTGGAAAACAGAGGTGCCGCAAATCATCACATATTCAGAAGCTCGCTTTCGGTGAGCAGCTTATATCTGCCGTCGAAGGCCTGCTCGGCGGCTTCGTTGCTGTCGGCGCGGAGGATCAGATAAGCCTCCTCGCTCTTCTCGCTGATGAAAGCGGAGTACATATACTCCACGCTGACATTATTGTCGTAGAGCACCTGCATAGCCGCGGCGAGCCCGCCCGGCCTGTCGGGTATCTGTATCGCCAGCACCTTGGAGACCGTCACCGCGCAGCCGCCCTCTCTGAGAGCCGCCACCGCCTTGTCGGCGTCGTTGACGATAAGCCGCAGGATGCCGAAATCCTTGGTATCCGCCACGCTCATAGCGCGGATATTGATACCGTTCACCGCCAGCAGGTGTGTGATATTGTTGAGCCTTCCCGGCCTGTTTTCCGCAAAGATAGATAACTGCTTTATTGACATAGTTATTCCCTCCCTATATTCCCTCTCACAGCTGATGCGGCTTGAAAGGGGAATCTATACGCTTGATTTACAACTAATGACTCCGCCGGTACAAACGTTTCCGTACGCACATATTACGGCTCGGCGGAATTGCGCCGTCCGCGCTCGGACTACTGGTCCGCCGTGAACAGCACCCAAAGGCCTTGGCCTGCCGCGTGACGGAAAAAGGGCACCGCATCTTCAAGATACTCCCAGGAGTATTCCATATCCTCCTTGGACTTGGGCTCGGGATAGGAGCCGTCGATGCTTTCGTAGCCCCGTTTGAACTTCGCCTTGGTGAGCTTTTCCAGCCCCTCCGCAAGACGGGCAACTTCAAGTGGACTCTTGGCGGTGATGATGTAGTCGTCGTACTCCTCGCCGTCGTAGTAAAGAAGTTCCCCTCCGAGGATGACCCCGCCCAAGGGATATTCTCCGCAGTCGAAGCAGAGGCTCCCGTCGGTAAGCGAACGGTGGATAGCGTCCCAGGACTTGTCCAGCTCGGCGGTGCGCTCGGGATAATCCTCAAAGTAAAGGTCCTCCAGCTCCTCCGAGATGTAGACCGGCCTTTCCGGCATGGGCAGAGAGCGGATATGCTCTACCACCTCCGCCGGCACCGCAAACAGCACGCCTATGCTCATCAGACTAAGTTCCTCGTGTCGATGACACGCTTGGCCTTGCCCTCGGAGCGGGGTATGGAGTTGGGCTCCACAAGTCTGATCTTGGCCTTGATTCCGAGGACGGTGTGCATATCACCGGCGATCTTCTTTTCAAGCTCCTCGATAGAGCGGATAGTATCGCTGAACATCTCCTCGGTAAGCTCCACGCGGATCTCGAAGGTGTCGTTGTTGTTCTCGCGGCCCACAACGATCTGATAGTTGGGGCTGGCGTTGCTGTGCTTGAGCAGGACTGTCTCGATCTGCGACGGGAACACGTTCACTCCGCGGATGATGAGCATATCGTCCGAGCGGCCCATAGGCTTGGCCATTTTTACCAGCGTTCTTCCGCAAGCGCATTTGCCGCGGGTCAGCACGCAGATATCCCTTGTCCGATAACGCAGCAGCGGAAAGGCCTCCTTGGTGATAGAAGTGAACACCAACTCGCCCTTTGTCCCGTCGGGGAGAGGCTCCCCGGTGTCGGGGTCGATGATCTCGGCGATGAAGTTATCCTCGTTGATGTGCATACCCTTCTGGCACTCGCACTCAAAGGCCACGCCCGGACCGCTGGTCTCGGTAAGGCCGTAGATGTCATAGGCCTTGATGCCCAGGCTCTTTTCGATCTCCTGGCGCATTTCCTCGGTCCAGGGCTCGGCGCCGAAGATGCCCGCTTTCAGCTTCAGATCATCGGGGGACTTGCCCATTTTCTTCAGCGTCTCGCCGATGTAGGCCGCATAAGAGGGCGTACAGCAGATGATCGTCGAGCCAAGGTCCTCCATGAACTGTATCTGTCTCTCGGTATTTCCCGAGGACATAGGCAGGGTCAGACAGCCGACCTTGTGGGAACCGCCGTCAATACCCGCTCCGCCTGTAAACAGGCCGTAGCCGTAAGCTACCTGAACAACATCGTCCTTGGTGCCGCCCGCTGCGGTGATAGCTCTTGCGGTGCAGTCGTTCCAGAGGTCGATGTCATGCTGGGTGTAGAAAGCCACGACTCTCTTGCCGGTGGTGCCGCTGGTAGAATGGATACGCACGCACTCCGACAGAGGCTTCGCCAGCAGTCCGAAGGGATAAGCGTCCCTCAGGTCGGCCTTGGAGAGGAAGGGCAGCTTGTGCAGGTCCTCTATCCCCTTGATGTCATCGGGCGTGACGCCCTTTTCTTCCATTTTCGCCCGATAGTAAGGCACATTGTCCCAGACGTGACGCACCTGCTTCACGAGCCTTTCGCTCTGCAAAGCACGCATCTTGTCGGGCTCCATGCACTCCATTTCTTCATTCCAATATTTTCCCATAGAATCACACTCCTTATCTTAATGGGGGCAGGGCCCCCATACCCCCTGCTCGCCTCGGGGGACAGTTTGGGGCGGCGTTCACTGCGCTCCCGTTGGTCGCTCCGTTCTCTCTGCCCCAAAGGCCCCTCGGCTGCGCTGTGCGCGCGGCGGAATTGCGCTGTCCGCGCTCGGACCGGCGTTCACTGCGCTGCTCGTCCGAGGGCAAACGCCTTCTTGTTCAGCTCTAAGAACTTGGCGGGGACGCACTGCTCCAGGGCTGCCTGCCAAACGCTCTCCTCAAAGGGCATCTTGGTGGAGACCACGCCCATAAGCACCACGTTGGATGCCTTGGCGGTGCCTGCCTGCTCCGCGAGGGTCAGAGCATCCACGGCGATGACGTCCACGCCCAGGGCCTTGATCTTGCTGATTATATCCTCGGGATAGACCGCCGCTCCGTTGATGACGGGCATGGGGTCTATCTGCTGAGTCGATGTCACAAGGTGTCCTCCCTTTTTAAGGAAAGGCAGCCAGCGTGCAGCCTCCAGCTGCTCAAAGCTGATGATTATATCCGCTTCGCCCTTGACGATAACGGGGCTGTTCACCTCGTCGCCGTACTTGACGTAGGTGACTACCGAACCGCCTCTCTGGCTCATTCCGTGTACCTCGCTGACCTTGACCTCAAAGCCCTGGGACAGCAGCACGTTTCCGATTATACGGGATGCCAGCAGTGAGCCCTGTCCGCCCACGCCCACTATCATAATTGATTTAGTTTCCATTTATCACAACTCCTTAGTTAATTGTTGTTCTCATCGTATAAGTATCAATTGTCTATGATGCCCAGCTTGAAAAGCATATAGAAACCGCCGCCGACCGTGAACAGGTAACCAAGTCCGAGGTCTTTATAGAAAGAACCCTTTTCACCCAGTGATTCAAGCAGCTTCATTACCTTGCTGTAACAGTCTCCGAACGACATTGTACCGTCAAGCTTATGGTAAAGCCAAAGGCCGTAGCTTAGCCTTACTGAAAAGAACACAGCTGCAATCATAATAATACCGCATATAACAAGTCCGACGATGCTCATACCCTTACCTAACAGATAGTATCCGCCGATAACACCGACGCACATAGCTATGCCGCTTATGAATGCCATTTTCCCGAAATAGCCAAGCAGGCACCACAGTCCCATTGCGAGCGCTGCTCCGAGAAGGGCACCTATTATGCCCAAAGCCTTTTTATCGTCTTTATCAAATTCAAAATCCATTCTTATTGTTACCCTATAATTTTTATTTGATAGCGCCCAGCTTGCACATCTCGGTGCAGATGCCGCAGCCCACGCACTGGGTATGGTCTATGGTCATCTTCTTGTCGTGTACCGAAATAGCGGGACATCCGATCTTCAGGCACTGCTTGCAGCCCACGCACTTGTCCTGATCGCATTTCAGCGGAGGATTGTGCTTAACGTATTTCAGCAGAGCGCAGGGCCTGCGGCTGATGATGACGGAGGGCTCGTCCTTGGCAAGTTCTTCCTTGATGACGGCCTCGGTCTCGGCCATATGGTAGGGATCGACTACTCTTACGCTCTTGATGCCGATAGCGTGACAGAGGTCCTCGAGGTTAACTGCCGCCGCCGGATCGCCCTTGAGGTTCTTGCCGGTGGTGGGGTTCTGCTGGTGGCCTGTCATGCCGGTGATAGAGTTGTCAAGGATGATGACCGTGGTATTTGTAGCGTTGTAGGCGATGTTCACAAGGCCGGTCATGCCGCTGTGCATAAATGTGGAGTCGCCGATGACGGCAACGCTGTGCTTCTCGGCCTCGGCTCCTCTTGCCTTATTGAAGCCGTGAAGAGCGCTGATGGATGCGCCCATGCAGATGGTGCTGTCCATTGCGCAGAGAGGTGCGGTAGCGCCCAAAGTGTAGCATCCGATGTCGCCGGAGACCGTAACTCCCAGCTTGGAGAGGCAGTAGAACAGTCCTCTGTGGGGACATCCCGCGCACATAACGGGAGGACGTACCGGAACGTTCTCCGGGAACTCCGCGAACTCGGCCTTCTCGCCCAGGATCTTCTCACGGACGATAGACTGAGAGATCTCTCCCAGCAGGGAGAAGGTGTCCTTGCCGTGAACGTTAAGGCCTTGCTTTTTGCAGTGTGTCTCGATAACGTCGTCCAGCTGTTCGATGACGTAGACCGTTTCGCACTTGGAGCAGAAATCCTTGATGATCTCCACCGGCAGAGGGTTCACGATACCCAGCTTCAGATAAGAAGCCTTGTTTCCGAGAGCTTCTCTTGCGTACTGATAGGAAATGCCCGCGGCGATGACGCCGATCTTGGTGTCGTTGTACTCGACCCGGTTCAGAGGCGAGGTCTCGGCATACTCACGGATGTCAACGAGCCTCTGCTCCACCTCGGGGTGGCGGCGTATGGCGTTGCCGGGCATCATAACGAACTTGCCTGCGTTCTTCTTGTAGGGGATAAGCTCATGCTCTTCCCTGTCGCAAAGCTCCACCGCCGACTGGGAGTGAGCCACACGGGTAGACATCCTCACGATGACGGGAGTGTCGAATTTCTCGGAGAGGTCAAAGGCGGCCTTTGCGAACTCCTTGCACTCGGCGGAGTCGGAGGGCTCGATCATCATTACCTTGGAGGCAATGGCGTGGTGACGGGAATCCTGCTCGTTCTGAGAGGAATGCATCCCGGGGTCGTCGGCAACGGCGATGACCATACCGCCGGTAACGCCGGTGTAGCCTGCGGTGTAGAGCGGGTCGGCAGCCACGTTGAGACCGACGTGCTTCATGGCGCAGAAGCTCCTTGCTCCGGCGATAGAAGCGCCCAGAGCCACTTCCATGGCTACCTTCTCGTTGGGAGCCCATTCGGCATAGACCTCGTCGTACTTTGCCACCTCCTCGGTGATCTCGGTGGAGGGTGTTCCGGGGTAGGAGGAAGCGATCCTGCATCCTGCCTCATAGAGGCCGCGGGCGAAGGCTTCGTTGCCCAGCATCAGTTTTTTCATTTGTATCTGTCCTTTCGATAAATAGAGTTGCACTTTAAAGCAGCAGAGCGTAACAGAAAAGCATCTGCATATCCAGTTTATTATAGCACACTATTATAAAAAAATCAAGACCCGCGGAAAGCATTTCCGCAAAGTCGGGAGAACGGCTGACAACCAAATGTCAGCCAAATGTCCGCATAGGTGAGTATAGGTAAGGTGAGTACAGGTAAGTACAGGTGAGTGTATACAGCCTGTCGTCGTTATGTATACAGTCTGTATACATAACGTCAACACAGTATAGGTTAGGTAAGAATAGGTTAGGTAAGAATAGGTAAGGTAAGAATAGATAAGTATAGGTGAGAATCTGCTCCCGCACACGCAAATGTTAATTTTCAGCATATTTTGTTAAAAATGTGGATTTTGCTCTTGACAATCCGTTCGGTTTGTTATACAATAATAATATGCATTATGTTTTTATATATAGCCTTTGCGGTACGCTTTTTTGGACATTTACAGCCGCAGAGCTTGAATATAGAATATATTTGCTTATCAGTATCTTTACAATTTAATATGATGTCTGTGTGTTTCGGTGACAGAGAAGCATACAGGCACACAAACGAGAAGGAGGAAAACTACACTATGAATGTAGGATTGGCTATTGCTATCGCATTAGCAACTCTTGTCGTTGGTGCTTTCGTGGGCGGCTTCGTGTTCTACAAAAAGGGCATGGCGGACAGACAGAAAACTGCCGAGGCAGCTATCGGTTCCGCTGAGAAGGAAGCCGAAAGGATCGTTGAGGACGCTAAAAAGAACGCCGAGACCTTGAAGAAGGAAGCTCTCGTTGAGGCGAAGGACGAAATACATAAGTCCCGCCAGGAAACGGAAAAAGAGCTGAAGGAAAGACGCATCGAGGTCTCCCGTCAGGAACGCAGGATCAACCAGAAGGAAGAATCTATCGACAAGAAGCTCGATAACCTCGAGAAAAAGGAAGAAGCTCTCCAGGCAAAGCTCAAGGCAGCCGACGAAAAGGTCGCTGAGGCCGAGAGGATCAAGAACTCCCAGCTGGATATGCTGGAGAAGATCAGTGAGTTCAGCAAGGAGCAGGCCAAGGAGTATCTGCTCTCGAACCTCGAGGGCGAGCTCGTTCACGACAAGGCCGTGAAGGTGGCCGCTTACGAGGCACAGATCAAGGAGGAGTGCGACGCCAAGGCAAGACAGTATATCTCGCTGGCTATCGCAAGATGTGCCGCCGATCAGGTCTCCGAGGCTGCGGTCTCCGTCGTGCCGCTGCCCAATGACGAGATGAAGGGCAGGATCATCGGACGTGAGGGAAGAAATATCCGCACTATCGAGACGCTTACGGGCGTTGACCTTATCATCGACGACACCCCCGAAGCAATAACCCTTTCGTGCTTTGACCAGGTGAGAAGAGAAGTGGCAAGGATCGCCCTCGAAAAGCTCATCCAGGACGGACGTATCCACCCCACCCGCATTGAGGAAATGGTGGACAAGGCCAGACGCGAGGTCGAGTACAAGATCAAGCAGGAGGGCGAAAGAGCAGTGCTTGAGTGCAATATCCACGGGCTCAACCACGAGCTTGTGAAGCTGCTCGGAAGGCTCCGCTACAGGACCAGTTACAGACAGAATGTCCTCGACCATTCGATCGAGGTATCCCATCTCGCGGGAATGATGGCTTCCGAGCTGGGCATCGACCCCAGCCTTGCAAGACGTGCGGGTCTGCTGCACGATATCGGCAAGGCCCTCAGCTATGAGATCGAGGGCAGCCATGTGCAGATAGGCGTTGACGTCTGCAAGAAGTACAAGGAAAGCCCCGACGTGCTCCACGCGATAGAAGCGCATCACGGCGACGTTGAGACCAGAACGGTGGTAGCCGCGCTGGTACAGGCGGCCGACGCTATCTCCGCCGCTAGGCCCGGAGCAAGAAGCGAGAACTATGAGAACTATATCAAGAGGCTCCAGAAACTCGAAGAGATCTGCACATCCTATGAGGGCGTCGAAAAGTCCTTCGCTATCCAGGCAGGACGCGAAGTGCGCATAATGGTACAGCCCGAAAAGATCAACGACGAGAAGATGGTCCTCGTGGCAAGAGAGATCGCAAAGAGAATTGAAGATGAAATGGACTATCCCGGACAGATAAAGGTGAACCTTATCCGGGAGAGCCGCGCCGTTGAATACGCTAAGTAAGTATGACGGAAAACCATTCGTGAGCTAAGCGAAGCGTCTTTGTGCGCTTCGCTTTTTCTTTGACGTAATATTTTAACTTTAACGATCATGCATCGTTAACGAGGTGTATTTATGGATAACAACCGAAAGCATTTGTTCGGCACAAGCGAAAAGTCGGACTTTATCATCAATCTGACCGATGAGGGCACCAAGAAGCTCTGCGCTATGTACTGCATCGTCGCCATGATATTCATTGAACTGGCGGCAATACCTTATTATCTTACAAAGAACGTTGTAGACTATAACGAAAACATCGGAGGCATGGACTTCCCCCATTACCTCAGCGACAAGGTCATCTACTGGGCGGGCGTGGTAATGCTGGGATTCGGTCTCCTGGGACTGAGCATATTCCTCATCGGCAGGATGAAAAAACAGTTCTCCCTTGCCGACAACAAGGCCTTGCTGCTGCTGGCGGGCGTGACGGTAATGTCCTTTATCTCTGCCCTGGCGGCGGAGAACCTGGTCTGCTCCATGACAGGCTACCTGGACCGCGGCGAGGGTATGCTTACCCTGGTGGGCTATTACGGCTTTTTCGCGGCAGCCTTCACTGTCGTCGGGGACGGCTGGAGAAAACGGCTCTGCGCCGCAGTCACTGCTATCGGCGCCGTGAACGCCGTTATCGGCATCCTTCAGGTCATCCCCACATTCTCGGATATACTCCCCAACTGGTTCGCCAGTCTGAACACATCCTTTACTGCGGGTTATAAGGTCCCGGCGGCCAACGGCCTTGCCATGACTCCTCACGCCCTGGCTGCCCTGCTGACGGTGGCCTTCGCCGCGAGCTTCGCGGGAGCCGTGTTCTCCGGGAAGCTGCCCCATAAGCTCCTTTACGGCGGAGCCTGCATCCTTATGGCCGCCGCCGCTCAGATGACCAGGACCGTCACCGGGCTGATAGGCATCGGCTGCGCGGCATTCTTCATCATTGTTATAGCCGTGATCTACGCCGTCAAGGGCAATAAGGAGCCGGAGGAGCACGACAATACCGCAGACAAGAAGCTCCGTCCCGGAGCAGCAGCCGCTGTCGCGTCGGCGCTTTGCGTCCTGCTGCTGGCAGGAGGTGCCGTGGGCGGCTGCATAGCCGCGCAGATGTCCTCCTACCCCGAGAGCGACGGCTACAAGACCTTCTACGACGAGGAAGTCATCCGCACCGACTCTATCAGAATGCTGATGCTGCTCGAAAAGGAGGATCAGGACACTTGGGTATATCCCTACCTCTGGGACGACGGCATCTTCATCACCGAGCAGACTCCCCTGCTGGGCGTAGGCCCCGACAACTGGGAGACCGCAGCCGGTTACGGTGCCACCATCGACCGCACCTATAACGAATACATCGACACGCTTATGCAGCGCGGTGTCATCACCGCAGCGCTGTACGTCCTCTTCCTGCTGGTGACGCTTATCAAGGCTGTCAAGGCTATGATCTCCTTCATCAAAGGTGAGGCGAACTGGGCGGCTGCCGCCGTTATGGCTGCGGTGTTCGCTTACTCGGTACAGGCCTTCTTCAACATCAGCTCCCTGGAGAGCTCTCCCTTCTTCTTTATCTTCGCCGGCCTCGCCTGGAGCTACGGCGCCGTGAAGAAGAAAAAGGCCGCTCCGGCGAAAGACTGAGCCGTGGAGGGGCAGAAGCCCTGTCTGCGCTGTCTTCTGGCGGAGCTTGAGGGCGACGAATACGCCCGGAGCCTTGAAGACTATATCAAAAAGGTCCCGGAGGACAAACGTGTGGACGAGGAGACCTATCGGCGCAGGCTGGAGCAGTGCAGCAGCTGCGGCAGGCTGATAAACGCCGTCTGCCTTGAATGCGGATGCTATGCCGAGCTGCGGGCACTGAAGCCCGACGCCGGCTGTCCCGCCCCCGAAAAGCGCTGGCTCCCGGAGGTGTGAGAACAAAGATCGGAGGAGGAGATGTATGCGCAAGACGCTTGCGGCGGTCTGCTATATCCTTATGCTGGCAGCGGACGCCGCCGCCGGGTATTTCACCTATCGGGCCTTCGTGCAGAAGATCTCCTACGACCAGGGAGTGCTGACCTTCGTGCCGCTGTTCATCGTGTCCTACTGGTTCTCCACGTTTTTCAGCCAGCTGATACATCCCCGGGGCTCAAAGCCGATAATCGGCAGGGGGCTTTACAACTTCCTCTACTGGCTCTCGACACTGCTGAGCCTGGCCCTGCTGGGGACCTGGGTCTACCTCTTCATCGACCGCTCTCTCTACCTCAACTTCGGCACCGAAGTCAGCGGAGAACTGCGGTACTGATACGCTCAGTTAACGGATAGCTGATAATTACAATTATTAATAAGGAGTGATATTGCTATGAGCAAAAATCTTACAGTTTATTTCTCCGCCGAGGGGAATACGGCGGCGCTGGCGGCTAAGGTCGCGGAGGCTTCCGGGAGCGACGTCTTTGAGATACGCCCCGAGGTGCCTTACACCAAGGCCGACATCAACTGGAAAAATCCCCTGTCCCGCTGCAACAAGGAAAAGATCGGCAAGAAGGACATCCCCACCGTGGGCAGCGTGGAGGGCTTTGAGAGCTACACCACCGTGTTCGTGGGCTTCCCGATCTGGTACTACGGGGCGCCCAACATCATCAACAGCTTTATGGAGAAGTACGACTGGACGGGCAAGCGCATCGCCCTGTTCGCCACCTCCGGCGGAAGCGACATCGGCAAGACCGTGGGCAAGCTCCGGCCCTACGTCAAGGGGGACTGCCGCATCATCGCGGCGAAGGTCTTCAAGTCCGGCGAGGACGTGACAGAATGGGTCAAGGGCATAGTTAAAGAATGACAGCATATCCGTCCCTCTGCGGGACGGATATTTTGTTCAGCAAAGCCTTTTGAGTATTTGGAAAATTTGTGAAATATTTATTATAAAAAATGACGAAGAACAGAGCCAAATCTATAAGAATACAGTGCCAAAACAAAAATTCCGCTCCTTTCAGTCTGAAAAAACGGACTTGACACCGCAGTTCATAAAAAATTTAAAAATTACAGAAAAGTAACGTAATAACCGCATTTGATGACAAACTTACCCGTCTGCGCCCCGATTTTCCCCTGAATTTCACAATTTGTTAACAAATAACCGGGGCTAATATGTTACAATTTGTAATAAGTTCAGGGGTTTTCAAAGCAGTTTTTTAGCCAAAAAAACTTTTTTGAACATTTTTACTATAAACCCCTTGCAAAATCTATCGTTTTTTGGTATAATGTATTCTGTAGAGACTTGTACCCGAGATCGGTCTGAAATTTTGCAAGTAGAGGGGAAAAAATTATGTCAAACAGATTATTCCAGAGCGTAGTCCATCAGATGAGAGATACCATCGACTGCACCATAGGCGTCATCGACGAGACGGCGACCATCATCGCCTGCTCCGAACTGGCACAGGTGGGCACCACCAACGAGTATGTCTCGCTGGACCTCAGCGATACCCATGACATCTTCGTGCGCGACGGCTATACCTACAAGCCCTTCGGCTCGATGATGAAACCGGAATACGCAGTGTTCGTAGAGGGCACCGACGAGGTCGCGGCAAAGTACGCCAGCATCCTTGCTATCACGCTGTCAAGCATCAAGCAGTATTACGACGAGAAGTACGACCGCAACAACTTCATCAAGAACGTTGTGCTGGATAACGTCCTCCCCGGCGATATCCACGTCAAGGCGAGAGAGCTGCATTTCAGCTCGGATACCACCCGCGTCGCACTGCTTATCAGGATCATCACTTCCAACGACGTTTCCGCTTTCGACGTTATCCAGAACCTCTTCCCCGATAAGAATAAGGACTTTGTGTTCAATATCACCGAGAGCGATATCGTGCTGGTGAAGGAAGTTTCTCCCGGAGTTGAGCCCAAGGACCTCGAAAAGCTGGCCCGCTCTATCAGCGATACTCTCAGCGGCGAGTTCTATACGAGAGTAAACGTCGGCATCGGTACGGTGGTCGAGGGCGTAAGAGATCTGGCAAGATCCTTCAAGGAAGCTCAGATGGCCCTTGAAGTCGGCAAGGTGTTCGATACCGACAAGGTCATCGTTTCCTACGATAATCTCGGCATTGCAAGACTTATCTATCATCTGCCCACTACCCTGTGCGAGACCTTCTTGAAAGAGGTCTTCAAGAAGGGTTCCATCGAGTCGCTCGACCACGAGACGCTTTTCACCATACAGAAGTTCTTCGAGAACAACCTGAATGTTTCCGAGACTTCGAGAAAGCTCTTCGTACACAGAAACACACTGGTCTACAGGCTCGAAAAGATAAAGAAGCTCACAGGCCTTGACCTGAGAGAGTTCGATCACGCTATCGTGTTCAAGATCGCTCTTATGGTAAAGAAATACCTGTCAGCCAATCCGGTGAAGTTCTGATCCGGAAGTCAGAAAAACAAATGTAGGTCGGGGGTAAGAGCCCGGCCTATTTTACCGCCGTCATCCGGCAGCCGCCTCTGACTCCGGCCTCTGACTTTAACCTCTGTTTCTAAGGAAGGTGTATCATTCTTGGTAGAATTCAAGGACGTGTCCGTGACCTATTCCAGCGGCGTTGACGCGCTGAACAAAGTCAACCTGAAGATCAACGACGGTGACTTTGCTTTCGTGGTAGGCCCCTCGGGCGCAGGCAAATCAACACTTATCAAGCTGGTGCTCAAGGAGATCGACGCCACCTCCGGCGAGGTCATAGTCAACGGCTTCAACCTCCGCAAGCTCAGAAGAGGCAAGGTCCCGGCGCTGAGACGGACTATCGGCGTGGTGTTCCAGGATTTCAGACTGATACCCACCATGACCGTGTATGAAAATGTAGCCTTCGTGCTGAGAGTTATCGACGCTCCCGCGAAGTATATACGCAGCCGCGTTCCCTATGTTATCAACCTGGTGGGGCTGGCAGACAAGACAAAGAGCTATCCCACCGAGCTTTCCGGCGGCGAACAGCAGAGAGTCGCCCTGGCAAGAGCATTGGTAAACGACCCCAAGCTGATAATCGCCGACGAGCCTACGGGAAATATCGACCCGGCTCTGTCCTACGAGATAGTGGGACTTTTAAAGGGCATCAACGAGTGCGGGACCACTATACTTATGGTAACTCACGAGCATGAGCTGGTGCGCTACTTCGGCGGACGCATAATCAATATCAACAAAGGCTCCATTGCCTTCGATGAAGTCATAGGAGGTACCCATGAGACTAAGTAGTATGAGGTACCTGGTCCACCAGGGCTTCAAGGGCATATGGAAAAACAGGATGATGAGCTTCGCCAGCTTCTGTATCATGCTGGTGTCGCTTTTAATGGTCGGCATCTCGGTACTGCTGGCTATCAATATCAACCGCATCATCGGCGGCATCGAGGATAAGAGCGAGCTGGTGGTGCAGATCAAGGACGGCTCCACCGAGGAGCAGATCGCCGAACTGAAAAACAACCTCGCTTCCCTGCCGAATATCAACACTATCGAGTTCTATTCCAAGGAACAGGCCTGGGAGAGCATGGTAAAGGATATGTCCAAGGAGGAGCAGGACCTGTTCCGCTACGCCGACGACAATTTCCTTCCCGACACCTTCCGCATCACGGTGCATAACATCAAGGAAATGTCCCTTACCACCACGCAGATAAGCACATTCCCGAACGTGGAATCCACCCGTTCGCCAACGGAGTTCACCGATGTGCTGATAAGCATCAGACGTATCCTGAGCATCATCTCGGGAGCGATAGTCGCAGCGCTTATCATCGTATGCCTGATAATCATCTCCAACACCACGAGAGCCAGCGTTTTCGCAAGGCGCAAGGAGATCAACATAATGAAGTATGTGGGCGCCAAGAACAGCTTCATCCGCATACCCTTCTTCATCGAAGGAATGATCGTGGGTCTGCTGGCGGCCGCAGGCGCGCTGGGGCTCACCAAGTTCGCCTACGAGGGAGTCTACAATATCTTCAACAACGACTTCAAGCTCTGGAGCGTCCTCGGGATAAACAACCTCTATTCCTTTGACGACCTGTTCATCCCCGTGACCATTGCCTACGCCGCCGCAGGCGCAGTAATAGGCGCGGTGGGCACTTCATTCAGCACGGGCAAGCACCTTAAAGTTTGATCGACAGTTATGATTATATGTGTAAAAATCGGACTGCGGTAAAAAGAGACAGCACCGCAGGTGTCCTTTGGAGGATCAGCAAATGAATATGACAAGCCGGATAAAACGGCTGCTGGCCTGTCTGGCGGCAGTCGTGACAGTGCTCACGGTCATGTCGGGGAGCACAAAGCCCTTTATTTCCGAGCAGCTGGCTTCGGCAGATTACGACGATGTCATCGCCGAGCTGGATGAAAAGGCAAAACAGGCCGAAAAGGATATAAAGGAAGCCAACAAGAAGCTCAAGGAGCTGGAGGAAAAGCAGGCAAAGCTGGACGAGAAGATCTCCTCCACTCAGGACGATATCGACAAAGAGGAAGAGAATCAAGCCGCTATCGAGGAGCAGATAACCACCGTTGAGGAAACTATCCGCGCCCTGGAGGCCTCTATCGAGACCCTCTCCGTTAAAATAGCCGGTGTCTCCGCCGATATCGAAAAGAAAGAAAAGGATATCGAGGCCAAAAAGCAGGAGATCGTTGACGGCGTCAAGGACTTCCAGAAGCGCATCAGGGCTATGTATATCGCCGGCGGCGAGAGCTATACCGACATCCTTGTGGGTGCTTCGGACTTCTATGATATGCTGATGAAGCTGGAGCTGGTAAAGCGTGTGGCTGACCACGACAACAGCGTCATCAACGACCTTATCGCCAAAAAGGATCAGTACGAGATAGACGAGGGCAAGCTCAAATCTCAGAAGGAATCCTTTGAGAAGGACCAGGCCGAACTGCTGGCTCAGCAGGAGAAGCATCAGGAACAGAGAAACAAGCTGGATGACCTCTATCTGAAGAGCGCCGCTATGATAAATCAGCTGGAGGCGGACAAGCAGGCATATATGGCCGACCAGGAGGCATACATCGCCGAGCAGGAAGCCTTCGAGGACGACTTGCAGAAGCTCTTTGCCGAGCAGGAAACTCTGAAGGCTCAGAAGGAAGAGCAGGAGGCCAAGAAGAAGGCCGAGGAAGAAGCCCGCAGAAAGGCTGAGGAAGAGGCCCGCAAGAAGGCCGAAGAGGAAGCCCGGAAGAAGGCCGAAGAGGAGGAAAAGAGGCGTCAGGCACTGCTTGAACAGCAGCGTCAGCAGCAGCAGAACGCTCCCACCACTCCGACTATCAATCCGTCGCTTTCCAATAATACAAATACCAACACAAACACCAATACGAATACCGACGTCAGCACCCCCACTCAGAACAAGACCAATGCGGCCTACGGCTACAAGGACAAGTCCATGTTCACCTGGCCGGTCCCCGGGTTCTACTACATAAGCTACGGCGTGGGCTGGCGCTGGGGCGCTTACCACAAGGGCATAGATATCTATTCCCCGAATATCCGCGGCGCGAAGATCTGCGCGGCGGCGGACGGCACCGTGATAAGAGTCGTCAACGGCTGCCCTCACGACTACGGCAAGAACTACAGCTGCGGCTGCGGCGGCGGCTACGGAAACTACTGCATCATCGACCACGGCGGCGGCTGGTGGACCCTCTACGGTCACTCCGAGGGCATCACCGCCTATGTGGGACAGAAGGTGAAGCAGGGCGACGTGCTGGGCACCGTGGGCTCCACGGGCCATTCCACAGGTCCTCACCTGCACTTTGAGATCCGTCTCAACGGCACTGCGCTCAATCCCTCAAATTACGTCTGATATAAGAAGATAAAAGCACCCTGTAACGCCGGAAACGATGTTACGGGGCGGCTTTGCATTATGCATCTCAGAAAGGCCGGTGATATCCCGTGAAACAGTTAAAACGCGCTGCAGCGTTAGCGGCAGCTTTCGTCATGTCGGCGGGGATGTTCTCCGGCTACGCGGAAGAGGCTCCCGCCGAAGACACCGCCGGACAGAGCACGGTCGCGGAGTATGAGCCGGTAAGCTCTACGCCGGACTTCGACCCGGAAAACGATGACTTTGAATACAAGTCCGACGATGAAAGCGGCTCCGAGGAGGAAAAGGACGACCCCAATCCCTCCACCGCTCTGGACGTGACTCCCTACGCCGACAGGCTCCGGGAGATAGGCGAGGCTCAGAAGGAGATCGACGAGAAGCTCCAGAAGGCCGAGCAGGGCCTTGCCGCCGAGGAGGAGATCCGCAAGGCGGTAATGGAAAAGCTGGGCATGATAAAGGCCAAGACCGGCGTCCTTAACTCCTATATGACAAGGCTGGAGATCAGTATCAAGGACAACGAAAAAGCGATAGAGGACAAGCAGGCCGAGATCGACGACAACATCGAAAAGTTCAAAAGGCGTCTGCGGGCGCTGTATATCGCCGGCGGCGAGGAGAGCTATCTCAGCGTGCTGCTCAGCGCGGGGGACTTCTTTGAGGTGCTTATGCGCATGGAGCTGGTAAAGCGCGTGGCGGAGCACGACGACAGGTTCATCGAACAGCTTCATCAGAGCAAAAAAGAGCTGGAAGAGCTGAGATCCTCGCTGTCGAAAAAGAAGGCGGACTACAACAAGCAGAAAAGCGAGCTGGAGACCCAGCAGAAGGCCTACGAGGAGCTTGTGGCAAAGCATAAGGAGATAGCCGACGAGCTTGCCGAGGAGCGCAAGGCTCTGCTTGAAGAGAATCAGGCGTACATCGACGAGCGGAAGTCCTTTGAGGCAGACCTTTCGGGACTGCTGAGGTCCAACTTCTCCGACTCGGGAAGCGACGCCGCCCGACAGGCCGCAGAGCTGGAAGCCTCGGCGGCGCTGGAAAATCTCCACGCGAGGTTAGAGGCCCGCAAGGAAGCCGGCGAGGAGATCCCGGAAGATGAATGCCGCTATGTTTTCAATTGGCCCTGTCCGGGAGTTTACTACATCTCCTACGGCGTGGGAGCCCGCTGGGGAAAATACCACCAGGGAATAGACATCTCCGGGGACAAATACGACGATGTGGTGGCCTCCGAGAGCGGAACGGTCATCAGGATAAACACCTCCTGCCCCCACGACTACGGCAAACAGGAATCCTGCGGCTGCGGCGGCGGCTACGGCAACTACGTCATCATCGACCACGGGAACGGTTTCTTAACGCTGTACGGACATCTCACCGAAGTGAATGTTGAGCCCGGAGACAAGGTGACCCAGGGACAGCATATCGGATATATGGGCTCCACGGGCTTTTCCACCGGAGACCATCTGCACTTTGAGATACGCTACGACGGGATGTATCTTAATCCGGCGGCGTTTGTAAACATTGAAAGATAATTTTTCATTTGACATTTTCGCTGAAATATGCTATAATACAGTTAAGCTATAATTAATTCAGAAGGAGGTAATATTATGATAGGATCATTGATCTCAAAGGCTAAAAAGCCTATTGCGTTCCTGCTTTCACTGGCCCTGGCAGCAGGAGCCCTTTCCTCGGCGGAGCTTTCCGGGGCGATCTTCTCGGATAATGCCGTTACCGTTGCCGAAGCCGCCACGGTCAAGACTTTTGACGGAGCCGTGGATACCGCGCTCTATATCCGGGAACAGCTCAAGACCGATACCAGCACTATCACCTTCAACGTGAGGAAGACCTTCGGCTACGACTCCGATAAGATCTTCGCGTTCGGAGACCTGGTGTTCGACCACCTGGCAAAGGGCTACACCGGCAAGGCCGACGAGGGAGATATTTTCTTCCCGAGACAGTACACCAATCTAACCTACGACTACAGCACAGCCAATGACTATATCACAATGACCTTTACCGTGGCGAAGAACGTCACCGCCTCTCAGCAGAAGGACGTGAACGAGGCCGTGGCGAAGATCAAGAAGGATCTGAAGCTCACCAGCCTTGCCAGCGACTACGACCGCATCCTTGCGGTGCATGACTGGCTGGTAAAGAACGTCAAGTACGACGACAGCCTCAAGAAGCATTCTGTTTACGATGCTATCGTGGGGAAGAAATCGGTCTGCGAGGGCTATGCGCTGGCCACTTATCTGATGCTGAACGATCTCGGCATCCCCTGCCGCATGATGACCGGTACGGGCAACGGCGATAACCACGCCTGGAACATCGTGTATCTTGAAGGCAAATGGTACTACCTGGACACCACCTGGGACGCTAACGCCTACGAGCAGGGCGTTCCCGAGAAGTCCCACGAGTTCTTCTTAAAGTGCTGGAAGAATTTCCCGAACCACACCAAGGGCAAGCAGACCATTACCGATTGGGACGACATCCCCTACAACTACGCAAGCTCTGATTTCACCGGCACCAAGGGCTCCTCGGCGGGCTATGCTTATCCCGTGATGACAGCCACCGGCTTCAAGACCGATATTTCCAAGGCAAAGATCTCGCTGTCCTATGCCAGCTACGGCTACGACGGAAACGCCAAGAGACCCTCCGTCACCGTTAAGCTGAACGGCACCAAGCTCACCAAGGATAAGGACTACAGAGTCACCTATAAGAACAACGTAAGAAAAGGCACCGCCTATGCGGTAGTTACAGGCAAGGGCAAGTATGCCGGCACCGCTCAGAGGTCTTACCACATCGGAGAGCAGATGACAAGCATCTCCATTCCCTACTCCTCCTACACCTACACGGGAAGCAAGATCGCCCCGAAGGTGACTGTCAAGAATGCCAGCGGCAAGGTCCTGACTGCGGGCGTGGACTACACCGTCAGCTACTCATCCAACATTAATCTCGGCCTCGCCAAGATCACCGTGGTCGGCAAGGGCACCTACGGCGGTACCAAGACCAAGACTTTCGTTATCAAGCCTAAGAAGAACAAGATCGTTTCGCTTACCAACTATCAGCATGGATTCAAAGTGGTGTGGACCTCCGGCGCCTCTCCTGCGGGAGCCACCGGCTATCAGGTGCTTTACAGCAAGGATCCTAAGTTCAAGAATGGCGTCCACAGCTACACATCTACCAACCTTAGCGATGTCACCGAGAACTTCACCAGCGTCCCCAGGGCCCGTCAGATATGGTATGTCAAGGTTCGGACCTTCATCACCAAGGACGGCGACCCTTCCTCGACACGCTACGGCAATTACAGCGAAGTAATGAAAATAAGAACGAGATAAACTGTATTCTGATCTTCCCCCGTTCGGAGTCCTCCGGGCGGGGGATCGCTTTCTGTTCACAAAAAGGACTTGAAAAATCCGGGCAGTGTGGTATAATAATAGAGTATGAAAACATACTGAAAGAGAGGAAGATTTTTATGACTAAGATCACGATTTTCTCCGGGTTTCTCGGAGCAGGAAAAACTACACTTATCAAAAAGCTGATCGCTGACGGCTTCTCCGGGGAGCAGCTGGTGCTTATCGAGAACGAGTTCGGCGAGATCGGCATAGACGGCGGATTTTTGCAGGAGGCCGGCATCGTCATCAACGAGATGAACTCCGGGTGCATCTGCTGTTCGCTGGTGGGCGACTTCGGCAAGGCGCTCAGGCAGGTGCTTGAAGAGTATCATCCCGACCGCATCATCATCGAGCCCTCGGGCGTAGGCAAGCTGTCGGACGTCATCCGGGCGGTGCAGGACCTGGGAATGAAGGACGTGGAGCTGGAAGGCTTCACCACCGTTGTTGACGCCAAGAAGTGCAAGATGTATCAGAAGAACTTCGGCGAGTTCTTCAACAATCAGATAACCTATGCCTCCTGCCTGATACTCAGCCACACGGCGGGTCTCACCGAGGAGAAGATCGCCGACACCGTTGCCCGCCTGCGGGAGCTCAACGATAAGGCGACTATCGTCACCACCGAATGGAACGAGCTTTCCGGCGAGGCTATCGTCGAGGCTATGACCGGCAAGGACACCCTTGACGAGGAGCTTTCTGCCCTGCTGGCGGAAGCTCAGAAGCAGAGCGAGCACGATGAGCACGAACATCATCATCACCACCACCACGATCATGACGAGGATGAGCATGAGCATGAGCATCATCATCACGATCACGACGAGGATGAGCATGAGCATCATCACCACGACCACGACGAGGATGAGCACGAGCATCATCATCACGATCACGACGAGGATGAGCACGAGCATCATCATCACCACGACCACGACGAGGATGAGCACGAGCATCATCATCACCACGAGCATGGGCATCATCACGCCGACGACGTGTTCACCAGCTGGGGTGCGGAGAGCGCCAAAAAGTTCACCAAGGAAGAGATCACCGCGGCGCTGGAGGCTCTCGGCGACGAGGAGCGTTTCGGCTTCGTACTGCGGGCCAAGGGCATCGTTCCCGCCGTTGACGGCAGCTGGATCCATTACGACTACGTCCCCGGCACTCCCGACGTAAGGAGCGGCTGTGCAGGCGTCACCGGACGTCTCTGCGTCATCGGCGCAAAACTCAACACCAAAGCCGTAGCAGAGCTGTTCGGAGTCGAGGAATAAGGAGAACGTAAAAATGCCCAACAACGAAAACTTCACACCCGTTTATCTGTTCACCGGGTTCCTTGAGGCGGGTAAGACCACCTTCATGCGGCAGACGCTGAACGATCCCCGGTTCAATACCGGCGAGGCTACTCTCGTTATCCTCTGTGAAGAGGGTGAGGAGGAGCTGGACACTCTTGCTCTTGCCAAGACCAATGTCAACGTGGTGTCCGTGGACGGTCCCGAGGAGCTGAACGAAGCCAACATCCGGCGCTTCATGGCGGAGAACGACGCCAAGCGCATACTGATCGAGTACAACGGTATGTGGCAGCTCAAAGACCTCTTTGACGCTCTGCCCGAGGACTGTGCCGTCTATCAGGAAATGATGTTCGCCGACGCCACCACCTTTGTAAACTACGATCAGAATATGCGGAGTCTTGTGGTGGACAAGCTCCGCACCGCCGAGATAGTCATTTTCAACCGCTATAACGACAGCATCGACATGATGACTCTCCACAAGATCTGCCGGGGCGTCAGCCGCGGGATAAACATCGCCTACGAGTACAAGGACGGCAAGGTCAAGTACGATGACATCCAGGACCCTCTGCCCTTCGACATCAACGCCCCTGTCATCAAGATAGAGGACAGAGATTACGCCCTTTGGTATCGGGACATCATGGAGGAGCCGAAGAAGTACGACGGCAAGACCGTGACCTTCAAGGGGCTGGTGGCCACCGACCCGAAGTTCCCGGCGGGAGCTTTTGCGGTGGGCCGTCACGTTATGACCTGCTGTGTGGAGGACATCCAGTATATGGCGATAGCCGCCGACTGGGAGAAGGCGGACACTCTTGCCTCCCGGGACTGGCTCACGGTCACGGGGAAGGTAGTTTTTGAGCGGAGCCGTCTTTACAAGGGCAAAGGCCCGGTGCTTCACGTCACCGAGGCCTCCAAAGCCGAACCTCCGGCCCAGGAAGTAGCGACGTTTTACTGATATTAACGTTTACCGCAAAGAATGATGATGATCTTAATTTCGGATCCTATAGAAAGGCTGGTTTGAATGGACGGAACACGGTTTGAAGAATATTTTGACACTCACCTGAACGATATGCTCTCCACTCTTTCGGAGCTTATCGCCATCGACAGCTCCTTCCGGGAGCCCTCCGAGGGGATGCCTTACGGTCCGGGTTCGGCGGAGGCGCTGGAGTACGTCCGGCGCTTCGGTGAGAGCCTCGGTCTGCGGACACGGAACATCGACAACCGGGTCATCGTCATGGATTGGGCGGAGACCGAGCCGGTGCTGGCGGTGCTGTCCCACGCGGACGTGGTGCCTGCCGATCCCGCGGAGTGGACAACTCCCCCCTTCGAGATGAATGTCCGTGACGACTGCATCTTCGGACGGGGCTCCGTGGACGACAAGGGCCCCACCGTGGCGGTGCTGTACGCCGTCAAGTGCCTTAAAGAGCTGGGCCTCCCGCTGGGAAAGAGCTTCCGCTTCATCGTCGGAGGCGGCGAGGAGGTAGGCTGTGAAGACCTGGAATACTATGCCGAGAGAGAACCTCTTCCGGGAATGGTCATCACCCCGGACGGCTCCTTCCCGGTGCTCAACTGCGAAAAGGGCATGGTGCATCTGACCTTCTCCGCGCCCTTCTCCGACCCGGAGATCACAGGGCTCACCGCAGGCGGAGCTATCAACGCTATCCCCGACCGATGCACCGTGAAAACGGCCTCTTCGGAAGGCCGGGCTAAGACATATAAGGGCAGAGCCGCCCACGGCTCCCGCCCCGAAAACGGCGATAACGCTGTCACGATGTTCCTTTCGGAGTATGAGGGAGATAATTCCCTGTTCCGGGGACTGAAGGCCCTTTTCCCCCACGGTGAATACGACGGCGCGTCCTGCGGTCTGGGCTTCGAGGACAGCCTCACCGGGAAAATGACCTGCGCCCTCACCCGTCTGAACCTGGAAAACGGCCGGCTCTGCGGGGGCATCGACATCCGTTTCCCTATCGACCGCACCTCCTCGGAGATCACCGGGATCATCGAAGGCGCCCTGGGCAGGCTGGGCTTCACCCGGGACAGCCTTGACACTATGGAGCCTCACCACGTCCCCGAGGACAGCCTTCTTGTGCGGACCCTGCTTTCCGTCTACGAGCGCGTCAGCGGGCGCAAGGGCGAGTGCATCGCCGAGGGAGGCATCACCTACGTCCACAATACCCCGGGAGGCGTAGCCTTCGGCGCGGAGTACCCCTGGGAGCAGAACAATATGCACGGCGCCGACGAGCACATCCCTCTTGCCACCTTCCGTGACAACTTTCTGATGTACGCTGAAGCGATCCTTGAACTCTGCGGAACTGATGAATAAAAAAATCCCGCCCTCATTAAGTACGGTACGCATAAAGAAGTTTTTCGCCATATTATTTCTGATGTAAGGTCAGAAGTACTATGGCGTTTCTATTGACAATGTTTATATTGACAATGCAACGATGTTGTGCTATAATTGTCACTAACATAAATCGGAATTTGCAGGGGCGTGCCCCTGCACCCAACGCCCTCGCCCTCGAATTCGTGCTGAATTGTCGCTCTGTTTGGCTCGGGGCAGACTATTGATTGGGGTTATAAATCGAAATTTATGGGGGAAAAACATGATTAAGGAAATTGATAGAAATGATATTTCAGAATGTGTTTCTGTTATTAAAGACAGCTTTGCGACTGTTGCTGATGACTTTGGATTCACTTCGGAAAATGCACCTCGATTTACAGCATTTGCTATATCGGATGACAGACTGTATTACCAATTAGATAATGAGCATAGAATAATGGTCGCATACTATCTTGATAACAGAAAAATAGTCGGATATTATTCCTTGCTTTTGCAGGAAGATAATCAGTGTGAACTGAACAACCTTAGCGTTCTTCCGGATTACAGACATAATAACATCGGTACCGCATTGTTAAATGATGCTTTCATTCGAGCAAAAAATATGGGGTGCGTTAAAATTAATATAGGAATTGTTGAAGAAAATAAGATATTACGAAAATGGTACGAGGATAATGGTTTTACTCATACCGGCATAAAAAAATATGATTTTTTTCCATTTACTTGCGGTTATATGGAAAAGCCATTGCAATCTAAATTCTGATTTTAGCATTCGTATAAAATGCAATGCCCCGAAGCACTTTGAAATGCTTCGGGGCAAAACTTCTGTATGGGTATCCGTATTAAGAGGACGGGTTATTTTTATGCCCGAAGGGCGGTATGTTATTCGCCGAGCATGATTTTCAGGCGCTCGTTGACCGCATGGAGGAAATCCTCGGTGTTGACCTTGCGCTTGTTCTCCAGCTTGGAGAGCAGGTAGAGGTCGCCGGTCATGATGCCGTCTTCAATGGTCTTTATAGTGGCCTGCTCCAGCTTGTCCGCAAAGGACATAAGCTCCGGCAGGTCATCCAGCTCGCCGCGCTTGCGGAGGGCTCCCGACCAGGCAAACAGCGTGGCTACGGAGTTCGTGGAGGTCTCCTCGCCTTTAAGATGCTTGTAATAGTGGCGCTGTACGGTGCCGTGAGCGGCTTCGTATTCGTAAACGCCGTCCGGGGAAACGAGAACGGAGGTCATCATTGCCAGTGAGCCGTAGGCCGTGGCTACCATGTCGCTCATAACGTCGCCGTCGTAGTTCTTGCAGGCCCAGATATAGCCGCCCTCGGAGCGGATAACGCGGGCAACGGCGTCGTCGATCAGGGTGTAGAAATACTCGATGCCTGCGGCCTCGAATTTCTCCTTGTACTCCTTCTCGAAGATCTCCGCGAATATATCCTTGAAGGTGTGGTCGTACTTCTTGGAGATAGTGTCCTTGGAGGCGAACCAGATATCCTGCTTTTTGTCAAGAGCGAAATTGAAGCAGGCTCTTGCAAAGGAGGAGATGGAATCCTCGCGGTTGTGGAGGCCCTGGATTATTCCTGCGGTATCCTTGAAGTCGAAGATCGTCTCGCGGGATTCATTGCCGTCCTTGTCGGTAAGCACCAGCTCGGCCTTGGAGCCCTGAGGGCACTTCATCTCCACGTTCTTGTAAACGTCGCCGTAGGCGTGACGGGCAATGGTGATGGGCTTTGTCCAGGTGGGGATGTAGGGAGTGATGCCCTTCACAAGAATGGGCGTGCGGAACACGGTGCCGTCCAGCATTGCTCTGATAGTCCCGTTGGGAGACTTCCACATCTCCTTCAGGTTGTACTCGGGCATTCTTGCGGCGTTGGGAGTGATAGTGGCGCACTTGACAGCCACGCCGTACTTCTTCGTAGCGTTTGCGGAATCCACCGTCACCTGATCGTCGGTCTCGTTTCTGTGGACGAGTCCCAGATCGTAATACTCGGTCTTGAGATCAATATAAGGCGTCAGAAGGATATCCTTTATCTCCGCCCATATTATCCTCGTCATCTCATCTCCGTCCATCTCCACAAGGGGAGTTTTCATCTGTATCTTTGCCATTGATCAAACCTCCTGTTTATTTGTTTCTCATTATCAACTGTCCGTTGAATCACTTTACTTTTACCACCATCACCAGCACCACAGCTATCGCCAGCAGAACGAATTCGACGATGCAGTTCACCAGCGCTTTGAGGAAGGTGTCCTCCTCGCGGAAAAAGCGCTGAATAAAACCGCCCGCAAGTCCGCCTACCGCGCCCCAAATGACAGCGTAGGGCGTCAGCTTACGGAATCTCGCATAGCTGTATACCCCGTAGATCAGCGCGCCCAGGAAAAACCAGGCGATGTAGTATATCACCCGGGCAACGGACCGCTTGGTCTTATCGCCGGCGTTGAGGCTGTCCAAAAGCCACTCAATGAAGATGCCCTCAAAAATCGAACGCCTGTACCGGGAGCGCCTCATGTTGTGGTAGCGGCGTTCTTCACGTTCCCGCTCGAAGGTCCTGTGAGCCATCATAACGGCGGCGGCCTCCATAGCATCCTCCCGGGTCATTCCCCGGGGCTGGGAGCTTGGCTCCTCCTCGCCGGGCATCATGCCTTCCGGCTGAGGAAGAGTTCCCTCCCCGGACTGCGCCTGTTCAGCCTGCTGTGCGGCCTTTGCCCTGCGAACGTCCTCCTCGAATTTCCTTACCTTCTCCTGCTGACGCTCGATCTCGTCCGCGTCGAAGAAGTCGGAGAAATCATCCTCGGGCTTCTTTTTCTTTTTGGGAGCATCGTTGAAGATCTCGTCGGCGGACATACCTGCGAAACGCCTCTCGTACTCTTCCCGCTTTCGCATACCCTCGGACTTTCCGGCGTCCTCACGCTCCCGCTTTTTGCGCTCGTTCTCCTGTTTGAGATACTCCATAGCGCTGCCGCCGGAGTAGATGTCATAGTCAAAATCCGTTGAGGTTATTTTGCTGTCGTCAACTATTCCGTTGTTGTTTTCGTCCATATCCGTCAAATCGCCCCTTTTCAGAGCTTATTCCCCGGTCAGCTCGTCTGTTCCGATACTCAGTTTACTTTTTCAGGCTCTCCCTGGTGTAGTCCAGCAGTCCGCCGGCCAGGATGATGTCCTTTGTCCTGCCCGTGAGTTCGCAGAGCACGGGGATGCTGATGCCCTTTGTGCGGTCGGTGACCGTCAGCTGAGTCTTGCCCGCCTCGATGTCGGCTCTTACGTTCTCGATAGCCAGGTCGTCGCCCTGATCTATCTTGTCATAGTCCGCTTCGTTAACAAATGTCAAAGGCAGAATGCCTGCGTTTATCAGATTTGCCCTGTGGATGCGGGCGAAGCTCTTCACCAGCACCGCCTTGATGCCTAAGTACAGCGGAGCCAGGGCCGCGTGCTCGCGGGAGGAGCCCTGTCCGTAGTTCACGCCGCCCACGATGATGCTCTTGCCGAGGTTCTTTGCCCTGCGGGGGAAGTCCTCGTCGCAGACCGTGAAGCAATGCTGCGAGATAGCGGGTATATTCGACCGCAGAGGCAGTATCTTCGCGCCTGCGGGCATAATGTGGTCCGTAGTGATGTTGTCGCCCACTTTAAGGGAAACGGGACACTCGATGTTCTCCACCAGCGGAGCCGTCTCGGGATAGGGCTTGATGTTGGGACCTCTGAGGATCTCCACGCTGTCCATTTCCTCTTCGGAGACGGGAGCGGCCACCATATTGTCGTTGATGACGAACTGTCTCGGCATCTCGAACTTGGGCATATCGCCCAGCTCGCGGGGATCGGTGAGATAGCCCGTAAGAGCGGATACCGCCGCCATTTCGGGAGAAACAAGGTAGATCTGTCCGTCCTTGGTGCCGGATCTGCCTTCAAAGTTGCGGTTGAAGGTACGCAGGGAAACGCCGCCGGAGTTGGGGGACTGTCCCATGCCGATGCAGGGGCCGCAGGCGGATTCGAGTATACGCGCTCCCGCGTCGATCATCGTGGCAAGAGCGCCGTTCTGAGCGATCATATTCAGCACCTGCTTTGATCCGGGAGCAATAGCCAGCGACACGTCGGGATGCACGGTCTTGCCCTTGAGGATGTAGGCTACCTTCATCATATCCATAAAAGAGCTGTTAGTGCAGGAGCCGATGCAGACCTGATCTATTTTCAGCTTTCCGATCTCGGCAACGGTCTTGACGTTGTCGGGAGAATGGGGACATGCCGCCATAGGCACGATAGCCGAAAGGTCGATGTTCACTTCTTCGTCGTAGACAGCGTCGCCGTCGGCTTTAAGCTCGGTCCAGACTTCGGCGCGGTCCTGAGCCTTCAGGAATTCAAGAGTCACCTCGTCCGAGGGGAAGATAGAAGTGGTAGCTCCCAGCTCGGCGCCCATGTTGGTGATAGTCGCTCTCTCGGGAACGGTAAGGGTCTTGACGCCCTCGCCGCAGTATTCAATGACCTTGCCTACGCCGCCCTTGACGGAGAGCCTTTTCAGCACTTCAAGGATAACGTCCTTGGCCGCCACCCAGGGGGAGAGCTTTCCTGTCAGATTAACTTTTACGATCTTGGGATAAGTGATATAGTAAGCGCCGCCGCCCATAGCCACGGCTACGTCCAGGCCGCCGGCACCGATAGCGATCATGCCGATGCCGCCGCCGGTGGGAGTGTGGCTGTCGGAGCCGATAAGGGTCTTCCCGGGGACGCCGAAGCGCTCCAGATGTACCTGGTGACAGATGCCGTTGCCGGGACGGGAGAACCATATCCCGTGCTTTTTGGCAACGGAGCCGATGAAGCGGTGATCGTCGGCGTTCTCAAAGCCCGACTGGAGGGTGTTGTGGTCGATATAAGCCACCGAACGCTCGGTCTTGACTCTCGGCACGCCGATAGCCTCGAACTCCAGGTAGGCCATTGTGCCCGTAGCGTCCTGAGTAAGGGTCTGGTCGATGCGGATGCCGATCTCCTGCCCTTTCACGAACTCGCCGTCAACGACGTGAGCTTTCAGTATTTTTTCGGTAAGTGTAAGTCCCATAACAAACCGTTCCTTTCTGTTTCAAAAGATACAATAATTATACCACAGCGCGGGGAAGTTGTCAACTGATAAAGGACAGTTGAAAGCCGATAACGGACTGCTAAAATCAGACAGTCAACAGCTGTTTTTCGCTGAGTTTTTGTATACGGGAGTTTTTCGGGACAGTTGCTTTCCCCGCGGGACGTCTTCAAAAATGTTGAAAACTCTGTTGAAAGTGTTAAAAACTCGCTGTAAAAATGCTCTTTGACGTGTTTGATTTTTTCAGGTTTCAACAACGATACAATTTTTCTCCCTCTTGGAGCCCTATGCATATTTTCACCGTTCTATCACAAATACAAAAAAACGGACACCAAATATTGTTCCTTAACCAATTCACAAGCGAAGATAAAAAGCCGCAGACTGCGAAAATACGCGGTTTGCGGCTTTGATAGGTCGTTTTGCACAAAAGAACGTCTCAAAAAACGTGAAACTTTTCCGTCAGATGACCTTGACAGACTTCACGGCGCTGTAATTTCCGTACCTCGTGTCGGTCACTTTGCCGGTCTTGGTGTAGAAGGAGCGCACTTTGACGTACCAGGTCTCTCCCGACTTGGGCACCTTGGAGAAATTCTCGCTGAGATCCTTCAGATCGGTGGAGGTGTAGCTGTGGACGTTGTTCTTAAAGTTCTTGTCCGTGGAGTAAAGCACCTGATATCCCACGGTGCCGGCGGTGCCCTTCTTCCAGGTGAGCTTGAAGGCTCCCGCCTTGGCGGAGGTAAGGGAAACTATCGCGTTCTTGGCGGGCTTCACCACGAAGGTCTTTTTGAAGGTGCCGGTCACGTTTTTGCCGGTGCCGGTGACGGTTATCTCCGCCACGCCCACCTTGACGTTATTTGAATATTTCAGCGTATACCCGCCTGCGGGGATAACTGTGCCGTCCTTGAACTTGACGGTAACGGCGGGCTTGATCTCCTTGCCCGAATAGGTATAAGCGCTGTAAGGGATAGTCACCTTTGCATAAGAGGAGCTCAGATCCAGCTTCTTTACGGTGAATGCGGAGTATTTCGTGCCCTTGTAGCTTCCCTTTCCGGTGACCGTAATACGGGCGGTGCCCACCTCGGTATTGCCGGAATAGGAAAGGGTATAGTCGGTGCCTTCTTTAAGGGTCTTGCCGGAGTAGAGGACCTTGACGGAGGGCTTTATCTCCCGTCCGCGGTAGGTGTAGGAATTATAGGGAATGGAAACTGTCGCCTTGGACATAGGCGCCGCCTCTATTGCAAAGCGTACCGTTGCGGTGCCGGTGCATTCTCCGATGCCCGTTACCTTAACGGAGGCATAGCTCCCCACGTTGGTGTTCCTGCTGTAGGAAACGGTGTAATCCCTTCCCTCTTTGAGAGTGACGCCGTCCTTCTTGACGGTGACGCCGGGCTTTATCTCCGAGCCCGTATAGGTGAACTTGTCCGCTGAAAGGGTGATGTCGTTCTTGGTGATGCGGGTCTTGTTCCAGTCGGGGGCGTTCTTGTCCAGCCACTGGGCACGGCCTCTCGCGTAATTCACCACGTTGTTTCCGCTGTCAACTCTCCAGCTTTCGTCGGCGGGAAGGTCGTTTCTCAGCACGGCGATGTCGGCCTGCACCTTATCGAGAGCGGCGGTTATCGCTCCCGAACCGGAGATGCGCTGCCACTTTTCGTCGGCCTGTCTGCGGAACCAGTCCGCGTTCATGAACTCTATCAGCCACACGTTGGAGCGGTCCCAGCCGTCGTGCTTGATCTCCTGCCAGGTGCCGGCGTAGTAGCCGCTGGTGCTGCCCTCGTAGGCCCAGTTGAAGTCCCAGGGGGCGGTGAAGGTCAGCTTGGGATATTTGCTGTTCTCGGAGAAGTCCACCGCGTAGTAGAAGCTGCCTGCGCCCACGTCGTTGTCGTGGCAGAGCTCCTCCAGCAGCAGCATATTGATCACCGATTCGGTGTCGAACACTGCCTCAACGGCCTGCTGAGGCGTATACACGCCCTCGGCGGAGACTACATTGTAATTATCGTCGAACATCAGCGCTTTGTTGTTGTTGACGCTCTCGTGGAGTATCTTGAAAGCGCCGGAGAAATAGTTCTTGATGAAGGCCAGCTGCTCCTCGGTGTTGATGTCGCTCTTGATGCTGAAATCGTCCCGGGGGATGCTTCTGGTGACGCCCAGGAAATCGGTGAGGGTGCCTTTGCCGTAGTCCAGGGAGAAATAGGGGTCCTCGCCGGCATAGTTGTCCATTTCGACAAAGTAGCCGATCTCGTTCTGATACTCGTCCTCATCCGGCTCGTAGACGTTGACTCTGTCCTTGCCCGCCTGATTCTGCTCGCAGAGCAGATACATACCCTTGTACTTGCCGTTCATATAAACGGTGCAGTAGGTGGCGTCGGAGCTGTAATATTTCCCCTCGAACAGCGCCTTTGCCAGATTGAAGGCGGTGTAGTCGGGACAGATGTTCCAGAAGGCCCGGAGCAGCACCCAGCTTTTGAACTTCTTCCCCTCGTGGAGGCCCAGCATATTCTGCTTCTTGTCAAACTTGATGCGGTAGGGCTTTTCGGTGTCATTGGCGGTGGAGTTTCCTCTCACCTTGACGCCTGCCACCGCCGTGAGCTTGAACTCGTCGGAGCAGTTGGTAACATCCACCACGGATTCAACATAGTAATTTTTCGAGGTGACGTTCTTGGCATCCTGAGTGGTGATATGCACCACCGGCAGGGTCTTTGATGCCGCCAGCTCACCGAAGAGCTTCTCCCGGTCGGCGGTGTTTGCTTCGTACTGCGCCTGGACGGTGGTGTAATCCAGCTCCTGACTTTCTTCCTTGGGCAGCAGAGTGACCGCCGAAGCCAGCACCGTCACCGACGCCAGACAGGCCGCCGCCGCGCCCATCAGCGCAGCGAACAATCTTCCTTTTTTCATAATTACCTCCTTATCCTCAAACGCCGTTTTTATACAGCATATCATACAGGATCATTATACACCCTTTGGAATGATTTGTAAACGGGTCCGACAGAATTTCAGCGTATTATTCAATATTTTTATAGAATATGTATAATGGCTGTCCCTTGAGCTCACGAAATTGCAGTTTGCAGGGGCGTTTGATATTCGCCCGAAAGCGACACCTTAATTTTTCATTATTCATTATTCACTATTCAATATTCATTATTTCCGGGCGTGAGCCTATGTTGGCTTTCCGCACCACCGTAAGGAGCGTACCCGAAGGGGCTCGGGGGCGATCGGAAAGCCCCCGAATTGGGGCGTGAGCCATTGTTGGGATTCTGCTCCTGCGTTCAGAGCGTGGCAGAATGCCGCCCCACTTTGGTACGTTTGGGGACGGAAAGACGCTCCCGAATTCACGCAAGCGTGAAAAAATTCACGCAAGCGTGAATTCGGTCGCTGTTTCCTGCGAGTGCGGGAGAACAGCTTTTCCGGCGCTGCATTTGGATTTGTCCACGTCCAAAAGAGCGGTCGGACGGCTTTTGCGCCCTACTGTTAACGAGTGCAGCGCCGGGGTCGTCGCTTACGCGCCGAATGGGGCTCTGCCCCAAACCCCGCGAGGGCTCCGCCCCTCGACCCCGCCAAGGCTACCGCGCCCTGGACCGCGGAATGCGCTTCGCGGTTTGGTTTACAGCTTTGTGCAGCCCCGCCGCATCACTATCTTTTTTTCCTGCACTCCGTTGCTTGCGGCGGAGTTGGGTGCAGGGGCACGCCCCTGCCGGCGGAATTGCGCCGTCCGCGCTAGGACCACGCCCCTGCCTGCCGGGTTTTTCACAAAATTTCCACTTCACCTTAAAGTAGTTTTTAAGTCGGGGGGATATAATAAAGCCAATGAAGCAAAAGAAAGGGGTCTTTACTATGAAATTCAAAGACAGCAAAAGGATAGCAGCAATTATAGCCGCGCTGATGTCGGTGTGCATCGTCACCGCAGGCTGCGCTTCCAATGACAGCAGCTCTTCGGATACCCTCAGCGAGACAAGCTCCGTTTCCACGGAGACTTCTTCCGAGGCGGACAGCAGCTCCTCCGCCTCAAACAAGTCGGTGGCGCAGGCCAATTCCGGCAAGAAGGGCAGAGAGTCCCAGACCATAAACATCGACCCTCCCGAGGATGCCGATAACAGCGCTTCGGGCAAGGACGCTTCCGACGTTCAGTTACCATGGAAGAACAAGGAGAACGGCGGAGCCGCAAACGGCAGTACGGCGGCTGTCACCGCCACCGGCGAAAGCAAGCTGGACGCTTCGGATATGTTCTCCGACCGCGACCTGAAACAGGAGGCCGACACCTCCGGCGCCAAGACAATTACCGTCTCCGACGGGCAGACTATCGACATCACCGAAGAAGGCGTTTATATCCTCAAGGGCTCCGCCAAGGACTGCACCGTGAAGGTCAATGCCTCCAAGGACGCGAAGGTCCAGCTGGTGCTTGACGGCGTGGAGATCGAGAACTCCGACTTCCCTGCTGTTTATGTTGTAAACGCGGACAAGTGCTTTATAACGCTGGCGGCGGGCAGCAGCAATTCCCTTTCCGTCACAGGAGCATTCAAGTCCGACGGCGACACCAAGACCGATGCTGTCATCTTCTCCAAGGACGATCTTGTACTCAACGGTACGGGCAGCCTTAAAATATCCTCCGCACAGGGCAACGGCATCTCCGGCAAGGACGATCTGAAAATAACCGGAGGCACCTATGACATCACTTCCGCAAAGGATTCGGTAGAAGCCAACGACTCTATCCGCATAAGCGGCGGCAGCTTCAGGATAAACTCCTCCAAGGACGGCTTCCACGCCGAGAACGATGACGACAGCACCGCAGGCTATATCTATATCTCCGGCGGCAGCTTTGACATCACCTCCAAGAGCGACGGCGTACAGGCAACGACCGTCCTCCAGATAGACGGCGGCACCTTCAATATCTCCTCCTCTGAGGGGCTTGAATCCACCTATATCCAGATAAACGGCGGCGACATAACGGTCAAGGCCTCGGACGACGGTGTGAACGCCTCCAACAAGAGCAGCTCCGAGAGCCCCTTCTTTGAGATGACCGGCGGCAAGCTGGACGTGACCGTCAGCGGCGGCGACGTGGATGCTATCGACGTAAACGGCAGCATTTCCGTCAGCGGCGGCGAGATAAACATCACCTGCCCCTCTCAGGGTATGTGCGAGTCCTTCGACTATGACGGCAATGCTTCCTTCACAGGCGGGACGATAACAGTCAACGGCGAGAAGCAGGACAGCATCCCCACTCCCAAAATGACCGGCGGCGGCGGACGCGGCGGCTTCGGCGGAGGTCAGGGCGGTTTCCCGGGACAGGACGGACAAAACGGCTTCCCCGGGCAGGACGGACAGAACGGTTTCCCGGGGCAAGACGGACAGAACGGTTTCCCCGGGCAGGACGGACAGAACGGTCAGGGCGGCTTCGGCGGCCGGGGCCGTATGCGCGGTAACAACACCGCAGAACAGTGATACCCTCTCCCCTTCATACATCCCTCTGAAAACAGGGAAAAAGGCACCCGCAGTTGATGACTGCGGGTGTTCTGTATGTATGTCAGAGCCATTGCTTGTCCAGCCACTTGATGCGGCCGTTGATGAAATCGCAGATGTCCTTGGCCTTGTCGGACTTCCAGGCTTCTTTGCTGCCCAAGTCCTTCATCAGAGAATAGCAGTCGTTCACCACTTGAGTGGTGGTATCGGTGAGGACACCGCTGCTGCTGAGAGCTTTCCACCGGGCCTTGACCTTGTCTGCGAACCAGGGGGCCTTCATTGCCACGGTGTACCACAGGTTCGACCTGTCATAGCCGTCCTTCCAGATATCCTGGAAGGTGCAGGCGTAGAATTTTCCCGATGCACTGCCCTCGTAGGCCCAGTTGAAATCCCAGGGAGCCATGAAGGTCAGCCGCTTGTATTTGCTCTGCTCGGTGAAGTCCACCGCCATATAGAAGCTGCCTGCGCCCACGTCATTGTTGTGGACCAGCTCCTCCAGTATCAGCATATTTATGAGAGAATCAGTATCGATGACCGCCTCCACGGCCTCTTGGGGCGAGGGATATACCCCGTCGGCGGAGACAGTGTTATATTCGCTGTCGAACATCAGAGCCTTGCCGTTCTCGGCGGCTTCGTACAGTATCTTGAAACAGCCGTCGGTGTACTTTTTGATGAACTCCAGCTGGCCCTTGGTGTTGATGTCGCTCTTGACGCTGTAATCCTTGTCCCAAAGGCGGCGGGTCGTGCCAGCAATGTCCTTGAATTCCTTACCCGTATGCTCCAGGGTGAAATAGGGATGTTCCTCGGAGGCGTAGTTGTCCATTTCAATGAGATAACCTATCTCCGCCTGCGTTTCGTCGGGCTTGGGCTCGTAAACGTCCACGCGGCCCTCCGAGGCCTGGTTCTGCTCGCAGAGCAGATATATCCCCCGGGACTTTCCGTTGATGAACAGATTCACATACATAAAGTCGGAGGAGTAGTATTTCCCCTCAAAGATAGTCTTTGCCAGGCTGAGGCCTGCGTAGTCGGGAGCCAGGTTCCAGTAGGAGCGCAGCAGCACCCAGCTTTTATATGCTTTGCCTCCGTGGAGGCCCAGCATCCCCTGCTTTGCCTCAAACTTGATGCGGTAGGGCTTTTCATCGCCCTGGTCGGCGGTGGAATTTCCCCGCACCTTGACGCCTGCGCCCGCGGTGAGCCGGAAGCCCTCGTCACAGTTGAACACGTCGATGACCGAAGCCGTATACTCGTCCTTGGAGAGTATCTTTTTACCGTCCTCGGTGGTGATGTTTATACAGGGATGCTCCTTCGCCGAGGCCAGCTTTTCAAGGTCCCCGGAGATGCTCTCCTTTTTTTCTTTATACTGTGCCGTGACCTTTTCAAGGGAAGGCAGAGCGGCAGCGGACTGCTGTTCAAGAGGCGTGGGGTCGGCGTCGTATTTCTTCTTCTCCGGGGGCTTTTCCGCCTCGGAGCTGTCGGGAGCGCTCACATCCCCGGCGGAAGAGGATATTTCCGACAGAGAGGATGACTCCGCTTCGGAGGACGTTTCTCCGCTCTCCCCCGCAGAGCAGGCCGAAAGCATCACGGCAGCCGCCAGCAGAGCAATTATCCTTTTCATGGTATCCCTCCTTTTTAAATAAAGCCATACAGCGGGAACAGGCGGTCTGTCCCCGCCTTTTTATGACAGTATAGCATATTTTCAATAAAAAAGCAATAGAAGAACCGTTTTCATATAGTCACAATCACCGTGATTTTTTAGTTGACATTTCCGGACAGATTTGTTATAATATAAGATGTATTGCTATATCAATAGAGCATGATAACAGATCGGGAAAGTATAGCTTGTATCTGAATAATAATGAAGGTGGAATGAAACAATGGGATTAGTCGAAGCAATATTCGGTAATTACTCCAAGAAGGAGCTTAAAAGGATAGAGCCCATAAAACAGCAGGTGCTCGACCTTGAGGCCAAGTATCAGCCCATGAGCGACAAGGAGCTGAGACAGCAGACGCAGATAATGAAGGACAAGCTGGCCGACGGGCTCAGCACCCTTGACGACATACTGCCGGACGCTCTTGCCGTCTGCCGTGAGGCCGCATGGCGCGTGCTGGGCAAGAAGCCCTTCCCCGTACAGATAATCGGCGCTATCGTCCTGCACCAGGGACGTATCGCAGAAATGAAGACCGGTGAAGGTAAGACTCTCGTGGCCTGCCTCGCTGCCTATGCCAACTCGCTGAACGGTCAGGGCGTTCACGTCGTTACGGTCAACGACTACCTGGCTAAATTCCAGTCGGAGGAAATGGGCAAGGTGTTCCGCTTCCTGGGACAGTCCATAGGCTGTGTGCTCCAGGGCATGAACAACGACGAAAAGCGCGTTGCCTACAACGCAGACATCACCTACGGCACCAACTCGGAGTTCGGCTTCGATTACCTGCGTGACAATATGGTCATGTATAAAAAGGATAAGGTGCAGAGAGATTTCGCCTTCGCTATCGTGGACGAGGTGGACTCCATACTTATCGACGAGGCCAGGACCCCGCTTATCATCTCCGGCCAGGGCGACAAGTCCACCGAGATGTATACCCTTGCGGACCGCTTCGCCAAGACGCTGAAGCCTATCACCGTGGTGGAAATGGACGACAAGGCGGATAACGACGCTATCGGCGGCGACTACATCATCGACGAAAAGGCCAGGACCGCTACCCTTACCAAAGCGGGCGTTGCCAAGGCTGAAAGAGCCTTCAACGTCGAGAACCTTATGGACGCCGACAACATGACCCTTCTGCACCACATCAACCAGGCTATCAAGGCCAACGGCACTATGCACAGGGACGTGGACTACGTTGTAAAGCCCGGCAAGAGCGGCGGCGACGAGGTATTCATCGTTGACGAGTTCACCGGACGTATCATGGACGGCAGACGCTTCAACGACGGCCTGCATCAGGCTATCGAGGCCAAGGAAGGCGTTAAGGTAATGCGCGAGAGCAAGACTATCGCCACCATTACCTATCAGAACTTCTTCCGCCTTTACAAGAAGCTCTCCGGTATGACCGGTACCGCCCTCACCGAAGAGGACGAGTTCAGAGAGATCTACAAGCTGGACTGCATCGAGGTCCCCACCAACAGACCGGTCATCAGAAAGGATCACCCCGACGTGGTCTACAAGACCGAGAAGGGCAAGTTCAACGCCGTTATAGAGCAGATCATCGAGTGCCACGAGAAGGGACAGCCCGTACTGGTAGGTACGGTGTCTATCGAGAAGTCTGAGTATCTGTCAAGACTGCTGAAAAACAAGGGCGTTAAGCATCAGGTCCTCAACGCCAAGTATCACGAGAAGGAAGCTAAGATCGTAGCTCAGGCAGGCAAGTACGGCGCCGTTACCATTGCCACCAACATGGCCGGACGAGGCACCGATATCATCCTCGGAGGAAACGCCGAGTACCTTGCCACCGCCGATCTTTACAAGCTGGAATATCCCGAGGAGGTCATCGTTGAGGCCACCGGCTTTGCCGAGACCGAGGACGAGACCATTCTCGAGGCAAGAGCCAAGTACAAGGAGTTCCTTGAAAAGTACAATGCCGAGGTCAAGGAAAAGGCCGAGGCCGTAAAGGAAGCAGGCGGACTGTTCATCATCGGTACGGAAAGACACGAGTCAAGACGTATCGACAACCAGCTCCGCGGACGTTCCGGACGTCAGGGCGACCCCGGCGAGAGCCTGTTCTTCCTCTCGCTGGAGGACGATCTGATGCGTCTCTTCGGCGGCGACCGCATCACCTCAATGATGAATATGCTCAAAGTGGACGAGAACACGCCTATCCAGTCGAAGATGCTCTCCAGCGTCATCGAGTCTTCGCAGAAGAAGATCGAGGGACGGAACTTCAACATCAGAAAGAACGTTCTCAACTACGACGACGTTATGAACGCACAGCGTGAGATCATCTACGGTCAGAGACAGAAGGTGCTCAACGGCGAGGATATCCACGACTACATCCTCAGCATGATCTCCGATTTCATCGAGACCAGTGTGAACACCTACCTCCCCGACGACGAGCTCCACGACTACTGGAACCTTGAAGGCCTCAGAGACCACTTTATGGGCCTGTTCACCGTGGACGACGATTTCAGATACACCTCCGACGAGCTGGACAGCGTTTCCAAGGCAGACATCATCTCGATGCTCACCGAGAGAGCCAACGCTTTGTACGAAGGGCGTGAGAAAGAGCTGGGCACCGAGCTTCTCCGCGAGGTGGAGAGAGTCGTTCTGCTGAAGGTGGTAGACACCAAGTGGATGGCCCATATCGACGACATGGACGAGCTGAAAAAGGGTATCAGCCTCCGGAGCTACGGTCAGAAGAACCCTGTTGTTGAATACCGTATGGAAGGTTTCGAGATGTTCGACGCTATGGTAGACTCCATCCGTGAGGACACCGTAAGAATGCTGTTCACCATTCAGGTAAGACAGCAGGGCGGAGAGGCTCAGGCTCCCAAGCGCGAGCAGGTGCTCAAGGAAGGACCTCAGCACCACAACCTTACCCGCAGAGCAAAGAGGATCGGACCCAACGATCCCTGCCCCTGCGGCAGCGGTCTGAAATACAAGAAGTGCTGCGGCGCCAAAAAAACCCAATAAGAACTGATCGGGACGGACTTTGCTCCGTCCCCTTTTGGAATACGGACATCGAAAACGTTTAAGGGGGCGGCGCGTCTTGCCGAAATATCTAATGCCCGCGATAGTCTTCGGGGTAGCCGCGGCGGCCTTTTGGGGGATCTTTTTAGCGGGATCTTCGACGAAAACCATCGTCCTCGGCGCGGCCTGTGCAGCTATGGCTGTGATCTTCCTGCTGATGTTCATTATGAACACCATCGGCAAGGGCAAACTATCCGGCTGGAAGCTGTTTGCTTTCAGCGACCTGGGGCTTATTGTTGTTCTGGGAACGCTGGGAGCCATCGAACTCATCATCTCGGAGGATTCGGCATCCTTCGGCCCCGGAATGCTGGGAGCCATACTTCTGGAGTACTGCCTGCCGGTGCTGGGAGGTCTGCTGCTGGTGGAGTTTTTTGTGTATAAAACAGTAAAAATGTATCAGTCCGGGGAATCTGAGCAGGAGCCTGCTCCCGCCGAAGAAAAACAGCTCCCGCAGAAGATAGCCTATCCCCCGGAGTCACCGGACAAGGACGTCCCGAAGGATGAATAAGATCATCCGACAACGTTCAGGGAGGCGAGAATATGCTCGGATATCTGGCATCGTCGCTGCTGCTTGCCGCAGGTGCGGCGGTCTTATGGGCAGTAAACACGGTAACGGGTTCCCCTCTGCTGACGGGGCTGGCCGCCGGATGTACGGCGGGAGCGGCTGTACTGCTTCTCCTTGCGGTCATTTGGGCTGCTGTAAAGAAAGGGGCAAAAAGCAAGCCCTCCGGCCGGAAGCTCTTTGCGGTATGCGACATACTGCTGATGGGCGCGGTCATCGCTGCCGCCTGCACGATCCGCAACGGCATCAGTTCGGATGAACTTCACACGGGGATATCTCTGATCGGCATAGCGCTGCTCGGATCTCTGCTGGTACTCGCATTCCTGCTGATACTTGATTTTCTGTCATACGCGAATGAGGCGGCAGACAAAAAAAGAAAGCGCCGCGAACAAGAAACAAAGAGGTGAAATCAGCTATGCCGGAAGGTCTGCTGGATTTAAAACTGCCGCCTTACGCCGTGGTGAAGTCCAAAAAAGCGGACAGAAATACCAAATAAAAACATCCGCGTCAGCGGATACCATAATTGTGCATTGTGCATCGTGCATTGATAAAACGGAGGTAATTACTATGACTGCATTTTCAAAAGCCGATATCCTGCTGCCCAAGAGCGCGGATATGGAAAAGTGGGCGGTGGTCGCCTGCGACCAGTATACCAGCGAGCCGGAATACTGGGCCGAGACCGACCGCATCGCCGGAGAGGCTCCCTCAGCGCTGAGACTGATACTCCCCGAGGTGTATCTTGAGGACGCCGACGTGGATCAAAGGATAGACCGCATCCACGCGGATATGGAAAAATATCTGTCCGAGGGTGTGTTCAGGGAGTACAAGGACGCTTTCGTCTATATCGAGCGGGTGCAGTCCGACGGGCTTGTGAGAGCCGGCCTTGTGGGCAAGATCGACCTTGAAAAGTACGACTACCGCAAGGGCTCAAAGTCGCAGGTCCGCGCCACCGAAGCCACCGTCGTTGAGCGCATCCCGCCGAGAGTCAAGATCCGCACCGGCGCTCCCGTGGAGCTGCCCCATATAATGATCCTCATTGACGACACCGACAGGACAGTCATCGAGCCCCTTACCGCCGCAAAGGACCGCTTTGAACAGCTTTACAGCTTCCCGCTCATGCAGGGCGGCGGCAGCATCAAGGGCTGGCTGGTGGACGCCAAGGCCGCCGAGGGCGTGACTGCTGCTCTTGAAGCCCTGGGTGACATTGATGCCTTCAACAGGAAGTACGGTTTGAATGAGGACAGCCCGCTGGTATACGCCATGGGCGACGGCAACCATTCACTGGCTACCGCTAAGGAGTTCTACGAGCGTCTGAAAGCCGCCAACCCCGGCAAGGATCTTTCCGATCACCCCGCAAGGTATGCTCTTGTGGAGATCGTGAATCTCCACTCGGAGGCTCTGCGCTTTGAGGCTATCCACCGCATCGTCACCGGTGTTGACGTCAAGGCGCTCATGGCGCATCTGACGGATATGCTGGAGCTTTCGGAGGTCCCTGCCGAGCAGAGTTTTACCGTCGTGGGCGACGGCGAGAGGCGGACGCTCTATGTCCACAAGCCGATGTCGAAGCTGTCGGTGGGTTCATTGCAGACCGCTCTTGACCAGCTCCTTCCCGGCTTCGGAGCCAAGGTGGACTACATCCACGGCGAGGACGTCATCGAGAGGCTGTCCCAGCCCGAGGACGCAGTAGGCTTCCTGCTCCCCGATATGGGCAAGGAGGAACTGTTCCCCACTGTCATCGTTGACGGAGCTCTGCCGAGAAAGACCTTCTCAATGGGTCACGCCGCCGACAAGAGATACTATGTTGAGGCGCGAAAGATTGAAGAATAAGAAATACATCCTCTTTGACCTGGACGGCACTCTCACCGATTCCAAGGAAGGGATATTCAACTGCTTCCGTCACGCCTTTAACGCCCTGGGAGTTGAAGTTCCCGACGACAGTACGATGCGGAGCTTTCTCGGTCCGCCGCTGACGGAATCCTTTGAGAGGATCCTGGGAGACGGCGAAAGAGCCGCCGAGGGCGTGAGGATATACCGGGAGAGATACTCCACCGTGGGGCTGTTTGAAAACAGGCCCTACGAGGGCATTGCGGAGACCCTCGGAGAGCTTCGCGGGCGGGGATATATACTGGCTGTGGCTACCTCGAAGCCGGAGCCCTTCTCAAAGAGGATACTTGAAAGATTCGGGCTGATAGGCTATTTCAGCACCGTCACCGGCTGCGGCCTTGATGGCTCCCTGAACACCAAGACCGAGGTCATCGAAGAAACTCTCCGACGGCTGGGAGTAAAGGACAGAAACGAAGCCGTAATGGTCGGCGACCGTATGTACGACATCATCGGCGCCCGCGAAGCGGGGCTGGGATGCATCGGCGCGGGCTGGGGCTTCGGAGAAAGAAGCGAGCTGGAGGAATACGGTGCCCTTTGCATCGCGGACTCTCCGGCAGAGCTTAGTAAAATTTTACCGTAAACGATAAGGAAATATAATGAAGAGACCGTTTCATATACTTGCGGCATTGCTGGCGGGAGCGCTGATGCTCACGGGCTGCCAAAGCAGCACCCAAAAGACCGCGGAGCCTGTCGCAAGGGTGAAGATAGCAGACCTGCTGCCGAAAAAAAGCGTTCCGCCCAGCGGGTCGAAGAAAAAGAAATTCGACCAGGTTTCGTTCGATATGCCGCTGAAATGGCGGGAGCAAAACACGGGAACGAACACCGCCTATATCGACGACGACACTCACTGTGCCTATATGTACTGCGGATGCAGCAACGACAAGTGGCTCACCCCCGAGGAGATACTGGCTCAGTACCTCGAAAAGACCGAGGGCTCGCCCGTCACGGTGCAGGAGCTGTCAAAGAACAAGAAGGATAAGAACGGCGTGGTCTACCGCACCGCGGCGATAAAGTATCACTCCGGGAGGAACGTGAATATGCTGATGTTCATATTCTCCCCGGACAACAAACTCTTCTGGATACTGAAAGGCGAGACCGTGGACGAGGTCAACTCGGCTTCCCTGCTGGAGGGGCTTAACGGTATGGCGGACAGCGCCCTGTTCAGCATCAAGAACAAGGACAAGAACGTGCTTTTCGGACAGAAGGTCATCGTCTCGGGACTGGACAACTACACCATTGAATTCCACAAGGACGGCGTCTTCCTGCTCTACACCGACATCCACGAGATAACCAGCACCTGCACCTCGGGCAAGTTCAAGATCTACCGGGGCAAAGAGGCTATCAAATACCTGGTGGGGCTTGACCGGGGCTTTTCCGAAAGCGAGCTGACAGCGAGGATAAAGGAAGAATGCACCAGCTACAACGGGCTCTATGCCGTGGTCCTCACGGTGGAGGAGGTCTGGCGCTACGGCTATCAGACCAACAGCAAGGAGTACGAGCGTCTTTACACCGGCACACTGCGTCCCGACGGCAAGCTGGATATGTATGACCATTTGCAGTATTTCGATCTCAAATGGACACCTAAGGAGGCACTAAAATGATCATCAGCGAGGTAAGAAGCGAACTTGAAAACCATATCGTCCCCTTTTGGGCCGGTCTGAAAGACGAAGAAAACGGCGGCTTCTACGGATTTATGAGCTGCGGACTGGAGCTTGACAAGAAGGCCGAAAAGGGCGTCATCCTCCATTCAAGGATACTTTGGTTCTTCTCGAAATGCTATACCGTCCTAAAGGACGAAAAATACAGGGAACTGGCCTTCCACGCCTTTGAGTACGTCAAGAATCACTGCATCGACTACGACAACGGCGGCGTTTACTGGATGACCGACTTTAAAGGCGTCCCCTCAGATACAATGAAGCACACCTACAACATCGCCTTTGCGGTCTATGCTCTTTCCTGCTACTACAACGCCGTGGGGGACAGGTTCGCCCTGGACCTGGCATACAAGCTGTTTTCCGACATTGAGGAAAACACCAGGGACGAATACGGCTACCGTGAAGCCTTCACCGTAGACTGGCAGCTCATCCCCAACGATGCCCTGTCCGAGAACGGACTTATGGCGGACAAGACCATGAACACCGTCCTGCATCTGATAGAAGCCTATACCGAGCTTTACAAGGCGGGGCACAGCGAGCGGGTAAGAGAGCGCCTCTGTTTCCTGCTGGGGCAGGTGAAGGACAAGGTCTTTGACCCTGAGCGCAATGCTCTGAAAGTATTCTTTGACACCAAGCTGGATGTCATCGGGGACATACACTCCTACGGTCACGACATCGAAGCCTCCTGGCTTATTGACCTGGCCTGCGATACTCTCGGAGACAGGGAGCTTATCCGCGACTGGTCGGAGCGGGACTTGAAAATATCCGAAAACATTCTGAACATCGCCTTTGAGGGCGGCGCTCTCAACAACGAGCGGGAAAACGAGAAGATCGACCGCACAAGAGTATGGTGGGTGCAGGCCGAAGCCGTGGTGGGCTTCACCAACGCCTATCAGCATTCGGGAGACAAAAAATTCCTCGATGCCGCCCGCACTGTATGGGCGTACATCAAGGAGCATATCATAGACAAGCGCCCCGGGGGCGAATGGTATTCCGAGCTGACCTTCGAGGGCGAGCCCCATGATTGGAAGGAGACCGTCGGACCGTGGAAATGCCCCTACCACAACGGCAGGATGTGCATGGAGCTTATAAGCAGAGGTGTGGATTTCTGATGTATAAATACGAAACGCATCTGCATACCGCAGAAACCTCCGACTGCGCCTCGGCGCCGGGGGCAATGCAGGCAAAGCGCTACAAGATACTGGGCTACGACGGCATATTCGTCACCGACCATTTCTACAACGGCAACTGCCGTCCCGAGATAAGGGAGTGCGGGGACTACCGCAAGAAAGTGGAGCTGTTCTGCGCCGGCTACGAATCCGCCAAAGCGGAGGGCGATAAAGTCGGCATCAAGGTGTTCTTCGGCTGGGAGTATTCCTACGAGGGCGCCGACCTGCTGACCTACGGTCTTGACAAGCAGTGGCTTCTGGACAACCCCGACGTCTGCCAAATCAGCGTATTTGAATACTGTGACCGCGTTCACCGGGACGGCGGGTTCATCGTCCACGCTCACCCCTTCAGAGACGCCGGCTACATCCGGGAGATCCACCTTCTTCCCCAATGGACCGATGCGGTGGAGATCTTCAACAGCGGAAACAAGACTCCCGAGATGAACGCCCGGGCGGAATGGTACGCGGGGCAGTACGGCCTGCCCGTAACGGCGGGAACGGACAATCACCACCTCTCCGCCGAACGGCTCAGCGGCATCGTCACCGATAAGCCCATCATGACCTCCGGGGACTACATAGAAGCAATTAAACAGCGCCGGCTCTCGCTGATACTGCCGGACGAAGTATGACAACGAAAGGAGATATTTATGAAATTCAGAAAACTTCTGGCCCTCACGGCGGCTTCGGTGCTGGCCCTTGCGGGTCTTGCCGGCTGCGGAGGCAGCGATTCCGGCTCCTCTGCCGCGGAAAGCAAAGCTGAAAGCGCCGCCGAAGAAAGCTCCGCCGAGAGCAAGGCCGCCGAGAGCAAGGCCGACGACACTCCCAAGCCCATGAAGGACATTTCCGCCTGGGAACTGGTGAAGGAAATGAAATACGGCTGGAACTTAGGCAACACCATGGACGCCACCGGCAACAACGGCGTCGGCAACGAGACCGCCTGGCAGAAGGTCAAGACCACCAAGCAGATGTACGACCTGCTGGTGAAGGACGGCTTCAATGTGGCGCGTATCCCCGTGACCTGGGATTCCCACATGGACGATAAATACAACGTTGACCCCGAGTGGATGGCAAGAGTCAAAGAGATCGTGGACTATGCCATCGACGACGGGATGTATGTGATCCTCAACACCCACCACGAGGAATGGTATTTCCCCAAGGAGTCCGACAAGGAACAGGACAAGGAACAGCTGGCCGCCCTCTGGAAGCAGATAGCAGAAGAGTTCAAGAACTACGACGAGCATCTGATCTTCGAGGGCCTCAACGAGCCCCGTCTGCGGAACACCTCCAAGGAATGGACCGGCGGCGACAAGGCTTCGCGGGCTATCGTGGCGGAGTACGAAAAGGTGTTCTACGACACCGTAAGAGCCTCCGGCGGAAACAACTCCAAGCGTATGCTGATGATGACCGGCTATGCGGCCTCCTCAAGCAAGAGCTGCCTCAAGGAAGTCTACCTACCCGAGAACGACGACAAGATCATCGTTTCGGTACACGCCTATCTTCCCTACTCCTTCGCCCTGGACACCAAGGGCACTGCTGACTACGATCCCAACAACTCCGACATCCGCAATCTCTTTGTAACGCTGGACGAGCTGTTCCTTTCAAAGCAGATACCCGTTATCATCGGAGAGTACGGCTGCATGAACAAGACCAAGGACGGCGGCGACAACCTGGATGACCGTGTCAAGTGCGTCACCGACTACCTTACCGAAGCTAAGTCCTACGGCGTTCCCTGCTGCTGGTGGGACAACAACGCGGTATTCGGCAACGGCGAGAACTTCGGCCTTATGGACCGCGACCCCCTGGGACCCACCTGGTATTTCCCGGCGATAATTGAGGCTATGAAGAAAGTTTACGCCTGAGCGGAAGCGGCGGCTTCGCCGCCGAAAGAATAACGAATAAATAATAAAGAATAAAGAATAATTAAGGAGTGCGCTCCGCGCACGGATCTTAAAGATCATCGCCGCAAGGCGATACCTTCATTATTCTTTATTCTTTTTTCTTTATTATTCAACGGGCGCTTTATTTCCCGAACACATATTCAATGACCGCGCAGACGTTTCCTGCATCGTTGGCGAGGGTGATGATACAGCCTGTCTCCGTGTCATATACCGTGGGGATCATCCTGTCGCCGGGCATGAAGGAGGATTTGTATTCAAAGCGCATCCTTGTGACCTCCGCGCCTGCGGGGATAAGCTCGTCGCCCAGATCGGCGTAACGGGCGTTGTTGATGTGTCCGTTGGTGTCGGCCTGACAGCGCAGTGCCGTAAAGGCCGGGCATACCCGGCCGCCTTCCTCCGGGACCGTTATCTTCCGGGGAGTGAGTTCCATTTCCGCGGGAGGGCAAAGCTCCAGCCGGTCGTTCTGCTCCTTCGGGAGATTCAGCGGCTTGCGGTTGACGGCATCCACCAGCGCCGACACCAGATAGGACTTAGCCCTCACCTCGCCGTCTCCTCCGAGGATGACCGTCGTTCTTCTGCCGTAGATGCGCCTGCTCTCAAAGAGCCCTGTCCGCACCGTAAGTTCCTCGCGGTAGCGGGGCTGCGAAACGATATCTATCTGCCGGTAGGCCACATAAAGCAAGGCTTTCCCGCTGCGCATAAGCTCCCCGATGACCGGGTCGGCGCTTCGGGACACGGTACAGCAGTCCTGCATGAAATCTATTATCGCGCTGCGTCTCATACGGCTGTCAACGTCAAAGTGGCTGTAAAATGTCTCCCTCTTTATTTCTGTCATTGCGGTTTCCCCTTTCCGAGATACTCGTCCTTGATGTGATAGATCTGCACATACTCCGTTATCGTGGAGAACTTGTAGAAGCAGTTTCTTTCAAAGGACGCTTCCAGGTCGTACATTTCCTCAATATCTTCATATTTCAGCTCCGGGAACACCGAGTCCAGCGGGCACTTGCAGAACATATACTCGGGATAGCCGTATTCTCTCCAAAGGGCGAAATTACGCTCGTTGTCCTCTTCGGGAGTCTGTTTGAAGGTGTTATACAGATCGTCGTGGTGGGTGATGTTGAAATTGTAGAAAATATTACTGTCAAAGTAGGGAGAAAGAGAAGAACCGTCACTCTGCTCGTTGGACATATTGCGCCTGTTCTCCGCCGTATAGTACCAGTCGTCCATAAGGCTGTCGCCGCCCTTGTACTCAAAGAGCCAGTACATCATTATATCGTGGCCTTCGATGTCATTGTCCTTGATGTACTGCGCAACTTCTCTCATACCGTAGGGAGAGATAATATCCGAGACGGAGCAGTAACAGGTCCAGGCCAAAGGCATAAGCACCATTCCGCAGACTGCCGCCTTGCCGAGGTTCACAGTCAGCTTCGACTCCACCTTTTTCTGTATCTTCCCGAAGATATCCGGCACCTGCGGCTTGTCGTCAAGGATTATCCAGATGACGAACATCAGATAGAAGGTGCTGATCCCCAGGTGGTTCCAGTACATATACTTGAACACGCCAAAAAGCAGGAACATGAAATACGGCAGGGCGAATATAGCCAGCTTGCGGTTTTTCTTCGTCACGGCGAACAGCACTGCCAGCAGCAGGGCTCCGCCTATTATCGTGGCGATAAGCCCGCTTTGAGACTGCTTGACGGTGTCGATGTCGATATATAACCCGAAAAGCGAATCTATGGGATAGACCAGCAGCATATAGAGCTTCCCTGCCCGTTTTCCGAAGGAGTCGTCCATATTCAAATAGCGGACGTCATCGGCGGGCATTATCAGCGACGCCGTAAACAGCGCGAAGGCCAGCACGGCCAGCAGCAAGTAGCAGCGCTTGTCCTTGAACACTGAAAGAAAGCGCTTCTCCCTCACCGCAGAAGAGAAGATCTCCGCCACCCACACAAGGCACATCCCGCAGGCCAGCACCAGCCCGTAGGCGTGAGAGGCGCAGAGCAGGAGCATCGGAAGCACATATAAAAGAGGCTTCTCGTTTCGTTTTTTGTAGCTGCAGGCCAGCAGAGTCAGCGCCAGAAGCACCAGCGAGTAGGGACGGCAGATCACCGCCGTCTGATAGAAGTAAAAAAAGGTGAAGGGTATCAAGCATCGCACTATTTTCGGGAAGGGCGACTTATAAAGGATGAGCCACACTGCCGCCCCGCAGACTGCAAGGTTAACAGCCTTCAGCGAGACCTCAAAGGGGGCTCCCAGCTTGGCGAAGGGCGCCAGCATCAGAGACCAAAGCGGCGGATGCCCCTCGTAATGACAGACTTTAAAAACTATATCGTGCCAGGAGGCGCTTCGGGCGATGCTCCAGGCCTGAGCCTCGTCGAACCAGGGCTCGTGGAATATCCCGACGACTATCACCCCGACTATGTATCCGATAAGAACGCAAAGCTCCGCCCTGCCCCTTTGCATCGACAGCAGCTTCGCCTTAGTTTCAGCCTTCATTGTCCGCTCCCCTTTTTGTTTACTGAATTACTGTATTCATTATACCACACTTCTCCGCTCTTTTCAACCCCGCAAAAGCATAAAAATGCCCGCCCGTACAAAAGCGCGGGCGGGCGTATCCATATTCAGATAAATCTTCCGTCGGTGGTGTCAAGGCGGAGGGTATAATGTCTGCCCCGGGCGTTTATCCGCAGGGTCACGACGCCGTCGGTAAAGTCGGCGTACTCGGTAACGCCGCCGATGAAGCCCCGGGCTTGGGAAAGCAGCTTCCGCTGTCTGTCGCTGTAGGTCCCCACATCGTCGGAGGTAAACAGCACACTGCCGTACAGGTGATTGATGACGGCAAGGCTCTGCTTCTGACAGTTTGCCAGCTTGATGTTATCCTCACGCAGGAGGAAAACATCCGGGTCGTTGCCGAAGAACCGTCCGTTAAGCTGCCTGCGGAAAATCGAGTTGAGCATGGAATTTTTGGTGGAGACACGCTCCCGGTGGGTCTGCTGCATCACGAGGCTGTCGTTCCAGGAAAGGCCCACGTCGCAGCCGATACGGCAGAAATCCACCTTGCCGAAGGCCGCCCCGAGAGGCACTCCGCAGCCCAAGATCAGCTTGTCTCCGCAAAGTTCCCGAAGGAAGTCCATAGCCTCGCACATGATCTGTCCCCGGCTCTTTCCGCCGGCGGGACGTATACAGGCGGCATAAAGGAAATCCAGCTTGACCAGATCAAAGCCCCAGTCGTTCAGCACCGTATCGAACACCTTGCGGAGATATTCCCGCACCTCTTCGTTGTAGATATCCAGCGCATAGCTGCCGGACCAGTTGCATCCCGCGGCAAGGGGCTTGCCCTTTTCGTCCTTCAGGATCCAGTCCGGGTGAAGCTCCATCAGGGAGGAATTCTTCTCGCAGACGAAGGGCGCCAGCCAAAGCCCCGCCTTCAGCCCCTCGTCGTGGATGCGTTCGGCTATGGGCTTGACGCCGTTCGGGAATTTCGTCCCGTCAACGGAGAGCCAGTCGCCCACGGCGGTCTGATAACCGTCGTCGATCTGGAAGATGTCCGTAGTCATGCCGGAAGAAAGTATGGCCTCCAGGTCGTGACAGAGTTTCTCCTCGGAGATGTCCTGATAATGTCTGTACCAGCTTGTGTAGCCCTGTATCAGCGCGGGACGGTCAAGCCCACGCTTCGGCAGATCCATCATTTCCTGCCAGCGGTCAAAGACTTCGTCCTCGGTGCCGTTCAGCAAAGCGCAGTCGATAGCCTTGAAGGTCTCGCAGTACACCGCGCCCTCGCATTCGCGGGAGAGCTTGATGCGCTGTTTGTCGGTGAGCAGGACTATCCTTGTAAAGCCCTCGCGCTCGGAAAGCGAGCCGCAGAGCCGGAAATCATAGCCGTCACGGACATAGGCGTAGGTCCAGCCGTGGAGAGTTCCCCGGCGGGGAGAATAGTGCGTGAAGCCGTAGTCGCCGTATTTGTCGAAGTTATACTTTTTGACCACGGGCGCGGGTATCTGTTCGATGCCCCGCATTCTTTCCTTTTTGGACCACTCACGGCTGTCGGTCCAGGACTGATAGCCGTTCATGAAAATGCGGTCGCTGTCGGTTATTTCCGCAAAGCCCACCACCGAAAGCTCCTCAAAGGTCATGGGACGCTTGGGGGTCACGGTAAGGGTTATACGGTCGGAGGAAGTTTCGAGCCTGGCGGAGAAAGCTCCGCCGTCGTACTCGTCCCGGAACTTCACGGTCACGCCGTCGGCGCGGATTATTGCGGTGGGCTGATTGATGTTTGATGCTGACATATCTGCTGCTCCCTTCTCAGAGGTCGTTTATACTGCTGCGGGTGATTCAGTTTTCGTTCTTTTTAAGGTCCTCCGCGATAACGTCGGTGACTTCCTTTTCCTTGTAAAGTCCCAGGATGATGCCGCCGATCAGACAAAGCACCGCGGCAGCCGCAGCCGTGAGTCTGAGGCCGAAGCCGTCCTCGCCGATCTGCTTGATAGAGGTGAACAGCACCATTGCCAGAGCCTGACCCATTTTCATTGCAAAGGTCCTGGCGGCGAAGAACATTCCCTCGCGGCTCTCGCCGGACTTGATGCCGTCAGCCTGGGCAACGTCCGCAACGATCGCCTGGGGCAGTATGCCGAGGACAGCCATGGGAATTGAAGCCAGTGCCGAGATCATAATGCCGTTGACCATTTTCGGAAGTCCCAGCTTGCCCGCAAAGGCGGTGAACAGGAACACAAGGCTGAAGAACACAAATGCAAAGATCACCAGCTTTTTCTTCCCCAGCTTCTTTGCCAGGATGTTTACGGGAACGTAGAACAGCAGGCTCATGCCCGTCATTATCGCAAAGAGCATAAAGGTCTTGTCGGATTCAAGGCCGATCAGAGTGGTGATGTAGAAGGCAAGGCCCGTCTGGAACATAGTCAGTGCTACCCAGTAGAAAATGTCGGAGGCCACGAACTTGCGGAACTCCTTGTTCTTGAAGGTCTTAGCGAGAGAGGCGAATGCGGGAGTGTCCGAGGGGGTGGTGTCAACGTAGTCCTTCTCCTTGATGCCGAATACCGGCACCAGCATACATACGGCGGCCACAGCGGCAAGGATGCCGATAGTCAGACGGAAGGAATTGGCGTAGCCCAGAGACTCACGGAAGATGCCTGCGATGTTCGGCACGAGATAGCTTATGGCGTTGCCCACGAAGAAGGTCACGGAAATGTAGGTGGAAACGTTGATCCTGTCCTTGGGGTCACGGCCCAGCTCGGGGAGCAGGGCGTTATAGGGGGTGCAGTAGATCGTCATGAACAGGTAGAACAGCAGCAGCGTCACCAGCAGGAAGCCGTTGTTGAACCAGGAGACTTCTCCCACGGGGGACACGAAGATCAGCACGGTCATTGCCGCAAAGGGCACCGCGATAGCTCTCATGAAGGGTATACGCCTGCCGTCCTTGTGGCGGCAGCGGTCGGATTTGGATGCGATGTAAGGGTCGGTGACGGCGTCAAACAGTCTGCCGATGGCGGTGATGATGCCGATGACCGTCAGCCCGAGGAAGATCGTCCCCTGGGTGATGAAGAATCTCTGTCCGTTGTCGATCTCCGTCTGCTCGGGCATATAGAAGAACACGAGCCAGTTTGAAACTATGCCTGAAAGCATGGACCAGCCCAGCTGGCCTATTGCGAATGTCCACAGGACTTTGTTGGTGATTTTTTTCATAACAGTTCCTCCTCGGTTACTTTTTCCTGATGTATTCGATCGCCATATCTATCATAAGATCCAGCTCGCGCTCGGCAAGCTCCTCCTCGCCCTTGAAGATGCCTCCCCGGGCGAACTTCTCGCTGAGCTGCATCAGCGAATGGGTCACGGCAAGGTACATTGTTTCAAAGTCGATGTCCGTGCGGAGAGTGCCGTCCTCCGTGCCGCATCGGTAGGCGTCCTCAAACAGCGGGTAGAAGTCCATGATGCTGGCGCGGTAGCCTTCAAGGCTCTCGGCGCTGACGGGCTCGTTTAAAATGTACCTGTCGAAGCTGTCAAGGAACCTTAAAAAATCCTTGTGGGAGATATACAGCACTCTGATGACCTTCATCAGCTCCCGGAGCTTTTCGATGCCGGTCTTGTCGGTGTAGTATTCGCTCTCAAAGACCCCGTCGAAAAGGCTCTTCACCGACCTCCACAACAGGCACCCCGCTTTGATGACCAGCTCCGACTTGGTGCCGAAGTAGCGGTAGAGAGAAGCCACTCCGATCTCGCACTCCTCGGCGATGTCGTTCATTTTCAGTTCGTTGACGTCCCGCTCCAGCAGGAGCTTTGCCGCCGCTTCCACCGCCACGTTCATACGGTCGTTTTTGGCATTTTCCAAAAATTTTTTATATTCCACTTGACAAACGCTCCTTTTTGTGATAGACTAACTATAGGCTTGATAGGATGACTATCACTCTGATATATAGTCTATCACATCGAGAGCGATTTGTCAAGAGGGAACGCAAAATTTTTTAAAGTCCGCGTTCCTAAGGGCGTATATTATAAGGAGGATAATGCAATGGACAGATCTTCGGTCATTTTCGGGAACCCAATGAAAAAGAAGGACGTTAAGGCGGCGGACTCAAAGCAGAAGTCTTTTGTCAAGAAGTACGGCGACGACAGAGGCACTCACTACCACCTTTCGACGGCGGAAAATCCCGTCATCGGGGAAAGGCTGGGTGTGAAAAATCTTGTGCTTTCCGACACTCCCCTTGAAATAGATAAGGATAAGAGCATCATCATCGGAAATATCAGAATGGGCTTCGGACATTACCGCATCTCCATGGCTATCGCCTCGGCGGCCCATTCCATGGGGCTGACGCCTTACTGGTTCGACCTCAATTCCTTTGAGGGCACTACCGCCACAAAGATAATCTCCGCTCAGAACGAGCTTTACTCACTGGGCTCGCGGCTGTCGCAGAAGAGCTTCCTGTTCAACAAATTCGTATGGGAGCCTATCAACAGCGAAGGCTTCCGCAAGCTGACCTACAACTGCTCCGATCAGAAGGTCTCCGAGCTGATGACAGGGCTTTATGCCGATCTTCCCAAGGACATTCCCTTTGCCGCCACCCACGTCTGGCCGGCCCAGGCCGCCGTCCATGCGGGACTGACCCGGGTGGTCAACGTGGTCCCCGATAACTGGCCCATGGCCCTGCATCTCTCCGAGGGGGCTCTCCACACGGTACAGACTCAGTCGGCTTATTTAGGATACAAGGTCCTCCGCGGGATGGACAAGAAGCGTATGCTCAAGCCCATGCCCGACCGGGACATCGCCTTCACCGGGCACTACATCGACCACGAGCTGGTGTCCAACATCGAAGCAGACTGCGCCCGCCGCATCTCCCGGCTTGAAAAGGGCGGGCCCCGACGCTATCTTCTGACTATCGGAGGAGCCGGCGCCCAGCAGGACATCTTCATCGGCATCATCAAATGGCTGATCCCGCGGATCAAGCGGGAGAAAGCGGCGCTGTTCATCAACCTCGGGGACCATTACGACGTATGGGAGCAGATCAAAAAGCGCCTCCCGGAACTGAACGAACTGACGTCCGAGCGCATTGACGACTTCGAGGAGACCGCATCCTTTGCGGAGGCGGCTCTCGACGGTGAAGTCAAGGGCGTACACGCTTTCTGCCACAAGGATATTTTCGCGGCGGTATACTCCACCAACCTGCTGATGCGTGCCTGCGACGTGCTTATCACCAAGCCCAGCGAGCTGGCCTTCTATCCGGTCCCCAAGCTGATGATAAAGCGGGTGGGCGGCCACGAAGCCTGGGGAGCCGTCCGTGCGGCGGAGCTGGGCGACGGCACCTTTGAATGCGAAACTCTCCGGGAGATCATCGGGATGCTCCGGGTGCTCCAGACCGACGGCAGCGTGCTGAGATTCATGTGCGGGAACATCGTCAAAGGCAAGCAGGAAGGCGTCTACGACGGCGCATACAAGGCCGTGAAAATGCTTCTCGAAAGATGATATTTCCCTTCTGATATAACAAAAATATCCCGTCCGTGCAGGCGAGCGCGGGCGGGATATTATTTCGGGCAAAAAAAAGAGCAGGACAAACGGCGCCCTGCGAAAGCAAAATGAAAAAAACTATGTGTAGAACAAAAGAAAGGAGACAACAAAACGGATGCAGATCAAACAAAAACTGTTCTCTCTGACATCAATAATATTATAATATTATTTCCCGTAATTGTCAATAAGCCTTCCGGCATTTTTTTGCCGCCCGAAAAGATTTCGGCGCATTGAACAAATAATATCTGTCGGATATGGACATTTTAACTTATATGTGCCTGCAAAATGCCGGAACGTGTCCTTTGACAGCGAAAAGGTTAACGAAAGTCATAGTATATGTACGGGCGTGAACTGCGCCCGTTTCCGGCAAAATGAAACGGAAGCCGGCCTTTTGCCGGCAGCCGCTGTCGAGAGCAGAAGCTCTTTGAGGAGTGCGTTTCAGAGAGGCCGTATCTTGCTCCTGCTCCGCATTTCCGGGAGTTCCGCTCCCGACAGCAGCCGCCGTGTCCGACCGCCCGCTGCAAACCCGCGCAAGCCGGCAGCCGAACAGTCGGCTCCCTTTCATTTTGCCGGAAAAGAGGTCTGTTCTCAGTGAGCCTCGACCATTTCGTTCTCCTTGAAGAACAGCGAGATGCACCAGATCGCAGAAATGGCAACGAGAACGTAAACCAGTCTGCTGAGCACTGCCGTCTGGCCGCCGAAGATAAAGGAAACGAGATCGAACTCAAAGAGCCCTACCAAGCCCCAGTTTACGCCTCCGACGATAAGCAGTAAAAGCGCTATCTTATCAAGCATTTGATCTTCTCCTTTCGTGGACTGATCCCTAAAGTCACCCTTGTGACCTTATGTGCATATTATGCTCCGGAAGAACGGGGATTATTCATTTGTAAAAATTTTCTGAGTTTCGATGCGTTTTACCGTATCGGATGCATTTTTGCGGTCCTCTTTGCTGTTGACAATCCCCCGAAAAAGTCCTATAATAAAATTACAAAGGCCGTAAAGGAGGTGCCGCCGTGCTGGAAGGATTGCTGTCAAAAGAAGAATGCGCCGGATGCCGGCTGTGCTGCTCCTTTGAAAGCTATGACCTGCTGGATACGCCCACCGTCACTCCCGACGCCGCCGAAAAGATACTCAAAGAGCATCTCCCAGAGCAGGAATTTTTCGGCAGCGGCGGCAGCTATATAATGAAAATGAAGCCCGAGCCGGACAGCGATATACATTACTGTCCCCTGCTGGACCATAGGAAGGGCTGCGTCATGGGGGACGCCAAGCCCTTTGAGTGCCGAATCTGGCCTTTGAGAGTTATGAAGCGCGGGAACAGCCTTGTTATTGCTCTGTCTCCCCTCTGTCCCGTCATCAGCCGAAAACCCGCGGAGCTGATACGGCAGAAATGCGAAGAACTGGCCGATGCGATATTCGCCGAAGCCAAAGCCTGTCCCGCGCTGGTGAAGCCCTATACTCCGGGCTGTGCCGTGCTTTGCGAAGAAAATCTCCACCGAAAGGATAAATGATATGTCAACTGTATGTGCCGTTTCTACGCCCCTTGCCGAGGGCGGACTGGCTGTTGTCAGAATAAGCGGAGAGCAGGCCCTCGCCGCCGCCGAAAAGATCTTCGTCCCCTTCGGCGGGAAAAAGGTATCGGAAATGGAAGGCTATACCTGCGCCTACGGGCGTGTGACCGACCCCGCCGACGGCGAGACCGTGGACGACGCTATGCTCACGGTGTTCAGAGCTCCCCACTCCTACACCGGCGAGGACACCGCAGAGATCTCCTGCCACGGAGGCGTCTACATCGCCAAGCGGATATTAAGGCTCTGCCTGTCCGCCGGATGCGAACAGGCAGACCGCGGCGAGTTCACCAAGAGGGCCTTTCTGAACGGCAAGCTGTCGCTGACCCAGGCCGAGGCCGTTATGGATATGATCTCGGCGAGAGGCGAGCTTTCTTTGAGATCGGCCCGCCTTACCCGTGAAGGACGGCTCTTCCGCCGCATCAACGGTGTCAAGGAAAAGCTGGTGACGCTCCTCGGAGAACTGGCGGCCTGGGTGGACTACCCCGAGGAGGACCTCCCCGCCGTGGAGGACGGCGCTCTGAGGGCGGTGCTTTCGGAAGCCTGCGGAGAGCTTGAAACTCTGCTCCGCGACTACGACTGCGGAATGGTCCTGCGAAGCGGCATCGACACGGTCATCGCGGGAAAGCCCAACGTGGGTAAATCCACGCTGATGAATATGCTGCTGGGCTACGAGCGCTCCATTGTCACCGAAGCGGCAGGCACCACCCGGGACGTCATCGAAGAGACGGTGAAGCTGGGAGAGCTGGAACTGAAACTCTCCGACACGGCAGGCATCCGCGAGACCGAGGACCGCATTGAAAAGCTGGGAGTATCGCTGGCGAAAAAGCGTCTGGATGAATGCGCGCTGATAATCGCGGTGTTCGACACCTCCTCCCCGCTGGACAGCGAGGACAGGGAGCTGCTTTCTTATGTACGCGGCTTGGACAAGCGTCTGATAATCGTGCTGAACAAGAGCGATCTGGGAAATGCTGTAAGCAATGACGAATTTGAGGGTCTGAGGGTAGTGGGGATCTCGGCGAAAAACGGCGAAGGGCTTGAAGAGCTGACCGCGGCGGTATCGGAGCTTTTCGGTACGGACACCTACGATGCGGACATGACGATCTTCGCCAACGAGCGTCAGAAGCGGTGTGCGGAGTCTGCGCTGGAGAAACTGAAAGCTGCTCTGACGGCAGCGGAGCAGGGAGAAACGCTTGATGCAGTGACGGTAATGACAGATGCGGCGGTATCGGAGCTTATGGAACTGACGGGAGAGCGAGCCACGGAAGCGATAGTTGATGAAGTATTCTCGAAGTTCTGCGTAGGAAAGTAGGCACGGACGCGTCCTTTACCCCTTCGGGATGCACTTTAACAGAGTGCGGGCTGCCCCGATATTATTCACTATTCACTATTCACCATTCACTATTCACCATTCACTATTCACTCCTTCAGCTCTGCAATCCGAATGAAACCGAGAGAGCAGAATTCACTGCGGTCATGGAGGCGGTGTCAAGTTCGCCCATGCGCTCTTTCAGACGGCGCTTGTCTAATGTACGGATCTGCTCCAGCAGTACGATCGAATCCTTTGAAAGGCCGCAGCTCCCGCCGTTAACTCTTATGTGGGTGGGCATCCGCGTCTTTTCAAGCCTGCTGGTTATCGCCGCCGCGATAACCGTCGGGGAATATCTGTTGCCCACGTCGTTCTGAACGATCAGCACCGGACGTATCCCGCCCTGCTCAGAGCCTACCACCGGGCTCAGATCCGCGTAGTATATCTCTCCTCTGTGAACTGTCATGTTGTACTCTCCTTTTCTTTGTTGTTTGCGGCGTCTCCCGCCGTTTATAGTATGCACCGAAAACGGACAACGTAAACGCCCGCGGAGAAAAAACTCTCCGCTTTTGTATCCTATGCCGGAAGGACGTTTCCCGTCACCTTGCACATAGGATGATGCCCAATATGCGCCGAAATGAACAGTATCACCACCCGGACAGAAAATTTACGGAAAGTTCATAATAGTGCTTGACAAAATCGGACTTGCGTGTTATAATAGTAGTACCTCTTTATGAGGTCTATTTTTTTGTGCGCTTTTTTCGGCCGCTGTGCAGACCGAAGCCTGCGCGCAAGCCGTAAGTTGGCCTCATACGCCGTTCATAAGGACCGGCGGTCAGTGAGGGAGGCAGACTGCGCCTTGTATGTTCTCGCGGGGCGCAAATTTCGTCAGGAGGTGCCGAAAATGAGAGTTAAGATCACACTCGCGTGCACAGAGTGCAAGCAGAGGAACTACAACACCAAGAAGAACAAGAAGAATGACCCTGACAGACTTGAAATGAATAAGTACTGCAAGTTCTGCAAGAAGCACACTCTTCACAAAGAGACCAAGTAAAGCCGAGGAGGGGTAGAATGGCTAAGAAAGAAGTCGACTCCAAGGCTGCAAAGGCCGCCAAGCCCGAAAAGGAAAAGAAAAAGGGCGGCATCAAAAAGTATCTCAAGGATCTCAAGAGCGAGATCAAAAAGGTCGTATGGCCCAGCAGGAAGCAGGTCGTAAACAATACGGGCATCGTAATGACCGTAATGGTGATAACCGGAATGTTCCTGTTCGCTATCGACACGGGTCTTGCTGCCGCGATCAAGGCTCTTCTGAGCATAGGCAGTTAAGACAAGGTACGGTTTAAGACAACGTTGACGGAGGTATTGATCTATGGCTGAAGAAGCAAAGTGGTACGTTGTGCATACGTATTCCGGTCACGAGAATAAGGTAAAACAGAACCTCGAAAAGGTTGTTAAGAACCGTAAGCTCGAGGACCTTATCTGCGAGGTGAAGATCCCTACGGAGCTCTACACCGAGGAAAAGGATAATAAGTCCGAAGAGAAAGAAAGAAAGCTGTTTCCCAGCTATGTACTGGTAAAGATGATAATCACCAACGATTCCTGGTATATCGTCAGAAACATCAACGGCGTCACCGGCTTTGTCGGTCCCGCCTCAAAGCCCGTTCCGCTGACGGAAAAGGAAGTCACCGCTCTCGGTATCGAGACAGGCGAGACCAGGACCGCTCATGCGAAGATCAGCTTTGCAGTGGGAGATAAGGTGGATGTCGTATCCGGTATGTTCGAGGGTTATTCGGGCGAGATCAAGAGCATCGATGAAGAAAACGCACAGGTTGAGATCACGGTGTCCTATCTCGGAAGACAGACCGATATCACGCTCTCGGCAGCAGACGTAAAGGCTGTGGAATAAGCGTCAATCATTCACGAAGCATAAGTTGATATAGGGGACGCTGCGCTGGAAATAATGCGCGGGTCTTACTGTCATCGCTTCAAAAGAGTGGGAGAGCCACGGGCTCGCCTTACCACAAATTATGGAGGTGCGAAAGATGGCACAGAAAGTAGTAGGCTACATCAAGCTTCAGATCCCCGCAGGAAAGGCAACTCCTGCACCGCCGGTAGGACCTGCACTCGGTCAGCACGGCGTTAACATCATGGCATTCACAAAGGATTTCAACGAGAGAACAAAGAACGATATCGGTCTTATCATCCCCGTTGTAATCACCGTTTATGCCGACAGATCGTTCACATTCATCACCAAGACTCCGCCCGCAGCCGTTCTTATCAAGAAGGCCTGCAAGATCGAGTCGGGCTCCGGCACACCTAACAAGACCAAGGTGGCTACGATCACAAAGGAGCAGGTACAGAAGATCGCAGAGCAGAAAATGCCCGACCTCAACGCAGCCAGCATCGAGTCTGCAATGAGCATGATCGCCGGCACTTGCCGTTCGATGGGCGTTACTGTAGTAGACTGACAGTACCGTTTATAAGGTGGGAGGATTATTCCGCTAACCGTGTTTATGAGAATACGGTATCACCACTATTAAGGAGGATAAACTAATGAAACATGGCAAGAAATATGTTGACGCTGCAAAGCTCGTTGACAGATCTAAGCTGTATGACGCTCCTGAGGCTCTTGATTTGGCAGCCAAGGGTGCTAAGGCTAAATTTGACGAAACAATCGAGGCTCACATCCGCCTCGGCGTTGACTCCCGTCACGCCGATCAGCAGGTCAGAGGCGCTGTTGTTCTTCCCAACGGAACAGGTAAGAGCGTAAGAGTGCTGGTATTCTGCAAGGAGGATAAGGCTGAGGCCGCAAAGGCAGCAGGCGCCGAGTATGTCGGCGGCATGGACCTCGTTGACAAGATCATGAAGGAAAACTGGATGGAATTCGACGTTGTCGTTGCTTCACCTGATATGATGGGCGTTGTGGGCCGTCTCGGTAAGGTCCTCGGACCCCGCGGCCTGATGCCGAACCCCAAGGCCGGCACCGTTACACCCGACGTTGCAAAGGCTGTTACCGACGCTAAGGCCGGTAAGATCGAGTACCGTCTGGACAAGACCAATATCATCCACTGCCCCATCGGCAAGGCTTCCTTCGGTGCAGCTAAGCTGGAGGAGAACTTCAACACTCTGCTGGATGCTATCGTTAAGGCTAAGCCCGCCGCTGCAAAGGGCCAGTATCTCAAGAGCGTAGTTGTTGCTTCCACCATGGGCGTGGGCATCAAGGTAAACACCGCAAAGTACGGCGTTTAAGCTCTGAATTTACAGTAAAAGCAATACCCGGGAGTTTTCGCTCCCGGGTATTTTTTTATACGATTATGCTCCGGCGGACCTCGTCAAGAGTGTCGATGAACAGCTTCTCCGTCTGGGAAAGGCGGTAGTTGCTCTGATAGATCAGCAGGTCGCGGTTGCGCTTTACCAGGTCGGAGCAGGGCTTCTGCACCAGATTGTACCGCCGCAGGACTTCCCTCGGCAGCGGCGATACCCACATATAGGAATTGGGCACCGTACTGAGGATGTCAAACTGACTTCCCCGCTCGTAAACGAAAATGTGTCTGCGGCTGCTGCCCAGCTGAGCGTCCCGGCGAAGGAAGGTCTGTGAAATGTTCGGGACGATGTTGTCCCCGTGGAGGATCTCGATGTAGTCGTCAAGGACGGCACTGCGGACCTCCACCGCCCGTGCCAGCGGGCTCTTGGCGCTCATCAGCAGGACGTAGTCGTAGGTCCAGACCTCACGGGCTTTAAGGCCCTTCTCCTCGATCGCCGAAAGGAAGAAAGCCTCGTAGTTGACGGGATAGCGGATGATGCCGAGATTGTACTCGCAGTCGGCTACCAGGTCGATAGCGGACATGGAGTTGGTCTCCTTGAACTTGATGTTCATTCTCTCCACGGCGTCCACCTCGTTGAGGAACAGGGTGAAGGCGTGGGAAATGTAGGAAGCTCGGGGCAGCAGCAGCGAGAACTCCAGCACCGAGCGGTCGTCCTCGCGGGAGAGCTGCTCCATTTTCTCCACCTGGGAGAGTATCGCCTTTGCGTGGAGCAGGAACTCCTTGCCCTTCTCCGTGGGGATGACTCCCTTTGCCGAACGCCGGAAGATCGGCACTCCGAACTCCCGCTCCAGTTCCTTGATAGCTTTGGAAAGATTGGGCTGACCCATATACAAAGCGGCAGCCGCCTTGGTGATAGAGCCGTGGCGCTCCACCTCCACCATATATTTCAGATGCGTAAGATTCATGCCGTACCTCCATGTTGATATTTACATACTCGGTATAAACATTATAGCATATCGCAGAAGGTATGTCAACATCTGAACAGGCACAAAAAAAAGCCCACCCGAAGGTGAGCTTTTTTCTTTATTGAAGTTTTATCTTAGAACTTCTTCTTGGTAACTACTACAGCAGCACCTGCAAGAGCAAGTACGCCGAGACCGAGTGCAACAGCACCGGTGTTAGCATTTTTGCCGCCGTTGTTGCCGGAATTGCCGGGCTTAGAACCGTCGTCCTTGCTGGACTCTTCCTTGCTGGACTCGTCCTGGCTGGACTCGTCCTGGCTGGACTCGTCCTCAGAAGAATCTTCATTGCCGGGCTCTGCGGGCCAGTCGATCTCTTCATCGTCGAAGGCAACGCCTACAACGTTGATGTAAGGATCATCCGGGAAGCTGTCCCAACCAAGAGCGATAACTTCATAAGTGGTGCCATTTTCATAAGGGAGCTCAACCTCTACCTTACCGGTAGCATCAGCCTTGATAGCGTCAGCTACTGCAACTACTACGTTATCGTCATCGTTATCGGGATCGCCTTCGTCAACAGTAACGTCCCAGCCAACCTGAGCGCCGACTACTGCAACATAGGAAACATCGCCGTTAGCCTTTGTGATCTTGATCTTGTATGCGCACCAGTCATTCCAAGCAGAGCCCTCGCCTTCAGCGATGCCCTTGTCCTCAAGAGAGATGCCCGTAAGGCCGATCTTGATCTTGGAGAAGCCGCTGTCATCTCTTACGCCGTTATCAGCAGGGTTGATGGTTACGGACTTGTTGAAGGAAACGCCCTCGTTAATGTTGAACTTCTTGGGAGACTCAACGCCCTCTACATTGTACTCATAAGTAACCTGATTGAGGATCACGCCGTAAACCTGGAAGCCGAGGCCGTACCAAATGGAACCGTCATCGCCGAGGTTATCCTTATCTGCAGCGAATTCCTTGAGCTCATTGATCATGCCCTCATCGAGGAAGAAGCTCAGTTCGCCGTCTTCCTTGACCAGAATAAAGCCGTCCTTCTTCATGAAGGGACCCTCAGCAGCAGCAAGCTCTTCCTCAAACTGCTCCTTCTTGCTCTCTTCAACTGTAGCTCTGGTGATCAAAGGATCGATCTCCCAGCCGTCCTGCTCATAGTTCCATTCATCGCCCAGCTTGAGCCAGCCGTGCTGATCCATGGGAGCGAAAGCGTGCTGATCCCAGTACTTTTCGCCGGTCTCAGCGTCAGTCTTAGGTCCTTCGGAATCGGGAACCAGAGAATACTTAACAGTAACCAGCATACCGTCCTCAGCTACTACCTGAGAGAGGTCGAAGTTGGGACCGCTGTTGCCCTGGCCGCTCCAGTCGCCGGCATAAGTGGTAGCCTGAACAACGTCAACGGTGTTGTATTCGCTCTCGATGGGGCCTACAGGCTCCGGCTCGGGAGCTGCTGTGAAATCGAAATTGGTAACCTTACCGGTGATGGTGAACTCACCGATAGAGTCAAGTCTCTCCCATGCGCCCTCGTAGCCAACGATAGAAATGTTAGCCTGGCAGATAGGAGTATCGGACCAATCCACCTCAGAAACTGCGGCAGTGAAGTCCTGTTCGATATCGAACTGGTCAGCAACTGTGAACTCGCCCTCATCCTTGCCTTCGCAGGAAACGGTGAGCTTGATGTGGCCGGTGAACTTGTCGCCGACCTTGTAATCGGAGACCTCAGGGAAGTTGAGCTGTACGCCCGAATTACCTACCTTGTTGGTCTCGGTTCTGCCTGCGCTCTGGGAAATAGTGGCAGCGTTGCCGGTAATGGTGAACTCGGTCTCGTCAAGTACCTGTACATCAACAGTATCGGTAGCGGACCAAGCCCATGTCTCGATGTCCTGTGCGAAGAAGCAAGCAGTGCACTTAGGTGCTGCTACGCCGGTATCGTCTGCAAAAGATACCATGGACATCATCGAAGCTGCAAGTGCTGCCGTTGTCATGCCGGCAAAAAACTTACGAACATTCATTGTTTTTTCCTCCATCTTTTTAATTAGATTCCACTGGCCGGGGATATAGTTTCCCCATAGCCATTGTAATACAATTGTAACATATTCCTCACTCGAATGCAATAACGCTTTTACACAAATTTACAGTTAAATTATTATGCATATTTTACAAAGATAACAGACGAATGCCGAATTACGACGTTCGTCTGTCCAAAAAAAGTGACTTATCCGAAAATATTAAACTGTCAGTCGGGATAATTCTCCAGAATGTCGATACACTCCCCGATAAGCCCGTCGGCACGCGCAAGAGCGTCGGTCACGGTCTTCTCGTCCAGGCTCACGAACACCTGCTTTGCCTGGTTGATAGCATCCCTTCCGGCATCGGTCTGGTGGTGATAGATCTCCTCCAGCTGCTGTATGGTCTTGGCTTCAAGATCCTTGTATACATTTTTGATATCGCTGACGATATTGATCCTGATCTCGTCGTAATTTTCCAGCGCGATGTCGATGACGTCGGTCTGCTTTTTCTTCTTGAGGATAAGGCTGAAGGTGCTCATGGTCGCCGGCGGGAAGGTCTCGGAGGTGCCGAAGAGCTTGACGCTCATTACAGAGCGGGTGACGTTGGTGTTCATTGACCGCATCAGCCTGCCGGTATCGGCGGACTGTTTTCCGCCCTCTATCTCACGGATGCCCAGCTTATGGGAGAGGTCACGGGTAACGTCCTCGATGAATCGGTCGATGCGTCTGCGGTGATGCTCGATGCAGGTGCGGTAAGCCTCTCCCACCTTTTCCATAAGGTAGGAGTAGAAATACTTCTCGATGTCGTCGGGATCGAAGAGGTCCTCGCCGTTCTCGTTCTTGCCGCGGCATTCAAGCATACTCTGCCTCAGCTTGGCGAAGAACTCGTACATCCACTTTTCGGCCTCCTGCTGCATCTCGGTGATACTCAGGTGGAGCTTGGGCTTGGCGTCCTCTATGGCCTGGGCCAGCTGTTCGCACTGCTCGTCGAACTCGGCGGTCTTATTGTCGATAGCCCGCATATCCATTTCGGCCATATCCGAAAGCATACGGAGCTTCTGATAGGTCTCCCCTACCATATTTTCCACCATTGTCAGCACGCGCTTGGTGCGGATGACGTCCTTCTGCATTATCATATCCCGTTTGAGGCTCAGCTCAAACTGCAGGAACTGCGTCTCGTAGAAATCCCTTGTGCCCTTGTCGGGAGGACGCTTGCCCTCGGTCTTGCGGGCGAACTCGTCGGCTCCGCTGATGCCGTAGACTATGGCATTGGGGACGATCCTGCCGGAGATGCTCTTGAACCGGCGCATGATCTTATCCACGTCGGTGCGGTTCTGGAGAGCGTCCATCATATTGACAAGGATATACAGTATGCCGAAGCGCTGAGGCTGGATGTGGCTTGCCAGGTAAATCTGCTCCGTTTCCGAAAACGGCAGCAGGCTGGAAGTGGCGTACATTATCGCGTCGGCGTTGACGAGATATTCCGTCACCTGCTTGTCGAGGTCTTCCAGGTCGGAAAGACCGGGGGTGTCCACGATCCTCAGCTCTTTAAGGATGTCAGCGTTGTCTTTGATGTCCAGGTAGGCTATCTTCGAGGGATAGAGCCGCATCTTGACTTTCAGCCTGTCCCGGGTTATATCCCGGAAAGTCAGAGGACGGCGGTCGCCGTTTTCGAGAACGGCTTCCACCTTAGGTATGGGCCCGTAGCTGATCTCGTTGATGGTATAAGTTTCCGGAGAAACGTTGGAAGGGGCCAGCTCCTTGCCCAGCAGAGCGTTGATTATGGTGCTCTTGCCCCGCTTGAACTCGCCCAGAATGACCAGCGTAAAGGGCTCGGAGGAACGCTTTTCGACGATAGCGTCAAGGCCTTTCAGCTCCTCGATGAAATCGCTTCCCAGCACGCCGGCGATCTCCTTGTCCTCCATTATCATACGCATTTTGGAGCGTATGATCTCTATATCCTCGGCGGCGGAGCGGTTGTTGATAACGTCCATATCACTGCCCTCCCGTTCCGAGAAGTATGGAGCTTCTCACATCGCAGGTCTGAGAATTTATCCGCTGACCCTGTGGTTTTCTTTCAAGGTCCGACCTCCAGTCGCAGAGCAGGTCGCATTTTAAGAACTCGTTTGAAGCCAGCACCCGCTTTTCAAGGTCCGTGAGCCCGCCCTCGGGCTTGAGAGCCCTGGCGCTGAGGCCGGAATACTTCTCCGAAAGCTCCAAAAGCTTTGAAGCGCTCATGCTGTCGGCGGACCTGCCGTAGAAGTCCATAAAGCCCTTGGTATACATGGAGCAGACGATCTCGCAGAAACGTCCCGGCTCGTCGAGGCAGATCATCGCCGCTCTGTCGGCGGTGATGTCCGCGTATCTCATCCACTCTATCAGCGAACGCACCAGCTGATTGTTCACCGCCGGTCTGAAAGACCTCTCCGCGGGAACATAGACGTTCTTGTTGTAGTTAAGGTAAGTAAAGGCCCAGTTGAAAACGGAATGCCCGTTCTGGAGCCTTCCGCACTCGGCGCCGATGAGCAGATTCAGCTCATCCGGCGAGCAGACGTTCACGACCCAGTCGCTGAGCACGATACACGGGTCGATAAGGTCGCTCTCTATGGAATAGACCAGCGGCTTTTCGATGTCCGTCCTCACGAAAACTATGGGCAGGTTCAGCTCCAGCCGCTCCGCACATTTCTTGGCGATGTTGTATATCTCGGGATATTTCAGCGCACCCGCCTGGTCGCATTTCATAAACAGGTGCTTCGCCTCGGCGGAGATGTCGTTGGCGCTGATAGCCCGGGAAAGCCTTCCCCAGCCGCCCAGGCCCGAGATCTTCTGCCTTACGGCGTGATCCGATTCAAAGGCATAGTCCAGCTGTCCGCCCGAGAGATGCTTCTCGAACGAACGTGTATACGCATCAAGATATGAGCGGAATCCGGTGTCTATCTCAAGCAGCGGATTTCCTGTCTCTAAAGACTCACTCATTCTTTTTCCTCCTAAACTGATCTTTGATAAGTATTATTCAAGGCTCACGAGACCGAGGCAGCTTCCGAAGGCTCGGAAAGGGTCTTTCTGAGAGCGTATGCGTCGGAAACGATAGCGCTGGCCGCTTCGGCTATGCCGTGGAGGCGCTCCATTTCCTTTTCGGAAAGCTCGTTCTTTTCCGTTTTCAGAGCATTGAGGTTATCGAGAGTCTCCTGAGTATCCCGCAGGATGATCTCGGTCTCGCTCTCGATCTTGCTCTTGAGGCCCTCAAACGCAGAGAACACCTGACGTCTTACCGTCTCGGTGAAGTCGTTGTTGATGCGCATCTCGTGGAACTGCTTCTTGACCTGGTTCTTGAAGTTGGTCTTGTACTTATCTATCCTCTCGTTCACGAGGAATTTGTCAATGGTAAGTCCCGCCGCCAGTGTGCCGCCGAGACCCGAAGCCGCCATAATTACCAGCGCTACGGGCCAGGCCGGAGACAGGCTCAGCACGGTGGTGAAGAATATCGCGGAGAAGCTGGCAAGACCGGTGCCGAAGCCCAGCAGGGCTCCTTTCAGCCCTGCTTCCCGGAAGCCCAGGAAAGCCGCGCCCACGCCGAAGGAGCCGAAGGCCGCGCCGATGCCCTTGTCCACGCCGCTGCCGTTTCTCGATACTCTCTCGGAGAGAGTGAACATCTCCTGGATGCGGGATACGGACTCGAAGAACTCGTCCTCGAAGCCCTGTAATCTGTCGGCCTCGACGCTTATCGCGATATTGATAGCGTTCTGTATCTGCTCGCAGATAAGGGACGCCTTGACCTCTATGGCCTCTCTGATCTTGTCGGTGAGCTTGGCGGTTACAACCTTGAGCTGGTCCTTCTTGAAGTCGTCGGAGGACATGGGGAAGTTGTCGATAACGTCCATAGCGGCGCTCTCGATGCTGTTCCAATAGCTGTCCAGCACGGGTTTCAGATCGGAGAAAACGTGGTTCGCGGACTCGTTGATCTTAACGAACTCCTGTCTCTTCTTGTTTCTGATGTCGTCGATCTCTCCGATAGCCTTGTCGTACTTCTCCATGAACTCGTCGTTGGCCATCATCAGAGCATTCTCCTGCATTACTACCGAACGCAGGATCTCGGTGCCGGAATTGGTTATCTTGTTTGTGAGTATCTGAAGGGCGATAACGCCGCGCTCTTTGGTGAGGATAGTTTCCAGGGCTCTTTCAAACTCCGGGAAATTAGAGTCCGCAAGCAGACCGTTATCCTCGATCTTCTTGGCAGTAAGGGCGCGCTTGGCGTAGACGCCGATAACTCTCGGAGTGCCGATCTTTCTCTTGTAGGCGGCGAACTCACGGCTGTCCTCGCCCATGACCTGCTTGGCCTTGTCCATAACGTACTTGGTGATACGGGCGCGGACGGTCTCCACGATCTTCTCCTCGTCTTCGGAGGAGAAGGTGCCGAAGCAGTTCACGACGAATATGATACGCCCCACGTCGGAGGTGAGCATCTTCTTCTCGAGGAAGTCCTTCTCAAACTGGGAGAAAGGCGAATTGGCGCTGATAACGAACACTGCCGCATCGATCTTCGGGAGGATCGACAGGGTCACATTGGTCATCTGCTCATCGTCATTGAGGCCCGGGGTGTCGATGATATCCACGTTGTTCTTGCAGAACTCGGTGTCGTAGTAGACGGTGGCCTCCTTGACCTTCTCGGCGGTCTCCTCGGCCTCGGCTGTCAGCTTGGTGACATAGTTCTCCAGCTGGTCGATGTCCACGCGCTCGCTCCTGCCGTCCTTGTACTCGACCTGAACATAAGGCGTTTCGCTGTATGTGACGCGGTTGAGGGTAGCCGTAGCGGGAAGGACGTCGGCGGGAAGCACTTCCTTGCCCAGCAGAGCGTTTATCAGCGTAGACTTTCCGCGCTTGAACTCGCCCACGATAGCGACTTCAAAGTGGTCTGACTCGCTTTTCTCGATAGTTTCCCTTATGGAGTTGGCGGTATTGACCAGAGCGATCTCCTCGCTCAGCCCGAGCAGGCTTCTCAGATTTTTGTTAAGAGTCTGCACGGTATCCCGATAGCCGGCATAACTGCCGTAATCAAATTGCTTTTCCATTTCAGACCTCCAGATTTCATTGTATGGCTGACAGACGGCATTGCTTTGTCAACTGCCGACCGTCCGCATTTTCATCAGATCATTGCTCACCCTAAATTATACCACATTCTTTGTTATTTCGTCAACATTTTGTACAAATGCTCCAAGAAAATTACCCTTTTGCACAAAATATAGTATCTTCCATTGTGCATTGTGCATTACTGCCCTTTCAGAGGCCGGAAGCCGTACATCCCTTAAAGGCCTGTTGATATGATATGCCCGTTTGCCCGAAAGCAAAACGGGCATTGTCTTAGTAGTACTTATAGTACTAATAGTACTGAAGATCTTGGAGCCTCTCAAACCGCGTATCAGCGCGGTCTGAAAGGCTGTCTGCACCACTGATACACCCATTTTGCACCACCGAAACACCCATTTTGCACCACTGATCCACCCCGTTTGCACCATTGAAACACCCCCTCCCGGGAGTTAAAAAACTATTGACATTCTTAGAAAATCGGTATATAATACTATTTATAAATGCACCCGCATAACACCGATGCGGAACGGACTGGCGCCTATACGGCGCCCTCCGCAGAAAGGATAGCTGTACGATGAACGACCATTACCGAAAAAGCCCCTCGCAGATCGCCGAGGAATTCGAGACCTCCGAGCAGGGTCTGACCTCCGAACAGGCCGCAAAAAGCGCCGAAAAGCACGGAAAGAACACCCTCGCCGAGGGAAAGAAAAAGACCCCTCTGAGGATATTCCTTGAACAGTACAAGGACTTTCTCGTTATCATACTGATAATCGCCGCCATAGTCTCCGCCATAACCGGCGACGTGGAGAGCACCGTGGTCATCATCACCGTTATCACGATGAACGCGATCCTCGGCACCGTGCAGACCCTCAAAGCCGAGAAGAGCCTCTCCAACCTGAAAAAGCTGTCTTCGCCTACAGCTAAGGTGCTCAGAAACGGCGAGGCCGCAGTCATCCCCTCGGAGGATGTCTGCGTGGGAGACGTGGTCATCATAGAAGCGGGAGATCAGATCCCCGCCGACGGACGTCTGATCGAGAGCGCATCACTGCAAGTCAATGAGAGCGCCCTCACGGGCGAGAGCGTCAACATTGACAAGAGCATCGACACCATCGAGCGGGAATGCCCGCTGGCGGAGCGCTCCAATATGGTCTATTCCGGAGCCTTTGTCACTTACGGACGCGGAAAGTTCATCGTTACAGAGATCGGCATGAAGACCGAGGTGGGCAAGATCGCCTCGCTGATACAGAACGCGGAGGAGCGCAAGACTCCCCTTCAGCGCACCCTCGATTCCTTCGGGCGGAACCTTTCCATCGGGATACTTGCTATCTGTGCGCTGGTATTCGGCCTCAGCCTGATAAGAGCCGACACTATCGACAAGAACACCATAATGGATTCCCTGCTGTTCGCTATCGCTTTAGCGGTGGCGGCAATACCCGAAGCGCTGTCCTCCATTGTTACCATAGTCCTTTCCTTCGGGACGCAGAAGATGTCCCGCGAGAACGCCATAATCAGAAAGCTCCAGGCCGTGGAGGGCCTGGGTTCGGTATCGGTCATCTGCTCTGACAAGACAGGTACTCTCACGCAGAATAAGATGACCGTCCGCAAGATAGTCGTGGGCGGGCATATGATAGCCGCCGACGACGGCAATATGGGCAACGAGAGCGAGAAGCTGCTGGTAACAGCTTCGGTGCTCTGCAACGACTCGCAGATCAAGGACGGCACCGAGATCGGCGACCCCACCGAGACGGCTCTGATAAGCTACGCCCGCAACAGACAGCTCTCCGACGATCAGATACGCATAGACTGCAAGCGCATCAGCGAGATACCCTTTGACTCCGACCGCAAGCTGATGTCCACGCTGAATATAGTCAACGGGGAGAACATCATGTTCACCAAGGGCGCCGCAGACGTGCTCACCGAGCGAATGAACATCACCCACGAGCAGAAGGTGCAGATAAAGTCCCAGGTGGAAGAGCTTTCCTCCCAGGGGTTGAGAGTGCTCTGCTTCGCGTACAAGAGATTCAACAGCACCGAGATCGGCCTTGAAGACGAGAACGGGCTGGATTATATGGGCCTTATCGCTATGATGGATCCTCCGAGAGCGGAGTCCAAGCAGGCCGTAGCCGAGTGTAAAGCGGCGGGCATCAAGCCCGTCATGATAACCGGCGACCACGTTGTCACCGCTTCGGCTATCGCCAAGGAGATAGGCATTCTTGAAAATATGTCCGAAGCCGTGGAAGGCGCGGAGCTGGACAAGTACTCCGACGAGGAGCTTATCACCTACGTCCGGGACAAGAGCGTTTACGCCCGTGTGACTCCCGAGCATAAGATCAGGATAGTCAAGGCCTGGCAGCATAACGACAAGATAGTTTCCATGACCGGCGACGGCGTTAACGACGCTCCCGCTCTTAAACAGGCGGACGTGGGCGTGGCAATGGGCATTACCGGCACGGAAGTTTCCAAGGACGCCGCCGCAATGGTGCTGGCGGACGACAACTTCGCCACCATAGTCAAAGCCGTCAAGAACGGCAGAAACATCTACGACAACATCAAGAAGGCTATCCTCTTCCTGCTTTCGGGAAACCTGGCAGGAATAATCACGGTGCTGTTCTGCTCCCTGGGAGGACTGCCAGTGCCCTTTGCAGCCATACATCTGCTGTTCATCAACCTGCTGACCGACTCGCTTCCCGCCATAGCTTTGGGACTGGAGCCCCACTCCGACGAGGTCATGAAGCGCAAGCCCCGTCCCGCCAACGAATCCATTCTCACCAAGAGCTTCCTCGGGAAGATCGGCTGGAGCGGACTTGTGATCGCTGCGGCTACCATCGCCGCCTTTATGATCGGCAACGCCAACGGCGGTGCCGCTGTTGCTTCCACCATGGCCTTTGCGACCCTCTGCCTGGCAAGACTCTTCCACGGCTTCTCCTGCAAGGCTGACGAGCCCGTGATGTTCACAAAGAGGATGTTCGACAACAAGTTCGGACTTATGGCCTTTGCCGCAGGCTTCGCGCTTATCAGCGCAGTGCTGTTCATCACGCCGATACACGAATTCTTCAAGGTCGTTCCCCTGTCGGGCGGACTGCTGGGAGCCGTTTACGGCCTGGCCTTCGGCTCGATGCTGGTGATACAGATGATAAAGTCCTTCATCGCTGCGGCAAAGAAGAACTGACGGGCAGGGTGAGATAATGAACGCTTTCGGAGCGGTAATGCTGCTGTTGGGTATGATGATCCTCTCCGCGGGGATATGGACGGCGCTGGAACAGCGTCTGAGCCTTCGGACCCGTCTGCGGAGAAGGTTCCCGGTGCTGGGCCGCAATCCCTGGCTGGTAATAGGCATCATGTTCGGCGCAGTGCTGCTGACAGGCGTCATCCTGCTGCTGGTGAGCGCTCCCGTGGCGGTATACTACGCCGTGGGCGGACTTATGACCGGCACCGTGATAATGCTCCTTTCCGGGAATGACAGCGAATAGACCGGCATATACTATTTTTGAGGTGAGATCAATGATACAGATCAAAGATTACAGAGGACACATCCGAAACCACGCTGCGCTCTGCGCGGAGCTGGGGCTCCCGGCGGGGATGCCCCGGAGAGAACGGGAGGAGAAGATAATCACCGCCGCCTACGAAAAATGGGGCCGGGATATGGCGGAGCATCTTTACGGGATGTTCGCCTTTGCCCTTTACGACACGGAGACGGAAACTCTCTTCTGCCTGCGGGACCATTTCGGCACCAAGCCCTTCTACTACTGTCTGACCGAGGACGGCAGGCTGCTTTACGGCACAAACATCTCCAGGTTCATCGGGGATAAGGGCTTCAAGAAGGAGCTCAACTACGATATGCTCCAAATTTACATGACCCTTACCTACGTCGCCGGTGAGGACACGTTCTTTAAGGGCGTCAAGAAGCTGATGCCCGGCCACCTGCTGGAATTCAGGGACGGAAAGCTCACCGTGGAGCGCTACTGGACACCGACCTTCAAGCCCGACAACGACAAGTCCCTGGAGGATTGGGCAGACGAGATCCACGAGACCGTGAAGCTGATGATGAAAGAGGTCAAGGACCCGGACGAGACCGCCGAGAGCTTTCTCTCCGGCGGCGTGGACAGCTCCTATGTCTTTGCTATGTCCGACGCGGAAATGTCCGACTCCTGCGGTTACGAAGAGGAACGCTTTGACGAGTCGCCTCTGGCAAGAAAGACCGCCGAACTTCTGGGACGGAAGAACTCCACCGCATATATCACCCCCGAGCAGTATTTCGGCATCGTCCCCTACGTTATGAAGAACATGGAACAGCCTCTTGGGGATGCTTCGGCTATCGTCTTTTCCATCGGATGCCTGGAGACTGCCAAGCATACCAAGCTCTGCTATTCCGGCGAGGGTGCCGACGAATTCTTCGGCGGCTACAATATGTACCGCAACGCCGAACGCTACGGCGACAACCTGAAGACCTTCTATGTGGGCAACACCAACATCATGAAGGAGGAGGAAAAACAGCGCCTGCTGAAGCACTACGATCCTTCGGTGCTGCCCATCAATTTAGTCAAGCACATCTACGAGGAGACCGAGGGCCTCGATCCGCTGACAAAGATGTCCGACGTGGACATTCAGATCTGGCTGGAGGGCGACATTTACCTCAACGTTGACAAAATGAGCGAAGCTGCCGGCCTGGAGATCAGAATGCCCCTTACCGACAGGCGGGTTTTCGACATCGCCTCACGGCTGCCCTCGAAGTACAAGGTCACCGAGGAGCAGAACAAGGTGGCCTTCCGGACGGCAGCAGCCAAAGTGCTGCCGGAGGAGATCGCCTTCCGCAAGAAGCTGGGCTTCATCGTGCCGATCCGTATCTGGCTGGCAGACGAGCGCTACAACGCGGACGTCCGCGCCAAGCTCACAGCCCCCTGGGCCTCTGAGTTCTTCGATTTTGAAGCCGTGGACGCCATCTGGCAGGACTACGTCGGCGGAAACTCCGATAACTGGCGCAAGATCTGGACGATCTACACCTTCCTCGTTTGGTACGAGCAGTATTTTCTGATATAAGGATGAAAAACGGGAGTGTCCGAAAAAGCGGACACTCCCGATATTTTTCTTCTTTTGTTCTGCGTGTTTCAGTTTTCCGGCGCTGTCATTTGCCGGCGATTATTTTGATAAAGGAGGTCCCGTTCACGTCTATGCTGACCACGAAGCTGTATTCGCCGCCGTCCTCCGGGAACATTATTTCCTTGATACGGGCGGAGAATTCCTCTTTGGAAAGGCCCTTCCCGATGCCGTACTGCTTGAAGTGATCGGCGTCGTCTTCTTCGGTGTACTTGCCGTAGGCCTCGTCTATCCATTTGTCTTCGTCGGCTTTGAAAAAGACAGAGTAGGAGTTGACGTAGGTCAGTCTGCCTGTTTCTCCCGCGGAGAGCTGGCCTCTGCCGTCTCTGCCGTAGGGAACGGGGAAACTGCTCCCGGCTTTGCGGAGGTAAAGGTCCTCAACGGTGCAGTCAACGGAGGGCGTCACCGTCAGGTAGATGTTGTCGCCCTTCTTTTCGGCGGAGATGTCAAAGGACATCGCCGACAGGTTCAGTCTTACCACCTTCAGTTCAGCCTTGATACTGCCGTTCAGTGTGAGGGTGTAGGTCCCTTCCCTGTCAGGGAGGCCGCCGCCCATAAAGCTGTATTCTATATTGTCCTCAGTGCGTATGATAAGCGGGACTTCCCTGCCCTCAACATTTACGGATGCGGAGGTTATCTTTGTTTTGGAAACGCCCGTGTCCGTCACCTTAAAGCTGCCGGTGTGAGCCCCGGCGGTGAAGATATCCGCCGTGACGGTGACGTGAGGCACCTGCTCGCCCTCGCACCAGAAGCGTCCGTAACCGGTGAGCTGTCCGCTTTTTTGGACGATTCTGTAAACTGTCCCGTATCTGTTTTTCAGCGAAGAGATGTCATAGGTGATCTCCGCGTGCTCCCTCGGAGCGATGGTCACAGGAGCGGTGACGAGGCCCTCCGCCTCTGTTATCCAGTCATTCCCGTCAAGGCGCTGGATCGCATAGCTGCCTTCGGTGGTGACGGGCTCTTCGGTGTTGTTCCACACAAAGCAGGTGACGCTGTTCTCGTCGGCTGAATAAAGCTTCAGATCGTCGGGGAGATAGAAGCGGTCGGAGTACATATTCAGCGGGTCAAGCTGTATCTCGCTGCCGTCCTCGCCGGTGGGATAGTATCTCCCGCCGTCAGTTTTCCAGCCGATGTACCTGTGCTGATCGTCCTTTTGCAGCCGGGGGGAAGGATCGGTGCAGCCCGCGATATAAATGCCTCCGGAATATGCTCTGCCGGACAGGTTGAAGATCCTGCCGTCGGACTGGATGCTGTCCAGCACATAGAAGGTGCCGTTATCGTCGGCGTCGTAGCGGCAGCAGAAATCCGGGTTGCCGTCGCCGTCGTAGTTGTCGAAGGTCAGACGGAAATCCTTGGGCAGCGTGTCGGGGACGTGGCCCGTCCCGCCGTCGGTGAAATAAAGCCCGCTGGAGTAGGTGGCTTCGCCGTTGATGTAGGCCCGCTTATCCCAGATCGCGGTGTAGGTATCATTCGTTTCGCTGCTGACGGTGGGCGCGTAGATGTCCACATTTATCGCGGTGCCGTCCATAGTCTGAGTAAGATTTTTCGACACCGTGACTCTGCCGTAGGGCACAAAGCTGCTGTCTATGGCGCTGTTGAGATCATCCCGCCTTGCAAACTCGAAGAAGTTCTTATACCCCCCGGTGATGATGCCGTTGAGGCCCTGCTTCATGCTGTCGCAGCTGTCGCGGGTGCCTGTGCCTATCAGTGTGACCTTCCCGCTGCTGTAAGAGAATTTCCCGCAGATATAATATCCCGACCAGTAAACTCCCGAGGCGGTGTAGCGGCCCTCCTGCCAGAATTTTTTCAGATAACTGCCTGATTCCGGATAGACGTTGAAGCAGACCTCCGCAAGGAACTGCTTTTCGCCGTTTACGATGCCGCTGGCAAGGTAGTTGGTCACCTGACTGCCGCTTTCTCCCGTCATAGCTATCTCGTGGCCTTTCAGACCGTCGATGCTGCTTTCAAGAGAGGTGAGCCAGCCGTCGATGCACTTCACCGCAGCGTCCACATATTCCTGTTCGGTATTCGGTTCGGCGCACTCCACCGAGAAATTCGGAGATGCGGCGGCGTCATCGCCGCTTCGGGCGGTGACGGCCTCCGTCACAAGGGTGTTGAGTTCGGCGCTGTCCTCGTAGACGCGGTAATCTCCGTCCACGATGCACCAGCCCTTATCCGAAGGGACACGGGCATATCTGAACTCCACATCTCCGTCGGAGCAGGACACCAGCCAGTCCTTGACGTCCTCCGCGAAGATGAAATTTTCGCTGTTTTCGGCCGGAGTCAGAGACTCCGTAAGGCGCTTGGTCTCGCCGTAGTCCAGCTCGGCTCTGAGAGATCCCATAAGGACATAGGATGACGTCCTGCCATAAGAAGGAACGGGACTGTCCTCGCGGCTGTCCTCACGACGGTCCTCTCGGCTGTCCTCGGATTCATCGGACAGACGTTCGACGGCGGAGCTGTCCTCGGTGCGGATATCGCCGTTCTTCGACAGTTTGCTGAGCCCCACGGGGATGCCTACCGCCATAACTGCCGCGGCTCCCACCGCTGCGGCTTTCAGAGCAAAGCTCGTTCCTGCCAGCTTGGCTGTTCCCGTCACCGACGCCCCGGAAGAGGCGGCGGGGGACAGCTCCGCGGTGTTGTTCAGCACGGCTCCGAGAGGCACCGCGGCGAACATCCCGCCCTTGCCCACAAGGGCCTCTATCTTTGAGCGTATGGTCTTCCGCGCCCGGAAAAGCCGCTGCTTGGCGGCATTCTCGGTGATGTCCAAAGCCTTTGCGACTTCCTCCACGGACATTTCCTCGTAGTAGTACATAATTACCGCCGAACGCGCTTCGGGGGAAAGGCCGTCGATAATATCCCGCAGGCCGCTTTTCAGCTGCTCGCTGACGGCGTAGTCGTCGGGGAGCATCACGGGACTGTTGATGACGGCGTCCATATTTTCATCGTCAAGACTGATACGCTCCGAATTTTCCCGGCAGTGGTCCATGCACTTGCTGTATGCTATGGAATAGAGCCAGCCGCCGAAGGCTTCGCCCTCCCGAAGGTTCGGGAGCTTTTCCATAGCGGTGATGAAGGTCTCCGAGACCACATCCTCGGCGGCCTCTCTGCTTCCCGTATATTTCTTCGCAAAGAAGAACAGCTTGTCGCGGTACGAATTATACAGCGTTTCAAATGCGGCTCTGTCGCCGTTTTTGGCGGCATCAACGGTTTGTTTCAGCTGAGCGTTCATTGATCTTCCTCTTCCTTTCCGCAGTCTGAAAATACGCGCCCGAAGATCCTTGCGGCCTCTTCATCCGTGGGCCGTTCCTCCTCCGCCATGATCTCAAGTATCACGCGGATGAGCCTGTCAAGATCAAGCTCCATATTATCAGTCCTTTCGCTCTTTTCTGCCCCTTAGACTGATAACACCCGCATTCGGTTACGCTGTACGGCACAATTTCCGCTTAATGCACAAACACAAGGACGGAAAAGCTTTCCCGGCTATACACAATGCACATAACGGCAGACAATGTTCCTAAGACTATTATAGCACATTCACCGCGGGGATGTAAAGATGCAAAAAAAATAATATCGGCGTGACCTCGCACTCTGCAAGGAGAAGTGCATTTCCGAAGGGGTTCGGGGACCGACCGGAAAGCCCCCGAATACGGTTTACGCAAACGGAGAGCCTCGCCGCAAATCAAACTTGCAGCCCGCACTATGTTTCTTGCGGCGGAGTTGCGCCGTCCGCGCTAGGACCGACCGGAAAGCCCCCGAATTGAGGCGTGAGCCTAAGTTGGAATTTGCTCCTGCGTTACGGGCGGAGCAGGAAGCCGGGCAGGGTCCCGGCTTGCGCTCTTCATTTAGTTCGTCGGGGGACGGAAAGACGCTCCCGCTGGTCGCTGTTTCCTGCGAGTGCAGGAGAACACCTTTTTCCGGCGCTGGGTATGGTTTGTCCACGTAAAAAAGAGCAGGAAAACTACTTCGTTTCCCTACTCTTTTCTTGTGCAGCGCCGGGGTCGTCGCTGACGCGCCGAACGAGGCTCTGCCTCGAGCTCCGCAAGGGCTCTGCCCTTGACCCGCAAGCCTTTGGAAAAGGCTTGACCGAAACTTTTAACGCGCTTCGCGTTTGGATTTACAGCTTTGTGCGGCCCCGCCGCAACACTATCTTTTTTCCTGCACTCCGTCGCTTGCGGCGGAGTTGGGTGCAGGGGCACGCCCCTGCCGCCGTCCGCGCTCGGACCAGGGGCACGCCCCTGCCGCTTCGCGTTTGGTTTACAGCTTTGTGCGGCCCCGCCGCATCTCTATCTTTTTTCCTGCACTCCGTTGTTTGCGGCGGAGTTGGGTGCAGGGGCACGCCCCTGCCGCTTCGCGTTTGGATTTACAGCTTTGTGCGGCCCCGCCGCATCACAAAACCTGTTTCCTGCACTTCGTTGCTTGCGGCGGAGTTGGGTGCAGGGGCACGCCCCTGCCGCGCTCCTATTCGTCCGTCCGGGACGTCCGGAAGGGCGCAAGGGGTATGCCGTTGCTGCCGAAGACCGAATACTCCGGGAAGTTGCCCCAGGCGTAACGTGCATATCCCGGCTCGGAAACTTCCTGGGACCGCAGGATGATCCTGTCGCCTCTGATCTCAGCTTCCGCAGGGAAGAATTTCTTGTCCGCACCCGCCAGCTCAAAGCCCGTGAGCTTTCCGTCCTTGACTTCAAGGCCGTTCTCCGCGTGGTCAAGCAGGATGCACAGCTCCGCTCCGTCAGTCATATAGCCCCGATAAATCGGACCAAAGGCATCGTCCTCTGTGCCGTAGACCAGCTGCTCCGCCTGGAGACAAAGCCTCTCGCCCACAACGTGCTTGTCCACGGGGTGGATGTTATCCAGCTCACCGCAGTCGATAGCAACGGCGATGCCCGTGTTCTTCACTGTCTCAAAAGCACGCATCTGCGCCTCGCGGATAAGGCACCAGTGCTTGTAGTCCGGGTCGGCGGCGTACTTGAAGCCGGGCAGCTGAACGAGGATGAAGGGCAGTCTGTCGTCCCCCCAGCGCTCACGCCACAAGCGTATGAGCGCGGTGAACAGCGTGTAGTAGGTCTTCGGCCTGTGGTCGTCCGACTCGCCCTGATAGTAAAGGAATCCCGCCAGGGTGTAGGGGCAGACGCGCATCAGCATGGACTCGAACATCTTCCCGGGAGAGAAAGGGTTGAAGCTGTTGCGGGGTCCCGGCCAGAGATTTTTGCCGATCCTGTCCTGAAGCTCCTGCCAGCCGATCTTCGGCTCCGTCTTGTAGACTTCCTGTGCCTTTTCGTTCCACACACGGTCGTATTCGGCGTACTCGTCGTACTCCTTCTTCTGCTCTTCAAGAGTCTTGCCCTCGGTGGCGGACTTGAAGTCGTCCATATACGGGGCAAGCTCCGCATTGCCGATGATATGCTCGGTGTCGATCCAGTTGGTGCCGGAGGTGCCGCCCCAGTTACAGCCGATAAGTCCCACGGTGACGCCCAGATCTGCGGAGAGCTTTTTAGCGAAGTAATATCCCACGGCGCTCCATGCCTTGGAGCCCTCCGGGTCAGCCACGCCCCAGCCCGAGTTCTTCTCGCACTCGATGGCTTCCTCCACCGAGCCTACCTTGTTGGTGTAGTAGAACCTTATCGGGACCTCTGCGGTGAGACCGGCAAGTTCTTTTTTGCCGTTGACCTCGTTCTGAAGTTCAAGCTCCATGTTGGACTGCCCGCCGCAGAGCCAGACTTCGCCGATCATCACGTTGAAGAAGCGTCTGACCTCTTTGCCGTTGAAGGAGAGGGCCATCTCATAGGGTCCGCCTGCCTGCATGGGCGGCAGTATCAAAGACCATTTTCCGCCTTCGGTGACGCAGGAACCGCAGGCGCCTGCTATCTCCGCACTTACTCTGCCCGCTTCGTCGCACTCGCCCCAAACGGCCACGTTTTTGCCTCTTTGGAGCACCATATTATCCGAAAAAACCGCTGCTGCTTTTATCATCACAATATCCCCTTTCGCTGCGGATCGCTGTATATATTTTAACACAGACAGACCCGCAAGTCAAGAGCGGACGGGCGGTTATTCTCCGAACAGGGAGTCGAACAGGGCGGTTATCCCTTCGGTGTCGGGGCCGTCCGCGTACCAGCGGACGGAGGCGCTGCCGTTTTCGTCCGTTACCGTGACGTTTATGCCCTTCACGCTGTCCTCGCTGCCGTAGGCCCGGGAGATCACCGCATATCCGCCGTCAACGGCAAAGCCCGCATAGGCGGCGCCTTTGCATTTGATAAAGCGGTTGTCCCCCTGGCTCCCGTCCGCAGGGACGTTGACCGCGTCCGCTTCGTGGACCTTGTACCATTCGGTGAGCTTGTCAAGCTGCTCGCCGGAGATCATTTCCAGACGCTCGGTGCCGGTGTCAAAATCGCAGTACACCACGGAGTTTACCGCGCTGTGCATAAAGCGGTGCTTTCTTCCCGCCCATACATTTATATGCTCAAAAGGATAGGCCTGCCCTTCCAGCGGGTACTCGTCTATGAAGCCTGCGCCCTGAGGCTCCTTGACGGAACGGTAGAGCATCGCCCTTTCGCCGTCCCTGCCGTCAAAGCACAGCAGCGCATCAAAGTTCTCCGCGTCGGTGATGCAGAACAGGCTCACCCCGCCTTGACTGCCTCCGTATGCGTCGGCCCGCCGGAGCAGGCTTTCGATCTCCCCGGGGACAGAAGCCTCCGGCGTACCCACTGCTTCAAGGTTCCCGGAGCGGTCAAACTCCACGGAGATAAGGGTCCCGTCGGCGGCGGGCAGCAGACACACTCTGCCCCGTGACAGCGCTTTCAGCTCTGCGGTATCCTTCGCCCGGACCGCATCCTCGGTCACCACGGCGTTATAGACAGCCGCCCGGGTGAAATCCAGCCCGGATATGCCTTTGATATATTCCGGCAGCGGATATTTGCTGTCCTGATTTTCAAACCTCCTCAAAGCCTCCCGCTCCTTCTCCGACAGGCCGCCGGAGGGCGGGTCCGATTCGCTGCTGTCCATTAGTTCTATAACGTCCCTGCTTTCATCGGATGCATCGGTCCGGATAAAAGGGTCGGGCATACTCACGGCGTAGGGCTCCCAAGGGTCCGCGGAGGTGTCCGCAGAGGTGTCGGAACTGCCGCTTACGCTATCTGCCGCAGTGACGCTTTCCCCTCCGTCCCCGGAGGGCTTTACGGGAGCCGCCTTGTATTTCAGGAACACGGCTGTTCCCACAGCCAGCACAGCAGCCGCAGCTGCCGCCGCTATCACCGGGGCCTTGCTCCTTACCCTTGCGGGCTCAGCGGAGCCTTCAAGTATCTCCGCCGCCGACATCTCGTCGGCACAGCGCCCGTCGTATATCTTTTTCATCAGTTCTCTGTCGTTCATTGTCAAGTCTCCTTTCCTCTGTATCTTCTCCTTATCTCCTCCAGCGTCCGATAGAGATGGCTCTTCACCGCCCCTTCGCTTATCTCCAGCAGTTCGGCGGTCTGACGGATAGTCAGCCCCCGACGGTAGTACAGAAAGAACACCTTCTGCGTGACAAGGGGCTTGCGCCGCAGCATGGAGCGTATCTCCTCCACGGTGGTGCGGTCGATGATGCTGTCCTCCACGGTGAAGCTCACTTCGGGAAAGTCACCGCTTTCCTCCTCCCGCGAGGACCTTGCGGCTATCCTTTCTTTCAGCCTGCGCACTGCGGAATAGTATTTCATCAGCTGCCGGTTGCAGATAAGCATCACGAAAGCCTCCTCGTTGGGCGGAGGCTCCTTCAGCTTTCCCAAAGCCTTGTAGACGGCTATGTATGTGTTCTGGAAGATGTCGTCAACGTCGTCTGCCGCAAAGCATTTCGCTGCTATACGGTCGTAGGCCATTTCTTTTGTCCGCAGATAGATCTTTTCAAACTGCTCTCTCTGTTTTTCGCCGTCCACAAAACCGCCTCCTTCGGACTGCCTTCACCCTATACTTGCCCCGAACGCATCGGAAAGTTATTAACAAACTGTAAAAAGCCGCCCGGGTACAAAGCCCGGACGGCGTCGGTTATACGGTTATAGGATTCAGTTCTTCTTCCTGTAAAGCACCGCTGTCGCTGCGGCGGAAACGGCTCCCAGCAGGAGCATGGCTGCGGCTGTACCGGTGTTTGGGTTGGAGCTCTTGCCGCTGTCGGCTGCGGAGGATACGGCACCGCTGCCGGCCTCGGAACTTTCCTCTGCGGAGGAAGGTTCGGCCTCGCTTGCGGCCTCGGAGCTTTCCTCGGGCTCGCTTTCGGACTCGCTCTCCGACTCGCTGTCGGCTTCGCTCTCCGACTCGCTTTCATCAGCAGGAGCATTTCCCGTCAGCCTTGCGATGACCTCAGCGTTCTTCCCGTCCTTGATCTCGCACTTGCTGCGGTCGTAGAAATTATCGGTCACGTCCCAAAGCACGGGGACAAAGCCGTTCTCCTGAAGCAGCGTCAGGATGTACTCCAGACACTCGGAGCTGGTCTTGACTTCGGCATTGCCGCCGAAATTGCTCCTGGGATAGTTGGATGTGGTCTCTCCCACGAACACGGGGATGCCCTTGTCGGTGAAGGCCTTTTTCAGCAGGCTGCACTGATATTTGGAATAATCCTTCCAGTCCTTGGTGCCGATAAGATTGATCCAGTACATCAGATTATCCACATAATGCACCGAGACCATAAGGCGGTCCTCCACGGTGTCCTCGGGCATAACGAACTTGCTTGTAGTGGTCTTGTCGATGTTGGTGGTGACGCCGGAAACGATCAGAACTCTTTCGGCGTTGTTCCCGCCGGTGGCTCTTACGGAATCCACGAAGGTCTGATTTATGGCGTTTGCAGAAGCAAAAGCGTCCTCCTCCGACTGCTCGTGGAGCTCGCCGTCCTCGCCGAACTGCGAAGCGCCGAGATACTCGTTGAAGCCCTCAAAGACCAGCTTGTCGGGATAGTCCTTGAAATACTCCGCGATCTGCGTCCAGAGATTTGCGAAGATCTCACAGCACTCCTCGGTGTTGTGGCGGCGGATGATGAACTCGTCAAAGTGGTGGATGTTGATGACGGTGTAGAGATCGTCCTTGAGGCAGCAGTCCACAACCTCGGCCACGCGGGCGATGTACTCGCCGTTAACGGTCCAGGTGCCGTCGTTCTCCATCATGTTGCCCCAGTAAACGGGGATGCGGACGGTCTTGAAGCCTGCGTCCCGGAAGCCGTCGATCATCTCTTGGGTGGTCACGGGAGCGCCCCAGCAGGTCTCGTAGTCCTCGGGGGTGTTTTGCCCCACCACGGGCATCCAGGTGTAGGTGGATTTCTCACAGCCCGAGGCGTTGTAGGCCTCGAAGGTGTTGCCGAGATTGATGCCTATGCCCATTTCCTCTGCGGCGCGGGACGCCGTAAGGGCCGCGGCCCCGGGGACCTCCTCCGAGGCCGCAAAGGCACCGATCTGCGAGGTCATCATAACAGCGGCGGCAGTTATGACGGCGGCAGCTCTTCTCTTCATAATATTTCCTCCTTATTTGCGGTCTATTTCTTACATTTTTAATATACTCATATTATACACTTTTATTATATACTTATATTACTCAAACTTCAAGCACAACATTTTAACATCTGAGAATATCTGAAACGCGGGCGGTGCTGCACCCACTCAAAGAATAAAGGAGCCGCCTTCGGCAACGATTTTTAGTTTCATGCGCGAAGCGGACTCCTTCTTTATTATTATGCGCCGGCTTCTGCTTTTCTTATCAGCTCGGTCATGGTCTCGTAGAGTTTGTCCGGCTCGATAGGCTTGGAAAGGTGGGCGTTCATGCCCGCCTCCAGCGAGCGCTCCACGTCCTCGTCGAAGACGTTGGCGGTCATGGCGATGATAGGTATGGTTTTGGCATCCGGCCTTTCAAGGGCTCTTATTGCCGCCGTTGCGGCAAGACCGTCCATGACGGGCATCCTTACGTCCATAAGCACGGCATCGTAATACCCCGCAGGCTTTTCATTGAACATATCCACGGCGGCCTGACCGTTCTCCGCCCGCTCGGAGAGAATGTCCTCCAGCTCCAGCAGATCCGCAAGGATCTCAGCGTTGGCGTCCATATCCTCGGCCATAAGTATCCTCCGTCCCGCAAGGAAGTTTTCTTCGGCGGGAGCCTCGGCGGGGATCTCCGCGCCCGTTTCGGCGCCGGAGACGCCCTTCTTCTTTTCAAGGGCCGAATAGATCGCCTTGTAAAGACTGTCTTTGAACAGCGGCTTTGCGATGATCTCGTCAACGCCGCTGTCTCTGGCTTCGTCATCCACGATGTCCCAGTTGCAGCCCGTCAGCATAACGATCGCCGTGGTGCCGCCGTCAAACTCCCGAACCGAACGGGTAAACTCCAGACCGTCTGTGCCGGGCATCTTATAGTCCGTCAGCAGGAGCTGATAGGGATGCCCTTCCTCAAAGGCTTTCCGAAGCCTTTCAAGAGCCGTCTCGGGGAAGAATTCCGTTTCCGTTTCGACTCCGAGGCTCTCGAGCACCACTTGAACGTGCTCGCAGGCAATATCGTCGTCATCCACTGCCAGGGCACGGAGACCCTCCGGGAGCCTGGCTCCCTGCTCCGGCTGATAGGTGCGGCCGGTGGCTTTCAGCCTGACGGTGACGGTGAATACCGAACCCACGCCCTTTTCGCTGGTAACGCCGATGCTTCCGCCCATCATCTCCACGAAGTTTTTGGTTATGGCCATTCCGAGACCGCTTCCGCCGTACCTGTTGGTGGTGGTGGCGTCCTCCTGGGAGAAGGCCTCGAATATCTTCGGGATGTATTCCTTGTCCATGCCGATGCCCGTGTCCGACATGACAAAGCGCAGAGTGCGCTCGTCGCCGTCCTCGGCGGCCTGCTCCACCGTCAGCGATACACTGCCCGGCGCCTCGGTGAACTTCACCGAATTTCCGAGAATGTTGATAAGCACCTGTTTCAGCTTCATATCGTCACCGAGATAGTAATCCTCCGGGTGGCCGACTATCCGGCATTCGTATTTCAGACCCTTGTCAACGCACTGTCCGTTGATGATGATGTTTATCTGATCCAGGAACTCCCGGAAAAGGAACTCCTCGCTTTTCAGCACCATTCTCCCGGATTCGATACGGCTCATATCCAGGATGTCGTTTATCAGCCCCAGCAGATGCCTGGCGCTGGCACCGATCTTCTCCAGCTGTTCCCTGGTCCTCGGAGAAAGCTCCGGGTCCCGCAGAGCGATGTTGTCCAACCCGATGATAGCGTTCATGGGCGTTCTGATCTCGTGGCTCATATTGGAAAGGAAGCTGGTCTTGGCACGGCTGGCGTCCTCGGCGAGAGCTTTCTCGACTTCTATCTGCTTCTCCCGCTTGTGTATCTTGGAGTAGCTCACGAAGAGTATTATCAGCGCCGTGATTATCAGACCGATCTGTATCACCATTGCTGCCGAGATGCTTTTCTCCACACCGTCCAGCGAGAGGACTGTCTCACCGTTCTGCTCCGCCGCCTTGGCGATAGCCTCCGAAGTGGACTGCTTCATCCACACCGTTGAGGTGAAAACGATAAGCCCCAGCAAAACGATCCAGGCCACGGTGGAACGTCCGAAATGCCTTTGGGTATCCTTTTTGAGCAGGCGGTAGAACACCGCAAAGCCCAGTATTCCCCAGGCGGCAAGTATAAGGTAGGATTCCGTCGAGAGTGTCTGCACCGAAAGCAGGTTCGGTATCAGGAACTCCAGAGCGAAAAGCAGCGATACCGCCAGCCCCACGACTCCCGTGACGGCGGCCCATTTTTCACCGCTCTTTCTCGCCGTCCGCAGGGCCGAAGCCGAAGTGAAGGCGAAGGCTATCGTGCCGCCCACGGTGGTGACGTCAACTATCCAGCTGATAGCTGTCCGTCCGAAGAACGGCAGCACAAAAGAGATGCCGAAGATCAGCCGGAGGGCGTTCCGGGGGACGCTGTTTTTGTCCAGTTTTCCTATCCGCCCAGGGATAAGGCCGTCCTCCGACATTGTGCGGATAAGCCTGCTCAGAGCGATGTAGTTTCCGATTATTCCCGTGAAGATCGCGCAGACCGCTGCCGTTCCCAGTATCACCGAGCCTGCGGTGCCGAGAGCGTTCTCCGCCGCAAAGAAGGTGGGCTGAGAGCTTATCCCCGAAAGCTCACCCATCCCGGCGGTGTATTCCTGCCAGTCGGCAAAGCCCTCCGGCTGCGCCGAAGCACCCAGCAGAGCCAGCAGCGAATAGGCCAAAGCTCCCATTACCAGCGCTGCGCTCATTATCCGGAAGGAGCGTTTCAGCGGGAATTTTGCCTCTCCCGCCGAATGGGAAATGGACTCAAATCCCACAAAGGCCCAGGGCGCCAGCGCAAAGATAGTAAACACTCCGCCGAAGGCGCTGTGCTTTCCCGAGAACATCGGCTGTTCCGAAAGGGAGCTGCCGTTCTTCGCAGCTGCTCCCGCAAAGCAGATCACCACTCCCGCAAAGAGCAGCACCGCCATGACAGTCTGCGTCCGGGAGGCAAGGCTCCGGCGCAGACATACCAAAGCGCCTATCAGCATCGAAACGATAACGAGGATTATCTCACCAATATAAACGTCAAAGCCCGCTATCTGATAGTGGAACCCGAACTGGAAGGTGCTGCCGAACAGCGTCCGCATTATCAGCGGCAGCGCCGTGGCGTTGGCCCATATGACCGCGATGTAGGTAAGTATCATGAACCAGGCGCTTAAAAAGCCGTGGTCGTAGCCGAAGCACTTTTTGGTATAGGTGTAGGCTCCGCCGCCGTCGGGATATTTGTTTATCAGATAGTGATAGTTCCCGGCGATAATGAACATCACCGCTCCGCCGAGAAGTATGCCGATGACCGTACCCAGGGGACCTGCGTTGGGCAGGAAGGTCGTTCCGGGCATAACAAATGAGCCCCACCCCACGCTGCACCCGAAGGCCAGCGCCCAGGCGCCGAGGGACGACAGATACGGCCTGCTGCCGTTTACCGTGTTGTTTTCCATACAATGGCCTTCTTCCCGCCGTTAGTCTACGGCATTATACCTCCGATGCGTAGCTGCGTATGCCCTTCGCGGCCTTGTCAAAGAGCCGCTGTGTCTCCGCCAGCTTGACGCCCACTTCGGCGTCCGTCATTTTCCTGGGATTGCCGCTTCGGAATTCCTCGCAGAGTTCCTCAGCCGCATCGGCAAGATCCACCAGCCCGAGATTCGTGCACACACCCTTGATAGCGTGGGCGCATTCAAAGATCCTTTCACCGTCCATAGCCTTTCCCGCTTCGGCAAGATCGCCGAAAACAGGGTTCGCCGGCAGCTTGCGTATATGCTTGTCCACCAGCTTCTCTATCCTGAGGACCTTTATCGCTCTGTCGTAATCTCCGCCTATCTCGGTGTAAAGCTCTCTTAATGTCATATCGGCACATCCTTTCCGTTATTCAGTTCCTTTTCTATCAGACTGTCAAATTCTCCCGGAGGAAGGGGGCGGGAGAAATAATACCCCTGGACAAGATCGCATCCGCCCTTCCTGAGAATGTCCAGCTGGCCGTCGGTCTCCACGCCTTCGGCCACCACGGGGACCTTCAGCAGCTTCGCTATGTCAAGTATCAGCTCCACAAGACGCCTGTCGGTCTCGTTATGCTCGATGTTGCGTATGAATTTCATATCCATTTTCAGAACGTCTATGGGCATGGAGGACAGCATATTCAGCGAGGAATAGCCCGAGCCGAAATCGTCCATTTCCACCTCAAAGCCGATCTTCCGAAGCCTGTCCACCACGTCCAGCAGTTCTCTTGCGTTGTCGGTGTAGGCCGATTCGGTGATCTCCAGCTTGATGTCGCTGTATTCAAGACCGTTGTCGTCAATGAGCCTTTTCAGCCTGTGGACCAGCAGCGGATCGAAAACATCCGCCCGGGAAAGATTCACCGAAACGGGGATCGTGATGCCGTACCTGTTTTTCCAATCGGCGGCCTGCTCCGCCGCCGCACGCCACACAAAGCTGTCCACGATGCTGATGAGGCCCTTGCTTTCAAACAGCGGGATGAAATCTCCCGGAGAGATCATTCCCAGCTCGGGATGCTTCCAGCGGATAAGCGCTTCGGCGCTGCTCAGCACCGGCGGCTCGCACTGGATGTTGTATTTCGGCTGGTAATAGACCGTGAACTGGTGATCCTCCACCGCCGTTCTCAGATCGTTGAGCAGGCGCTGGTCGAAAAGCTCCCGCTTCCGCATACCCTCGTCGTAGATCATCAGCGGCTGCTGATAGTTCCCTCTTATCATATTGCAGGCGGCGCTGGCGTGGTCGAACATCAGCAGAGGCTCGTCGCCGCTCACCCACTCTTTCACGCCCATACGGAGCCTTATGCTCACGTTGGGGGAAATGTTATCCACCTTCTTCTGGAGCTTCGCCAGCAGCAGGTGATAATCCTTCTGGTGAACGCAGTATACCGCGAATATGTCCGCGGTGAAGCGTGCAGCGATGCCGTCGGAGCCCTCAAGAAAGAGCTTTATCGCCCCGCCGATGGTCTCAAGTATCCTGTCGCCGAATTCACGGCCGTTGAGAGCGTTCACCGAATGGAACTGCTCAATGTTTATCACCGCCGCATCAAGGTGAAGGTCGGGATAATATGTGAAGAGCCTCTCCGCGTATTCAAAGAAGAAGCTTCGGTTGTAAAGTCCGCTGAGCCTGTCGTGCTCCGCCGAGGAAATAAGGCTCCGTCCCTCGCTGAGCTCGATGATGCGCTCCACGCGGGCCAGTATTATCTCGTAGGCGTCAAAGGGCTTGGTGATGAAATCCGCGGCACCCAGCTGCAAAGCCTCCAGCTCGGCGCTTTTGTCCGATGTCAGAACGATAACTGGGATGCTCTTCATCCGCTCGTCCTCTTTCATCCGCCGAAGGACCTCAAAGCCGCTCATTTTCGGCATAAAGATGTCCAGCATTACCAGGGAGAGCCCTTCCGTGTCTTCATTTATCTTTTCCAGCGCTTCGGCGCCGTCCTCGGCATAGACGGTCACGTAGTTCTCTTCGAGTATCGCCCCCAGCACGTCGCGGTTTATTTCCTGGTCGTCAACGATAAGCACCTTACGGGGCTTCTGAATACGGTCCGTAATTATCATTCCCGCCATACTCCCTTCAAGTTTAGTGCGAGAACACGGTCATACACCGTTTTCGTGCAAGTAAATATGCACAAAAACGGCCGTGCCTTTTGACTATAATTTTACCATGTTTTATCAACTATGTCAAGAAGATGTCACATATATTTCGGATGCAGGACAACAGCTTGTTTGTCCGTTCCCCAAAAAACGCTCTGCGGGGGGTATAAAGATACCCTCCGCAGAGCGGACCCGATATTTATTCGGCGGCGCCCAGCAGACGCACCAGTCTTTCCGCCGCTTCGGCGGTGTCCTCCGGGCTGCCGAAGGTGGAGAACCGGAAGTATCCCTCGCCGCAGCGTCCGAAGCCCTCGCCGGGGGTACCCACCACCTGTGCCTTGTTCAGCAGCAGGTCGAAGAACTCCCAGTTGCCCATGCCTCCGGGGCATTTCAGCCAGATGTAGGGAGCGTTCTTTCCGCCGGTGTACCAGATCCCCAGCTTGTCCAAAGCCTTCATTATCACGCGGGCGTTACGCTTGTAGACCTCGATGTTCTCCTTGATCTGCCTTTGGCCCTCCGGGGTGAAGACCTCCAGTGCCGCCCGCTGGATGACGTAGGAAACGCCGTTGGTCTTGGTGGTGCGGCTGCGGATCCACATATCGTTCAGCTTCATCCCGCAGCGCTCCAGCTCCGTGGGGATCACGGTGTAGCCGAGTCTTGTTCCCGTGAAGCCCGCCGTCTTGGACAGCGAACAGATCTCAATGGCGCAGGTCCTCGCTCCTTCGATCTCGAAGATCGAACGGGGCAGGCTCTCGTCCTCGATGAAGGCCTCGTAGGCCGCATCAAAGAGGATAACGGCTCCCCGGGAGTTGGCGAAGTCCACCCAGGCTTTCAGCTGTTCCCTGTTGAACACCGCTCCGGTGGGATTGTTGGGAGAGCAGAGATAGATCAGCTCCGCGCCGATGCTTTCGTCGGGCAGGGGCAGAAAGCCGTTCTCCTTTGAGGACGGCAGATGCACGATCTCCCGTCCGCCCATGACATTGGCGTCCACATAAGCGGGATAAGCGGGCTCGATGATAAGCGAGCGGTTCACCCTATCGAAAAGGTCGAGGATGTCTCCCAGCTCGTCGGAGGCTCCGCTGGAGATGAACACCTCGTCGTCCGACAGTTCTATCCCGCGGGAGCGGTAATGCTCCGCCACGGCTGTTCTGAGGAAAGGCGCTCCGCACTCGGGCATATAGCCGTTGAAGGTGGAAGCCTCCGCCTGGTCGTCGGCGGCCTTATGGAGCCCTTTGATGACCGCATCGCAAAGGGGCAGGGAAACATCCCCTATCCCCAGCCGGTAGATATGCTCTCCGGGATGCTCCGCACTGTAAGCCTTCACCTTCTGCGCGATGTTGTAAAACAGATACGAGTCCTTTAAGTGTGAATAGTTCATGTTTGGTATTAGCATGGTGAAAACTCCTTTATTAAAATATTCCCTTCAGCCGTTTTCTTTTATCTTCATTTCATACTTGTCCTTGTGGGCCTCGCTGGGGACCGCTGTGGGATATTTCCCCGTGAAGCAGGCCTTGCAGATGCCGCTGTGTCCCGCCAGGACCGCCAGCTTCTCCGCAGGCAGATAACCGAGACTGTCCGCGCCCATTATCTGCGCTATCTCCGCTTCGGTGTGACGGCAGGCGATAAGGCAGTCCTCCGAGTCGATGTCCGTGCCGTAGTAGCAGGGATGAAGGAAGGGCGGAGCCGATACCCGGAAGTGTATCTCCTTGGCTCCCGCCTCCCGCAGCAGGGAGACGATGCGTCCTCCCGTGGTCCCGCGGACGATGGAATCGTCCACCAGCACCACCCGCTTGCCCGCCACCGTTTCCGGCACTGCCGACAGCTTGATGCGCACCTTGTCCGTCCGGGAGGACTGTCCCGGGGAGATGAAGGTCCTTGCGATGTATTTGTTCTTGATAAGCCCGATGCCGTAGGGAATGCCCGAGGCCCGGGAAAATCCCAGGGCGGCGTCAAGGCCCGAATCCGGCACGCCTATGACCACGTCCGCCTCCGCGGGACAGCTCTGCGCCAGTATCTCGCCTGCCCGCAGACGCGCCCCGTGTACCGATACGCCGTCGATGACCGAATCGGGACGGGCAAAGTAGATGTATTCAAACACACAGCTGTGATGACGCTTCTTCCCGCAGTTTTTCCTCTCGGACCTTATGCCCTCTCTGGAAAACACCAGCATCTCTCCGGGCTCCAAGTCCCGCTTGAATTTTGCTCCCACGGCGGTCAGCGCACAGCTTTCCGAGGCGATGACATAGGAACCGTCAGGCATTTCTCCGAAGCACAGCGGACGGAAGCCGTAAGGGTCCCGCACTGCGATGAGCTTCGCCGGGGACATGACCACAAGTGAATAGGCCCCCTCGATGACGTTCATCGCCGCCAGCACCGCTTCTTCGATGGAATCCGTCCGAAGGCGCTGCTTCGTGATTATGTAGGCGATAGTCTCGGTGTCGGAGGTGGTGTGGAATATCGCCCCGGACATCTCCAGCTCGTTTCTCAGCTCCGAAGCGTTGGAGAGGTTCCCGTTGTGAGCCAGCGCCATGCGTCCCTTGCGGTGGTTGACGACTATGGGCTGACAGTTTCGGCGCTCGTTCCCGCCGGTGGTGGAGTAGCGGACGTGTCCCACCGCCATATTTCCTTTGGGAAGGCTCCTCAGCACCTCCGGAGTGAATACCTCACCCACAAGGCCCACATCCTTGTGAGCGGTGATGACGCCTTCCTCGCAGACGGCTATGCCGCAGCCCTCCTGTCCCCGGTGCTGGAGGGCGTAAAGCCCGTAGTAGACCGTTTCGGCCAGCGCCGACTTCACCGGCGACCATATGCCGAATACTCCGCATTCCTCACGCAGACCGCTCATTTCCCGCACCTCTCCGAAGCGGCCTTTACAAAGCCCGCAAACAGCGGATGCGGACGGTTGGGACGGCTCTTGAACTCCGGGTGGAACTGCACGCCGACGTAAAAATCACGGTCGGAAAGCTCCACGGTCTCCACCAGCCTGCCGTCGGGGGAAATGCCGCTGAGAGTGAGGCCCGCTTCTGTAAGGCGCACACGGTAGTCGTTGTTCACTTCGTAACGGTGACGGTGACGCTCGCTGATCTCGCTGACTCCGTAGCACCGCTCCATGACCGTTCCCTTGCCTATCACGCAGGGATAAGCTCCGAGGCGAAGGGTGCCGCCCTTTTCAATGGTGTCGCTCTGTCCCGGCATGAAGTCGATGACCTTGTTTTTGCAAAGCTCGTTGAACTCGCCGGAGTCCGCGTCGGCGATCCCGCAGACGTTCCTTGCGTACTCGATGACCGCTATCTGCATCCCGAGGCAGATGCCGAAGAAGGGCATCCCCGTTTCACGGGCGTATTTTACGGCGGTTATCATGCCTTCGATGCCCCGTCCGCCGAAGCCTCCGGGAACGATGACTCCCGAGGCGCCTTCAAGTGCGGCGGCGATATTCTCCTCGGTGAGCTTTTCCGAATCCACCCACTTTATATCAACGTGCCTGCCGATAGCATATCCCGCGTGACGGAGAGCCTCCGCCACGGAAAGATAGGCGTCGTGAAGCTCTGTATATTTTCCCACAAGGGCAATGGTGACTCTTCCCTCCGCCGACTTGATGCGCTCCACCATTTTGCGCCACTCGTCCAGTTGAGGACGGGGAGCGGTAATGCCGAGGCGGCGGCATACCACCTCGGAAAAATTGGACCTCTCCAGCATCAGCGGGGCCTCGTAAAGATCGGGAAGGGTGAGGTTCTCGATGACGCATTCGGGCTGAACATTGCAGAACAGCGCGATCTTGCGGAATATGGATTCCTCAAGGGGCCTGTCGCACCGAAGCACGATGATGTCAGGATGAACTCCCATGCCCTGGAGCTCCTTGACGGAATGCTGGGTGGGCTTGGACTTATGCTCGTCCGAGCCGCTGAGGAAGGGCACCAGCGTAACGTGGATGAACAGCGCGTTCTCCCGTCCCACTTCAAGAGAGATCTGCCTTGCGGCCTCAATGAAGGGCTGGGATTCGATGTCGCCTATGGTGCCGCCGATCTCGGTGATGATAACGTCAGCGTCGGTCTTCTTTCCCACCGAATAGACGAATTCCTTGATCTCGTTGGTGATATGGGGAATGACCTGCACCGTGGAGCCGAGATATTCTCCCCGGCGCTCCTTGCTCAGCACGTTCCAGTAGACCTTGCCCGTGGTGAGGTTGGAGAACTTGTTCAGGTCCTCGTCGATGAACCGCTCGTAATGCCCCAGGTCAAGATCGGTCTCGGCACCGTCCTCGGTGACGTAGACCTCGCCGTGCTGGTAGGGGCTCATGGTGCCGGGGTCCACGTTGATATAGGGGTCCAGCTTCTGCGCTGCCACCACCAGCCCCCGGGCCTTCAGCAGCCGTCCCAGCGATGCTGCCGTGATGCCCTTTCCCAGTCCGGAGACCACTCCGCCGGTAACGAAAATATACTTCCTCATTTTTACACCCTCCCGGTAATTACAATGCACAATGCAAAAGCATCAAACAGCGCTTGCGCCGTAGTTTGAAAGCACTCTCGCCGACGGATCGTTTACGTTGCAGCCTTCCCAGCTCTTGTTGGGCATCCAGAAGTCCACGATCATGCGTCCCTGGCCGGGATAGTATTTCTCGAAGATCTCACGGTAAAGCAGGGACTCCTTGGTGAAGGGCTGGGCGTGGCTGTATTTCTGCCTCAGCTCCTCGTATTCGCTGTCGGTGTAGTATTCTTCGGCGTAGGCTTTCAGATAGTTTACCAGAGAATGTCCCACCGCGTCGGAGAAGGCCGCCTTCTCACGCCAGAGAATGCTTTCGGGAAGGATGCCGTCGGGCTCGAAGGCCTTGCGCAGCAGGTATTTGCCCTTGCCGTAGGTGTTCAGCTTCTTTTGCGGGTCGATGGACATGACGTATTTCACAAAGTCCAGATCGCCGAAGGGCACCCGCGCTTCAAGGGAGTTTACGGAGATGCATCTGTCCGCGCGGAGAACGTCGTACATATGAAGCTCCCGGACGCGCTTCTCCGCTTCCTTCTGGAATTCCTCCGCCGAGGGGGCGAAGTCGGTGTACTTGTAGCCGAAGAGCTCGTCGCTGATCTCTCCCGTGAGGATGACACGGATGTCCGTCTGCTCGTGTATCGCCTTGCAGACAAGATACATTCCCACGCTGGCTCTGATAGTCGTGATGTCAAATGTGCCGAGGAGCCGTACCACTTCATCCAGCGCCGCGATTACGTCCTCCTTGGTGATGATGACCTCGGTATGCTCCGAACCGATGAAATCCGCGGTCTCCTTGGCGTATTTAAGGTCGATGGCGTCCTCGCTCATGCCGATGGCAAAGGTGCGTATCGGCTTTTGGGAACAGTTCTGAGCGATAGCACACACAAGGGAGGAATCCAGTCCGCCGGAAAGCAGGAAGCCGACTTTCGCGTCCGCGATAAGGCGCTTTTTCACGCCTTCCACCAGCTTGTCGTGGATGTTTTTGTATATCGCTTCGTGACTGTCGTGACACACGGCGTCCACCTTGGCGATGTCGCAGTAGCAGTGGAATTCCCCGTCGTAATAGTGCCCCGGAGGGAAGGGCATGATCTCATCGCAGATGTCCACCAGGTTCTGAGGCTCGCTGGCAAACACGGGAGCCCCCTCCCCGTCAAAGCCGTAGTAAAGCGGACGGATGCCGATAGGGTCACGGGCCGCGATGAACTTCTCTGTCTCACTGTCATAGATGATGCAGGCAAATTCCGCGTCCAGCATCCCGAACATCTCCGCGCCGTACTGCTCCCAAAGGGGAAGCAGGATCTCGCAGTCGGAATCGCTCTGAAAGCTGTAGCCCTTGGCGATAAGCTCATCCCTCAGCTTTGCGAAGCCGTAAAGCTCGCCGTTGCAGACCACATAGCTGTTCCCCAGCCGGAAGGGCTGCATACCCTCGGGGGTAAGGCCCATGATAGACAGCCTGTGGAACCCCAGCACCCCGCCGGGGACCTCCGCGAACCGCGTATCGTCCGGGCCTCTCGACTTTGTCCTTTCAAAACATTTTATCATCAGCTCTCTGTCGGCCTTAGCCGAACACCAGCCCATTATACAGCACATATTGATTCCTCCAGTATTTAAGCTGACAGCCGGCAGCGAATAAACAGACCGAAAAACTGTCAATTATAAAACAGAACTCGGCTGCCGTATTTCTGCGGCAGCCATGTTCCGTAAATGTAGGTGAGTAAAAAACAGAAGAAAGCTTACTTGACTCCGAACAGCAGCTCGTCGTAGGTCGGGAAGGGCCAGAACTTCGAGGCTGTGATTGTTTCCGCTTCGTCGCAGGAGGCGCGGAGCTTGTCCATAACTCCGAGAAGCTCGTCGCGGATAAGGTATCCCGTTTCGATAACGTTGGGTGCGCTCTGTACCTTCTCAAGAGCGGCATCAAGCTCGTCAAGGCTCTTGTATGCGTCCGATGCCAGCTGGGACAGGCGCCTTACCGTCTCGGTCTCGTAGGTGCAGGCCAGGTCGGTGGCCAGCGACTTCTTCGCGTTGGCGGTCTTTGCTACGAAGGCCGCATATTCCTCGATAGCCGGAAGGATCTCTCTCCGGGCCAGAAGCTCCATGGTGTTGGCCTCGATGACAACTGCCTTGCAGTAGTTCTCCAAGGTGATCTCTGTACGGCTTCTCAGCTCGGCTTCGGTGAAGACCTTGTGCTCGGTGAGCATCTTCACGTTCTTCTCGTCCATAAGGTGAGGGATAGCGTCGGGAGTGGTCCTGTAGTTCAGCAGTCCGCGGACTTCCGTGGCTTCCTTGATCCAGGCGTCGTCGTAGCCGTTGCCGTTGAAGATGATCCTCTTGTGATCGGTGATAGTCTTCTTGATCATCTCGTGAAGTTTCTCTTCAAAGTTGTCGGCGGCTTCAAGACGGTCGGCGTAGATCTTCAGACTCTCTGCAACTGCCGCATTGAGCATGATGTTGGCGCAGGCAATGGAGTTGGAGGAGCCCAGCATACGGAACTCGAACTTGTTGCCGGTGAAGGCGAAGGGCGAGGTCCTGTTGCGGTCGGTGGTGTCTCTGGTGAATCTCGGAAGCACGCTTACGCCCAGCTTCATGACCTTCTTCTCCACGCCGGCATAAGGCGTATCGGTCTCGATAGCGTCAAGGATGCCCTGGAGCTCCTCGCCGAGGAAGATGGAGATAACTGCCGGAGGCGCCTCGTTGGCACCCAGTCTGTGATCGTTGCCCGCGGTGGCGACGGAGATGCGGAGCAGATCCTGGTAGTCGTCCACGGCCTTGATGACCGCGCAGAGGAACAGCAGGAACTGTGCGTTCTCGTAAGGAGTTTCGCCGGGAGTCAGCAGGTTCACGCCGGTGTCGGTGGAAATGGACCAGTTGTTATGCTTGCCGGAGCCGTTCACGCCTGCGAAGGGCTTCTCGTGGAGCAGGCACACAAGGCCGTGCTTCTTGGCAACCTTCTGCATGATCTCCATAGTCAGCTGGTTGTGGTCGGTGGCGATATTGGTGGTGGCGTAGATCGGAGCCAGCTCGTGCTGGGCGGGAGCCACTTCGTTATGCTGTGTCTTGGCAAGGATGCCCAGCTTCCACAGTTCCTCGTTGAGGTCGTTCATGTAAGCCTCAACTCTGGGCTTGATGACGCCGAAGTAATGGTCGTCCAGCTCCTGGCCCTTGGGAGGCTTCGCACCGAAAAGAGTGCGTCCCGTGTAGATCAGATCCTTGCGCTTGTTGTAAAGCTCCTGGGGAATGAGGAAGTATTCCTGCTCCGGGCCCACCGAAGTGGTAACGTGCTTTACCTGGTCGTTTCCGAAGAGCTTCAGGATACGCAGCGCCTGCTTGTTGAGGGCCTGCATCGAACGCAGAAGCGGAGTTTTCTTATCGAGAGCCTCGCCGCCGTAGGAACAGAAGGCGGTGGGGATGCAAAGCGTCTTTCCTTTAATGAACGCATAGGACGTGGGGTCCCAGGCGGTATAGCCTCTGGCCTCAAAGGTGGCTCTCAGTCCGCCGGAGGGGAAAGAGGAAGCATCCGGCTCGCCCTTGATAAGCTCCTTGCCGGAGAAGTCCATGATGACTCTGCCGTCGGGAGAAGGCGAGATGAAGCTGTCGTGCTTCTCGGCGGTGATGCCTGTCAGCGGCTGGAACCAGTGGGTGTAATGTGTGGCTCCCTGCTCAACGGCCCATTCCTTCATGGCCTGAGCCACGGCCTCGGCTACTGTCGGGTCCAGCTTGGTGCCAAGGTCGATAGTATTCTTCAATGAATTATAAACCTTCGAGGAAAGTTTCGATTTCATTACTCTGTCATCAAAGACCTTGCTTGCGAATAACTCGGGTACTGTGCTCATTTTTATTTCCTCCGTTCGTGGTCGGGCCGAAAGCCTCAAAGCAATAGTGTCCCCGGTGCGGGCCTTTCAGCTCTGCACCGGAGACACCGTTGCCCCCATCTAAATTTTCAGGAAGAAGTCTTCCCTATACGAAAAAAGACAAGTACGCTTTTGCGGATGATGCACCGCTTCAAGACGTCCTTGCCTCTATGTTTCGTATTATACACCCTTTTTCCGAGTTTGTCAAGCACATATCCGACAAATATCTGAATATCAACGTATAAAATCTTGCATATTTTCACGAATTTGTGCAATTCGCTTGACAGATATGAATTTTTACGATATAATACTTGCAAATGAGCAAAGGCGTTCATTCTTTTTGTGCCCGGTCATGCCCGTAAAAGGCCCGTCGGGACGCATAAAAGGAATGGGCGTCTGTTTTTTGTTTGATAACATCCAGAGCCAAGGGTGCTGTCAAATGCATTTCCGAAGGGAACATTATTCATTATTAACAAGGAGAATGCGCTATGAAAAGAGAAGGAGAAGTCCGCATCCCGTCCGGCTGCGCGATAGCGGCAGTTATCTCAAGAGAGGGCAAGGGCATTACGGGCGACGTGATCTACAACGCAATGAAGCCCATGCACGACCGCTCCAACGGATTGGGCGGCGGTTTTGCGGCCTACGGCATCTACCCCGAATACAAGGATCTTTTTGCGTTTCATATTTTCTTCGACCACCGCTCCACCCGCAAGGACTGCGAAGCATATTTAAAGGAACGCTTCGAGGTAGTGAGAGGCGAGCTGATCCCCACCCGGAAGATCCCGCAGATCACCGACGAGCCTATTATCTGGCGGTATTTCTGCGCTCCGCTGAAATCAATGGTGGCCGCCGAACAGGTTGACGAGGAAGAATTCACCGCCCGCACTGTTATGAAGATAAACACCGAGATGAAGGGCGCATATGTCTTCTCCAGCGGCAGGAACATGGGATGTTTCAAAGCCGTGGGCTACCCCGAGGATGTAGGACTGTTCTACCGCCTCGAGGAATACGAGGGCTACTCCTGGACCGCTCACGGACGCTATCCCACCAACACTCCCGGCTGGTGGGGCGGCGCTCACCCCTTCTCCCTGCTGGACAGCTCCGTGGTCCACAACGGCGAGATCTCGTCCTACGACGCCAACCGCCGGTTCATTGAGATGTTCGGCTACAAATGCACGCTCCAGACCGATACCGAGGTCATTGCATACATTCTTGACTATCTGCTGAGACGGCAGGGACTTTCCCTCGAAGAAGCCGCTTCGGTCATCGCGGCTCCCTTCTGGAGCACGATCAACGGCAAGCCCGAGAAGGAAAAAGAAAAGCTGACCTATCTGCGGACGATCTTCCCCAGCCTGCTGATAACCGGTCCCTTCTCGATAGTCTACGGCTGGAACGGCGGGCTTATGGCGCTTAACGACCGTCTGAAGCTCCGCTCGATGATAACCGCCGAAAAGGGCGACAGAGTTTTCATCGCCAGTGAGGAGGCCGCCGTAAGAGTCATGGAGCCGGAGGCCGAGAACTTCTACGCTCCCGCGGGCGGCGAGCCCGTTATAGTTCGTGTCAAGGAGGGCAAATTCTGATGAGAGATCATTTCATATATCCCGAATTTGAAGTCGTGCGCAACGAGAACCGGTGCGTGCAATGCCGTGTCTGTGAAAGACAGTGTGCCAACGAGGTCCACCGCTTCGATCCCGATTTAGGGATCATGGTTTCGGACGAGACAAAATGCGTCAACTGCCAGCGGTGCGTTTCGCTGTGTCCCACACGGGCGCTGAAGATCGTCAAGAGCGACTGCCGCCTGCGTGAGAACGCCAACTGGTCCGACGAGACTATCAAGGAGATCTACAAGCAGGCCAACAGCGGCGGCGTACTGCTTTCCAGCATGGGAAATCCCAAGCCGCTGCCGGTATACTGGGACAGGATACTTATAAACGCCTCTCAGGTGACGAACCCGCCTATCGACCCGCTCCGCGAGCCTATGGAGACCAAGGTCTTCTTAGGCAAGAAGCCGGACAAGGTCCGCAGGGACGAAAACGGCGAGCTGATCGTGGACACACCTCCCCAGCTGGAGCTTTCCATGCCGGTGATGTTCTCGGCCATGAGCTACGGCTCTATCAGCTACAACGCGCACGCCTCTCTGGCGAGAGCCGCCACGGAACTGGGCATCTGCTACAACACCGGTGAGGGCGGTCTCCACGAGGATTTCTACGTTTACGGACCCAACACGGTAGTCCAGGTGGCCTCGGGACGTTTCGGCGTACACAAGAACTACCTCGAAGCCGCGGCGGCTATCGAGATCAAAATGGGACAGGGCGCAAAACCCGGCATCGGCGGGCATCTGCCCGGAGCGAAGATCGTCGGGGACGTAAGCAGGACAAGAATGATCCCCGAGGGCTCGGACGCTATCTCCCCTGCTCCGCATCACGACATTTACTCCATCGAGGACCTGCGTCAGCTGGTCTACTCGCTGAAAGAAGCCACCGAATACCAAAAGCCCGTGATCGTAAAGGTGGCGGCGGTGCATAACATCGCGGCTATCGCCAGCGGCATCGCCCGCAGCGGCGCGGACATCATCGCTATCGACGGTTTCCGGGGCGGCACGGGAGCGGCTCCCACCCGCATCAGAGACAACGTGGGCATCCCGATAGAGCTTGCTTTGGCGGCGGTCGATCAGCGTCTCCGTGACGAAGGCATCCGCAACAATGTTTCGCTGGTAGTGGGCGGAAGCGTCCGCTCGGCGGCGGATGTGGTCAAAGCCGTGGCTCTCGGCGCGGACGCGGTCTATGTTGCGACTGCGGCGCTTCTCGCTTTGGGATGTCATCTCTGCCGCACCTGTCAGAGCGGCAAGTGCAACTGGGGCATCGCCACTCAGGATCCGGAGCTTGTAAAGCGTCTGAACCCGGATATCGGATACAAGAGACTGGTCAATCTTATGGACGCCTGGAGACACGAGATCAAAGAGCTTATGGGCGGTATGGGCATCAACTCCATCGAGAGCCTGCGGGGCAACAGACTTATGCTCCGGGGCGTAGGTCTGACGGCTAAGGAACTGGAGATACTGGGTATCTCCCACGCCGGAGAATAAGGAGGGCATCGCTATGAAAAGAGTTTACGTCAACGAGCAGTGGTGCCTCGGCTGTCACCTCTGCGAATACAACTGCGCCTTCGCCAACTCGGGACTTGACGATATGGTCAAAGCGCTGAAGGGCAATCCGATCTTCCCACGGGTGCATATCGAGGACGACGGAAAGATACATTATGCCGTTTCCTGCCGTCACTGCACCGATCCCTTATGCGTCAAGAGCTGTATCGCGGGAGCTATCAGCATTGAGGACGGCGTGGTAAGGATCGACCGTAACAAGTGCGTCGGATGTCTGACCTGCGTGCTGGTCTGCCCCTACGGAGCAGTCGCTCCCGGACCGGAGGGCGCCGCGCAGAAGTGCGAGCTTTGCTTGCAGAACAGCTGCGGTGAGCCCGCCTGCGTCAAGGGCTGTCCCAACAACGCTATCGTATACGAGGAGAGGTGAGCGGTATGGCTGAATATGTTATCATCGGAAACGGAACGGCGGCTGTGGGATGCATAGAAGGCATCCGAAGCGCCGATAAGGAAAGCTCCATAACCGTGATCTCGGCGGAGGAGCATCACGTTTACTCCCGTCCGCTTATCTCCTATCTGCTGGAGGGAAAGACCGACACGGAGAGGATGAAATACCGTCCCGCTGATTTTTACGAAAAGAACAATGTGAAGCTCCTTTTCGGCAGAGCCGTGAAATGCGACTCCAAGAAGCAGGTCATCACACTTGAAAGCAAGGAAAAGCTCAGCTATGACAAGCTGTGCCTCTGCACAGGCTCTTCCCCCTTCGTACCGAAGTTCGAGGGGCTGGACAAGGTGAAGAAGAAGTTCACCTTTATGACGCTGGACGACGCTCTCGCACTTGAAAAGGTCCTGGACAAGAAAGCCCGGGTGCTTATCGTGGGAGCGGGACTTATCGGGCTTAAATGCGCCGAGGGCATCGCGGAAAGAGTCGGGAGCATCACGGTCTGCGACCTGGCGGACAGAGTGCTTTCCTCGATCCTTGACGGCGAATGCGCGGCTGTAATGCAGAAAAAGCTGGAAGAACACGGCATCAGCTTTATGCTGGGAGACACGGCGGTCCGCTTTGAAAAGGACAAGGCCGTAATGAAGAGCGGCGCCGAGGTAGGCTTTGACATCCTGGTGCTGGCGGTGGGCGTAAGAGCCGAGACCGAGCTTGCCCGTCAGGCGGGATGTGATGTCAACAGAGGCATCGTCGTGGGTACGGATATGAAGACAAGCGCCGAAAACATCTTCGCGGCAGGCGACTGTGCCGAGGGCTATGACAGTTCCGTGGAGGCCAACCGCGTGCTGGCGATACTGCCCAACGCCTATATGCAGGGACGCTGTGCGGGCATCAACATGGCGGGCGGCACCGCCGTATTCGACAATGCGGTGCCCATGAACTCGATAGGCTTCTTCGGTCTTCACTGCGCCACGGCGGGAAGCTATCCCGAGGACGGCGAGGTATACGAAGCGCATCCCTGCGGAGGGATAAAGCGGCTTTACATCAAGGACGGCAGGCTGAGAGGCTATATGCTCATCGGCGACGTGAGCAGAGCGGGTATTTACACTGCGCTGGTGCGTGAGAGGACCGTACTTGATGAAGAAAATATGGACAAAATGAAAAAAATCCCGTCGCTGGCGATTTTTTCATCCCAAACCCGTGGAAAAAAACTTGGAGGTGTGGTATAATGAATATCAATGCAACCGGCCTTGACTATAAGGAGCTCAACGAAACGCTCCGTCAGGCCAGAGGAAGCTGCACTATCACCAACTGTCTGGGGCAGAGGTTCATTGCGGCGGGCATCTCCGACAAGACGCTGACTATAAGCGGAGTCCCCGGAAACGCTCTGGGCGCTTATCTCAACGGGGCGAAGATCGAGGTCAAGGGCAACGCTCAGGACGCGGTGGGCGACACCATGAACGACGGCACCATTGTCATCCACGGGAACGTGGGGGACGCGGTGGGCTACGCTATGAGAGGCGGGCGCATCTACGTTCAGGGCAACGCGGGCTACCGTTCCGGCATCCACATGAAGGCCTACAAGGAAAAGCAGCCGGCGCTGGTCATCGGCGGGAGAGCGGGCAGCTTTCTCGGAGAGTATCAGGCGGGCGGGACCATCATCGTGCTCGGACTGAACGATGACGGCAAGCCCATTGTGGGTAATTTCCCCTGCACGGGAATGCACGGCGGAAAGATGTTCCTCAGATCGGAATGCAAGGGGATACACTTCCCGCATCAGGTCCACACCCGTCCTGCGGACGAGAAGGACCTGGAGGAGATCGCACACTATCTGAGGCGGTTCTGCTACTACTTCGGGCACAAGCTGGACGAGCTTCTCGATCACCCCTTCACTGTGGTGACGCCCGACAGCAGCAACCCTTACAGACAGATGTATGTGGCAAATTAAAACGGATAAGTGACAGCAGATACGGAGGTTTTCTATGAACTATACTGCCGAAGAGATCATACAGTACTGCACCGAGGAGGATGTCAAGTTCGTAAGGCTGGCGTTCTGCGATGCTTTCGGGGCGCAGAAGAATATTTCCATAATGCCCTCGGAGCTGAGACGGGCCTTTGAGCAGGGCATCGGGTTCGACGCTTCGGCGGTGAAGGGCTTTGCCAACGAGGCGAAATCCGATCTGCTGCTGTTCCCGGACCCGGACACGCTGTCCGTACTGCCCTGGAGACCGGAACACGGCCGGGTGGTGAGGATGTTCTGCTCCATAAAGGAGCCCGGCGGGAAATGCTTTGAATGCGACACCCGAAGCCTGCTTATCAGGGCTATCGGGGACGCTAAGAAGGAAGGGCTGGAATTCTCCTTCGGCTCGGAGCAGGAATTTTACCTTTTCAAGCTGGACGAGAACGGCGTACCCACTTCTATCCCCTACGACAGGGCGGGGTATATGGACATCGCCCCCGACGACCGGGGAGAAAACATCAGGCGTGAGATCTGCCTTACCCTTGAGCAAATGGGCATCATGCCGGAAAGCTCCCACCACGAGGAGGGCCCCGGACAGAACGAGATCGACTTCCACTACGCCGAGGCGCTGAAGGCGGCGGACGACGCTATGGCCTTCCGCACGGTGGTGAAGACGGTGGCTCACGCGAACGGGCTTTACGCCGATTTTTCCCCCAAGCCCTTATCCGACAAGCCGGGCAACGGCTATCACATCAACCTCTCCGTCAAGGACGACAAGAACCATATCATCCTGCCCTCGGTGATCGCGGGCATACTTGAACATATCGGAGACATAACGGTATTTCTGAATCCCACCGAACAGAGCTACAAGCGGTTCGGAAAAAGCAAGGCGCCGAAATATATCTCCTGGTCGGGAGAGAACCGCTCACAGCTGGTGCGGATCCCGGCAGCGGAGGGCGAATACCGCCGGGCGGAGCTTCGGTCTCCCGACCCGACGGCCAATCCTTATCTGGCCTTTGCCCTTATCATCCGGGCGGGGCTTTACGGCTACAAGAACGGACTGTTCCTGCCTCCCGTGGCGGACATTGACCTTTTCTCGGCGGACAGCGCTCTGACCGCAGGCTACAAGCGGCTGCCCTCTTCGCTGGAGGAGGCCAAAGCGGCGGCAGCAGCCAGCAGCTTTGTTTCAGAGCATCTTCCGAAACGGATAACGGACATCTACTGTAAATAACAGGAGGGCTCTATGGAGCTTAAAACAAGACAGTACAGCGTACTGATCGTATCCGCGCAGCCAAAGTTCAACGAATCTCTGACCGCTGCGGTCAGAGAGCGGACTTATTACGATCTCTCGCTCGAACAAAGCATAACTTCGGCCAAGAGGAAGACCTCTGAACAGGCCTTTGATATCGTTTTGATAAACGCACCGCTCCCCGATGAGGACGGTGTGCGTTTTGCTGTTGACAGATCCGTGGGGAAAAGCTCGGTGCTGCTTATGGTGAGGAACGAATACTATACCGAGATCTTCACGAGAGTCTGTCCCTACGGGGTCTACACCCTTCCGAAGCCTCCCACGCGGCAGCTGGTGACGCAGGCCTTCGACTGGCTGGAAAGCAGCTGCGAGCGTCTGCGCAAGCTGGAGAAAAAGTCCGTGACGCTGGAGGACAAGATGCAGGAGATCAGGCTGGTGAACCGTGCGAAATGGATCCTTATCTCCCGGGACGGCCTCACCGAGGACGAAGCGCATCACCGCATCGAAAAGCTGGCAATGGACCGCTGCGTTACCAAGAGAGAGATCGCTGAAGAGATACTTGAGAGCGAATAAAGCAGAAGATAAACTGCCGCCGTGCTGCAAACAGTACGGCGTTTTTTTTACGCATACATCACACCGGACAAAGCAAAAAAGCACTCCCGCCCGACCGGGCAGGAGTGCCGATTGTTTTATTCGTCCGCGTTATTCTTCGCTGTCCTGGAGGGCGTCGTAGCCTTCCTCGCCGGTGCGGACCTTTACAACGTTCTCAACATCGTAGATGAAGATCTTACCGTCGCCGATGTGGCCGGTGTAGAGAGCCTTCTTGGCAGTCGCAACAACGTTTCTTACAGGGATCTTGCTGACTACTATATCCACCTGTACCTTAGGCATCAGGTTGATCTCAACAGGAACACCTCTGTAATACTCTGGCTTGCCCTTCTGATTGCCGAAGCCCATAACGTGGGATACTGTCATACCTGTGATGCCCAGCTTGGTCATGGCGTTCTTCAGCTTGTCCAGCTTGGCCTCCTTGCAGACGATCTCGATCTTGGTGAGCTTGGGCTTGCCTTCCTCCGCAAGGCTCGGGAGCTTCTTCACGGGGATAGCCTCCGCCTCAGGAGTCTCGCCGCTTACGACGTCGGCATCGTTGTACTCCTCATAAGTGGTGTACTTATGAACTGCCGGCATAAAGTCGGGATATGCGCTGGGAAGGCCGTGCTCGGCGATGTCAAGGCCGGCGATCTCGTCCTCTGCGGACGCCCGGAGGCCGTGTACCTTCTTGATGATCGTGAAGGTGATGAACATCATTACCGCAGCATAGAAAGCCACGGATGCGAAGCCTGTGAGCTGGAGTCCCAGCTGCTTGAACTCGCCGGTGTAGAACAGACCGTTGAGTCCTGCGGGAGCGTCGGGGTTAGCAAAGAGACCTACGGCGACAGTGCCCCAGATACCGTTTGCGCAGTGAACGCCTACGGCGCCCACGGGGTCGTCTATGTGAAGTTTGAGGTCGATGAACTCGACTATCCATACGACCAGGAAGCCGGATACAAGACCGACGGCGGCAGCACCTATAGCGTCAAAAGCGTCGGTGCCTGCGGTAACAGCCACAAGTCCTGCCAGGGAGGCGTTAAGGCACATGGAAACATCGGGCTTGCCGTTGCGGATCCAGGTGTAGATCATAGTCACGCAGGTAGCAACTGCGGGAGCGATGGTAGTTGTCATGAAGATCGAAGCCAGCTCGGAAACGCTTGTGGCGGCAGCGCCGTTGAAGCCGTACCAGCCCAGCCAGAGGATGAACACGCCCAGAGCTCCGAGGGTGATGGAATGTCCGGGGATAGCGTTTACCTTGATGACCTTGCCGTCCTTGTCGCGCTCGTACTTGCCGAGACGGGGACCAACGAAGATCGCGCCGATAAGGGCCGCTATTCCGCCGACCATATGTATCGCGCAGGAGCCTGCGTAGTCATGGAAGCCCAGCTCCGAGAGCCAGCCGCCGCCCCAGATCCAGTGAGCCTCGATAGGATAAACCACCAGCGAGATCACTGCGGAATAGATGCAGTAGCTGGAGAACTTGGTGCGTCCTGCCATCGAGCCCGAAACGATAGTAGCGGTAGTGGCGCAGAACACCAGGTTGAACACGAATGTGGAGGCACCGGTGAAGCTGCCGTCGGCGGGGCTTGCGATGAACTCCTTGAAGTGGGTGAACATATCCATGTTGGGTATGCCGATGAGACCGAAGAGGGTATCTTCGCCCATCATAAGGGTGTAGCCCAGCAGGGAGAAGACCACGGTGCCGATACAGAAATCCATAAGGTTTTTCATGATGATGTTGCCGGCGTTCTTGGCGCGGGTGAAGCCCGTTTCCACCATAGCAAAGCCTGCCTGCATCCAGAAAACAAGTGCGGCTCCTATCAGGAACCAAAATTCAACTGTCATACAAAATTCCTTCTTTCGATAATGATACTGATGTTTCCGGTGATATCATTGTCTGAGATCATACCGCACCGCCTCCTAACAAAAAGAGGTGTCTTTGATAATGCTCCCTTGCATTTCAAAGACACCGTTGCCTTACAGAAATATAATAAATAAAAACAGAGGCAGGATACGAAGAATTCTCTTCGGGACGTCCTTGCCTCTGATGTTTGTATTATACTTCACTGTTTCGGATTTGTCAAGGGCTTGCAGGAAATTTTGCATTATTGCACCTATGAAAATTCATTTTTGAAGTATTTGTAGTAAAAACTACCAAAAACGTGAATTTCAGCGCAGTGTGACCTTCATTTTCGCCGCGGTCATTTCAGGGAGATGCTTCTTACCTTCTCGCGCAGGGGAAGCACGAAAGGCGCGGAAACAGAAAGCTCGTCGATGCCCATTCTCAAAAACTGCTCCGTCAGGGAAAGGTCGGCGGCCAGCTCGCCGCAGATGCCTATCCAGGCGTTGTTGGCGTGAGCGTTCTTAGCCGAAAGCTCGATCAGCCGAAGCACAGCCTCGTGGTGAGTGTCAACGAAGGGCTCCAGCTTTGCGTTCTGACGGTCGCAGGCCAGGGTATACTGTGTCAGGTCGTTGGTGCCGACACTGAAGAAATCCACCAGCGGAGCCAGCCTGTCGCTGATGACTGCCGCCGCAGGGGTCTCGATCATGATTCCCAGCTCCGTCTTTTCGTTGAAGCGGATGCCCTCGGAGGAAAGCTCGTTTCTCACCTCTTCGCACATTGCAAGGCACTTCTCCACTTCGGAGACCGAAGTTATCATCGGGAACATTATGCCGAGATCACCGAAGGCGGAAGCGCGGTAAAGCGCTCTGAGCTGTGTGCGGAATATCTCGGGACGGGTCAGGCAGATGCGTATCGCGCGGAATCCGAGAGCGGGATTGTCCTCTTTGTCCAGCTTGAAATAGTCGATCTGCTTGTCGGCGCCGATGTCCAGAGTGCGGATTATGACCTTCTTGCCGGCCATGCTTTCCAGCACCTTTTTGTACGCCTGGAACTGCTGATCCTCGGAGGGGTAATCCTCGCTTTCGAGATAGAGGAACTCACTTCGGAAAAGGCCGATGCCTCCCGCATCGTTGGCAAGCACGGCGCCTATCCCGCCGACGCCGCCGATATTGGCATAGATCTTGATCTTTGTTCCGTCGAGGGTCACGTTCTCCTTGCCTTTAAGCTCCTGGAGAAGCTGTTTCTTCTTGATGTCGGCGGCCTGCTTTTCTTCAAGGCGCTTTACGGTCTCCTCATCGGGATCCACAAACACCTCTCCCGTGTGACCGTCCACCGCCACAAGACAGCCGTCCTCCACGGCTTTGAGAAATTCCTCTCCTACGCCTATAACCGCGGCGATATTCATATTCCGCGCGAGGATAGCGGTATGGGAATTTGAGGAGCCGAAGGCCGTAACAAAGGCAAGCACCTTGTCCTTGTCGAGGGAGACCGTCTCGCTGGGAGCAAGGTCGTCGGCGCAGACGATCATCTTTTCCTCCGAGGAGGTCCCGCCGCCGCCGCTGTCGGTAAGGCAGGCGATAAGGCGGTTGGAAATATCCTTAACATCGGCGGAACGCGCCTGCATATAGGCGTCGTCCATGCTTGCGAACATCTCGGCGAAATTGTCCGAGGTCACCGCCACGGCATATTCGGCGTTGACGCTCTGGGTCTCGATGATGCTCTGAACGGATTCGTTGTAGTCCTCGTCGTCCAGCATCATAATATGGATCTCAAAGATCTCGGCGTTGGTCTCGCCCACTTCTTTAAGAGCCTTCTCGTGGATCGCCGTCAGCTGTTCCACTGCCAGGGCCTTGGCGTTTTCAAAGCGCTCCAGCTCGGCGGCGGTATCGCTTACGGACACGCGGCGGACCTCAGCCGCCTGTCTCTTGAAAACGTGAGCCTTGCCTATAGCAACGGCTCCGTATACTCCTTTTCCGTTAAACACGGCCATAGTCCGTCACCTGTCCTTTCGGTCTGCTGATTATCAGAGATTTGCGTTCATGAACTCTTCGATGCCCTTTACTGCCGCATCCTCGTCGTCGCCTTCAACGGTGAACTTAACGGTGTCACCGCACTTTACGCCGAGGCCCATGAGCTTCATCAGAGCTGTGGCATTGATAGGCGGTTTGCCCTCCTTCTCGATGGTCACCTTGCTGGAAAAGCCCTTGATGAGCTTAACAAGGTTGCCTGCGGGTCTTGCGTGGATGCCGATCTCATCCTTGATGGTGTAGGAAAATTCTTTCATGATACTTCGTTCCTTTCGTAGATAGAATTATATTTTCTGCATCTCATCCAAAGTCGGATAAGATGCTATGGCACCTTTTTTCTGAACGCTCAGGGCGCAGAACTGATTTGCAAAGTCAAGGCATTCGCAGAGATACGCCATTGGTATCTCTTCAAGCTCTGCCTTTCCCGTACCTCTCTGACCGAGCTTCCACAGAAATGCCCCTGTGAAGCCGTCGCCCGCACCCGTGGTGTCAACTGCCTTTACCGCCTTTGCGGGGGAGAAGCCCTGTGCGGTCTTTGTGAAGGCGTAAGCCCCCTTGCTTCCCATGGTTATCAGCACTAAGTTCACGCCCTGCTCGAAGAGCCGTGCCGCGCTCTGTTCGGGGTCCGACGTGCCTGTGACGAACTCCAGTTCGTCCTCCGAGAGCTTGACGATGTCGCTCAGCGGGATGAATTCCCTCACCGCTGTCTGAAGAGCTTCCCTGCTGTCCCAAAGGTTGAATCTGAGATTGGGGTCAAAGCTGACGATGCCGCCCCTCCGATGCATTATCTCGATAGCCCGCCTGTGAGCCTCCTTCATCGGGAAGTCCCCGATAGAAACGCTGCAGAAATGCAGGGCGAAAACTCCGTCGAAGAATTCCTCTCTGACGCTGTCGGCGCTGTAAAGCATATCGGCGCTGGGCTTGCGGTAGAAGGAAAATGTGCGGTCGCCGTTCTCTCCGAGGGAAACAAAGGCAAGAGCAGTGTTGGCCTTGTCGGTAAGGGAAATGCAGGATGTGTCCACTCCCGCCCTTTCAAGCTCGCCGATTATCTTATGCCCGAAGGGATCGTCGCCCAGCTGAGTGAGCATACGCGAACGGCCTCCCAGCCGCGAGAATGCCGCACAGACATTTGCGGGGGCGCCTCCCACCTTCGGAGCGAAGGCCGTCACCTCGTCAAATGGACAGCCGCTCCTGTCGGGGATGAAATCTATCAGCGCTTCTCCGACAGCGGCAAGTATGTTATTCATCGGGTATCACCTCAATTCCGTCAAGCCGATAAAGCGTGCCGCTTATTCCGTCGGCTTTGACGGTGATCTCTGTATCTTCGGGGTACATACGGCTGGAAAGCACCTTTTCGCCGCTGTTCAGATAGACTTCCACGGAAGCCTTGTCTGCGATGATGCGTACATCACGGCAGTTATCCAGTTTCGCGAACCTTGCGGCGCGGGCCCCGCCGGCGGTCTTGGAAAGAAACGCCAGCGCAGCTTCGCCGTCCCTGTATTCAAAGGTCAGGACTCCTTCAAAGGTAATCGAAAACTCCTTTTCGCAGCCGCCCGTTATCTCAAAGGGAAGCTCCGCCTTGAAGCTCTCTCCGCTTTTCACCGGCTGTGGAGCTTTCCTCAGCGTTTCAAGCTCTCTCACCGGCTGCTGGAGTATAACTCCCCTCTCCGAAAGGGAAAGCTCCCTCGGAAGAGTCAGACAGTGCTGCCAGCCCGAAGCCACGGTGGGATTGGTGTAGGGAATGTCCCCGATGCCTTCCCAGCCGATGAGTATTTTTCTGCCGTCGGGAGCGTCAAAGGTCTGGGGAGCGTAGAAATCAAAGCCGCAGTCCCATTCGGTATAGGCTCCCGTGTCGAGTTTCAGATAGCCCGAGCTGTAAACGTTCTGCGAGAAGTATCTTTCGTGAGGGAGCCCCTGGGGAGAGATGCTCAGAAACCTCTCTTCCCCGAGGATGAATTCGTCGGGGCATTCCCACATATATCCCGAATCGGGAGTGCGTATCTCCTTATCAAAGCTCCAGTTCAAAAGGTCCTCCGAGACGTAGTAAAGCACACAGCCTTTGTCATCGAGGGTCCTTGCGCCCAGGACCATATGATACTTCCCGTCTTCCTCCCAGACTTTGGGGTCCCGCACATGGCAGGAGCAGTAATCGGGATAATCGGAATTGCGGAGCAGGACCTTTTTGGGGCTCATATTATGCCCGTCCTCGGTGGTCACGAGGATGACGTTGGCTCCCCGTCCCGAGGTGATATAGTCGTGGTCTCCCTCTTCCTTCACATTGCCCGTATAGAAGAGGTAAAGCAGGCCGTCCTTTACGAAGCCGCATCCCGAATAGACGCCGCTTCGGTCCTCGGGGATGTCGGGGGAAAGCACCGTCCCGGTGAAGTGCCAGTGCAGAAGGTCGGGACTTTTCCAGTGTCCCCAGCACTTGAGGCCTTTGCCCTCGGCGCTGTCGGGAGCATACTGGAAATACACATGGTACTCTCCCTTGAAAAAACACAGCCCGTTGGGATCGTTGAGCCAGCCCTTCTGCGGCTCAAGATGGAGCATCTGCCTGTAGTCGTTTTTCACAGTCCGGCTCACCGTCCTTTCTTACTTGGCCGTTTCGATCAGCTTGTCGAGGTATTCGACTTCACTGCACTCGGCCTTGTGTATGTCGCTGTATTCGTCGGCGTTGGTGATTATTACGGGGGTTATCACGGGATAGCCCTTGCTCTTGATAAGCGGGATATCGAAGGTTATAAGCGTCTGCCCGCGGGTGACTCTGTCGCCCTCCTCAACGTGGGCAGTATAGCCCTCACCGTTAAGCTCCACGGTGTTGATGCCAATGTGTATCAGCATCTCCATACCGTTGTCAAGGGTCAGTCCTATCGCGTGGTGAGTGTCGAAGAGAGTGCTGACCTCGCCGTCAGCGGGAGCGACCACCTTGCCCTCCGCAGGATCCACCGCGGCGCCCATTCCGAGGACGTCGGAGGCGAAAGTCTCGTCGGGAACATCCGCCATAAGAACGGCCTTGCCTTTAAGAGGCGAGTAAACGCAGCTGTCATCATAGTTTTCGGCAGACTTTACTTCGACAGCGGGAGCAGGCTCCGGCTCCGGTTCGGAAGCGGCAACAGCTTCCTCAACGGGGTCCTTGTAGAGCATCCAGGAAAGTCCGAAGGCCACTGCGGATGCAACAAGGAAGGTGAGCAGATAACCGACTATGCTGTCGGTGGTTATAAGGAATCCGAATATGCCCGTTACGCCGTTGGCGGTGGCATAGACGTTCATTATCGAGGCTACTGCGGCACCGCAGGCACCGCCTGCCATACCGGCTATAAGGGGTCTGACGTATCTTACGTTAACACCGAAGATCGCGGGCTCGGTAATGCCCATGAAAGCGGAGAGGGATGCGGGCAGAGCCATTGACTTGGTCTTTTTGTTCTTGGTCTTGATAGCCACGGCGAGAGCGGCGGCGCCCTGCGCAACGTTGGCAGCCGTAGCTATCGGCATCCATATATTCTTGCCGTTATCGGCGATCATCGAAAGCTCGATAGCGTTATACATATGGTGAACGCCTGCAACTACCGTGGGGGCATAGGCGGCGCCCATGAGGAAGGAGCCGATGCCGAAGGGTATGGATATGAGCCACTGTGCGCCCGAAAGCACCCAGGATTCGATCTGCGAGAATACGGGTCCGATGACCGTCATCGTTAAGAAGCCGGTGACGAGAACGGATACCAGCGGAGTCACAAAGAGGTCGAACATTTCCGGGACCTTCTTGTGGAGCCACTTTTCAATGATCGAAAGCAGCAGCACCGCGATAACTACCGGGATAACGTGGCCTTGGTAGCCGGTGGCGTGAACGTCCCAGAAGCCCCAGGACCAAAGCACCGGAAGATCGGTGCCGTCGCCCACGGACCAGGCGTTTATCAGATTCGGGTGGATCATTATCATACCGATAACGGCGCCGAGATAGATATTCGCGCCGAAGATCTTTGCGGCGCTTACCGCGATGAGTATGGGCAGGAAGGTCAGAGCTGCGTTTGAGAATATATCCAGCAGCTTATAGAACTGGGAATCCGCCATATCCGGGAAGGCTCTTGACAGACCGCCCAGCAGTCCGCAGAGGAGACCGGTGGCAACGATCGCGGGAATGATCGGTACGAAGATATCGCCGAGGGTCTTGACGGCCCGCTTGTACCAGGGGGCCTTGGCAGCGGCGGCTTTCTTTACGTCGTCCTTTGAAGCGGCCTCGACGCCTGCCATTTTAATAAACTCGGCATAGACCTTGTTCACCGTTCCGGTGCCGATGATGATCTGAAGCTGTCCCTGAGCTTCAAACACACCCTTGACGCCGTCGATGTTTTCAAGCACGGATTTCTTGACCTTTTCGTTGTCGGCAATTACCAGCCGAAGACGTGTGGCGCAGTGGGCTGCGCTTGCGAGGTTATCCTTGCCGCCTATGGCGCTCAGGATCTCCGATGCGCACTTGCTGTAATCCATGTAGATCACCCTTTCCTAAATCAGACGAGGTCTCTGAAACAATATCAGATAACATATGATATTGATTTCATATCGTGTTTTTATTATATCACGTCTAACGCGGGATGTCTATTGACATTTAGTCAGAATTGTGAAAGCGTTTTTGGTAAGTTTCACACAATTTCACACTCTGTCTTTGTGCAAAACGATAAATCATATGTGCCTGTCGGTGGAACCTCTTTCTATTATCTCGTATTCGAGCTGAAGTATGCGGTGGACCTCGGAGCTGTCCTGCATTTCGGAGAGGAGCATTTTCGCTCCCTCGATGCCGGCGGTCTTGTAGTGCAGATGAACGGTGGAAAGGGGGACATACAGCACCGTGTCGAAGCGCGAATCCCCGACTCCGCCGATCATAACTTCTTCGGGCACGCGGATGCCTTTTTCCCGGAGATACTGCATCGCCCCGGCGGCGATGTTGTCGGTGGCGCAGAAGATACAGTCGGGCTTCTGGCGGTTGGAGAACAGGCGCTTGGCTTTTTCGTAGCCGGAGGCCATACTGAACTTTGCGATCTCGCAGTATTTCGGATCGACAGTAAGTCCCGCCTCCTTGACTGCCCTTTCAAATCCCAGCCTGCGGTCCAGGCCGGCGGCCTTGTCCTCGGGGTTGGCCCCGATGAACGCGGGGCGCTTAGCGCCCTTGTCCAGCATCAGCTTAGTCATGCTGTAAGCCGCGCCCTCGTCGTTATGGCAGACGCAGTTATAGCCTTTCAGCTCCTGTCCGACGATTATCACCGGGACCCGCATTTTTGCCAGCAGCGAGCGGTGGAGGTCGGTGAAGACGCTTGCCAGCAGGATGACGCCGTCCACCCGGTTCTGCCGGAACAGCTCCAGCGAGCTGATCTCACGGTTATAGTCGTTGGCGGTATTGACCAGCAGCAGTTCAAAGCCCTCGGCGCCCAGCACTTCGCTTATCCCCTCGGTCACCCGTGAGATGCTCTCACTGGAGAGCTTCGGCAGGATGACGCCGATGAGCTTGGTGACCTTGGAGCGCACCGTCCTCGCGGAGTAGCTGGGAACATAGCCCGTCCGTTCCAGAGCGGCTTCGATCTTTTCCTTTTTGTCCCCGGCAAGGTAGCCGTTATTGAAATACCTGCTCACCGCCGAGACCGACACCCCGGCCTCCCGGGCGAATTCCGTAATATTCATGGATGCATCTCCTTTATATATGATATTGATTTCATATATTATACCACATTTTCCCTAAAAAATCAAGTGGGTTTTGCAAGGTTCGCAGGTAATATGCTGCGGTTATTGGACTTGTTCGGCTGTCAGTTAGCATTGGACAAAGGCGGGGGCTTCGCTTGGTGCATCACGGGATGTGCTTTACCGGATGTTCATTACCGGACGGAAAGACGCTCGGACGCTTCGCTCCCTCGCTGTTTCCTGCGAGTGCGGGAGGACAACGTTTCCGGCGCTGCATTTGGTTTGTCCACGAAAAAAAGAGTAAGGAAACTGCTTTGTTTCCCTACTCTTTTCTTGTGCAGCGCCGGGGTCGTCGCTTACGCGCCGAACGAGGCTCTGCCTCCGATTTTTCCGAGCTTGCGAGGATAAAATGTCTTCGCAAGGGCTCTGCCCTTGACCCGCGAGGGCTCCGCCCCCGATTTTTCCGAGCTTGCGAGGAAAAATTGTCCCGCCAGGGCTACCGCGCCCTGGACCGCGGAATGCGCTTCGCGTTTGAATTACAACTTTGTGCGGCCCCGCCGCTTCGCTATCTTGTTTCCTGCACTCCGTTGCTTGCGGCGGAGTTGGGTGCAGGGGCACGCCCCTGCCGCCGCCCGCGCTCGGGCCAGGGGCACGCCCCTGCCGCCGTCCGCGCTCGGACTGTGCATTGTCAAAAGATCCCCCTCAGAAGCTCAAAGTCCGCGGCGGGCATGGGCTTGTAGTAGTAAAAGCCCTGCATCTCCGTGCAGCCGAGACCCGAAAGCATCTCCGCCTGCTCTTTGCGCTCCACACCCTCGGCGATAAGCTCCATTCCCAGGGACTGCGCCATCAGTATCATGTGACGCACGATAATTTGCCCCTTCTCGGCGTCCCCGGTCTCGGTCAGAAAATGAAGGTCCAGCTTTATGCGGTCTACCTGTACTTCCTTCAGCATATTCAGCGAGGAATAACCGCTGCCGAAATCGTCCATTTCCACCCGGAAACCGTACTCCCGGAATTTCTTCGTGGTCACGATCAGAAGCTCGGGATTCTCCACATAGGCGGTCTCGGTGATCTCGATATGAAGCCTGTCGGGAGAAAGTTTGTAACGCTGTATCAGATCCCGGAAATGCCCGGGAAGGTCAGCGTCCTTGGCAAAGTCCGCCCGGGACAGGTTCACGGATACGGTCTGCGGTTTCCCCGCCAGTTCCCAGCGTCGGAGGTCCTTGCAGGCCCGCTCCCACACATAGCAGTCCAGGTCGTAGATAAGTCCCGCTTCCTCCAGCGCGGTGATGAACTTCGAGGGAGCCATCATTCCCCGTTCGGCGTGGTCCCAGCGGCAGAGCGCCTCGGCACCGATGATCTCACCGGTCCTATGGTCCACCTGGGGCTGATACCATACCTGTATCTCCCCTGTTTTCATTGCCAAAGGCAGGCGTCCCGTAACATCCACCACCAGCTTGCCCAGGTCCCACTGCTTCTCGTTATAGAACACGAAGCCCTCGTTATGAGTCTCGCGCAGACGCTTCTCCGCGACGCGGGCATAATCCAGGAACCTGTCGATGCTGATGTCCTTGAAGTCCGCAGTGGTCAGCGAATAGACTCCCGTACAGATCTGCACCCGCATCTCCTTGCTGCGGCTTATGAAGAAGTTCCTCACCGGGTCGAAGACCAGCCGTGTATCCGCGTGGATCTGTTCCTCGTTTTCCACATGACGGAGAACAGCGAAGTGATCGGCTTCGATGCGTCCTAAGGCGTCAAGGTCGGTAAGTATGGCCCCGGTTTTCTCCGCCCAGAAGCGGAGCAGCTCGTTGCCCGCCTCCATGCCGAATCTGTCGTTGATATATTTGAAGTTGCGGATGTTGCTGTAAGAGATCACATAGGGCATATTCGGATGGAGCCGAAGCAGCTCCTCCGCGCGTTTGCGGAACCCGCTGAGACTCAGCACTCCCGTGAGGGGGTCGTGATCGATAAGCTGACGGAGCTTTTCCTCCTGCTTGAACTTAAATGCCCTCTGCTTCTGATAAAGAATAACCGCAAAGGAGATCAGCAGCAGCGCTCCGAGGACCATAAAGGGCCATCTTTCGTAAAGGAAGTCGGAGAAGGTGCTGTGATAGAGCCGTCTTGAGGTGTAGTCCAGTATTATCGCCTGACGCTGGGTATCGGTCAAAGCGGCGATGCCCTCGTTCAGCCGTCGGATTTTCTCACGGCCCTGTGGAGTGTCCAGCGTGCCGGCGCGGAAATCCATGGAGAACATTGCCGAAGGCTGCACGGACAGGTCGGAATAGGAAGGCTTTTGAAGCACATAGCTCCAGACGTAGGAGTTGTGAAGCAGAGCATCCACCTTATCGTCACGGAGGGCTTTAACGCTCTCGTCCATGCTTTCAAAGAGGGTGATGTTGACTCCGGGATAAAGCTGTTTTACCGTTTCCGCGCCTCCCGCAAGGGAGCGGAGCATCCCCACACGGAGATTTTCCAGCGGAGGTAGCTTCTGCCCGCTGAGGGCAACGAGAGTGAAGGGCGTCTGGAAAAGATTGTCCGAGACCACGGTGGCTTCGCCGTAGGAGCTTGCCACGGCGCTGCCTAAGGGCATCACGAAGTCGTAGAAGCTGTTGTCCAGCGCTTCTTTGACGGTTTCCTCGCCGATAGGCTGAAAGGTCACGCTGAAGCCCGCCTTTTCGGCGGCAATGCGCATCAGGTCGGTGCCGATGCCGATGACCTCCCCCGTGTCTTCATCCATGTAAAAGACGGGACAGCGGTCCGCAGGGACGCCCACGGTGAGCTCCCCGGAGGGATCCTCCGCCGACACGGGCAGAGCGGCAAAGGTCCACGCCGCCAGCAGCGTCAGAAATGCCGCAAAGCGCGCCAAGCGCCTTATTGCGCGTTTTCTTCCCATTGACAACACCTCCCCCCCACGGTGTTTCAGTTCCGTTTGTACTTTACTGTATAATTATACCATATTCCTAACGAAAATGCAATACCTTTTACACATTTTATACACAAATTTGGAGATCAGTCTTCGGGGGAAGGGTTTTGACTTGCGCCCGCCATGCTGAAAAAGGTCTTGACGAACCAAAGTATCAGCACATACAGCATCGGCTCGCACAGCGCCCGTATGCCGAGAGTATAAGTGACCTTGCCGTATATCCCGCTGAAATGCCCGTTTATCATATCCACCTCAATAAGCCCCAGAAGGTTGAAGCACAGCGAGGATACTGCCAGCGCGGTCATGCTGATATTGAAGCGCTTCAGATTCGACGGGGTGTTTATCTCTCCGCGAGCCGAGGAGAACAGTATCTTCATCAGCAGGATCACCGTCAGCGCGGAGGCTGTGAACACAGGCAGGTCCTTTAACAGCCGTAAAGCATCAGTTCTCTGTTAAGCTCCTCGAGCCCTCCGCCGAAATGCTTATACAGGGACGGAGGCTTTATCCCCAGCGCCGAGGCAAGCCCGCTCAAAGTCAGATCGGCTGTGCCCTTTTCGTCCGCCAGCTTGGCCGCCGCTTCGATTATCTTTTCTCTGTTCAGTCCCGCTTTCATACAGCTCCTCCTTTTAGCCGAACGGCTAATCTTATTAGCTATTATAGCATTCCCTCCCCGATCTGTCAACAGCGGGACGCAAAAAGCCCTTCGGCGGCGTTCTGCACTGCCGAAGGGCATCCGTGTTCCGTATTGCGCCGGGACTCACCCGATGCGTATATCCGTTATTGCCACCTGGTCACCGGTCACGGAGGCAAAGATCTTCTTCCCCGTGTCCCCCAGGACTGCCGTGTTCCTTATGGAGATACCGGCGTTCTCGGTGATGACCGTGATCTTGTTTTTCTCCGTTCTGACCGTCACCGTTGCGTCGTAGCCGTTCCGATTGAATTCCTTCCAGGCATCCCATCCCTTGAATTCGTCGGTCTCGGTGACGTTCAGCTTGGCGGAGCAGGAAGGATCGCACTCCCAGAACTCGCCGTCGAAGCGCATAAAGGCTATGTCGCGGTAGCCTTCGCCGTTCACCTTTCCGTCGTCGGATGTGAAAAGGTCAATGAAGGGGCAGTGCCAAACCAGTCTTGCGGTAGGCAGGCTCTTAACATGGAAGGATATTTTAAGCCCGTCCCTTATGGGTATCCCTTCGGAATGGGCGGTGCGGTAGCCGTCTATCTGCAGATTCGGGATGTCGCCCACGGGAGCGCCGCTTATATAGCTGACCGGATCGGCTATCCTCGGGATGAAATCGGGAGGACATTCCTTCTCCGCCTTGGCGGTATAAAGGTCGCTGATACGGCAATGCTCGCCCGTCAGGCCGATATACATAAACCTTGTGCTGTCGGGGAGGGCCACGGTGACCTCGACGGTCCTGTCGCTGCCGATTATCCTTATCAGCGCGTGGTCGCCTATCCTTACCGCGCTTATCCTGTACTCGCCCTTTCGCTTTATCGTGTCGGAGCTTTCGGTGACGATCTTTGTCTGTATTTTTCTTGCTCCGCCGGTGACGGTCCTTCCGTCGAACCACACCTCGCCGTACTCAAAATAGAGCCTGTCCTTTGCGGTGATCTCGTCGGTGTGGACGGCGCCGTCCAGGGCGTCGAAGAGTATCATCGACGGTGACGGAGCTATGCCGGAGGCCTCGTCGTCGGAAGTGACCCAAAGGCTCACGGTGGTCATATAGGGAGTCAGCAGTATGCCCCGGGCAACGGAGCTTCTGTGCCCGTCGGAGGTGAGGCTGTTATCCTCGCCGAGAGCGCAGGACTCTTCCCTTTCCTTCATTTTGTATTCGGTATCTACATCTATCAGATGAAGCATCAGCCTTGCGTAAACGGGGTCGAACTGAGTGCCCACGCCTTCGAGTATCTCCTCGCGGACCTTGTCCTGGGGGATAAGGTCACGGTAGCTTCGCTTGGAGGTCATGGCGTCGTAGGCGTCGGCGACGGAAACTATCCTGGCGATCTCCGGGATCTCCTCGCCCTTCAGGCCTTCGGGATAGCCCTTGCCGTCGTAGCGCTCGTGATGATAGTGCGCGGCTATGCTGAGAAAGGGATATTCCGTGATGTTTTCAAGTATCTGCGCACCCATAGCGGGATGCTGTTTTACAAGCTCGTACTCCTCGCCGGTGAGCTTTCCGGGCTTATTGATAACGCTTCCGGGAATGCCGATCTTTCCCACATCGTGGAGAAGAGCGGTATAGTAGATCGCGTCGCACTCGTCGGAGGACTTGCCGGCCATTTCCGCCAGCTTTCTCGAATACTCCGCCACGCGGGAGGAATGTCCGTGAGTGTAGGTATCCTTGGCATCAATGGCGTTTACCATAGCGGTGGAGGTCTGCACGAAAAGCTTCTGCATCCTCTGCTGTTCCCTTTCGATCCTGGTATGGTTAAGGTAGATTATCACCAGCATTACAGTAGTAAATACCGCGGAGAAGAATCCCGGCAGTGAGGTAAGGTTGTGGCTGGTGATCAGCCCGGCAACATATATCGGGAACTGGACCGTCAAAAGCACTACGGATGTGATGAATCCCCGCTTTTTGTAAAACAGCACCAAAAAGACGAGGCAGATATTTCCGAGGGCTGACAGCACCCCGGCAAAGGACGAAACCGGCAGTTCTTTGCCCGCGATATAGATTATCAGTCCGGAGCGGGCGGCTAAAGACGTCAGAACGATATTGATGATAAACAACAGGCTGGGAACAATTATCAGATACTTGGGAGCTGTTCTGCGGGCAGTGAAAAAATGCGTCATTTTTCTGAATTTGCTCATTTTTGTTCCTTTCTTCGTAGAAACCGTTTTCCCTTTTTCAAACATTACACCATATCAAATAATATACCTTTCTACTGGCAAATGCAAGAGAAAAAGCGGTTTTACCGCGAATTTCTCCGATTTTCTCATAAATGTCCGGACTCAGAAAAATAAACTGTATAAAAACAGCAAAAAACATCCCCGTCCCGGGCGCCGAAACAGCGCCGGAAGGGGGGAAAACCGGGTCATAACGCTTGCCGCCCGAGGCTCACCGTGAGTCCCGGGCGGTATTCTTGTAAACTTTTTTATCCGTGACGGAAGGCTTCTTCGGTCTTCTTCTTTATGCTCAGAGCAGCATCCCTGTCATATTTTTCACCGAAGAATGTGCTTTTGCCAGAGCCCTTGGCCTTATAAAGCAGCTCATCCGCCTGACGGATCATCAGCCTAAGGTCATCATGCAGGAGATCCTTGCCGAAAACATATCCCGCAGAGAAATACACGGGGAGTTTTTTATCCTCAAGGTAGATCTCCTCCAAACGTTCTCCCATATCGCCCACCAGACGGGTGAAGTCCTCCTCGCTGATGTCGGGATAAATGACCACGAACTCGTCGCCGCCGTAGCGGTAGCTGTGCTCGGCGCCGAACAGATCCGTCAAGGTATCGCCTGTCTTTTTCAGCAGATAGTCGCCTATGGAATGGCCGTAAGTATCGTTGACTCTTTTGAAGTCGTCGATATCCAGCATCATGATATGAACATCCCGGCCCACATACTTTTCATAGTCCCGGCGCAGCGCAAAACGGTTCTTGACTCCCGTGAGGGAATCCCTGATGGTAGCGGCTTCAAGAGTGAGATTATCGTCCTTCAGCTTACGGTTGAGATCGTTCAGCTCGTTTATGTATTCCTTCTGATGCGCAATAAGCTGCTTGAAGGTATGGGACAGCACCGCCACCTCGTCGCTTCCCTGATGATCCAGTTCCACATCATAATTCCCCTCATCCACCTGCTTGGCTGCCTCGGTAAGTCTGCGAAGGGGCTTTGTGATCTGCTCGGCAAAGCGCATTGTAAACAGCACCGCCAGTCCCAGAAGCACTCCTGCCACGATAATTATCTTATTGATAAGGGATCTCCAGTTGCCGGTGATCTCCGAGACCGGCACCGTGACGTTCAGCCTCATGCCGTTGCTCAGCTTCTTCCAGGCACCGAGCTTTTCCACGCCTTCAAAAGTATATCTTACGTTGGTCTTGTCGCCCAGCAAGCCCTCGGGGACCTTGGGCTTGTTCTCGTCGGTGAGCTTTGAAACGTCAATGCGCGGATGATAGATGATATTTCCCTTGTCATCATTGATGAAGGCATAGCCGTTGTCAAACAGCTTGATATTATTCACCTGATCTGCCATGGTCGTATAGTCCAGTTCTATGCCTACTACCCCCACAAAGGTCTTATCCTTATAAACGGGGACGTTGTAGGAAAGCACGAGGACATCAAGGTTGTCCGTTACATAAGGCGACAGCCAGACAGACTTGCCCAGATTCTTCGGGACGGTATACCACACGAGCTGAGAGGAGTCGGTAGTATCATACTGAGTTATATCCGTGACCTTGTGCTGAGCGAAGCCCTTTCCGTCAACATCTATGTACCAGAAGCCCTCAACGTCCTTGCTTACTTCGGGGTCTATCCTGTAATAATAGGTGAGAACGCCGTTGGTGTTCTCGGCGATCTTGTTGAAAAGATTTTTTGTGCGGTCAACGTGATCTCTGAGACGGGACAAGTCGATAGTGTCAAGATCAGCTTCTGCAAAGGATGAAACCATAGCCACCGACTGCTCCATGCTCTCGAAATAACGTTCAAGGTTTTTCTCACCGGTCTCGCACAGCATCGAAAGCATCTTTTCGGAGTTGCTGTTGCCGAGGTCTCTGATAGAGCTTATGCCGAACACCGTCGCTATCGTGATAGCAACTACTATCGCGCCCACGGTCAGAAATGTTATTTTAGTCTTTATTGATCTCATCTTATCACCCCGTTCGGATACGGATAACATAGGATAATTATATCAAACTTTTTACCATAAATCAATAGCAAAACAGGAAAAAATCAAATTCTTACAGGCAAATGTCAAATGCCCGGGGCTCATTTCAGCCCCGGGCGTTGGTATCTGCTTATCCGTTTTGTTCGTCTTGTATCACTTTGTACCCGTCAGCGCCGTGCCGTTGACGTAGAGAGTGTAGCCGTTTGAGATAACATTCGATGCATCGCCGTTGAATTCGGTGATGTAGCTGTCGCCCGTGAGCGTCCAGGTGCTGGAGCTGTCGAGCGTTACGGAGACTGTTCCGACATCCGTGGAAACTGTGTCGCCCTTGGCATTGGTGATGCTGCCGCTCACATAGCCGTTGAGCGTGGAGCCGTCCGAGAGGTTCAGCGTCAGCTTGGAGTTATCGCCCACCAGCACCGCGCCTTCGAGGGTCTGCCCGGATGCGTTCAGCGTTGCGGTGTTTGAGCCTCCGTTCCAGCCGTCGTCGCAGACAGAGATCAGCACATTATCGCTGTCCTCGTTGGTGATCTTCACGCCGTTCAGAGTGATGATCGCATTTGTATTCGTAACGTGGAAGACGTGACCGTTCCTGCTTGTCAGCGAGCCGCCCGTCATTGTGAAGGAGGAAGTTCCGCTGTCCGCGTCGCCCGACATGGACTGATAGATCATTATGGTGTCGTTGAAGGTGGCATTGCCGTTTAGACCCGTGTTATTGGCGGTCATATCGCAGTTATTGAGGGTTATGGAATTGAGTCCCTCGATGCAGACGCCCTCGGAGAGATTTGAAACAAGAGTCGCGTTCTCGACGGTTATATCAGCGGTGGAGTAGATAACGGGAGAGCCGAGGCCGTTGGATGTGTATGTGCCGCCGTCAACCGTGACCGTTCCGCCGCCTCTGTCGGTGCGTATGGGCGCCGAAGACTGTCCGCTTGTAGTGACGGTGAGGTTATACGCCTTGGTGATGCCGCCGCCGGTTGTCATTATGCCGCCGGAGCCGCTGCCCGTGGTGGTGATAGTCGAGTCCTTGATGATGACCGTGGTGCCGTCACCCGAAGCGCCGTTCTGTCCGCCGTTGCCGCCGTAGCTGAACACGCCGTTGGCGCCCGAAGCGTCAGAGGTGATAGTCGCTCCCGTGATCGTGGTGGTGGAACCGTCCTTGACCAGCACCGCCGCATTCTGACCGTAGAAATTGCAGTTGTCCCCGCCGTCGGAATCTCCCGACTTGGTGACCGTGGCATTTGTGATCGTCACATCATCGGAAGTGCTTATCATCAGAGCGCTCTGATCTGATTCGGACGATGCGTAGGTCTGTCCGTCCTGAGTTTCGGCAGAGGTTATCTCCGTGGCTCCGCCGTAAACGACCTCGCTGCTGTTCCCGCCGGGACCTCCGCCGCCGGGGCCTCCGCCCTGTCCGTCGGGAGGAGCGCCGTCAGGCTTATCGCCTCCGCCCTTGCCGTCCGGAGGATCGCCGGGCTTGTCGCTTTTGCTTTCTGTACCGTCCTGCTGTTCCTCGCTTGAAGCGGTGCTTTCCGCTTCCGCGGCAGAGCTTTCAGCTGCGCTCTCCGCTTCTGATACAGAGCTTTCACTCACGGATGAGACCGTGTCAGCCGAACCCTTGGACGAGCTGTCCGAGGTGCTGCCGCAGGCTGTCATAGCCGCCGCAAGGATAATTGCCAATGTCATTGATAATGCTTTTTTCATAGTAAAGACCTCCTTTGTACTTCTCTTTGAATATATCATACCACGCCTGCCTTAATCCAACTTAAATCGAATATGAAAAGCGGGTGAAAGATCTCCGGGAAGAAGGAGCCTCACAAATGGCCATAGGGACAGAAAGACCCCCGTTACGGTCAGCGCTGTAACGGGGGTGTTTTATCTGTATCGGATCAGAACACGATAGAAGCATCCTCGATGCCGATAACGAAGATCCCTTCGTTATCCCTGTCGTAGATGTTCACGGTGACTTCGCCCTCCTTGTACTGGAGACTGTACTCGTCCTCGGCAGTGGGCGCGCCCAGGAATTTCTTGGCAGTCTCGCGGGTGTCGCCCAGCTTCACACCGCCTGCGGTGGAAGCATCACGCCCGGGAGCGGAATCCTCGGAGACCGAGATATTGATGATCGTCCCCTCGAAGTTCACCTGGATCGTAAGCCCCGGATAGTAGTAATACTCCACCTCCTGGGCTCCGGGAACGCAGGGCTTCGATCTGCTGGAGGGCAGTGCCTCCTTGCCCAGCTTGTCCTTGATGTCGGCAAATTTGTCCCCGGGATAGAAGGTCACGCCGTTGTACTTGATGCTCATTCTCTCCTTGAAAGAAGCGTCGGGAGACACCTCCGGCTGTCTGTCACCTTCGGCGGAGCTTTCTGCGGGAGCACTTTCTGCGGGAGAACTTTCTGCGGAAACGGAGCTTTCCTGCGCTTGGCTGTCCTTTACGGGCTCTGATGCACTGCTGTCCGCCGAAGAAGCTGTCGCCGCCTTTGAAGAATCGGAGCTTCCCAGGGACACCGTTCCGCCGCTCTTGGAGCTTTCGCTGCCGCCGCAGGAAGCAAGCGCCGCCGCAGAAGCAGCCATAATCAACGCTGATAATACTGCAATAGTTCTTTTCATAATGTTCCTCCTGTTTTTCTCTTTGTGTGCGGATATCTCTTACCATATTATAGCACGTTCATCTGTTTTGTCAATGTATGCCGCGCATAAATACGCGAAAATAACAAAAATCGTTGACTGACAGTGAATAATATGTTATAATATCTGCAAAGAAATGCCCGCATATGATCGGGACATTATTATTCGACAGATCAGACATAAGGCCTGTCTGTCCGCAGGGCACATATATCTTCACCGCAAACGGCCAGACTGCGGATCCGAAGATCGGGATAAAGAGCACGGCGATGCGCTGATGCTTTCTTCTGACGGCAAAGCATTCGACGAACACACAAAGGGAGTCTTGTTTATGAAAATCAGCAAAAACAGCAAACTCAAGACCGACGAGGTGCTGATGCTTTTCGGAGCGATGATACTTTCCATAAAACTGCTGACGGACTCGGCGGTCACCGTTTCGTTACAGTATACGGCAGTTGTGATCTTCGCCGCCCTGGCCGTGGCCGACATCGTCAGAGCGATGCGTATGAAGCCCACGGACAAAATGGAGTTCATCAGATATACGGGCCTTGCGGTGATATTTCTCGCCAGCGGGATCGCCCTGGCGCTGGTGGATACTCTTACGATGGTAAGGCTGATGTATGTTTTTTACGGCATCTCGCTGATATATTCGCGTGTCATTTCGATCATCAAAAAGCGGAAGGTAATTGTGATCATCAGAGACGTTATCATTATTTTAGCTTCGATGATGCTGGTGTTATTTCCGGTGGCGGCTGTCGGGGATAATGAGCCGCTTCTGTTTCAGGGGCTTATACTGATAACTCTGGGCGTAACGGTCCAGACCTTTGTGCGGCTGCTGGGGATCTCCATGTCGCAGATACGGTTCGACATACTCAAGCGCATATTTATCCGCTCAATGGCAGCGGAGGTCTTTCTCGGAATGCTTATACTTATCATATCCTTCTCGCTGGTGCTGACGAGCTTTGAGGAATCAATACCCACCTTCGGCGACGCCCTGTGGTACTGCTTTGCGATAGTAACCACCATAGGCTTCGGAGACATCACCGCATCCACGGGCATAGGCAGAGCCCTTTCGGTGGTGCTGGGAATATACGGCATCATAGTTGTAGCGCTGATAACATCTATCATCATCAACTTCTATTCGGAGACGAAGGATGTGCGTATGACCGACAACGAGTCCGACGAAGGCGAGAAGCAGGAGCAGGCGGAAAACATCACGGAAGCGCCGAAGAGTATAAACGAGCACGAAGAATAAACGAATACTGTTCACAGCGTTCTGCACAAAGCAGGACGCTGTTTTTTGTGCAGAAGAGAGAACGTAAAAATCCTTTGAAAACTGCCGTTTTTTGTCCGGTTGTTGTCCTGTTCGGTGTAGTATACTGTAGTCAAAGAAAAGGGGAACACCCCGAAACCAACAAACAAATAAAAAATGAAAAGGAGAGATCACTATGAAAAACACAAACAAAATCAGCAAGATCAGAAAAGCGATCACCGCAGGCCTCGCAGCAGCAATGATGATGTCCCTGGCAGTTCCGTTCACGGCATCCGCAGACAACACAGCAGAGACTGCCGCCGCAGCAGCCGGCATTCAGTCGGACGCAAATTACTATCAGAAGCAGGGCATTCAGAAAAAGCATTTGTTCCGACACTTCTGCCGAAAAACGGCAGAAGTGTTTTTGCGCTGCAAGGTAGAGCGCCCGGTGCCATTAAGATCTTCACGGAATGTCTGCTTCAGGGGTTGCCAAAAGCTTCATATTATGCTATAATAGAATAAGCTCCTATTATAATAGTATAAGATCCGTTTCCGGAGGTGACAGAATGGAAATAAAAATAGCTGTTGTCGATGACCTTTCAGAAGACAGAGAACAAATGATAGGTCAGATACATGAATTTTTCAGCCGTCACGATGAACACCATCTTATCCTTCACAGCTTTTCAAGCAGCGAAGAATTTCTGGCAGACGAAGCCCGGCATACATTCCATGCAGTCTTTCTGGATATTTTCATGAACGGCATGACCGGCATCGAGCTGGGGAAACAGCTCCGTGAGGAAAATCCTATCCTTGCGATCGTGTTTGTCACAAGCTCGCCGGATATGTACTCTGCCGCTGCGCCTTTGGGAATGTTTGATTATATCGAAAAGCCCTTTGAGCCCAACAGGATCAACGCTCTGCTTGACCGTCTGATCGCGTACCTGCTTATGATCGGCAAACGGGCGGAACAGACAGTCTGCATAAGGATACCGCGGAGCAAGGTCCAGCTTCGGCTCTCCGAGATAATCTGCGTTCTTTCAAACGATCACATCACCGAGGTCTATTCGGTGAACCGGGGAATGATACAAAGCAACATGAGATACAGCGAGGTCGCAGACCTGCTGAAAAACGACGAACGCTTCATCGAATGCAACCGGGGCGTGCTGGCGAATATGGAGCATATCGTCTCCATGACCGACAACGTGAGTATGTCAAACGGGCTTATACTTCCCCTCAAGGTGCGGTCGCGTGCCAAGCTGCTGAACCTCTTTTCCGGCTTTTCGACAGAGAGGATGAGGGAGTATTAAAAACAAAAAGCCGTGAACGGCATCTTACAAAAACGCCCGTGCAGGGACGGAATGCACGGGCGTTTTTGTGTTATTTTGTGCCAAAAAAGGCAATGTCGGAACATTCACGGGTCAAAAAGTGACGTTCACGAAAGAAAATATGCCGTTCGCGCAAAAAAGGTTGACAGAAAAAACCGCTTCTGATATAATATGCTTTGTAAGGATATTCGGTTAAAAGAATTAACCTAAGATTCCTTAGGACGAAAAGGGATAAACAGTGTATTTAGGAGGAAATGAAAATGAACAACAAAAAAATCGCAGTAGTTCTTGCCGCACTTGCTTCGGTAACAATGGCTTTCTCGGCCTGCGGTGACAAGAATTCCAGCTCCAGCAAGGCTGACACCTCTGCCGCAAGCGCTGCAGAGAGCACAGCAGCTGCCGAGAGCACAGCAGCAGAGAGCACAGCTGCAGAGAGCACAGCTGCTGCAGAGAGCAAGGCTGATGACAACAGCAACGACGCCGGCGAAGTTGACGTAGCTGCACTTACAGGCAACACCTGGATCACCGCTCAGATGATCAAGGAGGACGGCTCCAACATCGATATGGAAGCATACGCTAATGAAGTCGGTGGAACTATGGAGACCGTTGTTTCCAACATTGCATTTACTGCTGACGGCAAATACTATCTGATCAACACTCAGACAGGCGCTGTTCAGGGTACATACGCTGTCAACGGCAAGAAGATCACCGTTACACCCAGCATCGGCAATCCTTTTGACCTTGAGATGGGTGAATCCGACGGCACCAAGATGCTGGCCCAGGAGTTCAATCCTCCTCAGAACGGCTACAAGGGCGTTGTTTTCGGTATCAACCCCAAGGTAAGCATTGATGACATTCTTGCTAAGTTCAACGGCGGCGAGCAGCAGGCAGCCGAGGGCGGCGAGCAGCAGGCAGCCGAAGGCGGCGAGCAGCAGGCAGCCGAGGGCGGCGAGCAGCAGGCAGCCGAGGGCGGCGAGCAGCAGGCAGCTGAAGGCGGCGAGCAGGCAGCCGAAGGCGGCGAGCAGGCAGCTGAAGGCGAAGCAGCTGCAGAGTAATTTTTACTCGATATAATTCTATTTGTGCCATAAATTAGGCGGCTTTTTCCGATTCCGGGCAGAGCCGCTTATTTGGTAAATAACCTAATATTTCAGAGGAGGTTTAACATGAACAAGAAGCTCTTATCAGCACTCACGGCATCCTTTATCCTTCTGAGCGCCACGGGCTGCGGCGGCAGCGATTCTTCGTCGGAAGCCGCTTCTTCCAAGGCGGAGGAAACATCTTCCGCAGCGGAACAGACAGGATCCGTGCAGGAATCCAAGGATGAGGCCGCCAGCACACCCGAAGTTCCCCAGAAGACTTCCAATTCTGTCTCGATGTCCGTAAGCGGCAGCGACGGCAAAATGAGGATCACCCGTCCTGCGGACAATTCCACACCTATGGGCGAGAAGGACACCTGGACGATCTTCATCTACCTCTGCGGCACCGATCTCGAAAGCGGACAGGGCTCTGCTACTTCGGATATCGATCAGATGCTGGCAGCAGAGGGCAGCGATAACGTCAAGTTCGTATTCCAGACCGGCGGTACTTCTCAGTGGACCAATGACTACATCGGCACCGAGGAAGCCGAGCGCTGGGTCATCCAGAACGGCGAAAAGACCAAGGTGGGCAGCGTTGAGCTGAAAAACATGGGCGAGAGCGATACCTTCTCTGAATTCCTCAACTGGGGCGTTTCCGAGTATCCCGCTGAGAAAATGGGCGTTATCTTCTGGGATCACGGCGGCGGAAGCATCACCGGCGCCTGCGTTGACGAGATGAATAACAACGACACTCTCACTCTCCCGGAGATAAACTCCGCTTTGTCCAACGTTTATCAGAACATGACCGATAAGTTCGAGTTCATCGGCTTCGACTGCTGCCTTATGGGCACCGCAGAAGTTGCCAACATCCTCGCTTCTTATGCAAGATATTTCTACGGCTCGCAGGAGACTGAGCCCGGCACCGGCTGGGATTACACCACCTACGGCACATTCCTTGCCAAGAATCCCTCCGCCAACGGCGCAGAGCTGGGCAAGGTTATAGTTGACAGCTTCTATGACGAGTGCGCTCAGGGCAGCCAGGAAGACGGCGCAACACTTACCGTCGTTGACCTCTCCAAGTTCGACGATTTTGCAGTAGCCTTCAATGACTTCTGCAAGAGCCTTTACGAGTCTGCCTCCGGCAGCCTTTCCGGCGTGGTAAGAGGCGTAGGCAATGCCGATAACTTCGGCGGCAACAATAAGTCCGAGGGCTACACCAACATGGTGGACGTGGGCGGCATCATTTCCGAGTGCGCTCAGTATGCAGACGGCACAGCCGCTCTCGAAGCTCTGAAGAACTGCATCGTTTACAACAAGAACGGCGCAAACCACACCAAGGCTTCCGGCCTTTCGGTATACTATCCTCTCAAGGTCGATGATTCCAAGGAGCTGAAAACATTCTCCAAGATCACAATGAGCCCCTACTATCTCTCCCTCGTGGATATGATCGCAAAGGGCAATGTTGAGGGCGGCTACAGCAACAGCGCTCTCTTCGACTCCGAGGGCAACTGGGATAACCAGACCGAGACCGAAGGAGAAGATTACTACAACTACGCTGACAATAAGGATGAGGGTCAGAGCAAGCTCATCACCTTTGAGCAGGAGCCTACTCTCAGCGGCGAAGGCAAGCTCACCTTCAAACTCGACGCGCAGGGCGTTTCCAACACCAACAGCATCTCCGCATTCATCTATATGAACAGCGAGGGCAGCGACATGGTAGAGCTGGGTGAAACTCTCGATGTCCAGGCTGATTATGAATCCGGCGAGTGCGCCTCCGACTTTGACGGCTACTGGTTCGCTCTTCCCGACGGTCAGAAGCTGGCTACATATATCGTTTCCAACGAGGAGAACCGTCACGTTTATACCGCACCTGTTTACCTCAACGGTCAGCGTACCAACCTCCGTTTCGTAAGAGAAGACGGTATGTTCATCGAGCTTGAAGGCGCTTGGGACGGTATCGGTGAAAACGGTATGGCCGCCCGTGAGATCAGAAAGCTCAAGAACGGCGACAAGATCGTTCCTATGTACTATAAGTTCGACGCGAACAGCGATAACGATGAAGACAAGGAGTTCAAGGGCAAGGAGTACGAGTGGAACGAAGATTCCGATATCACTTATGCTACACTCTCCGCAGCCGACTATTACTACGGCTTCAATATCGAGGACGTTTACGGCGGCAACTTCATCACCAAGATCGTAATGTTCACCATCGACGGCGAAGGCAATATCTCCTTCCAGGACACTGAAAACGGTGGAGAGAACGGTGAAGAGAACGGCGAAGAGAACGGCGGAGAAGAGGAAGAATAATACAAGGAGCGTACTGTAAATGAGCGAAGAGATAAAAACGACTGCCGAAGAGACTGCTGAAGAGACTTCGGAGACCAAAAAGAAGAAATCGTTTCTCAGTGAGAATGCCGTTGAGGTCCTGGTAGCAGTATTCCTCGGCATCACAGCGATACTTACCGCCTGGGCTTCCTGGATAAGCTCCCTTCACGGCGGAAATCAGGCTACCAACTATACCAAGAGCAACAACCTGGCAGCCGAGGGAAATTCGATGTATAACGAAGGTCTCCAGAATTATCTTTCGGATATTATGGTCTGGAACACCTACAGCGAGTATGTCTTTGACCTGGAGATAGCAAATTCCAAGGGCAGCACTGCCGAGGCCGAACTGATCGAAACCAAGATCGCAAACTACATAGATCAGAACGGTACGGACGTCCTCAAAGACGCTATGAAGGCCATGGAGAACGACGATAACATCGACTCGCCCTTCGACATCCCGAATATGACCGACAAATACTACGAGGAGGCAGAGGAAAAGCTTGCCGAATCCCAGGAACTGCTGAAGGAAGGTCAGAAGGATAATTCTAACGGCGATTCGTACAATCTCGTCAGCGTCATCTATTCGCTGGTGCTGTTCATGCTCGGTATCGTGGGCGTGTTCAAGCGTCTGCCCAACCGTGCCGCTGTACTCGGGATCGCAGTTGTCGGACTTATTGCCACTACGGTATATATGATAACAATTCCTATGCCCACCGGCTTTTCGTTCGCAAACTACTTCTGATAAGAGCCTGATGTTTCAAATATGAAGATCTTACTGATTTCCGTTTGAGACACGGAGCAAAAAATAAGGGAGCTGTCTTAGATCAGACAGCTCCTTTTTCTTATCTGCGAAGCGGAGAGAACAGCCTCTGCCGAAGATATTTGCAAGTCGTTGATATTTTGTAATGATTTTGATAACAATCTGTTACACTTTTACTTTGTTCATGTGATATAATAAAAAGGGACCGTGCAGTCAACTTTTATACGGACATCAAAGCATACTCTGCGGGATCACAGTGTCTCCCGCAGAGACGTTTTGTTTCGGAGGTATAGGCATCCTTGCACTGCTGGCACAGCTTATCATCAACTACGATGTGCTGATGAAAAAGACCAGCGGGAAGGTCACGCTTAAAAACGTATCCTACCGCCGTTTTCTGTTCGGCACGCTGTTCTATTACGTTACAGATATCCTTTGGGGATATTTCGACGAGATGAAATTTGTCAAGATGCTCTATGCCGATACGGTATTATATTTCCTGGCTATGGGACTGCTCGTTATGCTGTGGACATCCTACACCACCGACTATCTTGACGAAAAGGACCTCTTCGGGAAAATAACAAAAGGGGCGGGACAGCTTTTCTTCGCGCTGGCTCCGCCGATGATCGTTGTCAATTTCTTTACCCCGGTACTGTTTGACATAAGCGATTACGACAACCGCGATAAACTGCTGGCATCCTTCGATGACATGATAGAGCTCAACCGCGCTCCCGAACTTGTAGAGCTGGCAGCTGGAATGGCAGTTTTCAACTCCGGGAAAGACTCTTCCTTCTCGGAGGTCTTTGAACGCGCCGACAGGAAGATGTACGACGGAAGCGTTTTCTCAAAGCCGTCAGCAGGTGACAGGCCTGCAAACAGTATACAGAGGTGATAGTATGATAAAGCGCGAGGAAAATGCGTCCGCGGGTACTGACTTCCGCAGGGTCATAAGTGTGATACTGAATATCATGATAGTGGCATTTGCGGTGACAGGCACCGTCATTATGTTTACTCACCGCGGTGACGGCAAGGGGCTCACCTCCTCCGGAATAGAGAATCTGAAATACTTCACCGTGCTGTCAAACGAGCTCTGCGGGATAACGGCGGCGCTTTGGCTCGTGTTTGAGCTTATGGGGAAGAAATTCCCCGTCCTTCCGAAGCTGGCAGCGGCGGCGGCGGTGGGGCTGACGTTTCTGACTATCGCGGCTTTTCTTGCGCCCATGTATCCCGATCTCAACCTGTATGAAAACGCCAATCTGTGGTTTCATCTGATACTGCCGCTGACGGGCATAGCGGAGTTCATCCTGCTGAAAACGCCCGACAGGATACCCTTCGGATATGCCGTTATCTCGGCGCTGCCTGCGCTTATCTACGGGGCCTGCTATCTTGTTAATATCCTTATAAACGGCGTCGGAGAATGGCCGGACACAAACGACTGGTACGGTTTTCTGAACTGGGGCTATCCCGTAGGGATAGGCATATTCGCGGTGATAGTTTTAATGGACTTCGGAATGGCGGCTCTGCTGAGAGGTGTTAATATCCTTATAAACAAGCCCGGAAGAAAGGGGAAACAGTCAGAATAAAATACCGTCATGTTTGAGAGCAAAGAAAAGAGGAGATAAAATGAAAGCTGATGTTTACCTGTTCGGAATGGTCCTCGGGACCCATTCCTTTATGCTGAAAGACGGTTTCCTGCGCCCGGATGAATATTCAGAGATAAGCGAGCATTGCTTCCTTCCCGGCGGCGAGACGGGCACGGCGGCGGCTGTGCTGTCATCCCTGGGGGCGTCGGTCATTATGGACGGCAACCGCATCGGTGCCGAGGTCGGTCCGATGCTGAAAGCCTTTTTCGGCGGCAGGAGCGTGGATATGTCCCCTATGACATTCGCCGATGACGAGCCCGGAGTTATGGACTATGTGATCATCTCCGGGGACGCGCGCACGCCCATGGGCTTCTTTCAGCAGCTTTTCTCTTCGGGAAAGCGCTGGTGGAGCATCCCGAAGAAGGAAGATATGGAAGGCTGCAAAGCCGCAGGGATAGACCCGTTTTTCGGAGAGGAGTCGCTGACCGCCGCAAAGCTCTGCACCGAGCTGGGGATCCCGTTTGTGACCATAGACTGCCGCCACGACTCTCCCCTGCACCGCTCCGCCGCCGTGAATGTGGTCTCTCACGAGTGTACCGCGCAGCAGTATCCGGGGATGACAAACGAGGAAGTCTTCGCGCTGATGCAGCCGGAGACCGACGGTCTGACGATAATAACCCAAGGCGCCGGAGATATGCTCTACGGCAGGAATGGCGGCGAAATGCACCGCATGAAGCCCTTCAGGGTGGATGTAAAAAGCACTCTGGGCGCAGGCGACACCTTCAAGGCGGGCTGCGTTTACGGTCTGCTCCGGGGAATGGAGGACGGTGAACTGGTGAGGTTTGCCAGCGCCTGCTCCGGTGTGGCGATCTCCCGATTCCCGCTGGCGCTGAATCTGCCCACGCTTGAAGAGGTCGAAGGGCTGATAAACAAAGGATAAAAGCTGAAACAAGACAACACAAAAACACCGATCCCGGGGATGTTCCCGAGATCGGTGATGTTTTTTATTCCTCCGCAAACTCGCTTACAAGGGCGGAAACTGTCTGCTTGGCGTCGCCGTAGATCATCACGGTGTTGTCGTTGGTGAACAGCGGATTCTCCACGCCGGAGAAGCCTGTGCCCTTTCCGCGCTTGAGGACGAATACCGTCCGCGCTTCAAAGGCGTTGATGATAGGCATACCGTAAAGGGGTGAGCTTTCGTCGTTTATCGCCGAGGGATTGACAACGTCGTTGGCGCCGATGACGATCGCAACGTCCGTATTGGACATCATGGGATTCATTTCATCGGCGGTCTTGAGCTGCTCGTAGGGGACGTTGGCTTCCGCAAGAAGCACGTTCATATGTCCCGGCATACGTCCCGCCACGGGATGTATCGCAAAGCTCACCTCCGCGCCGTTTTCCTCCAGCTTGTCGCAAAGCTCCTTGACGGCGTGCTGAGCCTGGGCCACCGCCATGCCGTAGCCGGGAATGAATACCACCGAGCTTGCGGCTTCAAGAATCAGATAAGCATCCTCGACGGTCATGGACTTGGGCTCCTTGTGCTCGCCGGCGGCACCCTTCTTGGAGGCTCCCCCGAAGGAGGAGAACAGCAGAGCCGTCAGCTTGCGGTTCATAGCCTTGCACATGATAAGTGTGAGGATAAGTCCCGAAGTGCCTACCAGGCATCCCGATACCACGAGAACGGAGTTGTTCATGGCAAGTCCCGCAAAGGCTGCCGCCAGTCCCGAGAAAGCGTTGAGCAGGGAGATGATAACAGGCATATCTCCGCCGCCGATAGCAACCACCATAGTAAAGCCGAGGATCAGATAAGCCGCCGTGGTGATGATGATACCAATGTCACCGACAGTCTTGCTCACAGCATCGGCAGCGCTGAGGGCGTACATCAGCACGCCTGCAAGGCCGACTATCGCCAGCAGAGCGTTGACGGCATTCTTCGCGGGAATGGAGATGTTCTTCTTGAACAGCTTCCCCGACAGCTTTCCCCAGGCGACTACCGAGCCCGTAAAGGCAATGGCTCCGATAGCGATTGTCAGTCCCAGAGCAACGGAGGAGAACACGTTTATGCTCCCGCCCGTAAGATACTGGGAAAGCGCCACCAGCAGCGAGGACAGACCGCCGAAGCCGTTGAACAGCGCCACCAGCTGGGGCATACCTGTCATTTCCACTTTCTTTGCCCATACCGCGCCGATCACTCCTCCGAGAGCGATAGCAGCCAGCGCCCAGAGATAGGCGTTCTTCATCGGAGCATTGGTGAGGGTATCGGTGACGTTCTTTTCAAGCAGCACCGTCACCACTGCGATAAGCATTCCCACCGAGGACATAAGGTTTCCCCGTCTTGCGGTATCTGCCTTTCCAAGCAGCTTTATACCGCGGATAAATAGCACCGCCGACACCATATAGAGGACAGTCGTGAGGACGGTGCTGAGTTCGGACCAGTTCACTTTTTATCCCCCTTATCTTTCTTTTTGAACATTCCCAGCATCCTGTCGGTGACGAGATAGCCGCCGATGACGTTGATAGCCGCCAGCACTATCGCCGCAAAGCCGAAGATCGCACTGAGGGTGCCGTCCGTATGCAGAGCCGCCGCAGTGGCGCTGACAGCTCCGACTATTGTGATCCCCGAGATCGCATTCGTGCCCGACATAAGGGGCGTGTGCAGCTGCGAGGGCACCTTTGAGATAAGCTCTACCCCCAGGAAGCCCGCGATGACGAATACGAAAACGAGAAGCAGAATCTCTCCTGTAAGCATTATCATCTCTCCTTAAATCTTTCGTGTATGATCTCGCCGCCCTGGGTCAGCAGGCAGCCGCGCATGATCTCGTCTTCAAGTTTGATGTCCAGTTCTTTGGACTCTTTATTGTAGAAGTGAGTCAGAAAAGCGGTGAAGTTTCCCGACAGCATCTTTGACGCATCGTAAGGCACCTGGCGCTCAAGCAGATCGCCGGACATTATTGTCACGCCGTTGTCGGTGACCACGTTCTCGAAGAGCTTGGAGCCCTCCACGTTTCCGCCCGTTGAAACAGCCATATCCACCACGATAGAGCCGGGCTGCATACGGTCCAGGACGTCCTTCTTGATAAGCAGCGGAGCCTTCCTTCCGAAGACCTTAGCCGTGGTGATGACGATATTGGAACGCTCGCAGACCTTTGCCTGAGCCTCCTGCTGTCTGGCCACCTGTTCCGGGGTAAGCTCTTTGGCGTAGCCCTGATCGGTCTGACCCATTTCTCCCAGGTCGATCTTCACAAAGCTGGCTCCCAGGGACTTGACCTGCTCCTCAACTACGGGACGGGTATCGAAGGCGTCAACTCTTGCACCGAGACGCTTCGCGGTGGCGATAGCCTGGAGTCCCGCCACGCCCACGCCGATAACGAACACCCTTGCGGGGTTGATCGTTCCCGAAGGAGTCACCATCATGGGCAGGATCTTGGGAAGCCTGGCGGCGGCATTGAGCACCGCAACATAGCCCGCCAACGAGGTCTGCGAGGACTGGACGTCCATTTTCTGAGCAAGGGTGGTCCGCGGGATCATTTCCAGCGACACCGCCCGCAGACCGGCTTTGGCCATTTCGTTCAGCAGCTCCTTCTCGTTGAAGGGGTCCAGATAGCTGAGATGAAGCGCACCGCTCTCGATGCCCTTGATGCTCTCGGGCTTCATTATCCGCAGGACGATCTCCGCGCCCTTGTAGCCCTCCTCGTTGGAGGAGACGAGCTTTGCTCCCGCCTTGACGTAAGCCTCGTCGGAGAAGCCGCTTTTCTCTCCCGTGCCGCTGACGGCGGTGAGCTCGTAGCCCATGGCGGTGAGCTTTTTCACATCGTCGGGTATCAGCGGCGTGCGCGTTTCGCGCGGATCTGTCTCACGGCAGATCAGTATCTTTTTCATACTTTCCTTCACTCCTTGAAGATGATATTTCATTCGGTAACTCGTTTCAGACAGCATAAGGCTGCATCGCTTTTTACGGCGGTGCAGCCATGCTATGGGAGGTTCAAAAACCTAATCGCAGGTTTCTGTGTTCTCGGTGTAGTCGCAGCCGGTAATTACATCGAGGCGTCTGTCTCTCTCGGGAAAGCCGATAAGCATTTCGGGATGATCCGCCTCGAAGGGGCATACGGGCAGGAAACCGATCTTGGGAGTTTCGTCTTTCACGTTATCTCCTCCGTTATACTATGCCCTGAGCGTTCATAGCGTCAAGGACCTTCTCAAAGCCCGCCAGGTTGGCGCCTGCAACATAGTTGCCCTCGAAACCGTACTTCTTGGCGGCAGCGTCGATGTTGTGATAGAGGTTCTGCATAATGGTCCTGAGCTTGGAATCAACCTCTTCAAAGGTCCAGCTCACGCGCTCGCTGTTCTGGGACATTTCCAGTGCAGATGTGGCAACACCGCCGGCGTTGGCAGCCTTGCCGGGAACGAAGAACACGCCGTTCTCCTGGAAATACTTTGTGGCCTCTTCGGTGGTGGGCATATTGGCACCCTCGCATACCGCGATGACGCCGTTCTCCACCAGCTGGAGAGCGTCCTCGATGTCCAGCTCGTTCTGTGTGGCGCAGGGAAGAGCAATGTCACACTTGATGCGCCAAACTCCTCTGCCCTCGTGATACTCCGACTTGGGACGGTAGTTCTTGTACTCGGTGAGCCTTGCACGCTTGACTTCCTTGATCTCCTTGAGAGCCGCAACGTCGATGCCCTCGGGATCGTATACCCAGCCGGTGGAATCGGAGCAGGTAACCACCTTCGCGCCAAGCTGCTGTGCCTTCTCGATAGCGTAGATAGCCACGTTTCCGGCACCCGATACAACTACTGTCTTGCCCTCGAGAGAATATCTGTGATCTCTCAGAAGTTCGTCCGTCAGATAGAGCAGGCCGTAGCCGGTGGCCTCGGTCCTTGCGAGAGAGCCGCCGAAGGAAAGTCCCTTGCCTGTAAGTGTGCCCTCAAACAGTCCGCGTATGCGCTTGTACTGGCCGAACATATAGCCGATCTCTCTGCCGCCCGTTCCGATGTCTCCGGCGGGAACGTCGGTGTCGGCGCCTATGTACTTGCAAAGCTCGGTCATGAAGCTCTGGCAGAAGCGCATGATCTCGCGGTCGCTCTTGCCCTTGGGATCAAAGTCGGAGCCGCCCTTGCCGCCGCCGATAGGCAGGCCGGTGAGGCTGTTCTTGAAGATCTGCTCGAAGCCCAGGAACTTGATGATGCCGATGTTCACCGACGGATGAAGTCTCAGGCCGCCCTTGTAGGGGCCGATAGCCGAGTTGAACTGTACGCGGTAGCCGGTGTTGACGTGAGCGTTGCCCTCGTCGTCCAGCCAGGGAACTCTGAACTTGATCTGGCGCTCGGGGTTCACAAGCCTTTCAAGCACTGCGTCGCGTCTGAACTGTGCTTCGTTGGCGTCAACAATGGGCCTGATGGAATCCAGCACCTCGCGCACCGCCTGGTGAAACTCGGGCTCGTCGGGATTTTTAACCTTAACCTGTTCGATTATCTCATCAACGTAAGACATAATTATTCCTCCTAAATTTATGCGCTCACATAGTAATTCTACCCCGTCAAGGGCGGAAAAGTCAATGTTCGGGCGCTGGCAAATTGCCTACATGATACGGTAAATTTCAGACATACGAGTTTGCTGCTGAATGTGTGAGCGCAGCGTGAGTCATTTCTTGTATTTTGAGGGCAGCTCCCCCGTGATCTTCTTGAATACACGGCTGAAATAATCCGCCGAAGCGAAGCCCAGCAGATCGCTGATCTCGTTGACCTTGTAGTGCCCCGACCGGAGCAGCAGTCTGGCATAGCCCATGGTCAGCCGCTTGTAGAATTCGCTGAAGGACATCCCCACCCGGGACTTGAAATACCTGCCGAAGTAGTCGGGATTGAAGCCGAAGTGGTCGGCGGCCTCCTCCACGGTGAGAGCGCCTCCCTGGGTGCGGATCAGCAGCTCACGGAGCTTTTCGGTGAAGCCCGCGTTTCTCACGTCCGGAGGGATAAGCTCAAAGGCGTCCTTCATAGCCTTGTCGAATTCGGCGTTGGTTATGTTCCGTCCGATAGTCTTTACCGCCCGAAGCAGAGCGGCGCGTATGTCGTCCTCCAGGACAGGCTCGGTGAGGTAATCCACCGCTCCGAGAAGGAAGCAGTCCCGCATATCGTTGGCGGCGTTGACCTTGCTGAGGATGATGACGGGAGCCGTCAGCTTCGCCTTGGCGGCCCGTTTGAGCAGATCGGTAGCTATGACGGCGGCAGGACGGTTGATGCAAAGCAGCACATCGTACTCCCTTGAAAATGCCGCGGACACCGCCGCGCCAAGGTCAGCGGTATGCCCCGCGATCTCAAAACCGCATTCTCCGAACACGGACATCATGCTGTAATGCCGCAGATCGTGGTTTGAATTATCCACCACCAGCACTCTGTAGAGCATACCCTTCACCTCCTGAAAAAAACAGAGGCCGTCCTGCCGCATACCTGCGGCACAACAGCCTCATTGCCTTGATTTGAATGTAGCATATCAATGCCCAAAAGTCAATGAACAAACTATGAACGTGCCCTTGCTTCAAGGCTTTGTCGGGGTTAAAGTCGGAAATTTATCGGTTCTGCATCCGTAACTCACCCAAAGCGCCGAAGCATTTCATCAGCAAAAAAGACGTTCCCCGAAACGGAAAACGTCTTTGCTCTCTTATGCTTATATTATAGCACAGAGTTGATGTTTTGTCAAGTGTTTTTGTCACGCAGGATCGTCGGCGATCACAAGCTGCTCCTTTTCGGCGGTGTCTCCTTCGATGTGGAAAGAGTTCAGCACAGGCTCCTCATCCATAAGGGACAGTATCATATAGCTGGCGCTGCTGTCATAGGCCAGGCGTTTGTCCTCCTGGGAGGGACGCGAGGGCGACACGGGATGCGAATGCCAGTTTCCCAGCGGGACAAGGCCGTTCGCACGCATATCCTTGATAGCAGCAAGCTGCTCTTTCGGGTCGAGAGTGAAATGCTCCTCGGCGTGGTCGGTGTTGGTGAGGATGTAGACCTTCTTTACGATCTTGTCCCCGTCGGAAAGCTCCCCTGCTATGAGCCCGCAGGCTTCAATGGGAGCTTCCTTTTTTGCGTGAGCGACGATCTTGTCGTAGTCGCTCCTGAACAGCTTTATCATAATCCCACACCGTCACATTCTGTCTGCTCGTAGTCGATGAGCTTTGTTATGGTCGGATGATCTCCGCAGACCGCGCAGCCGTGAGTGTCAGCAGGCAGCTTCACCTTGCGGAACTGCATTTTGAGCGCGTCGTAGGTCAGCAGATAACCCGTCAGCAGGTCCCCGACCCCGAGGATATACTTCACCGCTTCCATAGCCTGCAAGCTGCCGATGACTCCGCCCATTGCGCCGATAACTCCCGCCTGCTTGCAGGTGGGGACAGCGTCCTTCGGGGGCGGCTCCTTGAACACGCAGCGGTAGCAGGGGCCCTGCCCGGGAACGTAGGTCATCAGCTGCCCCTGGAAGCGGATTATCCCCGCGTGGGAAAAGGGCTTCTTCGCCATGACGCAGGCGTCGTTTATCAGAAACTTAGCCGGAAAATTATCGGTGCCGTCGATAATGAAATCGTAGTCCTTGATAATACCCATGATATTCTCGCTGGTGATGAACTCGTGGTAGGTAATGACCTTCACATCCGGGTTCATAGCCTCCATAGTTTCCTTGGCAGACTGCACCTTGGGCTTGCCCACGTCCTTGGTCTGGTGGATGATCTGCCTTTGAAGGTTGGAAAGATCCACCTCGTCGGCGTCGGCGATACCGATAGTGCCGATGCCTGCGGCGGCAAGATACATAGCGGCAGGAGCACCCAGCCCGCCCGCTCCGATGATAAGCACCTTAGCGTTCAGCAGCTTCTTCTGCCCCTTGACGCCCACCTCTTTGAGTATGATATGCCGGGAATAGCGTTCTATCTGTTCGTTTGAAAATGCCATTACTGTCCGCCTCCCATGAAATACAGAAACTCGATGCTGTCGCCTTCCTTGAGGACGGTGCTTTCAAATGCGCCGTGCTCCACGAAATCGTCGTTGACGGTGACAGTCACATACTGGGGCATCTCAACTTTCTCGTCGATGACCAGCTGTGCTACGGTCAGTCCCTCGCTGACTTCCTTCTTTACGCCCGCTGCCGTGATATTCATATCTTCTCCCCCTTATATCAAAGAGCTGAAAAGCTCTGCTATTTCCGATTTGTTTGCCGTGCCTGTTCTTCTGACGGTCTCCTTGCCGTCCTTGAAAACGATAAGCGTCGGTGCGGCGGATATGCCGTACTGATCCGTCAGCTCTTCCTCAAAATTCGCGTTGACCTTGACGATCTTCACCTTTCCCGCGTATTCCTCCTCCAGCTGGCTAAGCAGCGGAGAAAGCATTTTGCAGGGCACGCAGCTGTCGGAATAGAAATCCACCAGCACCGGCACCGATGCTGCAAGCACTTCCCTTTCAAAATCCTCTTTGCCTATCCTTGCGGGCATATCAGTCACCCACCTTCTGAATTATAAGCGTGTATGTCCCGTCGCCGTTTTCGGTGAGAGAGAGGACCTTGTGACCCTCCTCCTTGACGCTTCTCGGAACGTTCTGAACAGGCTCGCCGTCGTTGAGCCTCACCGAAAGGATGTCGCCGTCGTCCAGTTCCTCTAAAGCCACCTTCGTCCTTACGAAGGTTATGGGGCAGGTCACGTCGGTGATGTCGATGCTGTCGGTAATGTTGAATTCTGCCATTTTGTTTTCCCCCTTATCTGTCCTCTCCCAGACTGCGGACCGCCTGTCCGAAGTCTGCGATAAGATCTTCTTTATCCTCGATACCCACGCTGATGCGGATAGTATCATCATACACTCCCGCGCTGACGCGCTGCTCCTCGGAACTGTGAGTGTAGATAGTGCTTGCGGGATGTATCACCAGCGTGCGCACATCCCCGATGTTTGTGGCAACGGATGCGTATTTCAGACTGTTTATCAGACGGAAGGCTTTTTCCTTGCTGCCTGCTCTTACAGTCACTATCGCGCCGCCTTTGCCGCCCAGCTGCTTCTGCACCAGCCCGTAATAGGGCGATGCGGGAAGCCCGGGATAGTTCACCGTGAGCCCTTCAAAACCCGAAAGATACTCTGCGAGAGCTCTTGCATTTTCGCAGCAGCGTTCCATGCGCAGGCCGAGAGTTTCGACGCCCACAAGATTCATATAAGCGTTGAAGGGCGACAGACAACAGCCCATATTTCTCCAAAGCCTGTTGCGGAGCCTTGCGGTAAATGCAAAGGGCCCGAACTTTACGAAATCACCGAAGCGGGGATATTTCTCCCTGCTCCATTTGAAGCTGCCGCCGTCAACGATGACTCCGCTTATGGAATTTCCTCCGCCGTTGATGTACTTCGACGAGGAATGGATGACGATGTCCGCGCCGTGCTTCAAGGGATTTATCAGATAAGGCGTGGCTGTGGTGCTGTCGATTATCAGCGGGATGCCATGCTCCTTACAGGCCCTTGACACTTCGGCTATATCAGCCACATCCAGCTTGGGATTGCCTATCAGCTCGGTGAACACCGCCTTGGTCCTTTCGGTGATGGCGGAGCTGACAGTTTCGTATGTCACGCTGTCAAGAAAGCGTGCGGTGGTACCGAAGGCTTTGAGGTCCGCGAAAAGATCGAGAGTCCCGCCGAAGAGGCCGGAGCTGACGATCACTTCATCCCCAGCGCTCAGCAGGGTCATCAGCGTGACCGTTATCGCAGCCATTCCCGAGGAACAGGCCGCCGCGCTTATCCCGCCCTCAAGAGCCGCTATCCTTTTTTCAAAGGCCTCCACCGTGGGGTTTCCGGCTCGCGTGTAGGTGAAGCCTGCCGCACGGTTATTGAATACCTTTTCAAGCTGCTCCGCGGAATCGCAGGCAAATGCGCTGACCTGATAAACAGGGGGCAGCGTCGCGCCGAAGGTGTCGGACGACGGTCTGTCCGAGTGGAGCAGAGTGGTGTTGAATCCCATTGATATCACCGCTTTTCTTTTGGTGTATTTATTATGCAAGTGTTCTGATGCCCTGTACCAGCCTGTCTATATCCCCGAAGGAATTGTAGAGCGCCAGCGTCGGGCGGACCGTCCCTTCAAGTCCGAAGTGACGGAGTATGGGCTGAGCGCAGTGGTGTCCGGTGCGGACGGCTATACCCAGCTCGTTGAGCCTTTGTCCCACGGCTTCGTTGTTGACGCCGTCCAGCACAAAGGAAAGTACGCTTGCCTTGTTGGATGCCGTACCGATAAGGTGCAGGCCGCTTATCTTCCGCATCTCGCTCATGGCGTAGACCAGAAGCTCATGCTCGTGACGGTTCACCTCGGGCATACCGATGGCGTTCAGATATTCCAGCGCCGCACCGAGACCGACTGCGTCGGCTATGCTGCCGGTGCCTGCCTCAAACTTGTTGGGCGCGGGATTGTATATCGTGCGCTCGAAGGTGACGTCCTTTATCATATTGCCGCCTCCGTGATAAGGCCTTGCGGCTTCGAGAACGTCGCTCTTGCCGTAGACGGCTCCTATGCCGGTGGGAGCGAAGATCTTGTGTCCCGAGAACACGAAGAAATCCGTGTCGAGAGCCGAAACGTTTATCGGGATGTGAGCTATGGACTGGGCTCCGTCTATCAGCGTGCGGACGCCGTGGGCATGAGCGATAGCCACGATCTCCTCAACGGGAGTAACGGTGCCGAGGGCGTTGGAAACGTGAGTTGCCGAAACAAAGCGGGTCCTGTTGGTGAAGAGCTTCTCGTATTCCGAAATGATGATCTGTCCCGTCTTGTCCACGGGGACCACCTTGATGACGGCTCCCGTTTCCTCGCAGACCAGCTGCCAAGGAACGATATTGGCATGATGCTCCAGCATGGTGAGGATGATCTCGTCGCCGGGCTTCAGCATCGGCTTGACATATGCATTTGCCACAAGGTTGATAGCCTCAGTGGTGCCGCGGACGAACACGATGTTGTCCTTGGAGGGCGCACCGATGAAATCGGCGGTGATCTGACGGGCGTTTTCATAAGCGTCGGTGGAGCGTGCCGCCAGCTCGTGAGCGCCGCGGTGAACGTTGGAGTTCTCATGCTCATAGTAATATTTCAGCCTGTCGATGACAGCCCGAGGACGCTGTGTGGTAGCGCCGTTGTCCAGCCACACAAGATCGTAGCCGTTGATCTTCTCGTTAAGTATCGGGAAGTCGCTTCTGATCTGAGCGAGAGTCTTGGGCCCGATGATGATGCCGCTGTTCTCGCGCTCCGAGCGCACCTGCGAGGGTGTCGGCTCTGAGGCTTTCTTCGGCACATAGCTGTCCGCCTGGCCCTGGGAAAGCACCACGGGGGAGTACCCGCCGGAAGCGGGCTGCTCCTGCGGAGCGGCGAAAGGCTCCGCACCGTATCCTGCGGCAGCGCGGTCATAGTCCGCAAGGCCGCCGTTGTATTCGTTGGCGATCTGCTCATACTCCGACACGGGAGCGTAGGCCGATGCCGCCTGCTCCGCAGTCGTGCCGTAGTTCACGCCGCCGAAATAGCTCTCCGCCTTTTTCTCCGCCTCCGCGATAACGGAAGTGTCTCCGCTGGTGACAAGGCTTTCAATGCCGCCCGCACAGCGCTGGGGATCAAGGTCGGGGAACAGGGAGTTTGCAAGGCTTGTAAGCTCCGCCTCCGAAGGGATCCCGTAATTAGTCGTAGTCATAGTATTCACCTACCTCGACATCCTCAAGAACAGCGATAGCGTCGTCCGAAAGAATAGCAGCCGAGCAGTAGAGTGAAAGCAGGTAGGAGGCTACGCCCTTATCGTCGATACCTCTGAAGCGTACCGAAAGACCTCTGGAGTTTTCGTTTTTCAGATTGCGCTGGAACAGACCGATAACGCCTCTCTTGGCCTCGCCTGTACGGATAAGCAGGATGTTGGTCTTGCCGCTCTTGCTCTTGGGATTCTTGAGGCCGTCCACCAGCAGCTTATCGGTGGGGATAATGGGAATGCCTCTCCATACGATGAAGGTGCCGCCTGCGATGTTGGTGGTAACAGGGGGAACGCCTCTCTTGGTGCATTCTCTCTCGAAAGCTGCGATAGCTCTCGGATGCGCAAGGAAGAAGGAAGGCTCCTTCCACACCTTGGTGATAAGCTCGTCGAGATCGTCGGGAGTGGGTGCGCCGTTTCTCGTCTGGATACGCTGGGAGTCGGGAACGTTCTTCAGCAGGCCGTAGTCATCGTTGTTGATGAGCTGGCTCTCCTGACGCTCACGAAGGCTCTCGACAGCAAGGTCCAGCTGCTCCTTGATCTGATCGTAGGGGGAGCTGTAAACGTCGGCAACTGCGGTGTCAACGTTGATGATAGTCGAGATCGAAGCAAGCTGCTGCTCTCTGGGCTCCTCCTCGTACTGAACGTAGCCCCGGGGGATGATGTCGGACTTCTTCTCCACGCTGCAAAGCACATCCAGGGGAGTTTCGCCCTCCTTGACTCTGTTGATGCGGAAGATACCCGAATCCAGTCCCTTGAATTCAAGCACCTTTGTCAGCCACTTGGGAGTAAGGGCACCGTACTGCGGTCTGGTCTTATTGACGTCCGCAAGGTTATACGCCGCTTTCTTTCCGAGAGCGACTATCTTGTCGTTTGTGTTTTCCTTTGCCATAAGTATTGACCTCCAAAATTATATTTCCAAAGAAAGAGCCGTTCTCCTTCAATGTTTCAGTATTTCGGGAAGCTCTTATCGACTTCCTCCGCCCAGGCGTTGGTGCCGCCCCGCAGATTGTAGGCGGGGCCTGTATAGCCCGCTTCCCGCAGGGTGTTCACCGCAAGGATGCTCCTCTTGCCCTCTTTGCAGACAAAGACGGTATCCACGGTTTCGTCAAGCTCCTTTTTGCGGCGTTCAAGCTGTCCTATGGGGATAACTATGGCCTCGGGGAACTTGGCTATCGCCCTTTCGTGAGGCTCGCGGACATCCACGATAGTAACCTTTTCGCCCTCGTCGATGCGTCGCTTCAGTTCCTTGGGCTCGATGCTTTCGACCTTCTGCTCTTCCTCTTTCTGCCGGGTGATGCCGCAGAAGTCCTCGTAGTCGAAATCCTCGATCTCGGTTATGGTCCTGTTCTTTCCGCAGATGGGGCAGTTTTCGTTCTTGTGTATTTTCAGTTCCCGCCAGCGCAGGTTCCAGGCGTCGAAGCTGAGGACGCGGCCTATCAGATTCTTTCCGCCGCCGACTATCAGCTTGATGACTTCATTTGCCTGCAAAGTTCCCACCACTCCTGGAAGCACTCCGATGACTCCGCCCATAGCGCAGGAAGGCACAAGTCCCGCCGGAGGGGGCGCGGGGTACATACATCTCAGGCAGGGCCCCTGTTTCGCATAATAGACCGCCGCCTGTCCCTCGAACTGGTACATCGCTCCGAACACGTCCGGCTTATCAAGCAGGACGCAGGCGTCGTTGACGAGATAGCGGGTCTGATAGTTGTCTGAGGCATCCGCCACCACGTCGTACTCCGAGATGATCTCCTCGGCGTTTTCGGCGGTAAGGCGGGTATTGTAGGTGATGACCTTCACCAGCGGATTTATCTGCTTGACGCTGTCCTTGGCGGAAGCCACCTTGGGCCTGCCGACATCGCGGGTGCCGTGCATCACCTGTCTTTGCAGGTTGGATTCTTCCACTTCGTCATCGTCGATGATGCCGAGAGTTCCCACGCCCGCCGCCGCAAGATACTGCACCAGCGGCGTACCGAGGCCGCCTGCTCCGACGATCAGCACCTTTGCAGCTTTGAGCCGCTTCTGCCCCTTGACGCCTATCTCCTGCAGAAGCAGGTGACGGCTGTAACGGTTGATCTCCTCGTTGGTGAGCTTTTCGCCGGTCCTCTCTCCGAGGACGCTTTCCGTTACTCCCGAGCCCCCTGCGATAGCGGGGATAAGTATCAGCTCGTCGCCGTCTTTGAGGGCGCTGTCAAAACCCTCTAAGTCGCGGATATTCTCGTCGTTCACGAACACGTTTATGAACGCTCTCAGTTCGTTCTGCTCGTCGAACAGAGCCTTTCTTGTGTCGGGGTATTCCTCCGAGAGGAGCTTCAGCACCGCTCCCACCGTCTCCCCTTCAAGTGTGATCTCCGACTGATGCCCCGTGAAAAGCCGGAGCGTGGTCGGGATAAAAACCGTAACTGCCATTTTTCATCGCCTCTGATACTGTGTATTTTGGTAATACATACATTTCCTATCGGTTTACTATAATATAACATAGCTTGAGGTGTTTGTCAATAGGCTTGAGCAGTATTATACGGAAAAAATCATAGAAGTTTAGTAGGGATTTATGGTCAAATTATATAAAACCAGGAATCGTCCTCGATCTCGATGCGCTCTATGGGGTTGGCGGCGTCGTAATTGTAGCGCAGTTCCTGGTTCTTGACGCTGACCTTTGCTCCCTCGGGGACCGAACGGGTGATGAATGCGTTGCCTCCGATGACCACGTCCCGGCCGATGACGGTGTTCCCGCCGAGTATGGAAGCTCCCGAGTATATCGTGACATTGTCCTCGATAGTCGGGTGACGCTTCTTGTTTTTCAGCGCCTGTCCGCCTCTTGTGGAAAGGGCTCCGAGAGTAACGCCCTGGTATATCTTTACGTTGTTCCCGATGACGGTGGTCTCGCCGATAACTATTCCCGTGCCGTGGTCGATGAAGAAATACTTGCCGATAGTCGCCCCCGGGTGGATGTCGATGCCGGTTTCGCTGTGGGCATACTCCGTCATCATCCGCGGGATAACCGGCACGCCCAGCAGGAACAGCTCGTGAGCGATGCGGTTTATCAGTATGGCGAACAGCCCGGGATAGGAGTAGATTATCTCGTCGCGGCTGTAAGCGGCGAGGTCGCCGTCATAGGCTGCCTGCACATCTGTCATTATGTATTCCTTTATGACCTTGAGCCGCCCGATGAACTTTACGGCCAGCTTCTTTGCCTCCTTGACGGTCTCTTCTCTGCTGACGCCTTCGCTTTCCAGGACGATAGCTATCTGCTTGGTGAGCTTGTAGATCACATCCTCGATAAGCATTGAAAGGTTGCTGCGCAGGGTGTATACCTTGATGTCCCTGTTCTTGAAATAGCCGGGGAAGATGATCTTCCTCACGCCGGACAGGATGTCGGTTATCACATCCTTGTCGGGATGCGCGAACAGACGGGGCTCTTCGCCGTCGGTGTTATCGCCGTCGGAAAGCAGGTCGTCGATAACGGCGGAGATGTTTTCCTCAACGGATATATCTTTCATTTTCTATCGCTCCTTTGCCTTGAAAATGGCCAATATTTTCCTGTTAAAGTATTATAGCAACTTTAGAGCTTGAAATCAATGAAATTTCTGTTTAATTTCACATCAAGTATATTGACTTAGTATGATATAGTGTGTCAGAAATGTGCCAAAACACCGCCCCCGAAAAACAGGGAGCGGTATTTCGTTTGCAGGAAGTTTAATGGCTTTGTATCGTTATGTGTCGTTTTCAGAAGATAGCAACAACTGCGCCGTTGTATTTTTCCTCTATGAACTTCTTCACGTCATCGGTCTTGAGGGCTTCGATGAGAGCCTTGGTCTTTTCGCTGTTCTCGTCGCCCTTGCGGACTGCGATTATATTGGCGTAGGTGTGTGCGGCGTCACCGCTTGCGTCCTCCACGGCGATAGCGTCCTTGATCTTCAGACCCGAAGCAAGGGCATAGTTGCCGTTGATGACTGCGAGAGAGCCGGTGTCGGAATTCTTGAACTGTGCCGCCACGGTATCCGCCTGGACGGTGGTGATCTTGTAGCCGCCGTCATCGACGATGTCAAGAGTCGTCACGCCCTTGGATGCGGAAGCGTCCTCGGGGAGCTTGATAAGTCCCTCCTGTCTGAGAAGCAGAAGCGCTCTGGTCTCGTTGCTGTCGTCGGCGGGAATGACAATGGATGCCCCCGGCTTGATGTCCTTCACCGAAGTCACGCCGTTGCCGTAAAGGCCGAAGGGCTCGTAGTGGATCTCTGCGGCGCTCTGGATGTCGGTGCCGTTCTCGGAATTGTAGCTGTTGAGATAGGGAGTGTGCTGGAAGTAGTTGGCGTCCAGTTCCTTGTCGGAGAGGGCCTTGTTGGGGAGAACGTAATCATCGTAGATCTTGATCTCCAGGGTGTAACCCTTCGCTTTGAGGGCGTCCTTGACGTGCTCCAGCACTTCGCCGTGAGGTGTCGAGGTGGCTCCGACTACGATAGTCTTGTCTGCGCTGACTGCCGCGGTGCTGTCGGTGTTCTTTACGTTCTCCGTGGCTTTTGAAGAAGAATCCGCGCTGCCGCAGCCTGCGAATACGAAGGCCGATACTGCGAGAGCCGCTGCGGATGTGATTATTCTTTTGATGTTCATTTTTAAAAACTCCTTTTTAGATAAATTACTTTTGGTTTTTGTTTCGGTCGGATGTGCAACATCGCCGCATTCGCCCGAATCGGTAATTCATCCTGAGAAGCTTTGTGAATCTGAGTGCCATTTGTATCATTCCTTACTTTTTTATGCTGAGCGCCTGTCCGTCTTTCGGGCAATGCGCATTCCTGCCTCCTGTATCAGCTGAACAATGATTATCGTCAGCGCCACACATATCCATACGACTTCGCTGTTGAACCGCTGATAACCGTAGGTTATGGAGATCATCCCCAGGCCGCCGCCGCCGATGGTGCCCGCCATGGCCGAGTAGCCGAGTATGGTCACCAGTGAGATGACGGCTCCCACCGTCAGCGAGGGTCTTGCTTCGGGTATCAGTACCCTTGTGATTATCCGCAGAGGGCCCGCGCCCATTGACTGGGCGGCTTCGATAACTCCCTTGTCCACCTCTTTTACCGAGGACTCCACCATACGGGCAACGTAGGGCGCAGCCGCGATTACGAGAGTGACTATCATCGCCTTGTTGCCGAGGCTCGTGCCGACTATCAGCTTCGCCGCCGGCAGCACCGCCACCATAAGTATGATGAAGGGTATGCTCCGGAAGATGTTGACGAGGATGTCAAGGATGCGGTTGAGCCAGGGTATCGGACGGATGCCGTCCTTGGCGGTTACGCAGAGGAGCACTCCCAGAGGAAGTCCCAGCAGATAGGCGAAGAAGGCCGAGATGAAGGTCATATAGACCGTCTCCCAGATGCCCAGCAGGAGGATGCCGTTATCCCACAGCTTTTGAAGCATTTCCGACACTGTCCTCACCTCCGTCAAGCACCGAGTATGTCTGCACGTGTGCTTCAAGATAGTTTTTCACCTTCGCCGCCGCACGTTCGTCGTCGGGCAGCTGAAGTACCATTTCCCCGTAGGCGTGACCGTCGATGTCCTTGGTCTTGGCGTAGAGGATGTTCAGCGGCGTCCCGCAGGAGAGAATCAGATTCGAGACCACCGGCGTGAAAGAACTCTCGCCGGAAAATATCAGTCTGATGCGCTGACCGCCGGAGACGCTGTCTGTCAGCTTCAGCTCCGGAAGTATCAGCTTTCTGGCGGTCTCGGACTTGGGATCGGAAAAGACCTCCGCCACGGTCCCCACCTCGGTCACGACGCTGCTGTCCATTACCGCAACGCGGTCGCAGATGCTGTCGATGACTTTCATATCGTGGGTGATGACCACGGTGGTGACGCCGAGTTCACGGTTTATCCTGCGGATAAGTTCAAGTATGGAGCGGGTGGTGTCGGGGTCAAGAGCGCTGGTGGCTTCGTCGCAGAGCAGATATTTCGGCTCGGATGCCAGCGCCCTGGCGATCGCCACCCGCTGTTTCTGCCCGCCGGAAAGCTGCGAGGGATAGGAGCTTTCCTTGTCCGAAAGGCCCACAAGCTCCAGCAGTTCCCGCGCTTTACTGATCGCCTTGTCCTTCTCAAGGCCGGCGATCTCCAGCGGAAAGAGTACATTTTTCAGTACAGTTCGCTGTTCAAGGAGGTTGAAGCTCTGAAAGATCATCCCGATGTTTCTGCGAAGCTCCAGCAGTTCCTTCTTTTTAAGCGAGCCAAGTTCCCGTCCGTCGATGATGACCTTCCCCGAGGTGGGCTTTTCAAGATAGTTGATGCATCGCACCAGCGTGCTTTTTCCCGCTCCCGAAAGCCCGATGATGCCGAAGATCTCGCCGTCGTTGACCGTAAGGTCAATATCCCGGAGCGCCGTGAAACTGCCTTTTTTGGTCTTAAAGGTCTTGGATATGCTTTTAAGCTCTATCATTATCGGCACTCCTTTCTGATTAATCCTATTGGGTATGTATGAATTATAACACACAAATCATAGCAAGTCAATAGGAAACTTTGAACAAAGAAAAGTCAACACTTGGACGAATTACTTGTTGGAAGCAATAAATTTTATATAACCTATTGACATAGTAGGAAATATGTGCTATTATATGTATAATTCATATTAAAAGCGTAGGATATGCGAAGGCATCCGCGTGTCCGATATACCTTTATAAAGAGATAAACGAAAGGAAGAATACAATGTCTGATTTGCTGAAAACAGAGGGACTGACGGTCTCCGCCGAGGATAAGGAACTGCTCCGCGGAGTCGATCTGACACTGGGCAAGGGAGAGACTCATGTGCTTATGGGCCCCAACGGGGCAGGAAAATCCACCCTCGGATGCACGGTCATGGGCAGTCCCGAATATAAAGTCACGGGGGGAAGGATACTTTTCGACGGCGAGGACATCACCGAAGAGTCCGCCGACAAGCGCGCAAAGCGGGGCATCTTCCTGTCTTTTCAAGACCCCGTGGAGATACCGGGTATAACCCTCTCGGAGTTCCTGCGGAATGCTCTTGAACAGCAGACAGGCCAGCGCATCAAGCTGTTCGAGCATAAGAAAAACCTGGCGGCGGCTATGTCCGTGCTGGGTATGGACGAGTCCTACGCGGGACGCGATCTGAACGTGGGCTTCTCCGGCGGAGAGAAAAAGAAGGCGGAGATACTCCAGCTTCTTATGCTGAAACCCCGCCTTGCTATCCTGGACGAGACCGACTCGGGCCTGGATGTGGACGCTGTCAAGGTGGTCTCCAAAGGCATCGAGGAGTACAAAAAAAGCGTGGGCGGGACGCTGCTCATCATCACTCACAACGCGAAGATACTTGAAGAGCTGAACGCGGATAAGACCCACATCCTCTCAAACGGCAGGATCGTCAGAGAGGGAGACGGTCAGCTGGCATTTGACGTGCTGGCGGACGGCTTTGAGAAATACATCGAAGAGGTATAAATAAATGAAACAGAAAACTCAAGTCGCAGACGTTGACCGCTCGCTGTACGATTTCCGCTTTGAGGAGGACGAGAGCGACTTCTTCGACAGCGGCATCACGCCGGAGATCATCCGTGAGATCTCGGAGGAAAAGAACGACCCCGACTGGATGCGGGAGTTCAGGCTCCGCTCGCTGGAGATATACAAGCGCACTCCGATGGTGAGCTGGGGGGCTTCCATCGAGGGGCTGGACGTGGACAACATCGTGGCCTACATTCGTCCGAAAACGCGGATGAATACCGACTGGGAGAAAGTACCCGAAAATATTAAAGAGACCTTTGAGCGCCTGGGCATACCGCAGGCGGAGCGTGAAAGCCTGGCGGGCGTGGGTGCGCAGTACGATTCGGAGCTTGTTTACCACAATGTCCGCGAGGAAGTGGCGCAGTCGGGAGTGGTCTACACCGATCTTGAAAGCGCGATGCACGACCCGAAGTACGCGGAGATCATCCGCTCCCATTTTATGAAGCTGGTGCCGCCGACGGACCACAAATTTGCGGCTTTGCACGGAGCCGTCTGGTCGGGAGGCTCGTTTGTATATGTCCCGAAAAACGTACACTTGGAGATACCGCTCCAGTCCTATTTCAGGCTCAACGCCAAAGGTGCGGGACAGTTCGAGCATACGCTGATAATCCTGGAGGAGAACAGCTATCTGCACTTCATCGAGGGATGCTCCGCCCCGAAATACTACGAAGCGGGACTTCACGCGGGCTGCGTGGAGCTGTACGTCGGCGAGGGCGCGAGCCTGCGGTATTCGACTATCGAAAACTGGTCGAAGAATATGTATAACCTCAACACGAAAAGAGCATTAGTACAGAAAAACGGACGGATAGAATGGGTGTCCGGCAGTTTCGGCTCACACGTCAGCTATCTGTATCCTATGAGTATATTAAACGGTGAAGGAGCAAGTGCAGAGTTTACCGGCATCACCTTTGCAGGCGAGGGTCAGGACCTTGATACCGGGGCGAAGATCGTCCACAATGCGCCGAACACATCCTCGTATATGAACACAAAATCTCTGAGCAAGTCGGGAGGGAAAAGCACCTTCCGGAGCGCGGTGGTCGTAAACGAAAACGCCGTCGGGAGCAAGTCCTCGGTCAACTGCGAATCGCTGATGCTGGACAACATCTCACGCTCGGACACGGTGCCCGTCATCGACGTAAAGACCGATAAATGCGACGTCGGACACGAGGCAAGGATCGGACGCATAAGCGACGAGGCTATCTTCTATCTGACCTCCCGCGGGCTTTCCGAGGAGGATGCACGGGCTATGATCGTCCGGGGCTTCGCAGACAATGTGTCCAAAGAATTACCCTTGGAGTACGCGGTGGAAATGAACAGTCTTATAGGTCTTGAAATGCACGGAAGCGTTGGGTAAAGGAGGAAAAACCATGTCAGAAACCAAAGTGAACATCCTGCCCGTCCCGACGTTTTCCAGCCTGGGAGTCAATTATGCAAAGCGCGATATAAAAAGATATGAAACCGTCAAAGCGAGCATAAGTCCCTCGGATAACAGGTCGGTGGTGCTGTTTGCGGACGAAAAAACGCTGTCCGTGGGAGAACTCCGCGTGAAGGTGTCACGGGGAGTGAAACTGAAGCTGGTCCAGGTGTTTGAGCGGCAGTCACCCTACGTTTCAAAGCTGGATGCAGAGCTTGAAGACAACGCCGAGCTGGAGCTGATCCAGATCTATATCGGCGGGAGCGATACGGTCAGCGAAGTCGTGACCCGGCTTGACGGCGCGAAGTCAAGATTCACCGCCGTCATCGGATGCACGCTGGACGGCGAGGACAAGTTGGACATCAACCTTATCGCGGAGCATCGGGGCAGGAAAAGCGAATCCTCGATAGAGATCGGTTCGGTGCTGAGGGGGCGGTCCCAGAAGATCTTCAAGGGAACCATCGACTTCAAAAACGGCTCATCCGGTGCCAAGGGCAGTGAGCACGAAAGTGCCCTGCTGCTTGATAACAGGGTAAGAAATCGGACAGTTCCCGTTATCCTCTGCGAGGAGGAGAACGTCGAGGGCAACCACGGAGCCACCGTCGGACGCCTCGACGAAAATCACATTTTCTATATGCGCTCCCGCGGGATAAGCGAGGAAAAGATATACGAACTTGCGGCCCGTTCGCAGCTGATGAAGGCCGTCTCACGCATTGACGACGATACTGCGAAAGCCCGTGTTTACAAGGCTTTGGGGTGGGGTGACGCAGATGAGTGAGCGAAACTTCAAGGATGATCTCCCCGTCTTTCAAGTGTACGGAAATTTGGACTATCTCGACAACGCCGCCACCACGCAGAAACCCCGGTGCGTGATCGAAGCTGTGGAAAAATACTACCGCGAGGAAAACGCCAATCCTCTGCGGGGGCTGTACGGTCTTAGCGTCAAGGCCACCGAAGCCTACGAAAACGCCCGTGAGGCGGTGAGGCGGTTCATCGGGGCGAAAAGCGTCCGGGAGATCGTCTTTACCCGCAACGCCACCGAAAGTCTGAACCTTATCGCGTACAGCTGGGGACGGGCGAACATACACCGCGGGGATGAGCTTCTTGTGGCTATCTCAGAGCATCACTCCGACCTGCTGCCCTGGCAGACTCTTGCCCGTGAAACGGGAGCGGAGCTGCGTTTCCTTGAATGTGACAAGCAGGGAGAATACACCGCCGAGGCGCTGAAAGCCGCCCTCACTCCGAGGACGAAGCTCTTTGCCATAGCGCAGGTATCCAACATCTTCGGGCGCATAAATCCCATTAAAGAGTTCGCGGAGATCTGCCGCGCCAACGGCACCGTGACGGTCTGTGACGGAGCCCAGAGCGTCCCTCACACGCCCGTGGACGTGCGGGATCTCGGAGTGGATCTCCTCGCCTTTTCGGGGCACAAGCTCTATGCTCCCATGGGCATCGGCGTGCTTTACGGCCGGGAGGAACTTCTTGAAAAAATGCCGCCCTTCCTTTTCGGCGGTGAGATGATCGAATACGTCACCCGGGAGAGCGCGTCTTTCGCGGAACTGCCCCACAAATTTGAAGCCGGTACCGTGAACGTCGGCGGAGCGGTGGGCCTCCGCGCGGCGATCGACTATATCAACAGCATCGGCTTCGACGAGATCACCGCCCGCGAGGACAGGCTCACGGCACTTGCCTTCGAGGAAATGTCCCGTCTGCCCTATGTTCACATCATCGGCTCGGAGAAGGCAAATGAGCATCACGGGATAATCTCCTTCACGGTGGAGGGCGTTCATCCTCACGACGTCGCGGCGGTATTCGACGCTGACGGGATAGCTATCAGGGCGGGACATCACTGCGCCCAGCCTTTGCATCAATTTTTGGGAGTGCAGTCCTCCGCAAGGATGAGCCTTGCATTCTACAACGACGAAAGCGACATCGAGCGCTTTACCGAAACTCTGAAAACAGTCAGGAGGCGAATGGGCTATGACGGATAATCTTTACAACGAAGTGCTGATCGACCACAATCTGCACCCGATACATCTTCACGAACTGCCCTGCGCGACCTGTTCTAACGCGGGTCTGAACCCGACCTGCGGAGATTCTCTGACACTCAATCTCGTTATCAGGGACGGTGTCATCACCGACGGCTCCTACACGGGAGTGGGATGCGCGATCTCCAACGCTTCGGCGGATATAATGCTGGATCTTGTCATCGGAAGGAGCGTTGATGATGCAAAGCATATCGGGGAGCTGTTCTCGAAAATGATAAGCGGGAGCATCACCGACGAGGAGCTGGAAACACTGGAGGAAGCAGGAGCTTTACAGAACATCTCCAGAATGCCCGCAAGGGTGAAATGCGCGACCCTCGGCTGGAAGACACTTGAAAAGCTGCTGGACGAAAACGGATAGTAGGAGGAAAGGAAATGAGAGTATCAACAAAAGTCGAATACGGGCTGATAGCTCTTGCGGATATAGCGATCTATTCCGAGAACGGTGCGGTTGTTCCCGCATCGGATATATCCGAGAGGCAGAGCATCTCGCAGAAATATCTTGAACAGATACTCGTCAGCCTGAAACACGCGGAGCTTATCAAGGCGCATAAGGGCTCCGGCGGCGGGTACACCCTTACCCGCGGCGCCGACAGGATCACCGTGTACGAAGTGCTGAGCGCCCTGGACGATTCCATACTTGCCGACAGCATCTCGGGGAATGTTGAAAGCGATATCCGCGACCAGGTGAGGACCCACTTCTGGGAGCGTGTCGATGCCAACCTCCGGGAATTTGCGGAAACGGTTACGCTGAAGGATTTCATAGACGGCTGCAAGAGCAAGGGAAACCAATGGGATATGTATGTCATCTGAAACGGACGGCGATGTGCGCCGAAATGCACATCGCCGATTTTTGTACCGTCCGAGAAAGGAGAAGGGACTTATGTTTGAGCTTAACTCCGACAGCGCTCTTGCGGAGCTTATCGAAGATACGCAGAACGAGAACGAGCTTTTCGCGCTGGCGGACAAAGTGCGCCGCGAGATGTACGGCGACGAGGTCTACGTCCGCGGGATACAGGATAGTAAGCGCCGTGGGAGACGCCAAAAGCTATGAAGCGCGATAGGGTCATCGTCGGGCTTTCGGGGTGCGCATTACATCGCCACGGGGCATTACGCGCAGATCGTCAGGCTCGCCAGCGGGCGCTTTACCGTAAAGCAGGCCGTCCACGCCGAAAAGGATCAGACCTATATGCTTTACCGTCTGACGCAGGAACAGCTCTCCCGGACGCTGATGCCGCTCGGAAGAGTCACGGCTTCAAGTGCGGAGCAGTTTTCAAAGCAGTAACCGCCGATGCCTGTAACGCTGTCGGGGAACACAAGTCCCGTAAGGGCGCTGCATCCGTAGAACACATAAGGCTCGATGGTCTTGAGCCCGCTGCCGAGCTTTACGCTTTTAAGGCTCTTGCAGCCATAGAACGCATCACTGCCGATCCTTTCCGTACCGCCCTCAAAAGAAACGGTGCTGAGGTTGGGGGAATCTCTGAACGAATCCGTGCCGACGTATTTTACGGTCTTGGGAATTGAGACCGTTTTGGCTTTGCACTTATAGAATGCCGGATTGCTGATACGGGCAACGGTTTTGCCGCCCGGCTTTTCGGGGATAACAATGCTTGCGGATGAACCGTTGTAGCCGGTGATCTCAGCAGTGCCGTCAGAACGCACCTGGTATTCATAGTCGCCGGAAACGGCGGCGCTTACGGTGATCCCGGTACCGAGATAAGATAAGCCGTCAGGGAGAACAGCAGCCGAACCGAACAGCGGCGCAGATGCTCCTTTTTTGACCGCTCTCCTCTGTGAAAATCCATTGACTTGACCCGCATTTTATGGTATACTTTTCGTATAAGCATGCTGAAAATGCTTGAAATGGCGCCGAGCCCGATGCGGATGTTACCGCCTTCGGCGACCAGGACGCGCTGCTGAGGGTTCAGTGCTTCGGGAACTTCGACGTATTCCTTCCCAGCGGCGAGCACGTTCATTTTGAACGCAGCAAATCCAAGGAGATTTCTGCCTATCTCGTCCACAGACAGGGAAGCTCCTGCTCCACCAAGGAGATCGCCGCGGTGCTTTTCGAGGACGCTCCCTACGACGAGGAACAGCAGAACTATGTTCAGAAGCTGATACAGGGGCTTGTCAAGAGCCTTAAAGCCGTGGGCGCCGAGGAGGCGATCGTCCGCAGCTGCAATGCGCTGGCGGTCAACACCAAAGTCCTCGGCTGCGGCTACTACCGCTTCAAGGAGCTTGACGCGGGAGCCGTGAATTCCTATCAGAACGAATACATGAGCCAGTATTACTTGGCGGATTTCCTTTACGACGAAGACCTTTGATATGACCGGGGCGCTGCCCCGAAGGAGGTTGTATGGTAAGGATAGATACTTTTCCGACTCACAGCATCGGAGACCTCGAATACCGCGTCGGCAGGGTGTTCCCTTTCGGTGCGTCCGTTACCGACGGCGGCGTGAATTTCAGCATCTTCTCCAAGGACGCCGACTCCTGCACGCTGCTGCTTTATCACCACGGCAGCAGAGAGCCCTTTGCCGAGATACCTTTTCCCGATGAATTCCGCATCGGGAACGTCTACACGATGATGGTCTTCGGCATCAACATCGAGACCACCGAATACGGCTACCGCTTCGGCGGAAGGCACGACCCGCAGAAAGGTCTGCTCTTCGACGCCTCAAAGCCCCTCCTTGACCCCTATGCAAAGTCGGTCTCGGGACGGAGCGTATGGGGCAGAGAGCCCGACCCGGAGGAACCCTTCCCTCACCGGGGGCAGATCATCCTTGAGGACTACGACTGGATGGGAGACACTCCTTTGGAGATACCTCAGAACGAGCTGGTCATCTATGAGATGCACGTCCGGGGATTTACAAGGCATCCTTCCTCCGGGGTGAAGCATCCCGGCACCTTCGCGGGAATGATAAAGAAGATACCCTATCTGAAAGAGCTGGGCATAAACTGCGTTGAGCTTATGCCTATCTTTGAGTTTGACGAGTTCGACAATCCGAGACAGTACGAGGGGAACAGGCTTTACAATTACTGGGGCTATTCTCCCGTGGGATTCTTCGCGCCGAAGGCGGGATATGCCGCATCTGCGCGGCTGGGGCTGGAGGCCGACGAACTGAAAAACCTTATCGCCAATCTTCACCGCAACGGCATAGAAGTGATACTGGATGTGGTGTTCAACCACACCGCCGAGGGCAATGAAGAGGGTCCCTGCATCTCCTATCGGGGCATCGACAACCGCACCTACTATCTGCTGACCCCCGACGGGCATTACTGCAATTTCAGCGGATGCGGCAACACGATGAACTGCAACAACGCAGTGGTGAGAAGCTGCATAATCGACTGCCTGAGATACTGGGCATCATCCTATCACATCGACGGGTTCAGATTCGATCTGGCTTCTATCCTCACAAGGGACGAAAACGGCGCACCCATGATGATGCCGCCGCTGATAGAATCCCTGGCGCGGGACGCGGTGCTGGGACGCTGCAAGCTCATCGCCGAAGCCTGGGACGCAGGCGGACTGTATCAGGTGGGGAGCTTCCCTTCCTGGAAGCGCTGGTCGGAATGGAACGGCCGCTACCGCGACTGTCTGCGAAGGTTCATAAAGGGCGGCGCGGAGCAGGCTCCCGAGCTTTACCGCAGGATCGCGGGCTCCCGGGACCTTTACAGCGAGCGAAGCTCAACGGCTTCCGTGAATTTCGTGACCTGTCACGACGGGTTCACGCTTTACGATCTGTTCTCCTACAACGAAAAGCACAATCTTGCCAACGGCGAGGACAACCGCGACGGCTGCAATGACAATGACAGCTGGAACTGCGGCGCCGAGGGCGAAACGGATGATGCCGGGATAAACGCTCTCCGGATGCGGCAGATGAAAAACGCTCTGACCCTTTTGCTCACCAGCCGCGGCACCCCGATGATACTGTCCGGGGACGAGTTTGCCAACACTCAGTTCGGCAACAACAACGCTTACTGCCAGGACAACGAGATCTCCTGGCTGGACTGGAGCGGACTTGAAAAGAACCGGGAGCTGTTCGAGTATGTGAAGGCGCTGATCTCTTTCAGAAAAGCCAACCCGGTGCTGCGCTGCACCACCTTCGACGAGGCCCACAACGGCACGGGCTATCCCGAGCTTTCCTTCCATTCCTGCGAGCCGTGGCAGCTGGATATGTCCGCCCCCACGCTGACCTTCGGGTATATGTACGCCCAGGAGGGGAAAAAGTACGGCCTTAAAAAGGACAGGTTCATTTACATCGCCGTCAACGCCCACTGGGAGCCCCACGACTTCATGCTGCCGATAATCCCGGCGGGAATGAAATGGTACAGGGAGTTCTGCTCCTTCACCGGTGAAAGCAATGCTCGCCGGAAGCTCCGCGACCGGGGTCCCGAACGCCTTGAAAGCCGCTCGGCGGCAGTGTTCGTGGCGGAATGACAGCTCAGCAGGACGCATAAAACAGAACATAAAAACCCCGCCGCAGGGAGCCTTGACTCCTGCGGCGGGGACTTGTTTTACCGTATTCTTTTATTGCTTTTTGCAGATGCGTCTTGTGAACAGCATTGCTGCCGCTGCCGTAACGACGGCGCACAGAGGGATCAGTCCCGCTGCACCCGTGGCAGGAGAGCTGTCCTCCTTACGGCTGCTTTCGTCGGGCTGGCTTTCTTCGGGCTCGGAGCTGTCATCCGCCGGTCCGCTGCCGTAGAATTCATTGATGAAGCTCTCGATCTTGTCGAAATCGTAGTAATCCATACAGGAAGGAATGCCCTCTTCGGTGTAGGTAACCAGCTCGCAGTCGGGTTTTATGCCTGCGTCAACATCGCTGTCACCGACAACAAAAGCATGACCGCCGGACATCGGGAAAGACAGCCCATCGGCAAAATAGTGCTTTATTTCCATGCAGGATCCGCCGCCCGAGGTGCCGCCGAGTATCGGCACGCCCTCGTTACGGATAACGGCGGGCAGGAGATTTCCGCAGGAGTAGGAGAACTGCGAAGCCAGTACGGCAAAGTTGAGATCATAGCAGACTTCCTTGTCCTTACCGTCGATCACGCCGTCAAGGTTCAGGTCAATAACAGTGTCCCTTGCTATGACAGTGCCGCTCCTGCGGCTTTTCATGCTTATGGAATAGTTGTTGCTTTTTCCGGCCTTCCTGCCGATCATGCTGCTGATATAGTGAACGACGAATTCGTCTCCGCCGCCGTTGCAGGACAGGTCAATGACGAAATTTCTGAGACCTTTTTCAGCGGCATAGTCCAGAGACCATTTGAACTGCTCTAAAACATCGGGCTGGAGGAAGGTGTCAAAGATGAAATATGCGGTGTCGCCGTGGGTGTAAAAAGAACTGCCTGCCTCGCCGTCCCATTTCTTTACCTGCTCAAGAGCGGCGTATTTCTGCGCTCTCAGCTTTCCGACCCCATCGCGGATCAGATCGCTGTTCTGGATCGCGATCAAAGCATCTGTGATCTGTTCCATATACGGATTGCCTTCATCGTTCATGGACGCAGAGAAGGCTGACAGCAAGGGAGAACTGCTGTACTTATCCTCTCCCATGAAGGCCGGAAGAACGGTGTGGCCGCCGTCATTGAAAAGGTTGTCAAGGACCAGAAGGCCCGTCAGGAATTCGATGCGGTCCGTTGATCTCAGCAGTTTCTTGACCTCGCGGGTATCGTCGCTGTATTCGTCCAGCGTCTTATCCAGGCCCTTTTCAATAACGGACCCGGAGATCTTCGCCCTTGAAGGACAGCCGTAGAGGTTATCGACAAGGAAGCAGAACTCGTTATAGGTATAATCCGCCATAGCCTGAGAACGCCGGGTCTCCTCAAAGACGGGTGAACGGTCCATATAGCCGTCCTCGTCGTCGACAACGCCTAAAGTATGAACAAAGAAGATGCTCCCGCCGATAAACTCGGCTCCGTTGTAGGTGCTGTCAAACATATCGGAAAGGGTCGCAAGGGGAAAATAGATCTTTCCGTCATCGCCGATAAGGTCGATGTCATACTCCGAAAGACCGTAATCGGTGTTGCTGCCCTCGCTGATGACCCGTATGCTCTGGATCCTGACATGATCGCCGTCGTTCTCCTGCTCCGCTTCATCAGGAACGGTGTTGATGTCGTAGTTGCTGTCGAAACCCTGTATGCTCACGGTGTCCCTGTCTGCATCAACGGTGACCGTCATATTGTTGCCGGTCACGGTATAGACGTTCCCCTCGAAGGCTGTGGTGAAATCCACCGTATATATCCTGTCGAGGAAATCCTCCATACTGACATAAGGCACCTCGGGAAGTTCCCTGCTGAACAGGCATTCAAGCTCCTCGCTCTTATCCATGGAATAAAGATACGCTGTGACGTTCTTTTTCTCAAAGCCTTCGTCCAGCGCAAAGGCCTGGGCCGGTATCGCAGCCGCAGCCGCTGTGACCGCTGCCGCAGCAGCAATGATCCTGTGTTTCATATATGATCTCCTTTCGCGGTTCATTATCAAGATCATAGCACAAATCTCAAAGAAAGTCAAGCGGGATACGGCCCGCCGCAGGGCTTCCGCATACTCCCCGTCCCCCGGGGAAAGGCAGGATATACAGCGCATCACACAAAAACGACGAATCATTGCACAAATATAACAATGCTGTTTGTGCAAATTTATCAAAATAGCGTATTGATTTTATTGACTTTTATTGTTATAATAGAAGAGTGAGAGTTTTTGCCGAAACGGCAAATCAACATACGGAGCAAGATACTTCGTTCAATAAAAAAGCATCATCGGAGGTGAATACCGATGCGCAGACAAATGCCCTTTAAAAGGGCTTTGATATTTATAATAATTATGGCTCTGACCGCAGTCTTTGCGGCACCGGCGGTCTCCTTCGCGGATGAAGCAAGCGGCAAGACCGTGCGCGTCGGCTGGCACGAGCCTCCTTATTTTATCAGGGACGCTTCGGGAAGGCAGTCGGGCTATTCCTACGAATATCAGCGGAAGGTGGCCGCCTACACGGGCTGGAAATACGAATATGTGGAAGGCAACTGGTCGGAGCTGATGCAGAAACTGAGAAACGGCGAGATCGATCTGCTCAGCGATGTTTCCTATACCGAAGAACGCAGCAAGGATATGCTGTTCTCCTCGCTGCCTATGGGCACCGAAGCCTATTACGTCTTCACCTCTCCCGACAATACGGAGATCACCGCCGACAATATCTCGTCCTTAAACGGCAAGCGTGTCGGCGTTACAAAGGGCACCATACAGAAGGAGTTTTTCCTTGACTGGGAAGAGAAGCACGGCATCAGCGCCGAGATCATCGAAATGGAGCTGAAGGACGAGGAATCGCTGAAGCTCCTGGGGGACAAATACGATGCCTACATCACCATGGACGTATACGGCTCCCCGGAAACTGCCGTGCCGGTGTGCAAGATAGGCTCCTCGGATTTCTATTTCGCAGTCAGCAAGGACCGCGCCGATCTCCTCTCGGAGCTGGACACGGCGCTGAACAGGATCCAGGACGAGAACAAATACTACGACCAGCAGCTTCACGACAAATATCTGAAAAGCACAGAAACGAACAGGTATGTCAGCACCGCCGAGAAGGAGTGGCTCGCCTCTCACGGCACCATTCGGGTGGGCTACCAGGACAACTATCTGGCCTTCTGCGCAAAGGATGAGGCGACCGGCCGGCTCACCGGCGCTTTGAAGGATTACCTTGACTATGCCTCCTCCGCATTTCTGAACGCAAAGCTGAAATTTGAAGCGGTCTCCTACCCCACCGCTGCTGCTGCGCTGGAAGCTCTGAAAAAAGGCGAGATCGACTGTATGTTCCCGGCGAACCTCACCGATCACGACACGGAACAGCTGGACCTCATAGTTTCTCCGCCGCTGATGCGCACGGAAATGGACGCAGTGGTGCGGGCCTCGGAGCAGAAGGAATTCTTGAAGCAGGAGCAGGTCACTGTTGCCGTGAACGAGGGCAACACGAATTACGATATGTTTCTGGCGGACCACTATCCCGGCTGGCAGCGGAAATATTTCGCGGACACCCCCGCAGGGCTTGAAGCCGTCGCCGATAAGGAAGCCGACTGCGTCATCATCAGCAATTACCGATACAGCAACATCTCCAAGCAGTGCGAAAAGCTGCATCTGACCACGGTCTACACCGGCGTGGAAATGGACTACTGCTTTGCGGTGCGGGAGGGCGACACTTCCCTTTATTCCATCATCACCCGTATCACTGGCATCGTGCCCGAGGCAAGCGTACATAAGTACCTGACCTATTACTCCACCGAGGATGTGAAGATCGGGTTTCTGGATTTCGTAAAGGAAAATCTGTTTATCGTCATGACCGTTATCGCTTCGGTGCTGCTGATAATCGTGATCCTGCTGCTGAGAAGCATCCGGGCCGAGAAAAAGGTCCGTGCGGAAAAGCATCTGATCAAAGACCTGAACAAGCGAGTGTTTGTAGACGCTCTGACCTCCGTGCGGAACAAGGGAGCCTTCTCCGATCATATCAAGAAGCTCCAGGAGCGGGTGGATGCGGGCGAGCAGCCGGAATTTGCCATAGGCATCTTCGACTGCAACGACCTCAAGACCGTCAACGACAAATACGGTCACGACAAGGGAGACATCTACCTGAAGACCGCCTGCCGTCTGATCTGCAAGGTGTTTGAGCACAGCCCCGTTTTCAGGATCGGCGGAGACGAATTCGCCGCAGTATTGCAGAACGACGATTTCCGCAGACGCGAAGAGCTGATACGGCTGTTTGAAGAAAGACGCGCCGAGATCTGCGCTTCGGCTCCCAACAAGTGGGAGGAAGTCCACATAGCCCTCGGCATTGCGATCTACGATCCCGAACTGGACAGCTCCGTCAGCGATGCGGTGCGCCGCGCCGACAAGATAATGTACGAGAACAAACGCATCGCCAAATCGAAGAAACATTGATCCATACAGCAAAACAGCCGCCCAAATCGGGCGGCTGTATTTTTTTGGATGTGCTTTTACGCTTCCGCGGAGGATGTTTCCGCTTCTGCGGAGGCAGCGCTTTCGTCCTTGCTTCCGGAGCCGTCCTTTGAGGACTTATCCAGTTCCTTGAGCTGCTCCTTGGCGTTGTCGGAGGCGTCGTCAACACCTACGGCCTTTACGCCTTCAAGCAGCGTCCTGTAATCGGCTTCGGTGAGCTTGCCTTCGCTGTAAGCCGTTTCCGCCTTGCCGAGATAGTGATTTGTCAGCCAGGAGATATAACCGTCGGACTTGGTGCCGGAGTTGTCGTAGATCAGCTTGGCCGAAGCCGCCTGACCGTCTCTCAGCTGCTTGAATACCGTGGTCGCCGGCGAATAGTAGTAATTCGTCACGATGACCGTAAACACGGTGAACACGCAGATAAACGCCAGCTTTACGATGATCGGCGCCTTCGAGGCCTTGACGGGCTGCTCGGGAGCCGGAGCCTCGCTTACGGGAACGGCTGTTCCGCAGTTACGGCAGAATTTGGCATTTTCCGCCAGCGGAGCACCGCAGTTGGCGCAGACCGCAGGTACGGCGGCGGCCTTTGCCGCTTTGACCCTTCTCATAAGCATGATGATAAGATAAGCCAGTATGCCTGCGCCTGCCACGGAAGTTGAAATGATAAGGATTATCTTCAAGGCGCTGTCGCCGGAGGTCTGCTCCGCCGACTTGTTCTTCACCGCTTCGTAGTTCAGGTCGAAGGTGCCGTCTCCGTCGCTGTCAACTTTGAGGCCCACCTTGTCTTCCTGCTTGGTGGAGGCCGCCATGACAGTGTCCTTGGTGATCGGCACACGCTTGAACTCCCGGACGTCGGTGTACTCGCCTTCCTCGTCGGGATAGCTTATGGTGTAATCCATTTTGCCCTTGCCGGTGCCGTTGATGCAGATCTCGTAATCCGCGCTTTCGTCGAGCCTCAGCACCTTGACGGTGTCCTCGCTTTCCTCGCCGGTCTCCTCGTCGATGACCTTTTCATAGGAAAGCGTACCGAAGGATGTCCTGGTGGAGGGGTTCTTCGGGTCGGAGGAAAGTGTTTCGCCGTTGTAGGTCACGTTCACGTCAACGGGGCAGGCGATCCTGATGTTTATGAACCTCTTGCCGTTGAACATCTCTGCGAAGTCGTTGAATACCAGTTCAAGCTCGCTTACCACGCCGCTGACCTCGTCCGCGCTGTCAACAACGTAATCGTAGCCCTCGGTGGCGATCTGGGACATCATCTTCTGACCGCTGCTGAGTTCCGAGCCGGTCAGATTGTGGAAGAAGCCCAGCGAGTAAACTATTATGCCCTCGCCCTTCATCTCGTCGGTGAGCCTGTATATCGGGGCGTAGTAGTCGCCTCCGTCGCTGGGGCCTTCGTTGGGAAGACCGTCGCTCAGAAGCACCACCAGCTTTTTCTTGGAATCCGATTTTTCAAGTATCTTCTTGGCGGCGTCAAGGGCATCGTAGATATTTGTACGCCCGCTGTCGTATATCCTGTCGATGGAGGAGATCAGCTTGCTCTTGTTGCTGGAAGCTGTCACTCTCGTGTCCACGCCGGAGTTGTAGGAGATAAGGCTGATGCTTGCCGACGGATTGGTCTTCAGCACCGTGGTGACGAAGTTCTTGGCCGAAGTCCTTGCCTGCTGGATAGGCGAGCCTTCCATACTGCCGGAGCTGTCCAGCACCAGCACAACGTCCTTGGCCTCGGAGTTGAACTTTGTGAAAATGTTCAGCACTGCGGGATACTCTTTCACCTTTTGATCGGCGCTGTTGTCGTTGATGAGTATCTGCATCTTCTCGCTGTTCCTGGTGTTGGCAAGATCGGTAACGACCATTACATAGTAGCCCGGATTTATGCTTTCGGGAAGATCGAAGCCGCCAGCCTCGGTAACGTTCTGATCGAACAGCGCCGCAGACATCTGCGTGTCAAAGGGCCTGTAAAGCTTGATGTTGTAGTTTCCGTAGAGTTTTATATCCTTGTCAAATACTCTGAGCTTGCCGCCCTTTACGACTCTTGCGCTTGCGGCGCTCTCGATGCCGAAGGCATCAAAGGCGTCGATGATGACTTCCATATTCCCGTCGGTGAGAGTGCGGTTCTCTTTCGCATTGGAAGCAGTGCCGTCATAGTTCATTTTCAGAGCGCTGTTCTCCACCAGACTGCGAAGCATCGGGATAGAAGTGGACGCTGTCAGCGCGGGGATAGTTTCGTAGTAAAGATTTGCAAAAGTAGTCTCGGGAACAGCGTTATTGGAAGCCTTGACCATTTTGTAGAAGGGTCCCGAGATCAGTGTGCTTGCCCTGTGGCACTCCTCGGAGGCGGGGTCGATGCCGGAATAGTTGTCCACGGCGGGAGTGATGAAATTCCTGCTCCCGTGTACCCAGTCCGCGTTGAGGTTCAGCTGTCCGTCGTTGGAGTAGTCCTCGATAAGCTCACCGAATACGTCGGCAAAGCCCTCGTTGATAGTATCCTGCTCGTTGCCGTGTCCCAGAGAGTTGAGTCCGCTCTTATAGCTGGCGATGACGCCGTGAGTGAACTCGTGGCCCACTACTTCGGTCCTGGCCGAGAATTCGTTGCTGTCGTTGGTGCCGATGACTATGAATTTGTCACCGAACATCGCCGCATTGTTGTGGAGATTGTAGGAATTGTTCCCGTCTCCGATATTGGTGATGCCCACATATATCTTCAGCTCCGTACCGGGATTTATCCCTTCGCGGCTGAAGAAGGTCTTGTAGAAATCGTAGGTCCTCTGGATGTTCGCAAGAGCATCCACCGAGCTGGGGTCGGGAGTCCTTTTGCGTCCGTCCTCGTCGGTGAGGTTGTAGTAATGAACATCGATGCTGTTCAGATCGGTATAGGTCACATAGTCCCTGTTCCTGTCATTGAGACGGATAGAAACGTTCCTGTCCGTATCCTTGAAATAATAGAGATCGTCGTTCTCCTTCCAGATATAAAGGGCCTGCTTGTCGGACTGGCCCGTGAGGCGCTCGTCCGCGCCGGTGGAGCTGTCTATCCCCTTGTAGATCATATCATAAACAATGGGCGAGGTGACGGTGAGGATCTTTCCGGTCTTGCCCTCCACCGCCACGGTGTACTCCATACCCGACAGATCGGAGCACACCACCTCAAAGCAGGAGGCGTAGCCCGTGGGCTTGATCGGGAGGATCTTCTGCCCCCGGATGTCGATGTTAAGTTCGTCCGGGACAACGGGCTGATTGGTTATGGAATAGGTCCTTACGATCTTCGTGATCTCCTCGTAGGAGAGCGTGGTCTCGGTGTCAAGGTCCTCGGGGACGGGCTCGTAATTCCCGCCCACGTTCACCAGCGTGCCGTCCTGCTTGGAGGCCTGCATGATAAGATCGGCCCCGATGACCTCGATGCCGTTGAAGTTCTGCTTCATCACATAGTAGCTGTAATCGCCCTGCTCGATGACATCCGTGAGGCTGTATTCCTGTGCGGCATCCTTTATGCCAAGCTCCGGTGCAAGGGTGTTCAGCATCTCTTTTGCCGAGTTCTGATCCGTCACCGTGGTGACAGGCTGTTCGTCGCCGTCATCAAAGCCGGACCCCACCGAAACTACATCTATCATCGCCGGAGAGTAGTTCTTTTTGACCGGAGTCTGAGTGTTCTGAGCTTCCTTCTCCAGCCTTTCGGCTTCTTCCTTTGCGGCCTGCTCGATGATGCGGAACTCCTTCTCCAAAGGGTTCTCCTCTGCTTCCTCGTCGGCCTTCTCCGATGCCGCCACGGCCTTTGAAGCCTCAACTCCCCTGCCGAAAAGGTCATAGGCGCAGTAGCCGCTGACCGCCGCACTTATAGCAACAACTGCGGCAAGCACCAGCGTCAGAAGCCGCGAAAAGCCGGACTTCTTCGGCTTGACCTTATTCTTGGCTGTACTCATGGCATATTCCTCCTTTTTTAGTTCACGCTGCGCTTTTTTTAGTTCACGCTGCGCGTTTTTTAGTTCACGCTGCGCGCCCTTTGGGCGCTTGGGTTTGTTTCGTGATGAAACAGAGACACCGCGTCGCTTACGGCTTTTCGTTATGTAGCTTGGACACTCGCATTCTTGAAACGTTGGTTCGCTTGATTCTTAACTGCGTTGGCTCGCTTGGTTCTTAACTGCGTTGGTTCGCTTGATTCTTAACTGCGTTGGTTCGTATGATCCTTAACTGCGTTGGCTCGTATGATTCTTAACTGCGTTGGCTCGTTTGGTTCTTAACTGCGTTGGTTCGCTTGGTTCTTAACTGCGTTGGCTCGCTTGATCCTTAACTGCGTTGGTTCGTTGGTGGGTTTACCGCTTTTGTTCGACCCCGCCGTTCATCAATCTTTGCCGCCCGCACACACTATAAATAGGCGGCATTGGGTGCAGGGGCACGCCCCTGCCGCCGTCTGCGCTCGGACCAGGGGCACGCCCCTGCCGCCGTCCGCGCTCGGACCAGGGGCACGCCCCTGCCTCCGAAGCATAAGTCTTGTGAGAATGTTAATAATTTTGTAAATCTATTATAACATATATCACTGTAAAAATCAAGGCCGTTTGCAAAATAGTGGTATACCATTGATGACAATTTCCGAACATCCGAATGACATTTGTACGACATCAGAATCATTTGTAATTACGTGCTGACAGCCCGGAGCTTTTACAAATATTCGCAGGTCTTCTCCGACCGCAGCCGAAAAATTTAAGCCCGCAGGATTGACGTATCGGAAGGGATATGGTATAATCAGCAGTGTAAACACCTGTTACGAAAAGGAGTGCTGAAGGTGAAATACTATCTTTACAATCCGCTGGCAAACAACGGTATCAAAGTCAAGATCCCCGGGACCAAGCTCATCAACGCCGCGAGGATCGACTATCAGAAATTCTTTGACGGTCTGAAAGCTGAGGATGAAGCCGTGCTTATCGGCGGCGACGGCACCATAAGCTGGTTTATCAATCACGTCGATCTCTCAAAGCTGAAAAACAACGTCTACATCTACGGCAACGGCAGCGGCAACGATTTCCTCCACGACATCGGCGAGGAGGCGGGCAAGGAAGTCCTGCTCAATCCCTATCTGACCGATCTCCCCACCGTGACGGTGAAGGGAAAGAAGTTCAAATTCATCAACAATATGGCTATGGGCATCGACGGCTTCTGCTGTGAGGAGGCCGACAAGATCCGCGCCAAAAAGCCCAACAAAAAGATCAATTACGCCGGCATTGCCGTAAAAGGGATGCTTTACAAATTCAGCCCCCGCAACGCTCTCGTCGAGGTGGACGGCAAGAAATACCGATTCGACAACGTCTGGATGGCCCCCACCATGAAGGGCCGCTATTACGGCGGCGGTCTGAAATCGGCTCCCGATCAGGACCGCAGCTCGGATCAGCTGACGGTGGTCATCACCGCCTGCAAGTCAAGGCTGAAGGTGCTGAAAATGTTCCCCTCCTTCTTTGAGGGCGAGCACGTCAAGCACAAGGATATCGTCACGATACTCACCGGCAGAAAGGTCCGGGTGAAATTCTCCCGCCCCTGCGCCGCAATGTACGACGGCGAGACCGTCCTTAACGTGACCGAATACAAAGCAGAGCTGTAAGACTCTGACGCAAAAAATTAAGAAGAAAGAATAACGAATATCAAAGGTGTGCGCTTCCGTTTTTATGTTATTCTTTCTTCTTTTTTTGTGCGGTCATTCCTCCGCGAACTTTTTCCAGCTGAGGATACGGCGCTTCATATCTTCGATGTCAAGTATGCCGCAGGCAAAGCCCTTGCGGACCAGCTCCGGCGGGACGTACTCGTCGTACTTCTCAAACACGGGCACTTCTTTCGGATAGACCAGTTCGAGAGGGTCGAAGTCCTTGACGGCCTCGTCGCAGAGGATCTCGTAAAAATCCGCTTCGCTGACCTGCATGGTGAACTGCATATAGTAAGGCCGCGAGGACTGCAGGCCTTTCAGCTGTAACCTCTGCCCGCATCGGAGTTTCAGAAAGCGCTCCATTGCAAGGAAAGCATAGGTGCCCACCCAAGGGAAAAGCGCCCATATCTTCCCGCCCAGATGGACGAGAGGACGCTCGGACATCAGCGACTTGCGGAAGGTCTCCCTTGCCTCCGCAAGGCGGCAGACCGCGTGGCGCATCAGATAGGGATAAGACTTATCCTCGCTGAGAACACGGTACATCCGCTCCATTATCCGGGTGTGGATATCCCCGGGCACGTCTCCGAAATAGGCCGGGATGTTACCCTTGACCAGGGTGCAGAACACCTCGCGGCGCTTGTGGTCCACTTCCTCCACCACCCATACACGGCCCGCAATGGCGATCTTGTCGCCTATCGGGGGCGGCTTGACGATGGTCCCCAGCTGCTCCGAGCCGGAACGGACGGTGTATTCCACGTTCTCCTGAAAGACCGCATAGAACTTGTAGTTCGATACTATCCTCTCGCCGGTAAGGCCCAATATCAGCCCGCCGTTCTCGGTGCGGATGATATGGTCGCGCTCTATAAGATACCGCAGCAGCAGGCGGTAATCGTCCTGCGTTATCCTTCGGAAGCAGTTAAGGGTCAGCACCCGCGAGGCCAGCTCGCCGGGAGTCATCTCTCCGTGAGAGGCAAGGGTGCTCATGGTCTGATGATACAGAAGGCTGTAAGGCAGACGGTCGGTGCGGGGAGGCTCCACGAAGCGCTCCTCGATGTAGAGCTGCACCAGCGCGATGCCCTGTATCAGATACCAGGGGATGCTGTCCGGCAGCATAGCACGGGCTTCCTGATGATCCTCCCGCATGACGAACCACATTTCAGAGGGGTCGCCCCGGCGGCCGGTGCGTCCCATGCGCTGTAAAAAGCCGGAAACGGTATAGGGCGCGTCTACCTGGAAGGCCCGCTCCAGACGGCCCACGTCGATGCCCAGTTCAAGAGTCGCAGTGGCGCAGACCGACATCATCGAATCGTCGTCCTTCATTTCCTCCTCGGCGCTTTCGCGGTAGGAGGCCGAAAGATTCCCGTGGTGTATCAGAAACCTGTCCGGCTCACCCTTTGCCTCGCAGTACTGCCGCAGGCTCTGGCAGACCGCCTCGCATTCCTCACGGGAGTTGGTGAATATCAGACATTTCCTGCCCTTGGTATGCTCGAAGATATATCCCATGCCGGGATCGGCGGCTTCGGGAGCGGTGTCTGTGGGCTGCTCCGACGGCGGCGTACCGCCGGGAATGTCCTTTCCCTCGTCCGCCTGGGGAGCGGAGTTGTAGAAATGCTCCATTGACAGCCGCCAGATCTCCTGTCCGCCGTCAAACTCCGGGATGACCGTGTCACGTCCGCTGCCCGCCCCGAGGAACTGTCCCGCCAGCACCGGGTCGCCTATGGTGGCGGAAAGCCCGACTCTCCGGGGGCTGCACCCCGCCAGCCGGCAAAGCCGCTGGATAAGGCAGAAGGTCTGCAAGCCGCGGTCTCCGCGGAGCAGAGAATGTATCTCGTCAATGACGATGAACCGAAGGTCCCCGAAAAGCGAGGGTATCTCCATATGCTTGTTTATCATCAGGGACTCCAGGGATTCGGGAGTTATCTGAAGTATGCCCGAGGGCTTTTTCAGCAGCTTGCGCTTTTTGGACTGAGCCGCGTCGCCGTGCCAGCGGGTAACGGCTATGCCTTCTTCCTCGCAAAGCTCTCCGAGGCGTCCGAACTGGTCGTTGATAAGGGCTTTCAGCGGAGCGATGTAAAGCACTCCCACGGTCTTTGAAGGGTCCTCGTCCAGCAATGAGAGTATGGGAAAGAAGGCCGCCTCGGTCTTGCCGGAGGCGGTGGAAGCGCAGAGCAGCACATTCTTGTCCGTGCCGAAGATCGCATCCCCGGCCGCGTTCTGAACGACCCGCAGGCTGTTCCAGCCGGAGCGGTATATGTAGTCCTGTATAAAGGGAGAATAGCGTTCAAATACGTTCATATCTTAAACTCCGCATAGCCGGCATCCGTTTCGTCGGAAACAGCCTCGGACTTGGCGTAGCTGAATTCCTCCGAGCCCAGCAGCGAGGCTATGTCCGTATCGGGATGCTGATACAAAAGGTCCAGCAGTTCTATGAAATCCCGGATGACCTCCCGGGGAGTGATGTTCTGATCGGCACCGATGCGGGAGTATTCCGTTTTGATGAATCCCGCCAGTTCCTCGGTGGTGACCTTCCTGCCGTAGCCGTAAAGGTCGGAGTGCATTCCTGCCAGCTTCTCGCAGAGCACCAGCATCTCCTCGGCGGTAAGGGCCTCCAGCCGGATCACCGGCGCCAGCAGGTCTCTTGCTCCGGGCTTTGAGAAACGCCCCTCCGCCAGCCTTGAGCGAAGGGCTTCGTAGCTGTATATGCCCCGGCGCTTGTCCTCAAGAGCCTGGGGAGTGCATCCCATAAGTACGCCGAGATACCTGGCCTTGCCCTGGAGAGTGTCGTTATACATGGTAAGCAGCTTTTCGTAGTTGTACTGCCTTGTGACGGTGTGGGGTATCTTGTAGATGTTCACCAGTTCGTCTATCATTATCATCATGCCCTTGTAGCCCGCCAGCCGGAAGAAAACGGCAAATAGCTTCAGATAGTCATACCAGTCCTCGTCGGTAATGATGATGTTTACGCCTAAAGCCTCCTTGGCCTCGCTTTTCAGAGCATACTCCCCCCGGAACCAGCGCACCACTTTGGCCTTGGTCAGATCGTCTCCGTTCACATAGGCCTGATAGTACGCCGACAGGAGCCTTGCAAACTCAAACCCGTGGACAAGCTCGCTGACCGAAGCTGTCACGGCGTATATCTTCCTGTCTGCGGCGGCGGTGAGAGCCGGGTCGCCGGGAGCAAGTCCTGTCTCCTGCACCGCTTCGCTCTGTACTGCGCTTATCCAGCGGTCAAGGAGAAGTGTCAGCGCGCCGCCCTCCGGCTTGGTCTTGGTGGAAAGATTGGAGATCAGCTCCCGATAGGTGGCAAGCCCCTGTCCTTTGGTCCCCTGTAATCTCCGCTCGGGGGAGAGATCGGCGTCCGCCACGATAAAGCCACGGTCCATGGCATAGCTCCGTATCGTTTGAAGCAGAAAGCTCTTTCCGCTGCCGTAGCGTCCCACGATAAAACGGAAGGAGGCTCCTCCCTCGGAGATGATGTCCACATCGTGGAGCAGGGCTTCGATCTCGCTCCTGCGTCCCACCGTTATATATGGCAGACCGATCCTCGGCACCACGCCGCCTTTCAGAGAATTCAGCACGGTCTGTGAGATCCGCCTGGGCACTTTTTTCTGTTCATCCATTTTTGTTTCCTCCGAGCATTTGCTCCAATTCTTCGATGTAATCCTCCATAAGCGAGAGCCTGTCGTCCTCGCAGACAATGACCGTGTCCCCGAATTCGTCGAACAGCGCCTCGCTGATCTCGTCGGCGGCAACGGAGGGCATCAGATGCTCCGCTTTGAGTATATCCGACGGGTCGCCGCCCCGCAGCAGCGTCCGAAGGAGCTTTATCTGCACCCCGTTCAGCGGGAGACCGCATTCTTCCGGCTCCGTATCGGGAAGGGATCCTTCCGCGGGCTCGTCGGGCTCTTCTTCGATAAGAAGGCTGTCGCGGGTCACAGCCGCGTCACGGCGTATCCTGTCCAGCCCCGAAAGGTCAATGGTGATCTTCGGGCGGCTGGCTTCGAGCAAAGCCTGCCTGTCCGCTTCGATGACAGCGTCGATAAAGGGTATCGCCCAGCTGTCCGAAGGGTCCTCCCGCAGATAGCGCCCGGTTTTCAGATACCGGCGCAGGCGGGCGTCCGTTTCGTGGATAAAGCCCCGGAACAGCACACGGTCAAAGGCCGACGCCTCGTAGGAGGTCTCGGTCCAGCGGCCGTCTTTACAGGTGTAGCTTCGGCAGCCGTTAAGGATCACTTCGGTGTCCCCCGGAATGGAACGTTCATAGTAGACCGCGTGGGAAAGAGGCATCCACCTGCGGACGTCCGGCTTTCCGAAGCAAAGCTCAAACAGGCCCGTCCCCTGGCGTTCATACGCCAGCGCACGGCGCCAGGCATCGGCGAACAGCTTCATCCCGCGCTCCGGGCCGGACTTTATCACCGGAGAATCCGCAGGCTTTCCCAAAGCGAAAGCACACAGCGCCTCAAACACTTCTCCGTCGGGACGCTCTCCGGGGCTGCGGAGAATATCCAGCGCAACGTCTCTTTTCAGCATTTCCGGATCGGCGGCATTTCTGACGGCTTCGGGAGACAGCCCCTTCAGCACAGCATATTCCAGCGCCCAGCTCCGCAGATAGCCCCGCATCCTTTGGTCCCCGATACCGGAATCAAGATAGCCCGCTTCAAACTCCGACAGCTTCCGCAGGACATCCTCCGGGGAATCGGCCCCAATGCCGTTTAGAAGCTCGTAGACGTATATGTAAGCCGCCGAAGCGGGTATCGGCCGGAACTCCCCCTTCCGCAGACGGGTGCGCCAGCTGAAATACCCCCGGAGCTGATCGGTAGTCATATCGTGATAGGTGGGATAATAGCAGACAAACTCCCCCGACCAGGGGTGATCGTCCTCGTAGTCCTTCATAAAGACAGCCTGCCGGTAAAAATTCCTTGCCTTGGCCTCCGCGGTCTCCCGTCCGTATTCGTAGAGCCGCTTCATCTCCCGGAGCTTCTCCGGCAGTTTTTCCTTCTGCGGACGGTAGCTGCTGGAAGCGAAAGGCAGTGCGGTGTCCTTGTAGCCGCTCTCCTTCCGTGGGAGCTGGGACGCCAGCACTACTTTATACCCGTGAGGGTCTCCACCTCTGACGGCCTTATCGAACAGGCTGAAAACCACTTCCCTTTCGGTGCGTCTGTCAAAGGATATGCATTTCCAGCCGGAGCCCTTCATGCGCAAAGGCCGGGTAAGATAAGGCCGGGGCGGTACGGAGTTTCCGCATCTGAGGTCGCAGAATTCCAGTTCTGCCCCCAGATCGGGGTCCCAATGTCTGATAAGCAGGGCGATGAGTTTTCCGGTCTGCGGATGACAAAGTACGGAAAATCCGGGATGCTCAGGCCATCTGAACTCCTCGCAGATATTGTACTTTCGGGCGGCGTAAGCCGTCAGCTCCGCTAATTTCACGACCTCACCTCCCCGCCGGGGATCTTCCCGTCACGATAGCCTATACATAACTATTATACTTTATTGCGGTCTGACTGTCAAGGAAAAGCAGTCCGAAATTTCGGACTGTTATCATCCCCGGGACTTCTCAAGGAACTCCGACACCTCTCTGACCCATTTTTTCGGCTCAAAGCAGGCAAGGCGGGCGTGAGCATAGCCGTCATAGCAGCGTATCTCCGTCTGAGGATTGGCCTCTTTCATTTTCACCGCGCATTTCTTCGACACCGATTCGTTGCCCTTGGTGCCGTGCATAAAAAGGATATTCATATCCTTGCCGTAGGGCTTGAAAGTAAAGCTGCTGAACACGCTGTCAAGGATCCGGCCTATGGAGTCGTTCTCCATATTGTCCGCGATCCTGAAAAAATACTCGTGATACCGCTCCGGGAGAAAATCCCGCTTGCAGCTTTCGATGACCTTCGGGTCGCGCTTTTTCGATTTTGCAATGATGCTGATGTAGCTTTTCTTCATGATGCCCGCCAGTATCCCGGGGAGTTTTTTCAGCGGCGCCCCGTCAAGGACGAGATCCCTTATCTTCAAGCCCTCCATGCCAGCCACAGTGGCGGCGATGCGTCCGCCCATGGAAAGCCCGCAGAGAGCATAGACCTCCCCGCCGAAGTTTTCGGTAAGATACTTCCGTATCTTCTCTGCTTCCTCTTCAACCGAAACAAAACTGCTGGGCTTATCCTCGGTGTGAGCGTCCAGTTCGGGCACGACGACAAAATGCTCCTTGGAAAAATGCTCGATCGCGTCCTCCCAGATCTGCCAGGGAGTGAGCATCCCGTGGAGCAGTACTATCACGCTGTTGTCTCTGCTGCCGAATGTATGAAATATCATTTTTGTTCTCCTTTGCCTTTCAATGCCGAAGATATTACTGTCCACAGTATACCACATCCCCGACGTTTTTGCAAGGGCTTTCGGCGGCCCTGCCCGGAAATGCCGTAACCGCTGAGCCCTTCTCCGTCCGATTGACTTTTGGGGCAGAATAAAGTATAATATTTGATAAAGGCGGCGGATGCATCCGGGCCGGAAAAAGTGTGCAGAAAAAGTCGGGACAAAACCGTCCCGATGTGATAGAATAAATTCAGCGGAACGAGGTGACCGTTATGAAAGACTGGATCGAAGGCTTTCAGGCTTCCATTGACTATATCGAACAGAATCTGGAGGGTGAGCTTGATACCGGGAAGATCGCAGAGAAGGCTGCGCTTTCCCCGTTTTACTATCAGCGGATCTTCGGAGCTATGTGCGGGATGACCGTCGGAGAATACATCCGCGCCCGACGCATGACGCTGGCTGCGCAGGAGCTGGCCTGCTCCGACCGGAAGGTCATCGACATTGCTTTGAAGTACGGCTATGATTCTCCCGACAGCTTTGCAAAGGCCTTCCAGCGCTTTCACGGCATCACCCCGGCGCAGGCAAGAGAAACGGGAGCAAATCTGCGTTCCTTCGCTCCGTTACATATCAAGATCACATTGGAGGGCGGTAATATGCTGGATTACAGGATCGTTGAAAAAGCGCCGTTTACGGTGGTGGGCGTCAAAAAGCGTTTCAGCACCGAAACGAGCTATAAGGAGATACCGAAGTTCTGGGGTGAATGGATGTCGGATATGAAGGGCCTGAAAGGGACCTTCGGCATCTGCACCGACATGGACGGCAAGACCTTCGACTACTGGATAGCCGACCTGTATCTCCCCTGGGAGGACATCCCGGAGGGGTGCAGCACCTATCAGGTCCCCGGGGGACTTTGGGCGCTGTTTATGTGCAAGGGCCCTCTGCCCGAAAGTATGCAGAAGGTCAACACGCAGATATGGTCGGAGTGGCTCCCCGCATTGCAGGGCTATGCCTTGGCGGGCGACTATTCAATGGAGTTCTATCTGCCGCCGGCCAAGGACCCCGCCGATACGGTCAGCTATATCTGCATCCCGCTGAAAAAAGTCTGAGAGGTGAGCCTATGGACAAACATACGGGTTTCAGCCTTCTGCATCCCGCCGGGACTGACCCCGGATACCGCCGTCTCCCGGATAACGTGCTCCACGACCTCGGCCTGGAGGCATTCTGCCGGGCAGTATCGGAGGACGAAAAAGAACGCCGTCTGATAACGAACGTGCTTTCGCAGATAACCGACAATGCGGATGTGGCCGCATACCGACGGGAGATATTCGCGGACATGATCCGGCTGCCGGAGCTGCGAAAGACTATGATGCAGCTCTTTGACAGGATACAGTTCATGAAGGACTTCTCCACCATGCACAAGACCTCCGACGAGGAGCTGGGGCTGTGGCATCTCTTTCACCGCCTTGACGAGCTTGACAGCTACATCAAAACCGTTGAGACCATGCAGGACTGCCTTTCCGACGAAAGGATAAGCTCCGAGGGGCTGAAGTCGCTGAGGGACTACATCTCCGGGCTTTACGAGGATGCCTGCTTTGCCGAAATGAAGAAGGACATCACCGCGCTGAAAATGAAAGCCTCCGACGTGCAGAGCGTCACCCTCGGCATCAATGTCAACGAGCGGTTTGAAGCCGTCAGCATCGGGCTGGTATCCGTCAATAAAAAGCCCTTCAAAAAGTCGGGCATCGTCAGCAATTTTGCCGATGCGATAGCCTCCAAGGACAGGCTCCGGGACACCGAAGACTGGGACGGAGATATGCACTATCAGCTTATCGACAAGGAAGAAAAGCGCAGCGCCGCCGACCGCATCAAGAACCAGGCAGGCTTGTTCGCGGTGATAAACAATGCGGGAGCAGGCTCCACGGTGGTGAACACCAAATCCGACGGCGCAGCCTCGGGCTCCACCTTCTATCTCGACACCGTGGTGAGCAAAATGCTCGGCTCCCTTGTGAAGAAACTGAGGGACACCCTTACCAAATATGCGAACGTCGCTATCGTGAACATCTCCGGACTGGTGCCGGAGTTCATCTATTACATCCGATGCGCGGAGCTTATCAGCGGCCTTGCGGAAAAGGGCTGTGCATTCTGCGAGGCGCAGACGGAGACCGGTGACGGTGCCTCCATGTCCGCGAAGGGCTTCTACAATCTGAAACTTGCGATGACCATGGAGAACGTCAGCGAGATAGTCCCCAACGACCTTGACTTCGGCCGTGAGCATACCGTCTACATCCTCACCGGTGCAAACCGCGGAGGAAAGACCACGCTGACCCAGGCAGTCGGACAGCTGTTCATACTGGCGCAGGGAGGGCTTTTCGTCCCGGCGGAGAGCTTCCGCTATATCCCCTGCGACTGCATCTTCACCCACTTCCCGGCAGACGAGGACAAGACGACCGACCTCGGAAGGCTGGGAGAAGAATGCGTCCGTTTCAGAGAGATGTTCTCCGGGTGTACGGACAGGAGCCTTCTTCTGCTGAACGAGACCTTCTCCACCACTTCTTTCGAGGAAGGCTGCTACATCGCAAGGGATTCCGTAAAGGCTCTGCTGACCAAAGGCGTGCGGACTGTCTACAACACCCATATGCACAAGCTGGGAGAAGAGGCCGAAGCCCTTTCCCGTGAAAGCTCCGGCGCGGGAGCCGCCTCGCTGATAATGCGCACCGAGGACGGCAAGCGTTCCTTCAAGGTGGCTTTGGCTAAGCCGGAGGGCTCCTCCTACGCCAGGGATATTGCCGAAAAATACGGCGTGACCTACGATATGCTGGTGGGCGGGAATTAATATCATAGGGTTGCTGCACAGCATTCCCGCCGCAAATGGGGCTGCTGCACGAACAGCGTAACCGTGAATCGCGCATATTCGCACTTTGATAAGCATAAAAACACGAAAAAGGGTGCTTCCCCGGTGGGGGGGAGCACCCTTTTTTGGCGGGAAAGCTGTGCAGCAGCCCCTTCTTGCGCGCTTCAATTATCAGCTTCTCTTTTTCACAAGTATCGTTCCCAGCACAGCTGCGGCTGCGATCACGGCTGCTCCCGCTGCGGTGCCGGTCTTGGGGTTATCGCTCTTATCGGAGGAGTCTTCCTTCGGGGGAGCTTTTTCTTTTTCCGGCTCACTGTCGGAAGTGCTGTCGGGTTCGCTGTCAGACTCGCTCTCGGAGCTGCTGTCGGGCTCGCTTTCCGATTCACTTTCCGGCTCACTGTCGGGGGCGCTGTCCGGCTCGCTTTCCGATTCACTGTCCGGTCCACTGTCCGGCTGACTGTCATCGGGCTCTTCTGCTTTGTAGTTCAGCCCGTAGCCGAAGGGGAAAAGTATCTCGTCTGTATACTGTGTATTCTCGTCCAGTGCATAGACATCCACCGGCAGCTTTCCCGTGGGGGAATTTCCGCCGAAGACCGTTATCAGCGCAGCGGGATAGTTCACGCCGTAGGCGGGGTTTTCCTCGCCGTCAACGGGGAGCTGCGGCATTCCGTCCGCGTTGTATGCCGCAAGGATAGCATCGGCATCGGTGAAGCGGGCCGCATCGTAAGGGATGTTCGCGCTGATGAAAATGACCTTCTTGCCGTGCTTGTGAGCCAGCTTTATCATATCGTCCGCAAAGACAGCCTGCCAGCCGCGGGTGTTGGTGCTGTCGATGTTGGCGGCTCTGTACATCTCAAATGCGATTATCACCACATCGGAGTTTTTGACGTTTTCCTCAAAATCCTCCGCGGTGTGATCCTGGAGACAGAAGCCTTCGTATGTCACGCCCTCCGCAACTGTGCCTTCCTTTTTCAGACGGTCAAGAGCAAAGTCCATAGTCGGCTTCACATTGTCATAGGGATAGAAGAAAGCGGCCTTGCCGTTCTCTCCCATATCAAGCGGGAGAACGTCTTCGTCATTCTTGATAAGGGTCACGGCCTTTTCCGCTGCCTTCAAAGCCGTTTCTCTGTGCTCGGCAGAGCCTACGGTCTTGTGGGCGTTCCCGGCGTCGGGGGCGGTGTAGTCAAGGATGCCTCTGTTCTGCTTCATTTTAAGGATGCGCATTACGGAATCGTCGATCTCCTCCTCGGAGATGTTCCCTTCCCTGACCTGCTCCGCGACGTCCTTGATATACTGCTCCATTTTTGCCATATCCGCGCTTGACTGAACAGCGAAGGGCTCAAGGATGATATCCACATCCGCGTTTATCGCAAGGACAGCCGAATCCACAAGGCTGAAATTATTCTTTATGGCTGCCATTATCATCGAGTCGGTGATAACTACTCCGTCATATTTCAGCTCGTTTCTGAGAACACCCGTGATGACGTCATCGGAAAGGGTCGCGGGGATCGTTACCTTTTCACCGTCGGAGACGGAAGTGTAGGTATCCTTTTCGATCTGCGGGAACTGGATGTGCGCGGTCATTATCATATCCGTGCCGGCTTCGATAGCTGCGGTGTAGGGGTAAAGCTCCAGCTTTTTCAGCTCTTCAAGGCTCTTATCCACCAGGGGGAGCCCCGTGTGGCTGTCGGTGCCGGTATCGCCGTGCCCGGGGAAATGCTTGCAGGCGGTGACTACGCCTTCGCTTTGCAGTCCCTTGATATATCCGGCTGCCATTGTGCTGACAAGCTCGGGATCCGAGCCGAAGGAACGGATATTGATAACAGGGTTCGCGGGGTTGTTGTTCACATCAACAACGGGAGCTAAGTCGGTATTGATACCGAGAGAGCTGATCTCGCTGCCGATCACCTTCGCGTTTTCATAGGCAAGCTCCGGGTCCCGCGATGCGCCCAGCGCCATATTTCCGCAGGTGGGCGTGCCGGTCCCGAGGCGGTAGATATTCCCGCCCTCCTGGTCGGCGCTTATCAGCATCGGTATACCGCATTCGCTGTCAAGGGCCGCCTGCTGGATCTCCGTGGTCAGCGCGATGGTCTGATCGACGTTCTGCACATTCGGAGCGAACAGACAAACGCCTGCGAAATTATGATTTTTGATGAACTCCATGTGCTCCTCGGTGAGGGAGGCGACATTCTTATAATTGCCGTCGTTGTTTTCCGACCAGGTCCGAACGGTTATCATTATCATCTGCTCGATCTTCTGTTCAAGGGTCATTCCCTTCAGCATTTCGGCTATGGACTTTCCGCCCTCCCCGGCCGATGCCGGAAGCCCCAAAGCTCCCAGGGACATAACGGCCGCACATAACGCCGCCGCGAACTTTTTCGTTTGCTTCATACTTTTCCTCTTTTCGTTTTGCCGGCACTTTCCTGAGTTTTGGAACAGTGCTTATTTACATATTTTATCAAAACCGAGATGATCTGTCAAGCGAGAAAGCCCGAAACGCAGATCTTTAGTTTTTTAACAAAGCATACAAGCCATATCTGCGCACTCTGCGTGAATGTGCCGTTTTGGTACAGAAACAAAAAGCGGCCTGCCCGATGTCTGTACCCTGCGGCCTGTTCCCTTTCGCACGGATAACGCTATGCGCATATAATGTATCGGGGGTGAAAGCATGACGGAATACGCGCTCGACTTACAGGAGGAAACAGACTACGCCCGGCGCTGGGCGTTTTCACGGAACCCTCTCTACTACGATTTCGACACTGTCGGCGGCGACTGCACCAATTTCGTTTCGCAGTGTATCTATGCGGGCGGAGCCGTTATGAACTTCACCCGCGATGCGGGCTGGTATTATTTCTCCCTTCACGACCGTGCAGCCGCCTGGACGGGTGTGGAGTATTTCTACCGTTTCATTATCACGAATGAAGGCGCGGGGCCCTACGGCTTTCAAGTTTCCGCTGCCGATGCCTGCCCCGGGGATGTTATCCAGCTGGGGAACGGCAGCTGCAATATCATCAGGAGCAGGATCGATCATCCTATTTTATTACATCACATCGAACGGTTTTACATCATCTGATCTTCGTCGGGCTTTTCGGAAGAATGACGGAAATTTGTGTTGACTTTTGACGCCATTTGTGATATAATAAACAAAATTGCTGCTTGGAGATCGCTGACTGATGCGGCAGTATGTTTTCACTGCTGCGCAGGGCATCTGCGGGTACTGTTTTGTGAAAGTGAGATGTAAAAATGAGAAAGTTTACAGCAGTGCTTTTATCCGTGCTGTTTCTTTTCACAGCAGCCTTGAACGGTTCGATAAACGTTCTGAAAGCGGGAGCCGAATCACTGTATATACGTAAGATAGTCTCCGTCGTGTATGACGATTCGGGCAGTATGTCCTACAACGGCTGTTCCAATTGGGCTTATGCCAACTATGCAATGCAGGCCTTCTGCGGGCTGCTCAATGACGAAGATAAACTGTTCGTTACATATATGTCCTCTGCCGGGAATTATCCCAATTCGTATGTTCCCGACGAAGTTGACCTGTCTGCATCCGGCATCCAGTCGTCTGTAAACAGCATAAGGGACCATTTTGATGACCAGGGAACTCCTTTTTGGTCGCTTGACATCGCTTACGACAAGCTCCGAAGCGTTGATGACAGCAACGAGAACACCCAGTACTGGCTCGTGGTCATTACCGACGGCAATTTCGCCCGGGAAGGCAACATTGAAGTGCCGGAAGACGATGTCAATTCCAAGCTCGCATCTTTCTCTTCCTCCACGATGCCCAACGGGTCTTCGCCGAGGATAACTTTTCTTTCAATAGGCGAGGATATCATCAAGCCAAAGGAAGATACCGCTAATCAGCGTTACGTCTATTCCTCCGCCGGGGCAAACGATATCGTCAAGGTGATGTCAGAGATCGCGGATAAGGTCTCCGGACGTTCGAGGCTGAGCCCCTCCGATATCGTGATGAAGGATCCAAAAACCATCGAGATCAGTTCAAAAATACCTTTGCTCAATATTGCGGTGCTGCTCCAGAAAACAGATGCTGAGATAAAAAGCGTCAAGCATAGCGGCGGGCAGAAATTGGAGGTCACAAGGCAGGCTTCCCTCCGCTATCCGGAACATTTCGGTTCAGTGACAGACAAGTCACTGATCGGAGGGACCTTCCAGATCAGCGACCCGTCCTCGGATAATATCGGCACCGGCACATATACCGTCGAGTTCAGCAGCGATATCAGTCTCGATAACGTGGTCATGATGTTTGAGCCCGCGCTGGATATCAGAATGAAGTATTATAAGGACGGCAAGGAGATCACCGACCTCTCCGAAACCAAAGAGGGCGACAAGATCGAAGTCGGCTGCGGGATCTATGAGATAGGTACGGACAACGAGATATCTGCAAACCTGCTCCCGAGCGATACCGTTTACGGCACGTTTGTGAAGGAGAACGGCTCTGTCACCGCCAGCAGCAATAAGTCCGATATGCTTCTGAGCGGGGTCGGGCTCCACAATACTCCCACCGAGATAACCGCCAGCGTGCAGATACAAGGCTTTTTGCCCATAACTCTTTCCTCCGGAGTGTTCACTCCTGCTAAGGGCGTCAATTATACCGTGAAGGTCGAGCCCTCGTCAAAGATGGATTTCACCCTCTCCGAGCTAAAAAACAATACCGAGAAATTCGTTTTTACCATTTATGCAGACGGAGAGAAGATCACTAAAGAACAGGCGGAGTCGATAGTATTCGAGATACAGACCGATCTGGCCGGCAGCACCAGATATGAAGATGACGGCACCGTATCCTTTACTCCCGGCTACCGCGACCCGATCACCTCCAACCCCTCCGGCGACGTGGAGATAAAAGGTGTTGTTCAGGGCGGTAATTCAGCATCCGGCAAGGCCTATGTCAAGCCGGCGGAGTATACGGCAAAAGCCATTGTCCCCGAAGATAACGAGCTTATCCGTGCTGACCTCGGGGATAACGAAAAGGGCGTAGCCTTTGAGTTCTACGCTGAGGGAGAAAAACTGAGCAAGGAAGCGGTGGAGATACTCGCCCCCGAGTTCAAAATGAATTCTCCTTATGACGAAAAGCTTAAACTTGAGGTGACATATAATCTGGACGGAAGCGTTCTCTGCGTTCCGAAAAACGAAGGATGGGCTTACTTTGCAGCCTTTGCTGTCCCCACCGGCGATCTGGACATCACCTCCGAGACCAAATTTTTCAGCGAGACCGGAAGGCTCGTGATCGGCAAGGATCTCGTCCGGGAACTTATATTCAATTACCTGATACCCGGATTCATACTGTTTATCCTGTTAGGTGAGATCTTCAAGAAGCGCTTCAAGTATTCGGCAGTAGTGAATTACAACCACGCCAAACGTGTCGGCGGAAGCATCAACGGCCCTCTGAACGGGTGGGTCACAGAAAGAATGTTTACACTTTCGGCCTTTGTTCCTTTCAGAGGAGACCGCAAAAACATCAACGGTGTTACTTTCTACGCCAACGGAAGGATCGGCAGCAGAGGCAGTGTGTTCATCAAGCCGAAAAAAGGTCCGCAGTTCATTGGTGAGATCAGCGGAAGTCTGAACCGTCACCGTCCCGTGCATTTTTCTTCTAATAATGTCAGTCTGATCGATAAAGAAGATAAGACGTATGTTTTGACGTATGACGATCAGATATTGACTTCGGGCAGTGCAAATTTCAGCGTGTGTCAGATATTTATTTATACGGATAAGAAATAAATAGTTTTTTAGGAGGAATAAAAAATGGCAAACAAAACCCTTTTGGTAGGTCTCGGAGGTACCGGATGCGAGATCGTAAGCAGAGTAAAAAAGAAGATCGGCGTGCTCAATACAGACATTCAGTATGTCGGCTTCGATACCGACGGTGAATGGGAAGGCACCGACGGCATAAATATGGTCTATACCAGCAAAGAGATGACTGTCAGAGAATATCTTAAAGATATTGACAACTGGCAGGAATGGTTCCCGGACGATGCAATGCTCAAGACCAGGAATATGCTCAAAGGCGCCGGCCAGGTGCGCCCTCTTTCAAGACTTGCTTTTGCAGAGACGATGTCTTCAAACAGGCTGGGCGAACTTGACGATGCCATCAGAAAGCTGAAGCTTGAAGCGGGAAATGTGAAGCCGAATTCTTTCAGAGTAATGATCGTGTCGTCCTTTGCCGGCGGAACAGGTTCCGGAATGTTTATCCAGATGGCTTTGTTCCTGCGTGAATACATCAAGAAAAACTATGCCGGCGATATACTCGTAAGGGGAATGTTTGCTTTGCCGGATCTGTTTATGTCATCTAACATCAACAGCATTCAGAGAAGAAGTATGTATGCAAACGCATACGGCGCCCTTAAAGAACTGAATGCTATCAATCAAGTATGCCTTTCAAGAGATAAGAAAGCTGATTCCATCAACCTTACCATTGACAGGCTTTTTGACAGCAAAAGGGATCGGCTGAAAGCTGAGAAAAAGCCTTTCGATTTCATCTTCTTTGTTGATAACGTCAATTCCAAAGGAACAATGATGAGATCTTTGGAGGAGTACAAGAATCTTCTTGTCAACGCCACTTATATGCAGGTCTACTCTCCCGTTACTACTATCGGTGATTCGAGAGAGGACAATCTTATTCTTTCTGTTATTAACAAGGGCGGCAGACCGCTTTACGGCGGCGTCGGCACCGCAAAGATCGTTTATCCCTATAAAGATATAGTTGATTACTGCGCTATGCGCGCCACTGTTGACTCTATCGGATCGCTTTGGAGGATCATCGACGATGAATTTGAAAAAGCCAAGAAAGACAACCGCAAGCAGATGAAATATGATCTGAATACTCCTCCCTTGAACAGGGGAAAACACTATATTTCCACTGTAAAAGATAAGCTCGAAAACGACGTCGCAAGGATCAGATTCATCCGCTCAGCTATGGAAATGTATAATTCGGCCGGCAGTGAAGAAGACGACGAAGAGCAATACGGCGGAGATACAATAAAGATCGACAGATGCGAGGAATACTTTGACAATATGACTCAGTATATCACTGAGAAGATCGGCAAGAGCGAAGAGCTCAGCAATCTGTCATCTCAGACCGGCGTGGAATTGAGTATGCTCAAGAAAAAGGAGAATACTCTCGGAGCCGTTACAAACAATGAAACAGCACTGAAAAACTATTTCAACGGCGTAAATGATTTTATTACATATAATAAAAACGCTGCGATACAGTCTGTTTTTTCGGATGATATCGAGACCGGAGACGGTATTCAGAATAACTGGAATATCATCAGCCTGCTGAGGATCAACAATGTGACCGTTCATCCTCTGTCGGTAAGAATGCTTCTGTATACTCTTCGCATCAAGATCGAAGAACGTTTGTCTGAAGTAAGATCAAGTTCATCATCATACAGAAAACGGATCGTAGAGTATTTCAAAAAAGCATACGATATCAAGGAAACCAAAAGCGTGACCGAAACGGCCGAAGAACGCGCCTCAGAAAGCGGATTCTTCAAAAGACGCAATTTTGCAGCTGAATACTATAATAAATCCGGCAAGATCAAAAAGGTGATCGAAAGCTATTCAAAAGACGCATTCATGCACGCTGTTCTTGAAGGAGTTCTCGGCAGACTTAACGGCCTTATATCTCAGTACGAGAGATTATTTGATAATCTTGAAGTTATCACCGACTATCTTAACGGCAAGATATCCGAAATAGAAAACGATCCGGATCATATCAGTCCGACCGGTGAATGCACTTATGTTTGCTCTGACCCCGAAGAAAAGAGAGCATTGTATGATGCCATCTGTTTTGACAGCCATGACGATAACGAAAACCCGATCAACGATGCTGTATTACTGACTCTCTATAAAAACGTTTTTGATGAAGAAGAACTGAAGGAAAAGAAGAAAGAGAAAAAGCTCACCAAAAAAGAGATCAAGGAAAATGAAGAAAAAGTTGTCACGGGAATGAAGACGCTCTTCATCAACAGCGTTCTGAAGAAGAACAGAGAAGATATTGAAGCTCAATGCTCGGATGTTCTGGATATCAGTGTGTTTGAAGCCCTTAAAAAGGAGACCGAAGGCGATATCGATCAGATCAAGTCAAGATTCATTCAGAGCACTTTCAGTAAGGGAACGCCTTATCTTCTGCATAAAACAGCAAGACCTGTCGTAGCAGACAACAGGGAAGCACCGCCTGCCGACTGCTCTTTCGTACTGACATTCTGGGGAATATCGCCCGAAGTCAGCAATGATATACAGAATGTGATCGGGACCGCAGGTCTCTCCGACTTTTTCAAAGGATTCCAACAGATCGCAAACCCCGAAGTTGTTGTCAGCGATCATTATTCAAGGCATGAGATATCCTGCTACGAGGCGCTTTACTGCGTGGAACTGAGGGAGATACCCAAGTTCCTTGAGGTGGGCGACACCTTCGGCGTTTACTATGATAATTACAGAGAAGCTGTTGACGAAATGGTCAATAATGATCTGGAGGCGCTTACTCCTCACCTTGATAAGCGGTGGTATCAGAGAAGCTATCTGCCTATGATCAGCGACGATAAGAACATAGAGGACGACAAGATGACCGCCCGCGCACTGTGGCTTGCCATGATCTACGGCGGACTTCCCGAAATGACCGACGGCAAGAACAGGGTCTTCTTTGCCTCGTTTATCAAAAAGAGTCAAAACAGTTCAGTGCCGGAACAGGTTTACGGAAACTGCGATATCTTATACAAAGGCAAGCGGATCCCGGTGAACAATCCGTATGAACTCTACAAGGCCCTTCAGATCAACGAGATAGTGACACGCCGCTTCATAGAGGTCTACACTCCCGCTTTTGAAGATGATAAGAACGTCACTATGGGCAGAGTGGAGCTAAAGGGCCCCCGCGCAAGAAGACTTGCCGCCAAGCTTATAAGCGCCGATGTCAAGACAGGCACGGCATCCAAGAGCACCGTTTCCGAGAGAAATGCACTCAGGCTGATATACAGGTTTATCAGCCACGCCAAGTCGGATGACTATGAGATCAAGACCTTCATCGACGCCCTGGATGAGCTGATCGCAGAGTTCTGTGAGGAGCTTGCACCCGAAAAGCAGGCAGAGCTTCGCTCACTTATCTATGACGCTTCCGGCTTTGCAAAGAATAAATCATACCGTGAGAGTGTCGAGAGGTATCTTGACCTCGATTACTGGAAAGCTAAGGAAGACTGACGTCCGGACGTAGGATAATTGCTGACATATGCCGCTCGCAGCTGCAAGGACAAAGCATCTGGGGGCGGCCTGTGTTAGGATAACGGTATGAAGCATCCGACAGTCTGTGTTAAGGAGATCACCTTATGTATACTGTTTTTATCAATACTTCTAAGAAGCTGGATATATCAAGGCACAAGTATCTGCTCGATGAGTTCAAGAAGGAAAAACAGCTTATGGTGGACACCTATGCCCTCGAAGAGCTTAATGACTGTGCCGAAAAGATCTCCCGGACGATAACCCGGGATAACGACATCGGCGAGGAGTTCAATCTTATCGTTTATGTCGAAGCCAAAGGACGTAACGAGGAAGCCCTGGCCTACGAGAGAGCAGCGGAGCTTTTTATCCATGAGGAGCTCATCACTGCCCTCTACCAAAGAGGAAGAAGAGCCCGGAAGGTGCTGATCCTCTTCGGGGAGAACTTTACCAGAAATAAAGAGTACGGTACCGGAACATCGTTCCGGAATACAATGATAAACAATATCTGGAACAACTTTCCTCTGCCGGAGCCTGCTAAGGCTGCGGAGATCATTATGAAAGTCAGAAGCTCCTTCGGGACGGTCGGGAACAGATCGCTCAAGGAATACTGCGAACAGGTATGGAGAGAGCTTACCGCAGACGAACACCCGAACTGTCTTCTGAAACGCGAGTGCAGTGTCGTCAGAGATACAGTGTATGTGCTGGCGGACAATTTCAAAAAAACAGATAAGATAAGTGAGGATGCGCTGAAAACCAATCTGTTTACAGCGATAAACGGGCTCGTCAACAGCTGGAAAACCGATCTGACCGAAACCGCTGAGACCCTGTTCGCCAATCTGAGACTGACAGATTCCGATCTTAATACCACCGTCCGTACCGAGATACATCTGCTGCTGTTCGTCTACCGCTGCGCCTGCTGTGATAATATACCGATCGTTGTTCCGACAGACCGTGGCAACGACGGTTATTCCATCGGAGATGCCGTAACAGATCCCGTCAGATGGACCAAGCTTTCTTCGGTCCTCAAGGATAAAAAAGCGGAGCTGGAGAAAACCAGGCAGGAGATCGACAGTATGAGCGATCATGAATTTCCGAAGTTCAACGATGAGCTGATCTCCAAGGAAAGGATCGTGCCGCTTGTCAATGATCCTCCGGAACTGACTGTCGATATGAAGGTCAAACATTCCATGACTGTCAAGGGTCTGCGGAATGCGGTAGATCAGACTATCAGCGATGTTGAGACCAAAGATCGCGAAAACGCTGATACTGTAACAGAATATATCACTGCTGAGACCGAAGCTTTCAACGACCGCAAGGATGTCAGATTCAAGAAGGTCAAGTACAAACAGGAAAACGTGTTTACCGGCGTCCCGGCAAACGAACTGAAAAACATCGGGAAAAAATGTGACAACGCTCTGGCGGAGTTTTCCTCTCACGAAAGGTTCTCCAACGGATCGGAGAATATCGACGGCCTTATCACGCAGACGAGCGTGAGAACCTCATATCTGTTTGAATGCTTTAAGGGAAAAGTCATCCTGTTTGTGATGCTGGGGATCTTCCTTTTTGCAGTGGCAGTACCTTATATTGCGGTGCGGACCACTGTGTTCGATTCCGGCAAGGGAGCAGTTTTCTTCCTGGTGACCGCTGCGGCGGCGGCGGCAGTGTATGCCCTTTCGTTCCGGCTCTTTATGAGGAAGTTCAAGAAACGGATAATCAAAGAGCTGAAAACGCTGTGCGATAAGTTCAGACAGATACAGGAAAAAAGACAGGCCTGCCTCAACGATTACGTTAAGCTTATAAGCAAGGATATCCCCCTCTGCTTTTTGCTGAGGCTTTATATGAACGAGTACAGACAGCATCTTAAAGACAACGAGATGCGGGGCGTTTACAAGAACTATCATATCAAGCACCTTAATAAGTATATTGCCTATATCGATCATCTGATCGACGACCTGGATATCAGACGGTCTACCGTCGGCGAGGGCGAGGCCCCGGAAAGACTTGCCGCGCTGGATCTGGAAGAAGATGTCTACGGGAACAACAATGTCTATACTGTCGTAAACAGGCGGGACATCGATGATCTCTTTTTTACCGAAGGCCAAAACAACGATAACAGAAACGGAGGAAGAGAGGAATGAATTATGTAAAAGTGCTTATTCCCCTCGGGCTGGCGCTGGCAGCAGTGCTGTTTTCGTTTTTGATATATAAGCTGAATCTCAAGACCAATGACCGTGTGAAGCAGTTCAGATTCACACCGCTGGCTTTGATCTATTCAGTCGCGGCCTGCATAATGCTTTCAAAGATCGACCGCATTATGAACAGTCTGTTTGAATGGGAACCGATCAAAAAGCTGCTGGATAAGTTTTCGCTCGGCGGCAGGCTCGGCTATGTCGTGTCGCTTTACATAATTATCCTGATAAACCTGGTATTGCTGCTGGGCTTCCTTATCGTCAAATTGATATTCCGCATCGGCTTGAAAAAAAGGAAGATCCCCGGTTCGCTTGAAGAGCTGGGGGGCATCAGAAAGATCCGGTGGATGTTCCTCGGGATCTTTTACAACTGGGAGGATAAGGGCTGCTATCCATGCAGAAAATGGGTCAAGATCGAACACACTCTGAGATACGCTGCCCGCATAATATCTGCGGTGTATCTGCTGATGCTGGTGTTCCTGCAGCTTCCGGTGTTCTCTGCGGCCTCCTGGATACCGTTTGATCTTATGGATTCCGCTTTGGATCTTATGTATGTATTCCCGGTGCTCACGCTGATACCCCTCAACGAGTTCCGCTGGTTCCTGCGCGGCAGAGATGAGCTTGACAGGAGCTTCGGCGGAGCTGCCTTCGACCGTTCGGATATAGAGATAGTTTCAGATTACAGCGAGCTGGCGGAGCAGTATAAAAAACAGTTCCCCGAGCGCTTTGCTGCCTGCCTGACGGAAGGATCGGCGGATAATTCCGGCATTTTCCAGAACGATGTCAAGACCGATTCTCCCTTTATTAAAGCCGTTGCCGAAACTCTCAGAGAACGGGGGCACAGCATCAGCAAGGATTATATTGACTGTATCTCCCGGCTGACTGAGGGCAGCAACATCCTCTGCGACGCCTCGCTCTATTCGGAATTCAGCGAGTATCTTTTCATGTATCTCAACGCCGTTACGGCACAGGGGTGCAACGTGCTTTTCCTCTGCCCCGACGAGGAAAACGTGGCAGAGTTCAAGGATCATATATCTGAAAAGTTCAGACAGCTGAACAACTACAACCCCATATGGCTCCTGAAGGGCACCGACAACGTCACGGAGATACATAGCTATGCCGACTCCGACACGGTGGTGGGCACTCCGCACCTTGTGCTGGATGAAAACGTCTTTAACGCACAAACTGCATTTTTCAGCAGGCTTTCGGCTGTTGTGCTTATCAATGCTTCGGAAATGATAGCAAAAGCCGGCTATGTGCTGGCACTGCTGGCGCACAAGCTGAACAAGACCATGAAAAAGCCGCAGTATATCTGCCTTTCGGAGGGCTTCCAGCAGGAGACCTCAAATGCCCTCAGGCAGATACTTGATATCAGCGACAAGATCCACACCTGCAGCAGTTATAATATTTCTCAGAAGACCTGCGTGATGCTTTGGAATTACGAAGCTGCCAGGAAACAGAAAGATGACAACCGGATCACCGTAGCCCAGGACAACCTCTTCGGCCAGAACGGTCCGAAAACCTATTGGGGAGTCGCCTTCCCTATCGCCTGCGTGGGGATGAAGTATCTTGTCAGCAGCATAAGCATCATCAGCCGGAACGGTACGCCTTACCAAAGCATCTGCGACAGCATGAAGCAGAATGCCGGCAAGCTCAGTGATTTTTTTGAACGCGAGATCGGCCCCAGCGATTTCGACAGCGTGCTTTCTCTAAACCGCATAGACAACAGCGAACCCGACTCCGCTTTCATAGTCTGCGAGGACGATATCTGCAATCTGCCCCTGGCTCTCTATAACTGCCTGCGTTTCGGCGGCAGCGAGACCACGATGATACATATTATTTCCAAGCCGTATATGCTCAGAGATTTCTTTGCCGCCAATGCAGAAGGCTATCTGCGCAACGAGGCTGCCATAAGTATGATAATGCCTGCGTTTTCCGATAACAAGCAGATCGTTATCACCAAGCTTCTTTGCGAAGCCTCAGAGCGTGGCGTTGAACTGAAAAAGCTAAGGAAAATGATACAAAGCATAGAGCCCTCGGTGGAGACTGAGGATGATGCTGTCAGATATTTCAGAGATGTGCTTTATCCCGAAAAGTCACACGAGAGTGTCGAAAGATGCTTCAGATTCATCGAAGAGAGTTCCTTTGATGCCAAGGAAGTGGAGTTCGAGTACAGCGATGCCCTCCGGCTCAGAACGAGGGAGCCCGTTTCAAAGCTGAGCAGAAATGCGGTGCTGGCCGTCATGAAGCTGAGAGATAAAAAGTATCCTCTGAACATAACCAGAGATATGATCTATCAGTCCTTCGTACCGTCTCAGAATTTTGTTTATAACGGACACCTGTATACAGTCGAAAGGATCAACGGAGAAGAAGGCATCCTGGAGGTCAAAGAGGCTCCCGATATGCTGGATGCACCGGTGGATTTTGTGCAGATCAGAAAGTATGCCTTGATGTCTTCGCTGTCGGCATCGGAATCCTATCCCGTGCCCTATGAGCCCGTCAGCGGAAGGATCTCCTCCGGATACGAGGTCCTGGTGTTCAGGAATGCCCACATCTCCGTGGATACTGTCGGATATTTTGCCTTTGAATCCCAAAACCCGAGCATCGACCTGTTTAACGGCACCGGAGCCAGAGAACTGCGTAAGGATGAACGGGAGGCAGCCTACCGTGAGTATACCGACGCCAACGTGATCTCGCTGATAATTAAGGGTATCGGCAGCAGCAGATCGGATAGAACGGCTTTCCTGCTGGCTGTAATGCTCAGCGAAATGATGAAGACCGTTTTCCCCTACTCCCATAACTGCCTGGCGGTTTGTCCTCTGCTGAACGATCCTGCCTCCGTCTGCAATGCGGAGCTTGGAGAAAAGATCGCTATGGCCTATCCTCAGCTGAGTATAGGAAAACACTATTACCATGATCCAAGCTGCGTGGAAGTCTTTATGATCGAGGATCAGGCTTCGCAGAACGGGATCGCACGGAATCTTCTGGGCAACGGACAGTTCCCCTTCAAGGTGTTCTTTGAGGCGATCTCAGCATATCTTCAGTGGTTCATGAACTTTGTGGATTCGGGCAACATTTCCAAAAAGTTCCTTTACTTCGGCGGAGAAAAACTTCCCGGATGCTTCGATGCAGAGACCCTTGCAAAGATCAGCAGCGAGCTGGATACTATCAGGCGCGAGGGCGCGGTGGAGGTCAGCTGCGTGAGCTCAAAGGGACAGTGCAGCTATTGCCACCGTGAGCTGATCGGCGTGGAGTACCGTGAAATGAAGGACGGGACCCGCGGAAACAACCGCAGGATCTGCCGCAGCTGCGCATCACTGATCGTTAAAAAGGAAGATGAACTGCTGAAGCTCTACGATAAGGTCAGAAGATATCTCTGCGGCACCTTCGGCATTACTCTGCCCGAAGACATCAACGTAAGATTTGCCTCAGCCGAGAAGATACGTGAACGCAAGAAAACCGGCGATCAGCGTGAGGTGCTGGGATTTGCCGATTTCGGCAGCCGGGAGCTTTGGGTCGAGGCGGATGCTCCGAGGACAAACGTGCTCTCAGTGCTTGCCCATGAGCTGACACACTTCTGGCAGTATGGTTCCATCAATATGGGCATAGATCTGAAGTATATTGAGGGTCATGCGTCCTATGTTGAACAGCAGTTCCTGCAGCATGAGCATTATTACGGTCTGGCCGAATGGAAGAAAAACGAGCTGTCCGCACGCACTGATGAATACGGTGAGGGCTGGCGCTGGCTGGATACGGAACTGGATCAGCGGTTGGATTATAACAGTTTCTCGTTTATGTACGAAAAGTTCGGCATAGGCGGAAGCATCCCGCCGGGAGGCTTCCCGGCGGTGGGGAAGCCGTTGGGAAAAGGCTCCTCAAAAGGTAAAAAGAAAAACAACGGCTCAAGCTTGACAGGCAGAGACGTAAAAACCGGCATTACCGGAGACAAGGGAGATACCGGAGACACCGGAGAGGCATGGCACACGGAAGGTGACCCCGAGAGCGGCCCTAAGCTGCGCGATCCCTCGAAGCTGAAATATTACTGCTATGAACAGCTTGACGACACGGAGAAGGTCCTTTACAGCCGGATCAAGGAACAGGCTGAGATCTTCGGCAAGGAACTGATCCTGGACCCTCCCGCTTTCAGTATCGAACAGGTAAGAAAGGTTTACAGATACGTTTCGCTGGATCACCCGGAACTGTTCTGGCTTTCGCTGGAGTATAAATATTGGCATGATCCGTCAAATCTGGTGACGAGGATCGAACTTGCCTACTTTATGCCGAAGGAAGAAGCCGAACGCAGACGCCGGGAGATCGAAGCAGCCGCTGAGAACTACCTCGATCTTATCGACGATGACATGAGCGACTTCGCAGCAGTCAAGAAGATCTACGAAGAAATGATCACTTTGGTCGATTACGACACAGTGCATCTCGCCGAAGTGAAAAAGGATGCTGAAAAAAATAACGGCTCGGACGATATTTACCATATGTACGGAGTGCTCGTCAATCACAAGGCAGTTTGTGCCGGCTATGCAAGGACTACGACCTACCTGCTCCACAGACTGGGGATCGAGGCGGTGTATGTTTCGGGCACAACAGAAAACAGAGAGGATTCTGACGGACACGCATGGAATCTTATCAGCCTTGAAGGTGAATATTATTGGCTGGATACTACCTGGGGCGACCTGTCCCGGACCGATCCGTCCATAAGCCGCGAGGGTATCTATTACGACTATTTCTGCGTAAACGACTCTATCCTTATGATAAATCACAAGCCGGGCGGCGACATCCCGCTGCCGAAAGTTACGGCTACGGCCTGCAATTATCACCACAGATTCGGGCTTTGGTTTGACAGCTATTCCTACAGTGATATCAGCAAAGGCGTCTGCGCCATGGCTGCCTCCGGCGAGACCCATATATCGTTAAGATTTTCAAGCAGGAAACTCTGCGAGGAAGCCCGCAGCCGCTTGAGAGACAGCGACGTAAATAAGCTGCTTGAAGATATCCGCAAAAACACCAGGATCAAGCCGAGGACCTATACCACTTCGTGTGAAGAAAAGACCTGTATTTTCATGATAAATCTGGTGTTCTGATCTGTCGTTACGCCTTAACAGTTTATGACTGATCTTACCGCTATTTCAACCTGCGCAATATTTTGAGCAAAAAAAGCCGTCCGGAAGGGCGGCTTTGTTTTACGGTCCCGGGTCAACAGGCACGACCGCGGGAGTGTGTCGGGGGGACTGTTTGTGACATCAAGCGTTGGATGTTTAAAAAGTGATATCCCAAAGTTAAAAAATCACCCGCAAGGTTGCACGTTTCGATGCAGCAAATCCTGCTTTCCCGCCTATTGGTAGAAAGAAGAAATTTCTTTCAAACCGATCAACAGCGGTCCGGCCGCAGAAAGGGTGTTTACTGAATGTTAAACAATTTGAACACAGGTGCTGACGATCCCATGGCTGCCAGGCTTGCCGAATTCCCGTTTATTACAAGCGAGTATGACACCAGAGCCCGCAAATACAGGTATAAGGTAAGCTGTCCGGCACTTGCGGAATATTTCAAGGAGAACAATTCCTACTTCTTTTTGAAGATCCCCTATGATGAAAAATTCGATGTGTATCTTTACAAAAGCGGTGTCTATACCCATGTCAACGATGCATATCTCAGATCGGTCATAAAAGGGTATATCGAGAGCTTTGACCGTTCTATCCTCAGAATGTCCGATGTCAACGAAACTCTTCAGATCATCAAGGCAGACGACCGGTTCATCAGCGAGGATAAGCTTAACTGCTATGAGAAAAGCATCAATTTCCGCAACGGGATATACATGATATACGATCACGTTCTGATACCGCATACTCCCAAGCTGCTGAGCACGATTCAGATCGGCTGCAATTATGATCCTGCCAAGACGGAGTGTCCGACCTTTGATGAATATCTTGATACCCTCACCGGCGGCGATGACGGCGTTAAAACTCTGATCCTTGAGTATATGGCTGTCTGCATCAGCAGCATTTCGGGAAAGCATATGAAGCAGGCGCTTATCATGTACGGTCCCGGCGACACCGGAAAGTCTCAGCTCCTGCTGCTGACACAGCGCCTTCTCGGGCAGGAGAATTTCTCCGTCTGCAATCTGAAACAGCTTGAAAGCCGTTTCGGCAAGACAAATCTGTATCACAAGCGGCTTTGCGGTTCGGGCGAGATGTCATTTTTATCCGTTGAGGAGCTGGAGGTATTCAAGGCAGCCACCGGCGGCGACCAGCTGAATATGGAGTTCAAGGGCAAAAATACATTCCCCTATTTTTTCAGAGGACTGCTGTGGTTCTGCACCAACGCTCTGCCGCGCTTCGGCGGCGACAGAGGTGCCTGGGTGTATGACAGGATGCTGCCTGTCGAGTGCAGCAATGTGATCCCGGCATCCAGGAGAGACCCGCATTTCATAGATAAGCTTTATGCCGAAAGAGACGCTGTCGTTCAGAAGCTGATCCCTTATCTTGACAAGGTGATCGCCAATGGTTATAAATTTGATCAGCCGGAATCTGTCAGACGGGCAAGGCTTATTTACAGGGTGGAAAACTCTCCGGTGCTGAGCTTTTTGGTGGACTGCACCGATAAATGCACAGGTCAGGAAGCCGCAGCATCGAAGCTCACCACCGGCAAGGCTTACGAGGTATTCTCAGCCTGGTACAAAGACAACATCAAAGGCAGCGGCAGCATCTCTCATCAGAAGTTCAAGCTTGAACTGGAGCCCTATTTCAACCGCCCCATTTCCGAAGCCGTATACCGCACCGCCTCAGGAAGATACTATCCCTTCAAGCTTAACGAGGAAGCCTCCGCCAAATACGGTCATCTGCTTGACCGTCCCTGATACGATCAATGACAGGAATGACAGGATATTCTATATCCGGGTCCTGAAAGAATAATTAAACAGACAGCATATCAGAGTGTGGAACATTGAAAAACCTGTCACGGCTGTCATCGGGCTCCCGGCGGACAAATTGCGTAAAACTCCGAAATGCAGTTTCTTCGCAGCGACTAAAGAGCGCTGCTGCCTGTCCGTTTTATATGATATAAACGCTTATTGAACTGCATAACAAAAAGAGGGACCCGATGGGGTCCCTCTTTTTTTGTTTTGATACTATCCCTCAATGGTAAGGTGCAGCGTATGCTCCGTGCAGAAAAAGGTTTTCTTCTACGCTGTTAATACAGTCGATATTTAATTTTGCACCGTCATCAGCATCAAGAGAATAAGATCTTATAGTCATATTCGTTTTCACCTCAATTTGAATCAACAATGTTAACTTCAGCCGCTGATGCCGTCAGCAAAAGCACGTCTTTATTGCAGATCTTTATGAATAAAGTTATAATTACCCTTATACATTATACCAAAACCATACCGGCTTTACAATAGTTGTTTTAACGAAATTGCACAAATAATATTGTGAAATTAGCACAAACAATTGTTAACTTTATAATATACTTGATATGGTATTGAATGATCTTAACCGCAGCAAAAGTGATATATTGCTGTCAAACAGCGGTCTTAGCACATCTGCGATTGCGTCATTGACAACGCTTTGAGGATAATGTATAATCATTATATCGGAATACTACGGTATACACATCAGACAGAAAGTGCAGATGAAGACAATGGATAAAATAAACTCACTGATAAGCAAATACATGGCGGTGCTGATAATCGCGGCGGCGGCGCTGGCACTGTTCCTGCCGGCAAGCGGCACCTGGATAGACACGGGCTGGATAAACTATCTGCTCATGGTGGTCATGCTGGGTATGGGGCTTACCCTTGACATCAAGGATTTCGCGCTGATCTTCACCCGCCCGAAGGATATACTTCTGGGCTGTGCGGCGCAGTTCACTCTTATGCCCCTGCTGGCCTTCGGGCTGAGCAAGGCCTTCTCCCTCGACCCGGCGCTGACCGCGGGAGTTATCCTCGTGGGGACCTGTCCCGGCGGCACGGCGAGCAATGTCATCACCTATCTTTCCAAGGGCGATGTGGCGCTCTCCGTGGGTATGACCAGTGTGAATACCCTGCTGGCTCCGCTGCTCACTCCCGCCATAACCTATCTGCTGCTGCGCACCAGCGTCAAGGTTGACGTATGGGGAATGTTCCTGTCTATCATCAAGGTGGTGATCGTGCCGATAGCCGTGGGATTTATCCTCAACAGGCTGCTTGGCAAGCGTGCAAAGCAGGCTGCAAAGGCGCTGCCTGCGGTCTCGGTGACGGCGATAACGCTGATCGTTATGTGCGTGGTTTCCCACAACTCCGAAAAGATACTCTCCACCGGCGCACTGGTGTTCGCGGTAGTTATCCTTCACAATCTGCTGGGCTATCTCTGCGGCTTCGGTCTCGGAAAGCTGCTGAGGCTCGAACTCAAAAAGGTCAAGGCGCTGTCCGTGGAGATCGGTATGCAGAACAGCGGACTTGCCTCGAGCCTGGCTGTCACCGCCTTCCCCGACCTTGCAATGGCAACAGTTCCGGGAGCGATATTCTCGGTATGGCACAATATTTCGGGAGCAATACTCGGCAGCATTTTCAGCCGCTTCGGAGACAGTGAAAATGAACAGACAAAACCGGATAAGGAGGAGCTATGAACACAGCCGCCGAAACAGCCCTTCACGGGCTTATCGAAGATCGGCAGCCGAATATATGCCAGGTCACCGCATACAGGGATAACAAAAAGGTGTATTCCGACACCCGGAGCAGGGTCTGCCCCTCGAAAGCAGCGACAGGGAACAGTTCCCGGGCGGGATGTTCAGGTTTGAGAAGAGGATGAAGTGAAGTGGGAAAGAACAGAATATATCGAAGCGTGTGATCGCCGAAATGAAAACGGCCGGATGCCTCCGACCGTTTTTTGTTTTACTGTTCCTTGCCCGTTTCACTTATCCGCACTTCCGCATTTTACGACCGTCTCCGTTACGCTCGACAAAACAAGCTCGCCCTTCTGATTGTAAGCCTCAATGGTCAGCGAGACAAGACCGTTTCTCTCGTTCCGCCGGACAAGATCGGTGACTGTCGCTTTGCCTGTCAGTGTGTCTCCCGCAAAAACGGGCTTCATCCATTCGACCTTTGCGGATTTCCCCGCAAGCAGCTCGCTGCCGAAAAAGTCCACCTCAAGATACTTCGCCCACACCGCCAGAAACGACATGAACCCCGGAGCGATCAGAGCTCCGAAGTGGGTAGTCCTGGCGTACTCCTCATCGGTGTGCAGCGGACAGTCGTCATACTCTCTTGCAAAGGCAAGCATCTTTTCCCTGTCTATGACAGCCGGCGGGATATCAGCCGTCATGCCGAGCTTCAGTTCTTCAAAATACATCGTTGGCCTCCTCGGAGTTTTTCTTTAATTATAACATTGATTGAGGTTGCAGTCAATAAAAAGTTATGGCTAATGACATCTTTAGTGCGGCTATATTCCTTATGAGAGCAGACCAATTATCCGAAGCAGTCATTGACAACGGATGTTCACGGATGTATAATAAAGATAACAACAATAATACAAGGAGGAGCATTATGGACATAAAACAGCTAAAAGCCTTTCTCAAGGAGAGATTCCCGCTTTGTATGAAATCCCGGAGCTTTCCTGTGCTGACGGTACCCAGCATCCCCGAAAAGCAGCTTGCGCGGATGACCAGGAACCTCTCCGTCAAGGAAGACATCATCTCGATGTGCGACACTTCCCTTTTCGGCAAGGGCAAGAACGGCATCGCTTTCACCGATAAGGCAGTCTATTTCAAGGACCTTTTCGGCGGCGTGAAGGTCATCTACTATGACGAGGACTGGATCATAGGCAAGGATGACGCCTTTGACACATTGGGCATAACTCCCACCAACACGTTTTTTGACAACTTTGCCCTGACCGACCTTATAGACGATCTGGTGAGAATGTCGGCGGAGAGCAGAGACAGCACGGAAGAGCCCGCGCCCGAAGCCGCAGCGGAGGCTCCCGCGGAAAGTCCGAAAACCGAGGCGGAAAAAGCTCCGGAGCCCGATGAAGAGGATGACGATGACGACGACGAGGACGATGACGACGATGACGGCGGCTCCTTACTCCTTGATATACTGGATGTCGCCCTTGATGTGACCGAAGACCCTTCGGTGTGAGAGATCAGAAGCCCGAATCTGAGTCTGCTCTTTTTTGACCCATAACACCCTATATCAAAATTCAAGGAAAAGCAAAAGCTCTGAAACAACGTATCTGCGTCGTTTCAGAGCCTTAATTGTTGGCGCGGATCAAGAGATTTGAACAGTCAGTCATCACGCATAAACCGCGCATTTGCGCGGTGTTTTTGTTTTCGTGGCAAGGGCGTGGCAAGTCAACTCGCGGCGGAACGAGCCCGGCTCATTCTACAGCCTTCCATTCAGCGAGCGTTCTCTTTTCGCTGTCAAAAGACACACCTATCTTGAACAGCTTTCTCTTGTCTGCAGCGAAAGGCAGTGCATAGCTCTTATCGTCTATCTGCTTCAAGGCTGTCTCTGCGGACTCATCACGCTTAAATTCAAACAGATAGATGAAACCGTCTGTTTCAACTCTGCAATCTATCCATCGACCAGAACGACACAGCGCTGACCGGTCTTTTCATGTGCCTTTTTCAGTAAATTATTGAAACGGATCGGAAGCGGGTCATTGGAGCCAGTGCCGATGTACTCCTGTTCCCACTGCTTAAGGTGAGCAGCCAAGGCATCATCAAGAGCAGACAGCTTTGAATGATCCTGCCCGTTCAGATCAAAATAGAATACCGGATATGACTTCCAGGCCTCGGGGTCATCTGCTTCAAGCTGTTCGATAGCAAGTCCCTTGAAAAGCTCCTTCTTTCCTTCCCAGTATGCACGTAATGTTGAAAGCAGCAGGCTTTTCCCGAACCTTCTCGGGCGGCTTAAAAAAATAGGAGTGATCTCGTGAGATAAACGATAAATATATTCTGTTTTATCAACATAGATCGCATTGGATTCTATAAGTTTTTCAAAGCTCTGAATTCCGACAGGCAGCTTTTTTCTTTCGCTGACGAGGCGTTTGAGTTCCTCACCGCCCGCGGATCCAGAATGGCAAGACACGAAGCCGCCAAGGACACTGTCCGGACAGGCTCTTCAAAATTCAACATTATGGTATCACCCTCGGGCTTCCCCATCAACATTACCCAGCACATCAAAAAGGACAGCTGACGGATCCATCCTTATAAGAAAGGGGCCGCTGCACTGCGCAGCGGCCCCTTTATGCTGTTTATAAAAACGTCTGTCTTAAACGAAACGCTGAGATCTCAGCTGCCGCTGTTCACGGCATGCTATGCGCCCTTTTCGGGAGGTTCCTTATTATTTTCTCCTCCTGACGGCGATGACTGCTGCCGCCGCTGTCAGAAGTCCGATCCCTGCTGCGGCAGCACCGGTCTTCGGGTTGCTTCCCGACTTGCTGTCTGCCTTTGAAGA